>NZ_CP058624.1:0-1391156 GCF_024181645.1 Treponema denticola | reverse complement strand
AATAAAAGATATCCGCATCTAAGACCATTGGCATTGATTGTGCAACCTTTGTTTTCAGGATAGAAAAAAGTTCATCATTTTTTCTTCCAAGGCCTTGACCTATGGCTAGGCTTGTAAATTTTTTAACATTGAATTTGCCGGCTTCAAATTTGCCGTCATACATAAAATCGGCTTTTAGGTTTTTAGGCCTTTCCCGATTTTCTCCTATCAATGTTACAAGACCTGCACCGAATTCCAAGGAGGCAGAAGCTGCCAAAAGTGCTGCTCCGTTTTTTTCTCCTATAATTATTCCTGCATGACCGAAACTTCCCTTATGGGTGTTTTGTTTTTTTCTTGAAGGGAGAAGCATATCTTCTTTTTCGAGTAAAAAAACATTGGACTTTTCGTTTTGTTCGTATGAGGAGCGGGGGAGGCCTAGGTCTATCACCTCGATTTTTCCCGTAATATCCTTTGCCTCATCCGAATAAAAGGCCTGCTTTAATGCTCCCATCGAAAAGGTCCTGTTACATACAACTGCATTGGGGCTTGCTTCTCCGTCAAGGTTTAAGCCGCTCGGTATATCGCAGGCTATCTTAAAGGCCTTGACCTTATTTATCTTCTCTATTGTTTTTTTATCTTCGGCTTTTAAAAGCCCTTTTAAGCCGGTGCCTAAAAATGCATCAAAAAGAATATCAGATTCGGGCAAGATGTTTTTAGCTGTCCTTATATTTAAGGCTTTTAATCTTTCGTATTGTAGTTTACATAGTTCCGATTTCGGCTCTTTTAAAATTATGACATGAATATTAAAATCATCGGCTAAGATTCTTGCAAGGGCGAGCCCGTCTCCGCCGTTGTCGCCTGAACCGCAGACAATCTGTATAGTTTTTTTTGCATCTTCTTTTTTTAACGGAAAAAGATTTTTAATTTTTTCCGCGGAACCGCGGGCTGCGTTTTCCATTAAAATTCCGTTTTTTAAATTAAAATCTTCTTCGGCTCTTTTATCCAATTCCCTTAAAGAATAAAAAACATTTTGCATAAGTTCTTTTCCTTTACACCTGCACAAATCTTACAGTCAGATTCGGAATATCTATATCCTCGGCTTTTACATTTATGCGTTCGTTAATCGATAATTCTTTTTTTAACCTCATCTCGGTTTCATAGCCGATAGACGGAATGGAAATGCGTGCAGTGTTTTTTATTGTTTCCAAAATTACGGCTTCTCCTTGCCAGTCAGGGTTTTGTAATAGATAGATCAGAGTCCAATGTTGACGCGAGGCTCTTTCAGCATAGGAACAATTTTTGCCTGCAATGTCTCCCGCCGCTATTCTCATAAGAAGGTCATCGGTTTTCATTACCTCGTTTCCGTCGATAAATTTTAAAAGCTGTTGATGGGCAACCAAGTCTCCATAGCGGCGGAGGGGGCTTGTAATTTGACTGTACATTGCAATTCCTAGGGCTGAATGCATTGCAGGAATTGTACCCACATTTCTCGGCCTCATAGCTTTTCTTTTTCGGTATTCGCCCGCAAGGCCTTCGGGAAGTTTTTTCGGTAATTCGGGAGCTTCCTGACTTACATACTGAAACGGAATATTATTTTTAAAAGCAAAGCGGGCGGCGGCCTCTCCTGCAAGGAGCATCATTTCCTTTATCATCAAAAAAGATTCCGTAAAATTATACGGGCTTATAAAAACTTTTTGGTTGTCATTTTCGGTTTCTACCTTGATTTGAACTTCCGGCATGTCTATCGAAACAGCTCCTGCAGCTTCCCGTTTCTTTCTGTTTTTTTCGGCTATTTCAAAAAGAGGTTTTAGGTTTGTATTCATCTTTTCTTCATCGGCCGTTTCAAAACTTATACAGCTTACTTTTATTTTGGTACGCAAAATATCTACATCGAGAATTTCAGCCGAGTCATTTAGCTTAAGTTTAAACGACAGGGCATAAGAGTCATCATGTAGGCCGAGGGCAAAGGCATCGACTGCCGATTCTCCCAACATTCGGGATACGCCTTCAGGAATGTAAAGGGTCGCTCCCCGCTTTCTTGCGTCCATATCGCTTTTGGAATCGGGTGTAATTATGTCAGCAGGGTTTGCAATGTGAATCCATAAGTTTTCTCCGTCAAAGCATACGGCATCGTCCGGATCGGTGCTGCCTTCGTTGTCGATTGCATAGGAGGTAAGATGAGTCAGATCTTCGTATTTTTTGTTGTGTTCAATAGGAGGTAATTCCAGCCTAGGCGAATTTAACGGATGCTTAAAGCGGGTGGGGTAGGGATTTTTTTCTATCTTCCAATAGCCCGTACTAATTAAAATTTTATGAGCAGATTCCGGAGTTTCTTTTAAGTGAGCCTCATTTAAAAGTTTTGACTTATCGGTTTTTTCTAAGGCAAGGGCTTCTATTTCCTGCAAAAAATGAGAGTATTTTTTTAAGTCGAAATTTTCTTCCTTTTTTTCTTTTATAAATTTTGATAGGCTGCTTATAAATTCTTTCCGCTCTTGTTCTTCCGCTTGTTTTTCGGTTTCTTTTTTTAGTGCTGCAGCAGCTATGGCCTCAGCTTCTTCTTTTGTTCTTATCTTAATCGGAAGGTCAGGGCTTTCTGCAATAAAAAGAGGAGATGCCGAAACTAAAAGCCAAGCTGCCCACATTTGTTCCGGATTTAAATTTTCCCAAACCAATTCGCTTATTTCAGAGAAGAGGGCTGTTCCTTCTTCAAAAAAGTCGGCAGCTGCATTAAAGTCAGGTTCGGGACAAGCTGCGGTCAAAATGTTTTTTAGCGATGAGGAATTATTTGGAGCCAAAACGGAAAAATCTTTTTCGCGCACCTTTTTGATGCCCGTTTCCGTTTCTATTTCAAATTTTCCGTCAGCCTGTCCTTTTATAAGAGCCGGACGGTTTTTATATAAGACGATTGCATTTGTATTCATTTTTCTTCCTCAAAATAAGCGGTTTACAATAATTTTAGAATTCAAGTTTTGTTATGGATATTTGTCTTATAAATCCGTTTAAATATAAAACTTGAATCTTGTTCGACTTATAAAAATAGTTTTCACAATCTCCTGCCGTATAAATCGGTTTACCGAAAAAACTTTCAAAAGACTTTTTTGTTTCTCCTACCCGTAAATCATTGGGCAACGATAAATTGGAATCTGCAAAAATCGAAATCTTTTCTATGTTATTGTTTGTTGCAGTTGAAATTGAAACCTCGGCATTTAAAAAATCGTAATACCACTTTTCAGAAAAATAATTATATTTTATTCCTGAAGGTTTACCCCAATATTCGATTAAATCATCTGTGGTATCTTCAAGCTTAATCTTTTTTAAAATTATAGGACTGTATTTTTCCATAGAGAAAATTAAACTGCGTAATTGCTCCCGAACCTTTAATGCCTTTTCCGATTCACCTAAACCAAAAAGCATTCTTGCATAATTAAAGATAATAATTCTTTTATCTATTATGCTTCCTGTAATTAAAAAAAGACTGTCAGTGCTTGCAGTTGTATTTTTTATCATCGACTCTAAAATGAGTTTTGCTTTTGTAAAATCTTTTTGAGAAAGGTAGAGGAGGGAAGCATAGTTCGATGCGGCAATTAGGCTTCCTGTTCCGTTTTCACTTAAGTAGGCTTTTTCGGCAAGAGAAAGAGCCTGCGTTTTATCGTTTATGTTGGGAGAATAAAAAAGAAGCATTGAATATGAAGATTCCATTCCTGATTCTTCAATTGAATTTAGGTAGCTTTTATATGCTCTTACTGCTTCATCATAATCGTTTATATTTCCCGGAATCGATTCCGTTTCTTCGTTTTTTTGATCTATCAAAAGACTTTTGGGATCGAAATTTAAAATCTCATAATTTTGTTTCGCCGTTTTTGAATCTTGTGCAGCTACAGGATAGGCGGTTAAAAGTCCTTTATTTGAAATACCTGATGCCCATTTTTTATGTGCTGTTACGGCTGCCAATCTTTTAAAATACATATTGTTAGGAAAGGCTGTCCGCAGGGCCGAAACTCTTTGCTTTGCATCTTCGATAGCATTTTCATCATCACTTCTGACTGCATCAAGCACATAGAAAATTTCATCGGCAACGGCTTCTGCCTCATCCTTGTGTTTAAGTAAATTGCTTATACGCTGTTGCGGTGAAAAGTTATCGGTAAAAAAGCTTTCAAATTTTTTTGCGTAATTAGGATCGGCTTGGATTCTTTTTAGGTCTTCAAGATGGTTATAAAAAATGTTTGAATCGTAACCTGCGAGTTTTAAAAGAATCAAGGTAAAGCTGTCGGCGGTCAAATTGTATGATTTTAAAAGTTCGCTGTTTTTTTCTCCGCTTCTCCTTGGGTCCGAAAAATAGACGAGCTTATTGTCAAGGGCAAAAGATGCCGCTGCATGGGCTAAAAAGGCTGAAAGCATTTTTTCTCTTTCAATGTTTAAGTTTTTTATTCGGCGGGGAGAAACTGTTAGATTTTCGGCAATTCGAGCTTCTATGTAATCGAAAAGTCCCGTACTTATCAAAATTGTTCCATCAGGATAAATTCCGCATTTGATTATTTGACTTTCTTCAATTATAAGGCGCATTCTGCCTCGATAAAGCTCGTTATTTCTTATGAGCATAAAAAGCGAGGCATTAAGCACATCCTGCCAAACTCCTAAATTTTCGCCGGATATTTCGTTTATTGAGGCCGCCGAGATTTCGTTTCGATAAAAATCCATGGCCTCGGTTCGTATTTCTTTAATTGACTTGTCATTTTCTTGGGCAAAACCTTGAGTATAGCCTTGAAAAATCGTTAAAATGAGAGTAAAACAACAAAGTTTCCGTATAAATTTTCTTTTCATCATTTGCATATAATAGCACAATATCGGATTTTTAGCAAGATTTTCGCATTGGGTTTTGTATCAATGGCAATACATATCGATTAAAACACATCCTCGCTTATTTTTAATTGCTCTTTTAGTTTTTCGTAAAACTCAATATAAAATACGAGCCTCTCTTTCCATAGTTCTTGTGCAGATTTTGTTCCCAGTTCCATGTTTAACAATTTGTAAAGCTCATTGAGTCTCTTTTCAACATAATCTTTTTTGAGCGAAATATTCATATCTTTAAAATTGTTGTTATGCAGAGTTTCATAAATCCTATACACATCGAATCTGTCAATATTATCCGCATCTCCTACCGTTAGAGCAAATGGGGTGCGCTCTCCGTCAAAATCGGCTTTATCATCTACATGGATCGCTATTCCGTAGCATATATCGTTAATCCTATCTTCAGGTAATCCCAATTCTTTAAGAAAAGGCCGGGCAATTTTTGCCGCATTACGTCCATGGTTAAGCCAACCCTCTTTGCCGCAGAATTCTTCGCAGTAAGAAACATCATGGAGAAGACAGGCAATTATCATTTCCGTAACGGAAAAATCTTCTTTTTCGGCTATCGCTTTGCCGATATTTGCAACGCGGTAAGAATGTTCAAGCCGGTATGCTTTTTCTTCGGGATGTCCGCTTAAATATTTACTCTCATCGAATTTTCTTTTTAGAAAGGTCTTTGTTTTTTCAATCAATATATTATTTATTTCGCACTTCATGGCGGAAGTATAATTAAATACTCGGAAAAATTCAAGAGAACTGATGATGCCCTTATCTTTGACGGCATTCGGCAGTTATTCTGTTATGGAAATAAAACCTAAGGCTCGCTTCAACCCGGCAAGTTAAATTATACCTTGGAAAATTCAACAATCAACATCAATAAATACACCTTGATTTTTTCTCATAACTACGATTAAAATATTCTTTGTCTGCTTGATTAAATATGCTATAATATGTTAAAGTAGGCCAATAGAGTTGAAATTATATTCAAAATAAATGGAGGTTTATAAATGCCTGAATTAAAACGTTTTGATGGCATTGTAATATATCTAATGTTCAATGATATAAAATACCATAATAAACCTCATGTTCATGTTTTCTATGGAGAATTTAGAGCTTCTGTTGCTATTGATGGAACAATTTTGGCCGGCGAAATGCCTGCAAAGCAGTTAAAATCAGTTCAGAATTGGCTTAAAAGAAATGAAGAAAAAGCATACGCAGCATGGAATCTTGCTGTTCAAAATAAGCATTTTGATAAAATAGATTCCTAAATAAGGAGGTTTTGCAATGCACGAAGAAAATGGAATTGTATATTCAGATAATCCGGAGCCGATGCTTACTGTACTCGAGATAAAACACATGTACAGCGGAGTTTATATGATAAAATTCTCTAATAATCAAATCCGCCTTTTTGATTCAACTATTTTGAAAGGAGAAGTTTTTGAACCTTTAAGTAGACCTGAAATTTATGAAAATCCTGTGTTAAAATATGGAATTGTTACTTGGAATGATGGACAAATTGATTGTTCTCCTGAATATATGTATGAAAATAGCTATGAGTATAATACATCAGAGATTGTTGTAGCCTAATTTCTATCTTTTTCCTGTCTGCTTG
Source organism: Treponema denticola (assembly GCF_024181645.1). Taxonomy (NCBI): domain Bacteria; kingdom Pseudomonadati; phylum Spirochaetota; class Spirochaetia; order Treponematales; family Treponemataceae; genus Treponema; species Treponema denticola. Next base: position 1,384,717 of record NZ_CP058624.1, on the reverse strand, counting down.
ATTAAAGGTGCTATAATATGTTAGAGTCGACCAATGGTAAAAGCTGTTTTTGCAGGGTCCTTTGATCCGCCCACCTTTGGGCATTTAAACGTAATTGAACGAGCTCAAAAGATATTCACCGAAGTACATGTAGTAATCGCAGTAAATAACAATAAAAACTATTTGTTTTCGGGTGAAGAGCGTAAACATATGATGGAAGAACTGACCCAAAAATGGGATAATGTTTTTGTAAATACTTGGAATTCTCTGATAGTAAACTATGCCGAAAAAATCGGCGCCAATGTTTTAATCCGCGGTGTTCGGAATGTTTCCGATTTTTCCTATGAATTCGATCTAGCCGTTATGAATAAGGGTTTAAACCAAAAGATAGAAACCGTTTTTATGGTTCCCGACACAAAGTACTTTGTATTGCGTTCAAGCTCCATAAAAGAATTGGCAGCCTTTGGCGGAAATCTTTCAGGTATGGTTCCTCCCATAGTCGAAAAGGCCTTAAAGGAAAAAATAGAGGAAATATAAAGCCGTTTATGTTGATAAGTCCTTTTGCTCAAAAGGGTGGTTTTGGACTTCTTATAATACCGGAAAATCAAACGGATTTAAGATTATTTAAGAGACTAAAAAATACTCATATTTATTTGACAAAACATGGAAAAATAGTAAGATTTTTGTTATAATAAAATATATAGTTCCAATAGGGAGGCAAGTATGATCTATGAAACAATATTTGAACAGATAAAATCTGTTCCTAATGAATGTCTTGCAGATATTGAGGAGTATATTGGTTATTTGCTATACCGTCACAAAAAAAATATGTATGAGACTAAACATAATGATTTATCTAAATATTTTGGAAGTATAAAAATAAATAAAGATGCACTTGAAATACAGAAGGAAATGCGTAATGAATGGAATTGATTACATAGCAGATACAAATGCTATTATTTATCTGCTTTCAGGTAATCTATGCATGAAGCCGTATATTTCAAAAAGGCTGGGTATCTCAATTATTTCGGAAATGGAAATACTTTCTTTTTCCGGCATGACGGATGCTGATGAAAAATGTATAAGGTCTTTTATAAATGATTGTATTGTTTTAGAATTATCGGAAAAAATAAAAAATCATGCGATTATGTTACGCCGCATTTGTAAAATAAAACTTCCTGATGCTATTATTGCAGCTACAGCAATAGCTTATGACCTTCCCCTAATTACTGCAGATAAAAGTTTTAGACAGATTTCCGGCCTTAATTTGGTACTCATTGAACCGGTTTTGTTATAGAGATATTTTTATTTCCCTTTTTCCTCATCATAAAATAGTAAAGACCCGCAATAAGATAAAGACAGGCCGAAACTATAAAAAATGAGCTGATTTTGATGAGGCCTGCTATAATTCCTCCGGCTAAGAAAAAAAGAATATTGAGGCTGTAAAACAAAAAAAATCGGAATTTGTCTTTTTTGCCCCTAAGGCACATAGCTAGGGCAAAGGCTGCGTCTGTAAGGTAGCCTGTTATGTGGGTGGTTCTTACAAGGATGTCTCCATAGAAGATAAACATGGCGTTTTGAACTCCTGCTGCGAAGCTTAGGGCAGATACTTTGAGGATTTGGGGTGTTTTAAGCAATGCCAAACTTAAAAATATCATAGCCAGGCCCATCAGCAAAATGCCGTATCTTTTCTTTAATCCGAATTTTCTTTGGTGGAATAAAAGTCCCGAAAAAAAAGCTCCCGCAAAAAAAGCAAGAATCGCCGAACAGATTATAAAAACTTCCGCTATGTTTTTGTGTGCAATTGAAATGGCAAGATGACTTACATTCCCCGTATGATGACTTACAGGCAAAGAAAAACTGCGGATTGCTCCTACATTTATAAAACCCGACAAGAAAGTTAAAAAGGCTATCCAGATTTTAAATCGCCGGTCTTTTAAGGTGTCGGACATAACTAACCTATCTGCCTAAAATCCGCTTATTTTTCTTCATCGAGGATAGTATTGTATATTGAAGAATATTCTTCTTTTCCTTTTTCCATTTCGAATCTGGAGGCTCTTTCCCTCAAAAGGAGCTTAACAGCGTAGGCAAAAATTCCGTCGGAAGAGAAATTTTCGGCTCCTCTTACCGTATCGGCTGCCTGAAACCTAGCATTATCCAAAAAAGTTTCGGCCTCAAGAGGACTTTGAATTGAAGCTGCTGTTCTTGCAATTTGTACAGGTGTAAAAGCCGAAGAAAGCAAAACTCTTTCGTCATAGGAAATAGGAGCTTCCCATTTTAGCTTTGCCGAGCGTACCTGCTCGAGGGCTATTCTAAGAGAACGCTCAAACTCATACCACTTATCCAAATAGTCGGAGCCCGTGCTTTTTTCTTCTCTTGGAGGCTCAAGGGATAGATTTTCCAAAATTTGAGCATCTTTTTTTGAAAGAGAACGCAAAGCCAGTTCTTTAAAGGCTTTAAAGCTCATAGGAGGCTGTAGATTAGGAAAAATTGAAGGCAGTTGAGCCGTCAAATAATAGTAGGAGGCCACCTTTTAAAGCTCCTTTGCCGCATTCTTTAAAATTTCGGCCGTTTTGGGGCTTAGATATGACGAGAACAAATCTGCAACGGCTTCTGCCGAGAAGTCGTAATAAGCCGCTCCGTCCTTAGTACCGATTCTAAATCCTCCTGATATCTTGCTGTCGGCTTTAAGTTCCATGCCCTTAGCAATATGATCTTTTAAGGCTGCACTTAAAGAGGATTCAAGCTCTTTAAGGTCCTTGTCTGCAAGAATTACGGATAAATTCTCGGTATTGCCGGTTTTTACCCAGCCCTTGACTGCTTCGGGAATAAGATTTTTTAGAACTGCGGAATCGTAATTTTTGGCTGTTTCAGCTTTTATAATAGCATTAAGTTCATTTAAAAGACCCTGTCTGAATGAAATTAGTGTATTTCTGCCGGCTTGGTCTATTGAAGATTCGGCAGCTTTTTGGAATCTGAGAGCTTCAGCTTCTGCCTTTTTTACGCTTTCCTGAGCTTCGGCTTCGGCTTTTTCGATAATATTTTTTGCTTTTTCCTCTGCTGCTCTGATAATTTCAGCTGCTTTTTCATCGGCAGCGGCAACTCCGTCTTTTTTTATCTTATCAACAAGCTCTTGTAACTGAACTTCCATATATGTCTCCTTAACAAAGTTATGCTTTCAACATTGTAACAGAAAATTTAATTCTTAGCAAGATAGGACTTGACAATTTTTTTAAATTTATTATAATGATAGATGAATATATGAGCATATGTTCATATGAATAGGTGATGAAATATGATAGAAGATGATGAAATAGGTGTTTCGAATGAAGAAACTGTGGCTCATGCAAGGGCTAAGATGCCCGATGAGCAGACAATGAGCGACTTGGGAGATTTTTTTAAAAATTTCGGAGATTCTACGAGGATTAAGATTGTTTCCGCTCTTATTTCAGGGGAACTCTGTGTAGCCGATCTTGCAGAAGTTTTGGAAATGTCGGCTTCGGCCGTTTCTCACCAGCTTAGAATTTTAAGGCAGGCTAAAATAGTAAAAAGCCGCCGAAACGGAAAACAGGTTTATTATACAATAGATGACAACCATGTCGGAATTCTATATTCCGTCGGTTTGGAACACATTAGGGAGGGCAGGTAAATGGATTTAAAAAAAGAAAACGAACACAAGCATGAGCACAGTCATGAAGAACACCATGGGCACCACGGACACGGCCATCATGACCACGATGAGCACTGCTCCTGTGGGCATGACCATGAAGAAAAAGATTGCCATATGCGTGGACATGACCGCCATGAACATGAACACGACCATCACGAGCATAAGCACGATGAACATTGCAGTTGTGGACATGAACACCACGGCCATCATGACCACCATGGCCACCATGATCACAGCCACGATGAACATTGCGGCTGTGGGCATAAAGAAGAAAAAGATTGCAGTATGCGTGGACACGATCATCACGAACATGACCACCACGAACATGATCTCGATCATCACAAACATGACCACCATGAGCATGAACATCATGAGCATAAACACGATGAACATTGCGCTTGCGGGCACAATCATGATGGACATCATAAGCAGGAACATTGCAGCTGTGGACATAACTACCACGAGCATAAGCATGATGACCACTGCAATTGCGGACATGATCATCACGGACACGATCATTCAGGCTGCGGCTGCGAACATCATCACGGCTCCTCAAAAGAGATGGTAGTGCAATTCGGTATTTCGGCCTTGTTTTTTGCCGGAGGTATTTTTGCTCGGATTTTTTTTGATGAAGCCGGAATACAAATTAAGAATTTTTATGCAGCTTTTTCGACGGTTTTATTTGTCATAGCTTGGCTGACAGCAGGCTACAAGGTCTTGTTGACTTCGGTAAAAAATATTTTAAAGGGTCAAGTTTTTGATGAAAATTTTTTGATGTCTGTTGCAACAATCGGAGCTTTTATTTTAGGCGACTGGACCGAGGGTGCAGCTGTTATGCTCTTTTACAATTTAGGCGAGGTGGTACAGCACTCGGCCGTCGAAAAATCTAGGCGTTCAATCATAGATCTTATGGACCTCCGCCCCGACTTTGCCCGCCTTTATGATTCCGATTCTAAAGAAAAACTTGTAGATCCTGCAAGCGTAAAAATCGGCTCCTTGGTTATTGTAAAAGCAGGTGAAAAAATCCCCTTGGACGGCGTCATTTATGAAGGAAGTGCCGAACTTGATACCTCATCTATGACGGGAGAAAGCCTTCCGCGTACTGCAGAAAAAGGCAGCCCCGTACTTGCAGGTTTTGTAAACTTAACGGGGGTTATAACGGTAAAGACAACCGCTTCCTTAGAAAATACCGCTGCCTCAAAGATGCTTGAGCTGATTGAATCTGCACAAAACAGGAAGGCTAGGGTAGAACGCTTTATTACATCCTTTGCAAAGGTTTACACTCCGATAGTTACGATAGGAGCGGTTCTTCTTTCGGTTTTACCGCCTCTTTTAAGTGCGCTTATTTTTTCATCGCCTATTAACGGCTGGGAAAGTTTTGCTCCGTGGATTTCACGCGGTCTTGTATTTTTGGTAATTTCCTGTCCTTGTGCCTTTGTTATTTCGGTTCCGTTGGGGTATTTCGGCGGAATAGGAGGAGCTGCAAAACGGGGTATACTGATTAAAGGTGCCGATTACATAGACGCTCTTTCAAAGGCCGATGCCGTCGTCTTCGACAAAACGGGAACTCTTACCAAGGGAGTTCTAAAGGTTATGACCTTAATGCCTGCGGAAAATGTAGAAAAATATGAGCTTTTAAAATTGGCTGCTCTTGCCGAATTTAATTCTCATCATCCTATAGCTAAAGCCGTTCAAGATTGTGCCCTAGTTAATTTGTCCGACGAGGTAACAAAGACTTTTCCAAATGCCGAGCTTACAGACTATTACGAAAAGGCAGGAAAAGGTATCTCGGTAAATTACAAGGGAAAGAATCTTTTAGCCGGAAAAAATTCCTTTATAAGCGAAAACATAGGAAAGGAAATTCCTTTATATGGAGATGAGATAGGCGGAACTCAAGTTTATGCCGCTTATGACGGAGAGTACATAGGCTGCTTGATTTTAACCGATACACTTAAAAATGAAGCTAGGGAAGCTATATCCGATTTAAATAAATTGGGGCTTTCGAGGGTAGAAATACTTACCGGCGATAATGAAAAATCGGCCAAAAAGATTGCAGAAGATTTGGGCATAAAAAATTACACCTCAATGCTTTTACCCCATGAAAAGGTTTCAAGGTTCGAGGAAATTTCCGATGAAGTAAAAGCAAAGAATAAAAAAGCTTCTGTTATCTTTGTAGGAGACGGTATAAACGATGCTCCCGTATTGGCCCGCTCGGATGCAGGTATAGCTATGGGAGGCATAGGAAGCGATGCTGCCATTGAAGCGGCTGATGTTGTTCTTATGAACGATAATCCCCGTCTTGTTGCTGCGGCCGTAAAACATGCAAGGTTTACCCGAAAAATAGTTTGGCAAAATATAGCCTTGGCCTTCGGTATAAAAATCGGTTTTTTAACCTTGGGAGCTCTCGGCCTTGCAAACCTTTGGGCTGCTGTTTTTGCAGATGTCGGAGTTGCCTTATTGGCCGTCTTTAATTCTTTAAGAGCAAAAAGATAGGTTAATATTAATAAATTACAAAATTAAGATAAACCGGCTCAGCTTTTAACTTGGCTCAGGGCCGGTTTATCTTAATAGCCCTTTGTTTTCCTCATTTTACTTATTTATATTCATAATAAATCAAATTGTTATCTTGCAGAATTTAAAGAAAAGGTTTAAAATTGATATAATAAACAAAGGAGAAAGTTTTATGGAAAAAGTTAATGTTCCCCATCCGCCAAAAACGATTTTGGTTTTTGATCTATTTACCAATCTTGGTTGGATTGCCGGTAATTTTTTTACCTCTATTTTTGTCGGAAGTTCATCCAATTTGAAGGCTGTTGTGAGCTCAAAGGCCTTTATAATAGGTATTCTGATTGCCGTTTTAAGTCCTATCATAAAGCAAAAACTTTTTTTCCCTGCAATTATAAACTGGGAAGAAAATCCCGAAAAAGCAAAGAAAAATATATTAAGGTATGAAACCTTTTTATTGGTTGTACCATTACTGTTTACCGTTGCCGTTCCTCTTATATCTTTGGAAGTTGGGATTATTGGGGAAACCGGTTTGTTCCTATCCTCTCTTTTTAGTACTATAGGTAATATATTCTTACTGGGTACTATATTTTCTTCAAGTACTATTAGAGCTTTCGAAAAATGGGTTTCATTTATTCCTGTCGAAGAAAAATACCTATCTTTTTCGATGATAAAAAAAGTTACTATTGCAAGTATTACTTGTATTATAGCCGTTATTCTTCTTGTACTTGCTCCTATTGTCCGTTTTGAAAATCAAAATATTTATAAAAGACTTGTAAATTCCGTTTTACCTTTGTTCATTTACGGTTTGATTTTATCGGTGCTAAGTTTAGGGATTATTGTCAAATCTATTGAAGTTAGAATTTTTTTGATTCAAAGAATAATAAAGGATTTGGCCGATGGAAATTATAAGAGGGAACCTGTTGCAAGCTGGAACAGGGATGAGATAGCTCTTTTACTGGTGGATATCGGTAAGCTTTTGACTTTTAACAAAACTTTTATAAAGGAGCTTAATGAAAGTGTAGGCCTTTCAGGAGATACGGCCGAATTTCTTTTGTCAAATATGGATAAAACATCCGAGTCGGTCAGAAAAATAACCGATAATATTTCTTCAGCCAGAAATCATATCCAAGATCAATCTTCAGGTGTTGTAAAGATGCAGGGGACCTTAAATCAAATGGCCTCAGGTATAGAAAAATTAGGAAAGAATATTGAAAGTCAGTCTGCCGCCGTTACGGAATCCGTTGCAACGATAGAAGAAATGGTTTCCAATATTCAGTCTGTAACAAAAACCGTAAAAGAAAATGTAGAGTCCATCGAAAAACTAAACGCTTCTGCCGAATCAGGCAATCAAGCCGTTTCGACCGCACACACTATAGCAAAAAATATTACCGATGATTCAGACGGCCTTTTGGAGGCTTCTAATGTTATTCAGCATATTGCAAGTCAAACAAACCTTCTCGCAATGAATGCAGCTATTGAGGCTGCTCATGCGGGAGAGTCCGGAAAGGGTTTTGCCGTAGTTGCTGACGAAATCAGAAAGCTTGCTGAAGAATCGAGTACTCAAGGAAAAACGATTACAGCCGTATTAAATAATCTCAAAACTAAGATTGAAGAGCTTAATTCTGCCGCCGAGACTACGGAAGTCCAATTTGCCGAAATAATGAAAATTCTTTCGACGGTAAATGACGGAAGCAGCTCTATAATGCATGCTATGACAGAGCAAAGTTCCGGAAGCAGTCAAGTTTTGGATGCCATAAAAGAAATAAGCGATATAACTTATGATGTAAAAAGCGGTTCCTTGGAAATACTTAAAGGAAATACTGAGGTCAGTAAAGAAATTTCAAAACTGGTAGAAATTTCAAAATTGATAGACCAAGGCATGGACGGTATAGGAAACGATACCGGACAAATAAATGAAATTATAACTCAGGTAAGCGGGATAAGCGAAAAGAACGAAGAGGCTGTCTCTAAGGTTATGAAGTACCTGTCTCAACTAAGTTTTTAAGTTTATCAAATCTAAAAATCCAACAAGGTTTTTAGAGGTACCCTTAAATAAACTTTTAACCGCCCTCTTAAAGTTTTCGGGAAGGGGGGCGGTAATCTCCTTTGGTAAATCATCTAAAAACGGTTCCGAAAATATTAACTTATAGGCGTGTAAAAAATATGCAGTTTTTTTTGATAAATCTTTAGAAAATACTTTTTTTTGTTTTGAGCCGTATTTTTTATCGTTTAAAAGGGGAGTGCCGAACTGCGAGCATTGTATTCTTATTTGGTGCTTCCTTCCGGTTATAAGGTTAAAAAGCACAAGGCTTAAATTTTCTTCTTTTGAAAAATCAAGGATTTTTATAAGACAAAGACATTCTTTTCCATCGATTTTGCTTTTAAATTCGTTTAAAAAAGGACGCCCCTCAGTTATTCCTATGTAGAATTTACCTATCTTTCCTTCCTGTAGGGCCTTTGAAAATTCTTGGGCTCCTTTTAAACTTTGAGAAAAGGCTAGAATTCCGCTTGTATCCTTATCCAGTCTATGCAGGGCTCCTACTTTAAAGGAAAGACTTTTTTCTTTGGGCGGAAAATATTTTAAAACAGCCTCACAAAGACTTTTTTCTCCGTGTACAAGCTCTCCGAGTCTTTTGTTTATAAAGAGTAAATCATCGGTTTTTAATAGAACATCAGGTTTTGAAATTGCAGAATTTGTTTGATCTTCGGAGAAGGGGGCAGTTAAGCCGAATAGGCTCAAATCCATTGTAATTTCATCGCCTTTTTGAGTCAGGTAGGCCCCATTTTCCTTTTTGCCGTTTACTTTTATCTTCCCTCTGCGTATTGCCGAATATACGCCCGAAAGAGGCATCTTTCCTAAAAATTTCCGTATTACACGGTCCAGTCTCCTGCCTGAATCATCTTCGCCTATATAAAAAAACTTATTTTCTTTACTCATTTATACATTATATACCATTTACAGACTTGACAAAAGAGCTATTTTGTAGAGAATTAAAGATATGTTGGAAACGATGTATAAAACGCAGTGGATTATGTTTTTTTCCAGTCCGATTTTTTTGTCCGCCATAACAAGCTGGATGATGAGTCAGGTTATAAAGACTATTTTTGCATTGTTTAATGCCTCAATAAAGACCCCTATAGATTTTTTTGAGCTGGTTTTTTGGCGTACCGGCGGAATGCCTTCAAGTCACTCCGCTCTTGTAGCATCTTTAACCGTCAGCATAGGTATAAGGCAGGGGTTTGACTCGGATCTTTTTATTTTTGCGTGTTTTATGGCCCTTATAGTTATAAGGGATGCTGTAGGAGTAAGAAGGTCCAGCGGTTTGCAGGCTAAGGCTCTAAATGACCTCGGTGCAAAATTTGCCGAAAAAAATGAAGGTTATCATTTTAGGGCTGTAAGGGAAATCCAAGGACACAAGCCCGTTGAAGCTGTTGCCGGAATTATTCTTGGTATAATTACATCAATATTGTTTGCTTATTTTGGATAATAGCTATGAATCAGCCTAAAAAATACATCTTCTGTTTTGATATTATTGCAGGTTTTTTATTGATTTTCTCTTTTTTCTTATTGATATTTATTCCGATGAGCTCAATGTCTACATTGTGGAAGGACTACCGTATTCTTTTTTTACCTATGGAAGTAGATGAGCCTGCTGTTTTGCAGGCAGCCGAAGAACATGGTATTACGGGGATAATTTCTTCTCAAACCATAGAAAACCGTTTTTCGGATTTGGAAGAACAAGGTTATACCGGCTATCCTTTTACCGATAAAGAGCGATATGCCCAGTGGTTTATAAATGATCAGGAAAATATAAGATATATGTATATTCCTTCCGACAGGCATATAACTAAGGATTTTTTTAAATTTTTAAAGAAAAATACGGGATATTTTTTTATAGAAAACGATTCTTCTTTTTCGGTGTTTCAGTTTTTTATTGCTTTAATATTTTTTGCAGTATCTTTTTTTTATACAAGCCGTAAAAAAAATTATTTTTCTGCCGCCTTTCCCTTTGTTATTTACGCAGCCTTTCAGAGGGGAATTTTAGCTCTTTCTTCCTCAATTCTAATAATGTATACTCTTGCATTTTGGATGGAAGCCATAGGTTCTTCGTTAAAATTTACGAGGGAACAGCTTGTGGCCAGAATCAAAAAAAATCCTCTTTTAGTTTTTTTCCCCTTTGTTGCTTTGATAATTGCGAAATTTAACAGTAATATTTCGCTTGTTCTTTTTGCCTTTGCAATATCGGCTTCAGCTTCTTTTACATACATCATTGAAAGGTTTAGTTTTTTTGCTGAAGAGAGGATTGATACACAAAAAATTCATAAAACAATACGGGCCTATGTGATGAACCCGGAATCGGTTGCAAAATTTTGGCATACAAAGCATTTGTTCGCCGTCTCTTCTTGTGCCCTTTTTTTTATTGTATTTTCAGCCTTGTTTTTATATTTCGGTTTTAATAAAACCATAAAGGCATATCAAAACACCCTATATCTGCCTATGCCTGAGGCCTCGGTTGGAATTTCCGGTTTTTCAAAAAAGGCCTTTGATGAATTAAAAAAAATAAGGACAGGAGATGACCTTCCTGATCTTGGAAACCTTATTTCGGATACATGGAATGCAAAGGTTATTCCCTTTACCCGCCTAGGTCTTTCTCCTCAAGAAAATGACAGGGTCAGTTTTAACGATTTTTCCGTAGATGAAAACGGCATAGTTACGGAACAAGACGGCCTTGTATTTAATTTTGATAATGAGTTTATAAAAAGCGTTATTTCTTTTAGGACCAGCCCCTCTATCGAAGACCTGCTTTACAGTCAGGGAAGGTTTATTACGGCTTCTTATGCACCTAAGAAATTTCCGCTTAACCGTTATAATAGTGCAGCATTGCTTGTTGCCCTTGTTTCGGCTATAATGCCGTTAATGATTATATTATTGAGAGTGTTTGAAAAATGACGGAATTTTTAAGATTTAAACGGGGTAAAGAGGTTTTAGAATACCCTAAGCTTCCTGCCTCGTTTGAGGGCAATGCTTTTTTACCTCAGAAGGCTTTTATACCTATAGCTTTTGATTCTAAAAAGCGTCCGGAAATCCTTGTTATGAAAGGAGAGACCGTAAAAGAAGGTCAAATTATAGCCCGTACTGAGGAGCCTTTTTCGGTCGGCATATACTCTTCTATTCCCGGAATTGTATATGATTTTATTGACTTTACCCTTCCGGACGGAAAACATATTCATGCTGCAGCCGTAAAACTTGAAGGGTCTTTTGATATTCTAGGCCGGCCCTCTGCCGATTATCCGTGGAGGACTTCTTCTAATTCCGAAATCGTTAGAGCAATAGGTTATTCCGGAATTTTAAATACGGCAGATCTTTCAACAGAGCCACTTATTTATCAGGTAAGAAACGCCTTAAAAAAAGGAGAAGCCGATATCTATATAAACCTCTTTGATAAGGACCCTTCTTCAGGTATTGATTCAATCTTGTTTGATCATTTTTTTGAAGATGTTGCAGAGGGCTTAGGTATAATGGCAAAAATCCTCAATGCATCTTCGCTGACCTGCATTCATAAATTAAATAAAAAAGATCTTTACAAGTTAGAAAAAATTTCAGAAACTTGTGAGCCTTTTTGTAAGGTAAAATTTATAAATGCCTCAAATGATTATCCCTTTGTTCAAAAAAATTATTTTGTGAATAAAGAAAATTCTCTTTTAATAGATATTCCTACAGCTATGTATACATATGAAGTTGTAAGAACAAATAATCCTATTACTTCCGTTTATGTTCTTGTAACCGGTAAGGCTATCAATGAACCCAAGGTCTTAAAGGTTAAGATCGGGACGCCTATAGGAAATCTTATAGAAGAGTGCGGAGGCTTTAAAACCGTGCCGGCTCAAATTATACTGAATGGGCTTATCGGCGGTTTATCTGCCGACACTTTGGATATACCTGTAACGAGTACCTTAAAATCGATTCACATTCCGGGGAAAGATAGTATAAAAAAACACTCTATAGAAGAGTGTATAAACTGCGGTTTATGTTTTAATTCTTGTCCTCTCTATTTGGAGCCTAAAAAAATAGTTGAATCCATTGAAGCTGACGACTTAAACGAGGATATTTTAAAACAAATAAATATTTGCAGCGGTTGTGCTTGTTGTTCCGCCTGCTGCCCTTCAAGGATCCCACTGTGTTCCATTATTTTAGAGATGTCAAAAAAAATTAAAAAAGGAAATCTTTTATGAAATCTTATTCTAATCTGTCTTTGACGGCTGCTCCATTTGTGTATACACGCCTTCCCGTTTTTAAAATTAATATTGCCGTTTTATCTCTTTTAGGTATCCAAATTTTGATTTTGGCGCTGAGTGCCGACTTTTATGCTCTTTTAAATATTACAGCTGCCGTTATGGGCGTATTATTTGTAGAAAATTTACTTAGATATTTAGCTTCCTCAAAATTCGGCTTATCCCTCGAAATGATAATTTCAGGTTTGCTGATAGGTTTCTTTATGCCGACCGATATAGGCTTTATTTTTGTTTTTATTTTAAGTGCTTTTTCGGTATTTATTGTAAAAACCGTGTTCGGCGGAACAGGACGGAATTGGCTGAACCCTGTTGCTTTTGCAGTATGTGCTGCGTATATTTCTCGTCCCGAGGCCTTCCCGCCGCTGATTTCAGACTTTTCACTTTTAAGAGAAAAAGGCAGCGTTTTTGCACTGATGGAGGCAAATGGCCTTTTAAAGCTTAAAACGGATTTTACCGTTACCTCTGCTCTTAATTCCCTTTTATTACACGGTGTAGGCGTAACCCTTCCTGAAGGCTATATAAGCCTCTTTTTAAATTCTACATCATCAATACCTGCTTTCCGTTATAATATAGTTACATTGATGTCGTCGATAATACTGTTTTCTATCAGGGCTGTAGATTATATTCTTCCGGCATTTTTTTTGGCAACCTATGCTGTTTTAGTTTGGATTTTCGGAATGGTCCCTGTTTCAAATATTTATTTTACGGGAGATATACTGTCGGCTGTTTTAACGGGCGGCGTTTTATTTGCAGCTTTCTTTGTTATGACGGAGCCAGCATCTTCTCCCAAAACCAAATACGGAAAGGCTATGATCGGTTTTTTTACAGGAGTTTTTGCCTTTTTTATATGTGCTCATGGAGCATCGCCTGCAGGAATCTTCTTTGCTATAATTCTTAGTAATGTTATTTCGCCTCTTATCGAAAGACTTGAGATAAAAATACAGGCTAAAAAAAGGAGCCGTTATGAATAATTCGAGTGTAGAAAAAATAAAAAAATATCTCATCCTTTTTGCTTTCTTTATTGCAGCCGGGCTTATATTATGGGGAAGCGGTTATATAATTTCGGGACTTAAAAACGATGCTTATTTACAGGATGCAGATTATATTTTAAAAAACTCTTCGCTTTGTTCAAAATATCAAGGCATAGAATTTATAAAAGCCTTAAATCCTTCCTCATTGAATATGAATTTTTGTAATGCAGTTTTTGAAGTGAAGATGAAGGAGAAAAAAGGCTATGCTGCCTTTATAAATATGAGCGGAAAATACGGAATGTATCAAGGAATGTTTCTTTACTTTAAAGAGGAAAGACAATGCTTTTTTTGCGGTTTGGGAGGAGGGATTGCCGATAAACCGGCTATATATTACGGCATAATTCCTTTGACAATAAACATCTCCGAGCAAAAATTGCAATCTGCTTTTGAAGGTCTTGAGATAAACCGTAAGGAGGAAAAATAAATGGCTGCAAATAAAAAGTTGATCGTCTTTCTTTTCGGATTGTGCCCCATAATTCCTGCTGCTTCAAATTTTGCATACGGAATTGTTTTAACCGTTTCATTGTGGGTTATCTTTTTTTTGGGGCTTTTAGGAAATTATGCAGGAAAACTGATGGATATTAACCGTTTTAACTATGTATTTGTAAGTATATTTATGATTACAGGTACTGCTTTGGTTAATGCCTTGCTGGAAGGCATATTACCTATAATACACGGCCCTCTTCAAGTATACACGTATATATTAACCTTTTCGTACATTATCTTTTTGGGGCTAAAACAATATTATGAAGACTCGGAATCATTGGATGTGCCTATATGGTATTCGGTCTTGATTTTGAGTTTATCTGCTTTAAGGGAGTTTTTTGCTTTCGGCTCGCTTTCTTTTCCTGTTTCATCCGGTTTTTTATCGCTTCGGCTGCCTTATTTTTCAAATCACCCTCTATTCCGTTTTTTAGGAACAACCGCCGGAGCCTTTATTATCCTCGGGCTTATAATATGGATTTATTTTTCCGTTACAAAAGAATTGCCGACTGTTAGGATGGGAGAGGAAGAATGAGTCTGATTATATTTTATACCTTTGTATCTTCGATTGTTTTTGTATATGGAATAGGCTTGGAATGCCTTTATATCTATCTTGAAAGCCCAAAAAAAGTATACTCATTTTTTATTAAAAATGTCATAGTCGTTTTGATATCGGTCAGTCTGGTTTGGAGTTTAGGTCTTTATATTTTAAACCCGCTTGGAGCCGGCTTTTTGCTTCCTGTTTTGACTATAAGTTTTTTAGAGGCTTTGAATTTGATTTTTAAGCTTGTATGGCCTAAGTTTAGCGGTTTAAAACCTGAAGAAAAGATTTTTAGCTGGGGACTTGTATTTTTTTGCCTTTATCAGGCCTCTACATATCGAGAATGTCTTGCTTTGATTTTTTCGGGTTTTTTTAGTCTTTTTGTATTTTTGTTTATTCTAAATGCAATTAAGCGAAAAACAGCGGATAAAGAGGCTTTTACCGAATGGAAAAAAGCGTCTTTATTTTTGATAAGCATGGGGCTGGTGTTGTCGGCTTTTTATCTTACCGATTTATCGCCTTTTTTTTAATTTTTAACCGTTTTTGAAAAGCTTTGACAAAAAGCTTTGCAGGATTGACAAGGCTTTACTTATAATTTATAATTGAAACATTGTAAAAATGTAAAGGGGTTTTTGTGGAAAAAAACAGTAAAAAAAAACTGGAGATATGTTTTGCCGTTCACGCAGATTATAACGTAATTGATGAGTTTTCAAAAGAAGATTATACTCAAGACTACAAAGATTTTTTTTCAAACTTATATGCTTCTCCTTCTATTCCCTTTACTCTTGTTTTTAGCGGTAGATTTTTAGAATGGATACAACGTAAAAACACCTCTTTTTTCGATGTTATTTATGAGATGCAAAATAGAAAACAGGTAGAAATTCTTGGAAATGCCTTTTATGAACCATTTATTTCGATGATTCCCTCATCTGACCTCATAGGGCAGATAGAGTATATGACGGATACTTTGCGCAAACATTCTTATAAGAGGCCCCGCGGAATGTATCTCCCATATTTTGCATGGAATCCCAATGTTCTTTCCAATTTACAAAAATGCGGAATGGAGTATTGCCTTCTTGACTCCCGTTTTTTTATTAAGGCCGGCTTAAATGCATTTGCTCCGGTTTGTATGGAAGACAGCGGAAAAATATTATTCGGTATTCCTTCTACTTATGAATTTGAAAATACAGATTTACATCCGGCAGCCTTTTATGATTTTTTATGCAATTATGCAAGTGTGGTTACCGAAACAAGCGTTGTCGTCTTCTTATCCAGAGAAACGGCAGTCCGATTTTTAGATAAATCAAAGGGCAAAAGATCGTGGATGGAGGAATTCCTTGAACGTATTTCATCTCCCGACTCCGTTATTTCGCTCACTCATACCGGACAAATAATTAAAAATAAAAGGATATATCAAAAAGGCTTTATAGCCTCAAACGCAATATTTTCAAATCAGCTTGTAAACAGTTCTGTAAAGCAGCTTTTAGCCAATAAACCCAATGTCTATGCCATGTATGCAAAGATGATCTATGTTCATAGTCTTGTAAATCAGGTCCGAGGCGATAAGGCCCGCAAAAATAATTCCTCATTGGATTTGTGGAAGGCTGAAAGCGGAATACTTTTTAATTTGGATTGTAAAAATAAAAAATATAACAGAGATTTAAGACAGTACTGCTACAGAAATCTGCTTTTAGCCGAAAAGCAGACCAGAATCCCCGGTGTTTTTGCAGATTCTTTAACCAGTTTGGATTTTGATTTGGATGGTATTAAGGAGTTTATATCTCAGCGGGAACATCTTAATATGTATATTCACGCTCTGGGCGGAAAGATTTTTGAGATGGATGTATTTTCCGCCTATAAAAACTATGCAGATATCTGTTCCGAAGAGACAGGCTTATTTGTAGACCATCTTATATCTTCGGATGAGCTTGAAACAATTAGAAAGGGGGATTTTAAGTCTGCTGTTGCCAAGCCGGTTTTTTGTGAAAATCTTTATCAGGATGTAAAATTCGACAGGGTTAAATTTGAGCTTTTAATGAAAACCGAAGGAAGCTTCCGCAGTTTTAATCAATTAGTATCTTTGCGCAAACAATACAGCTTCAATGATCAGGGCGTTCAAGTTCAATATATTTTAAAAAATGAAAGTCCCTTTAATCTTTCTGCTTATTTTATGGTGGAAATAGACCTATCCGTAAGCCCTATTGAAAAAAAACTTGCAAGCGTTTCAGTTTATGCAGATGATCAAAAATATGAAGCTTCTCAAGAAAAAAATACCTTTTCAAATGTGTCTTGGGCTCAAATAACGGAACCTGAAGGAAAGTCAATCTTTACCATAGAATCTAATGAGGCTGCAGAGTGTATTATTCTTCCCATATACGAAAAAATCCCTGAGGCAAAAAATCCTATTATGGGAATAAGAAATCTGTTTTTTTGGAAGGTAGATTTAAATTCGGGTTTTGAAACGGAAAAGCTTCTTTTCTTTAAAGTAGATGCAAAAAAATCGGGAAAAGAAAAATAAAGCCCTCTATCCCTCTTGACCGCAAGGCTTTACTTACGTAAACTGTAAGTATGGGACACGTTTTGTCTTATATGCTTTATATATTAGCATTGGCAATAGAAATACTCAGAGTTCTCTTGTTTACTTATATCGAAAAGGCTCAGCCTTGGCCCTTAAGTATTGTTGACTGGTTTGCATTTGTTTTTTTATGTATGCCGGCCGTGTTTTTCTTTTTATTACTTCATGATGAAAAAGATTTTCACCAGCTTTTAAGGATTATTGCCGTCATTAAACTTTTGTCCATTATTGCGGCTTGGTTTTTTTTGATAAAAACCGCACGTTTTGTAAGCCTTACGGAGTGGACTGCCGATGCATTTATTTTACAGACACGGGTAGCAAGGTTGTTTTTGTATATTGATACCTTGATATTAATTTTATGCTTAAAAAGGGAGAGGTCTTTATGCAAATAATTCCTATTGCCAGCGGAAAAGGCGGTGTAGGCAAAAGTCTTATAGCTGCAAATCTTGCAATTGCATTGGGACAGGCAGGTAAAAGGGTAGTCTTGGCCGACCTTGATTTGGGAGCTTCAAACCTGCACTTGGTTTTAGGCGTTCAAGGACGCAAAAACGGCATAGGTACTTTTTTAACAAAGGCCGCCGAATTTAAAGACATAATAATCGACACGGATTATGAAAATGTAAGATTTGTCCCAGGGGATTCCGAAATTCCCGGCTTTGCAGCTTTAAAAATATATCAGCGTAACTCTTTGGTAAAAGAACTTTTAAAGATGGATGCCGATTTTTTGATTTTGGATTTAGGTGCCGGAACTCATTTAGGTATCTTAGACTTTTTTTTACTGTCCCCGCAAGGAATAATAATTACATCCCCTTCGGTAACTTCTACTCTTGATGCCTATGTGTTTTTAAAGAATATTGTGTTTAGGATGATGTGCTCTTCATTTCCTGCAAAGTCTAAGGGCGGATCTTTTTTTGAAAAACTAAAAAATGATGTTCCCGGAATGCAGCGTCTTTATATCCCGACAATAACGCAAGAGTTGATGACTCTTGACCCTGACAATACCAAAAAGTTTTTAAGCAAATTTTCACATTTTAAACCCCGCATTATAATGAACATGATGGATGATCCAAAGGATGCGGAGAAGGCTATGAAGATACGCCGTTCTGCAAAGCAGTACCTAAATATTGATCTTGAACATCTGGGTGTAATATACACGGATGCCGTTCAGGATAAGGCTCTTGCCTCAAGGCTTCCGGTAATCAGGTATAAACCCCAGTCTATGATTTCTCAGGCTATATACCGCATAGCCGATAAACTTATTCAATCTGAAGCCGAAAATTATAGTGGAGAAGATTTTCAAGAATTTTCCGATTATTCTTTTATGTCGGCTGAAGCTGAAGCTGAAACGGACTTTAAGTCTAAGATGGAATATTTGGATGATTTGATAGGAGGAGAGGTCTTGTCTTCGGGCGAAATGAGCGAAATTATAAAATCCCAGCAATTTGAGATAAATGTGCTTAGGAATGAAAATTTACTGTTAAAAACAAAAATAGCAAAGGCTCTTAAGCAGGGCTTTAAAGTATAGGAAAAAAGTTTATGGAAAAGTTGTGGACATTAAAGAAAAATAACAGTGGAAAGTGTTTTTTAACCTTTACAGCCTTACTTGAGCCTGAAAATTGCCCCTCAGCCGATGAGATTCTTCTTGAGGCAAAAAGAAAGGGAATAAAAAGTTCATCTCTGGTAAGTAAAAAAACTATTGAGGACTATTTAAAAAAACATACCGGCTCCGGTATAGAACCCGTTTCATTGCCGCTTGAGCTTGATCCCAACTTTGATGCAAGAATTACAACAAATAACGACAAAACAGCGGCCTATCTCTATGTAAGAAAGGCTGCCGATTCCGCTAACGAAGTGGACATGTCTACTATAAACAGACTTCTCCAAAGAAGTAATATTGCAAATATCGATACTGAGAAGATAAAAGAGGGTTTAAACGATTTTATAAATTCTTCCGATATGGAATTCTCGATGCTGATTGCTGAAGGTTCTCCTCCAAAAAGAGGGCCCGATAAAAAACTTATCACTCATTTTGAACAAATACCTGACCATGAGGTACAGCGTTTGGCAGACCGTTTAAAGAGGCCCGATTTACGCACTGCAGATGTAGAAAATCCTACAACAGATCAAGATTATCCTCTTTCTGAAGCTGAAACCCTTACAATTGTAGAAAAGGGAGACCTTATCTATGAGGTTGAAGATGCCGGATTGGGAGAGGCCGGTGTTGATGTATACGGTCAATCTATTCCCGGGCTTCCGGGCAATGATCCTTTTTTCTTGGATTTACGAAATATAGTACAAAACCATTCCGAACTGCGTGCGGGAGAAACCGGTCTTCTTTTAATTGCAAATACCGAACGGGGGTTAAAGATCCGTATAGTTCCATATAGGGATGCAAAGGTAAGAGCCGTAGTAAGCCGTGATAAGATGGAGGTTTCTCTTATTTTGCAGTCAGGGCTGGGTGCCGGAGAAAGGCTTTCGGTAATAGGCGTAAAAACTGCATTAAATGAAGTCAATCTTCTCAACTCAATTTCGGACACAAAAATAAACGAAATTATAGAATCTGCAAGAAAGGTAAACGACGAATGCGAGTTTGTAATATTAAGCGGAACTCCTCCTGTCGCTCCCGAATCCTATAAACTTGAATGGTCGGTTAAATTTAATGAAGAACTTAGTACTGCAACTGTCGAGAAAGATGCCCTAATTTTAACTGCCCGTCTTTTACCTAAGGGAGAAAAGGGTAAAAATGTTTTTGGTGAGCCGATTGACCCTAAAAATGCCGAACCAACGGATTTGCCTGCTAATGATGAAACGATAAAAGTTACCGAAGAAAAGCATGTTATTAAATTTTTTGCTGCAGAATCCGGAGAGCTTTCTTTTTTTAATAATGCTCTTGTAATCTCTTCACTTAAAACCATCCAAAATGATATAGATACCAAATTCGGCGATATAAGTTTTCCGGGAAACCTGATTATTACCGGAGATATTAAAGATGACGTAAAGGTAAAATCAAAGGGTAAATTGACAATTACCGGTACTGTAGAAAAGGCCCTGATTTATTCTGAAGACTCTCTTATCTTAAACGGGGGTATTAACGGAAAGGGCAGGGGGACTGTTTGGGCTAAAGATAAAACCAATCTCCAATATGCGGAAAATGCAAGAGTATTTTCGGGCGGCGATATAGACATATCCTCGTATTGCTTTAAGTGTCTGGTAAAAACAAATGGTACCGTGCATTTGACAGGCAACCCCGGTGTATTGCTAGGCGGAAGCATCCATGCTGCGAAGGGTGTTTCGGTACATGACTTGGGTGCCGAAAAAACCATAAGAACAATTATCTCGTTCGGACAGGATTACTTGATAAAAGATGAAATTGAAGTCCGTGAAAAAGAAATAGAGGATAATAATGCCGAACTTGCAAAGATCGAAAAAGAATTACAGGCAAATCCTCCTGATGTCGATGCTTTAAGACAGAAAAAAGTTAAGCTTTTAAAAAGAAACAGTGCTCTTACGGTCCGCATATTTAATCTAAAAGAAAATTTTGAATTTCACATTCCTTCAAAAATAAAGGTGAAGGGTTCGGTTTATCCGGGCGTTGTTCTTGAAAGCCACGGCCGCTATTTTGAAGTTATGGAAACTCATCATAACGTATTTTTTGAGTTCGATGAAAAAAACGGACAAATTATATGTTCACCTATTAAAGAAGTAGAAGTTGAATTAGAATAATTAAGAGGTTTAAAATGCTTTTAGCTATACAATATCCTTCATGGCTTCATCCCGAAATTATTCCGGGGCTGCCATTTTTACGTTGGTACGGTCTTATGTATCTTGTTGCCTTTGGAATAGCCTATTTTTTGTTTTCTTATCAGGTAAACAAGGGCGAATTTGAACGATATTCAGGCTGTCAAAAGGCTATGACGCAAGATGATATTGCAGACCTTTTTATCTGGGGAATTTTAGGGCTTATTTTGGGTGCGCGAATTTTCGGAACCCTCGTCTATAATCCTGAAACCTACTTAAAAGCGCCTTGGCTTATTTTTTGGCCCTTTGCAAGGGACGGAGCCGGAAATCTAACCTTTACAGGTTTTCAAGGTATGTCCTATCACGGAGGCTTTATAGGAGGTTTTTTAGGGGTCATCCTCTGGACAAAAAAATCTAAATTTAAATTTGCAGCAGTTGCAGACCTTATGGCTGTTTCAATTCCTCTAGGCTATACCTTCGGCCGTCTCGGTAACTTTGCAAACGGAGAGCTTTACGGCCGCATAACGGCGAGCAAGATAGGAATGATTTTTCCTCAAACTCCTATTTCGGATCGATTTTATCTGGCCGAAAGCTGGGTCAGGGATTTTGCAGAACAAGCAGGTATGGTTGTACAGGAAGGAGCTTTAATGATAAATCTGCCCCGCCATCCGAGCCAGCTCTATGAGGCCTTTTTTGAAGGAATTATGCTTTGGCTTATTTTATGGCTCCTCCGCAAAAAAAAGCCCTTTGACGGCTTTTTGGTTTGTATTTATACATTGGGTTACGGCTTTTTTAGGTTTTTTATCGAATATTTCCGCCAGCCGGATGCAAACAAGGGCTATCCAATATCCTTTGGAACAGGGGCCTCCAATATTTATGTTTATGAATCGTGGACAAATATATCTACGGGACAAATTTTATGTGCTTTAATGATTCTCGGCTCTCTTGCGGCGATGTTAATTCTTTATTTAAAAGACAAAAATTTGCAAGATAAAAAAGGGAAAATCGATGGATAAAAAAAAAGACTTTAATTTTTGTATTGAAGAACTCGGCTTTTACCGCATTGCGGTTTCATCTCCTAAAATTTCTCTTGCAGACATAGAAGAAAATGTAAATCTTCATCTTCAAGAGATTAAAAAAGCTGAAAAAGACGGTGCAAACCTTATCCTTTTTCCTCAAGCTTCGATTACCGGAGCTTCCTTAGGTTCCGTTTTTAAACAGTCTCTTTTAATCCAAAAAGCCCTTGATGCCGTAAAGATATTAGCCGAAAAAACTAAGCAATTTTCTATCGTGTCTGTTGTAGGCCTTCCTTTTTTATATAGGCACAATCTTTATACCTCCTCGGCAGTAATAAGCAGCGGAAAACTTATGGCCATTGTACCCCATCTTCCTTCCAAGTTTTTATGTTCTATTTTTTCAGATTTTGAAGAAGAACCATGCCTGATTCCATTCTGCGGAGAAAATATTCCCTTTGGGAAGGGTTTTAAATTTATTGTAAACCATAAGAATTCCTCCGGCCCTAACACAGTTTTTTCATTTTCTTTTGATTCGTCTTCTTGTGCGGATCTTATTTTAACTCCTCTTGCAGAGCCTTCAAAACCTCTCGGAGCTTCTGCTATGCGGCAAGGGTATAAGGCTCTTTCGGCCGAGAAAAAATCGGCCATAGCTTTTGCAAACTGCGGAATGGGGGAGTCGGTTTCGGATTATATTTTTGCAGGTGAATGCGGTATATTTGAAAACGGAAAAGAACTTAAGTTTAAATCATTTTTAAAAGAGGTGCTTTTAGAAAAGCTGTCTGTTTCTTCAAAAGCAGAGTTTTACATATCTTCCGACATTGATACGGAATTTTTAAAAGGACAAAAATTAAGCTCAAAACTTTCGAAAACTTCTGATTCCGATTGGGAGATTTTAATCGAAAAAGAACGCTCCAATACCAAGAAGGCCTTAAACTATCATGTACAAAAAAATCCTTTTTTACCTGATTGCGATGAACTTCATAAAAAGTTTATCTATAAGAATTTCTTTTCGGAGCTTATTTTTTTCCAAAGCTCTGCCCTTGCAAGGCGTCTTCAGTTTATAGGCTGTTCAAAATGCCTTGTAGGTATTTCCGGAGGCTTGGATTCTTCTTTGGCCCTCCTTGCAAGTGCCTATGCCCTTAAACTTTTAAATATTGATTTTAAAAATCTCTATGCCGTTACCATGCCCGGTTTCGGCACAACCGAAAAAACAAAAAACAATGCTTCGGCTCTTGCAAAAACTTTAGGCTGTACACTTTTGGAAATCCCCATTGAAAAGGCTATGGTGCAGCACTTTTCAGACATAGGGCAAGATATTGATAATCATGATATTGCTTATGAAAATGCCCAAGCCCGTGAAAGGACTCAGATTTTGATGGATAAGGCAAACCAAATCGACGGTATAATGGTGGGATCGGGAGACCTCTCTGAGTCGGCCTTGGGATGGATGACCTACGGAGGGGATCAAATGTCGATGTACGAGGTCAACTCTTCAATTCCAAAGACCCTTCTAAAGGACTGTATACTTGCCTTTGCCGATAATAAAATTTTTTTTGAAGATGAAAAGAAAAATTCCGCATTTTTTGAGCTTCTATCAAATATAATAAATACGCCTGTAAGTCCGGAACTTCTTCCGCCTGAAAACGGAGAAATTTCTCAAAAAACCGAGGATATACTAGGTCCCTATGAACTTCACGATTTTTTTATTTATCATGTAATAGGAAACGGTTTTTCGCCTAAAAAGGTTTATTTTCTTGCCCTTGAGGCTTTTAAGGATTCCTCTTATTCCAAGGCCGAGATTTTAAAATGGCTGAATCTTTTTTATAAAAGATTTTTCTCCCAGCAGTTTAAAAGATCATGCAGCCCCGAAGGGGCTTCGGTTACGGGATTTTCCCTTTCTCCTCGAGGTGAATGGCTTATGCCTTCCGAAATATCTGCAAAAATATGGCTGACAGAGCTTGAATTTTTACCTAAAATAATGTAACATAACCTGCATGTTGACAGCGTTTTTGAACTGGATAGGTAACTATATAACTTATTTCCCACTTGTGGTTTTTATCGGCCTACTCCTCGGAGGCTTTAATATACCTATTTCAGAAGATATTCTTGTTGCAATGTCGGCTATTTTTTCTCAAGGCGAAAAGGCTTCCATTCCTCATTTTTTGGCAGCTCTTTATGTGGGCGCATTTGTAAGCGACTGTATGGTATATGGTTGGGGGAGGCTGATTTCTAAGGGATCAATATCTATTGGGCTTTTTTCAAAAATTATAACAAAGGAAAATACTTACCGTCTTTTAAAGGCCCTTCAAAAGCACGGCATTTTTACATTTATAATTTGCCGCTTTATCCCCTTCGGAGTCCGCAATGCAGTATCGATGACGAGCGGCTTTGTAAAATATCCGTTTTATAAGTTTTTTATCTATGATTTAGTAGCTGCAATATGTAATATTACCGTCTTGTACAGCCTGGTTTACTTTTTCGGCAGGAAAGGCGGCGATTTTATGAAGATATTCGGAATTGTAATGTTTGTCCTTTTCTTGGCTGCCGGTGCCTATCTTGTAACTTCCGGAAAGCTTTTTAAATTTGCCGATAAAAAACTCGACCAAGAGAAAAAATAAGGCTTATTTCGATTTATATACTCGTTTCCAATTTGGAAGCTGCCTCTGCCCAGCTTTCCGAAAGTTCTTCAGCTCTTGCCCTTAGTTCCTCTATTTTTTTCTGAACGGATCTGCTTTTTTCGCCGTTGGAGTAGACTTCGGGCTCGGCGAGGAGGGCTTCATTTTCAGCTATTTCCGCTTCGCATTTTTCTATTTCGTTTAAAAGCCTTTCTTCTTCTTTTTCTAATTTTCTTCTTTCCGAGCGGAGCCGTTTTTGTTCCTCGTAAGATAGGTTGGCAGAGACCTTTGAAGCATCGGTCTTATCGGTTTTTCTTATAGCCCCGTTTTTATCTTCGGCCTCCTCTTGTTCGATCCGATAAAGATAATAATCATAGCTTCCCGGAAAATTCCTTATCTTTGAGGGTTTTAAGCCTTCTTCGTCAGCCTTGAGTTCCAATACCCTTGTAGCAAGTTCCTGTATAAAGCCCTTATCGTGAGATACAAAAACTACAGTTCCGTCAAAGCGTTTTAGGGCATCCAAGAGCACATCCTTTGAATGTAAATCCAAATGGTTTGTGGGCTCATCCAAGATTAAAAGGTTCAAGGGCTTTAAAAGAAGAAGGAGGAGGGCAAGCCTCGATTTTTCACCTCCCGATAGGACCGAAAGGCTTTTATAAATATCGTCTCCTCGGAATAAAAAGGCTGCAAGCATATCATAAAGCTTAGGAACAAGTTCGGTAGGAGCCGAGCGTTCAAGGAGTTCTATTATGCTTTCGCTCCCTGTAATAGTCTCAGATTCATCTTGAGAAAAATAGCCCATTTTAACTCCGACCCCTTCTTTTAAGCTCCCTGTAAAGTTTTTATCCTCCCCTGCAAGGATACGCAGGAGGGTTGATTTTCCTGCTCCGTTTTTTCCTGCCAAAACAAGGCGTTCGCCCTTTTCGACTGTTAAATCCAAATTTTCGAGTACCCTGTGAAGGCCGCCGGTTTGGCCGTAGGTCGGGCTTCCAGCCGGGCTATAAGCCCTGCTATACGCCTTGCTTATTCCTTCTGCCTGTAGGACTATTTTACCCGAATGAGGGGCCGGAGGAAAGCTGAAGCGGATTTTTTTTAGATGTTCGGGAAGCTCTATTCTTTCCATTTTTTCGAGCCGCCTTATTCTGTCCTGCACCAAGGCTGCACGGCTTTCCGTATATCTGAATTTACGGATAAAGTCTTCGGTTTTGGCTATTTCTTCCTGCTGCTGCTCATAAGCCTTTATAAGGCCTTCAACTTCGATAGTTCTTATCCTTTCGTAGTCGCTGTAGGTTCCCTTATATTTTTTTAAGGTTCCCTTAAAAAGCTCGTAAGTTTCGGTTACCGTTTGATCCAAAAAGTAGCGGTCATGGCTTACAAGCAAAAACCCTCCCTTAAATTTTTTAAGCCAAAGCTCAAGCCAAGATCGGGCTTCGATATCGAGGTAGTTTGTGGGTTCGTCAAGAACAATTATGTCGGCATTTTGTAAAAGAACCTTTGCAAGAGCTATACGCATTTGCCAGCCGCCTGAAAATTCTTCCGTGTTTTTATTAAAATCCGCTGAAGAAAAGCCCAAGCCCCGTAAGGTTTCGTCAATAAGGCCTTTTTTTGAATTCCAGCCGGAATTTTCAAGCCTTGTCTGCAAGGCATGATAATCGTTTGCTAAGGCGATAAGTTTTTGCTCATCTTTTTCGGTTTTCATTTTTTCGCCGACCTCGTCCATGGCTTTGATAATATCGTAGCCGTAGGCAAAGGCTGTTTCGGCCTCTTCCGCCAAGGTTTTGCCCTTGTGGACGATTCCCGATTGGGGAAGGTAGGCTATTGACGTATCTTTTTCTGAGGCTATATCGCCTGAATCTGCCTTTATTTGGCCTGCAACAATCTTCATTAAGGTAGACTTGCCGCAGCCGTTTGCTCCGGTAAGGGCGGCCTTTGTTCCGGCTGTTAATATGAGGGTTATATCCTTTAAAATATCTCTGTCCCCAAAGGCAAGAGAAATCTTTGAAAGCTGTATAAAGGGCATGGCTCTATTTTGCTGCAAAGAATAAGATTACCGGATCTAAACTACGGCGTGTTACAAGATTATCCTGTATGCTTGAAGCTTCTACTGCTTCAAGGCGGAGTCCTTTGGACGAAATACTGTACATAAATACAACCGGCTCAGATGTTTTTTCAAATTTAAAACTTAAAACACCTTCATAGTCCCCTGAAAGTTTTTTGTCTAAGAAATGTTTTAAACTAACCTTGCCCGAAGAACCTGCTCCCGAAGGTATAATTGAAGGGGTTATAAGGCTATATCCGCTCCAAATAAATTGCCCGTCAGGCAGTATTTTCAAAGAGCCGAAATTTTCCGATGTAAATTCGGATGAAGTTTTGGCTATTTTATCTATTACAGCTTCTCTTCTTTTTATTTCGTTATTGATAATATTTTCAGGCGAGGCATTTAGGGTAATAAAGTTTTCCTGTCTGAGTTTTCCATTAGTATCGGAAAATTCGAGAGTGATGATATCTTGACCTCTTATCTGCAGAGAAAGGTTGGAACCTTCAAAAAGGTATTTGTTTCCGATTTTTGTAATCTTTGTGTATGGAAAAGAAAGCCTTGTGTTTTGAAGCTCGACTCTTGCAATACCTGACCGTAAACCGGGGAAGAAGCCCCAAGTAAGGCTCATTTTATCGAGATCAACCTGCCTGTTGTTTATCATTTTTCGGTAATTTTCGGGATACCAAAATTCGTTTAGAACCGCTTCAAGCTCTGCATCTTTTTCTTGGGCTAAATTCGTGTTTTCGGAGGATTCGCTTTCTCTTTCATCATAGATGGTTAGATTATATGAAAAGCACCAGCCCCTTACTCCGTCCTCGGTTATAACCTCATACCATTGGCCGTCCATCGGTTTTCCGCCCTTTAAAACAGGAACGCCTTCTCCGAACCAAAGAATTTTTACAAGTTGTCCTAATTTTAAGCGGTAAACCTGATTTGAGGTATTGTCAGGGTTTGAGCGCATAGGAAGACCATCCAACTTTACCCTTGCATAAGCGTGTTTATGCTCGCTTAATCTTGCCTGAAACCTAACCGCATCTTTTTTTGATTCAAAAAAGGTAATCTGCCAAAGAGGAATCTCGACTCTGACTGCCGTTTTTTCGTTGAGGCCTACGATGTAAACCTTTTCAATATTAGATTTTACATAAACCGGAATTATATCTCCTGCAGTAAGGTTATATTCTGGAATTGACCAGTTTACTACACCGTACCCCAGCTTTTTTGAACATGAGCTAAAAAAAAGAGCTAATGGCACAGCAAACACTACGATAAAAATAAACAGTTTCCATTTTTGAAAAAAATTATTCATGGCAAATACCTCAAAATATTTCTTAAAATATTTTTTTATAGAACGTAATTGACTCCGGCCCTCCACATATCGAGACAGAGTTTTGTGCGTGCTTTTTCTTCTTCCGAATCCCTTTCTCTTATAACTACATTATTTTCGGGATGGGGCATGAGGCCAAGCACATTTCCCTTAGTATTGCATATGCCGGCTATATCTGCAAGCGATCCGTTAGGATTAAAGGGGTATTCTCCGTTTGCAGGGATCCCCTTATCGGCTTCCCTTCCTCCGTAAACCAGAGCAATCTGTCCTTTTTCTAACAAGTTATCAAGTGTTTTTTGAGAGTCGGTCAAAAAACGTCCTTCACCGTGGGCTATCGGACAGTGTATATTGCCCTTTAGATCCTTTGTCCAGATACAGTTTGATTTTTTAGGAATCATAGTTGTAAAGCGGCACTCAAATCTGCCTTGTTTATTATAGGTTAGGGTAGCCTGTCTGTTTTTATAGCCGTCCTTATCTAAAATTACCTTTCCGTCTTTTTCTTTTCCGGGGAGGATGCCTGATTTTACCAAAACCTGAAAACCGTTACAAATGCCTATGACCGGCTTTCCTGACGATACGAATTCGCTTACCTCGTCAAAAAAGTAATTGCTTAAATCGAGTGCAAAAAGTTTGCCTGCTCCCAGAGCATCTGCATAAGAAAAACCGCCCGGAATTACAAGAATTGAATAATCCTTCCAATTTTTTTCTTTTGCTTTAAGTTTGTTTATATGTACAATTTCAGGTGCGGCTCCTGCAAGTTCTAAGGCTCTTGCCGCATCTCCGTCTCTATTGGTACCTGTTGCGTGTAATACTAGGGCTCTGGGTTTCATTATTATTCTTCCTCACTGTGTTCGCATAAGAACAAATTCTTGATTTGATAGAAATTTGAAGAGTCCAATGGAGATTTTACCATGTCTTCTGCCGTTAATTCAATATCGAATGAAAAATTAGTCGGATCAAAGCCTTCTTTTTCTGCCCTGAGGACAAAAATAAATTTTTCCGTATCTCCAGCCTTTTTCGCAGGAAGCGCTTTTGGACAAAAGGTATAAGCTCCGGGTGTCTTTTCCGATATTGTATAAGGATTGTCCCAAAGAATGCTCATCTGGGGTACTATTTCTCCGTTCATTTTAAGGCTTATTGTAACATCTTCCATCGGTCTAAAATTGCTTCCATTTAAGATATTGCCTGTTATAGCCGGAAAGTTAAAAACGGGACTATTTTCTGCTTCGATTATAGGGTCATTGTCATGAGGCCTTTTTGTAGAAAGAACCTTGTGCATACCCTCAATTACCAAACTTGTAATATCGGCCATAATCTGTACTTTTTCCGTTTTTTCGAATTTTAAAAAGTGAGCGAGGCCTCTACCCGATTTTATATAGCGGGGTTTAACCCGGTTGAGTACATAGCACATGGTGTCAACTCTGCATTGCATACAACTGCATGTAAGCCAGCTTTCTTTTTTTTCTTCGGCTTCATCAAATAGTTTGTTGACTTCGGTATATACCAAGTCTTCCATAACGTTATGAATGATCATAAATACTCTCCTTAGGTTAATCGGCATATCGGTGCCAACCTATTTTACCCTATATTTAAAAAATCGGCAAGGTTGTTTGCTTAAGATTTATGACTTTTTTATAAATTTTATCCGAAACGGCTATCCTTATTTTTCTTAAAGAAGGTACAAGAGTTTTTATAAATTCTTTTGAGAAAACGGTGGAGCTTTCGCTGAATATCTTTTTTTCATCTTCTATAAAAAGATCGGATTCAAAAGAAATACGTTCAGGGATATCTATAATAATGTCTTCACTGCCTATTTTGCTTCCTGTTTTATTTGAAAAATATTCAGCCAAGCCCTCTTCAGCTTTTAGGCGTTTATGCAGATCCTCCAAGTTGTGGTGCTTGGGATTATCGCTTTGAAAGGCTTCCTCGGCTATTATGCGATATATTTTACCAAGTCTTAAGTCTTCTGCTAATTTTTTTTCGGGGTAATTGCTTTTTTCTAAAAGCCTGAAAATGCCCTTATCATCTTGGTGGTATAGGTCTTGAGGTGAGAATTCGGCTCTTTCCAGCCCTGTAAATATGGCTTTTTTCATCATAGCCGTTGCTATACGCACATCTTTGTGCCAGTAAACCGACTTATACATAAGATATTTTGAAAATAAAATGCTTTCAACGCTTAAGATTGCCTTAGATTCTATCTTTATTCCGTTTTTTTTATCCGGAAGAAGCTGCGAAAGGATAAAATCCGTATCCTGAATCCCGTAAGGAACCCCGCAATAAAAAGCATCTCTGTTTAGGTAGTCTAATTTATCGGGGTCTAAGACTCCTGAAAGAAGTTTTTGAAAAAAAACGGTTTCCGGATCCTCCATACCTTTGCCTGTTATTATAGCGGCCGTCTGTTCAGGGGCAGCACCTGTTTTGGCTGCTGCAGAACGCAAAGGCTCTTTTAAGATAAGCTCTCCCGTAAGTTCTTCATGCTCTTTTAGCTTTAATTCTTTAAGGGAGTGAGTAAAAGGAAAGTGCCCAAGGTCATGGAGTAAGGCTGCCGCTAAAAAGGACATAGCACCTTCTTTTGAAACCCAAGAGTCTGCCCCCTTTTTTAACAAAATATTGAGCATTTTTAGGGCTATGTTGTAAACTCCTATGCTGTGTCCTGCTCTCGTATGACTTGCACCGGGATAAACAAGTTCTGCAGGGCCCAGCTGCTTTATATTATATAGGCGCATAAAGGGCTCTTCTTTGGTTATTTCGTATAATTCATCGCTCATCCATATGTGCTTCCATATGGGATCGCGGAGAGGTTTGGAAAAATTGGTTAATTCTGTCATAAGGTAATTGATATTCTAACATAAATTTGGTATAATGTCGATAACAGGGATTTTATATTTGAATACCCCTGTAGAAACGGATTGAATTTGCCGATACTCACTATGTGTACTTATTTTTTGCAGAAAATGTTGTTTTTTTGTTTGACAAATAATGTTTTTTACAATATAATACAACACAGAGTTTGAAACGAAACAAAAGGAGTTATAAATGAAACATGGCGGTTTAGTTTTTGCGGGCATTGCTTTAATGTTGTTGTTCGCATTTGCACCTTTAACGGCGCAGCAAGGTTCGATTAATTATCAAACTTATATGGTCGATACATTTGATGATCCTGAGGGTCAGGATTGGGCATATCACGCAGTCGGCAGTAAATTTGTTACTGATGGATATCCTGTTTTAAAGTATATTGACGGAATGCCTCATTCGCTTAGAGTAATGCAGGAAGATCCCGAAAAGGCTAAATTTCTTGGAATGCAAGTGAAATTTAACCGTAAAGGTGATAATTGGGTCGATATTATTCCGACAAAAAAAGGAGAAAAAGGCTTAGAAGCCTATGAAATTCCTTTTAAAGGACGTATTCAACGATTGGATATGTGGGTTTGGGGGGCAGGATACTACTATAACATAGAAATCCTCGTACGAGACTGTGAAGGAAGAATACATACATTGCCTTTAGGTTATGTTAACTTTAAGGGTTGGCAAAATATGCATGTTACGGTACCGACTAATATTCCTCAAGCCTCCAGATATCTTGGAAATAAAAATAAATTGACTTTTGTCGCTTTTAGAATTAGGACTGCACCTTTTGAAAGAGTAGATGACTTTAAGATTTATTTTGATCAATTTAAAGCTTTAACCGATGCATTTGTTGACTCGTTTGACGGCTATGAATTGGGTGAAGTCGATTTTGAAAAAAAGGCTGAATAAAACGGAGGTTAAGGTATGAAAAAGAGTATAGCTGTAATTTTGTTTTTAGTAGGTTTGGTTGCATTTTCTTTTGCCCAGCAAAATAGTAATGATTTTTCTACAATAGATGCTGCCGATCCGAATAAAGTCGGAATTGATACTGCAGAGCAGAGAATTAAAGAAGTTTCTATTGACAAATTTGAAACTGAAGGTACTTGGTATGCAAAAATGTCTGCCGATGAGGGTGTAATACGTGCCAGACTTTTTAATGGTAATCCTCTGAATAAGAAACCTATTCCTGCAGAAGAAGGTCTTGAGCTTGCAGATGATAAGGTTCTCGGAGTAAAAGTTTCTTTTTATCGACGCGGATATAACTCGTTTGAGGTTCACGCAACGAAAGCCCTGCCTGTAGAAGGAATCGCAAAAACTGCAAGTGTTTGGGTTGTAGGCCGAAGTTATCCCCATACGATGAAATTGATAGTAGAAGACTTTTGGGGTAAGAGATTTGAACTCTATGTTGGAAAATTAAATCATTCCGGTTGGAAACTTATGACCGTTGCTATTCCCCCGCAGAACTCTGCCGGAAAGACAGGTATTATACAAAAGGATTATCACTACGGCACAAGTATGGGCCTTAAGATTGTAGGTTTCAGAATTGAATGTGATCCTGAAGAAGCCTATGGTCATTATTACATCTACTTTGATGATCTTCGCGTTGTAAGCGACTTGTATGAAGTTGATATGCGAGATAAGGACGATATGTCTGATAACTGGTAAAATAGCTTTTATGATAAGCTTATTTTATCTATAAAAATTTAATTATCCTAAAAAGGTTAAAAACTCCCATGGATGTTTTTAACCTTTTTTATTTTTACTCAAGATTGTAAGCCGCTAAACGAGTTTTAATCTAAATCTTCTTGTAAAGTTTAAACCTTCCTCTTTTGCCTTCAGACCTTGTCAGTCCTGCCTTGCTTAAAAACCAGCCTGTATAAGAGGCATAGCTTTTTGCTCCAATATTTTTTATGTCTTGATTTGTAAATTCTTCAGGAAGAAGATCTAAGGTCTTTTTGCATATATCTTTCATATTCTTATAGTCTTCGGTGCTGTGGATTTCGATTAGCTTTTTATTTATGATTCCGGGGCGGTAAGTCTTTCTTTTTTTAGGTCCTGTATCGGCTTTTATAACCTCGCAGTTTATATATACAAGTTTAAAACTTAAGTTTTTATTATCTATAAGATGATAAAGGCTGGAAAGCTCCCTAAAAATTTGAAAAAAGGAGCCGTGTTTAGGGCTTTTTCTCCTATGTCTTGTTGAACCGTCTTGATTTATGACATGTATGTACGCATCGACAGCTATAGGGTAAATTATTAAAACCTTGTGAGAGGGTAAAAATTTTTCTAGCTTTATTCTTAGGGCACTTAGATTTGAGGTTTGTATTTCGATTACTTTTCCTGTATCGCAAAGAATATCGCAGATGCTTCCTAAAAGCGGCTGTTCTGTTTTTCCGTTTTTTGGGCAAAAGTGTTCTTTTAGACTTTTGTGTAAATCGCTTTCGTTATAGGTATTTATCATTTATTACATATAGTTTTCGGTTTTTAAACATAGTCTAGAAGTTCTTCGGCATCAAACTGTTCAACAACATAAATAATTTGGACTATTCCGCGGTTTTCGATAGTACGTTTACTTTGTACCTGATATACTATCATCTTATTCGTAGGAAGTCTTTGAGGCAGTTCATTTCCATTGATGTCTAAAAAGGCTCCTATGGATACAGGGCCTCCTATTTCTTGCTTTTCTCCGTCAGGGTAAACGATATAATATTCATACAGGGTCATAGGAGGAGTTTACACTCTTTTTAAGTCCTTGTCAATTTACTTAAAAATTTTACTTTTTCTTCCGTTATCTTATTTACATTTTTTTTTGAAAGGGGTAGTATTTACGGATATGAATAAATTGGCTGAATTCCTTCCCGCTTTTATGCACTTTTCACGGATTGAAAATACAAATCTTATTTTACTTTTAGGCATAATATTGCTTTTAGGTGCCTTTGGAGGAACCGTTTTTAAAAAACTAAAGATTCCTCAGGTTGTAGGTTATATTGTAATCGGCATAATAATAGGGCAGTCCGGTTTTCAGATTTTATCGGCTCAAATAATTACAGCGTTAGATCCCTTATCGAGTATAGCTTTAGCTCTTATCGGTTTTTTAATCGGAGGGGAGTTAAAAACAAAGGTAATTAAAAAGTACGGAACCCAGTTTGTAGGTATCTTGATTTTTGAGTCCATAGTTCCGTTTATAACGGTTTCTATCGTAGTTTCCCTTGTTGCATACTTTGTTACAAAGGACTTTGCTTCTTCTATTTCTTTGGGCTTGATTTTAGGCTCAATCTCTTCTGCAACGGCTCCTGCGGCAACTACCGATGTTCTACGCGAAAACAGAACCAGAGGCCCATTAACAACGACGGTTCTAGGTATTGTTGCTATGGATGATGCCGTTGCCCTTGTGTTATATGCCCTTGCTTCTTCAATAGCTGCTTCTCTTTTGGGTGCCCAAACGGCGAGCTTCGGAAAACAGATTCTTTTACTTCTTTATAATATTTTCGGCTCTATCTGTTTGGGAAGTATAATAGGCTTTTTGTTAAGTTTGATTATAAGAAATATGATGACTGATTCAGGCAGAATTTTAGGCTTTTCATTGGGCTGCCTTCTTCTTTCTACAGGTATTGCTTATCTTCTTGATCTGGATACCATCTTAGCGGCAATGGCCTTAGGCTTTTTTATGGTTAATTTTGCTCCTGCAAAAACCCGTTCCACTTTTACTTTAGTAGAAAATTTTACCCCTCCCATCTATGTGCTTTTTTTCGTTTTGGTCGGGGCAAAATTGAACATTTGGAATGTAACGCCCTTTGTAGGCCTTTTGGCTCTTTTATATGTTATTTTACGCACATGCGGAAAGACAATAGGTGCTATTTTAGGTTCCATTCTTACAAAGGCGCCTGAAACCGTAAAGAAATACTTGCCGTTTTGCCTGTTAAGTCAGGCCGGTGTAGCTATCGGCCTTTCAATTTCGGCTGGTCATGATTTTTCCGATACAATCGGGCCTACAGTCCTGCTTATAGTTACGGCAACGACCTTTATAGTTCAGTTGGCAGGGCCTATATGTGTAAAATACGGGGTAAAAAAATCCGGGGAGTGCGGGCTTGATGTTACCGAAGAAGATTTAATGGAAACTTTATCGGTTGGAGATGTTATGTTAAACGGAAAAACAATTTGTTCTCCAGATTCTCCTGCCGTTATTTCTGAAAATGTTCCCCTAAGTGCTATAATAGATTCCTTTAGCCGCAGTCCTAACTTAAATTATGCCGTTAAAAGCAGTGACGGCAGTCTTGCCGGCATGATAAGTCTGGATCACTTAAAGGAAGCCTTAACCATGACTGCTATCTATGACTGTGTTTTTGCCATGGACATAATTCAGCCTGCTGATATTGTCTGCTCTCAAAAAACAGGTCTAAAAGATCTATATGAACTTTATACCGAAAAAGATACCTACGCTATTCCTATAACCGGAGATAATGGCGAGCCCTTAGGTATGGCTGAAAAAGATGCCGTAGATCATTTTTTACACAGAAAAATAATAGAACTGCATAAAAATACCTATGGTTTGGACTAAATGTAGGCATTTTGTTTTAAATAGCTTGTAACCTATTGAAAATCTTTGTTTTTTGTTGTATTATCACGAAGTATTGAAGTTTTTCCGGCATTGGAATCTGTTTCGGCGATCTTTTGCAGGCAGCTGGTCATTTATTTTAAGATGAGCTTTTTTTATAAAAAATATAAAAAAGCAAAGGTTTCTTATGCTCTTTTGAAAAAAAGAGCTTTTTTTATGTGCAGACCCCTTTCAAGCTGACTGTAAAGGATATTTTTTAAGTAAATAGTATAGGGCCGTTATGCGTTTAGATGAAAGGTCGAAAGATATTATAGTAAATACAATTTGTAATAATTTTTCTGAAGTTTTTAAGATAATTCTTTTCGGTTCCCGTGCTGATGACGGTAAAAAAGGCGGAGATATAGATCTATTGGTTGAAACTCCTTCCGCCGTTTCTTTGGCATTTACTGAAAAGATTAATGCATTAGCCGAAATTCAAGCCAAGCTAGGAGAGCAGAGGATTGATCTTATCACTTCATGCGGGGTAGAGGATAAAAGGCTTATCGTAAAAAACGCCTATCGGGATGGAATTATTTTATGGGAGAAGTAGAGAGATTAAAGCTTATTTCTGCAAAAGACGAGTGTGAAAAACACGAAGCGAGAATTTTAAAAGCTTTAGAAATTTTAAAACCTTCTTTTCCCCTTACCGAAAACAGTATAAATTCTTTTGATGATGATAGGGTTGCCGTTTTAGATCAATTTTTATACAGGTTTGCAAAATTACAGGATTGTATCGGACTGAGATTAATTCCTGCTCTCTACGAGGCCTTAGAAAACGATGATAGAGCCCTAGCATTTATTGATATACTTAATAGACTTGAAAAATTAGGCTTATTGTCTTCCGTAAATGATTGGCAGTTTTTTAGGGCCCTTAGGAATAATCTTGCCCACGAGTATCCTGAACGAGAAGAAGATGTTGTTGAAGCTATAAACCTCCTTTTTTTTTCTTGGGAACGTTTTTATACCTTGTATCAGCCTCTTATAAAAGCAGCCGGCGATTTTATTGGAAGTTGAATTTGTAAGGAAGATATAATAATATATAATGACCAATACCGAAAATATACGCTGGAAACAGCGTTTTCAAAATTTTGAAAAAGCTTTTACCGTATTTAAGGATAGGTGTTCGGATGTTAAGGTGCATCCAAAAGGCTCAAAATATTATGATGCTTTTCAGATGGCCTTGGTACAGGCTTTTGAAATTCTCATAGAACTTTCATGGAAGGTTTTAAAAGACTATCTTGAAAATGAAGGGTATACGGAAGTCCAAACGGGAAAGAGAGCATTCCGTCAAGCCTTTCAAGATGGAATGATTGAAAATGGCGAGGTTTGGCTAAAGGCTCTTGAAATTAGAAATCATACAAGTCATATCTATGATGTTTCTATTCTTGAAGATCTTAATGTTTTTGTAATTGAAAGTTTTTTACCTGAAGTTAAAAAGCTGCATAATACACTGCAAGCGGAGCTTTAACTTATGCAGTACGGCTTGCCTGAAGAACATATCAAAATCATTTTAGACTATATTGCAAGGTATAGCGAAATCGAAGAAGCTGTTTTATTCGGTTCCCGTGCCTTAGGGACATATAAGCCGGGTTCGGATGTAGATATTGCCTTAAAAGGAAATGGAGTAGATTCTTTTTTGGCTGCACATTTAAAGTCGGAAATTGAGGAAGAAACATGCTTGCCTTATTTTTTTGATTTTGTTGCTTATTCTAAATTGAATCATAAAGATTTAATCAAGCATATTGATAAGTACGGTGTGGTGTTAAAGTAAAGAAAATTAAGTTTATGAAATTGATTGATATTAAACTTGGTAAATTCCTTATTGTAGGGGTGGTAAACACCCTTGTATTGGTGTTGATACTTTTACAGCCAAATAAATGATATGTAAATTTTTAGGAGAAGAAAAAAATGATTAAACAAGCTGTAATTAATCGAGGTGTTATTATATGTATTATTTAGTTTCTTTTTTGATTTTACTATCGATTTCGTTTGGTTGCTATTATATTTTAAATCGTAACAGAATGGCTTTTTCAAATGTGCTTCGGCTATCGTTTATATTTACGGCTATATCTCAAATCATAACATGTATGGCGATAGGGATAATACGAAAGATAACTATTATCCACATAAGTTTTAAATTATTTTCTTTAAATTTTAGATTTATTTTAAAATTTACTGTTGCTGCTGCCGCTTGTGAAATCCTACTTATTTTTTTGATTCATATTTTGAATTTGAAAAAAGAAAAGATTTCATGTACTTTTTCAACAGATAGAAACGTGTTTTCGGCTGTGCTTGTATATTTATATACCGGTTTTATAATGATTTCCATATATCTTTATTTATTTTTCCCTGCCCTAAACCTTGAACAGATGTTGTTTACGTTAAGTATGCCTATAATCGGAACAAGCTCACTGATTTTAATGAATTTTATCTTCCTTGTATTAGGTGTACCTATTATTGTTTTGTTGTTAAATTGTTTTTTTATTTGGAAAAAGGTTCAGTTTACTGTTAGGTTGGGAGATGGCAGGGGGCGGGCAAGAAGGATTTTTCCTATTTATATTAAGCACTGTAAAATTATGTTATCGATATTTGTTCTTCTTTCTGTTTGGTCATTTATTTATAAATTCGAACTTATTGATTTTATCAGGGTAGCATTAAAAGAAAATTCCTCATTTTATGAAAAACATTATATTGACCCCAAAACGTTAACTTTTAATTTTCCTGAACAAAAGAAGAATCTTATTTTAATTTATTTGGAATCCATGGAAGCTGAGGCTTCAAGTACTGCAAATCCGGGTGTAAATTTAATACCGGAGCTTTCTCAGCTTGCTGAAGAAAATATTTCTTTTAGTCATAATGATGGTTTAGGCGGCCAATTGCAGCTTGCCGGAACGGGATGGTCAATGGCATCTCTTTGTTGTACACATTTAGGCATTCCGCTTACTCTTCCTATAGGCGAAAATAGTTATGAATATACTGAGCATTTTTTTAATGGTGCGTATGGATTAGGAGATTTATTAAAAGATAACGGTTATGTATTGTCTTTTGTTATGGGGGCTGATGCAGAATTTGGCGGCTTGCGTGCTTTGTTGAAAACGCATGGTAATTTTGAAATAAAAGATTTAAAATATTATCAAAAAAACGGCTATGTTCCAAAAGATTATCATGTATGGTGGGGAATTGAAGATAAAAAAATAATTGAATATTCAAAAGAAGAGTTAATAGAGCTTAGTAATGATGATAGACCGTTTATGTTTTCTGTATTCTTAGAAGATACTCATTCTACAGGAGGATATATGGATGAGGATTGTGAAAAAAAGTATATAAATCAGATTCATAATGTGTTTGCATGTACCTCAAAAAGAGTAGCGAATTTTCTAGACTGGATTAAAGAGCAAAAATTTTATGATGATACTGTTATAATTATTTTAGGCGATCATCTTTATATGGGCGGTGATTTATATACTCAGAACAAATCCCATTATGAGAGACATGCTTATAATGTATTCATAAATACCGAAAAAGAAGCTGCTTTTAGCAAAAATAGAGCTTTTGCAACTTTTGATTTTTTTCCCACAATAGTTGAATCTTTGGGAATTGAATATAATGGGGGCGGTTTAGGAATTGGAAGGTCTTTGTTTTCAAATAAACCTACCTTACTTGAACAATATGGTGAAAAACAGTTAAATGAATTTATTAATTCTAAATCCTATTTTTATAGGAATGAGTTATTAAATAAGAAAAATACTCCATTGAAGTAAAAATAAGTATAGTTATATGCCATTTGTAATGACATAAATATGTCGATGGTATCAACTTATTTATGTCAGTGGTATTGACATATAATACGGAATAGAAATCATGCCTGCGTGGGAATATTTTGAATAATTTTTAAGGAACAGTTTATGACTCTAACAAAAACAGAAGAACCTTGGGATTTAATTATAGAACCAAAGCGTAAGCTTTTGGATATACCCATCCGCGAAGTAATAAGATATAGGGATCTGATTGCTCTTTTTATAAAGAGGGATTTTGTTACGCAGTACAAACAAACAATTTTGGGACCGTTGTGGTTTATTATAAACCCGCTTATTTCGACGGTAATGTATGCTTTCGTATTCGGAAATCTGGCAAAATTAAGCACTGATGGGGTTCCTCATATTTTATTTTATTATGCCGGAACAATGCTATGGTCTTTTTTTGCAGGCTGTTTTACCGATGCGACAAATATCTTTGTCGATAATGCTGGATTATTTGGAAAAGTATATTTTCCACGCTTAACAGTATCAGTTAGTAGTATAGCAGGAAAACTTATAAAAATATTTATTCAATTTTTGTGTTTAATGGGCTTTTTTGTTTATTATTTAGTAACTTCCGTCATTTTAAAACCTTCTTTGTTAGCTCTTCTTTTTCCTCTTATTTTGATTTGGATTGCAGCTGTTGCAACGGGTATGGGGATGGTTATATCGGCTTTAACAACTAAGTATAAGGATTTAAGACTCCTCGTAAATTTTGCCTTAAATCTTGCAATGTATGCCACGGCTGTAGTTTATCCGGTATCTCAAATTCCTCAAAGGTTTCATTGGGTTTTATATGCTAATCCCATGAATGCTCCTATTGAACTTTTTAGGTTTTGGTTTTATGGATCTGGAGGGATTCCCTTGCAAGCAATTATTTCGAGTATTTTGCTGACTTTTTTCTTTTTGTTTATAGGGCTTATTATGTTTAATCAAAATGAGCGTAACTTTATTGATGTGGTGTAGATTAAAATGTCAAATACTGTAATAAAGATAGAACATCTTTCTAAGATGTATAAACTTGGAGTAATAAACAATGGTGCTCTTTTTAGAGACATTCAGAGCTGGTGGGCTTTAAAAAAAGGAAAAGAAGACCCTCATGGAAAAATAGGGGCTGATAAGTATGAAGTCTCCAATACCGAATTTTGGGCATTAAAAGATTTAACTTTTGATATTAAGCAAGGGGACAGGGTCGGTATAATCGGCAAAAACGGAGCCGGTAAATCAACTCTTTTAAAAGTTCTTTCCCGTATTACGACACCTACTGAAGGGACTGTAAAAATAAGAGGAAAGGTTTCAAGCTTACTGGAAGTAGGTACGGGGTTTCATGGTGAACTTACCGGACGGGAAAATATTTATTTAAACGGAGCAATCCTTGGCATGAAAAAACGGGAGATTGACCGTAAACTTGATGAGATTATAGATTTTTCAGGTATTGAAAAGCACATAGATACGCCGGTAAAACGGTATTCAAGCGGGATGTATGTCCGCCTTGCTTTTGCGGTTGCTGCTCATTTGGATAGCGATATTTTGATAGCTGATGAAGTGCTGGCAGTCGGAGATGCAGAGTTTCAAAAGAAGGCTATTGGGAAGATGAGTGATTTATCTACTTCACGTGGGCGTACAGTATTGTTTGTAAGCCATAATATGGCAGCGGTAAAAGCGCTTTGTAATAAGGGAGTCATTCTTGAGAAGGGGAGATTGAAGTTTCAAGGGAATAGTATTGATAAAGTTTTGGATATATATAGTGGCAGAGCTGAAAGCCAAGTACCTATATTAAAGTGGGAGAATGCTGGATCTATAGAAAATATATATTTTACCCCTAATAGTATTAGTATTGTAGATAATACAGGTAAAGTAATTAATGATTCACTTGATTATGAATCGTCATATAAAGTTTTGCTTGAAGCGGATATAAAAGAGATTCTGCCAAACATAGATTTTTGGATATTGGTTTATAGAGATAATGTTTGTCTTTTTGCATTGAAAGGTGAAAATTATGATTTGCATACTGGTGTGAATGTCTTTGAATTTTATATCTATCCTAGAATGTTGCCTCCTGGTACTTATGATATAAGCTTAAGTTTATCTATTAAGAATACTATGTGGATTGTTAATCCTGATGAGCATGGTGTTGCTATATATTTTTCTGTTGCTTCAAGAAATTCAGATATATGGAAGAGTAAACAAATAAAATGAAAACAATAATTTTAGCGGGCGGACTGGGTACACGCCTTTCGGAAGAAACCGATTTAAAGCCTAAGCCTATGGTAGAGATAGGAGGAAAACCTATTCTTTGGCATATAATGAAGATATATTCTCATTATGGATATAATGATTTTATAATTTGTTGCGGATATAAGTCTTATTATATAAAGGATTATTTTTATCACTACTATATGCACTCAAGCGATATTACAGTAGATTTGGTTTCTAATGATGTTACCTATCACGATTCAGACTCGGAACCATGGAAAATTACATTGGTTGATACAGGTCTTAATACTATGACCGGAGGAAGAATCAAACGAGTTCAAAAATATATCGGTAATGAACCCTTTCTGCTGACATACGGGGATGGTGTAGGAAATATAAATATACCTGAATTGTTGGACTTTCATAAAAGAAATAAAAAGTTGGTAACCCTTACTGCTGTATTGCCTGACGGTAAGTTTGGTGCTTTAAGTTTAAATAGTACTGACGATATAACCGAATTTAGGGAAAAACCTGCAGGTGACGGCAGTTGGATAAACGGAGGATTTTTTGTTTGCCAACCTGAAGTCTTTGACTATATTAAAAAAGGAGATTCGACCATTTTTGAGAGAGAACCATTGGAGGGGCTTGCTCGGGATAACCAATTAAAGGCTTATAAGCATACAGGTTTTTGGAAACCTATGGATACGTTAAAACAAAAAATGGAATTAAATGCTTTGTGGGATTCCGATAATCCGCCTTGGAAGGTTTGGAAGTAGAGATGCTTAATTTTTATAAAAATAAATGTATTTTTATTACAGGCCATACAGGTTTTAAGGGAACATGGTTTTGCCGAATCTTAATTAATGCAGGAGCCAAAGTTACAGGTTACTCTCTTGCGCCTCCAACTACACCTTCTTTATATGAACTAACAGAAACGAATAGGAATATAGTTTCTATTTTAGGAGATATACGTGATGGTGTAAAGTTAGTTGAATCTGTAAAGGCTGCTAAACCGGATGTTATATTTCATCTTGCAGCGCAGCCTTTGGTTCGTCTTTCTTATAAAGAACCTGTTGAAACCTATAGTACGAATGTTATGGGTACCGTAAATATTTTGGAAGCGGTTAGGCAATGTAATTCCGTAAAATCTTTTGTAAATGTTACTACCGATAAGGTATACGAAAATAAAGAATGGTGCTGGGGTTACCGCGAAGATGAAAATCTTTGCGGCTTTGATCCCTATTCAAACAGTAAAAGCTGTAGTGAACTTGTTACCTACAGTTATAAAAATTCTTTCTTTACTGAGCCTGATAAATGTGCAATAAGTACAGCCAGAAGCGGAAATGTTATAGGCGGCGGAGATTATGCCGAAGACAGAATAATACCTGATTGTATCAGAGCTATTAAAAATGGTGAAACAATAGTATTAAGGAATCCGAATTCAACTCGTCCTTATCAGCATGTTCTTGAATGTTTATACGGATACCTGCTTTTAGCAAAAGCACAATATGGAAACAAAAAGCAGGAAGGAGCTTACAATTTTGGTCCTGATGAAGAAAGCAATGTTACAACGGGTGAGCTTTCGGATATTTTTTGTAAAGCTTGGGGAAACGGAGCCGCATGGAAAACTAATGCAGAAACTGATGCTCCGCACGAGGCAAACTTTTTAAAACTTGATAATACAAAAGCAAAAAACATATTAAGTTGGAGACCTCATTGGAATATACGAATGGCTATTGAAAAAGTTGTAGAATGGGAAAAAGCTGTAATAAATGGTGTATCTCCTAGAGAGATAACTGATAGGCAGATAGTGGAATACTTTAAAGGATTAACCAATGTTTGAAAACATGACAAAGGATGAGGCTAATAATTTTATACTC
The DNA here is from genome assembly GCF_024181645.1 of Treponema denticola. Taxonomy (NCBI): domain Bacteria; kingdom Pseudomonadati; phylum Spirochaetota; class Spirochaetia; order Treponematales; family Treponemataceae; genus Treponema; species Treponema denticola. The sequence goes on along the minus strand of NZ_CP058624.1, from coordinate 1,341,591 downwards.
AATACTGTAAAAGATTACTACGGCAAGTATATGCAAAAACCTGAATACAAAGATGGCGATCGTATTCCTTATGCAAGCCGTGTCTTTGATGAAAAAGAAATGATTAATCTTGTTGATAGTGCTTTGGAATTTTGGCTTACATCTGGAAGATATACGGAAATATTTGAAAAAAAATTGGCCGAGTATTTAAATGTTAAACATTGCTCTTTGGTTAATTCCGGATCTTCTGCGAATCTGCTTGCCTTTATGGCCTTAACCTCTCCTTTGCTAGGTAAGAGGCAAATAAAACGAGGTGATGAAGTTATTACCGTAGCTTGCGGTTTTCCGACAACAGTTACTCCAGTCCTGCAATACGGAGCTGTTCCTGTTTTTGTAGATGTTACAATACCGCAATATAATATTGATGTAAGTGCGTTGGAAGCAGCTCTTTTGCCCAAGACAAAGGCTGTTATGATTGCCCACACTCTTGGTAATCCTTTTGATTTAAAGGCTGTCAAAGAATTTTGTACGAAAAATAATCTTTGGCTCATTGAAGACAACTGCGATGCATTAGGTTCTACTTATACAATAGACGGGTCAACTCAATTTACCGGAACATGGGGAGATATAGGAACCAGCAGTTTTTATCCGCCTCATCACATGACGATGGGAGAGGGCGGGGCTGTTTATACCTCAAACCCTTTGCTTCATAAGATAATTCGTTCAATGCGGGATTGGGGAAGAGATTGTGTATGTGCTTCGGGGCAGGATAATCGTTGCGGCCATCGTTTTGATAAACAATATGGACAGCTTCCTTTAGGATATGATCATAAATATGTATACAGCCATTTAGGTTATAATTTAAAAGCAACCGATATGCAGGCTGCAATAGGTTGTGCTCAGCTTGAAAAATTTCCGTCTTTTGTAAAAAAACGCCGTCATAATTGGCAGTATTTAAAAGATAATTTATTAGACTTAAAAGATAAACTGATTTTACCCGAGCCGATAGAATCTTCAAATCCAAGTTGGTTCGGTTTTATGATAACATGTAAAACAAATGAAGAGCGGAATAAGATTGTTGAAAAATTAGAAACCGAAAAAATACAAACGCGTGCACTGTTTGCCGGAAACTTGATAAGGCATCCATGTTTTGATCAGATACGTAACACCGATGAATACCGTGTCGTAGGTAGCCTTGAAAATACGGATAAGATTATGAACAACAGCTTTTGGATTGGTGTATATCCGGGTATGACAAAAGACATGCTTGATAAGATGGTGCAGGTGATAAAGTCGATTATATAATGATAGAAAAAAAAGAAACTCCCATTGAAGGGCTTTTTATACTTACAAATAATATATTTTCAGATTGTAGAGGCTCTTTTAAGAAACTTTTCACGCAAGAAGAATTTAAAACTCTGAATCTTGACTTTGATTTTAAAGAAATATATTATTCAATAAATAAAAAAAATGTAATACGAGGTATGCATTTCCAAATTCCTCCTCATGATCATATTAAGATGGTATATGTAATACAGGGAGAAATTACTGACGTCTGTTTGGATATAAGAGAGAATTCAAAAACATATGGGAAATGGTTTTCAGTAGAACTATCAGGAAAAGATGATTGTTATCTTTATATTCCAAAAGGAATAGCTCACGGTTTTGCTTCAAGGGAAGATATGTCTATTGTTCATTATGTACAGACAAGTTGTTACTCAAAGGAACATGACTGCGGTATACATTATAAATCCTTTGGTTTTGATTGGAATATAGCTGAACCTATTATTTCTGAAAGAGATGCTTCTTTCCCTGATATACATTATTATAAAGGTGTATTTTAGTATGAAAATATTGTGTACGGGTGCAACAGGTTTTATCGGTTCAAATCTTGTCCCTGCTCTTTTAACTCAAAGACATACTGTTGCTGTTTTAAAAAGAAAGACATCAGGTTTAAAACATCTTGAAAATTATAAAGGGAGTATTACTACTTATGATTATTCAACCTATTCCGATATATATGAAGTTTTACAAGAAAGTAAACCTGATTTGCTAATTCATTTGGCAACTTTATACATAAACAAACATACTGAAGACGATGTACAGCTTATTTTGGATTCAAATATATGTTTTGGAATGCATATTTTGGAAGCTATGAAAAGAAGCGGAGTATCTAAGATACTAAATTTCGGTACACGTTGGCAGCATATTAATAACGAATTATATAATCCTGCTAATTTGTATGCAGCAACAAAGCAGGCTTTTTACGATATTCTTCGTTGGTATAATAAAGACGGTATTATGTCAAAAACACTTGAGTTATGTGATACGTTTGGTCCGAATGATATACGTAAGAAAATAGTTAATTTACTTGTTGAAGCATGTAAAAATAAAAAAATGATAGATCTTTCTCCTGGTGAACAAATTTTGGATATTACCTATGTTGATAGCTTGGTAGAATATATTATCGCCAATATAGAAAATGATATTTTTTTTGATAATGCAGTAATCCAGATTGCGGGCTCAGAAATTAAATTAAAAGATTTAGGTAATATTATTGAAGATGCTTGCGGGGTAAGAGGTTTTTTTAATTGGGGTAAAATATGTTACCGTGAAAATGAAATAATGAAACCGCCTTTATGTAACAGCATCAAAAAAAAATACTTGACGGCAGATGCCGATATAAAGAATAGTATTATACATACATTTTTAGAATAAAAGTATATGGAAGCATATAAAAATGTTATTTTAGGTGCCGGTTTTGCAGGAATCGGAGCCGCATATGCCGCATTTTTAAACAATGATTTTGATACGGTTGTATTTGAACAGGATAAAACATGGGGCGGGTTATGTGGTTCATTTGAAAAATATGATTTTATCTTTGATAAAGCTGTTCATCTATCTTTTTCAGAGATAAAAATGGTACAGGATATTTTTTATAAAATACCGCATATAGAACATAAACCCGAGGCAAAAAATTATACCGACGGTTTTTGGGTTCGTCACCCTATTCAAAATAATTGCTTCGCCCTTCCTGTAGAGGAACGAATAAAAATTATAAAGAGTTTTATAAACCGATCTGAAAAAAAACGAAATCCCAAAAACTATCGTGATTATCTTGTTGCGCAATTTGGGGAATATTTTGCACAAAAATATCCTGAACAATATACAAAAAAATACTGGGCAGCAAAGCCTGAACAGTTAAACTGTGCATGGTGTGGGAATCGACTTTATATTCCGACTCTGGATGAGGTATTACGAGGGGCATTTACGGATAAGACTCCAAACACATATTATGCAAAGGAAATGCGTTATCCCGAGAAGGGTGCTTATAAAACTTTTTTGGCGAATATCGTTGACAGTCTGGATATACAATACAGAAAAAAAGCAATAAAAATAAATACGGACTTAAAACACATTGAATTCAGTGATGGTTCACTATGCGCATATCAAAATTTGATCAGTACTATTCCACTGCCTGAATTATGTTTTATGTGTGATTCAGTATCCGACTCAATAAAGAAAACTGCCTCAAATTTACAGGCAAGTTCTATCTGTTTGGTTTCAATAGGCTTTAATAAAATAGTAGATATTCCTGCATTGTGGTTTTATGTATATGATGAAGATATTCCTTTTGCAAGAGCTCATTCTCCAAGTATAAAGTCTCTGGCAAATGTTCCGAATGGAGCAAGTTCCTTGCAATGTGAGATTTACTACAGTAAAAATATGCCTCTTAGGTATTCCGACAAAGAACTCATAAATAAAACCGTGCAGTCACTTGCAAATATGAAAATTGCAAAAGAGCGGGATATTCTTTTTACGGATTTAAGACACATAAAATATGCAAATGTAATTTTTTATCATAATATTGAAAAATATAGAAAATTGTGTTATGAGTATATCTTATCAAAAGGCATTCGTACTGCAGGTAGATTTGGAAATTGGGATTACTTATGGAGTGATCAAAGTTTTATGAGTGGATATAATATTTCTAAGGAGTTATATGTACAATGCATTTCCAGCTAGAAAAACAATAAGCTAAATTGGTACGCTGTGTTACTGAAGTATGTTTGATATTGTTGCTGATGTAAGAAAGGACGTAAACCTTTTGGATACATGGATAAGTTTAGAATGATCTCAGAAAATTCAGTGTGAAATTTTAATTTAAAAAGGTCGCGTATACGGTTTATTGAGTTTTAGGAGATGCTATTATATTATATAAATGTGCTGAAGTGTTTAGAATACGATGATGATATTATATGGAGTTATCCTAATTTGAATATAAGGAAGTCATTGATTTAATAGGCAGAAGTAAAAAATAATTATATTTGAAAAAGACATAAAATGATTTTTTGTGAAAAAATAAAGGATAGTATTTATGAAAAATGAAATTGTACCAAGGTATTCAATTATATTACCGGTAAAAAATGTAAGGCCTTATATTGAGTCAGCCGTTAGTTCTGTTTTATCACAAAATTATTCAGATTATGAATTAATTATAAGTGATAATCAATCCGATGATGGTACTACTGAATATGTAGATACAATCAACCATAAAAATGTAAAAATATTTCACGTGCCTCGCCCTTTTACTATCGCCGAACATTTTGATTGGGCTCAATCTCATGCTGTAGGAACATGGCAGATGTATTTAGGGGGAGACGATGCCATTCAACCATATTTTTTTACTTTAGCTGATAAACTCACTGCAATTGCTGAATCAAAGAAAATATATGCTATTTCAAGTAGGCGTGGATATTATTTTTGGAATGGTTGTCAAGAACAACATGGAGATGTATGTGTGTCTTATTTTGCAGAGGATAAATATAAAATATTATCTGCAAAAAAAGAGATGTATAAGGCATTATGTGGAAAGTTACCCTGTGGATATTTTGATTTACCTCAAATGTATACCACATCCCTTTTTCATAAATCAATGATAGATGAGATAAGACAAAAACGGAAAGGTTTCTTTCTACATTCATATACAATTCAAGATGCTACCCTTGCTGCTATATCTATCTTATTTTCAGAAAAGATTCTACGTTCAGAAATTCCTTTAGGTTGGGTTGGTACCTCACCTAAGACAGCTTTCAGAGAGGAAACATGGAGTAATAATTTTAAATTGCGGCCTGAATCAGGAGATTTTACTATAAAGTCTCTGGAATTGTATTTATTGGATTCCTTATTGACTATTATGGAAGCTATTCCAAGCTTAAAGGTAGAAAAACTTTTTTCTTCTTTTTTTAAAGTTAAAATGTTTTCATCTATACTTGCAAATATTAAATATGCAAAAGAACCAAATAAATATGATGCTTTGTTAAAAGTAATAAAAGTAAATAATTGTAATATAACAGTTGTTAAATTATATAGTAAAATTTCTGTTATTTATATAAAAATTTTGAATTTCATAAGATGTATACTTTTTTTTCCTTGGCGTTGTGCCAGATATATTTTAAAACGCATTCCTTTTACTAAAAAATACTTTATAACTAAAGCTTCAATAAAAAGCGATATTAACCTATGTGTTTCTTGGAATGATGATCCCAATATGACAATGCAAAAAGCATCAAGAATGGTTATGGATTTGATAAATAAAAACATAAATTTTGAGGATCTTAAAATGTAATAAACCTATTTATAATTGATTAGCTAATTTTAATAAAAATTACCAAAATAAAGTTAAGACTAAATGTTACTATTATTGAGTTAAAAAATATAATGATTGATGCCATATGAACAAAATAACCATATTAATGCCTTCTTATAATAGAGGAGCATATATTAATGAAGCAGTTGCATCCGTATTAAACCAAAAAACTGATTTTGGTGTTAAACTTATTATAACGGACGATTGTTCGACAGACGGATCTATTGAAATAATAAAAAAACTGCAAGAAAAACATCCCGAAAAAATTGAAATATTGTTATCTGAAAAAAACGAACGGCTTCTTGCTAACATTCTTAAAGCTCAGGTTAAGGTTGAAACCGAATACTTTTCTGTGCTCGATCCGGACGATTATTATACTGATGAGTTTTTTTTACAAAAAGCAGTTGACTATCTTGAAAAACATGAAGATTTTACTATTTATAGTTCAAACTGTATGATGGTGTATGAAAACAAAACCGAAAAACCGTTTATTGAAAATAATGTAAAAGAAGCTATATTTGATTTTAATGATTTACTCCAAGATAAACCTATTATAACCCAAACTGCCGGAAGTATATTTAGAAATGCTGTGTATAATAATGGTATACCTCAGATAATAAAAGAATCTATAGGTACGCCAAGTGAAACATCATTTAGAGATGATACATGTAGGTATATAATTCATTTATATAAAGGAAAAGCCTTTTTTAGAAATGAGGTTGTTGCCGTATATAGAATACATAAAGATGGGATATGGACGAAAGCTAATCAATTTCAACGCAATTTATTTTCAGTACAGGCTTATTATGATTTTTTCCGATACTTCAATTATACTCATGCAGATTATTTTATACATCGTTCTTTATTTTATGTAAAAGAATGTTTTACAGAATTAGAAAAGGCAATCGATAAAAGAAAATTTACACAAACAATCGAACAATCAGATATGGTGCGATTATTTAATATAATAGTTGAAGATGAAAAATACTTTAAAAAAGCTACTGATGATAATAGCAGACTGCATATAAAAAAATCTTCAACATTAAGAAAAATAATAAAGTATATTTTACCTTACGGTTTTGTGCGTCTGATTCAAAAAATAAGGAGATAATAATATGACTCTTTCCCCCCCCCCAATAATTATAGGTACATCCAGTTTTGCGGCAAGCGGTGGTTCAGCTCTTACGAATATTTTAGAGGAATTTTCTGCCTTTTCGGTTCTTAAGGGCGGAGCACAATTTGAATGTAAATTTTTTACCGAAAATATATTTGCTTTGGAAATGGCTTTAAGGATTGGTGCTGGTATAGATAAAGCCGCAAAGACGTTTTTACACCACGCACTACAAACTTCAAAAGATATTGATTATAAAAATAATTTCGGACCTGAATTTTTAAATTATACATTCGAATATATCGATTCTGTTACGGAAAATTATCTAGGTGCTGTTCATAAAGATTATGACTATGTCTTTCTTGATCCGGCTGAACGTGCGATATTCTCGAAAGCACAAAAGCTTTATAATTATAAATACGGTAAACGCTCTTACGAAGCCTATGAACCGTACCATTGGGAGCCTTCTTATATTCCATTTGGAAAAGTATATTACGGTAATTTCCCGAACGATTTTTATGATAAAACACAAAAATATATAGAAAAAATATTTTCGCCTCTTTATGTTGAAAATAAAAGATATATTTTAGTTGATGCTCTTTATACTGCTACTTCTACAACCTCAAATGAGATCAAATATTACAAGAATTCGAAGGCTTTAATTGCCAACAGAGATCCACGTGATTTATATGTTATAAACAAGGAAATATACGGAGAATGGTATATGCCAACATGGAATGTAGAAGCTTGGATTAAATATTATAAAAACAGACGGCAAAGTATTAAACCCCAAAAGGAAAACAATAAAGATAATATCTTGCATCTTCAATTTGAAGAGCTTATTTACAATTATGAAGAAAGTTTAGCAAAAATTAAAGAGTTTTTAAACTTAAAAGATTCGGAGCATACAAAAAAAGGACAAATCTTTATTCCGGAAAAATCACAAACTAATACACAAGTTTTTAGAAAGTATCCGCAGTATTTAAAAGATATTGAAAAAATAGAGAAGGAATTGCCAGAATTCTGTTATCCTTACTCCGAAACACAAATACGCCATTTTCTTCCCGAAGAAATAAAAGGTGAACACCGAGAAACTCTGGAAGATATACGTAAAACCGTTTGTATTTTTCAAAAAACCGGAAAATTGCCGTTTCCAAATAAAAAAGGAGCTTTTTTATTCTCTAAATTAGGGAATAGAATGGAAAATTTTAAATATAGAAAAACGTTATTTTCAAAGATAAAAGGCATAATAAAGTTGCTACTGTTTTTTCCATATTACCTGGCAGATTTTTATAAGCAACTTAAGTTTCTTAATGAATATCAAGCCAAAAACAAAGATAAGGTTGTGGAATTTAAATAAGGTTTATTAAATAAATATGCAAAAGTACAATATTGCAGTGGCCGGAACTGGCTATGTCGGATTAAGTATTGCCGTACTCCTTTCGCAGCATAATGAAGTTTATGCGGTAGATATAGTACCTGACAGGGTTAATCTTATAAATAATAAAAAATCTCCTATTCAGGATAAGGAGATCGAAGATTATCTTTTAACAAAGCCGCTTAATCTTAAAGCTACACTTGATGCAGTTTCTGCGTATTCTAATGCGGATTTTGTTGTAATTGCGACACCTACTAATTATGATCCGCAAAAAAATTTTTTTGATACAAGTGCTGTTGAAGCCGTAATAAAACTTGTTATGCATTATAATCCTAATGCTGTTATGGTTATCAAATCTACTATTCCGGTCGGTTTTACAAAAACAATACGGGAAAAAACCGGAAGCAAAAATATTTTATTTAGTCCGGAGTTTTTACGTGAAAGTAACGCTCTTTTTGATAACCTTCATCCAAGCAGAATTATTGTAGGTACCGATTTAGAAGATAAAAGACTCACTGAGGCAGCTAAAGAATTTGCCCGATTATTGCAAGATGGGGCTCTCAAAGAAAATATTGATACATTATTTATGGATTTTACTGAGGCGGAAGCTGTAAAGCTATTTGCAAATACCTATCTGGCTCTGCGAGTGAGCTTTTTTAATGAGCTTGATACTTATGCAGAACTGAAGGGACTGAATACTCAGTCTATAATAAACGGTGTTTGTCTTGATCCGAGGATAGGTCTTTTTTATAATAATCCCTCGTTTGGATACGGCGGTTATTGCCTTCCAAAAGATACAAAGCAGCTTTTAGCTAACTATCAGGATGTCCCACAAAATCTTATTCAAGCGATTGTGGAGTCCAATAGAACGCGAAAAGATTTTATTGCCGATAGAATTTTGCAAAAAGCCGGATATTATGATTATTCTGCTTCGGTTTCTTTTGATTCTTTCTCCGAAAAGAAGATAACTATAGGCGTCTATCGTCTTATTATGAAATCAAATAGCGATAACTTTCGCCAAAGTTCAATTCAGGGTATTATGAAACGTATTAAAGCAAAAGGTGCTGATGTTATCATATATGAACCTAATTTAAATGACGGCGAAACATTTTTCGGTAGTCTTGTTGTAAATGATTTGGAAAAATTTAAAAAAATGAGTGCAGTTATAATTGCAAACCGTTATGATTCTTTACTTGCCGATGTTCAAGAGAAAATATATACACGGGATTTATTTGGAAGAGACTGATATTATTATGAATAACGATGTGAATGATACGATAACGATAATAATTCCGACATATAATAAAGTTGATTTTATTTCTCAAACAATTGAAAGTGCTTTAAATCAAACTTATTCTGACTATAAGATTCTGGTTGTTGATGATTGCTCCTCTGATGGGACAGATTTAATAGTAAAAAAATATATATCAGATAAACTTAGATATATTAGACATGAAAAAAATTTAGGGCCAAGTGTAACATATAATGATGGAATTCTTATGTCTGATTCCAAATATGTTACTATCCTTGACAATGATGATGTTTTATTACCCAATCATTTAGAGCTGATAATGCAAGAATTTAAGAAAGATGAACATTTAGATGTCGTATTTTCAAGATTGGCTGTAATTGATGAAAACAATAATATCACGAATGAAAGAAGGATTAATACAAACAAAGATAAATACAGCTTAATAAGACAAGCCTTTTATGTTAGTAATATTTTTCCTTCTCCAGGAGTTGCTTTTAATAAAACGTTTTTTAAACAAATTGGGCTATTTAATACTGGTTTAATTTTAATGCATGATTATGCACTAAATATAAAAACGGTTGTATATGGGCGATTTACAATTTTACCTCAAATAACTGTTTATTATAGGCGTTTCTCTGATAATAAAAAAAATCTTAGTGCTCTCGGTGAGTGGCAGCATAATTGTGAAGTTTTTGAGCGCAACATCGTTAGAGATATTATTTTTGATTCTATACCTAAAGATGAGTTTACCTCCTTTTTTCCTCAGTTTACTAATGTCGGTAATACTGAGTATACCGATTTTCTTTTGATAAAAGAGTCTTGTCTTTCGCAGTCTCACGATCTAAATGAATGGGGGTTTTCCAGGATCCAAAAATATTTAGATGATAACCGTGATTTTTTTACTAACAATGTTTTTAATTTTCAATACACTGATTATATAGACTTATATAAGAAAAGGATAAAGCTTAACTATACCCAGCTTACACGTAAGCAAAAGCTAATAAAAATGCTGAAAAAAATAATTAGAAGCATGATCGGTAGATTGTACAAGATGCTATAAAGAGTACTATATATAAAAAATCATTGGAAGGTTTTGATGAATTGTCCTGTTTTTTCGATTCTAATTCCCGTATATAATACGGAATGTTATTTAACTCGTGCCTTAGATTCAATTGTAAATCAGAGTTTTGATTTAGACAAAGTGGAGGTAATTGTTGTCAATGATGGTTCTCCTAATACCGATCTTTGTGATAAAATCGTAACTAATTATTCAAATACTCTTCATATTACCTACATAAAAAAAACTAAAAATGAAGGATTATATTTAGCAAGGAAGACAGGTGTTGAAAATGCACGTGGGAAATATTATTTAAATCTTGATGCTGACGATGAGCATACTCCTGAGGCTTATGAAACACTTTTTAATGTGTTAAAAAAACATAAAGAGCAGGATTTGGACTATATTGAATTTCAAATTTATGAAATTGGAAGTAGAAAAGAACCTTACACATATCCTATATGTGATAATAGAAACCTTGATATATTGTTACAACAAGAAATATGGACATCAATGTGTTATCGGTGTTTTAATACTGACTTTTTAAAAAAAGTATATTCAAATATGAATAATTTTTATGCTGTGACAATTGAAGATTTTTATCAAAGTGTTATATGCGAATATTATTCAAAAAGTAAAATTTCTATTCCGGAATTTTTATATAATCGTTATTTAGATATAGGAGTTTCTTCACGACGCCACTATGATGATATTGAAATATTTCTTAAAATGCAAGTAAGTGTTGAAAATGTTTTTCATAATATTTATGAGTTTTTTCATTCTAAAAATATTTATAACTATGATATTTATCTAAATAAGTTCTATAATAAATTTTATATAGATGCCTTAGATATAACTTCAAATACAATGGTGATTGATATAGCTTTAGATAAAATTGATGATAAGTATCTTCATAAATATTTAATCGAACAATATAAAAACTTGTCTCATAATATGACAAGATATAGAGCCTTGTTACCAATAGCAAGTCGGTTAACTAAGCCTATGAAGTTTTTAAGCTCTATTAAAAGTTATTTTAAATTACACAACAATTTCTAGACAATATATGCGAAGAGCAAAGATAATACAATTATTTACAATTACAGATTCTCGAGGAAGTTTATCTTTCTTTGAAGAAAATAATCCTATTCCATTTAAAATTCAATCCTCATATTGGATATTTAATGGATGTCAAAGACAAGATTATGCACATAAAGAGAGTGAAGAATTTATAGTTGCGTTATCAGGTCATTGTGACATTATTATTGATGATGGAAAAATAAAAAAAAAATATATGCTTACTAAACCTTCTTATGGATTATATATACCTGATTTACATTGGAGTAAAATAGAAAATTTTTCCAAAGACTTTATATTGCTGGTTATTACTTCTTCTGAAATTGATAAAATAGATTGCATTTATGATTATGATGAGTTTTTAAATTTGCTAAATAAATGAAAAAATATAATGTGTACAGTTGTTCTGTTATTGAACTGAGAAAAGAATATTTATTGGGCGGCTATATGCTTGGCATCGGAAATAATAAAAATATTCCCTTTCAGGTTAAGAGGTGTTATTATTTGTATGATGTTCCAAACAATGAAAAAAGAGGAGCGCATGCTCATAAAAATTTAATACAGTTAATGATTGCAGTTTCAGGTTCTTTTGATATATGCCTGGATGATGGATTGAATAAACAAAGATTTACTTTAAATTCTCCATATCAGGGTTTGCTAATTGTTCCCGGTATTTGGCGAGATTTGAAAAATTTTTCATCGGAAGCTATTTGCTTAGTACTTACATCTGAACTTTATGATGAAGCCGATTATATTAGAAACTATGATGATTTTTTACAATACCGAAAAATGAATGTACATTAGGGATATAGCAAAAATGTCCATATCCCTGATAATATTTCTCTTTTCGGAGGGTATATTCAAGATGATTTAGTTGCAGGTTCCGTAGTTTTTTATTTTCCAAAAACAAAAACGATACATACTCAATATTTATGTGCTAAATAGGAATTTGCAAAATTAGGCCCAATGAGTTTTATGTATTATTCTATGATACTTGAAGCAAAAAAAATAAATTATCAAAAAATATCATGGGGTGTTTCAACCGAAGATTTTAGCCATTATCTTAATCAAGGTTTATTAAAAAATAAAGAGGCTTACGGTAGTACTTATTCAATAAATAAAACTCTTTATAAAGAGTTGTAAACATAGAAGTTTTTATGAAAATTCCTTTTTTATCCTTACAAAAAATAACTGAAAGCTTTGAACCGTCTCTCTCGCAAAAAATAAGTGAGGTTATAAAAAAAGGCTGGTATATTCACGGCGAAGAATGTAAAGTATTTGAAAAAAACTTTGCACAATTTTGCGGAGTTAAGCATTGTATTGGCGTAGGAAACGGTCTTGAAGCTTTAAAATTGATTCTCCGTGCATACAAGCTGCTTGGTGTTTTTGAAGAAGGTGATGAAGTTATTGTCCCTTCAAACACTTTTATAGCCACTATTCTTGCAGTGAGTGCCGAAAATCTAATGCCTGTTTTTGTAGAGCCGAATATGGATGATTATTTAATTGACATAAAAAAAATAGAAGATAAGATAAGTTCAAAAACGAAGGCTATTATGCCGGTGCATTTATACGGCAGACTTTGCAATATGGAAGCGATTATCGCAATTGCAAAACATCATAATTTAAAAGTGATTGAAGATGCAGCGCAGGCACACGGTGCAAGCCAAGACGGAAAACGAAGCGGCTCCTTCAGCGATGCGGCCGGTTTTAGTTTTTATCCGGGTAAAAATTTGGGCTGCTTGGGAGACGGCGGCTGTGTTACAACTGATGACGACGAACTTGCAGATGTCATACGAAAGTTGGCAAATTACGGCTCAAGCGTAAAATATGTTCATGAATATAAGGGAGAGAATTCCCGTCTTGATGAAATACAGGCTGCCGTGCTTTCGGCAAAGCTGCGAAGACTTGATGAGGACAATGATCGCCGCCGTCAAATCGCAGCGATGTATAATGCCGGAATAAAAAATAAAGCTGTTATTTTACCCAAATTACACCAAAGAGAAGAACATGTGTGGCATATTTATTGTGTTCGGGTTCAAAACAGAAAAGCGTTTATTGACTATTTAGAAGATTGTGGGATAGAGACGATTATTCATTATCCGACTCCGCCCCATAAACAAAAAGCATATAAAGAGTTTTCTTATCTTCACTTACCGATAAGTGAAAAAATACATGCGGAAGTGGTTAGTCTTCCTATGAGTCCGTTATTAACCGATGCGGAAGTTAATTACGTAATTGAAAAAGTAAACGAATGGAAAAACTAAAACTACTTTTTATTACTTATACCTATTCAAATGGAGGCGGAGCTGAAAAGGTTTTAACAACGCTTCTTAATAATTTGGATGCGGAAAGGTACGATATTTCTATTTTTGAAATAGTAAAGTATGATGTCAAATGTGAGCCTGTAAATTCAAATATTAAATTATTCCCGCCGCTTTACCATTGTAATGATCGGGATTATAAAGTTAAAGTATTAGACTATATCCTTGAACAGAAACCGGAAATTATCAGGTCTCTCTTAAATCTTGATGTATTTGATATTATAATCTCATGGAATTATCAATTACCATCATTTATGCTTCCCGCTTTTCCCGATAAAAAAACGATCGCCTGGTTTCACGGAGCTATTGATGATTTAGATATTTCGGATAATTCAACTGCTGTCAAAAGTAGATACGATCTGCAGAAAAAAGCTTGGAGCTTTGCCGATAAAGTCGTTACGATTTCACATAAATCGCTGCAGTCGTTGGGAACCGTTTTTCCAGAATATATGCACAAAGCGCAAATAATTCATAATGCGTTTGATGTAAAAATTTCAAAAATAAAAGCAAGCGAAAAAATTGAAGATATTTATGAAAACTGTTATTTACCGATTATAGTTTGCGCAGGACGATTGGATAAAAATAAAAACTTTTCACTTGTTGTAAAAGCTGTTGCAAAATTAAAAACTGAGAATATTCAATGTGTTTTGTTTATTGTCGGTGATGGAGAGGAGAAAGAATCGCTTGTATGCTTAGCAGCTGAATCAGGTATAACTGATTCAGTCTTTTTTTTAGGCTATAAACAAAATTCCTTGCCCTATATTAGCCGTGCGCAACTGTTGTGTGTGTCATCAATGGCGGAAGGCTTTCCTACTGTTGTTTGTGAAGCGATGGCTTTAGGAAAACCGTTTGTAACGACACACGTTGCAGGCGCTTCCGAAGAGTTGGCTGACGGCGGAAACTGTGGTTTGGTTGCCGACTGGGATGTTGACGATTATGCCGAAAAAATAAAAATCTTACTAACTGATAAAAAGCTTTATGATAGAATGTCAAAAAACTGTATAGAAAAAATAAAAGAATTTTCCGTAGAAAACACCGTGCTACAGTTTGATAAACTTATTGCTTCTTTACCCGAGAAACGACACACAGAAGTCGGTATTCTCGCCAAAAATGAAGCCTTCAGACAACTTCGGGGTATTTATGTTTGGTACCCCGATAATATGCTTAATAACATAAAATTTTCGGTAAATAGGTTTAAGACTACAAAAAGATTATATCATTTTATGCTGCTCGGTTATCACATATTACGTTTTCTAGGCTATATGCTGACAGCACCTTGTAGAATTTTTACGATAAAAAGCATGTTAGAGTGTAGTAAATAAATTATGCATAAAACACCTTTACCCATTATTTTAACCTCCACAGGCTATGGAGGAAGCGGAAGTTCCGCAGGAACAAATATCTTGGAAGAGTTCTCTTCCGTAACAAGCTTTGGTAATAAATTCGAGTGCACTTTTATTCACGAAGTGGACGGAATTTATGATCTGGAAAACGCTATTAATGAAGGACATCGTCTAAAAACAGATTTAGCCGTTAAGCGATTTCTATCTCTTGCGAAAACTTTAAGTGAAGACGCCGATTATCGAAAGTATTTTAACGGGCAATTTTATAAGCAAGCCGAAAAATATATCGATTCGATTACAACATGTAAATGGAATGGTTCATGGCATCGTGCTTTTGAAACAAAAAAAATAGCCTTTGCAGAGAAACAGAGGATGCGGTTCTCCGAAGTGCTTTTTAATACTTTATATAAAGAAAGGCAATTAAACAGCTATGAACCTGACGGTTGGCAACCTTCATATACCCCTGTAACCGATTATTACTGCATCGGTAGCCAATCGGATTTTTACGAAAAAACAAAAACATACATATCTGACTTGTTTTCCAATGGTTTGCATAAAAATAAATATATTTTAGTCGATCAGCTTTTATCACCCTATGATTTTAAGCGATATTCAAACTATTTTCATGATATAAAAGCGTTAGTTATCGATAAAGATCCAAGAGATTTATATGCGGTGCAGATGGTAGACTGGGGAGTCGGATATATTCCATGTGATAATGTAGATATATTTATAGACTGGTATAAGGCAACACGAGCACAACGATATAGAATTAATACGGAATGGAAGAGTACAGCTCTTTTTATTCCGTTTGAAAGTTTAGTATATGAATATGAAAATTCATTAGAAAAAATAAAAGAGTTTACCGGCCTTAATACCGATGAGCATATATATAAAAAACAATTTTTTATTCCTGAAAAATCAATAGTAAACACACAGGTTTATAAACGCTACCCGCAGTTAAAAAAAGATATTGATAAAATAGAAAAAGAGCTGGAAGAATATTGTTTTCACTTTGAAAAATATCCCACGATACATATTGATACCGTAAAAAGTGATTATATTTTTATAAATGACATCTATAAAGATGCGGAAGAACTGCAATTGACCGGAAAATTACCTAAAAATAGCAGAGTAAATCCTATTATGTTGATTTTTAATGTATGCAAATTACCTCTTTATATTAAAAGCTTTAGTGACAGAAAAACATTAAAATCGAAATTAAAGGGAATGGTAAAAATTAGCTTGTTCTTTGTATTGTTCCCGATTGAATTTTGTGTGAATCTGATATTATTTTTGTTTGCAACAAAGGAAGTTTAGTATCTTAAGGAAAGTTATAGACTAAGCGTAAAAAAAATCATACTTAAATATTGCTGAGGCTTTTAAATGAAAATAGCGATTCTTATTTTACTTCATGAATATTCGGAACAACAGAAAAAGTTGGTAAATTATTTGTCTACATACTTTGATATATATATACATATCGACAAAAAAACTGCTATAAGTGTTGATAGTTTTTTTGGTAATAATATTTTTGTATTTAAGAAATATAAAGTGTATTGGGGAAGTTATAATCAGATTTTGGCGACATTATTTTTGTTTAAAGAGGCTAATAAAAAACAATATGATAGATATGTATTGATTTCCGGTGCCGATATTCCATTGAAAACCGGCAAAGAAATAAATAACTTTTTTATGAATGATAGTAAAGAATACTTTGCAAGTTTTGACTTGCCTGCTGATTGGTATGATAGAATAGATTTTTATTATCCTAATATCTTGAGCTTTGATAGAGCGACACCTTTGGAAAAACTTAATAAAAAGATATTTGATAAAATTAATAACTATATTATTCCTTTTGTCAAAAAAAATAAACCGCATAGAAGCCGTATGAATATAAGATTCTATGCTGGAGCAAATTGGATGAATTTGACGAATAATTGTGTTAATCAAATTATTGTATTTATAAAAAATAATAAAAATTTCTTAAAATGGTTTAAATTTACAAGGTGTGCAGATGAAATATTCTTTCAGACGATTATTCATAATTATGTAAATAATGTTGAAATTGTAAATGATTGTTTAAGGTATATTGAATGGGAAGGCGGTTCAGATCATCCAAAAATATTAAAATTGGAAGATTATGATAAAATAAAGAACTCTCGTTGTTTGTTTGCAAGAAAATTTGATTATACTGTTGATAACTTTGTTATAGACAAATTGTATAACGATATTAGAAATAACTAATGCTGTTTTTATGTTATTAGTTATTTAAAGAGAAACTTTAAAATTAATAGGAAGTTTGACGGATGAAATTTTCAATCATCATGCCCGTTTACAATACAGAAAAATATTTGGAAAAATCTATTTTGTCCGTCGTAAATCAGTCTTATGCTGACTATGAACTTATTTGTATCGATGACGGTTCAACTGACGGTTCGCCGCAAATCTTGTCCGCATTTGTGGATAATGCAAGAATAAAAATATTGAAACATGGATGCAATAAAGGCCTTTTTTCTGCCAGAAAAACAGGTGTACAAAATGCTTTAGGTGATTATATTTTATTTCTAGACTCGGATGATTGGCTGGAATCTGATGCATTAAAAATATTGGCAAAAGAGTTAACTAACAGCAGTCCTGATTATATAGAATTTACTTATTATAAGGTTTTTGCTAACGGGGAAAAAAAAACATGGCGTTTTTCAAAGGCGGATAAGGCAAAAAAACTTACAGATATATTATCAGCAAAAGCAAATTTTACTATTTGGAATAAATGTTATAATGCAAATACCATAAAATCGGTTTATAATAACTTACCGGATTTCTATGCCGTATTTGCTGAAGATTATTATCAAATGGTGATACTTGAATACTTTATAAAAGCCCGGAAAATTATAAATACTCCGCTTTATAACTATAGAGTTACAACCGGTATAAGCAATACACCGTATTTTGATAACATTGAAAAAATAAAAAATATAGATATAAGTTTGAATAATATAGCTCAAAATCTTTTTTGCTTTTTTGAAAAAGAAAACCTGCCGGAATACGCGCAACTTATGCAATGTTTTATTAATATAAGATATTTAGCTATATTAAAAAATACTAGTTCTTACGAGGTTATTCGTATCATAAAAGAAAGATTTGGTGAAGATGGGTTTATATTACTTTTAATGCAAGAACTGAAAATTATGGATGAAAAAATAAATAAGATAAATGAAAAATACGCTCCATTGTCTATTTTTGCAAAAATTTTAAGAAAACCGGTTACATATATAAAAAAAATCATTAAAAATTAAATATGCTGATAACTATGAAAGTTTTTATAGTCAATCTAAAAGAATCTACAGATCGCCGTCAATATATGATTGAAGAAATGAAAAAAACAAATCTTCAATATGAGTTTTTTGATGCTGTAAGTGGTAAGGATATAAAAAATATAGATAAGATCTATGATAAAGAAACTGCGATAAAGGTTTATGGCCGAGAATTAAAATTAGGTGAAATCGGCTGTGCGATGAGTCATCTTTTAATTTATAAAAAAATGGTTGAGGAAAATATTGATCAAGCATTAATTTTTGAAGATGATATTATTATTGCAAATGATTTTAACAAAGTTCTTTCTAAAATATTAAAACTTGAAAACAATGGAATCATTCTTCTTGGGCAGTCAGATAAGAAATTAAAAACTAAAATATGTTTTCAAAACATTTCTTATCATCATAAATTAAAAAAAATATTTAATTCCGGTTATGGTACATATGGATATATAATTTGTAAAAAAGCAGCTGAGAAAATATATACTGAAAGCTTTCCTATTGTAAGACCTATTGATCAATGGGGTAAATGGTGGAAAAGTATAAATATTTCAGTTGTTATTCCGAATATTATAAGTTATCAAAATGATATGGAATCAATAATAGATAAAACTGAGAGTCGAATGAGTTACCATCATCCTGAGACTCGTTGTGTTCTCTTTGTTTTTTTTAGAAAAGCATATAGCCTATTTAAAATAATACTTTGGTGCCTTAGAGATTTCTTTTATAGATTTTTACCTTGAGTTTGATAATCAATATTTCTATATAAACTTAAAAAAATGAAATTCAGTATAATAATTCCGATATATAATCGAAGTTTTTTTATTGATGAAACTTTATCAAGTCTTTTAAATCAAACCTATGCAGATATTGAGATAATTTGTGTTGATGATTATTCTACGGATAATAGTCTTGAGAAATTGGAAGCTTATGCTTTAAAAGATGACCGCATAAAGATAGTGAGGCATCAAAAAAATCTTGGACCGCATTGCGCAAGAAAAACCGGTGTAGAAAATGCTTCGGGAGATTATATTTTATTTTTAGATTGTGATGATACGCTTGCTTCTGACGCGTGCAAAGTTTTGTATAATATACTGCATACACAGTCATACGATGTCTTAGAATTTGCTTATAAAAACGAAAAAGAAGTTTTGTGCCCTGTGCCTTTTATTACAATAGATAATTTATTTGATAGTTTAGTATATTTCACTAATCCGCGAGCGGGGACTATGTGGAATAAGGCCTATAGAAAAGAACTGTTACATAAAGCATTTTCGAATATGGAAGATTTTTATTCGATTATGGGAGAGGATCTTTACGAATCAGTTATTGTTGCCTATTATGCAAAAAGCTATGATTTTATAAATAATATTTTACTGCACTATAATGCAGATACAGGAATTTCAAATAAAAAGAATGATTTTAATGGCGTAAAACGAGTGTTAGAATCGATTAAAAATACATTGACTGCTTTTACTATTTTTTTTAACCGGTGTGCGCCTGAGCAAAAAAATGCCGTTGTGAATATTGAAAGACAATATGTGAAATATGTGTTTTATTATCAAATTTTGATGCATACTGATAAATCCGATTGGAAAAAATCACTTGGTTTATTACCTGAATATTTTACAGCGGATGGACTGCTTCCGTATGCAAAGAAGATGGAGCAGTCAATAGCCGGTCTCCAGTATGAAATTTTCAAATATCAATGTAACATGGAATTACGAAAAAGATTTTCACCTCGATTAAAAATGATAATAAAAAAGATACTAGGGCGCTCCTAAAAACCGAAGTTATTAGAGGTGCTGAATATGGTTATAAGGAACTAAGAAGCAAATGACCCCGAATGAAATAATAACAATTTTTACTCCGACATTTAACAGAGAACAAACGTTAGAACGCTGTTATCAAAGTTTACTAAAGCAAAAGAATTATAATTTTGGTTGGTTGGTCATTGATGACGGTTCAACAGATAATACGGCATCGCTTATTGCAAATTTTAGTAAAACGGCTCCGTTTACTATTAATTATATCTATCAGGAAAATTCAGGGAAACAGGCTGCTTGGAATAAAGCTTTGGATGTCTGCACAACGGAATATTTTATATGTTTGGATTCTGATGATGCGCTTATCGATAATGCTTTAGAAAATGTAATGCCGTATTTAACTGATATAAAAAACGATACGAAAATTGTAGGTATACGGTGTAATGCAATAAATTCTCTCAAAAATACAATTGATAGCGCTTATTTGTCATCAGAACCTATTAAAGAATCTTGGTTTGAGGAAGTTGTAAATAATAAATTTGTCGGAGAAAAATTGGATGTGTTTAAAACTGCCGTATTACGGCAATTTTATTTCCCTGTAGCCGAAAATGTAAAATTCATTCCTGAAAATTGGTTGTACAGTTCTATTGCAAAAGCCGGATTTCTGTTTTTGTATTTACCTATTGCTTTAAGAATATTTTATGACTATGATGATAAGAGCCGTTTAACGTTGACTCCGGTATTGAAGCATGCAGAGGGGCATTATATATGCCGGAGTCATTTATTAAAAATCATGCCGAAATCTATTTGGTTTAGGAATCCTCTTTTTTATTTAAAAACACTGGTTCGGTTTTCTCAAGCTGCAAGAATAACCAAAAAAACATTTAAAATGCGTATGCGTGATTCTGCTTCTTTTATAACAGCTGTATTAAGTTACATATTACAGTATGTAAAGATAGGTGTTGCTGCTACTACTAAGGTGATACAAGATAACATGCCGGTATATGTACTTAATCTTGAACATAATCCTGAAAGAAAACAATATATGCAAAATATATTGCAGGGTATTCCTATAACGTATGAGTTTTTTCCTGCCGTTTATGGCAAAGAAATTAAGAATATCGACGAAGTATATGATGAAAAAGAATCTTTAAGGATATTAAAACGAAAGTTAAATATGGGTGAAATAGGATGTGCTCTTAGTCATCGTCTTATTTATAAAAAAATGATTGATGAAAATATTCCTCAAGCCTTAATTCTGGAAGATGATGTATCGCTATTACCTGATTTTTATCCGGTTTATAGGGCTTTATCGGGAAAACGTATTGGAAATAAAGTCATTCTATTAGGAACGACCGTTACCAAACGAATAAAAAAAATATGGAAAGAAAGACTGACTGACACTTATTCGATGTATTTGGTGTTGAATAATTATCCGGGGACATATGGTTATGTTATCGGCTTGGATGCTGCAAAAAAAATATATTATCATAATGAAAAAGTTTTTATCGAGGCAGATCGCTGGAAATATTATAGAAGATTTTCTCAGATATGGCTTGTCGCCCCTTCTGTTGTAACTGTTAATGAAGTGTTTCCGTCTGAAATCGGAAGTTATCTTAGACATACGCCGAGGTAATCCCAATGCAAATTGTTCTTTATACCTTATTCATTTATCCCCTCGAATCGATTATCGAGTTTATTTTTTTAGTAGCATTTAAGATATTCAATGAAAATACCGGAGGCGCTATAGTTATAGTCAGTTTATTTGTAAATATTGTTACCTTGCCCTTGTATACTGCAGCGGAATCATGGCAAAACAAAGAAAGAGAATTGCAAAAAAAGTTAAAACATAAAATTGATGATATAAAAGCTGTCTTTTCCGGTGATGAACGATATATGATATTGTCAACCTATTATCGTCAAAATAATTATCATCCGATATATTCATTACGCGGTATGCTTGGCCTTATGCTGCAGATTCCTTTCTTTATCGCAGCGTATCATTTTCTATCCGGACTCGTTTTATTACAAGGCTCATCATTTCTTTTTCTTGATAATTTAGGCATGCCGGATGCTTTAATAAAAATCGGTGTATATTCGATAAATCTTTTGCCTATTCTTATGACAGTAATAAACATTATGTCCGCAGCAATTTATACTAAAGGACTTCCTATTAAAGAGAAAATACAACTATATGTTATGGCTGTCCTTTTTTTAGTTTTGCTTTACGGATCGCCTTCCGGTCTTGTTCTTTATTGGACGTTAAACAACTTGTTTTCATTAGGAAAAAATATTTTAATAAAAATTCGCTATGATAGGAGACTATGGTATTATATAGGCCTTATTGGTATTATAGTAGGTGGAGTGGTTGTAATAACCACTGCTCGGAAACCGGTTGTTATTATACTTATGGCTGGTGTAATGGGACTATATATTTTGCTTCCATGGCTTATTAAAATTCTATGTGCATTTATATATTCAACAGCTTTTTTTAAAAGCAATAAAAATATAAATACACTTTTTATTTGTTCTGTCCTTTCCATAGCTGTTCTCTTAGGTTTTCTTATTCCTTCTGCGCTCATTGCTTCCTCTGTACAAGAATTTTCGTATACAATGCAGTATCGAAATCCTTTCTTTTTATTGTGGATTACTTTCCTACAAAGTATCGGTTTTGTTCTTATATGGCCGACAATTATATACCGCCTGACGAGCACTCGAGTAAAACCCATTTTTTCTTTTATCGCTTTTACCTTTCTCATTTGCTTTGTTATTAATGTGTTTATTTTTCAGGGGAACTATGGAACGCTGACAGGGTTTCTTTCTTTTATTTCCGATGAAGCCTTAGTTCATACATTAAAAGAACAGGTAGCTAATATACTTCTGCTTTGCGTTGCCGTAGTTTGTATCGGTTTTCTGTTGAAGGGAAAATTTTCGCGAGGTGCTATTATTATCGCTGCGATTTTACTTACATCGGTTTTGACGCTGTCAACGATTAATGCATTTAAAATATCGACGGGGTATAAAAATGTAACAAAGCTCATACAAATCGATAAAAAAAATAAATCAATCGGTCATCTTGAAAAGGTCTATGGCTTTAGCAAAACACATAAGAATGTTTTAATTTTTATGCTTGATAGAATGCCCGGTATATTTATTCCGTCTATTTTTGAAGACTTTCCTGCATTATATGAAAAATTTACCGGTTTTACATTGTACCCGAATACCATTTCATTCGGCGGACATACTTATATCGGTGCGCCTTTATTATACGGCGGCTATGAATATACACCGGAAGCCTTTAGAAAAAACGCTGATCCTCATCGGGATATGTATAATGAATCGTTATGTGTTATGCCGCGTCTTTTTTCTGAGGCTGGCTGGAACACCGTTATTACTGATGCGTCGCTTGCAAACCACAGCTGGATACCTGATAATTCAATTTTTGAGCCATATAGCGGAGTAAAGGCATTGAACCTTGAAGGTAAATACGTTGGAGAATGGATTCGGAAACATAATATTGAACTACAAAAGAATATATTGCCTTTTTCTGAGACACTGCGTAACATGATACGATTTTCTTTTATTAAGGCATCGCCATATATTCTGAGGCGTTATCTTTATAATAATGGACGGTATTTACATAGTAAAACCTCTGCGCATGGATTGTTTGATTTTATTACAAAAGCAGCCCCAATTGAGTTTATCAAGCATGATATTTATACTCATTGTAACCGCAATTGTTTTAACTTGATTGTGAATAATCTTCCACACACGCCGATTTCCGCGCAGCAAGCTCGTTTATTTTGTTCCGAGTCCTTTGTAAAAAAATGTGAAGAGAGATGCAAAAATGAGGTTACGCTTAATCATTATATTTCCGACGTCTATCTGTTTACCATATTTGGTGATATGATTGATCTATTAAAAGAAAACGGTGTTTATGATAATACCAGAATTATTTTTGTTGCCGATCATGCTTGCGAAAACTTGATATTAAATAATTCTCAATTCAATACGGATTTTAAGGACAAAACCTTTCAGCAAACTTACTATATGCCTATTTTAATGGTAAAAGATTTTAATGCGGAAGGGGCTTTGAAAATCGATATGACGTTTATGACAAATGCCGATGCGCCGATTTTGGCAACGTCAGGATTTGAAAATGTTACCTCTCCCCTTACAAACAATCCTTTTACAGGAAAATCATTTGTTGAAACAAGAAATAAAGACAATATCGTAATTGCTAATATTTTGGAAGATGATGTATTAAATATTTATCTTAAAGAAAAGGATATTTTTGTAGAATCTAATTGGAGAAAATTAAAAAAATAAGTTTTATTGAATTGTGATGAGAAGGCCGATATGTTAAATGTTTTATATATGATTTTTATATACCCTGTATATATGTTTGTTGAGTTTGCGTTTTTTCTTGCAAACAATGTTACAGATGATTATATAGGTTTTTCTATTATTTTGTTAAGCATCACGGTAAATGTAATTTGCTTACCGATATATAACGTTGCCGAAAAATGGCAGGAAAAAGAGCGAGATATCCAAAAAAGATTAAAGCCGAAAATTCGTGATATAAAAGCTGTTTTTAAAGGCGATGAACGGTATATGATGCTTTCTGCTTATTATAGGCAAAATCGGTATCATCCGCTATATGCAATGCGTGGTATGTTTGCACTGCTTATTCAAATACCTTTTTTTATTGCTGCATATAAGCTTTTATCGGGTTTGCCGATGCTCAATAACGCATCGTTTTGGTTTTTAAAAGATTTAGGGAATCCGGATGGTTTATTGAATATAGCCGGTAGCAATGTGAATGCCTTGCCGATAGTTATGACAGTCATAAATATTTCTGCATCTGCTGTGTATTCAAAAGGCTTAGACATAAAAGAGAAATTGCAGCTGTATATTACTGCTGCCGTTTTTCTTGTTTTATTGTACAATTCGCCTTCAGGATTAGTATTCTACTGGACATTAAACAATATTTTTTCGCTTTTTAAAAATATCTTTTATAGGATAAAATTGAGCAAAAAAATGTGGTACATCATTGCTGTACTATTTTTTGTTTCTCTTACAGTTATAACTAAAAATAGCACTTCAAAATTACGGCCATTAGTTATTATGGAGTTTTTTACTGCTCTTATATTATTTGTGCCTGTAATATGGATAGTTGTGTCCAAATTTTTACTTAAAAATATCAGATCCGTTTTTAATGATGACAAAGAACGCTTCTCTCTTTTCTTCCAAAGCGCTATCGCTCTGTTTATGTTTTTAGGTTTAGTAATTCCTACAGCGACTATTGCGAGTTCTCCGCAAGAATTTGTTAATTTTGAAAATATTTCCAATCCTTTCATTATCCTTTTCTATACCACTGTGCAAAGTATCGGCTGTTTATTTTGGTTGGTGTGTCTCTATAAGTTATTTCAAAAAAAAGTACAAATTTCTTTTACATTCGGTTCGATTATAGTGCTTACGGTTGCAATACTCAATGCTTATCTTTTTCAAGATAAATACGTCAGCATCAATAATCTGCTTATGTTTTCTGATTCAGGAAAGTTGCGGCATACGCAGTATGAGCTTATAATAAATTTATTTGCGATGGGAATAACTAGCATTATTGTATTTTTTATACTTTATTCTGGTATTATAAAAAAATATATCGGTACGGTATTAAAAATACTGCTTATTTCCTTTGTTGCCGTTACGACGGTCTCCTCAACCACAATTTATAAAGAGTTTCGTTCTATGCGCTCTACTGTCAATGCAGCACCTGTATCCGATAAGGCGTATCGAATAAGTAAAACAGGGAAAAATATCTTTATATTCATGTTAGATCGATCTATGAATTTTTTTATTGATCCTATATTTGAATCTTCCGAACTGGTAAAAAAAGAATATACCGGATTTACAGTTTTTGAAAATAGTGTTGCCTTCGGTCTAAGTACCAATTTTAGTACTCCGTCATTATTCGGCGGTTATGAATACACCCCAGAAAAGATTGATGCCCGTAAAGATGAGTTGTTAGTTGATAAACATAATGAAGCATTAAGTGTGTTACCGCGCCTTTTTAGCGAACATAATTGGTGTGTTAGCTTTACTGATCCGTCATGGCTGAATTATTCTTGGATTCCCGATCTTTCGGTATTTAAGAAATATAATATGAGAGCAAAAAATATTGATGGGGATGGAATATATACGCATGACCTTCTTAAACAGACTGTCCACGGTTCGGTTCCTCAGTCAAAAATATATGGAATTCGCCGTAATATGCTGTATTTTTCTCTATTTAAAATTTTACCGCTTGAAGTACGGCGGATATTTTATGCAAATGGAATGTACGGTGGTGTGGGCGTCCCTATTTATTCCGCTGCGTTTATGAATGCCTATTCTGCTCTAGAGAATATTACGGAAGAAGTTGAATTTGTGGAAAATACAAATTGTATAAATATAATCGTCAATAATGTGACACATGAACCTCCTCGAAGAGAAATTTTGCAGATGATCGGAAAGAATTTTTTAATTCCGATAGCAGAAAGTTATTGTCTTAATGAAACAACAGAAAGTCATTTTTATTCTAATTATCTGGCACACGAATCGTGTGCACACTTTTTTAGTTTTTTGAAAAAACATGGGTGTTGGCATAATTCCCGTATAATTCTTGTAGGAGATCATGGAGGTGGCGGTATACGTACGAATGGCATGAAATTTATTGACGATTTCTCGGCTTCGGATTCTTATTTTTCACCTGAAGCTTTGATACCGTTAATTATGATGAAAGATTTCGATTCAGATGGGGCATTAAAAAAAGATTATACATTTATGACATTAGCTGATATTCCGGCATTAACTACCAAAGATTTCCCGCCCGAATTACAAAAGAATCCGTTTACAGGGAAAAAATTTCTGGATACCCAAGATAAAGCGGTTATAAAAGCGGTAAGTTTGGGAAACTGGCATGCTAATCATCAATTAAAATCTACGCAGTTTGAGGTTGATAGTTGGACTTTTATAAAAGATAATGTCTACGATCCTGCAAATTGGAGTAGAACAAATTTTAATGAGGAATAAGGAGAATTTATTTTATGCTTCCATTGTTATATATTGATCCTGGTACGGGCAGTATTCTTTTTTCTATTGTAATCGGGTTAATTACAACTCTATATTTTTTGACAAAAACGGCTATAATAAGATTAAAAGTTTTAATCTACAAGGATAAAACAAAGGTTAATGAAAGTAAAACCGATTTTGTTTTTTATTCTGAGGGCAAACAGTACTGGAATGTATTTGCTCCTATATGTAATGAATTTGAAAAGAATAAGGTAAAAGTTCTTTTTTATACATCTTCCGAAGACGATCCTGTGTTTTTACAAAATTATACATATGTGAAGCCTGAATATATCGGTAAGGGAAATCGAGCTTTTGCTCGGCTGAATATGCTTGAAGCTAATATCTGTTTAATGACTACGCCAGGTCTGGATGTATATCAATTAAAGAGATCTAAAAAAGTAAAGCATTACAGCCATATTCTTCATGCTCTCGATGATGCTACAAGTTATAGGCTTTTCGGTCTTGATTACTTTGATTCGGTTCTTTTATCAGGTGAGTATCAGATGAATGGAATAAGAGAGCTTGAAGATTTGCGCGGAATAAAGAGAAAAGAATTATGCGTGGTGGGCTGTCCTTATTTGGATGTACTTAAGGAAAAAGTAAAGGACTTACCGCAGAAAAATGAGGCTTTTACCGTTTTGGTAGCTCCTTCATGGGGTACGAATGGTATTCTTTCCAAATATGGAGAAAAACTCCTTACTCCTCTTGTAGAAGCAGGATGGAATATTATTGTTCGTCCCCATCCTCAAAGTAAGACGGTCGAGTCCGATATGCTAAAAAAATTAAAAGAAAAGTACAAGACAAACGATAACCTTTCGTGGGATTATGAGCCTGAAAATATTACCTCTCTTTCAAAAGCCGATATAATGATTTCCGATTTTTCGAGTGTTATCTTTGACTATTGCTTTTTATTTGACAAGCCGTTTTTATACTGTAATAACGAATTTGATCATCGGCCTTATGATTCAGGAGATCTAAAAGAGTTGCCATGGAAGTTTTCCATATTAAAAGAAATAGGAAGAGAGTTAAAATCTACAGATTTTACTGACATAAGAAAAATTATTCAAGAAACTTGTGAAAGTTCGGCTTTAAAAGAAAATAGATTAAAAGCTAAAGATACTGCATGGCAAAATAGAGGGAAGGCCGGAGAAAAGGTATATGAATTTTTAATGGAGATTAAAAGAACATGCTAGATTTTTTGTATACTATTTTTATTTATCCCGTATACATGTTTGTAGAGTTTATATTGTTTATAGCAAACAATATAAGTATGGAGCTTCCTCAGGGAGAAAATAAAAAATGATTCCAAAGGTAATTCATTATTGTTGGTTCGGGGAAAATCCTTTACCTGAAACAGCCCTTAGGTGTATTGAATCATGGAAAAAATATTGTCCCGGCTATGAAATAAAAGAATGGAACGAAAAAAACTATGATGTAAATAAAATTACTTATATTTCTGAAGCCTATCGTTCAAAAAAGTATGCCTTTGTAAGTGATTATGTCAGGTTTGATATTTTGTATCAATACGGCGGCGTGTATTTTGATACTGATGTTGAAGTAATTAAGCCCATTGATGAAATTATTGAAAAAGGCGCTTTTTTCGGTATGGAAATCATTGGAACTGTAAATCCGGGCTTAGGTATTGCAGCCGCTGCAGGAAATACCCTTTATGCCTACGTTTTAGAGTCATATAAAAAGAGTAATTTTATAAAATCCAATGGCAGGATGGACCTTACAACAGTAGTTGAGCGTGTTACTTCTATATTTAGGAAATATGGATTAACTAAAGATAATGCTGTTCAGACTGTTATGGATATTACAATCTATCCGGTTGATTATTTTAATCCTAAGGACCCAAGGACAGGTATAATCAGTATAACTCCTAATACATATACTATTCACCACTTTGATGCCAGTTGGACCATCCCTTTAAGAAAGAAATATATAAAATATTCTAAATTTTTGATTCCCAAGATAGGCTGCATTCTAACTAATATTATTCTATCACCAATGCGTATTATATGTATTATTAAAGAAGTAGGTTTTTGTGGGTTTGTGAAAAAATTCACTAATCATTATTTAAAACCGAACTAGAGTATAAATATGAAAATTTTATACATATACTTTATTTAAGCTTTTAAAATAATTGAATATTAAGTATTAATACGCACCTTTTCTAGTAACAACAACGATGAAGGTTTGTAAAATAATCCAAATATCCAGCCAGATTGACCAATTTTGAATATAAAAAGTATCCAGAAAAATTCTCTCATCATATCCTGTTGATGATCGGCCGGATATTTGCCACATGCCTGATAATCCGGGGGTGACGGAAAATATATATTTAAATGTATCACCGTATTTTTCTTTTTCAGGTTCGGTAACAGGGCGTGGACCGACAAAACTCATTTGACCAAGTAGAATATTAAAAAGCTGAGGCAATTCATCAAGGCTTGTTTTGCGTAAAAATTTTCCAATGGAGGTAATACGCGGATCATGCTCAAGCTTTTGATGTTCCTCCCATTCACGTTTCATTTCCGGGTTATTCTCCAGTAATTCTTTTAAACGTTTATCCGCATCAGTTACCATTGATCGAAATTTCCACACCTTAATTTGCTTACCGTTTTTGCCGATACGCTTATGTCCATAGAATATCTTTCCTTTTGAAGTACATTTTACAAGAATCGCTATGATGACTATAATCGGGAGTATTAACGGCGAAAACAAAAGTAATATGCCTAAATCGATACATCGTTTGATAAATAAATTGATGGGACGAGTCAAACGATTCGATGCGGAAAAACCTAAAATATCGCCGAAGTTTCTCACTGAAAGCGATACGAATTTTATATTTTGATAGTACGGTATTGCAATGATGTAGCGGTAATCGGAAAGAATTGAGTCCAATGGGGTATTTGCCGTATTACCTTCCGGCAATTCCATAACGATTGCTGTTGTAATATTACAGGCGTGAACACAATCTTCAATTTCTTGTGAATAAGGGAATACAGGGATTCCTTTGTATTCCTCGTAGTCTGTTGCATCGATATTGATGATTGCTGCCGGGCGGTAACTTAATGAAGGTTTATTTAATAGCCTGTCTGCTATTGTGTACTTATTTTCATTGCTTACGTATATAACTACCGGAACGCCCCACCAGCTAAAGGAACTAAATGCAGTCCGTATTCCTTCCCTTAATAAGGGTAGAAACAGAGTTGCAAAAGGAGTTGCTAAAAGGAGGGCAACACTTAACATCTCTCTATCATCCGTTTCAACTGCTATGGAAAGAGCAATTCCCGTAAAACAAAAAAAAGAAGTAAGAGAGAATTTACGTACTTCGTCAGCCGGCTGAAGCATGATACCGGGATAAAGACGAGCTGCAAAAAATGCTGCAGCAAAGGCCGGAAGGTATATCCAGTAGTTTATAAAATCACGGAATACAATCAATGAACGATCTACTGCATTAATAGCAAAAAAACTTCCTCCAAAGCATAGCATTATCCCGATACAGTCGAAGATCATAAATGTTAGACCGGTCGCAAAAGAACTTGTATGATTAAAATGGGTTTTAAACCAACTAGTAAATTCCGATGGCTGCATAGCATTACCCTATCATATTTTTTAAAAAGAATCAAGGAGGTTTTCGTACCAAAGGCATAAATCTTCCGCTGCGAGGTGTATTTCGAAACCGGAATTCCGCAATAAATCCGGGTAAGGCTTTTTTTGTACATGTTCGTAGCTGAGAAGCTTTTTTGCCCATTCTTTTATGTCGGCGTGTAACGGAAAAAACTCCACTAAGGGCGTAATAGCAGTGTCCTTAGTAACAGTATCGCTCATTAGGCATGGCAAACCTACCGATTGAGCTTCTATACCCACTACCGGCAAACCTTCATAGCGGCTCGGTAAAAGAAAAACATCAAAGGCATTCAAAAAATTGGGAATGTCCCGCCGGATGCCGGTAAAAAAAACCGCTTTTTCTATATCAAGCTCTTTAACGAGAGTACGAATCTCAGCTTCCAATTCTCCCGTTCCGATTAATATCAGAGCTGCATTCTGGTTTTGCCGGTAAGCTTCGGCAAATATCCGTACAAGTAATTCATGATTCTTTTGGAATGCAAAACGGCCGATATGACCGACAATAAAACGATTCTCCAAATTAAATTCTTTACGTATTCGGTTCCGAGCCTCTTCATTGGGTGAAAAGCATGCGGTATCGATTGCATTTTTTATGAGGCGTACTTTTCCCTTTTGTACCGTTTGCGAACCGAAAAGCCAGCGGGCAGTGTAATCGGCACATGCCGCATAGTGAGTTGCAAAAGTTTTTGAAAACGGCCGTAATACCTGCTTCATAAGGTTGCGCTTCCATTCTCCGCGGCTCATTGTACTATGACTGTGTGCAATTCGTATCGGAACTTTTGCACGGAATGCTGCATAGAGGGGAAAACAACTGAGTGTGTTTAAGTGTGAATGGACAATTGTATATCCGCCTTCTGCAAAAGCTGCACGGCATTGCCGCATATTGGCTAGCATAGAGTTTTCATAAGGTTCAAGTTTGATGATACGGCCGCCCAAATCAAGGATTTCTTCATCGATGAGAGTTTTATTATAACCGTCCATAAAAAAATCGAATTGTACGCGGTTTCTGTCTATGTTACGGTAATAGTTCATTACCACTGAATCTACACCGCTGATAACGGCTTTTCCTATAACTTGCGCAACTCTAATAGGGGCTTTATGGTGAATGTTTTGTTGAATTGTTTTCTTATTTAATGGTTCCATAAAAATATTCCCGTTTTATAAAGATTGATAATATCTATATCGGTTATCGGAGATAATCGGCAAAGACTTTAAAAATAACGAGATTGCTTCTTGTATGGATATAAGTAGTTTTATTATTGCAATCTATAAATTCAGAGGCTTATTTTTATTGATTGTTTTTATTTTTTTTGATATTATGCTTAGACTTGAGTGTTTTTTGATGATGTAAATATCTTTCGGCTATAATAAGATTCAAGATCAATTTTTGATAGAGGTTTTTATGAAGGCAATAATTTTAGCAGGAGGGGCGGGAACCCGTTTATATCCGCTTACAAAGGCTGTTTCAAAACAAATTTTACCAATGTATGATAAACCCATGATTTATTATCCCTTGTCGGTTATGATGCTTGCCGGTATACGTGAAGTTTTAATTATATCTACACCGCGGGATATAGGCCTTTTTAAAGAGCTCTTCGGTGATGGAAATTGGCTGGGGATGAAGTTTGAGTATGCCGTTCAAGATAAACCTCGGGGTCTTGCTGATGCCTTCATAGTGGGTGAAAACTTCATCGGTGTTGATTCTTGTGCTTTGGTATTGGGTGATAATATCTTTTATGGAAGAGGTTTCAGCAGCACTTTGACAGATGCGGTTTCCTTCATAAAAAATAATGGAGGAGCTTTAATTTTCGGTTATTATGTTAAGGACCCAAGAGCTTACGGAGTAGTTGATTTTGATGATGAAGGAAATGTTTTGAATATTGAGGAAAAACCTCAAAATCCAAAGTCAAATTATGCAATCCCAGGTTTGTATTTTTATGATAATGAAGTAATCCAAATTGCAAAATCTGTTAAACCTTCGGCCAGAGGCGAGATTGAAATTACATCCGTAAATAATGCTTACCTGACTATGGGAAAATTAAAAGTTGAAAAGCTGGGCCGCGGCATGGCATGGCTTGATACGGGAACTTATGACGGCCTTTTGGAAGCCTCAAATTTTATAGCAACGATTCAAAAAAGACAGGGAATGTATGTTTCCTGTATAGAAGAAATAGCTTATTTACAAAAATGGATTTCAAAGACTCAGCTTTTAAATTTATCTTCTTCATATAATAATGAATATGGCGATTATCTAAAATATATTGCGGAAAATTGTTAAGTTAAGGAGTTAATCTAAATGCGAAGTTTACAAAATATACTTGTAACCGGCGGTGCAGGTTTTATCGGTTCCAATTTTATTAGAACCTTATTAAAAAAAGAAGACGCATTTACGGGACGTATTATAAACCTTGATGCTCTTACCTATGCAGGCAATGCCGCAAGCCTTGCCGATATGGAATCCGAATTCGGTGGAAGCCGATACTTTTTTATTCATGGAAATATCTGCGATAAAGAAATTATAAATACCATTTTTACGGAATATAATATTGACACGGTTGTTCATTTTGCAGCTGAAAGTCATGTTGACCGCTCTATTTTGGGACCTGAGGTTTTTTTGCAGACAAATGTTTTGGGCTCCTTTAACCTTTTGGAAACTGCAAAGCAATTTTGGAAAAAACCTGACGGAACAATGCGTGATGATGTTCTTTTTCACCATATCAGTACGGATGAGGTTTACGGTTCTTTGGGCACTGAAGGCTATTTTGAAGAAACTACAGCCTATGACCCTCGTTCCCCTTATTCTGCGAGTAAGGCCTCAAGCGATCACTTGGTAAAAGCTTACTTTCATACCTATGGGCTGCCTGTTACTATTTCAAACTGTTCCAATAATTACGGACCGTTTCAATTCCCTGAAAAATTGATTCCCCTTATGATTTTAAATATGCTTGAAGGTAAAAATCTTCCCGTTTACGGTGACGGTAAGCAAATTAGAGACTGGATACATGTTGAAGACCATAATGAAGCTGTAAGGCTTATACTAAAAAATGGGAGAGCAGGGGAGACCTATAATATCGGCGGTGAAAATGAATGGGAAAATATAAAACTTTTAAATAAGCTCATTCAAATTGTTTGTAAAAAGACAGGTCTTAACGAAGAAAATGTAAGAAAAACTATTACACATGTAACCGATAGGCTTGGACATGACCGCCGCTATGCTATTGACTGTACCAAGATAAAAAATGAACTTAATTGGAAGCGTAACTTTGATTTTGAAACCGGACTTGAAAATACTGTTGACTGGTATTTAAATAATAAGAAATGGATAGAAAATGTCCGCTCCGGTGAGTACCGAAATTGGATAGAAAAAAATTATAAAGAGAGATAGGTATTGACGTAGTCAACATGACTTCGTCAATTTGACCCTTGCCCAATCTAAAAAAATATTGTAAAATAAAAACTATGAGTGATTTAATACAACCGAAAGTTTTAAAAGGATTTAGAGATTTCCTTCCGGCAGATGAGATTGAAAGAGCTCTTCTTATGGAAAGACTGGTAAATGTTTTTAGGGATTACGGCTTTGTGCCTATCGACACCCCTGCCTTGGAATATTCCGAAATTCTATTGAGAAAAAGCGGAGGGGAGACCGAAAAACAGGTTTTCCGATTTAATGACAACGGCGGACGGGATGTTGCGATGCGCTTTGACTTAACCGTTCCCTTAGCCCGATTTGTCGCAGAACATAAAAGCGAAATATATTTTCCGTTTAAACGCTATCATCTGGGAAAAGTTTGGCGCGGTGAAAAGCCTCAGGCAGGCCGTTATCGGGAATTTTTACAATGCGATTTTGATACATTGGGTTCCGATTCGGCTGCTGTCGATTTTGAAATTTTGCGTCTTATTAAAAAAGCTTTAAACGAGTTAGGTGTTTTTAACTTTAAAATACACGTTTCCCATAGAGGTATATTTAACCGTTTTTTAAAGTCTTTAAACCTATCCGAAGACAGCGAAGAGGTTTTGCGTATTGTAGATAAACTTGCTAAGATAGGGGAGGCCGAGGTTTTAAAGCTCCTTACCGAAATAAGCTCCGAAGAAAGTGCAAAAAAAATATTGGCTTATATTTCCGGTGTGAGTAAGGATTTAAAGAGTGAAGACTTTGAAAAAACTCTTTCTCACTTGGAAAACCTCGCAGGCGGCTCCGGCGAGGATACAAAACGCATGAGGGATATCTATGCCTTGGTAAAGGCTGTAGGTATTGAAGATTCAGTCGTCTTTGATCCTTCAATTACGCGAGGCTTGGATTATTATACCGGTGTTGTATTTGAGACCTTCTTAACCGATTTACCATCGATAGGCTCTGTTTGTTCAGGCGGAAGGTACGATAACCTTACAGCTCTTTATATGAAGGAATCTATTACCGGAGTAGGCGCTTCCATAGGGCTTGATAGGCTTTTAGCTGCTCTTGAACAGTTAGGTCATCAAAAAACAAAATCAAGCTTTACCGACCTCCTTATTTTTTCTTTACCTGAAGATGATCAAGTTCTTTCATATAAAATAGTAAACTTTTTTGAAGCCGAAAAAATAAATGCTGAAGTATATCCTGAACCTAAAAAGATGAATCATCAGTATACCTATGCCGAAAAAAAAGACATAAGGTGGGGGCTTTTCTTAGGTAAAGATTCTTGTGTAGAAGAATTTGACAAGAACCCTCAAGGGTTTAAGATAAAATTAAAGGATATGACTAATAGAACTGAAGATGAAATGCCTCTTAGCGAAGCCGTAAAAAAGATTATGGCCTCAAAAAATTAGACCTTTTTTTTCCGGCTTATCTCATATAATAAAATACCTGCTGCGACGGAAACGTTTAGGCTGTCAAGTTTTCCCTTGGTTGGGATTGACACTATTTCGTCGCAGGTTTCTTCTACAAGGCGGCTCATTCCCCTGCCTTCGCTTCCCATAATAAGGGCTGTCTTTTTTGGGAACTTGAGGTCGGGAAGAGCCTTGCCTCCTGCATCCGCACCGTAAATCCAAAAACCTTCCTTTTTTAGCCTTTCTACGGTTCTTACCAAATTGGTTACTTCCACGAATGGAACCCATGCTAAAGCTCCTGCACTTACCTTGCTTATAATCTCAAAGCCTCCGGCACTTTTGTTTTCCGGGACTATTATTCCGTCTATTCCAAACTGATCTGCACTTCGTATAATGGAACCTGTATTGTGAGGATCTGTAACGGAATCAAGGATTACCACAAAGGCCGATCCTTTTTCTGCAAGTTTTGCAAAAAACTCATCGATACTCATTCCTTTTTTTTGATTTTCAGCCTCCGTTACAAGAACAATACCCCTGTGATCCCTTAACTGTTCCGGCAAGGTTTTGGTAAGGGAATCAAGAAATTGATTCTCTTTTTTTTCAATTTTTAGGTTCAATTTACGAGCCGCTTCCAAAATTTTTTTTACCCTTGGGCCTTCTTTAGAGTAAAAAATTTCAAGGCTCGGCTTCCGGTTCTTTTCTTTTTCTATTTTAAGTTTTTCCGCTCTTAAAATCTCGTCTATAGCATGAAAACCCGTAATTATTTTTTTCATAAATTTTAGTCCAAATTGTATTTTTTTCCATATTTTACCGTTTTTACATCATTATAACCGTTTTCGTTTAAGTATTGGGTAAAATAAGTTTGAGCCTTAGGTTCTCCGTGAACCAAGAATATAGTTTTAAGTTTAGGATTCTTCAAGGAGTCCAGCCATTCTCTGGACTCAAAATAGTCGGCATGAGCACTGAAGGCGTTTATCTGCAAAATTTCAGCCCGTACCTGATGCCATTCACCGAAAATTTTTACTTCTTGTTCTTTGTTTTGGAGTCTACGGCCGAGAGTATCTTCTGCCATAAAACCTACCAGCAGTACCTTTGTCGATGGCTTTTCGATATTGTTTGCAAGATGGTGGGTAATTCGTCCGAATTCGCACATTCCGTCCGCACTTATTATAACCATGGGACCGTCAATATTGTTCAATTCCTTGGACTCGGCTACGCTGGTTATAAATTTGAGCGAGTTAAAACCGAAAGGATTTTTATGATGAATTAAAAAGGCCTCATGTGTTTGTGCATCATAGCATTCGGGATGTACCTGAAATATACTCGTTGCGTTTACGGCCATGGGAGAATCTACATAAATCGGAATATCGGGAATTATTTTTTTATCGACTAAGAGGTGAAAATAATAGACAATTTCCTGAGTCCTTTCAACGGCAAAGGCGGGAATAATCATCTTTCCCTTATTTTGTACAATTTCCTGTGTTTTTTCGGCAAGAAGTTTTAAAGCATTGTCGGTTTCCTCATGGCGCCGGTTTCCGTATGTGCTTTCAATAACTATATAATCTACAGGCGGAATAATGTCAGGATCGCGGATAATAGCCTTATTTTTTCGGCCTAGGTCTCCTGTAAAGGCTATTTTTACCTCTTTCCCATCCGAGTCTTTGGCGGTAATTACAGCCATCGCTGAACCTAAAATATGCCCTGCATCATAGAATTCCAGTTGAACATTGGGGCCTATCCATGCAGGCCTATGATATGAAATTGTTACAAACTGATTGACTGTTTGAATTACATCGGCTTCATCAAAAAGAGGCACCCATTTAAAGGTTTCTCCTTTTTTTGCAGCTTGTTTGGATAGATACTCCCTATCTCTGGCTTGAATTCGTGCAGAATCCATCATAACAAGGTTTGCTATATCTCTGGTGGCAGGGGTTGCATATATGTTGCCTGTAAATCCATGCTTTCCCAGCAAGGGTAATAAGCCGCAATGATCATAATGACCATGGGTTAAAATGACGGCTTCCAGCTCAGGAGCCGGAACATTAAAATCCCTGTTTTTCTTGTCCGCTTCTGCTCTTTTTCCTTGAAAAGCTCCGCAGTCTATCAAATATTTATGTCCGTCAACTTCAAGAATGTGTTTAGATCCGGTAACTTCTTCTGCAGCACCTAGCGAGTAAAATTTAATTGCCATAGCTTAAGCATACATCATAATCGGCGAAAAATCAAGTCCTATTTTTTAGCTATTGTTATAGATGGTCTAGAGGTTTATTGCCATATGTGGTAGCTGTGTATGTACTTTATAAAACTGAGATTTCCTAAAATAAACAAGGCAAGGCCTATACCCAGGAGGGTATAAGATGATGTATATAAGAGAATCGCATAACCTATTAAGGCCCCTGTCAGCGAAATGGCTGCAAATAAATACTCTTTTATGTTTTTTGTGATATAGACAAAAAAGTAATTTACACAGGCTAGAAGTGCAGCTATTAAAAACAGGTATATATATGAATGGCCTGCCTTAATATCCGAAAGAAAGTATCTGCTTATATAAAAATTATTTATAGGCATTGATAGGCATATTAAAAAAGATATAAAAAAAAGAAAAAAGAAGACTGACGATATCTTTCTAGTTATTATTTTGTTGGCAAAGATGCCTGCCATAAAGATGGACATAATTCCGGCTAATCTGAAAAAATATACCAATCGGGATAGATTTGCTATACTATCCAGCACTATATTGGAAAAGTTATATAGAGGAAAAACAAGCCTTATACTTTCAAAGCTGATGCATAAGGTAAACATAGCAAAAAAGGATATTTCGATTGCATGAGTCTTTTTAAATGTAAAATAGACGAAGATTAAAAAGCCAAGCGATAAAAACGGAAAGGCCAAGATACTTATTAATACCGCATAGCCGTTATAATTATTTCTTAAAAGGCTGAGTATAAATTCAGTAATTCCCGAGCTTTCTGCAGATTTTGTGCCCGTTACCAAGGAATTATCAAGGTTTCCGTTAAGTACAATACCTACAAAGGATATTAAGGATAATATAAGAATTAAAGCTGCAATACATATGGCGGTTAGGCGCGCTCTGTTTCTTCCTGCAATTGTCATATTAAAGCAGTATACCAATAAAAAAAATATTTGTAAAGGCAATTATTCAAAAATACTTGATATATTGGTATTTTTATGGTAGAATGAGCCCTATGAATTTTGTTTTTATTTTAGTTTTGCCCTTAGTTTTTTTACTCTACGCTTCATTTTCAAAGGAACAAAGCGGTAAGTTTGCAGCCTTTTTATTCGGTATTTTGGGCGGAATAGTGTCATTGATAGTTGTTTCTTTTTTCCCGTTTTCGGGTTTGCAAATTTCATCTTCACTTGCCGCTCATTTATGGCGCTTTTTCTTTCAGTATTTTTTCTTAAACGCTTTTTTCGGATTGGCTTTTTTCTTTTTGATTTCATTTTCTCTTTCTGAAGAAACCTTAAGCAATAGTTTGTCGGCTCTTTTCGGTATTTTTAGTGCCGTCTTTGCCTATCTATTTTACAGGAATATCAATACGCCCGACTCAACCGAGCTTATTTTATTTCTTCTTATAATAGCAGGAGCAATCCTTATTTTTGATTTTGTTTACTATATTTTGTCGGCGAATTTAACTATTTCCATGGATTTTATGGTTTATGCGATAGCCTTTATTTCTTTTGTCGGCTTCAGTCTTTTAGGCTCATATGCTCTTGCAAATTGGTATTTATCCGAGTCTTCAAATATGCATATTTTTGTTTCTTGCGGTATGTTTTTGCTGGGAGTTATTTTAAATATTGTCCGGAATAGACTGTAAGTTTTTGATTTTATGAATCTCGGGTATTTGTCTTTATCGGATAAACATAATTCGGTTGTTGTGCTGGGCGCTACGGCTACGGGAAAAACCTCCTATGCCGTAGGCCTTGCAAAAGAGCTTGGAGGAGAAATCATTTCTGCGGATTCAAGGCAGGTTTATAAGGGCCTTGACCTAGGTACCGGAAAAGACTTAGACGAGTACGGCGATGTGCTCCATCACCTAATCGATATTTGTACCTTGGAAAGGGAGTACAATGTCTTTGATTTTCAAAATGATGCTTACAAGGCTTTTGAAGATATAAAGAGAAGAAAAAAGCTGCCCATTTTTGCAGGAGGAACGGGGCTTTATCTTGATGCTCTTATAAGGGAATACGAGCTTATTCCTGTTCCAAAAAATGAAGAACTGAGGGCTTCCTTGGCCGGTAAGAATTTGGCTGACTTGCAAAAAGTTTTTTTTGAGTATAAAGTTCCGATGCATAATAAGACCGACCTTGAAAATATGGATAGGCTTATGAGGGCTATTGAAATTGCGGAATATAAAAAGACCCATCCTGATGCAGCCAAAATCTTAAACGCCAACCGTCCCGATATCCGCCCTCTTATAATAGGCCTTAAATACCCGCGGGAAATTTTAAGGGAAAGAATAAGGCTTAGACTCTTAGAGCGCATAAAAGACGGAATGATAGAAGAAACCGAGAGCCTTCACAAGGAGGGCTTTTCTTGGGAAAGGCTTGAAAGTTTGGGACTTGAATATAAATTTACGGCCCAATATCTTCAAGGCAAAATAAAATCTAGGGAAGAGTACATTGATTCTCTTTACCGTGCTATTTGTCAGTTTGCAAAAAGGCAGGAAACTTGGTTTCGCCGTATGGAAAAAAACGGGGTAAAAATAAACTGGATATTGAAGTGAGTTTTTAATTAGTGTTGGAGGGAAAATTGACTTTAAAACAAAACGTTCAATATGTTTTTATAGACTCAGGCATAGGAGGACTGCCTTATTTAAGGCATTTAAAAGAATTGGAGCCTCAAAGTTCCTGTGCCTATGTTGCAGACACAAAACATTTTCCCTATGGAGAAAAAACACTCGAAGAGGTAATAGAATATACCGAAGACCTTGTAAAAAAAATAATCGAAAAACTTAAACCCTCCGTTATAATAATAGCCTGTAATACGATGACGGTTTCGGCTCTTTCACATTTGCGTAAAAAATTCGAGATACCCTTTGTGGGCACTGTTCCTGCTATAAAACCTGCGGCCTTAACAAGTAAAAATAAAAAAATTGCCGTCCTTGCAACCGAAAGAACGGTAAACGATATCTATGTGCAAAATCTCATTGAGGAATTCGGAGCCGATTGTAAATTTTTTATGCGTGCAGATTCCGTTTTGGTTTCTAAAATAGAGAACACATTATTGTCCGGCTCTGAGGAGGATAAAAAGGCCGGAATCCGTCCTGCGGTTGAGTTTTTTAAGTCGGCAGGAACTGATACTGCTGTCCTAGGCTGTACTCATTTTCTCCACCTAAGAGATGAGTTTAAATCCGAATGTGAGCCGGATATAAAGATTGTGGACTCTTTGGATGGGGTTGTAAATCAGGCCTTAAAAATATCTCCTCCTAAAAAATCAAAGACGGATGAGAAATTAAAAAATATTCAAAAAGATATTTTTTATATCACCTCGGAAAAAACTGAAGAGAGTACAAAAAAATATTCCGCCTATGCGGAACTCTTTAATATGACTTTAGTTTACTTCTAAAAACTTGTTGTTTTTAGAAGTAAACGACGAGTTTTTCATAAGTTTTTATATATCAATGACTTATGAAAAACATCGCAAATAAATCTAAGGAAAACATCGAAAAGCTGAAGTTTTTCGATGTTCGTTTTAAGGTACTTCTAAAATGAAAGGATTGGTTTTAAAAGGATCTAATAATATTTTTTATGTAGAATGTGAAGACGGAAAATTCAGAAGCTGCTCCATTAAGGGGAAGGTTCTAAAAGATTCTGCTCTTTACTATAATCCTCTTGCTGCCGGAGATTTTGTAAATCTTGAGCCCGATACTCACTCTGATGATGAAGGCTTAATAACGGGTTTAATAGAAAGAAAAAATTCTTTTTTACGCTTAAATCAAAAACTGAATATGCCCCAGCTTTTAGCTGCAAATATCGATCTGCTTGTTTGTGTTGTTTCTGCTGCTAATCCTCCCTTCCGCCCTCGATTTGTGGACAGGGTTTTAGTGCAAGCCGAGATTCAAAAGATTCCGGTTTTAATTGTTATAAATAAGTGTGATTTAAAAATCTCGGCTGATGTAAAAGAGAGAATAGAGGACTGGAAAAGATTGGGCTATAAAAACCTTGAAGTGTCGGCAAAGGAGGGCAGGGGAATGGATAACTTGATTGAAAGCCTCTCAGCTAAAACGTCTGCCCTCGTAGGACAGTCAGGAGTTGGTAAAAGCACTCTCTTAAATTTTATCGCCCCCGATTTAAATTTGAAAACTTCTGCAATTTCGGATAAGTATGACCGAGGTACCCACACGACAACGCAAGGGGAGTATTTTAAAATAAAGGCTCTTACTTCAGAGGGTAAAGAACATTCGATAAACATAATTGATACGCCGGGTGTGAGGCATTTTGCCATTTACGGCATCGAGCCTGAGGATACTGCCCTATATTTTCCGGAAATGGAAAAGCTCATAGGCTCATGTAAATTCGGCCTTTCCTGCACCCATACCCATGAACCCGGCTGTGCCCTTTTGGAAGCCCTTAAAAAAGGGGATATTTATAAGGACAGGTATACGAGTTTTGAACTTATACATAAAGAATTACAAGAAACGGTAAAGAAGTATTAATCTACATAGGAGTAAGATATGACTGAACATACGCTGGAAGTTTTACAGTTTTCGAGGATAAGAGAAATTATTGCCTCCTATTGTGTAACTGATGAAGGAAAAGAATTTTGCTTAAAAAAGAATCCCGATACGGATATAAAAAAAATAGAAGAAGAAAAAAAATTGGGGATTGATTTTTTAAGTCTTTTAAGAGCATATAAGGCTCCTCCAATAAAGTACAGACCTCCTGTTCTTCCCTTTCTTGAAGGAATAGAAGTTGAAGGTGCTGCCCTTGATATTGAAGGCGTTTATTCGGTCGGGCTTTTAGCCTTGTCCGTTTTTTCTTTACACGAATGGTTAAGTTCCTTTTTAGAAAATGAAGACCTAAATGAAAACTCGATTGTTTCCTTTGTAAAAAAAATACCCGATATGCTCCATCTAAAAAAACTTGTATTTTCTTTTATAGATGAAAACGGAGAATTGCAAGACCTTCCTTCTTTGAGGGCAATAAAAAATAAGATACGCTCTATCGAGGACGACATAGATAAAACTATGCGGAATTATTTTACAAACGATGCAACCCGTCAAATGCTTCAATCCAATCTTCCTACGGTCAAAGACGGAAGACAGGTTATAGCCGTAAGATCAAATTTTAAAGGAAGGATTCCGGGTATCATTCATGAGTATTCTCAATCGGGACAAACATTTTATCTTGAACCGGAAGAAATAGTTTTAAAGAATAATGATCTTATCGCCGCTCATGCCGAATATGAGCGTGAGCTCTTAAGGCTATTGCAGGACTTGACTTCCCAAATTGCAGAGCATACCGAAAACATAAAAGAGGCATGTGAGGCAATCACAAAATTGGATTGTGTTGCAGCCGCTTCCCGATGGGCTCATTCCAATAACTGTGTCTTTGCAGGCAGTATAGATTTAGGCTTAAGCCATTCAATAGGCAAGGACGGCAGCCATGATTCAAAAGGAACCCCTCTTGCTTTTTATCTTCATCAAGCCCGCCATCCTCTGCTTGGAAAATCGGCAGTTCCTATAGACCTAAAATTATCTAAAGATGATAGGGTACTTATCATAACGGGCCCGAATACCGGAGGAAAAACCGTAAGCTTAAAAACGGCAGCTCTCTTTGCTTTGATAAACCAAACAGGCTGGCCCGTTCCTGCAGGCCACTTGACCCGTCTTCCTTACTTTGATTTTATAGCCTGCGACATAGGCGATGAACAGTCTATGGATCAATCCCTTTCTACTTTCTCGGCTCACATGAAAAATGTTTCCGAAATTATAAGGAGGGCAGGGGATAAAAGTCTTATAATTCTTGATGAGCTTGGAAGCGGTACGGATCCTCAAGAAGGCTGTGCAATAGCGATGGCCGTTCTCGATGATCTTTTAGAAAAAAAAGCCTTTGTCTTTGTTACAACCCATCATGGTGCCTTAAAAAATTACGGCTATAGTAAGGACTCCTGTGTAAATGCCTCGGTCGAATTTAATCAAAACACATTGAGCCCTACCTATCGGATACTGATGGGTGTTCCCGGAGAAAGTCATGCCGTTGACATAGCCAAGCGGAACGGTCTTCCTGAACATATAATCGAAAAGGCTCACACCTATTTGGGAAATAACAGGGCCGATGTTTCCGATCTTATCAAGGGACTTATTCAAAAGCATGAAGACCTAAACGAATTTGAACTTCAAAAAAAAGAAGAAGAATTAAAACTTAAAGAAGATAGGCGGCGTTCCGATTTAAAAGAACTTCAATTAAAACAAAAAGAATTGGAGCTGAAGAAAGACGGAATAAAAAGGCTCGATCTCTTTTTTGAAGAAAAAAGAAAATTTCTTGAAAATCTTGTGCGGGAACTGAGAGAGGGAGAGCTGAGCCGAGAAAAAACTTTAAGCGTCAAAAAATGGATTGACGATTTTGAAAAAGACTTGGGCAAAGAACATGAGGCCCTAAAACTTGAACAAACAAAAATAGACGAAAGACTTCATTCTTCAAAAGAAAAAAACAAGGCCCCTCAAAATCCTGAGCTCCGCGAAGGCACAAGGGTTATAATAAAAAGCCTCAACCGTAATGGAGAGCTTATCCGTGAAGAAAAAAAAGGAAAGTGGCTTGTTGCCGTCGATAACTTAAAACTTACTATTGCAGAGGATGACATGGAGGCTTGCGAAAATCAGGAAAAGCTTAAACTTTCCAAACCCCTTGTCAGCATTATAAGCGATACAAGTGCTCCTTCTTCCCGTCCTTCTTTTGAGCTCCGCCTCTTAGGAATGAGGGCTGAGGAAGCTCAAAAGGCCTTGCAGGATCAGATGGATCTTGCCTTGGTACACGGTATTACCGAATTCGCTATCATTCACGGAAAGGGGCATGGAATTCTTCAAGAATTGTCTCACGATTTTTTAAAGAGAAGTCCCTATGTAAAGGCTTTCCGTTTTGCAAAGCCGGAAGAAGGCGGTTCGGGAAAGACGATAGTAAGCCTCGGTTAAGT
The DNA here is from genome assembly GCF_024181645.1 of Treponema denticola. Lineage (NCBI taxonomy): Bacteria > Pseudomonadati > Spirochaetota > Spirochaetia > Treponematales > Treponemataceae > Treponema > Treponema denticola. The sequence goes on along the minus strand of NZ_CP058624.1, from coordinate 1,296,631 downwards.
CCATGCTGGGGCTAGAGAAGTCTAACGTAAGCTAATTTGATTCAAAATTTTCTATTACGTAAAAATCTACGGGGAACCAATTTTCTGGAGCCGCTATTTCATCGGCTATTTCTCCTATAGGTACATGGGCCGTAGTTTCACAGCCAAGGTAATCTCTGCCGTTGTGAGTAAAACAGGTTCCGCTTCCCGGACAGTCTACTGCGGCTATGGCATGGGACTTATTCGGAGAAACCAAAAGGACTGCATCTATGTTCATCTGTTTTAGCATTAGTACCATAAGAAGAGCCCTGCTGTCGCAGTCCCCTCTTTTTTCTGTAAGAGCTTGAGGCAAGTTTATAAAATCGCTTCCTTTTCTGTCTCTTTCATAGTTAAAATTTTGAACTAAAAAAAGCAGTTCTTTTGCCGCTTTTTCGGCAAATCCGTTTTGATTGTTTTCATCAAAGAGCGAAGTATATACGGCAAAGGAAGCTGGAGCTATGCGGTTCCATGCGTCCCTAAAAATTACCTTATAAAAACGCTGCCAAGCTGCAATTAAATTATCATGATTTAAATACATAGTCAAAACAGAAAATTCCCTGTCAATTACCGACTTGTTTGCTTCCGCATCGGATTCATCTATCGTAAAGGATATGTTTTTATTGTTAAAAGTATACTCGATAGTTTTTTCTTTTGTTTTAGGATATAGGGCTGTTGTAACCGGCCCGGGCTCAAAATAAGACATTGTATCCGTATAAACCGTGTCAAGGGAAGAAATCATGAGGTTTTCGCATTCCTTTGCCTTATCCTTGTCGGTATAGGTAAGAAGAACCAGCCAGCCTGTTTTATTTGGCAGCTCAAGGCTTAAAACCCAGCCTGAAAGCTCCTTAGGTTTATATTTTTCGGAAGGCGAATATAAAAACGATACCGACGATAAAAGAGCTTCCTTATTTCTCCATATAAAAGGAACATCCTTATGAGTTATTTTTAGCTGTTTAAAAACATGTTCGGCTGCTTCTTTTGCAGTCTTAAATTGGGGCTCTTCATACAAGGCAATTTGCAAATCAACCGGCAAAATAGCATGCTGAAAAAGGTACCTTTCATTTCCTTCTCTATTGGCTAAAACAAAATCCTCAGGCAGGTCAAGTGCATAGCCCCATGAAGGGGAATACATTTGTTCCGCCGAAAGAGAAACACTTAAAAAAATGAAACAGCTTAGAAACAAAAAAAATAATAAAACGTTTTTCTTCTTCATTTTTTCCCTCATCTTACCTTATAATTATAACTTATTTTTAATAATAATACTATAGTTTTAATATTAAATTTACTTTGCATATCCTTAAAAATTATGCTATACTGTTTAAGATATGATTCAATTTGAAGATGATGTTTTCTATCTGGAAGCCGAGAACTCAAGTTATTGGTTCCGTATAAGTCCTTACGGACACTTGGAAACCGTGCATTACGGTAAAAAGATGGAAAGAGGCGATATACAGGGGCTCATTGTAAAAAGAACGGCACAAACAGGTTCTTCCGTTTGCTATGACGAAAAAGACCCCCTCTATGTGCTTGATAATATCCCCTTGCAATGGTCGGGGAACGGCAGGGGGGACTACCGTTATTCTCCTTGCGAAATAAGGATGCCCGATTCTTCTTTTACTCACGACTTTGTTTATCAATCCCATAAGATAGAAAAGGGCTTAAAACCTATGCAGTCTCTTCCTTCTGCCATTGACGGAAATGAAGACGCCGAAACCCTTATCATAAATTTAAAAGATATAAACGATGTTAATCTTGCACTCTACTATACGGTGTTTCCGTCCTTTAATATTATAACAAGGCGTGCCGTCTTGACAAATAATAATGAAAAAGCCTTGGAAATACGCCGCCTTATGAGTATGATGATCGATCTTCCGGACAGGGGCTTCGATATGTTCACCCTTGACGGGAGCTGGATTAAAGAAGCTCATCTCCACAAAAAAGAAATTTCCTATGGGATGTGGGTAAACGAGTCTACAACCGGAGCAAGCTCTAACCGTCACAATCCGGGCTTTCTTGTTGCAGCTCACGGAGCAGAGGAGGATAGGGGAGAGGTCTACGGGTTCAACATTATCTACAGCGGCAATCATTTCGGCTTTGTTCAAAAAAGTCATTTGGACTTAATCCGCATCGGTATCGGGATAAGTCCTCATTGTTTTTCTTGGGATTTAAAAAAAGGTGAAAGCTTTGAAACTCCCGAGGCTCTTCTTTCTTTTTCCGATATGGGATTTAACGGGCTTCGTTCAAATATGCACGGCTTTATAAATAAGTGCATTGTAAGGGGTGAATGGAAAGAAAAAGAAAGGCCTGTTTTAATAAACAATTGGGAAGCCGATTTTTTTAAGTTTAACCGCCGAAGCCTTTTACGCTCTGCCCGTCAGGCAAAAAAGCTGGGGCTTGAGCTTTTTGTGCTTGATGACGGCTGGTTCGGAGACCGGAATAACGATAGTGCAGGTCTCGGCGACTATCGGGTAAATACAAAAAAACTTCCCGGAGGAATTAAAAAACTTGCCGATAAGGTGCGTAAAATCGGGCTTGACTTCGGGCTTTGGTTTGAGCCTGAAATGGTAAACGAGGACAGCGATCTATTCCGTTCACATCCCGAATGGGCCTTAAAAGAGCCTTTCAGGGAGCCGGTTAGAGGAAGGCACCAGCTCGTCCTTGACCTGTGTCTTAAAGAAGTTAGAGATTATATAGTTGAAAATGTTTCACGGATTTTGGATGAGGCGGATGTCTCTTATGTAAAATGGGATATGAACCGCCACATATCGGCAGCTTTTTCTCCTTCTTTAAACAATCAAGGAGAGTTTTATCACCGTTATATTTTAGGCCTTTATGAAGTCCTAACGAGGATTTTTTCTCCCCGTCCTCATATCCTGCTTGAAAGCTGTTCCTCAGGGGGAAACCGCTTTGATCTTGGAATGCTTTGCTTTTCTCCCCAGATATGGACTTCGGACAATACAGACCCTGTGGAAAGGCAGGAAATACAAAGCGCTTTAAGTCTCCTATATCCGCTTTCTGCAATGGGAGCCCATGTTTCGGCCTCGCCTCATCAGCAGACCCTAAGGCAAACTCCTTTAAGCACCCGCTTTAATACCGCCTGTTTCGGGGTATTAGGTTATGAATTGGATTTAAAATTTTTAACCCATGCCGAAAAAAAAGAAATAAAAGAACAAATTTCTTTTTATAAAAAATACAGAAAAATTTTTCAGTTCGGTTCTTTTTCGGTTATAGGTACTCATAAAGATAATCAGAGGCATTGGCAATGTTCTGACGGCAGGACTGCCGTATCAGGCCTTTTTCAGATGAAGGCACGGACTGCCGACGGGCACAGTATTTTAAAAGTTAAGGGAATGAAGGAAAAAGCCTTATATGAGGTTGAAACAAAACCTCAAAACCTCTATATAAAGCGTTTCGGAGGCTTGATTAAGCATGTGCTGCCTATTTCTTTAAACCCTGAGGGGCTTGTTTTAAGAACGGTAAACAAGTATTATGCTCTTTTAGATTGTTTAGAAAAATATCGAGCCTCAGGAAAGCTATTGGACTACGGTATTCTTTTAAATAATCAGTTTATGGGTACTTATTATAATGATAAGACTCATCTTTGGGGAGATTTCGGTTCCTGTTTATTTGTAACAAAGGAGGTCATTTAAAATGAAACAAAACAGATGGACTTTCGGCCTTGGAACTATAGGCCGGGATATGGTGTACTCATTGATAAGCATGTACCTTATTTTTTACATGACCGATGTAATTTATGTTCCTACAAATGTATTGTGGAGTATTACGGTTATTGTTCTTGCAGCCCGCATCTTTGATGCCTGTAACGATCCGATTATGGGTCTGATAGTCGATAATACCAAAACCAAATACGGAAAATTTAAGCCTTGGATAGCCTTTGGAGCCTTGACCTCAGGAATTTTTACAATCCTTCTTTTTACGGATTTCGGGATTAAGGGAGGTGCCTATGCAGCCTTCTTCGGCATTATCTATCTTTTATGGGGTGTCGCTTTTACCACAAACGATATAAGCTATTGGTCAATGCTTCCTTCTTTAAGTGTGGATCAAAAAGAAAGAGAAAAAATAGGATCTATTGCCCGTATTTGCGCAAATGTGGGGCTTTTCTTCGTTGTTGCCGGCATAGTTCCCATTACAACCGCATGGGGTAATAAGACGGGAAGCCTTGCAAAGGGATATTTTTTCTTTGCAATTATGGTTACCCTAATTATGTGGCTCGGTCAAATTATAACCTTAATCGGCGTAAAAGAACCTAAAATAACAAAGCCACAAAAACATACATCCCTTAAAGAGCTTTTGAGCGTTATAGTAAAAAATGACCAACTCCTTTTAACTGCTATAGCCATGACTCTTTTTATGATAGGCTATATGACTACGACGAGCTTTGGCCTTTACTTTTTTAAGTATGCCTACGGCGATGAAGGCATGTATTCCGTCTTTGCAATTATCCTAGGTCTTTCCCAAATTTCGGCCCTGATTATTTTTCCGGTTTTAAGTAAATTTTTTGTAAGACAAAAAATTTATACGGCTTCGATAATAATGGTTTTAGCCGGCTACACCATCTTCTTTTTTGCTCCTACAAATACCATGCTTTTTATCGGTATTTCGGGAGTTCTTATCTTTGTGGGACAGGCCTTTATTCAGCTTATGATGCTCATGTTCCTTGCCGACTGTGTTGACTACGGCCATTGGAAATTGGGCAAACGGAATGACAGCATTTCGTTTTCGATTCAGCCCTTTATCAATAAACTTTCAGGAGCTATCGGAAACGGCATCGTAAGCGCAGTCGTCATCATTTCAGGAATCAAAGAAGCTTCATCCGCTGCCGAGGTTACAAAGGAAGGCCTTTTGATGATGAAGACAGCAATGCTCGTCTTCCCTCTTTTTTGTATAGTCGGCAGCTACATCCTCTACCGCCTCCGCTATAAAATCGACGAAAAAACCTATGCTAACATTTTAACGGAACTTGAAGAGAGGAGCGAGCTGGTTAAAAAGGAGTAAGGAAAGACGCAGTTATTGTTTCCGACTTAATTATCCGAAATAAATTCCCTATATTTTTCAGGATTTACCCTAAAAGCGACTATTGGATCTTCATTATTATTTATGGCACGGTTTACCGCTGCTTGTGCTTCTTCAATCATTCTTCCGGAAGAAATAAGACGGGAGGTTCTTGTTGTGATACCTATCGAAACCGGTTCAGAGATATCATATTCATTTAATATACTCTTAGTTCCTTTGTATATTTCCTCCGCTTTTTTCATAGCTTCATCTAAGTTGGTGTCTTGAAGAATAGCTGCGAATCCGTTTTCATCGAATTCAAAAATCATATCCCTAAATTTTATAAAATCGATCAAAAGGGCTGCAATCTTTTTTCCTATTAGACTTTCGAGAGTAAAATCCTTAAGCTTCATAATAACTAAGGCTATGTCCTGTTCGGATGATGCAGCTCTTCGGAGTTCCGATTCCAGATATTCAGGCAGATATTCCTGCCAGCTTATTCCTGTAATAGGGGAATAAAGGCCTCGAACTTTTTCTATGGCTTCTGCATTTACAGTGCCGAAAGACGATGTTTTAACATTATTATACTCTTCCGAATCAGAACTTACATAGGCAATGCCTTTTTCTTCCTTTAGAGCGGTCTCTTTGCCTGCCTCATAAGGAAATTGCTGTGTAATTTTTAAATTATCCAGATCTTCAAGGCCATAGATGTCCTCATCTTTGCCGGCCTTAATATCTTCGACTGGTTTTAAACGGGATTCATCTTCTTCCCTTGCTTCGGTATAGTCATGAGGATAGACTTCCTCTTCAGGCTCATAATATTTATTTTCTTTAGCGTATGTTTTGGGGGAGAAGCCTCCATCGTCTTTAAAATCGGCCTCAAAGTCTCTTTTATTTATATCTGCATATACTCTGTCTTGAGTATGAGTAAGACTTGTAGAAAGAATTATGATTACGGTTAAAATTGTTACAGCTAATGTTATAAAAAATGCACTTCTGATTCTTAAATAGATTGCAGCCCCCTTTAATGTCGGGATAGAGGCTGTCAATATAAGCTCGGTATCATAGCTTTTCATTGTTTTTACATTTATTTTTCCGCTATGATTTTTTATAAATAAGGATGCCGGTTTTATAAAAAAACTTCCGCCTTCATCATAGCTTATTAGGTTGGAATCCTTGGGCCAAGAAATTACAATACTTTTAGAAGGTTTGGAAATAACAAAGGCTTTAATTTCCAGCTCTTCTGCAAGCGAATATAATCTTTGATTATATTCGTTTTGGGCAAAGTTTTCCTTTTCAGATGAGATTATAATCTGTTTTGCAAAATAAGCAAATGTGGATTTTGCTTCCTCCGCACCGGTATCGGAATCCTTTATAATCCCATATACAAACCATGAAAATGTTCCTACTATAATCAATAAAGCTATTGCGGCATATATGCCAATATACATCTTTTTCATTAACTTACAGTATACTCCAGAATTTGAGATAGTACAAGTTCTACATCGGCAAAATTCGAGATATTTTTAGATAATCTTTTACTTAAATATGCAAAATAAGGCAAAAGAGCCGTTGTCAGCATCTTCTTATCCTTACAAGCCGGCGTTTTTAGATGACTTATAAATTCCTCATATGGAAAGATTGAAAAGTCTTCTTTTTTCCATACAGGAGAAGAGGCGTTAAGGCCGATTGCGGTTTTAAAAAAAGCTTTATACCCGTCTAAAAGAGCTGTAGTATAAGTTATTTTTCCGTTTTTTTCCGTTTTTTTTACTTCTGTTCTAAACATAAGGTCACAAAATTTTGTTTCCAAAGGAGAAGTTTTGAAAGACGTTTTTTCAAATTGTTTTGAAAGATATGTTCCGGCTGCGTATGCCTTACCGTCGGTATAAGCAAAGTCAAGACCTAAAAATTCCAAATCTTTAAATCCAAGGGAAAGGGCTGCCGATCTTGCCGCAAGGGCGACAGTCCCGCTTCCTGTTTCCATATAAGGAAAGGGGGAAAAAAAGGAAGCATATTGAGCAAAGGGATGGGCACTTTTTGTAAAGAAAAAAGAGTTGCCGTTTTTTAAGAATTCCCTCGCAAGAATAGGGTTTGAGCAAAGGTCAAATATACCTACGGTGTTTTTTGTAAACGGTTTAAAACAATGAGCATAAGAAATATTTTGCGGGTCCATCGTAACAAAAAAATCGGCTTCGATGCCGGCAGATATTAAAACCGGAAAGGCCGTATCTGAAGCAAAAAGAACAATGGAGTCCCTGTTTTTTTTTATATTTTCCAAGGCGGATTCAAGGCTTGGCCCGGCTCCTAAAATATAGGCTTTTTTACTTGTATCCGTTTTAGGAATAAACGGTCTTATTAGAGAAGCTGTTTTTAAATTCTGCATAATATTCCTCATCCAGATTTTACCGAAGGCTGCCTGAGTTGAAACATCTGCCTGTATTTTTTCTAATGAGGCTTGAATTTTTTTTTCGAATGTCGGGATTTTCTCCTTGTAAAAGTCTTCCCAAGGTCTTAAAATTTTTATCTCAAAATTGCCGTGTATGGCCGGAATATAGCTATTGATAAATTCTTTTTCAAAGTTTTCCGATTCAAATGGCGGTAAAAAAGATAGGTTCTTATTTAGAATAAGATGTGAAAAATCTATTATTTTAAATAAGCTTTTAAAGTTGGAAAAACTTGCTTCGGTTAGGGCACAGTATTTTGAGTTAAAATTATTCAAAAAAAAGTCTATTTGAATACCTGCTCCTAATCCGCAAAAGAGAATAAAATTTTCGTTCCCTGTAAAAAATCTTGATGCTTCTTTTAAGGGATCATATTTTGAGTGAAGGAGTTTGCCGTTTTTTAGTAAAGGAAGGTCAAGTCCTGTTTTAGAGCTTTCCTTATCGGAAGAGTAATCCGACTTATCATCGGAATTTATAATATCTTCGGCAAGTTTTAAATTTATTTTTTTTAATGCTTCTATATTTTTGTCAAAAAAATTCATGGTTTAAGCCTTATAATTTGATTTTCTAAAAAGGAACTTATTTCATCTTCAAGTTTTAGTTTAATTTCCGCTTCATTGGGAGTATCTTTTTCTTTTAAAAAGGTCATATAATTTTGAAAAGAAATAAATTCACATAATTCTTTTTCAGGACTGCTTAATTCTTTTTCTTTTGCACTTATTTTTATTTTATCAAAAAAAGTCTTGTTTTTTATTTCCTCTTTTATATTTCGGTAAATTTCTGAGAGCAGGCCTTTTTTTTCTTTTAGAGTTTTGTGTTCTAGTTGTCTTACCTGAATGTTCTTTTTATTTGTGTTTTCTTGAGCTATTACTTGAGCTTTAAAATCTTCTCCGTCTATTGATTTTATATTCCCTAAAGGCGGAAGGCCTTTTCCTATCCTAAAAAGCCTCTCAGCCCGCGGCACGGGTATTCGGCTAAACCATTTTTCGTAAGTCTTTAAGGAGCGCAGATCAAAATTCGATATAGCTGCAAAATTGGATAGCGTATCTAAACGGTTTGCTTTAATTTCTTTTTGTATTTGACTTTCATGTGGAGAACAATGGGAAAAACCCTTTGATTCCTTTAAATCCAAGCCTGCAATAAAGATTTTTCCTCCGGTCTTGTCTAAGAGAAGGTCTATTGCCGTGCCGGACACCGTGCCGTTTCTTTTTGCCGGAATTGGAGTAATACCTAAACTTGTAAAAAAAAGAGTTTCAAGGCTTGAGCCGTAGCTTAAAAAAAGACAATTATTGTTTTTTAGAATATGATAAGGAATTTTTGCTTCCAATGGGAAGGCTAGGGCAGTCTCTTTAAATTTTTCATCCTTTAAGTACTTTAAATGATTTGCCGCCCAAAATCCCCCGTCAGTCGATATACATAGATCAAGCTTTATATTTCGGTTTAAGACTGCCGGCAGGGCTGAAGCAGCAGCCATGTTAAACATTTCGTTTATATTGTTAGAATAATTATCCAAGACCTCATCTAAACTAGGGCCTGCCCCTGCAAAAAAAGAAGGCTTTTTATTTTCAATATTTTTTTCACCCAAAAAATAGAGCTTGACGGGATTTTCGGTAAAGATAAAATTATCGCCCATATTTTTAAGCCATCTTTTTCCAAAAAAACTTCTTGTCGCTATCAGGCTCTGTATTATTTTTACGGCTTCGGATATTTCTTTCCATACCCAAGAAGCCGAATCAGGCCAAACATTTTCCGCCGGCTTCCAAGGCAAAAACAAGGTAGACGATAAAAATTCATCCGGAATATTATTGACCAAAAAAAAAGACGGATTTCCTGAAGCCGGTCTCCAAACCTTGTCCCAGAATTTATCCGACTCCAAAAAATAATTGTCCGTATACCTCATGGCCATCAATTTAGTTTTAGGAAATTTTTTATGTAAAGCTGACGCAAGATAGGATTCTCCGGGTTCCGTAATAACGATAATTTTAGGATTTCCCTGTAGTGTATCGGAAAACCTTTCGGCTTCTTTTTGAGGGTTATATGAAGAGTGTAATTTAACTTGTTTTATCATTTATCACGGCCTTAAAAAAAATTTTTATCTCGTTTATATCTTTTGAGGTTCCTGTGTAGTCCATCAAGATTTTAGAACAGATGTCTTCTCCATAAATCTTGGATAAGCTTGCCGTTATTTTTTGTGTATAAATATCCATAGGCATGGTTTCCGATGAGAATATTGACGCATAAAGGCAATTGTCCATACCTAACATTGCCATATTGGATTTTCCTATTAGGTTAAGAATTTTATTTATTATCGAATAATAAAATTCTAGAGTATTTAAATCGCTTTGCAGTTTTACCCTATCGGTAAAAACATGTAAAAATTTGATTGTCAGTAAATGGGCCGTATTATGAAGGTTTAGAGCCGATTTTATTTTAAGCATTATTGTGTCCGTACCATATTGAAAAGGGTACACGGGTCTTGCCGTTTCTATAATCTGTTTATATTGATCATAGCAGAGTAAAAATTCTTTTACAAGCTTATCTGCTTTTTCAAAATCAAAGGCTTCTCTATAAACATCTTTTTGTGATTTTATTAAAAATAAAAAAGTTTTAGCTTCTTCAACAGGATATAAAATAAGATCCGTAATGCTTATATACTCCTGAGAAGAAAAGAAATTCTTTATCGAGCTTAAATCCTTATTTGTAAGAGAATACCGGTTATTTTGTTTAACTTCAAACCCTTTTATAATGTTTGAAGGTATCATGCACCTATGAAAAGTAGTTATATCCACACCTGCAGCAAAACAGAGGTTATAAAAATCTTCATTAGTTTTTATCAAAAAACCGCCCTTTTCAATGTGTAGATTTTTAAGCAGGGCTTGAAAATTGTCTTTTGCATCAAAAAAAGGTGAATGAGGCCTTTCAGTCGGTGCTTGTGAAGGCTGATAAGCTTTTATGCTTACAGCCTCCGCCTTCTGCCTCAATCCCATTAGGATATCCCCAGCTCATCAAAAAGCCGTTTATAAGTATCAAAGTATTCCGACTTTGCAAACTCTTCAATTTTTTCTTCAGGTAAACTTTCTAAGAGCTGATCCATATATGTTAAAACAGACTTGATTTCGTCTTTTAAATGAATCGGCAAGGTTTCGGTCTGTACTTTTTGTTCTTCTGCCGCACTCTCATCAAGTTCAAGCCTTGGAATATCTTTAGCGGCTTGATCAAGTTCTTCCGGTGAAAAAACTGCATCTTCATGGTTTTCACTTATTATTTCAGGAATATCTTCCGACTTTGAAATAATATCCGTTTCATAGGTTGCAGTAGATAAGGAATTGTCCTCCCAACTAATGTCATCAGATTTTTTAATATCTTGTTTTACCGTTTCTTCAGATTCCGGTTCAAAGTCCGCAGCTTCGTCATGGCCTTCTTCAATATTTTCCGTAATAGCTTCAAAGCCGCTGTATTCATCGCCCAGCGGAATACTTTGTCCATCAGGCAGCTCAAGCTCTGTTATAGTCATATCAAAGTCATCAAGAATTCCGCCATCATCGGCAGCGGATTCATCCAAGTTATGATCTTCCAAGTTATGATCTTCTAAAGCTGGTTCTTCCGGTATATCATCGGAAAGGAAATCTTCTATTTCAATCTCCTCGATTTTTTCATCCGGTTCATCTTTAACGTTGAGCTCTACATCTTCGTCAAGATAGCTTATGTCCTCAGTTAGGTCATTGATATGCTCAGGCTCTAAAGCGTTTAATAGGTCATTATCGGCAAAAACTTCGGGTTCATCCTTAGTATCTTTCTCAAGGTTATCATCATCGAGGAAAGCCCCATCGATTTCATCCAATGTTTCAGGAATTTCGTAATCTTTTTCCGTGTTTTCTTCCGTGAAATCGGCCGTTATCAATATATTATTAAGCTCATCACCTGTAAGGGCGATTGTTTCATCTCCGTCATCATCATTAAAGAATCCTGTTTTATCGCTCTCAGCTACATCATTTAAAATGCTGTCTGTTATAGTATTTTCTTGAGGTGTTGAGATGTTTGAGTCTTCCAATTTTTGTTGTGTTTGGGCCATTTCAAATTTCATATTTGCAAGTTCATTTTTGATGCTTACTAATTCGCTTGCAATTTGAGTTAAGATTTCGGTAGCCTTATCGTTTGCAAGAACATTGGATTGTGGTGCTGCCGTTTCTACCCCGTCATTTTTTTTGTGTGACTGAATCACTGAAATGTCTTCCCTAAATTCTTCCGGTATTTCTTGGCTTCCGGAGTCTAAAAGATCGTTTTCAAGGGCTTCAATATCGTCAAAAAACATATTGCCGTTTTCTTCAACTATATTTTCCGTCTCCGTCGATTCTCCCATAACGCTGTCCAACATTGAGTCAAAATCATCTATTGTTTCAGCTTCTTCTGTTTTTTCTTCATCTGCCGTAGAAGAGTCAGCCATAATTTTTTGATTTTCTTTTCGGATTTCGTCTATATTACCTGCTTCTATTATGGTGCTCTCTATAACCAAACCGTCATCTTCTTTTTTTTCTTCTTCAGTATTTTCAACATTTTCCGCTTCTTCAAATTCGGAAATGTCGCTGAATATTTCGACATCTTCTAAGTCATCATCGCCGCCCATAGTTTTACCTGCGATAGAGCTTATATCCGAGTATTCATCTATGGTAATATTAAGAGGAATTTCATCCGATAGTTCTTCTACGTCTTCTGCATTACTTTCATCATTAACTTCGAGCTCGTCGAAAATTTCATCAAAGTCGGAAATATCGTCGATTTTCCTTTCAGGTAAATTTTCAATATCTGAAGTTTTGTTTTCTGCTGTGCTTTCACTTGCCTCAGGTTCATCTGAGGTTATTTCAAAGCTTTCGTTTCCTTCAAAATCTATAGCATCGCTTTCCTTTGTTTCCAAATAGTCTTCGTCAAAAGAAAGATCCAGTTTTATATTGTTATCCGGCTCAAGGCTTCCGTCTTCGTTTTTATCCTCATTTTTGTCGGTTGATTCAATGGCTTCAGAATCGCTTAGGAAGTCATCCAAATCAAGAGTTTCAAATTCATTTGTATCGGATGTTGTTTCTTTTTCAGCTTTAGGCATTACATCAAGATCAATATCGAAATCATCCTTTTCTTCTTCATCAATTACTACGGCATCAGCTTCATCAAAAATATCGAATTCATCTCCATAAATATCATCCTCAGAAGTGATACTTACATTTTCAAGATGTTCTTCAGTTTTATTGCTATCTTCATTTTTTATAGTTTCAAAATTATTCAATGTTGTTAATTCTTCAAACTCTAATGGCTCATCCGGATTATCTAAATTTATAATATCATGGTCGTCGAATTCCAATATATCATTTTCAAAAGGAGCCTCAGCATTTTCATTTTCTACAGGCGACACACTTTCATAACTGTCCTTATGTTCGGGTCTTTTTTTGACCCATACACCATACATATCGAGATTTGAATCATCTTCAAGTTTTACCGGAAAAACCGAATCATCCGGTTCTTCAATTTTGTTAAAATCTAATGCCATGCTATTCTCCCGTATAACTTATATCTATAATTATACTATATATCGACAGAATTTGTAAATAACCTAAATTATTTAGTCTAAATAAATTGTCAAAAAATTCAAGAAAAAAACATAAAATGCCGTTATATATTTAGACTATGAAAATCTATTTTAAAGTGCTTATTCCCATTTTTATTACTGTTTTTGCTTACACTGTTTTGACCGTGTTTTTAGGTCCTAAGGGAATATATGCGCAGCATTTTATAGAAGGTCAGAGGGATATTCTTGTAAACCATGTCCGTTCTCTTAGGCAAACCGGAGAAGATTTAGACAGTCTGATAAGAAATTTAACCTATGATCCTGAAACAATTGCTATTTATGCCCATGAACTGGGTTATATATATGATAATGAGGGAATAATTAAACTTGTGAACTTTAATTCCGGATTTGGAAAGAGCTTAAATCCGGGAACAATCTTAAAAATTGAAACTCCGTATTTTCTTTCAGATTACATATGCAAAACAATAGCTGCATCTTTAGGTATAATTGTTATCATTTTTCAGATGTTGGCGGTAAGAAAAGATGGTTATTTTAAAAAAAGATCCTAAATCTTTAGAAATAGCAGCTTCTGTCTTAAAAAAAGGCGAAATTATAATAGTTCCTACCGATACCGTTTACGGTTTTTCGGGTATAATGCCTTTTACAAAAGAAAAAATCATTAAAATCAAAAAAAGAGGGGCTGAAAAGAGTTTTATCAGTCTCATTGAAAAACCTCAAGATATTTATAAATATACGGATACTCCTATTCCTGAAATCTTATTAAAGCTATGGCCGGCTCCTTTGAGCATAATAGTAAGGGATAAGGAGGGCAGGGGAACCTCGGCTTTTAGATGCCCTGATGATATCTGGCTTAGAAATTTAATAGGAAAGACCGGTTTTCCGATTTATTCTACAAGTGTAAACTATTCGGGAGAGCCTGTTTTAAGTGATATTAGGGATATAATAAGCGAGTTTGAAGATAAGGTTTCGTTGATAGTTGACGGAGGAGAGCAAAAAGGCTTATCGTCCACGATTGTAAGCTTAACCGATAAGGAGCCTTGTATAATCAGGCAGGGTGCCTTAAAAATAAGTTTTTAGTTTTTTATCCAGCGTACTTTTTTTATAACTTCATTTACCGAAACAAGGGTATTTCCGTGATAGACTATTTCGATATCTGTTTTTTCTCCGACTAAAATCTTATTGTCGGTAGAAACCAGAAACTTCCATGAGGGGGTTTTTCCCATCTCTGCAGCTTTTTTGGCTATTTCATCAGGTAAATTGATAAATTGTCTTGGCATGGGCTTTCCCGACTGACTTATTGTTAAATAACCTTCATGTACTCTTACTTGAAGTAAAATAGTTATTCCGCTCGAAAGGAGGGCTATTCCCCTTCCTCCTCTCATAAGTTCAACTCTTTCAAGCCCTTCTTCTCCATGCCATGAGCCTGAAAGTATGTCGATATTTTTTACCTCTTCTACATCTGAATCATTCCTAGGATCTGAGTCCTCCAAATTATAGGTAACCGATAAATTAACCGACTTATCAAAAATATCCGATACAAGGACCCGCGAATCCAATAGGATTAAATTAACGCTTTGATAAATTTTAGATATCCGCCTTGTGATCTTATCCGACGAATTTTTCAACATGAGTTCAAGCTGTATACCGTTTTCCAGTCCTGTGATTTTACCTGCAAAAACATAATCGAAGCGCTGTTGAGCATCGGTTTCGGTAACAGGAGTAGAGCGCATATCTACAATATCGTATTTTTTTAATTCTTTTACAAAGCTGAAAATAGCATTACTGATTGTTGCTGTTGTTTGTTCAGTTATATTTTTAGATTCAAGTTTAAAAACACCTACAGTAGGAGATGCATACAACATGCTTCCGGATCTGACAATCGGTATAGACATCATTAAAAGCAAAAATATTACAAATCCGTAAGACTTTTTTATCTTCATTATTTACCCCTTACTTTTATTTCCCTTTGCATATCTCTTTTTATGTCTCTATCTTTTATGTCTGCACGTTTATCAAAGGTCTTTTTACCCTTACAAACACCTAAGAGTACCTTAACGATACCGTTTTTAAAGTAAAATTCCAAGGGGACAAGGGTATAACCTTTTTCCTCAACCTTTCGTTTTAATCTTTTTATTTCATCCTTTTTTAAAAGGAGTTTTTTAGGTCTTTCCGGATCATGATTAAAGACGGAAGAGTAAATATACTCCGAAATATGAAAATTTTTAACCCATACTTCATTATCTTTAATTTCGGCAAAGGCATCGGGAAAAGATATCCTTCCTTCTCTGAGAGATTTGACTTCCGTACCCTTTAAGACTAGGCCGCATTCTATTTTTTCTTCAACGGTATAATTAAAAAAAGCCTTTTTGTTTTTTGCTATGATTTTTACAGGTGTTTTCTCCATATGCACATTATATTCATAGATTAGACACTTGTCAACGACAGCGGAAAATGATATTATGCCTTGAGGACTAATAATGACTGCAAAATATCGAAATTTTTCATATACGGCAAAGAAGGAATACCGAAACAAGGTTTTGTTTATTATTTTTTTAGTGCTTTTTGCCTTTTTTTCATATATACTCATAACATCATATTTGTTAAAAACTTATAGATTACAGACCGACACTATGCTTCCTGAAATTTCTATAGGAGATATGATTTTAGTGACTCCTATCTATACTCCGGTTTCAGCTAAACGCGGTGACTTGGTTGTCATAGATGATACATTATCGCAAAATAAGTCTTTTTTTAAATCGGCTGTAAATACCCTTGCGGGCTTTTTTACATTTCAGCTTGTAAGGCCCTTTGATTTGCAGAGTGAAGACTCTTATTCCATACGAAGAATTGTAGGCTTGCCCGGAGATACCCTGTATATGGAAAATTTTGTATTGCATATAAAAACCAAGAATTCAAGTCATTTTTTGACCGAATTTGAATTGGCTCAAAAAAATTATGATATTGAAATTAAGGATCTGCCGGCTCATTGGGATTCATCCTTACCTTTTTCGGGATCATATCCGGAGACGGTTCTAAAAGAAGGCGAATATTTTGTATTATGCGATAATAGGATAATCACTGATGATTCCCGTCTTTGGGGAGCTGTTGAAGGGGATAAAAAAATATGCGGCAAAATTATCCTAAAGTATTGGCCGTTTAAAGAATTTAAATCCTATTAATGAAAAAGGCCGGCCTTTATATACACATACCTTTTTGTCTCCAAAAATGTAATTATTGCGATTTTTTTTCGGTTCGTGCCGGCCGGTTTAAGAACATCTTATCAGGTCATTTAAGTCCATTCATTTTAAGATTGGCTGAAGATATAAAAATACAAGCGGATAAGTATTCCATAAACGAATGGGATACCGTCTATATAGGAGGCGGAACACCGTCTCTTCTATCCCCCGAAGACATCTACTTTCTTTCATCTCAAATACCTGCTGCTCAAAAAAATCCTCATAGAGAATTTACCGTCGAAATTAATCCCGAAGATTTAACTAAAGAATTTTTATCCGCTGCAGTTAGCGGAGGAATTAATAGGTTTTCTGTAGGAATTCAATCTCTTAATGATGAGGTTTTAAGTGCCTGTAAGAGGAGGGGATGTAGAAAAATGAGCCTTTCGGCCCTTGAGCTTTTACGCAGCCAAAAAGGTCTAAACCTTTCTTGTGATCTAATTGCAGGACTAAATAAGCAGACCTTAAGCATTTTAAAAGATGATATCCAAACCTTATTACATTTTAGACCGGAGCATTTTTCACTATACGCCCTCTGTTCAAATACAAATTTAACGCCTGAAAAAGATGATGACATAGCCGACTTATGGAGCTATGGTAAGGATATTTTGGAGAAAAATAGCTATAATAAGTATGAAGTGTCTAATTTTTCATACAAAAACTTATACAAAAGTATACATAATGAGAAATATTGGAGATTGCAAGACTATATAGGGGTAGGTCCGGGAGCTTTCGGTTCAATTTTTTTTGATAAAGAAGTTTTACCTGCTCAGGCAAATGCTTGTGGTGTACATGCTAAAGCATTGAGATTTTCAGCAATTAAAAATATAGAAAAATGGATGACCTTGAACAATAGGGATGAGGTGTATGAGTACGAAACCATAGGAGAAAAAGAATTTATTGAAGAAGCTTTTATGATGGGCTTAAGACTTACCGAGGGAATTGACAGGTCTTTTTTTAAATCGAGGTTTGGTAAGGATATTTCGGTATTTGCAGGAAAAACCATTTCAAAATGGCTGGATAGAAACGAGGCCGTTTTGACGGAAAAAAGATTTTATTTAACAGAAAGAGGATTTCTTTACTTGAATTTATTTTTACAGGAACTATTTCAAGAAATTGATATGCTGTTTTAAAATTTATACGGCCTGATTTTGGTCCTTATTTTGTTCCCATATATAACTAAATTCTTTATCTATGGTTTTGAAGACTTCAATTATGGTAGGGTCAAAATGGGATCCTGCTCCATTTATAATATGCTCGATACTTTCTTTATGAGATATTTCTTCTTTATAGGATCTTCTCATTCTAAGCGCATCGTAAACATCGGCTATAGCCACTATACGTGCCGATAAGGGAATCATTTCACCTGCAAGCTTATAAGGATAGCCTTTTCCGTCCCAGCGCTCATGATGGCTAAGAGTAATTTCTTTTGCCATATGAATAGGATAGTTTGCAAGGATAAGAGTTCCGTTAATAGTATGTTCTCTCATAACTGCCCATTCTACATCATTAAGCGCCCCTTTTTTTTGTAGAATATAATCGGGAGTTCCTATTTTTCCTATATCGTGGATGGCTGCAAGAGAAGAAATATTATCTATAAAATCTGCATCTATTTGAGGAAATAAATTCTCCTTAAACAAGGCTTCTGCAAGAGTTTTTGAATAATAATTAAGTCTTTCATTATGAAAGCCCGTATCGTTATCTTTTAATTTTGATGCATTTAAGAGACTTTCCATCATACCCTTATACTGACTTAAATAAGAATTGCTTATATCTTCAAACATAACCCAGTATCCGTTGAGAGTATTATTATCAAATAAAGGGAATATGTTTGTTTTTGTATACATAGTTTTACGGTATCTTGTCTTATGCCTTAAAACTCCTGACCATGAGTAGCCTCTATTAGGGCTTTTTAATTTTGCTAAAAGGTCGTCGAGGGCGGATTTTTCAAGAGTGCTGCCGAATATATTAAAAAACGGTTTTTTTTCTATATTGTGATAACCTTCAAAAAGATGGTTTACAGCATCGCTTATGTATAATATCAAAAAATTTTTATCCAAAAGCATTGAGCAAACAGTAGGTGTAGCAAGTAAGTCTACAGCTGTTTTTAAAACCTCAGTTTTAATTTCAGTATTTTTAAAATTTATAGGACTGTCTTGATCGTCTTGATAAAGGTTTTCCTGCATTTCTTCTAATTCCTCTTCTATTTCATCAAGCATTTCTATTTCATCGAGGGTTAGAAAGTCTTTTTCATTAATCTTTATTTTAGATTTATTTTTGTTTTTTCTTTTTTTCATAGGCTAAAATCCTTATAATTTCAAATACCTAATGCTCTGCATCGCTCTTCCTTATATATACAGGGCCCTCATGATCTTCAACTTTTTTACAATTTTTGTTTGTAAGAAAACAATCAAGTAAAGTTTTTGAAAATGTGTCTTTGTCTGCTTCTATCAAGGTAATATTATGTGACTCAATAGCTGCTCCGGCTTCTTTACTAAATTTGTCAGTCCCATAGCCGCAAATAATAGTTTTTTTGTTTTTATCAATCAGTTTAAGTGCATCTTCAGCACTTATATCAAGAGCTTCCGAGATCGGCTTTTTGTTTTCAAATGCCTGTACATAAAAGCAGTCTCTTTTTGCATCAATAACCGATAAAAATTGATTTTTATTGCCATATTTAGAACAAAAAGCCTCCAAAATAGAAACACAAAAAAACCGAGCATTAGTTTGCAGCTGAATCGCTTTTGCTGTTGAGTAAGCAAGCCTTAAACCGGTAAAACCTCCAGGTCCCTGAGGACATACTAAAACATCTGTTTCGTTTATAGAAAAACCTGCCTGTTTTAGGGCGGCTTCTATTGCAGGAATCAGGATGGCAGAATGTCTGGCTTTAGCCGGCGTAAAAACGGATGTAACCGTACCGTTATTTCCTTGAGCCGTTATTGCAACAGAGGAAAAACTTGTATCGATACAAATTATGTTCATAAAGCCTCACAAAAGTCTTCGTTATTGATGATAATTTTTCTGGAATTATCATCATTTACCATTATGTCGATATAAATAGTGTTTTTGGGTAATGCTTGTTTTACCTTTTTACTCCATTCAATCACGCAAACTCCATCTCCATATAACATTTCTTCAGTACCAAGGTCCAAAAAATCCTCAACTCCTTCAAGTCTGTATACATCCATATGATATAGATGTAAACGGCCTGAGTATTCCGATATTAGGGTAAAAGTAGGGCTTGTAATATCTTCTTCAATATCCAAGCCTTGGGCAATACCCTTTGTCAGATAGGTTTTTCCTGCTGCTAAAGAACCGTCAAGGGCTAGTACATCTCCTTTTTTTAATTTTTCTCCTATTTTTTTTCCGAAATTAATAGTATCTTCTTCGGTTTTTACTGTAAATTCCATTACGGTAATTTCCTTGTTTCGATTAAACGGCGGACGCAGGCTTTTAATTCCATCATGATCTGTAAAACAGGATAGTCTATTTTGTCTATCATCTGTACCTGTATTTCGGTTTCGCCCGTCGGTTTATGTTCTACAAAAAATTCTACCTTTCCGTTTTGTTCTTTACCCAATATTGTATATATTGCTGTTCCGATATATTTTTGTCTGTAATATATATGTGTATCTTCTTTTTCGATATTTTTTATTTCAGAAACAATCATTTTTTTATTCTCCGCCTGTTTTTATTGATAATAAACCATTTCCCAGCTTTTTTACAAGCGGTGCCAATTCGTATTCTGCAATATCCGAAATTTCTACCGTATCGGTATCTTCGATTGCATTAATAATAGCATCCAAATTAGAAGATATTTCTCTTTGGTATTCGCTGATGGTCATCTCTCCTAACTTTAGATCTTCATTAATCTCTGCAATATCAAACAGTTTAGCTGTTTCATAGAGTTTTGCCAGATTAATAGAGAATGTTTCAATCGTTTTTATAATTTCGACATCGCTTCCTGTTTGAACCTTAATAGGAATTTTTTCAATTTCTTCCGAATTTTTTATAAATTCATCACCAAGTCCTTTTAAGAGTATCCTTATATCCTCTCCGCTTGTTGTAAACAGCTCAATATTTATTTCCATTTGATGAGGATCCTGAAAAAGCTCATCAAGTTCCTTTAAAGTTAATTCTTTTCCGTTCACTATGACTTGAGTTATAGTGCTTTTATGATTTCGGCATTCTTGTTCTATATTCCCAAGAACATCACCTATTGTGATTTCGTTTTCCAATTTTAATTTAATTTCTTGTCCGTTTAATTTTATATTCATTATTCATCCTTATTACTTTTTTTAAGAGAATCCGTAAAATTCTTCATCGTCTGGGATTGTTTTTGTAAACTTTTTAAAGTTCCGTCCATTATTCCGTATTTCTTTTTAAGCGCCAGTTCTTTTTCGGCAAGTTTTTTGTCATAGTTTTCTATTCTTTTTTTGGAAGAATCCATCTTTATTTTTAAAGAGTCGGTTTTTACGCCGAAAATGCCGCCCCTTTGTGTGTAAGGGTTAATGTATTCATACATTGCATGGGCAAGGCCTGAATCTATTAAAATATCTCCGTCAGAATCAAAACCGAAAAAAAGTTTTACCTCTTCCATATTGTTTTTTAAGGCTTCATCAAGTTTTTTTTCGTCGATTTCAAGATATCCGCGAAGGCGCGACATGTCTATGCCGCCCGAAGAATCGGATTTTGTGGAAATACCAAGTTGAGCGAGCATAAAGATTTTGGAATCATTTGCAGGCTTATAGGCGGTATTTATTGTTTGTCTTAAATTGGATTTTAATGTTATTAGAGTAGAATCAGCATACATAAGCCCCAATTTTTTTTGAGCATCTTCAATTTCGGATTCTGAAAGATATGTCAGCTCTTCTATGATTTCGGGCTTATTTTGTGTTAGTATGTTTATTTGAGCAAAAACACGATTATATTTGGCTACCAATTCAATAATCGCATTTTTGACGGCTTCTACATCCGGTTTTATGGTAAGTTTTTCCTGCTTTTCCGAAGACTCATGAGCATGAATGGTTACGTTAGGCACTAAATCGTCAATATCGTTTTTTTCTCTTTTAATTTGAATGCCCTCAAAATTGATTATGGCATCCTGTGCTGTTGAAACAGGGTTTACAGGAACATAGTCTCCGGCCGCCTTAGGATCAAATATTTTAATATTTTCGATAAAAACAGCCTTTTCGGAATTATTATTGTTTATTGTAAGAGCCTTTACGTCTCCGTATTCGGCCAAGGGAATCGTAATTGTCTGGGTTTCGGCATTTTCCGAAAGAGGGGGCAGGGGAATAAGTACTCCTCTTGTTGATTCTAAGGCTAAAATATTCATATCAACCTTTGGACCTGATACTTTATTAGGTTCTATTTTAGTTTTTTCAAGGCCGTCATTTGAAGGTTCATTTTGTACCACAATACCTCTGTATGCTATTGAGCCGATTTGCTCATAAATTTTTTCGCCCGGTTCTTCTTTTTTTACGGCTTCTTTTGACGGTTCCTTAATTGAAACTGTAAGCTCCATGACATATTGCCCCTTGGCTCTTACAGCTTCGGAAAAATCTATTTTTTGAGAGGTTTCAGGTTTAGTTTCGATGGAGGAAACTGAAGTTTTTATGGCAGATGTATCATTTTTTTTGATAAGCCCCATTTCAATGGCAAGGGGCAGGGCATCATCTGCAAACTCCAATCTGTTTTTTGCTCCTGTTATATTGGATGAAAAGAGTAAGGACTTTGTGTCCGGGGTTATTTTTATTTCGCTTATATTTAAAATTTCTTTTGCTTTGGAGTTTACAAGGTCTATAAAACCCTTATATTTTCCGCCCTTCCAGTTTACGGATATGGTTTTTTCTCCTATTTTAAATGTATACTTTCCTTTTTTTATTTGAAGGTCGTTATTGATTTCAGTGCTTAAAAATTTATCGGCTTCTGCAACTTGAACTATATTAAGCTTTACGTTTTGATCCTTGGCTCCTCTGGAAGCTGTTGCGGTAAAGGATCTTTCATTTGAGGATTCTGCTATTTTTTCTACAAAGGGATTATTAAAAGAATATAGATCTCTTGCAGCATTCCGTACTTCAAGAGAAAATTTATTAACTTGTCTCCAGGAATCATCCTGCAATTTTAGACGCTCGAGTTTTTCGGCTTCTCTGTCGCGAGGAATTCTTTCCTTTTTCATCAAAGCTTCAACAAGCTTTTCGTATGTACTATTGACTCCCGGTATACTTAAATCGGACATTTAAACCCCTAATTTTTTTTAATACCTAAAAAAGGGAAATTTCCGATTAGATTGATTCATCGAATAAAAGGCCGACTGTTTCAAGTATCCTTGCTTGCAGTCTTTGTATTGCTTCGGATGGTATTTCCCTTATTACCTTGTCGGTATTTGCATCTATTACCTTAACAACGATGCGGTTTGTTTCTTTATTTACTCTAAATTGTAATTTTCGATCACACATGTCGCATAACTTTTGGATTTGTGCAACCGCTTTTGAGATTTCATTCGGGTCCACCAGCGTTTTTTGATTTTCGGCTTGTTCGGCAGCTTCCTTTTGTACTATTACATCCGATGCAGCTCTCATTGAGCCGTTAATCACTGTATCACGTTTTTGTTGTAATGCTGCTTGGTGCCCTATGCCGTTTATTTCTATACTCATAAAAAACCTCCTTGGCTTAAAAAATAGACATCATCCGTGACATCTAAATATAGTTTAACGTTTTAAGCATCAACTCTTAGCAGTAAAAAAAAGGAAGAAGAAGGGCGCATCTTCTTTCTTCCTAAAGATTCTAAAGGCTTTTAATTTTAAGAGATGACATCCGGTTATCTCTTTCCGTATCAGCCTTTACAAGATCTGCTTTGTTATTGAAGAAGCCTAACAACAGCTTGAGGCTGAGCATTGGCTTGTGCCAACATAGCAGTTCCTGATTGGATCAAGATTTGGTTCTTTGTATAGTCTACAATCTCTTTAGCCATGTCTGCATCTCGGATTCTTGATTCGGCAGCCTGCATATTTTCGGAAGCAATTGCTATACCGTTATATGCCATTTCAAACCTATTCTGATATGCACCTAGGTCTGCGCGCTGCTTGTTAATCTGCTTAAGAGCATTATCAAGGGCTCCCAATGCCATATTTGCACCGTCTACTGAAGACATTGAAATCATTTTGTCTTCTCCGCCTTGTTGTGCTCCTATAATACCGAGTGCTGTAGCTGTCATTGTTCCTATATAGATCTTTTCTCTTTGATCCATATTTGCACCGACATGGAGCTGCATAGGTCCCGATACGGAATCTTGAGCGAAACGGCCTGTTAGGATATTCATTCCGTTAAACTGAGCATGGCTTGCGATTCTGTCTACTTCATCAACAAGCTGTGAAACTTCAACTTGAATCTGCATCCTGTCTTCGGCGGAATAAATACCGTTTGAGGCTTGTATAGCCAACTCTCTTAATCTCTGTATTATATCTGTCGTTTCACCTAAGTAACCTTCCGTTGCTTGAATGAAAGAAACACCGTTTTGAATATTCTGTCCGGCTTGGTTTAAACCTCTGATTTGGCTGCGCATCTTTTCGGATACGGCTAAACCTGAAGCATCGTCACCTGCGCGGTTGATTCTTTGCGCGCTGGAAAGTTTTTCGATGTTTTTTGCGAGATGAAGTTCGTTGACTCCTCCCTGTCTCTGTGCAAACATTGCACTCATATTGTGATTAATAATCATATGACCCTCCCTGAAGTCCTATAGTTCAGCATCCTTTGCTGAAAAATACTCCTGTATTTTATAATTGCATAAAATTTTGCGCCTTTTATACAAATTATAAAGACAGTATTATTAACAATTTTATTCAAACTGCTAATAATACTGTAATACAGGGCTTCATAAGGGCCGCCCATCAAGGGCATTTTTTCAAAGATCATTAAGCGTGCAGGGGAATTTCCCCTGACGCCTAACACATTATACTCTTATAATCAAAAAAATACAAGAGTATTTTACAAATTTGTTACCTTAAAAGAGACATTACAAGCTGGCTGTTGTTATTAGCCTGAGCGAGCATTGCAATACCGGTATTCGACAAGATTTGGTTCTTGGTATATTCTACCATCTGTTTTGCCATATCTGCGTCACGGATTCTGGACTCGGCAGCTTGGAGGTTTTCCGAGGCTATATCGAGACCGACAACCGTCAACTCCATTCTGTTCTGGTAACCGCCAAGGTCAGCTCTTTGCTTGTTGATCTTTTTAAGACCCTCATCGATTGTTCCAATGCTCCTGTTTGCAGCATCGGCTGTTTCGATTGTCATGATTTTTTCGTCACCGATATCTCGGATACCGAGAGCTGCAGCTGACATTGTTCCAATGTAAACGCGCATTCTCTGATCCATGTTGGCACCGATGTGGAACCACATAGAACCGGTAACAACATTTTCACCGGTTTCGCGTGCAAATCGGCCTGTAAGCATGTTCATACCGTTAAATTGGGCTGAACTTGCAATGCGGTCAACTTCGGCAACGAGCTGCGAAACTTCGACCTGTATCTGCATTCTGTCTTCGGCAGAATAGATACCGTTTGAAGCCTGAACAGCGAGTTCGCGAATTCTCTGCATGATGTCGGTTGTTTCCTGCAAGAAAGCTTCGGCTACTTGGATAAAGTTGATGCCGTTTGAAGCGTTTGCAGAAGCTTGGTTTAAACCTCGAATCTGGCTTCTCATTTTCTCGGAAACTGCAAGACCGGAAGCGTCATCGCCTGCACGGTTAATGCGTAAACCGGATGAAAGTTTTTCGATGTCTTTACCAATGTGTACATTAGTAACACCCTGCGTTCTCTGTGCGAACATCGCACTCATGTTGTGATTAATAATCATAAGATATTCCTCCCTGGAATAATGTTTTTACAAAGCATCCTTGCTTTGTTTTGAGGATAGAGAATCCTCATTATCTATCTTCGGTTTTCTGTTTCTAAAACTTTAGGCTTTTTTTAAAAAAAAATTAAAAAAAATGAGGTTTTATGCTTCATCGTCTATATCTGCCGGGTCTTTTAATATATTTGAATCAAAAAGACGGGAAAGCTCTCTTTCAGAATATCGTTTTGATATTGAAAAATTATCTCTTACAATTTCAATAGTTTCTTTATCAAGGATGAGTTTTTTTTCATCCCTAAGATATACCGCAAAATCTTCAAAAACCGAAAGGGGCAGCCAAGGGAAGGCTATATCAAAAATATTAAACCATTGGCAATAGGGAAGGGTTGTCTCTCTATTTATAAGAATACCCTGATCTTTTAGTTTATCGCGTTCTTCAGGTTTCAGGGTGAACATTTTTTGATTTAGCAGTTCACAATACTCCTGAGTAGAAAAAAGGGCTCCTACCTTCCTTATCAAATCCATTTTATAAACTGAGGGTATATCTGCTAAAATAGATGCCGTCACTATGTTCATGCCTTCAGATACGATTTCAAAAGGTTTTTTGTTATCATTAGAGGCAAACTCCATTGTAGATTTGATATCACCTT
Source organism: Treponema denticola (assembly GCF_024181645.1). Taxonomy (NCBI): domain Bacteria; kingdom Pseudomonadati; phylum Spirochaetota; class Spirochaetia; order Treponematales; family Treponemataceae; genus Treponema; species Treponema denticola. The sequence continues at coordinate 1,270,843 of NZ_CP058624.1, read as the reverse complement.
TTTCTAATAGCGGAAACAAAATTTCATCATTATTCAAGACTATTCTCCCATAAAAACTTTAATTATAAAAAGTATTCTATCACATTATTTAAAAAAAAACAATATAAAATTTACATTTGAGCTCCAAAGGCTTCAACAAACCTTGGGATTAAATCATCAAATTTCCCTTCTATGTACAGGCCTGAAGCCTGTTTATGCCCTCCGCCTCCAAATGATGAGGCAATCTTACTTACATCAATCTTATCCAATGACCTAAAACCTACCGAACAGTGGCTTGGAGAGTCTTGGCGTACAATACAGATTGCTTCAACTCCTTCTATCGACTGAATCAATTGATACAATATATCGGAATCCCTGCTTTCAAGTCCGAATTCCTGTAAATCATCATAAGTTTCATACGAAATAACAAGCCTTCCGTCATAGTAAGTCTTCATTCTGTTTAGAATTCTGGAAATAAGGAGGCGTGATTCAAATTTTTTACCCCCGTTTATTTTCATAAAGGTTTGTTTTGGATTGGCTCCTGCTTCAATAAGACGGGATACATGGGCAAAAACTTCAGCGCTTCTTTCATCCAAATGTCTAAAAAATCCCGTATCCGTACAAAGACCAAAAAACAGGGCATCGGCTTCTTCTTTTGTAAGTTTTTCTCCCATTTCTTCAATTATTGACTGAATTAAATAGGTTGTAGAAGGGGCTTCCGGCATTATAAGAGAAGTGTCGGATTTTTCGGTATTGGTAGTATGATGGTCGATTATGATGTATTTAAAACCGCTGAGGAGTTCTGCTATTTCCCCCACACGGTCAAAACCTGAACAGTCAAGGATTATCAGTCCTGTGGTTTTAGGATTTATCTTATCGGAAATTTCCAGCTTGTCCGTAAAAAGATGTTCATATTCCTTTATTTCGGTACGCTTAAAAGGCCCTGCCGACATTAAAATACAGTTTTTATTTTTTCTTTTCAAAAAGAAAGACATTGCAAGGCAGCTCCCAATACAGTCCCCATCGGGTTCTTTATGACCTGCAATTATAAAATTTTCATACGCATTTAAAAATCCCGATAATTTTTGGGGAATTAAAGGTTTCCCGATTGTTGAGCTGCTATTGTTATGCATGTATTCCTCATAAAATTCCTCTAAGGTTTTACCTTAGAGGATATAAATAACTTAGATTGTTTTAGATGTTAAAATTTTAGTTCAAGACTTTCTATGCCGTCAAATTTGCCGTTATATTTATTCGGATCTTTTAATACACCCCATATGGGGCTTTTTAAATCTTTTGGACCTGCTATTTTTATACGATCAAATTTTCCGTCTTTAAGATAAAAAGACAAATACGGATTAACTCTGGTGTTTACCAATTCCAGCCTAGCTCGTCCGTCTTTAGGGTCAAGCCAAGATTTTGGAATAAAAACTTCTGCATGTTTTAATCCCGCTCTTCGGTAAATAATATAATAACCATCTGAATGTGTAAATATTTTCAAAATTTGCACATTTACATAATAAACATCCGCCTCATCGATCTTTTGTGAAAAAGCCGGGGCAATCGTAAAAAGGGAAAAAATTAGAACTAAAAAGACCAAGCTTAATATTGATTTCTTCATATATTCCTCCAGTTACCACATTATACACATAAATTATGAATTTTGCAAGCGCAAACTTGTAAAATTCTTACAATATTGACAAAGACTTATAAAAAATGCTATTTTGTTCCACCTAGGAATATAAAAATGGATAAAATTATTTTACTTGAAGTTAATAATTCAAAATTATTAAATGAATTTGCTCTTCTACCTTTTGAGCTTTATAAAAATGATAGTTCATGGGTCCCGCCTATTATAAGCGAATACAAAAAGTACGTGTCAGGAGCCGATAATTCTTTATGTGATGTAGGGCCTCACGTAAAACTGATTGCTCGGATTGAGGGAAAAACGGTTGGACGTATTTTGTACGGTATTGATGAAAAATTAAATGACTATAAAAAAATTAAAGCCGGTTATATTTCTCAATTTGAATGTATTGAAGACTATGCCGTTGCCGAAAAAATGCTTAATGCGGCAAAAGAATGGTTTTTACAAAATGGTATGGATAGAATTAAAGGTCCTCTTTCTCTTCCGGGAGGAGAAGATAACCGCGGCTTTATTACCGATAATTTTGAAAACCGTACCTACATAATGAATACCTATAACAAAAAATATTATAACGATTTTTTTATCAAGTTCGGATTTGAAAAATATTGGGATTGCTATGCCTATCATGCCCGCTTTGATGATGTCGATGCAAGCCGTTATGTCCGCTTAGCCCCCTTGGTAGAAAAACGCTACGGTTTCCATGTAGATCATATCGACTTAAAAAAGAATGTTGAAAGGGATGCCGGCGATATTCATTCAATCCTCCTTAATTCCGAGCCGGAAGAATGGGAAGATTTTATGCCTATGACACGCAAAGAAATAGATATGGTCTTAAAACAGCTTATTTCGTTTGCAGATGAGGAATTAATTTTTATTGCAAGGAGCGATGAAGGCAAGCCCATCGGATTTAATGTTACTCTTCCGGACTATAACGATGTATTAAAACACCTTAAGGGAAAACTTTTCCCATTCGGTATCTTTAAATTCCTTTATTACAAGCGTAAAATGAAGCGGCTTAGAACCTTTGTTCTATTTGTTGATCCTAAATATCACAATAAAGGTGTTTCGGCAGCTATTTATTCCCGTCTTTATCAGGCAGCTATAAAAAAAGGCTATCTGGAAGGTGAAGGTTCCACTATTTGGGAGTACAATATTCCTATGATTACCGATATAGAAAAAACAGGGGCAAAAAGGGATATAGTTTATAGAATTTATCAATATCATTTAAACAGATAATGTGTTATTGATATTGTTTACTCTTTCTAACTGTAAACGGCTTTACATAAAATATAAATAGTATTATACTCAATAATAAAATAAATTTTTAGGATGGTTTTATATGACTGTAAATGATAGAATTGCCGCTTTAAGGCAAAAAATGAAAGAGCATTCTTTAAGTGCTTATTTAATCCCGTCCTCTGATCCCCATCAGAGTGAATATTTACCTGAAAACTATAAAACACGGGAGTTTATCTCCGGTTTTACAGGGTCGGCAGGAACCGTCCTTGTTACAAAGGATAAGGCTATTTTATGGACTGACGGCCGATATTTTCTTCAGGCTGAAAAACAGCTTAAAGGTTCGGTTGTTGAGCTTTATAAAATGCTTGAACCCGGTGTTCCGACAATCAACGAGTTTTTAAAATCCAACTTAAAATCGGGTGAAAAGTTCGGAATGGACGGTAAGGTTGTTTCCGTTTTCGGTTTCGATTCCATGGAAAAGGAACTTGAAGGTATAGAACTTGTTACTAATCTTGACCTAATAGGCGAAATATGGGAAAATCGTCCTCAGGCGGTTTTAAGCAAGGCTTTTATACTCGATGAAAAATATACCGGAAAATCGGCAAAAGAAAAGATTGAAGAAGTCCGTTCAATGCTTGCCGAAAAAAAGGCAGATTCTACGGTTATCGGTGCCCTGGAGGACGTCTGTTACCTTTTTAATGTCCGAGGAAGAGATATAAGATGCAATCCCGTAGTTACTGCGTATGCGCTGGTAGATAAAACAAGAGCCGTTATTTTTATTTCCGAGAAACAATTAACGGATGATGTTAAGACCTACTTTGCTTCACAAGGTATTACGGTGATGGGATATGAAGATGTATTTACAGAAGCCGCAAAACTTACAGGAAAAGTTTACATAGATCCTGCAAGAACAAATGTTTATCTATACAACCAAATAAAAGCTAAAACCGAAAAAGGCTTAAACTTAACTTCAACTCTTAAAGCAATAAAAAATGAAGTTGAACTTAAAAACTTCGATTATACTATGGAAAAAGACGGTGCTGCAATGGTAAAAATCCTAAAATGGGTAGAAGAAAATGCCGGAAATGGTATCACTGAATGGGATGTAAGCGAACAGCTCTTAAAATTCCGTGCCGAAGGCAAGGATTTTTTGGAAGAAAGTTTTGAAACTATTTCGGGTTACGGCCCTAACGGTGCTATAATTCACTATGCTCCTTCCCCTGAAAATTCTGCCAAACTTGAAGCTAAAAGTTTCTTGCTTTTGGACAGCGGCGGTCAGTACTTAGGCGGTACAACAGATATTACTCGAACCATTAAGCTTGGAGAACTTACAGAGCAGGAAAAAACGGATTATACCCTTGTTTTAAAAGCCCATATTTCTCTTGCCAGAGCTAAATTTAAGGCCGGAACCACAGGTCATGCCATAGATACTATCCCCAGAGAGCACCTTTGGGCAAAAGGAAGGGACTACAAACATGGAACCGGACACGGTGTAGGCTATGTACTTTCAGTTCATGAGGGGCCCCAATCGATTTCAAGCAAATTTTTAGATGTCCCGATGAGAGTCGGTATGGTAACATCCAATGAACCCGGCCTTTATGTTGCCGGAAGCCACGGAATCCGCATTGAAAGCCTTGTTGTTACTACCGAATTTACAAAAACCGAAGACGGAGAATTCTATCAATTTAAAACGATAACTCTTTGTCCCATTGATACAAGACCCATTGTCCCCGGAATTCTTTCAAATGATGATATTAAATGGCTCAATGATTATCACAAAGAAGTTTGTGAAAGACTTATGCCTTATTTGGATGAAGAGCACAAAGCTTTCTTAAAAGAAAGAACAAAGGCAATTTAAGTGATAAAAAATGCTTTAAAATTGAAAAAAATCGTTTTTTTACTCGACAAAGTATGAAAAATGAGTTACAATGATATATATTGATATAAACAAAGTAAGGAGTATTATTATGAAGACATTAAACTGTGATATTTGTAGAAAAGAGCTGGTAAATCCTGTTACAGGTATGAATTACTGGCATATCCGCGAATATGACGTCTGCGAAGCTTGCAAAGATGCTATCGAATTTAAATTAAAACCCGTTATCCGAAAGCATTTTCCTTATTCTCAAGATTGGTATGAACATGAGTTTATAGCACTTATTGAAAAAGGTGTTGCTGCAAGGCGCCCATAAGAGACTATGGTTAAAAAAAGACCCGATATTTAATCGGGTCTTTTTTTTCATGGCTCCATTGACATATTTTGTCTTTTTGTGTAATATTATAGGGCATTTCTAAAAACCTTGTTGGATTTGCTTCGCGTCCTTCGGAATAGAAATGCCCAGCGAGTTTTTCATAAGTCTTTATTTATAAATGACGTATGAAAAACTCGCAAGTTAAATCTAAGGTAAACCTCTAAAAAACTGAAGTTTTTAGAGGTTCCCAATAATCTATTTTTTTTAGAAAGAGAGTAAGGAGTTTTCATGTCAGGACATAGTAAATGGGCGACAATTAAACATGCCAAGGGCGCAGCTGATGCTAAAAGAGGTCAGCTGTTTACTAAATTTATCAAAGAAATTTCAATTGCTGCAAAAATGGGAGGCGGAGATCCGGCTACTAACCCAAGACTTAGAACAGCTGTTTTAAAAGCTCGTGCTGCAAACATGCCTAAAGACAACATAGAAAGAGCAATTAAGAAGGGTACAGGAGAGCTTGGAGCTGTAAACTATGAGGAGCTTTTGTATGAAGGCTACGGCCCCGGCGGAGTTGCCGTTTTGGTTGAAGTTTTAACGGACAACAAAAACAGAACAGCAGCCAGTGTTCGAAATATTTTTACAAAGAGCGGCGGAAACTTGGGTGCAACAGGTTCCGTAGCTTATATGTTTAACCGAAAAGGCGTTATCGAATATGATGCCGAAGTTGTAAGTGAAGAAGCAATTATGGAAGCCGCTCTTGAAGCAGGAGCCGAAGATATTGCAACTGAAGACGGTGTTATTACCGTAACAACCGATCCCAACGACTTTGCTTCGGTTCTTGAAGCTTTACAGGAAAAAGGCTTTGAATCCGTATCTGCTGCCGTATCGATGGTTCCGGATACCTATGTAGCCTTAGATGCCGATACAACTCAAAAAGCCTTAAAGATGATCGATAAGTTGGAAGAAGATGATGATGTTCAGACCGTTTCCTCAAATATCGAAATTCCTGAAGGCTTTGAGATGCCGGAATAAGGTTTAAAAACTTTTTATAAGAAAAGCCCTTGCAGCTTAAGCAAAAACTGCAAGGGCTTTTTTCTTTTACTTAAATTCTTAATGTAATTCTACTTTGTTATAAATTTAAGCAGATCGATTACTCTGTTGGAATAACCCCACTCATTATCATACCATGAAACAAGTTTAAAGAATCTCTTTTCGCCGGGAAGGTTGTTTTGTAAAGTTGCCTTGCTGTCATAGATTGAAGAATGAGGATCGTGAATAATATCGGTAGAAACTATTTCTTCATCACAATAGGCTAAAACACCCTTTAGATAGCTTTCCGAGGCTTTTTTAATTGCCTTATCGATTTCCTCAATGGAGGTATCTTTTTCGGTGCGGATTGTTAAGTCTACAACGGAGCCCGTGGGGGTAGGAACCCTAAAGGACATACCTGTCAGTTTTCCTTTTGTAGTGGGAAGAACTTCTCCTACAGCCTTTGCAGCGCCTGTGGTTGAGGGGATAATGTTTACGGCTGCGGCCCTTCCGCCTCTCCAGTCTTTTAGAGAAACACCGTCTACAGTTTTTTGAGTTGCCGTGTAGGCATGAATGGTTGTCATAAGTCCTGTTTCAATGCCGAAGCCCTCCTTTAAAAGAACGTGCACAACAGGAGCCAAGCAGTTTGTAGTACAGCTTGCATTTGAAACTACATGATGCTCTGCTGCCTTATACTCGTTTTCGTTTACGCCCATAACAAATGTTTTAATGGGTTTTGAAGGATCCTTACTTTTTCCGGGAGCTGAGATGATAACCTTTTTTGCTCCGGCTTCGATATGCTCGTAGGCCTTTTCATTTGTATAAATACCGGTGCTTTCAATTACAACCTCGATTCCGAGTTCTTTCCACGGTAATTGTGCAGGAGTTAATCCCTTTCCCGATATACACTTAATTTTATGACCGTTTACTACAAGGACATCATCTCCATCAGTGCCTATTTCGGCATTCATCTTGCCTTGAACCGAATCGTATTTCAATTGATAGGCAAAATACTTTGCATCCGTTGAAAGGTCAACAACTGCAACAACATCGAATTTGTCTTTTCCAAGCAAGTTTTGATTTACCAAGGCTTGAAAAACAAGTCTTCCGATTCTTCCGAATCCGTTGATAGCTACTTTCATAAAAACTCCTTATTTTTATTGTTTTTATATTAACCTATATTAGGTCATATGTCAACTTTATTTAAGCTCATTTTGTTTAGGTGCTTTAGTTAAAGTTTAACACAATACCGGCTTCAGCATTGAAAAAAAACTTTTTAACCCGTTTGCCGGCATTTGTTAAAGAAAAAGAAAATACCGAAGCTCCGAAATTAACAAACCACTCAATATCGCTCGAAACAGCATGATTTATCCCTGTTTCCAATACGATATCGGCTATTTTTTCATTTAGTGATCCTGTTTTTTGAAAATGGTTTACTCTATAAATTATATTTAAGGGGATTCTTATTCCCGACGGTTTTGAATATGATACCGTATAAAATCCTATATCGGATATTGAAATATGTGTTTCGTCCGGATTTTCAACAATACTTTTGTTTTTTTGGCTCAACTTTATAGATGCAATTATGTTAGGAAATCTCCAGCCCAACTCAAAGTGCCCGTTTTGAAGATATACGTTTTTAGTTTTTACCGATGCTAATGGAATCGAAAAATTTGTATCCAATGACGTAAAAAATCCTATCGGTAATTTAAAGGATAAGGATGTTCCTAAACCGGGTTGAAAGATTGTACTTACATTTTTATTGTCAAGTCCTGCATTAAATACACTTAAAGTCGGTCCTATCGAGATATCTATCATTTCGGTTGCATAAGCTATTCTTCCCCAAATTATGTTTCCTATCCCTATATGTCTTTGAACAGCTAATTTTCCGTTTACATTTTTACCCAAATCTTCATTTAAAATCAATTTAAAGCCGAAATCAGGTATTTTTCCTGTATAACCCTTTGAGTCAAAGGGTGTGTTTCCTACGTTTATAGATGCCGTAACGTCAAGAGAAAACAAAATACTCACGCATGTAAAAAAAACTAAAATACTTAGTATCTTTTTCATTAGTACACCGCCTTTATTGATATTTGTGCCGTTATCATTTTTGATATATCGTTGTAAAGCAGGGGGTTTACAGGTAAACGAAAATCGAGTGTAAAGCCGTCTGCTCTTATGGTATAAAAAGGACTGATTAAAAACGAGAATGGGGTTATCATTGTAGGTTTTAAGGGATTTATCGTTCCCATCAGATGGATTCCGCCTTCCATGTTTTTTGTTTCAAGATTTCCAATTCCTACATCAGCGCTTAAACCGGTAAAAAAAGAATCTTTCAATAATGGATTATTGATGCTTTTGGGAAGTAAAAAGATAGGAGATACAAAACAGGCTATGCTTGACCTTATCAAATCTTTTTTTATTCTTGCTTCAAATGATGCATAGAAATTGGAAGTAAAGTCTTTAACATCAATATTTTCGATTTTTATTTCTGCTATACCTATCTCGGTAAAAAAGTCATAGCTGTCATCTGCCTGAAAAAGCATTGCAAGACCTGTCCTGAATTTTGTTTTTATCACATTTTTTGGAAAGGAGGCTCCGGCAAAAAAATCAAAGGCAAAAAAGTCAAAGGCTCCGCCCATTCTAAAATCCGATTTTATTTGAAGATTATCTCCCAATTTTTCATTCCAAGTCAGGTATGTTCCAAGGTAAAAACCCGAAAAAAAGGCTCCATAAATTCCGAACCCTGTACCTTGTACAAAATTGCGCGGACGGAAGGCCGAAGCAGGATGATAACGCCTAAATTCAGGATCCGGCATCTTTACTTTAAGGTGTTCCTGTAAAATGGAGCCTGAGCCTAAGGTATCATATATGCCGGTAAATATTGCAAGAGAAAGAGGCAGATTTTGTATTTTAGGAAAATTAAAGGAGGCTCCTAAAAAGCGGAAATTTCCATCGAACTTAGGATCTTGAGACTGATAAAAAAAATCTATAAGCCTGTCAATGCTTGCATCGATATTCATATCAAAGTAAAACTTATTAGACGGTTCCATCCTGAGTTTGAGCTGTATTAGAGAGTCGGCAGTTATGTATGGTTTGCCGGTTAAGCCGTAAAAAGTATTGGTGTTTTCAAAGTGAGGAACCGAAAATCCTTGGGAAAAAACAAGGGTAGTTTTTATAAAAAGGAAGAATAATAAAAATTTTATTTTTTTGCTTTTGATACTCATACCTGCATATTCTACAATAAATTCAAAAAAAAATCTAGTTAAGTTTAAAAAAAAGCTCTTATAAATAAAAAAACTAAAAAAAAGCAGTTTTCTTCTTGACTAATATTGCAAATAGTATAGAATATATGTATGAGTGATTATCTTGATATCAATAACGAAGAACTTTTAAAAGATTTTTTCAGTGAAGCTGAACAACAGGTCGAAATACTTGAAAGCAATGTTTTGGTTATAGAGCAAAATCCCGAGGATCGTAACGCAGTCGATGAGATATTCAGAGCTGCTCATACTTTAAAGGGCGGTTCTGCTACTGTAGAGATGCTGGAGTTGTCTCAATTTACTCACGCAATGGAAGATCTTCTTGATGAGATTAGAAGCGGTTCTGTTAAAGTAACCGGAGAAACTGTAGATTTGCTGTTAAAATCCATCGATGTAATTAAACTTATGTTGGATGCCAGAGCCTCAGGTTCAGTATACTCGGATGATGTGTCCGGTATTGTAAATCAATTAAGATCATTTATCCCTGCAAAGCCCGATAAAAAGAGCAGCAAGGCTTCAGCACCTAAGGTTTCTGTTACTGCAGCTGCCCCTCCTGTTTCTGCACCGAAAGTTCAGGCTGCGGCTTCAAGTTTGGATGTCAAAGATTATTTTTCAGAGTATGAAATTCTTGAGTTGGCTGAGACTATTCAAAAAGGTGAAGACTTATATGCTGTTGTTGTAAAGTTTGATGAATCAAATTTGATGAATTCCGTAGGTGGTATTCAGGTTTTTGCTGCCTTAAAAGACTACGGCAGTGTTTTAAAAACATTTCCGGATTTTGATGCCTTATATGAAGACGAATTCCATGAAACGGTAATTTACTTTTTGTCTTCAGCATCGGACAGCAAAATATTGGAAAAGGCTGCCTTTATAGGCGATGTTACTCTTTCTGCAAGTGCCGAAAAACTTGATATTAAAGAGGCAACTATTGAAAGCTCTAAGCCTGTACAGCCTTCTCCGGCAAAGGCTCCCGAAGCCGGTGTTCCTGAGGTAAAAGTTTCCGAAAAAGCGGAAGAAAAAACAGTTGAAGAATCTAAAGAACAGCCTTCTAAACCTGAGAAAAAACAGGCTCAAACAAATCCGCAGGGAAGCGGTCACTCATCATCAGGTTCCATATTGCGTGTAGATGCAAACAGAATAGATTATCTTTTGAACTTGGTAAGTGAGACCGTTATAACTAAGGCTTCTTTAAACCAGAGCACTATTGAATTTGCAGAACTCTATGATAAGTTTCAAAACTCCAGTACAACTTATAAAGATAAAACAAGAAAACTTTTGGATAAGATGCCCGAATATCTTGAGAAAATTCAGCAGGGTTATGATATAAATTCCATAAAACAGGATGTCTTAAACGAATATTCAAGCCTTTTGGAAGTTTTCGGCGATTTTGATTCTTCAATGAAGGCTGCCGTTACAAAGTTTAAGTCTTCATCTCAAAACTTAGGCCGTATTTCGGGCGAGCTTCAAGAAGGGGTTATGAAAATACGAATGGTTCCTATCAGTCAGATTTTCAGCCGCTTCCCCCGTGTTGTTCGAGACCTTTCAAGAGACTTAAATAAAAATGTTCAACTTGTAATTGAAGGTGAAGATACTGAACTCGACAAGTCTGTTGTTGAAGACTTGCTTGATCCTATAATGCACTGTGTAAGAAATTCCCTTGATCATGGTGTTGAATCTCCTGATGTACGCAAAAAGCTTGGAAAACCGGAACAAGGAACGCTTCTTCTTAAAGCCAGCAACGAAGGCAATATGATTGTTATCGAAGTTGCCGATGACGGTCACGGAATCGATGTTGAAGCCGTAAAGCAAAAGGCCGTTGAAAGAGGAATTTTACACCCGAATAAAAGCCTTACCGATGTTGAGGCCTTCCAGTTGGTTTTTGCTCCCGGTTTTTCGACAAGTAAAACGATTTCGAGCGTATCAGGCCGAGGTGTAGGTCTTGATGTAGTTAAGACTCATATCGAAAAATTAAACGGAACCGTTATGGTAGAATCCGAACCCAATGTCGGAACCCGCTTTATAATAAAACTACCCTTGACTTTGGCTATTATAGCGGGGCTTTTGATCAGGGTAGGGGATGAGGTTTACTCGATTCCGATTACTTCGGTTATAGAGAGCCATAGGGTAAAGCCGGATGAAATTAACCGCATAGATAACTATGAAGTTTTTAATGTCCGTGATGAGGTATATAGCCTTTTAAGGCTTAATCGCCTATTCGGTATTACATCTGCAGAAACCGATGATGACGGATATAATTATATAGTCGTTGTAGGAACCGAAGAGAAAAAAGTAGGTCTTATGGTAGACAGTCTTATCGGTGAAGAATCGGTTGTAATAAAGCCTTTAAAGGATCAGTTTACCAATTCTCCGGGAATTGCCGGTGCCTCAATTTTAGGTGACGGCTCCGTTTCATTGATTATAGATGTTGCACAGCTGCTTGAGCTTGGTTTAAAGCAGGAAATGCAGGCTAGGGAGCGCCGTGAGGCTTCAATTTGGTAGGTGGAGTAGGATTTATGGAAGAAACAAATGAATTAAAATTAAATACAAATACGGATCTAAGCAGCGGTGAAGCCGATTCTCTTCATGAACAGGTTGTTGTCGTTGATTTTAAGATGGTAACATTTTCCCTTGCCGGTAAGGATTATGCTATAGATATTATGCGCGTTAAGGAAATAGCAAAGGCTGGAAACTTTACCTATGTACCCAATACTTCTCCATTTGTGTTGGGAGTATACAACCTCCGCGGTGATATTATTCCGATAATTGATTTGCGTATTTTCTTTAATATTCCGGTACCGACTCGCAAAAAAAACCAGCCTGAAAGTATGGTTATCATAAATGTTCAAGATCAGACCTTCGGTGTTGTAGTTGACTTTATTGATAAGGTTGTGGGTGTATCCAGCAGTACAATTCAGCCCCCGCATCCTATCTTCGGTGATATAAATATTAAATATATTCACGGTGTTGTAGAAAACGGAGGTCATCTGTATATTCTTCTTGATGTCGATAAGATATTTGCTTCGCGTCAAAAAGATAAAGTTGAAGAAAATTTACCTCCTGTTACAGCCGCTGCAGTAAAAGAGCCTGTAAAAGTACAAGTAAATCAATCTTCAGAAAATTTGGATATAAAATTTATAGGCGATACATTATCGGCTATGGGTAAATTCTATATTTCTGCCGTTAATGAAGATTGGGTCAAGGAGAGGTATGTAGAGTGGAAGGATATGCGTCCTTCAGGAAGCTTGCAAATTCAATCCGAAAAAGATGCCGGAGAATTTTTATCCTCTTTCTTGTCACCTTTTACAAAAAACTTTTGGAGTGAGGCCTATATAAATGCCTATTATAAAATGCTTCCGGAGAATACTTCTTCCGTAATTAATGTTTGGTGTATAGGATGCGGCCAAGGATATGAAGCATACAGTCTTGCTGTTCTATTAAAAATGCGTTATCCTCGTGCTCATGTAAAGATTTATGCAAATGATTCGGATTTGTTGGCTATTTCGAATGCTCCTATGCTTTCGGTTCCCGATGATATTGCTTCAGGTATTTATGAGACATATATTACAAAGACTGCTTCAGGAAGTTTGACATTTTCAAAAGAGATAAAGGATATGATTCTTTTTGAGTACCATGATTGTACTCATCAAAATGCCGTTCCCGATGTAGATATAATTGTTGCAAGGGATGTTTTGTCTTTTATGAATCCAAATGTTCAAAGAACCCTAATAGAAGAATTTAGGGAAAAGCTTAAAGATTCCGGACTTATAATTCTGGGTCATAATGAGGCAATGCCCAAGCAAGACGGCTGGCTGAGAAACAGCTCAGGTGATATTGTAATTTTTACAAAAGAATAAATATAAAAGGATAAGGAGAAATAAATGCGTGTAGAGTATATTAATCCGTTTAGCGAAGCTGCTTACAATATCCTGTCACAAGTTTTAAGTGAGGATATAAAACGCGGCGACTTGTACCTAAAATCGACTTGTATGCCGGTTATGGGTGTTGCAGCTATTGTAGGTCTTGCCGGGGATGTTGAGGGCCGGGTTATATTCGATATGACCTTGGACACAGCTTTAAAGATTGCCTCTGCAATGAATAACGAGGAATTGTCGGAATTTGATGAGCTTGCTCGTGCAACGATTACGGAATTGGCTAATCTTATTACGGCTCAGGCTGTAACAAAGCTTCATGATTTAGGATTTAAGTTTGACTTAACTCCTCCGGCTCTGTTTACAGGCGAAAATATGAAGATATCCAATAACGATATCGAAGCTTTAATTGTGCCGATGACTGCTCCTCAGGGTAAAGTAGAAATCAACGTCGCAATTCGTGACCGAGTATAAGAAAATTAAAGGAGTTTTATTATGATATCGAAACAAGATTTTCCGAATATTAACGAGAGAGCCCCTGAAGGCAAAAAACCGGATGGAACACCTTATAAGATTTTGGTTGTTGATGATTCCATATTTGTTACAAAGCAAATAGGACAGATATTGAATAGTGAAGGTTATGAGGTTATTGCTACCGCTGTTGACGGATTTGAGGGCGTTGAAAAATATAAAGAATTATGTCCCAATGTTGACCTTGTAACAATGGATATTACGATGCCTAAAATGGACGGTCTAACCGCCTTGGAGCAGATAATGGCATTCGATAAAAATGCCAAGGTAGTTATGATAAGTGCTCTGGGAAAAGAGGAACTTGTAAAAAAAGCTCTTTTGCTTGGAGCCAAGAACTATATTGTAAAGCCGCTTGACCGCAAAAAAGTTTTGGAGCGTGTCGCCGGTGTCCTAGGCATTTCCTAGTCTTTATAAAAGAGGCTTAAATCATGAAGTTTAAGCCTCTTTTTTTAGTTTTATAAGCCTGTAACGTTTGTTTGCTTTTAAAATAGTATATCTATTGCTAAAACTTTTTTTGAGAGATTTTTTTAGGTTGTAAACATGATTATAGATGCTGTTTTGTTTTGAAGGAATTTTTTCTCCCCAAAAAATTGTGCTTATCTCTTCATCACTTAATCCTTTTTGTCTGTTTATAATTAAGTGCTTTAGCAAGATTCCGGACTTTTTAGGCAGGCTGTAAATATAGTCTTTATTAAGATCCGGTCTTCTTTTACATTTTGAAAGAATTATTTTGAGGATTTTTTCATTTCTTTTTATGCTTTCTGGTATTCCTGAAGAGCTTACTATATTGACCTTTTTTATATTATAGCAATCTTCGTGAAAATAAGTACAAATTGTAATGTCTTTGTATATCTTTTTTATCAATCGAGCTTCATTTAAGCTATAATGGACTAATTCTTTTGTTGCTACAATGATGGCATCCAATTCGGGATCCAAGTAATTACATATAAATTTGCTGCCGTTTTCTGCAGCAATAGTTATAATTCCATGATTTTCCAGCTTTTCACACAAAAAGGCAAGCGTTTCTATTTTTCTATCAAAAACCAATACTTTCATAATACCATTTTATCGGAAAAACTATTCTATCCCTTAAAAACTTTTCAATTCCTAATGACAAACAAGCAAATAAATTGTATAATCTCTATATGTACATGTTAAAAGGATGTTCGGGCTATGTTTCTTAAAAATCTTGAAATTTTCGGATTTAAGTCCTTTCCCGATAGAGTAAAAATTGAATTTGCAGATGGTATAACAGCTCTCCTAGGTCCCAACGGCTGCGGAAAAAGTAACGTAGTAGATGCAGTAAAGTGGGTATTGGGTGAGCAATCGTCCCGTACTTTACGGGCCGACAAAATGGAAGACGTTATTTTTAACGGTACCGAAAAGAGAAATCAACTTAATATTGCAGAAGTAACTTTGACTATAAGCAATGAAAAGGGCCTTTTGAGTTTAGATTTAAGCGAAATAGCTATAAAGAGGCGGCTTTACCGTTCAGGGGAAAGTGAATATTTTATCAACAACCAGCCGGCAAAGCTGCGTGAAATTAGAGAGCTTTTTTGGGACACAGGTGTCGGAAAGGCTGCATATTCCGTTATGGAACAGGGAAAAATCGACCAGATTCTTTCGAGCAAGCCTGAAGAAAGGCGTTATCTTTTTGAAGAAGCGGCCGGTATAACGAAATTTAAGGTAAAAAGGCAGGATGCTGAACGAAAGCTCGAAAAAACTCAAGAAAATATGAAACAGATTGAAGCTGCTTTGGCCGAGGTCCGCAGATCTTATGATACCTTAAAAATTCAGTCTGAACAAACGATTAAGTATCGTGAGCTAAAAGATGCCGTTTTTGAACATGAAAGGGATATTCAGCTTTTACGCTTAAAAAGTTTTGTAGACGGCCTTGCCGCAAAAAAACAAAGCTTAAAAGAAGCTTCCGAAAAAAGAGATTCCATACAGGAGCAAATTGACGGTATTCACGGACTCCTTTCCGAAAATATGGATATTGTAAATGGAATGGAAGAGAAGCTTAATGCTTACCGGACAAAGGTATTAAACCTAGCTATAGAACAAAAAGGTAAGCAGGAGCAGGTTCAAATTTACAATAAACGCCGTTCCGAGCTTAAGCTAAAGCTTAACCAGCTGGAGGCTAAGACCTCTTCAATCAAGGAAAATATTGAAAGCCTTGAGGACGATATTTCCGAAAAAAATGCCGATGTTTTTGAGTTTAAAAAACAGGTTTCTGCAATAGAAAAAAATGCCGAAGACTTTGAAAAAAACATAGACTTGGCAAGCCATAAGATTACTTCAAATAAGGAAGAAGTAAAAAGACTTGAAGACGATATAAAAAGGCTTGACGATATGAGAGGAGATATGGAGCTTGAATTAAAGTCCATAACCGAAGATATCGTTACCGAGCTTGATAAAAATTTAAGATCGGCAGGTTATTCCTCGGCAAATCGCTTGGAAGCCGAAAAAGACTTGGACGGTGCTTTAAACCGGTTAAAGGTTTTAATTACGGGAAAAAAAGCTATATTTTCCGACTTTGCTGCGATAGAAAATCACTCTGCAGATGATGTAAAAAAATTTGCAGAAGACTCCGTTCAAAGTTTTTCTTCACTTTTATCCATAAGCGATGAAATTCAAAATGCTCTTGAAAAATATAAAAAATCTTCGGCAGGCTTTATTGATGACTTTTTGGCTCCTGAAGGTATTATTACCAAAAAAAGAGCCGTCGATGCCGCTATCTTGGAAAACAGGCAATCTATCGAAAATAACCGTACTAAAATTGCCGCTTTGATAGAAGAAAACAACGAGCTTTCCGTTAAGATAAACGACTATCGCAAAACCCTTGAAGACTTGCGTGTAAACAGGGCCAAGGTAGATGCTCAGGCAAAAAATGCCGAAGATCAGGTTAAACTTTTAGAACGTCAGCTTTCTTCAGAGAAAAAAATACTTCATGACCTTGAAAACGAATTTTTTACCGAGGAAAAACAATTAAAGCAAACGGAAGAAGATATTTCGGAACTTGAAGGCGAGATAAATTCTTTGGAATATGAGGGAAGAAAGATAAGTGCCGAGCTTGAAAAACTTGAAAATGAAATCTCGATAAAAAACTCCGACCTTGCCAGTAAGAGGGGAAAGGTTGACAAACTTACTGCAGAGCTTTCAAAGGCCAACTCTCTTTTGGAAAAATTCCATTTGGATCTTGCAGGGATTGAAGCCGATATTCGTAACACAAAAGAAAATTTTAGAGAAAAGCATTCCAGAGAGCTTATGGAATTTGAAGAGAGGATGTTTACTCTGACCTCGTCCGTAAGTGAACTTAGGGACAGTCTTTCTTCGATTAAGCAAAAGCTTGATTCTTTGGGACGGGTAAACTTTATGGCTCCCGAAGAATTTGAAAGCGTTAAAGAACGCTATGAATTTTTAACTAAACATATAAGCGATCTTGATAAGGCCCGTGCAGACTTGCAGAGGATTACGGACGAGATTACGGCCGAATCCACCGAGCTTTTTTTGGACACCTATAATAAAATTAAAAAGAATTTTCATAATATGTTTAGGAGACTTTTTGGAGGAGGAAGGGCAGAAATACGCTTAACAGATCCGAAAAATGTGCTTGAATCGGGAATTGAAATTTTTGCACAGCCCCCCGGAAAAAAACTTGAAAACATAAGTCTATTATCGGGTGGAGAAAAATCCATGACGGCGGTAGCTCTTTTATTTGCAACCTATATGGTAAAGCCTTCTCCGTTCTGTCTTCTCGACGAAATTGACGCAGCCCTTGATGAGCAAAATGTTACCCGCTTTGTTACTACGCTTCGTGAATTTGCAAATGTAAGCCAGTACATTGTTATCACTCATAATAAAAAGACCGTTTTGGGTGCAAACGCCATGCTGGGCGTTACCATGGAAGAATCGGGTGTTTCAAAGGTTATAGCCATAAGACTGGATAATGAATCAGACCTTGAATCAAAAACTATAGATTTGGTTAATGAGCCCTTTGTAGAAGAAGATGTTGAGCCTGAGGAGGGAGTTTATATTCCGCCTCATCCGCCTAAAAGAATAAAAACCGTAAACGATGAGGAGGAAATTTCAGAAGATGATAGACCTCAAGAGTAAAATAAGCGGTATTTTAAAAAACATGCAGGATTCCTTTTCTCATAACAGGAAGGCTGTTATTATAATTGTATGTGCTTTGATTTTTATCCTAATTTTAAGCCTCCTTTTGATTATTTTTTCACAAAAAAAAGATGATGCATCACATTCCGAAACAAAAAAAGCTGTTCTATCATCTAAAAATTCCGATTTTAAATCCGGTAAGGTAGATACCGATAAAATTCAGATTATAGACGAACCGCTTTATCTGCCTCCTATACAGTTTTCGCGGGAACAGCGTAAAATATGGGAAAAAGAAGAGGTTGACTATTGGTATGAGCCTCCTACGGAAGAGGATATGGAGGAACTGCATAAACAGAATAAAAAAATTGCCGATAAAATATTGGAGGCGGCTCCATGAAATTGTCAATACGTTTTATATTAATATTATTTTTGATTTTTATCTTTTTTAATTCCTGTGCAAGTACCAAAAAAAATACAGGCGAAGCTTTAATTGAAGATAAAAAAACTGAAGATATTGCGGTTAATGAACCCAAAACTGAAACCGATGAGGAATCCGATACTGAAGCTCCCAAGGATTCTGAAAATGTTAAGAATTCCGAAAAGATTATAATCATGAAAGTACCTGAAGCCGAATCGGTAGAATCCGTTTCCGATCCTAAACCTGTTGCCGATAAACCGGCATTGGAGATGATAGTTGATACGGAGGATGAAAATGAGACCTCCCCATCGAATGATGAAGCAGTCTCATCTAATGAGGCAAAACCCGATTTACCTTCTGTAATTAAACCTGCTCCTTTAGAACCGCCTGAAGAAAAAAAACCTCAGGATTCGGCTCCTTTAACATCTAATCAGTCCGTTACAAACAAGTCTGATAAAAAACAAGAAAAACCCGTAATAAATTCCGATAAAGCTCCTGCAGCAGCAGAAACAAAACCTTCTATACCTGAAGGTCCCGGCATATCCAATGAAGATAATTCCAATACGGATAATTTAGATAAGAATCTTGTGAACGAAGAAAAAATTAAGGATAGTGAACCTGCCCGCGTTTTTTCGGAATTTCCAAGTACCGAACCTGATGAGTCAAAAGAAGAAAAAGCCTCCCGTTCGGTAAAGCTCTATACGGGACAGAGGCTTGAAGTTGTATACCCCGGAGAGGGGTGGGTGTACTTAGGTGAGTCCTCTGCACAAAAAGGTATAAAGTATCAGCAAAGAAAACTTCAAAGCGGTACCTCTATCTTCCATTTTGGAGCTGGAGATGAAGGTTCATATATTCTTAACTTTTCGTACTTTGATGTTTTTTCGGATAACTTTATTTCGGATTCTATTGCCGTTCATGTTGAAAAAGCGAAAACAAAGCTTAATAATACGGTTAAAGCACCTGACTATAAGGGGCCTATAAACACTCAGAAGGAAAATAAGCCGGATTTAAAAAAGGAAAATAAATATGATGAAGTTTTAGCCGGAACACCGTTAAAGGCTGAGTCTTCATCTTCAGCTAAAAAAAACGAAAATAAGAAAGTTTATGATGCTCCCGATCTTATAACCGTAACCGAAAAATCAGAGTCTAAAACGTCCGGACAGGATTTTAAATCGGCTGCAGAGATGCTGGACATGATAAGGGGCTATATTTCGGAAGGAAATGCAGTAAGTGCTCTAAATTCGACAGAAGATTTTTTTAAAAATTATTCTGTAAATTTGGATGAAGCCTTATTTTTACGGGGGCAAGCTTACGAATTAAACGGCCCCAATAAAAATGTAAAAAAAGCTTTGGAAGCCTATCAAACCCTGACTAAGGCCTATCCCGAAAGCAAATTTTGGGATAAAGCAGACGCAAGAATAAGGTACATCAAAAAATTCTATATCGATATAAAATAAGAAGTTAGCATGTCTATGAACTTTTGGGAGTATTTACAATGAAGGAAGCAAAGAAAAAAGGATTCGTTCTTATAAAAGTTTTTATGATGACGGCTGTATGTATGCTGCCGCTGTTATTTGTAAGCCCTCTTCATGCAGAGGAAACTGATGAAATACGGATACTGCAGAAAGAGGCTGAAAAAGGACTTGCCGAATCACAAAACAAGCTAGCCGGTTTATATTATGAGGGCAAGGGCGTAACGCAAAATTACGAAACAGCGGCATACTGGTATCGTAAAGCTGCCAAACAAGGACATATATTAGCTCAGAACAATCTTGCAGACATGTTTGCAGAAGGGAAAGGTGTAGAGCAAAGTTATAAGCAAGCCGTTTACTGGTACAAAAAATCAGCCGAACAGGGTCATGCCTGGGCACAAAACAACCTTGGCTTTATGTATAAGGAAGGATTGGGTGTAGAGCAAAATTATAAACAAGCCGTTTACTGGTATAGTAAAGCAGCGGAACAAGGGCTTTACGAGGCACAGAATAATCTTGGCTTTATGTATAAAACAGGACGGGGCATAGAGCAAAGCTATGAGTCAGCAGTTTACTGGTATCGTAAGGCCGCTGAAAAAGACCTTGCTGAGGCACAGTTTAATCTTGGAAATATGTACTTTGATGGTTTAGGCCTTGCAAAAAACCATGAACAGGCCGCAGAATGGTACTTCAAAGCAGCGGAACAAGGGCTGGCTAAGGCTCAGAATAAGCTCGGCTGGATGTATCACAATGGGATTGGAGTTGAGCAAAATGATGAAAAAGCCGTCTACTGGCATCGAAAAGCAGCGGAACAGGGTGATGCCGAAGGCCAGTTTAGTCTCGGCTGGCTGTATTATCAGGGAATAGGAGTAAAAAAGGATTATAAAAAAGCTTCCGAATGGTTTGGTAAAGCTGCGGATCAGGGGCTGACTGAGGCACAAGCAAAGCTTAAGGAATTAGAAGAACAGTTACAGAAAAACACAAAGCCCTTACTAATCATTGATAAAGACGGCACACTCACCGGACTTACCGATAAAACAAAACTGCAAGGAAAACTTATACTTCCTGCAGAGGTTAAAAAAATAGGTGAGAATGCTTTTTACGACTGTAAGGGGTTAACTGAAATCGACTTTTCTGCCTGTACAAATCTTGTCGACATAGGCAGATGGGCTTTTTTTGGCTGTACCGGCTTAACTGAAGTCCGCTTACCTGCAAGTCTTACCAAAATCGGTTACTGGGCTTTTGACGAGTGTACAGGTTTAACTGAAGTCCGTTTACCTGCAAGGCTTACCGAAATCGGTAAAGGAGCTTTTGCAGCCTGCAGAAATTTACATAGGCTGATAGTCGCCCCGGAAAACACAAGCTATTACAGTAAGGATAATGTGATATACACAAAGAATATGAAAAAACTTATATGTGCAGCCGGAGGTATTACACAAATTTCCATACCTGATACTGTTACCCAAATCGAGGGATGGGCTTTTGACGGGTGTACAGGCTTAACTGAAGTCCGTCTGCCTGCTAGTCTTACCGAAATCGGTGAATGGGCTTTTTCAGGCTGTACCGGTTTAACAAAGTTGGATATTTCCGCTTGTAAAAATCTTACCAAAATCGGTGAACAGGCTTTCTATGGATGTAAAAACTTAGAAGATGATTGAAAAACTGCTCAAAGACAGTACCGGTACTCCCTAGTTCTTATGATGAATAAAACTTGTATAAGCCGATATTAAACCGCTTGACTAAACATCTTCTTTAGGTCATTATATTGGACATGGAAACAAGAAGTATTTTTAAAAATATATCGCCGATAGATCATCGTTATTCCCTTCCGCAAGGAGGTCTTTATGACGAACTGTCGGTTTTTTTATCGGAAGAAGCGGGCATTGTTTATTGTGCCATGGCCGAAATGGCCCTTGTAAAGGCCCATCTTAAAATAGCAGAAGAAAAAAAAGGCTCTTTACTTCCAAAACTGAGCAGCGAGCTTGAAAGAACCTTGGACGATATTGCCTTAAATATCGATCCTTCCGAAGTGTATGAAGAAGAACATAAGACCCAGCACAATATAAGAGCCTTGGTAAATGTCTTAAAGAAAAAAGTTCCCGAAAATACAGCTCCCTTGGTTCACCTTGGGGCTACCAGTGCCGACATCCTCGACACGGCCTTTTCTATGAGGATAAGGGATGCTGTCATAAAGGTAATAATTCCTCTTTTAAAGAAAACCGAACTTTTACTTTGCGATATAGCTGAAAGAGAGGCTGAAACGCCTCAGGTCGGGCGTACTCACGGTCAGCATGCGGTTCCGATTACCTTCGGCTATGCCGTTTCCGAATATGTAGCCCGTCTGGGTAAGTCGATTTTAAAAATGGAAGAGCTTGTAAAAGATTTACGCGGAAAATTTGCCGGAGCCGTAGGGGCTTATAATGCGGCATCCTTAATAGTTTCCGAGCCTATGAGGTTTGAAAAAATCTACCTTGATTACCTCGGTTTAAAGCCTTCCGAATATTCTCATCAGCTTGTGGAGCCTGAATACATGCTCCGCCTCCTTCTTGAAGCAAATATTGCCTTCGGCATAATTGCAAACCTTGCAGACGATTTACGTAATTTGCAAAGAACCGAGATAGGGGAGGTTTTTGAATATTTTAGTGCAACACAGGTAGGATCTTCTACCATGCCTCAAAAGCGTAACCCATGGAACTCCGAGCATGTAAAAAGCTTGTGGAAGACATTTTCTCCCCGCGTAATGAGTTTTTATATGGATCAAATCTCGGAACACCAAAGGGATTTATCCAACTCTGCAAGCCAGAGGTTTATAGCCGATTATCTGACAGGCCTTGCTTTGGCCTTTAACCGTATGAATTCAATCTTAAAAGGCTTACAGGCCGATAGGGAAAACATGCTCAAAAACCTTTTACAGGGCGGAGGAAAGGTTAGGGGAGGCGTTATGGCCGAGCCCGCTTATATTCTTTTGGCGGAATGCGGTGTTTCCGATGCCCATGAGGTAATACGTAAGATTACCCTTGCTGCCGAAAATCAAAAGATAAGTTTTTATGAGGCCTTAAAAGCCGAAGAAAAGGTCTTTGCCCTTGTTACGGAAAGATTAAAAGAGCTTAACTTTGATAAGCCCGAAGAATTTTTTGCAAACCCTGAACGCTACCGAGGCCTTGCAAACGTAAAAGCAAAAGCTTTAGCCGAAAAGTATAAGGCCTTAATGTAAGTTTTTATTTTAGCTTAGGCAAGTAAGCCCTCATAAGCTCAAGCCTTTTAAGATAGTAGGCCCTTTCTTTTTCGGGAAGGGTCTCAATCCATTCTTGGGTAAACCGTTTTATTACGGGGGCATCTTTTTCATTATAGTTTGTAATTAAAACAGGGGCTGCCTCTATTTCAGGCTGCAAAATACCGTCTATTTTTTTTAAGCGTAACTGCATTATTATTGAGTCTCCCGTATATTCCCTGTAATAGGCCGGATCGGCATAGTTCACCTTCCACCTTTGACCCGAAATAAAATTTCCCATAGAGTACATAAAAAAAGCATTTTTTTTATGTGTGAGCAAAGAGTCAAGAGGTTCATTATTCTCTCCTTTATTGATTTGAATAATATCTTTTTTGGAATCATCGGTTAAGATTTCCACCTCTGAAAGCTCCCAATCCTGTAAAACATGGGGATGATTAGCCCAGACTACATCTATTCCTGCTTGGGCTAAGGCCTTAAACCATGCCTTTTTACTATCTAAAACTTTAAGGCCGTATTCTGCTTCGTTTAGATGAAGAGACAGAATAAAAATATCGCAAGGATTTTCTTCCCTCATTTTTTTTATGGATAAAAGAAGTTTTTCCCTTCCTGCCTTTGAGGGTTCCGAGTAATAAAGCCTGTGTTTTGATTTACCGTGAGAGTTGATAAGTTCCGTTACCGATAAAAATAAAATCTTCCAGCCTTTTTTTTCGATTAGGACAGGTTTAAAGTCTTCATCTTCTTTGTTTTTTAAACCGGAAGAAAAAAGCTCTTTATTTTTATACTCTTCTTTTAAAGCATTAAAGCTTTTAATTGTGCCGTCAATTCCCTGAATGCCTTGATCGTTGGTGTGATTATTGGCAAAGGAAAAGACATCGAATCCCCCATCTATTGCAGCTTTAAGATAATCTTTATGTATATTAAAACATGGAAAAGTTGAAAGCGGTCTTTCCTCACAGACCGGTGTTTCCACATTTCCAAAACTCAAATCATCGTTTAAAAGAATATCCCTAATATCATCATAAATTCGATTGTAGTCTTTCATTTTAAAATTGACATCATGAGCCATAATGTCGCCTGAGAAGCTTAAAACAAGTTCGCTTATATCATCTTTTTTTTCGGATAATTTTGATTCGGAAATTTCGGTTGAATTACAGGAATTTAAAACAAAAACCGCCGCTGTGATAAATAAAAATAAATAAGACTTAAGATTTTTTTTCATAATTATTATAATTATACATTGACAATTGATATTATACAAGATACAATATATAAATATATTGTAATAATTGTTCAATGTTCAAGGAGGACAATGCAATGGCAAAGTCAAAATATGTATATTTTTTTGGCGGAGGTAGCGCTGAAGGTAATGGTACGATGAAGGAAGTATTGGGAGGTAAGGGTGCCGGTCTGGCCGAAATGACGGCTATAGGGCTTCCTGTTCCTGCCGGATTTACTATTACAACCGAGGTTTGCGAAGAGTATTATAAAAATAACAGAAAGTATCCTGTCGAACTAAAAGCTCAAGTCGAATCTTATCTTTCAAAATTGGAAAAAATTACCGGAAAAAAACTTGGGGACAAAAAAGATCCTCTTTTGGTTTCCGTTCGATCGGGGGCTCCCGTTTCGATGCCCGGAATGATGGAGACAATTTTGAACCTAGGCCTAAATGACCAATCCGTTCAAGGCTTGGCCGAAAAGACCGGAAATTTAAGGTTTGCCCTGGATGCTTACCGTAGGTTTATTTTGATGTACGGTTCTACGGCAATGAATATTGAACGTGAAAAATTCGATAAAATTTTTGATGATGTAAAAGAAAAAAGAACAAAAAAGCGTCTTAATCTTGCTCAATCTGCAAAAGTGTCTGATACCGATGTAAACGAACCTGAATTACAGGAAGTTATCGATAGATCTAAAAAACTTTATGAAAAAGAAATAAAAGCTCCCTTCCCGCAAGATCCTATAAAACAGCTTTGGGGTTCTATAGGAGCCGTATTCGGTTCTTGGATGTCCGATAAGGCCGTTACTTACAGAAGGGTTGAGAACATTGTAGGAATCCGCGGTACGGCTGTAAACGTTATGCAGATGGTATTCGGAAACAAAGGAGATAATTCGGGTACAGGAGTCTGCTTTACGCGCGATCCGAATTCCGGTAAAAACGACTTTTACGGTGAATACCTCTTTAATGCCCAAGGCGAGGACGTTGTTGCAGGAATCAGAACTCCTATTAAGCTCGATGTTTTTGCAAAAAAAGATCCTGCCGCTTATAAAAAACTTTGCGATGCACGCAAAATCCTTGAAAAGCATTATAAGGATATGCAGGATATGGAATTTACCGTTGAAGAAGGTGAATTATACATGCTCCAATGCCGAACCGGTAAGAGGCTTCCTGCAGCCGCCTTCCAGATGGCTGTAGATATGGTGGAAGAAAAACTTATAACTAAGGAAGAAGCAGTCAGCCGTATTAAGGCTTCGGATATTGAAGGCGTATTCTACAAGGCCTTGGATTATTCGAAGGCTGCCGATTTAAAATCCGCCCATCTTGTTGATGGTATTCCTGCCGTTCCGGGAGCTGCCTGCGGTATAATCTGTCTTTCGGCAGAAGCTGCGGAAGCTGCTGCAAAGGACGGTAAAAAAGCAGTTCTAGTCCGCCATGAAACAAGCCCCGAAGATGTAGGCGGTATGCACGCTGCCGAGGGTATTTTAACCGCAACCGGCGGAAAAACCAGCCATGCAGCCGTAGTTGCCAGAGGCTGGGGAAAATGCTGTATAGTAGGCTGTGAAAATTTAAGAATTGATTACGAGAAAAAAGAAGTTTCGGCCAAGGGCATTGTCTTAAAAGAAGGTGATTATATAACCTTGGACGGCTCAAAGGGTGCTGTTTATAAGGGCGAGTTACCCTTAATTACTCCCAAGCCTCCTGCAGCCTATAAAAAAATCATGGAATGGGTTGATCAGATACGAAAAATAAAAGTAAGAACAAATGCCGATACGCCCGAAGATGCTAAGATAGCCGTAGGCCATGGAGCCCAAGGTATCGGTCTTTGCCGAACCGAGCATATGTTCTTTAGCGATGAGAGCAGGATACAGGCAATCCGTGAAATGATTATTGCAGAAAACAAGGAAGCTAGAGAAAAGGCTCTAAAAAAACTTCTTCCTTATCAGACAAAGGATTTTGAGGGTATCTTTAAGGCTATGAACGGTTATCCCGTAACAATCCGCTTGATAGACCCGCCCTTACACGAATTTGTTCCTCATGATAAAGAAGGTCAGCAAAAGTTGGCCGAAAAGCTTAATATAAGTTTTGCAAGCGTAAAAAACCGTGTAGACCAGCTGACCGAAGCAAACCCGATGTTGGGACACAGGGGCTGCCGCTTGAGCATTACCTATCCTGAAATTCTTGAAATGCAGGTTACTGCCATTATAAATGCAGCCTGCACGGTTCAAAAGAAAGGAATTGCCGTTTTACCCGAAATAATGATTCCTCTTACAATCGATGCAAAAGAATTTAAAATTTTGGAAAAGAGGGTTCGAGCTGTTGCAGACGATATCATCGAGAAAAAGGCTAAGGATAAAAAGCTTAAGTACATGGTCGGTACTATGATTGAAACTCCGAGGGCTGCTCTCCTTGCAGACAAAATAGCGGAACATGCTGAATTTTTCTCTTTCGGTACAAACGATCTTACGCAGATGACCATAGGTATAAGCCGAGATGATGCAGGTAAATTCCTTCCTGAATATGTAGATGAAAACAAGGCCGGCGTATTTAAGGCTGACCCCTTCCAATCATTGGATCAAGAAGGTGTCGGTATCTTGGTAGCTTTCGCTATTCAAAAGGGAAGAGGAGTCAAAAAGAACTTGGAAATAGGTGTGTGCGGTGAACACGGAGGAGACTTAAATTCGGTTAAGTTTTTCTGCAGGGCAGGAATGGACTATGTTTCCGCTTCACCCTTACGGGTTCCTATAGCAAGACTTGCCGCAGCTCAGGCTGAAGTTGAAGCTTCAAAAGCTAAGGCCGGTGTAAAAAATCCTGCCAAGGCTGCCGCTAAGAATTCAAAGTCTTCCGAAAAAGCAAAGGCAAAAACCGGTAAGAAGCCGGCTAAAAAGCCTGCCAAATAAAAATTAATTTTAAAGCACTGCACCATTGTGAATAAGCCAAGGTGCAGCGCTTTAATTTAAAGATTTTAAGTAAAAAAAATGAGCTTGATAAAAAAATTAAGAGCCTTGCGCGGGGCCGTATGCTGTGAAGACAATGAAGCCGGCATCTCTTCGGCAGTTGTAAACCTTTACAGCCGAATCTTAATGGAAAATTCCCTGTCTGAAAAGGACATAGTTTCAATACAATTTACGGTTACCTCAGATATAAAGGCTTTAAATCCTGCATCAGCTTTAAGAAAAAACGGCTTTGCAAAAAATACGGCTCTTTTTTGTGCTTTAGAGCCCTGTATGGAAGGCAGTTTACCTAAAACTATTAGAATCTTAATTTATTATTATTCCAGGAAGAAGCCGAGTCATATTTATATGGGCGGAGCTGAGGTTTTACGACCTGATTTGATAAGAAAGACGGATAAATAAAAGAATTTTTGTAATTTTGCTTGACATAATTATAAAAATATGATATATTCCTTTCTTGTCAACGCAATGCGTTTCAACGCGATGTGTTTTACCATGTCTCCTTCGTCTAGTGGTTAGGACATCGGGTTTTCATCCCGACAACAGGGGTTCAATTCCCCTAGGAGATGGATACCCTCGATTAAATCGAGGGTATTTTTTTAGTAATCTTAAAGCTAAAAAAAAGCTTTACTTGACAAAATAAAATAAATTTGTTAGACTAAAAATCTATTCAACAGTAACAATTCATTTTACATGTCTTTTTCGGTTCCTCAAGCCGAATACTGAATTTTGGAATGATATATTTAAGTTACGAACGTAGGAGAAAAATCCGATGACAATAAGAAAAAGGAAAACTTTGCCGCAAACCTCTGAGGATACCTTGTTTGATGAGGGTATTAACTCTGATGGAGACTTGAGTCTTAGTCCGGCCGGCTCACAGGCTGAAGATAGATCTGTCTCATCAAGTGAGATTCAAGCTGTTGCAGAGCAGATTGAACAGGATGCAGTTGATGAAAATTTTGAAAAAAAAGTTGTTGTCCGTTCTCGAGGACGCAAAAAAACAGAAAGTTCTTCTGATGAAGCTGAAACTAAATCGTCAAAAAGAACTAATATAACTGCAAAAAAACGCATGCCTAAAGATGTTCAAGAAGAAAAAGAAGAAGTCCCGCCCGTATCGGATCCTTCTTTTAAAATCATTATAAATGATCTTACAAAGATGCGTATGCATGATTTAAGGGATATGGCCATAAAATACGGCGTACCGGAGGATGAACTTTCCTTAATGAAAAAACAGGATGTGATTTACCACATTCTTAAAAACCATACCAATCAGGGCGGTACTATTTTTGCCTCCGGTTCTTTAGAGACTCTTCCTGACGGATACGGTTTTTTACGCTCGCCTCAAAACAGCTATTTAACCGGAACTGATGACGTTTATGTTTCTCCCAGTCAGATAAGACTTTTTAATCTTAAAACGGGAGATACGGTTTACGGTCAAATCCGCTCCCCAAAAGAGGGTGAAAGATATTTTGCTCTTTTAAGAGTAGAAACCGTCAACTTTGATGAGCCTGCAAAATCACAGCGCCGTATTCCGTTTGATAACCTCACCCCCCTTTATCCTAAAGAAAAATTAAACCTTGAAACAACTACTCAAGAAATTTCTACCCGAATTATGAATCTTTTTTGTCCGATAGGAAAAGGACAGAGAGGATTGATTGTAGCTCCTCCTCGTACGGGAAAAACGATAATGCTTCAAAAGATTGCAAATGCAATTACGGCCAATCATCCTGAAGTTTATCTTATAGTTCTTTTGATAGATGAGCGTCCCGAAGAAGTTACCGATATGGAGCGCACGGTAAATGCGGAAGTTATTTCTTCTACCTTTGATGAGCAGGCAACCCGTCACGTTCAGGTTGCTGAAATGGTGCTTGAAAAGGCAAAACGCCTTGTTGAGCACAAGAGGGATGTAGTTATTCTTTTGGATTCAATTACCCGTTTGGCAAGGGCATATAACCAGACGATGCCTACTTCGGGTAAGGTTCTATCCGGAGGTGTGGATTCAAACTCTCTCCATAAACCCAAACGCTTTTTCGGTGCCGCAAGAAATATCGAAGAAGGCGGAAGTTTAACGATAATAGCTACGGCTCTTATTGAAACCGGCAGCAAGATGGACGAGGTTATTTTTGAAGAATTTAAGGGAACGGGCAATATGGAAGTAAACCTAGACAGAAAACTTTCAGACCGCCGTTTATTCCCTGCTATCAATATAAAACGCTCGGGAACTCGAAAAGAAGAGCTTTTATTAACGGAAGCAGAAATGCAGCTTATGTGGATATTGCGTAAATTCATCAGCTCGATGGATGATGCCGATATTATCGAATTTTTAATAGATAAAATGAATAAGAGCAAGAATAATGAAGCTTTCTTAAAATCAATGAATGCCGGTCTTGCACAAAAAGAGTAAATATTGTATATTATAACACTACCTTGGGAGGTTTGTATGAAAAAAGATATTCATCCGAAATATGAAGAAACAACCGTTACTTGCGCTTGCGGAAATGTAATAAATACGCGTTCCACAGCCAAAGATATCAAGGTTGAAATCTGCTCGCAGTGTCATCCTTTTTTTACGGGAAAACAAAAGCTTGTTGACACTGCAGGACGAATTGATCGCTTTAAGAAACGATACAATATTAAAGACTAATTGTCTTTGTAAGCTAAGCACGGGGTTTCTCGTGCTTATGCTTTTTTTGCAAATTTAATATTTGCTGTAAAAAGTTTTTATAGGGGGAGTTTATGGGATGGTGGTCTATCTGGCTTTTGGTTGGTGTTGTTTGCATAGGCTTGGAGCTTATAATTCCCGGCCTTGTTATTATCTTCTTCGGCTTCGGAGCTGTTTTTACTTCTGTTTTTAGTTTAATTCCTTTTATTAATCAAGCTCTTTGGCTTCAAATAATAATCTTTATTATTTTTTCGGTTCTTTCTTTGATCTTTTTGCGTAAAAAATTCACTCCTGTTTTTAAGGGTACTATTTTTTATCCCGATAAAAAAAGCGGTAAAGAAGCGGAAGAGTTTGCCGATGTTATTGAAACGGTTTTTCATAACAAGGAAGGCAGAATAAAGTATCAGGGTACAACATGGAGTGCACGTTCCCTTTCGGAAGAAATTCCTGAAGGCTCAATGGTGAGGGTCCTAAGGCGGGAAGGGCTTACCTACATTGTTGAAAAGGCTGAAAAATAACTTTTAAGGTCCTTTAAAAATTCGGTTTTTAAAGGATACCTTTTTATAAAGTTTTTCCGAATATTTCTTTTTGAAGTCTTTTGCCCGTGGCTGTACAGGCGAGGCCCCCTTCGGCCGTTTCTCTCAAGGCTGAAGGTATAGAATCTCCGACTTTTTTCATGGCTATTATAACCTCGTCTACGGGGATAGCACTTTTGATTCCTGCTAAGGCAAGCTCTGCCGCCGTAAAAGCAAGGCTTACGCCGGAAGCATTCCGTTTTACGCAAGGAACTTCAACCAAGCCTGCTACAGGGTCGCAAACAAGACCTAAGATACATTTAAGGGCAATAGCCGTTGCATGGCCTACCATTTCAGGGGTTCCTCCGCACATTTCTACTATGGCTCCTGCTGCCATGGCTGAGGCCGAGCCGCATTCGGCTTGACATCCGCCCTCAGCTCCCGAAATTGAAGCAGTGTTGGCTATAACCATCCCGATAGCTCCGGCAGTAAACAAGGACATAACTGCATCTTCTTTTTTTACATCCTTTGTTTTTAGAACGGCTCCGATTGCACCCGGGAGAATACCGCAGGAACCGGCAGTGGGGGCTGCAACTATTTTTCCCATTGAAGCGTTTAATTCGGAAACGGCCATAGCCATTCTTATGCCGTTAGCAAGGAGGGGGCCGCAGAGAGCTTTTCCGTTTTCAGATCTTTCGTATATTTTATAAGCATCTCCGCCCGTAAGCCCGCTTGTCGAGCGTATATCAGGGTTTGTTCCTTTGTCAATCGCTTCAAGCATTACGTTTAAATGCTCCTGCATTCTTTCAAAGCACTGTTCTTTAGTTTCTTCAAGGGCGGAGCTTTGATCTTCTAAAATAATATCCGAAATTCTTAAAGACTTTTCGGCTGCCTTTTGTATCAGGTCTTCTATTTTTTTATACTCTATTGTTTTCATAGTTTATACCCTTAAAATTATACTGGCTGAATCAGGATAACATTGTAGATGTGGTCTATTTGCAAAATGTCCTCCTTTAATTCCGGGCCGACGCTTAAACCGTCCATTTGAAGGCACATTGTGGCGGTTCCGCCGCGGTAATCTCTTCCAATATGAATTTGCGAAATATTTATCTTGTGTTTTGCCGTTACGCTTGTTATGGCAGCTATTCTTCCGGGGATATCTTGATATTCTACTACGAGTGTGGGGTTTTTACCGCTTAACTCTACAGGTTTTCCGTTTATTTTGGTAATTATGATATTCCCGCCCCCTATGGAGGAGCCTTGCACGGAAATCTCTTTTCCGTCAATACCCGTCAGTTCAATCAATGCCGTGTTGGGGTGGGTATTAGGTATATCTATAGACTCAAAGGTGATGTCCAAACCTTGCTCTTTTGCAAGGGTCAGGCTGTTTCTTATACGTTCGTTTTCAGGTTTCATTCCCATAATACCTGCCGCAATAGCCCTGTCGGTACCGTGCCCCTTATAGGTGTAGGCAAAAGAACCGTGCAAATAAACTCTTGCTTTTATAGCAGGTTCTGCAAGAAGAACCCTTGTTAAATATCCGATTCTGACGGCTCCTGCCGTATGCGAACTGGACGGCCCTATCATAATCGGGCCTATAATATCGAAAACATCCATATTAATCGATATTATATAAAAAAAAATTGCTGAGGTCAATATGAGGGCTATCTTAAAAAACTGATCGGATTTTTAGAAAAAACATATTATTTAAAATTTATGTAATATAGGGTTGACATTTTTTTTTGATGTGTCTATACTCAAAATTGTATTTTAAATTTTATAAATTATTAGGAAGGGAAAATATGAAAAGATACATATTCAGTGCACTCATTATTATAATCGGTCTATTGGTTTTATTTGCTCCGTTCGGCTTTGCCCATGTATGTTCTCCTAAGGCTGACGGCAGTTTTATGAAATGTCATTGGATGGGAGAAGCTGTGAGGTTGTTAGGGGGGCTGATTACCTTATCAGGACTTGCTTTTTTTATTTGTAAAAAATCACGTTTCGGAATATCTGTATACAATATCGGAACCGGGGTAAGTCTTATTTTGTTAGAAACCCTTGTTATAGGTACCTGTAAGCACTCAAATATGAGCTGTAATGTTTATACAAAGCCTATAGTTATTCTATTGGCTATTGCTTTGATTGCGGTAAGCCTTGTTTATGTTTTTCTTTCACGTAAAGAAAAAGTTGAGTAATTTATCGAATAAGTAATCTATAAAAGGGCGGCTTATGCTTTTAAAAACGAAATCGCTTTCCAAATCCTTTGCCAGAGGCAGAAATTCTTTTTTTGCAGTAAAAAATGTAGACATTTCCATTTCGGCTTCCGATTTTGTATTCATTGTAGGACGTTCCGGTTCGGGAAAAACAACCTTTCTTAATTTAATATCAGGTATTTTAGATCCTACGCAGGGGCAGGTCTTTTTTGAAGATGAGGATATTTCATCTATGAGCGATACCGCTAAGAGCTTTTACCGAAATGAGTCGATAGGCTTTGTTCCTCAGTTTTTAGCTTATTTGCCGAATCTTTCGGTCTTTGATAACGTAAGGGTTCCGTTTTTTTTATTTAACAGGGACGGCGACAGTGAGGGCAGGGCTTTAAGCCTTCTGGAACTGATGGATATAGCTCATTTAAAGAACGAGATGCCCCAAAATTTATCCGGCGGAGAAGTAAAGCGGATGTTGATTGCAAGGGCTCTTATGAATTCTCCCAAATTACTCATTGCAGACGAACCTACGGCAAATCTTGACAAGGAAACTTCTGAAACGGTTATGAATCTTATAAAAAGTGTTAATAAACTAGGTACCGCCGTTTTGATTGTAACCCATGATTCTGAAATTTTAAATGAGGATAGTACCATATATAGAATGGATGACGGAGAATTAAAAAGGGAATAGGTTTAAAATGAGCGTCTAAAATATAGCCGCTCATTTATCAATTCTTAAAATCGGCTTTTTCCCATTTAATTTATTCGTGCGGAGGGTTGTTGATTTTTTCAGCATCGTTTTCATAAAAATTTTTAAACAGGGAGTTTTTATTTTCCAGCAAGGCTGAAAAATTCCCATGTTCTGCAATTTTGCCGTCCTGCATAAAAAGAATCTCATCACACTTTTTTAAGGTTTCGGGATTTAATCTGTGTGTGATAAAAATAACGAGCTTATCTTTTTGTGCCGTAACAATGTCTTCGATAAGTTTAATGCTGTAATTATCCAAACCTGAATTAAATTCATCGAGTAAAAAAACGGAAGCATCTTTTACCAATGCACGAGCCATCGCTATTTTTTGTTTTTCGCCGCCCGAAACTGTCGCATCGATTTTATTGCCGTCAGCTTTCCGTTTTTCCGCCAATTCGGTTAAAGCCAGTTTTTCTATAATACTGCCTGAACAATCTTTTTTATTGAGGCAAATATTTTTTTCAAGCGTGTCTTCTAAAATTGTGATGTTTTGCGGAATGTAGCAGATGTTATCAAAAATTTCGGAAGTGTTTAAAATTTTTCCATTGTATGTAATGTGCGAATTGGAATCTAAAATACCTGCAATCAGTTTTAGAAGTGTACTTTTACCGGAACCGGCTTGACCTACAACCGCATATTTTTTTCCGCCTTCAAAATTAAAATCGATATTTTTTAAGATATGTTTTTCTTCAACCGAAAAATCCAAATTCGATACGCTAATGCGTTCAATATTGATTTTATCTAAGGTGTCCGTGCTGTCAAAATTCACTTCCTCATCGCTTAAATGAAATTTATTCTTAATTTTATTATTTAATTCTTTTCCCGCTTTGTAATCGGCATAAATACGCCCTAACTCTCCGATAGGCGCTGAAATCGTACCGATTAAACTACCGGCAGCAAGTACCGCTCCGATAGAAACTATTTTGTAAATTGCTAAAATAGATGCAGCCCCCATAACAACAAGCGTCGCAAGGAGACCAATCGTTATTGTCGTTATTTGCGTTTTTGTCATTGCTTGTTTTTGCTTTCGGTGAGATGATAGAGCCGTATCGGTACTTTGAAAAATCAGCCGCTGCGACCAAGCCAATAAGTGTTCCATTCGTAAAAGTAAATTGGCTTCCAAGTGAGACTTAAGATTTTGTGCATAAGCTTCATTATTCTTTGATAAAATTTCAGTAGCGTGTACCATCGCCTTGCTTCTTGCTTTCATAAATGCCGCCTCTATGCAGCCGAAAACGAAGATTAAAACAAACAAGAGCGGGTGAATCGTAATAGCGACAACCGTACCGCATATAAAAGAAAATATTTCCTGTAAAGCGGTTAAACAGGAAGTAACATAGAGCGTCTCGATTTGCATTGCATCATTTGTTAAGGCATTTATATATTCACCGGAATCTACATTTTCTCCGTATTTTGTAAGGAGAGCCGATGAATAAACCGCATTTTTATATCTAAGCATATAGCGGTACACAATTTTATGAAAGTAATTTTTAACTATGTAGCTAATTATAATCCCAAATATTATAAAAACAAAACAAAAAGCTAAAAATTTGAGAACGGTTTCAACCGTACCGGTATTTGCAATATCGGCTAAGCGGGCAATAATCAGCGAAATGGACGCATTGAATGCTGTTAGAGTAAATACAAGCAAACAAAATAAAACCGTTTCGCCCCAATTTTTAAAGATTTTCATTTTTTCCTCCAAAGGCCTTAAGGATTAGCTTAATTGCCTATGAGTATAGTATGGTTTAAGTGGATTGTCAACATATCGCATTGCCTTAAAAATATCTTAAAAACGCCTTTTTTTGTATTATTTTTTTGAAATTTATTTTTTAAATATGTATGCAATACTTGACATTTTTTATTTGAGTAAGTATACTTAATATAAGTAAGTTATCTATTACAATTTTGGAGTTATTATGGAAGTGATAGAAAAAGCCTCTAAAAGGCTTTTGATGTTTTTTTTATTGTTTTCTCTTTGTTTATCTCTCTTTGCAACAGAAAAAGAAGACTTGAGTTCATGGACTAAAATAGTCGAAAAAATGGAAATTCACCTGAATAATGCCTACGAATTGTATACACAGGGGAAAACCCGCGAAGCCTATGACGAAGTAAATGCCGCTTATTTTAGATATTACGAATCCAAGGGAATGGAAAAGATAACGATGAGCTATCTTTCCGGTGCTCGCAAAACGGCTGTCGAAAACGCTTTTTATGAGTACAGAAAAAACGTAAAAAGCGATAAGGACAGCGAAATGATAAGAGCTCATAAGGACGCTCTTATAGCGATGCTCTACCATGATGCAGCCGAACTTGACGGTACTTCCAATGACAAGGGCGGAAGCGGAAAATCGGCGGCTGTTGCTACCTTTATTTCCTGCTTTGTGCTTATACTGCGTGAAGGCTTGGAAGCTATTTTGGTTATAGCGGCTATTATCGCTTATCTTGTAAAAACCGGAAAAAAGAAGTACATATCTTCCGTTTATATCGGAGCTCTTGCCGGTATTCTTGTAAGTATAGTTTTAGCATTTTTATTCGGTTTATTGGCAGGTGCGCAAAGCGGTATAGCTCAAGAGATTTTTGAAGGTATCGGAATGTTTGTTGCCGTAATAGTTTTATTCTATGTAAGCAACTGGATGATTTCAAAATCGGAAACGGAAGCATGGGAAAGATACATTCAAAAGAAGGTTGAATCTTCGGTATCGACCGGTAATAAGTGGGTCTTGGTTTTTGCAGCCTTTATTGCCGTTGCAAGAGAAGGAGCCGAGCTTATTTTGTTCTTCCAAGGTGTTCCCGTTCAAGGTGCAAGCGGTCAAAGAGCTATGATTTTAGCTATTGTATTATCGGTTATTATTTTAGCCGGTGTTTTCCTTGCCTTTAGATTTTTAAGCGTAAAACTGCCCCTAAAGCCGTTTTTTACAGTAACAAGTATTTTAATGTACATACTTTGTTTTTCGTTTACGGGAAAGGGAGTTTCGGAATTGCAGGCTGCAGGTGTGGTCGGAAAGACTATAATCCCGTGGATGCAAAGTTTTGAGTTGGATTTTTTAGGCATATATGCAACCTATGAAAGTTTGATACCTCAAATAATAGTTTTAATTACGATTATAGTCTTTTCAAGTTTATATGTCAAAAAAAATAAAAAGATTCTTGCCGAATTAAAAAAGAAAGAAGGTAAAGAATAATTAATTTAGGCCAAAAAAAATAAATATAAAGGAGAGTTTTAAATGAAAAAAACTTTATCTTGTATTTTTGCATTGCTTGCAATTGCTTTTGTAATTACATCATGCGAAAAAAATGAAGCAGGACAGGCTGCAAAACCTGCTCCTACTGAAGAGAAAACGGCCGCCCCTAAACCCGAAGAGGAAGGCGCTGCCGGTTTTGACGAGTTCCCCATCGGTGATGAGCAAGATGCCGGAATCTTAACGGTTGCAGGTGTTTATTTTCAGCCTGTAGATATGGAACCTGCCGGTAACAGTTTGTCAAAGAACGAAGCTGATTGCCACATGGAAGCCGATATTTCTGCCAATGAAAAAGGCGCAACATTGGGTTACGGTGCTGGCGACTTTGTTCCTTACTTACATGTTAAGGCTTACATCCAAAAAGTAGGTTCTTCAAAGGTACAGGAAGTTGCATTTATGCCGATGAATGCCAGTGACGGACCTCACTATGGTGCTAACGTAAAATTTGAAGAAGGCTTAGGTAAGTACAATATCAAGTTTGAAATTAAGGCACCGGGAAATGATTATCTTCTTCATGTCGACAAAGAAACAGGCGTTACCGGACGTTTCTGGACGGAACCCATCGTTGTTGAATGGAAAGATTTTGAATGGACAGGACCTCAGTGGTAAACTTGTCCAATCGGTAGTAGTATAATTTAATACTAATTACTCATTCAATTTGTAACCGCCGAGGCTTTAGCTTGGGCGGTTACTTTTGATGTTTTGGAGGTACACCATTTTAAAATTTTATATAAGGGTTATTGAAGCAGGTATAGGCTTTGCCTTAGTCCTTGCAGTTGTTTTTGCTTCATTTAGAACTCAAAAACCTGAAAAAAAACGGTATATTGTTTTTTTAGGTATACTCACAGGATTTATCGGCAGTATTGTTTCTGCAATATTAAGATCTATTCCTAATTATATAAATAGAACCAATTTTGCCTTTTGGTCGATGATTCCCGTCAGTATATTTTTCTTAATTTTAATTGTTCTTTTACTGTTTAAAACAAAAGCGAAAAAATCTTTATTGTACGAAAATATTTTCGGTACAAGCGTTTTTTTATATACGGCTGCAACGATATTTTATTATCTTCCCGTTATAATAACTCTTTCTACAACATTGGTTAATTACGGCGAAAGTGCGGTAAGCACCCTCGTTTTATATAGACTTATAGGCTACTTGCTCGGAATAGTTTTTATTATTCTTGCAAGTCTTTCAATCTATAAAACTTTGATAAAGTTATCAGATATTGAATTAAATATTACCGTAATAGCTTCTCTTTGTATTTTAGGGATAACTCAAGTTGTGGTAATAATTCAGCGTTTATATTCTTTAAGAATAATTCCGCGCAATGATTTTATTTTTTTGTTTATTGCAACTGTGGTAAATAACGGAAACTTTTTTATATTTGCCGTCATTGTGTTTATAATGTTTGCTCCGATTCTTTTATGGAAAAAAAATATTAAAATTACCGAAGCATATAATAATAATGCCGAATTAAGAAAAATAAAAGCAAAGAAGCGTAATGCAAAAAGATGGGCTCGATTTTCTTTAAGCCTTTTATTGATTTCTGTTTTTTCTTTATCTTTTTTGCGTTTTTATGTAGACAGAGAAGTTCCTTTGTCACCGCCTGAAAATTATACGATTGCAGACGGTATGGCTGTTATTTCTTTAGAACAGTTGGAAGATGATAAACTTCACCGCTATGAATATATAACGGAACAAGGAATCAGTATGCGTTTTATTGCCATAAAAAAAAGTGAAGGCGCTTACGGTGTAGGCCTTGATGCCTGCGATATATGCGGTCCCAGCGGTTATTTTGAACGGAATAATGAAGTAATCTGTAAACTTTGCGATGTAGTTATGAATAAGGCTACCATAGGTTTTCCCGGAGGATGTAATCCGGTTCCAATTCCTTATATTGTACATGACGGGAATATTAAAATAAAGATATCAGACCTTGAGTCCGAAGCTCATCGTTTTAAATAGCAAAAAGTTTTTATAGGGGAAGTTATGTTTTGGAGAATGATAGCGGGTGCTCTTTTTAGGCAAAAAGGAAAAATGGTGATGATAGCTTTTACCATTGCCCTAGGTGCAAGTCTTTCAACTTCTATGCTTAACACAATGCTCGGTGTAGGAGATAAGGTAAACCAAGAGCTTAAAACTTATGGAGCCAATATCAATGTTGCTCATAAAGAATCTTCTCTTTTAGATGATATTTACGGAGAAGAATCCGGAAACACAAAAAAATTCTTAAAAGAAGATGAATTGTATAAAATTAAGACCATATTTTGGGCATACAATATTGTCGACTATGCACCTTTTTTAAATGTGCAGGTAGACTGTGATGGAGCAGATAAGCCTGTCCGCCTGTCGGGTACATGGTTCGATTTTAGAATAGACTTACATACGGGGCAGGAAGTTATAACCGGAATAAGAAGAATGCGTACATGGTGGGAAGTAAACGGAAACTGGGTTTCGGATGATGATAATTCTTCCTGTATGGTAGGAAGTCTTTTTGCAGGAAGGAATAACTTAAAAGTAGGGGACGAGATAAAACTTACAGGTGCTGCAGCCTCTAAAATATTAAAGATCTCTGCAATTTTTAATTCGGGAAGCAATGAAGATGATGTAATTTTTACTACATTGCATACAGCCCAAGAATTTTTAGGAAAGACAAATGTTTGTGAAAGCATCGAGGTAAGCGCTTTGACGACTCCCGACAATGATTTGGCAAGAAAGGCCGCAAGAAACCCTTTAAGTTTAACTATAAAAGAAATGGAAATATGGTATTGTACCGCCTATGTAAGCAGTATATGTTATCAGATTCAGGAAGTTATGACGGATGCGGTTGCAAAGCCGATAAGACAGGTGGCTGAATCAGAAGGTGCTATCTTAAATAAGACAACTTTGTTAATGCTTTTAATTACCGTTTTAAGTTTGATTGCTTCGGCCCTCGGTATTTCAAACTTAGTAACGGCGAGCGTTATGGATAGAAGGGCTGAAATCGGTTTAAAAAAAGCAATCGGGGCAAGTAATACGGCCGTTACCGTTTCGGTTTTAACTGAGGTTATGGTGATAGGAATTATCGGCGGTGCCGTCGGATATTTTATAGGATTGGGTTTAACGCAGATAATAGGCCGAAGCGTTTTCGGTTCTGCAATTCCGCCGGCTCCCATGGTTATTCCCATTGTGGTTCTTATTATTTTTTTGATTACCCTTTTGGGAAGTTTTCCGTCGGTGAAATATTTATTAAAGCTAAACCCTACGGAAGTTTTGCACGGAAAATAAACGTTCCCGTTTAAGGTGTTAAGGATGTAAGATATGACTAAAAATAAGATGTATTTTAAAATGATAATGAGTTCTTTATTGCGGCGCCGTTCAAGAATGTTGGTAGCTTTACTGGCTATTGCAATCGGTTCAACCGTTTTATCGGGCTTATTGACTATTTACTACGACATTCCGCGGCAGATGGGAACGGTATTTCGCTCTTATGGGGCAAATATGATATTTCTTCCTTCCGAAAGCGATGCAAAAATAAAAAAAGAGCAAATCGATAAAATTAAAAAAGAAATCGATTCAGGCAAACTTGTAGGTTTTGCTCCTTATATTTATAAACCTGCAAAGGTAAACGAGCAGCCCTATATGATAGCTGCTACCGATCTTATAAGTGCAAAGAACAATAGTCCCTATTGGCTTGTACGTGGACAATGGCCTAAAGAAAAAAAGGAAGTTTTAATCGGCCATGAAATAAGTAAGGCTATAGGTTTATCTATAGGAGATAATTTTATTGTAAACACTCCGAAACCTGACGGAGATGTAACCGTAAATGAGTTTAAGGTTTCAGGCATAGTTACAACAGGTGGTGTCGAAGAAGAGTTTATCTTTATGAGCCTTGATGATATAAAAAACATTGTCGGCTATAATGATGCCTTCGATGTAATTGAGTGCAGTATTGACGGAAATAGGGACTATCTTAATTTAATTGCCGAAAAAGTTTCAAACGATGTAAAAGGTATTACCCCCCGTCTTGTAAAGCGCGTTACCGAATCTCAGGATACGGTTTTAAGTAAACTTCAAGCCCTTGTTTGGATTGTTACCATTATTGTTTTGTTTTTGACTATGATATGTGTTACTACTACCATGATGGCCGTAGTGGTGGAACGCCGAAAAGAAATAGGCTTAAAAAAAGCTTTAGGTGCTTCCAATAAAAGTGTTGTTATAGATTTTTTGGGAGAAGCGGTTATGCTTGGGCTCATGGGCGGTATTTTGGGAATAGGGCTCGGTTACTTGTTTGCAAATAATGTAAGTATAAGTGTCTTTGCAAGAGAGGTTTCCTTTCCTATAAGGCTGGCGCCTTTTACCGTAATTTCTTCTATTGTTATAACTATTGTTGCCTCCCTCTTTCCCGTAAGGGCAACTGTGGATGTTGACCCTGCTCTTGTTTTGCGCGGAGAGTAATCTTAAATTTTAAGGAGAATTTTAATTTATGAATATTTTAACATTAACCGAAATTTCAAAAATATATGGAGATTTAAAAGCCCTCGATAAAATAAATTTGACGGTTGAAGAGGGCGAGTGGCTTTCTATAATGGGGCCTTCGGGTTCAGGTAAAACCACATTGATGAACATAATCGGCTGTATGGATAAACCTTCTTTAGGAAAAATTGATTTGGCTGGTCAGGACATTTCAAAGCTTTCTTCTAAAGAATTGACGATAGTCAGGCGGGATATGATAGGTTTGGTTTTTCAACAATTTCACCTTGTAAACTATCTTACAGCCCTTGAAAATGTTATGATGGCCCAGTACTATCACAGCCTACCGGATGAAAGGGAAGCTCTTGAGGCCCTTGAAAGTGTGGGTTTAAAAGAAAGAGCCAAGCATCTGCCCAATCAATTATCGGGAGGAGAACAGCAGCGTGTCTGTATTGCCCGTGCTCTGATAAATCATCCCAAGCTCCTGCTTGCCGATGAGCCTACGGGAAACCTTGATGAAAAGAATGAAAAACTTGTAATGGAAATTTTTGAAAAACTCCATAATGCGGGAAGTACCATCATAGTTGTAACCCACGATCCTGAAGTTGCAGATCAGGCTGAACGGATGGTAGTTCTTGAGCACGGTAAAATAGCAAGAATTGAAAAAATGAGCAGGGTAAGGCCCTCAAGAGGAGAGAATGTATGAAAACTTATAAAATTATTTTGGCTGCACTGTGTTTTATCTGTATTTTTTCTTGTTCAAAAACGGAAACAAAGAAAAGTATAAAATATAAAGACGGCGTTTATAAGTCTTTTGCCAATATTAAAGACGATTGGGGCGGAACAGCCGAGGTTGAAATAAAAATTAAAGAAGGTAAGATTGTTGAGTGTACATTTTTGTCTTACGAAAAAAACGGCAACCTAAAAGGGCCTGAATACGGAAAGGTTGACGGAGTTATAAAAAATATGGGCCTTTATAAAATTGCTCAAGCTTCTGTTTTAAGAGCTGCGGAGTACGGTCAAAAATTAGTTGAAACTCAAAATATTGATGATGTCGATGTAATAGCCGGTGCTTCAATTTCTTATAAACTGTTTAAAGATGCGGTTGAAAATGCATTGCAGGGTGCAAAAGAAAATTAAGGAACCTTCTAAAAAACTATGGAGAATTTACAAATAAAAAAACTGACCGTATTTGAGCTTGCAAAATTAAATATCAAAAGAAAACCTTTTAGAACTGTAAGCTTAATTATTCTTACGGCTGTTTTAGCCTTTAGTCTTTTTGCAGGAAGTTTTTTGGTAAAAAGTTTAAGGGGCGGAATGTTGTCGCTTTCAAATCGTCTGGGTGCGGATATTATTGTCGTCCCCCAAGGTTATGACTCAAAGATTGAAAGTGCCTTATTGAGAGGGGAACCTAATAGTTTTTATTTTGATACGGAAGTCGTAGACCGTATAAAAAAAATTGAAGGGGTTGAACTCGCATCTCCCCAGCTTTTTATTGCAACCCTCTCCGCGGGCTGCTGCTCTTTTCCTCTACAGATTATAGGTATAGATTTTGATTCCGATTTTAATGTAAAACCTTGGCTTAAAAA
This sequence comes from Treponema denticola, assembly GCF_024181645.1. Lineage (NCBI taxonomy): Bacteria > Pseudomonadati > Spirochaetota > Spirochaetia > Treponematales > Treponemataceae > Treponema > Treponema denticola. The sequence continues at coordinate 1,228,269 of NZ_CP058624.1, read as the reverse complement.
ACAGATAAAACTTCCTCTTTTGGATAATCAAATTGTAGCCGGAAGTAATGTGTCCGGTGATTATAATTCTCAAGTAAAATTTTTTAATCAGCCCTTTGTAATTGCAGGCCGTTTGACTAAAACGGGAATGGGGTTTGATAATTCCATTTTTATGACAATAGAAAATGCGCGGAAGCTTGCAAAAGAGTATGAAAGAATTATGCAGCATCCTGTTGCAAAAAATGAAAATTTGATTTCAAGTGTTATGGTAAGGATTAATCCGAGATACGACGCAGGTGAGGTAGCTAAAAAGATAAGAGAAGAATTTAAGGGTGAAGAAATTTATCCTTTAATATCGAAGAGGATGATGACAAATATATCTTCAAGTATTTCAAGCTTAAATATCTATGTTTATATCCTTATTGCGATCCTATGGGTTCTTTCGTTTATCGTATTGGCCGTTTCTTTTTCTTCGATTTTTAATGAGCGTAAAGAAGAATTCGGAATGTTGAGGATAATAGGAAGTACCAAAAAGAAATTATTTGAACTTGCGGTTTTAGAATCTCTTATGATAAGTATGTCCGGAGCAATTATAGGAACGGTTCTTTCATGTTTGATTATGTTTTTATTTAATCAGGCAATTGTTGCAGGAATGAAGATGCCTTTTTTAAATCCTTCTTTTCTTTGGACCTTTGTTTGCTTTCTTTTGACTTTTGCCCTTATTTCGGTAATCGGTCCCCTTGCAGCCCTTAAAACTATGTATAATTTTACAAAAAAAGAGCCGGCTTTATCAAAATCTTAAAAGCGACTTTATTGCAGGGGTAAAAGTCTGCTTTATCTCAATTTTAAAAAGGCTTTAGTTATTTTTTAAAAAACCGATATTTTAAGCAGATGAGAGGTGTATTATGCGTAAAGCTATGATTTCTTTTTGTTTTATTTTTTGTTCTTTTTTTCTGTTTGCAGGCGATATTGCGACCTTTGTTAATTTAGGTTTTTCGGCTGACGGAAGTAAATTTGCTTTCGGACAATATGGATTAACCGACCAAACCTATCGTGCCTATGCGGAAATTTATGGGGTAGATGTAGCAGAAAATAAGTTTTTACCTTCAGGACGCTTTATAACAAGTCCGACATCTGAAACGGCCGATAAAGATAGTAAAAATATATTTTTAAGCCTTTTGGATAGGGCAAACCCTTCTCTTTTAAAATGGAAGATAAAAGATAAAAATGAGGGAAGAGCTATTTATGCAGCTACGGATTATACAATAAACGAAACCACCTTAATTTTTAAGGACTTTGAAACCAATGACGAGTATAAGGTAATGCTGTACAAGGATAAAAAATCCAATTTAGAAGCTTCTTTCTATATTGAAGTTGAAATCATCAAACCTAACGGCAATAAGATAAAAAAAGCAGCCGGTCAAAAAGGAAAAACCAGATCAGGTGTACGGGACTACGCAATAAAAAAAGTAATTATCGATAACACAAATACAAGCCTCATCTTTGTAATCGAAAAACATCAATATGATAAACTGGGAAACTCCATCCGCTACATGGTAGAAACTATTAAGCTGTAACGGTAAATTAAAAAAGCCGGTCAGTAATTGGACTGATCGGCTTTTTTATTCGTACGGAGGGTTGTTGATTTTCAAAAATAACCTTGACTGATTATACTTCTTCCGTAATCCACTCCCCGACGGTTTTTTCTTCTGCGTCAAAGCTGACACCGATGAGCATTATCTTTTTGTTTTCGGCCTTGAATCTTTCGGCATAGTTTTTTTCTTTGATTTGCTTTAAGGCAGCTTCCGCACTTTCTTTTAACTTAAACTCAAAAATATAAATAGCCGTTTCGGTTTTTATAACGGCATCGGTTCTTCCGTTAGCGACAGGTATTTCAAGCTCGATAAACTGTCCCAAGAGGGCAAAAACCAAATAAATGCAGACTTGAAAATTATGCTCTCTCAATGCGAGGCTTTCATCGCTATCTTTTTTTATATTGTCGTAGGGAAGGCTTGCCATTATTGACTTTAACCTTTGCATAAACTCTTCTAATCTTCCCGCAATTATGTCCCGATAAAACTGAGCAATACAAAAAGGCCCATCCGCATAAACCACATTGCAATAACTCGGAAAAAGATTATACAAAAAGCCGTACCTAACTTCATCGTTTGGAAAGCCTAATCTATAAAGGTGTAAGAGTTTATCATAGCCCTTAATCGTTAAATATCCTGCTTGAAACAATACGGGTATTTCGGAACCTGCTTCAGTCCTGTAATCCGACAAACCTGCAGAGGTCATCTCTACATTTCCGTCTAAGTCGGGAATATGGTAGTCCCCTTTTTTTAAGGCTTTTACCAAAAAGGTAGGCGTTCCAGTTGCAAACCAATAATAGTCAAACTGATTTCCATCAAAAACATTGAGCAAGCTGAATGGATTGTACATTCTTTCCGTTTCGGGCGAAAAACAATATCCGTCATATTTTTGCTGTAAGGTTTTGATGCACTCTTCATAGCTTAATTCGTTAGCTTGGGCTAAGGCCCTTATTTCCGGTTCAAAGGTGTTTAATAATTCCGTATGAGTTATTCCGCAGATACCTGCAAATTGAGGTTTTAAACTTATATCGTTTAAGTTGTTTAAGTCGCTGAAAATACTTACCTTACTGAATTTAGTAACTCCGGTTAAAAATGCCAAGCGTATATATTGGTCGGCTGTTTTTAGAACCGAATAAAATGATTTTAGGACGGCTCTGTATTCTTCATTTAAGGCTTCATTATCCATAGAATATAAAAGAGGCTTATCATACTCGTCAATTAAAACGACAACCTGTTTTCCGGTTTTTTCATAAGCAGTTTTTAATAAAACGGAAAATCTTTTTGCATAGGACATATCTTCAGGTTGTAAATTATATTCGTCTTCCTTTTCTTTTAAAAAAAAGTGGAGGTTTTCATTCAAAGCTTCAATGCAGTCATATTTTCCGACATTAAAGTCCAAGTAAAAAACGGGATATTCCTGCCAAATTTCTCTTTTTCCCTTTTCGGCTTCTTCAAGTTTTTCGATTGCCAAACCTTTAAACAATTCTTTTTGTCCCAAAAAGTATGCTTCTAATGTAGAAAGGAAAAGGCTTTTTCCAAATCTGCGGGGGCGGCTTAAAAAGTAAACCTTGCTTGCGCCGGCAAGCCGGAAAACATATTCGCTTTTATCCACATAAAGAAATTCTTTTTCACGCAAATCCTTAAAACTCTGTAGTCCTATAGGCAGTTTCCTGCTAAAATCCATATTCATAATTTACCTCAATTTTTTATTACCTTATAACCTTAAATTAAAAGTATAACATAATTTTTAAATAAATGCTAGATTTGAAATTTGGCGGTTTTTTCTCATCAATTGACAGTAATCTTTTAATGTTCTATAATTACCCCCAAGAATAACTTTTGGGGGTATTTTTGAGTATGCACATTGTAGAAGCAAAAAAAATTACGGAAGAAGTTAAGAGGATGGCTATTGAAGCCGCTTATTATCTTCCGCAAGATGTATTGACAAGTTTAAAGATGTCGCGGGAAGCGGAGAAATGGAGCTTAGCCCGTGATACTCTCGATCAGATTATAGAAAACGCCGATATTGCAAAAAATACGAATTCGCCCATGTGCCAAGATACGGGAATGGCCGTAGTTTTTGTTACGATTGGGCAAGACGTTCACATTGAAGGCGGCTATATTGAAGATGCTATAAATGAGGGCGTAAGACAGGGTTACACGGAAGGTTATTTAAGAAAATCCGTTGTTGCCGATCCCGTTTACAACAGGGTAAACACAAAGGATAATACTCCTGCCGTAATCCATTATAATATTGTACCCGGCGATAAACTTCATATTATGTTTGCAGGAAAGGGCTTCGGCTCCGAAAACATGTCCCGCCTTGGAATGTTAAAACCCTCCGACGGTCTTGAGGGGGTAAAAAAATTCATATTGGAAACTGTAGAACTTGCAGGGCCCAACCCCTGTCCTCCCATAGTTGTAGGTGTCGGAATAGGCGGTACCGTAGATAAGGTAACCTTAATAGCAAAAAAAGCCTTGATGAGACCGATGGATAGTTATAATCCCGATCCTTTCTATGCTAACCTCGAAAAAGAAATGCTTGAGAAGGTAAACGCCTTAGGGATAGGCCCCCAAGGTTACGGAGGCAAGACTACGGCTTTAAGGGTTTTAATCGAAACCTATCCCACACATATTGCAGGTCTTCCTATTTGTGTAAATATAAACTGTCATGCAACACGCCATAAGGAAGTTACTTTATAAGGGAGAAAGGAAAAATGTCTGAGATGAAAAAACTTACAACACCCTTTACAAGGGAAGATTTAAAAGATGTTAAGGCCGGAGATATTGTTTTATTAAACGGCTATATTTATACGGGAAGAGATGCAGCTCACAAACGCCTATGCGAACTTTTAGAAAAGGGAGAAAAACTCCCCATAGATGTAAAGGGAGCTGTCATGTACTATGTAGGGCCTAGCCCTGCAAAGCCCGGAGAGCCCATAGGTTCTGCAGGGCCTACAACCAGTTACCGAATGGATGCCTACACACCTCAGCTTTTAGATGAGGGGCTTATGGCTATGGTCGGAAAAGGAAAAAGAAACGATGAGGTAGTTGCAAAAATAATAGAACATGGAGCTTGTTATTTTGCCGCCATCGGAGGAGCCGCTGCTTTGATTAAAAGCCGAATTAAATCTGCCGAGGTTATCTGCTATGAAGATTTGGGAGCTGAAGCTGTCCGTAAGCTCTATGTTGAAGATTTTCCCGTAACCTGCATAATCGATTCCAAGGGGAACAACCTTTATAAACTGGGACGCGAAGAATACCTAAAAAGCCTAAATTAAGGTAGATGACTAATTTACAAAAAATTAACCTAGAGCTTAAAAGTCAAAAAGAAAAATTTACAGCTCTTTTAAAAGAAAATGGCCTTATTGCGGACTCTCTTGAAAGTGTTTACGGCATTTTTGATGAAGCCGACAATTTGGCCGCTTGCGGAGGGCGGGAAAAAAATATCTTAAAATGCTTTGCCGTAAAAGATGAATTTAAAGGCCTCGGTCTTACCGACGAGATTTTATCGGCCCTCTTAAAAGATGCTTACGGAGAAGGTTATAAGTTCTTTTTTATATTTACAAAAAGATCAAGCGTTTCCTTTTTTACGGGGGCAGGATTTATAAACTTAGCCTCATCGGATGATTCTTCCTTATTATACAGGGGAGAAAAAACCGTAGAGGAGGTTTTAAAGAATGAGCTTTTTCCTTATTGCCCTGACGGTATACTTGACAGTATAAGCGATGAGGAAAATGCAGCCATAGTTATGAATGCAAATCCCTTTACCCTCGGCCACAGATATTTAATAGAAAAAGCCTTAGACTATTGCGGAAGCAAGAGCCTCCTTTTTGTTTTTGCCGTTGAGACAGACAAAAGTTTTTTTTCTTTTAATGACCGTTTTATGCTTATCAAAAAAAATACGGAAGACCTAAAAAATGTAGTAGTGCTTCCCTCATCTCAATTTTTAATAAGCGGAGCAACCTTTCCGTCCTATTTTTTAAAAGAAAAAAGTTTGATAAGCAAAAATCAAACCCAGCTTGACGCAAGGATATTTTTAAAATACTTTGTACCTCTTTTTAATATTAAAATCCGCTTTTTGGGAGAAGAACCCTTAGACCCGAGTACCGAAATATATAATCAAACTCTATTGAATGAACTCCCTCCTCAATGTGAGGTAAAAATAATTAAGCGTAAAAAAACTCAAAATCAGCAAATCATTTCCGCAACGCAGGTTAGAAAAGCATTTCAAAATAATAGTCTTGAAGAAGTGCGTTCCTTTTTACCGGAAACGACTTATAATTTTTTAAGGTCTTTAAAACAAAAAAACTAATTGATACCGGAGAAAAGATGAGTTTATCTTTATTGGAAAAAAGAGAAAAAACCGATTTTTTTGAAAAAGAACTTTTAAGCCGTTTTCCTTTTAAAACACTTGTAGTAATCAGAGCCAATATTCCGGGCGGAAAGAAGGGCTCAATCGAATCGAATTGGATTGTATACCGCATTTTTTTGGAATGTAAAAAAAAGATGGCTCCGCTAAAAATTTTTCATTCCTACACCGATGAAGAAGGCTTAATCTTTTTTTTGATTGTAAATGCACCTCCCTTGGAAGTGAAAGCTTTGAGCATAAAAATTGAAGATAATGAATCCCTTGGCCGTCTTGCCGATATCGATGTTTTAACTGAGGAAAAACTTTTTTCGCGTAATGATTTTCCCCAAAATAATGAGAGGCGGAAATGTTTTTTATGCGAAAAAGATGCCGTGATCTGTGCTAGGAGCCGTACCCATTCCCAAAAAGAAATAATGGATTTTATCTTAAAAAAAGTTCATGAAGATTGGTCTTTAAAAAAACAGGAAGATGACCGGCCTAATGGCCTGTCTAACGACCCGTCTTATGACGGGGCTATTTTTGAACTTTTAGGCAATTTAACAGAAAGCTCCCTCCTTGCAGAGCTTTGCCGTCCATTGGGCTTCGGCTGTGTTACGGCTAATTCCCAAGGCTCCCACAAGGATATGGATCTTTTACTCATGCTAAAATGTATTCCTCTAATAGGGAATGCAATTAAAAATTTAAGCGGAAAAGATTGCGAATCCTTTGAAGCCCTGCGTGAATACGGAAAAAAACAAGAAAAAAAACTTTTCGATTTAACGGGCGGGGTAAACACCTATAAGGGTGCTTTATTTTTGCTTCTTATATTAAATGCCTGCACATTCCGTATAATAAAAGAAAAAAAAGCTTTCGCCGATTTAAGCAAAGAAATTGCAGATTTTTCTCTTCCCCTAAAAAAAGATTTTGAACTTAAAGCCTGCTCCCCGTCTTCTTTACAAGCCTTTAATAATTTGGGGAGCGGGGGAGTGAGGGGCTTAGCTCTTTCAGGCTTTGCAGAACACTTTCAAAATTGGCTTCCCCTCTACAAAAAAACTTTTTCGGAAGGCGGGGACTTTGTAAAAATTATTGTTAAGATGATTGAAACTACCTGCGACACTACAATTATAAAACGCAAGGGCGAAAAAGCCTTACTTGAGGTACAAAAAAAAGCTCAAGAATTGCTTTGCATAAAGGATAAATCAATTCAAGAAATCGCTATAGCGGAATTCTCGGCATGGTGCGAAAAAAACAATATCTCAACAGGAGGAACGGCAGATAAAATTATCATTTTGTACAATATAGATATTATTTTGAATATATGTTATAATTTTAGGGCTTATAGGGGGAAATATGAAAACGGAATTGATCTTAAAAATAGATAAAAATATTGCCGAATCTATGAGAGAATATGCAGTGAAAAATAAAAAAAGTATTTCTAAACTTGTTGAAGATTTTTTTAAAAATTCGATAACGACTAAAACCGTCAAAATGCCGGAAATTTCTCCTCTTGTTAAAGAATTAACCGGTATTATAAATGAAAGTGATTTAGAAAGTATAAGCTATATGAGTTATTTGGAAAAAAAATATGAATAAAAAAATATTTATAGATTCAGATATCATTTTGGATATTATATGCTGTCGTGAACCTTATTACCAATATGCAGCCTATGTTTTTTCATTAAGTGATACAAAAAAAATTGTTTTATATACAACTTCTCTGGTATTCGCAAATGTGTATTATATATTAAGAAAGGTTTTAGGGATACAAAAGGCAAAGGAATCATTAAGAAAATTGAGACTGTTAGTTAGAGTGATATCTGTAGAAGAAAAAGAAGTAGATTTAGCTTTAAATTCAAAATTTTCAGATTTTGAAGATGCCTTACAGTATTATACTGCGCTCAAACATAATATAGGAATCTTACTAACAAGGAATGTAAAAGATTATAAAGAGAAAGACATAATAGTACAGACTCCTGAAGAATTTATAAAAAATATGAAGTATTGACAAATCCCACAATCGCAAGATTCTTCCTTGACAAAACTTAGCAAACTATATAATATTACAAAAAGTTTTTTTATATATGCATAACAGAAGTTCTTGTTCTGCAAATCTATGTTTGTTTGCGGTTAAAATTACCGCAAAAAGGAGTTTTTAGATGAAAAAATATTTTTTTGGTTTGGCTGTATTTACAATTATTATAGGTACTTTGTTTACAGGATGTGAGACACTTGAAAGCGGAAAGGGAGAAAAACAACCTTATTTTAGCGAAAAAAATGAGCAAAAGTTTCTTAGACAGGATCAACAAATAAGGTTTACAACCGAGGGGCTTTCAGAGAAAATACAATTTACAAAAGACGGTAAAAGGCTTATGCTTCCCGTGTCTTATCAAGAAGCCGAACAAATATTTGGCTTTGATGAAGAAGAAATTGAATGGTTAAATTCAAATTCAGGTGATAAACTCTGGACAAGAATGAATAAGGTCTTAAACACAAATAAAAAACAATGGCCTCTTCAGGCTGCTGAGACTAATGATTGGGGCGGTAATGTTCTTTATATTTTATACCTTGCAGATTTTATCAATGTTTATGAAGATAAGGCTCCCACAATGGTAGACATGACAAATGCTCCGGACTGGTTTAAAGAAGTATTGGCATACCGCAAAACCGTTCCTAATTACGGTAAAACCGAAAAAGATTTTAGCATTAATACATTAAATGCAAAGATAAAAGCCGGAAACAAGGAAGTCGTTGTTTCATGGACTACAAATAAATATTTAAAAGGTGTTATTATTGAATGGTATCATGATGAGTATATGAATCGTAAAAAAATAACAATTACTGACGGAAGTACTAAATATGTATTTAAGGATTTGCAAAATCTTAGACCTTATAAGTTTAAAGTTAGTTTTGCAGATAATTCCGGAGAGATAATAAAAAAAACATATTGGATGAGGGCTACTCCTAGAAGCGGAGATATAAATAAGGACTATATTAAAGGAACTTCCGACTTTGTAAATGCAAAATATGAACTTTTACTTACTGAAGATTATAATATAAGTTGTTATGACTGGGGTAGGGATGTTAATAAAATTGCCTTTTCTAAAGACGGAAAAATGATATTGGTTCCCAACAAGTTTTTAAAACCTGAAAATATTTTTGACTACACCAAGGAAGAGATGGGATATAAAGATATTTTTTGGACCAGAATGGAAAAAGTGTTAAAGACTGAAGACAAACAGACTAGTTACTTTGCTGTATCAGCCGGCGAAAACGGTAACGTTCTATGGCTCCTTTACTGTGCCGATTTTTTAAATATCTATCAAAAAAAGCTCCCCGGCATGGTCGATTTATCGAATGCCCCCGACTGGTTTAAAACTTTAATGGAACAAAGAAAAAACTCGCCCGATTCTTATGTAAAGGATGAGTATAAATAGATTTTAAAAATGCGTCCTTCCGCCTGTCAATACAGGCGGGAGGGGATGTTTCCATATCCCTTCAAGTAAGTTAAGTTCCCTATCAATTTAGCCGATACTATGGACATGGGCAGGTGTGACATAAACTTTAAAAAATATATTTTTATTTTGTTTTTTTCTCTTTCGTTTTTTTCCGTTTATTCTGATGATGAGATTAAGGAGTCTTATGACAGCGAATTTTTAAAGGCCGATGAGGGGCTGATTCCTCTGGTTCCTTTAGATAGAGTGCCCGATTCCGCCTTGGTTAGAAGAGATATTGCAAGATCATGGCTTTTAGATGCCCCTGAAGAAATTGCCTCCCGGCATTTACACATTGACGCGGATTCGGCCGGAAACCTTTTTAAAATAAGATCGGTATATCTAAAAGAAAAAAAGCTTCTTGCCGTAGTTATAAGCCCGATTGATACCGAGTTTTCAAACCTCGAAAAGGTTCCGCAAGGGACATGGATTTTATACCGGAATTATGAAACCGGAGCTCCTGAATGTATTAAAATTTATCCGCGTGAAAATCCTGAACTTTATTTAAGCATAAGGCCTTCATCATCAAAAGATAAATCGCTTATAAGTATTTGTCTTTTTAATACTTATGTCAGAAAAGATATTTCCGTAGGTATTCCTTTTGAGAATTTATATTATTTGCCTCTTTTAAAACTAAGGGATATTACAAAGGATATGCTCCCTTGGGATATCTTCAATCCGCCTATTTTTTATAACGGTGTTGAAGCGGCATCAGATACAATTCGGGAAAGGTTAAAGACCTTGGTTTATATTCAAGACGGAGCCTTTGACGAATTCGGTAAGCCTGTCCATTTAATGGACGGAAGGCCTCAGACTGAAGATGATATTGTAAAAGCCATTCGGCCCGATCAAAGGCTTAAAGATATAAAAGGCGGTGTAAACTGTTCAGGTTTTGCCAAATGGATAGTCGACGGAATGATTCGGCCCATAGCAGGGCAGGGTATCTTTATTAAAAGCCTTAAAACCGAAACCGATGTGCCTGACACTTATTTTACCAAGCCTTACAAGGAAAGAGACCTTTATTTCGGCCTTGAGTGGATACGCAATCTTGCGGCTGCAGCTTTAAGTTTAAACGTAAAACGTACTATAAAGCCCATCGGTTCCGGCGTCGATGTTACGATTGAACCCTTTGCTCTTGTGCCTCCCATAAAGCAAAAGAATGTAAAAGAAGATTTTGCTTCGTTTAAGGGATATGAAAAAACAGCGGGTTATCAGACTTCTTATTTGCAAGCTCTCCTTTATTACCTTGCAATAAGCGAGCCGGGGCATTTTTATTTAGGAGCGGTAAGCCGGACAGTAAGCCAGGCTGTAAGCCGGGCTGCAAGCCCGGAAAAAGGAAGTACTCCTCTTAGACAATATCATCATGTTGCCGCCTTTTTCCCTTATTTTGACGTTTTCGGTAATTTTCATATTGATGTTTACGAAAGCGGAGAGGAAACTTCAATAGAGCAATTTATGAGTTTAAACTCTGATGCCTTTACAGCCTTGGTCAGAATCAGGGCTCCACAACCCGGAGTATTCAATCCGTAAAATCTGTTGTAGGGCCTAGGCCGCCGACAGGCTGTCATAGGCTGCTTATTACTTGAGGCAGAGCCCTATCTCCCATTTTATTTTTTAATAAAAAGGCTAGGGCAGTTCCCGTTAAAAGGCCTAAAAAAAGCCCTCCTACAACGGCTTTTTCGGTGTAAAAAATAAGGTAGGAGCTCAAACTGAAAACAAAGGCTAGAAGTACGGGAAGAATAACAGAAGAAAGGGTTTGAATCCTTGTTTGGTTTTCCTTAATTTCTACAATAACGAAGTCTCCTTTTTTTAAATTTTTTCCGCTATTGTTTAAGGCCGTAATTTTATTTCCGCTGACAGCTAAAAGTCCCTTTTCCTTATTTTTACCGGCAAAACCGCATCCTCCGCAAGTTGCACAGCTTTTTACCGCAGAGCAATCCTTTTGTTTTATGGAGCAGGCGTTTTCGGTCTTTGAATTATCCAAATCTATGTTTATCTTTTCTACATTGTTTTTATCGGTCCACACTGACGTAACTATTCCGTATCTTTGCAAAGTTCCGACTCCTCAAAAATTCTTTTTATTTCTATTGCGTTCCCCTCATCATCGGTTTTGATAAAAAGGCCTTGAAGGACGGGGCGTGCCCAAGCGTCTTTTCCAAAATCGGGAAGGCAGGTGCGGTATTCCCTTATTTTATCTTCAATCGCATATCCGCCGACCGAATTAAGACTTCCTGTTCTGCCTGCATCCGTTATGTAGGCGGTTTTATTTTCTAAAATACACTCATCGGCTGTCTGCACCCTTGTTCCCGATCCGATCAGGGCTGAAACCTTGCCTGAAAGCAAAAAGCCTAGGGCTTGTTTTTCGGCAGTTGCAAAAGAGGAAAAATCTACAAAGATGATATCCGCTTCTTCTTTTAATCGTGAAACAAGTTTTTCGGTTTCAGTAAAGGGGTTTTCAGCCATTATTTTATGATGTCCTATTCTACCGATGACTGAAACGACGGCTATTTTTTTGTTCTGGTTTAAATTAAAAATCTTCCATCCGTTGCCGGGAGATTCCGACGGCAAATTAAAGGGGCGTAGTACATGGGGCGTTTTAGGAAGGTCATCTACCAAGTCTTTTTTTTGAAAGATTAAATCTCCTGAAGTAATACAGTCGATGCCTAGTTTTTTTAAGTAGACGGCATGCTGTTTTCCAAGCCCACCCGAGCCCGTAGCCGAATTTGCATTAGCAATAACAAAATCGGCCTTATATTTTTCTTTTAAATTTGAAAGTTGTGTTTTTACGAGCCATACACCGGCCTTGCCTGTAATTTCGGCAATATATAAAATATTCATTATTTATTCTTGATAATCCATTTCTTTTAAAATTTTATTGCATCTTTCAGCCAAATCATTCATTCCCAATTCAAGATAGGTATCACGCAAGTTAAAAACCGCATCCCCCATTTCAGGGTCAAGTGTAACGGCCGATTCAAAGGCTCTCCGTGCAGCCCTATAGTTTTCCTTATTAAACAAAACCGTTCCGTAATTATTCCAAACCCTTCCATTTTCGGGCTCCAGTTTTATAGCGCTTTCAAAAGCTCTTTCTGCCTGATCGATGTCTCCCGTTTCAAATAAAACAAGCCCTAATGAATCCCAAGCGTCAGCCTCATAGGGATTGTATTTTAAGGATTGAAAAAGGGCAAACTTACTGTCGTTTTGCCTTTTAGCGGCATAGTAGCTCAAACCTAGGTTGAGCCACATCAGGCTGTTATCGGGTTCAAGGGCAAGCCCTTTTTTTAAGCAGGCTATAGCTTCATTATGAAAGCCCTGCATAGACATGCTTACTCCCGTATCATTAAAAAATTGAGCCGATTCTTGCATTTTCTACCTCAATATCGTGTTAAACAAATCGAAGATAAGTTCTTTTGCTTCGTTTTGTTTGTAATCATTTTGAAGCTTTATCAATGAAGCTTCTACAATCTTTTTGCCGTAATCTTCTGCCCTTTTTACAGCCTTTGAAGAACAAATAGCCGAAATCGAGGCTTCGACTGCTGGAGATTCTATGCCTTCCTTTGCAGCCTGTTTAAATAAAAGCTTTATTTTTTCGGCACCTTCAGGATTTTCTTCCGTATAAAAAATTAGAGGAAGGCTTTTTTTGCCTTCAACTATGTCATCGCCCCGCCTTTTACCGGCATTGCCTTCGGTAATATTTTTTACATCGTCCAAGATCTGAAAACCTATACCCATATCGGTCATAAGTTTTCCGTATTCCAGAACTTCATTTATAGGTTTACCGGCAGCTATAAAGCCTAATTCTCCTGCCAACTTTGCAAGAGAGCCCGTTTTTAGGCTTATCATAGTTATGTATTCGTCGACTGACGGAATTATATCGGGATTTGAATGCCAGCCTATATCCATAGACTGCCCTAAATGGAGCCTCCTTAAATTTTGCGAGTAAAGCGAGTATATTTCGGCCCTTACGGATTCGGAAACTTCATAATTTATCAAGGGGTTAAGGGCTTCAAAATAAAGCCATGAGGCGGAATTTAAAGCCGTATCAAGCCCATATTTTATGTGAGCCGCAGGAGCCCCTCTGCGGGTATCGGATTTATCCTCTATATCGTCATGGACAAGGCTTGCCGTATGACAAAACTCGATGAGGGGGGTAAGGGGGTAGGCCTTTTCGGGATCGCCTTCTGCAAGTTCGCATGAAAGAACGCATAGAAGGGGTCTCCACCTTTTTCCTCCGCATTTTACCAAATCCCTTACAGGATTGATGATATTCAAAAAAAAGCCGTCCGGCAAGCCGTAAGCTAATTCGCCGAAACTTTGAGAAATCCACGAAGAAGTTATTTTTTCAGGCAAAAAACAATCGAGAGTTTTTTCGATATGTTCAAGCCGATTTTTTAATTCCATCATCTTTTCACAATATATCACAAAAATGGAAAATTGGCAATCTATATTAAATTATACTTTATTTTTATATATCGCCTATTATTGCGTTGTTGTAAAATACTTAAATTTATGCTATAATACAAAAAGTAGGGGGCATTATGAGTACGGCAAACAGAAAATATAAAGACTCGGTATTTGTCGACCTTTTTAGTGAAGACGAAAAGGCTAAGGAAAATTTTTTGTCGCTTTATAATGCTTTGCATAATACTAATTTACAACTTTCTTGTCCTGTAGAAAATATAAGGCTTGATAATGTTATGTACATGAACATAATCAATGATGTTTCCTGCCTTGTAGACAATAAGATTATTATTCTTGCAGAACACCAATCCACAATAAACGAGAATATGCCTCTACGATTTTTAGAATACATAGCAAGGCTCTATGAAAAGCTGCAAGCTCCGACAGACAGATATTTAAGAAAGCTGTCAAAAATACCTACACCTGAATTTTATGTTTTTTATAACGGTAAGGAAGATTATCCAGAAACTACAACATTAAAGCTATCCGATGCATTTATTACAAAACATGAACAAGTGCCGCTGGAATTGACAGTGCAGGTTTTAAACATCAATACAGATAAAGCAAACAAAATCCTAACAGTCTGTAAGCCGCTTGAAGAATACAGCCTCTTTGTTGAAGAGGTAAGAAAGCAAACACAACTGGACTCAGAAAACGGTTTTACAAATGCCATAAAAATATGTATAGAAAAAGGAATCTTAAAAGAATATTTACAGAGAAAATCACGGGAGGTAATAAATATGTTAGTTGCAGAATACGATTATGATACAGACATTGCAGTACAAAGATCTGAAGAAAGACGAATAGCTTTTGCAGAAGGTATTGAACAAGGTATTTCTGACGGCTCATACCAAAAAGCCATTGAAACGGCAAGGTTGTTAAAACAGATGGGGGATTCAATTCAAAAAATTACACAAGTTACAGGTCTTTCCGCAATGGAAATAGAAAAACTTTAGAAAAATGAGCCATAATATGTTATCAGCAAAAGAAAAAAGAATTTTAGACCTTGAAAAGATTATAAAAAAACATCAAGACCTTTATTATAATGCCCAGCCTGAAATTTCGGATGCGGAATTCGATGCTCTTTGGGATGAATTAAAAGCACTGGATCCTCAAAATAAACTTTTTTTTACGGTTCCGCTGGAATCTACCGATGGTTTTGCAAAGTCGGAACACATTATTCCTATGGGAAGTCAGGAAAAGGCTGCCGATCCGCCTTCATTTGAAGCTTGGGCCTTAAAGATGCCCTTTAAAGAATATATTGTGCAATATAAAATGGACGGAGCAAGCCTTGAGCTTCAATACGAAGAAGGGCATTTTGTGCGTGCCGTTACCAGAGGTGACGGAAAAATCGGGGACGATATAACCGAGAATGTGCTTAAAATGAAAGGGCTGATAAAAGACATTACTGTAAATGCGGGGCCTGCCGATGGGGCTAAACCCTTTTCCGGCGGAATAAGGTGCGAGGTTATAATGCTTCGTTCCATTCATCAAAAATACTTTAAGGATAAGGCTAATTGCCGAAATGCCGCAAACGGGCTTATGAAAAAAAAGAACGGGGAATTGTGCGAGCACTTAAACCTTTTTGCCTATGATGCCGTTCAAGGGAGTATAGGCAGTCCATTTACGGGAGATGCCCCCTTTAAAACCGAGTCCGAAAAACTCGTCTGGCTTAAAGAAGCGGGCTTTAATTGTGTTGAAGTAAAATACTGTAAAAGCATTGATGAAGTAATAGAATATAGGGCTCATGTTATGGATATCCGCCCTTCCTTGGACTATGACATAGACGGCCTCGTAATAAAAAACGATACAATCGATCCTGAAGACATGAAAAGAGCCCGCCCCGAAAAGCAGATAGCTTTTAAGTTCAGCTTGGAAGAAGCGGTTACCGTCCTAAAAGAAATTGAATGGAGCGAGTCGGGGGCTACCTATACCCCCATAGCCCTTATCGAGCCTGTACGCCTTGCCGGTACTACGGTAAAAAGAGCAAGCCTTGCAAACCCGAACATAATAAAGGCCCTAAACTTAAAAATCGGAAGCAGGGTAGTGGTAACCAAGAGGGGTGAGATAATCCCTAAGATAGAAGCTCTTGCAGAAAATCCTCCTAATGTTAAAGAAATAGAATATCCCGATACATGTTCCGTATGCGGCAGCCCTCTTACCAATGAGGGTACAAGGCTTTATTGCCCCAACATGAGCTGTCCTAAACTTATTCATCACCGAATCGAAAAATGGATAAGCGTTCTCGATATAAGGGATTTCGGTATAACCCTCATAAAGAGGCTTTTTGATATGGGGCGTGTTAATTCAATCACCGACTTATATACCCTCACTGTTGAAGAATTAGCAGACTTAGACCGTATGGGAAAGCTATCTGCAGAAAAGGTCTATAAGGCCCTCCATTCCAAAAAAGAAATAAGCTTAACTAAATTTATTGCCGGCTTCGATATTGAAGGAATCGGTGAAACAATGGTCGAAAAGCTTGAAGAAGCGGGTTTTGATGATTTGGATAAAATCCTTGCAGCCTCAGAAGCCGACTTTGCAAATGTTTATCAGTTCGGGCAGGTACTATCCCGTACCTTAGTAACAAACCTTTCGGTCTTAAAAGATGAGATGACAGGATTGATAGATAAGGGTTATATAAAAATTAAACCTCCCCTCACATCGGAAGAGGGGGCTGTTTTAAAGGGCTTAAGTTTTTGTTTTACTGGGGAGCTTAACACGATGAAGAGGGCTAAGGCTGAGGCTTTGGTAAAAGAAAAAGGCGGAACTGTAAAATCTTCCGTTGTAAAGGGCTTAAGTTATCTTGTAACCAATACGCCCGATTCGGGTTCATCTAAAAACAAAAAAGCCCAAGAATTGGGAACAGCAATCATAACCGAAGAGGCTTTTTTAAATCTTATTGGGAAGGTATAGCCTTGTTAAAGAGAAAAAAAAGAGTTTTAATTATTTTTTTATCCGTTTCTCTTTTATTTTTTTTAATCTTTGGGGCAGTGGAGTTTTATAATTATAAATTAGGTTCTATCAAACAAAAACTGTCTAAAACAAATTTAAGTATTTATAATACGGGAACAGTAATAAAAACATTCGGACAAAATACCGAAACGGTAAGTGCCGTTATTTCTTTTTTTACACCGAGAGGAGACCTTATAAATAGTTACGAAAGGGCTTGGCAGGGCTGGGAGCTTAATCTTGAATGTATAGTTTTTACTTTTGAATCCGGCTCAATAGTATTTCCTTACCGCCTTTTTTCGAATGAGTCAAAGTACGGTACCGGCGTAAAACTTTTTGATTATTATAACCTAAATGACTATCCTGCAATTTATGATTACTCTTTTTTTTCAAAAGAAGAAAGAGAGCTTATAAAGGGCCTTTATGAATATGCAGTTTTTTCTCCCTATCTTCTAAAAGTTTTTTCTTATGCAAGGATAAAAACCGTAAGTTTACATAATTTTAAACCCGATACCGAATATCTTTTGTATGCCGGTTCTGATGGAGAAATAAGATTTATAAAAAATTAAGATAAAAATTATCTGAAATTTCGGTTAAAACCTCTTGACAAAATCCGGCATATCGAGTAAACTCGCTTTTGTTGTCTATGCCAACTTAGCTCAGCTGGTCCAGAGCACGTGATTTGTAATCTCGGGGTCTAGGGTTCGAATCCCTAAGTTGGCTTTTTATGGGGAGTTTCCCGAGCGGTCAAAGGGGGCAGACTGTAAATCTGTTGGCTATGCCTTCCAAGGTCCGAATCCTTGACTCCCCATTTTTAGGGATTGTTTTAAGTCTTTTGATAAAAAGAGCTTGAAACAATCCCTTTTTTGTTTTATACTATTGACTATGGATAAGCAATTCTGGAAAAGCGGTTTAAATTTTTCATGCACAAGATGTTCGGCCTGCTGCCGGTTTGATCCGGGATTTGTGTTTTTATCCGAACATGATCTTTCGAGATTATTGGAATGGGCAACTATGCCGAAAGATGAATTTATAAAAGTGTATTGTCGCTGGGTTCCTAAGGATGACGGTTTTGAGTACCTATCCTTAAAAGAAAAACTCAATTATGACTGTATACTTTGGGATGACGGATGTAAGGCCTATACTGCGAGACCCCGTCAATGCTCGGATTTTCCGTTTTGGAATTCGATTTTAAGTTCAAAGGATATGTGGGATATAAATGCCCAATATTGTCCCGGTATGGGAAAGGGCGAATTTTATTCTGCCGAAAAAATTGAAAAGATTCTTACAAGGAGAAAAGCTGAACCTTGTATTAAACGGAGAGTAGATTAAAATCTTAAGGAAGAATTTTTGGAGTATTTATGCTTGTAAAATTTTGGGGTGTTAGGGGGTCGCTTCCGGCTCCGCTTACACCGGCACAAGTTCAAAGTAAGATTGCTGCTGTAGTTCAAAGGATAACTCTAAAAGACATTGAAAGTCAGGACTCAAGGGAAAGGTTTTTAGCCTCTCTTCCTAAATGGCTCTTTGGTACTATAGGCTCCAATACATCCTGTGTTGAGGTTGAAACCGATGACGGTGAGCACCTTATTTTTGATGCAGGAACAGGAATAAGGGAGTTAGGAATCGATTTGATGAAGAGGCCGGACTACGGAAAAAATACGACCTACCATTTGTTTTTTTCTCATTTTCATTGGGATCATATTCAAGGTCTTCCTTTTTTTAATCCCGCCTATGACCCCAAAAACAAGATAATTGTTTACAGTACCCGAAAAAAAGCAAAAGAATTTTTAGAAGATCAAATGAAATACCCGTATTTTCCTATTTCGATGTTAGGCGAAGACGGCTTCGGCGCTTCTTTTGAGTTTAAATATATCGAGCCCGATCAAAAATATGTTGAGATAGGCGATACTAAGATAGGCTGGCACCGAGTACGCCATCCGGGAGGATGTACAGCCTATTCGGTAATCGAAAAAGGAAAAAAAATAATTTATTCTACAGACACGGAGCTTCGTCCTAGGGATTTTGAAAGGAATGAACAAAATGCCGAATTTTATACCGATGCCGAGATGCTGATAATTGATGCCCAATACACCCTTACCGATTCAATTTTAAAAGAAGGGTGGGGGCATTCGACTTTTTCTGTAGCCATAGACTTTGCAGCCGGCTGGAATATAAAAAGCATTGCTCTTTTTCATCATGAGCCTACATATCATGATAAAAAAGTATTTTCGCTCAAACAAACAGCCGACTGGTACAGGGATTGTTCCCGTTCTCCCGACATAGAAATTTTTATTGCTCAAGAAGGCAGGTCATTTTTAATATGAGTGAAACCGAATCAGTATCATACTTGTTTTCCGATAACGAATTAAAACAACTGGCTTTGTACCTCAGAAAAAATGCCGACTCGCTTCCCAGAGTTTTAGAACCACTATCCGATTTTGCGGAATCGTACGTTTATGGGAGGATGACTATAGGAGAAGCAGAGGCTTTTTTTGAACAAGCCGCCTTATAAGAAAAAAGGAATTTTTTACATGAAAAATAAATCAAAGATTGTCATAATAATATTGTGTATAGCCGGTATTCTTGTCGGTACTACATTTTTTGTTTTATCGCTTAATAATCCCCCTTTAGAATTTTCAGAGCCGATTGTAACATTTAAAATACCGCGCGGTACTGCTGCAAAAACGGTTATCGGCGATTTGAAGGCTAAAAATCTTATACGTTCAGAGCTTTATGCTTATGCCTATCTTAGGCTTAAAAAACTTAATTTAAAAGCCGGAACCTATCAAATAAAGCCCGAAATGACCACCCATGATATTTTACATAAACTTACCCAAGGTTCTCAAGCTCTTAAAAAACTTACAATCCCTGAAGGCTTAACTTTAAAAAAGACAGCTCAAATTTTTGAAAATGTCGGTCTTATAAAAGCTGAAGACTTTATTGCAATAACGTCAGATTCCGAATTTTTAGAAAAAAACGGAATTAAGGCAAAAACAGCCGAGGGCTTTTTATATCCCGATACCTATTTTTTCGGTGAGGAGGATACTCCTGAGATGATGGTAAAAATGATCATAAAAACTTTTTTTGAAAAAACTTCATCTATTCCGAATTTTTCTAAAGATTTTAACGAAATTTATAAAAAGGTGATTTTGGCCAGCATTATTGAAAGGGAGTATCAGCTTCCTGAAGAAGCTCCTATAATTTCAAGCGTTTTTACTAACCGGCTTAAAATAAATATGGGACTTCAATCATGTGCAACCGTTGAATACATAATTACCGAAATCAAAAATAAAAAGCATCCTACCAGACTTTTTTATGAAGACTTGGAAATTCAAAGTCCTTACAATACCTACATCCATGAAGGTCTTCCGCCGGGGCCTATTTCTAACCCCGGATTTACGGCCTTAAATGCTGCCTGTAATCCCGCAAATACGGATTATTTTTATTTTAGACTGATAGATCCGGATACGGGAAAACATGTGTTTACAAAAACCATAAGTGAGCATAATAAGGCCGGAGAAAGTCTTTTATTAAAAAAAGCTGCGGGCCAATAAAATAGGTACTTGTAGAATAAAATTCTCATTTGTGATATAATATTTCTGGTTCGGAGGAATTTGTTTTGAAAATTGGAGTAGATGCATTCGGATGTGATCACGGCCGCTCGGGCATAGGCTCTTATATACTGTCTATTGTAAAAAATTTGCCTAAAAATGATTACGAATTCGAGCTTTTCGGTCCCGAACTTGATAAGTATACATATACATCCGACATAGATTATGTTTCTTTTACAGGTATAGATATTTCCGATACAAAACTTTCGGAAAAAATTTGGCATTTTAAAAACTTAAACTCTTTTATAAAAAAACAAAGATATGATGCCGTAATTTACCCTGCAGGAGTAGAGCTTTTACCTCCTATTTTTACAGTGCCTTCTATTTTGGTTATTCAAAGTCTTTTGTCTGCAGACCTTGGAACTATTGCAAAGATGGGTTTAAAGCGTACGCTTAAAAATGCCTCAGGCCTTATAAGTCCTACAAAATATATTCAAAACGATTTATCACAGTTTGGGGTAAACTCATCCGATATAAAAGTAATATATAACGGTATTGACTGTTCTCTTTTTAAGCCTATTACAAATGATGAAGACAGGGTTTTAATACAGCCCTTTGCAATTCAAAGACCTTATATAATTTATGCCTCCCGAATGACTCATGAACAAAAATGCCATGTAGAATTAATAAAGGCTTTTGCCCTATTTAAAAAGCAAACAGGTTCTCCTCATCGTCTTGTTATTGCAGGTTCTGACGGAAATAATTCCGAAGCTGTTCATAATGCGGTAATACAATCGGGCTTTTCTTCGGATATTTTGCTTACAGGTTATTTTCCTCATGAAAGTCTTCCTCAACTTTATTCATCGGCAGACCTTTGCGTCTTTCCTTCGATGATAGAAGGAGTAGGCTTACCGGTTATTGAAGCCATGGCCTGCGGTGTTCCTGTTGCTTGCGCAAGGGCCGGAGCGCTTCCTGAAGTTGCAGGGGATTCGGCTCTGTTTTTTAATTCAAAAAAACCGGAGGAGATTGCAGAAGCTATTTCTTCTTTAGTCGATTGCGATAAAAATACGGCAAAAAGAAAAGAAATTATAGAAAAAGGTTTTGGCTGGGTAAAACAATATAATTGGGAGACCACAGCTCATCAAACTATCGAATACATAGATTCTTTGCTAAAAAAATAAAATAAAAAATATATTGAAAAATATGCCGTAAAATGATATAATCTTCTAATATCACGAGGATTTTATGAAAGAATTTTTAAATTACAATACGGTAAGAGACAACGGACTCATTCTCGCCAGAAAGATGTATGATGAAGGATACGTTCCCGATGTTATTTATGCCTCTATGAGAGGGGGTGCTTATCTGGCAAATGTAATAAGTGAATTTTTTAAAATAGCTTATAAAAATGAAAAGAAAATTCTGTATTCAACAGTTGTCGCACACTCTTATTCCGGAGTTCATAATAACTCGGAAATAGTATTGGACGGTTGGACCCTCCATCCAAGCAAACTGCCGACCGATGCTTCGGTTTTATTGGTCGATGATATTTTTGATTCCGGTGCTACAATAAATTATCTTGTCGATGAGTTAATTAAACAAGGATTAAAAAGAGAAAACATAAAAATTGCCGTTCATGATTATAAATATTTTCATGATAAAAAAGAACAATATGAGCATCATCCGGATTATTGGTGCCGAAAGCATGATATTTATACCGAAAAAGATAATTTATGGATTCATTATATGAGCCATGAATTAGTCGGTCTTTCTAATGAAGAACTCGAAGAAAACTATTATTCAAAAAATCCTGCTTTAAGAAATGTTTTTAAAGGAATACTAAATTGAAAAAACTTAAGATTTATAGCATTTTTAAAATAGGTTTCATTATAGCTGCTTTTAGCTTGTTTGCTTTGGATTTAAATTGCTATGAATTGGATGAACTCGAAATAAAACAAGATTACAAAAAAGACGGTGTAAATCTTGATATAAAATATCCTGAAAGCGAAGAGGATTTCGTTTTTTATAGATCTTTTAATCCCAATACTAATCTGTATAAAAGCGGTAAACTAAAAAAAGGAGAAAAGCCGTTTTTTAATTTTGGAACGGAGCTTTGTGTTTGGGTACAAACCTCATCTGGAAAGTTAAGTAAACCGGCTCATCTAATTGTTGAGCCCTTGGAAGAAAAAAAACTTTTAAATGTTTTAAGTCCTCAAGAGGGTACTTGGAATGATATACAAAAACTTATAATTCAACATCCTCCTAAAACACAAATTATATATTCCGTTGATGGAAGCGATCCATTGGACTTCGGTCTTTTATATACGGAACCTATCAACCTTGAAAAAGAAGGAAAAATAGAGCTTAGAATAAAAGCCGTACCCGAATCGGGGAATATTACAGAGAAGATAATAAACTATGAAGTATCTCCCTCAGGTCTTCCTTCCCCTAAAATACCTGAGACCGCTTTAAATGAAGAGCCCGATAAAGATTTAGAGTACAATATTTTAAATTGGTATTTTTTGGAATTTAATTCCGATGTGCCTGTTTATTATTTGACAAAAAAAACAAATGATAATTCAACAACCGATGCTTCCCAACTTTTAAATATTTATGACGGGCCGGTTTTTATTGATAGAACTCAAGATACCGTATTTTACTGGGTAAAAGCAAAAGAAGAAAATGTAAATAAAATATTTTTACCTAAAAAACCTGTTTTATCATCGGTACCCAAAACAGCAGTAAATAGAAATATTGAGCTTAAATTTGATGATGAGCGTTATACTTATTTTTTTGAAACAGGTGACGGTAATACTTATATTTATCCCGATAAAAATTCTTCCCAATTTAAAAAAGATGCATCCCATATATTCGATGTGGGGATAAAAGAAGAACGTTTTTTTGATGTTAAAATAAGAGCTTTCTATGAAGACCTTTTTCATGGCGAGTTTAAAACATCATTTACAATAGATAAGCTGCCTCCCGAAAAACCTGAAGTTTCTTTCACCCCGCCGGTATCGCCTACAAATTCGGATGTAAAAATAAAAATTAAATCGCTTTCAGCTGAGACAGTAGTTGAAATCGAACCTCCTATTTTTACTTCATCTTCAAAAGACGAAATTGTTTTAACCGGAGCTATGGGTGAAAAAACTATTTATTCCGTAAATATTTATAATAAGGATGAAGCAGGTAATAAGAGTGCAAATGTCAATAAGGAATTTATAATAGATAAAAATGCCGTATATGTAGATAATAATTATAAGATTAAAAATTCCGATGGAAATCCATCAAAACCTTTTTCCTCTATTTATGAAGCTGTTGATTATATAAATAAGGTATCTCTATTACAACAAAATAAGGTAAGTTCCGAAAAATGGAAAATATATGTAAGAGGGGATTGTATTTTAAATGAAGCCGTGCTTATTACAAGAAATATAAAAATTACCTCTGCAGGTCAAAAGGCCTCAATTCATTTTTCTAAAAATTCGGGTTTTGTTGTAATCGGTTCAAATTTCGAAATTGAAAACTTTAAGATTTTTAGAAGGGACAGAGCTGAAGAACCGCGTGAGGTTCCGATAATTTATGCAGATAAGGCAAGTATAAAACTTAATAATGTAAGCCTTCAAGCTTTTGAAGGCGGGCCTGTTTTAAGTTCTTTTTATTCTCATTTGGATATATCCGATACTAAGGTAATTTCGGAACAGACAAAGCACTGCCTTATATTTAACCTAAATAACTCTTCAGCCGTTTTTCAAAATACTGATTTTACAGGAAAAGGATTTTCGGTTGCAGCGATTTCCGCCTCAAATTCGATTATTGAGCTTGATAATCTAAATGCCTTTCTTAGTCCGAATTTTACTGCAAGGTTTTTGGAGGCTTGGAATTCCGAAATATCTTTAGGAAAACTTAACCTTATCCGTTTACCTGAATCGGCACAAAATAAAGATACCGCTGTTTGGTATAATAAGAATTCAAGAATGGATATTAAATTCAAACCCATTGTCAGAGGGTTTTTAAATTCAATTGAGAGAGAACCATAATGTTATGCGGTATAGATGAGGCGGGAAGAGGCCCCCTTGCAGGTCCTGTTACGGCAGCAGCCGTTATCCTTCCAAGCGGCTTTGATTTTTCAATTTTAAAAGATTCAAAAAAACTAAGCGAAAAAAAAAGAGAAGAAGTGCGTAAAACCATATATGCCGACCCAAATGTTCTTTGGTCTATCGGCTGGGCATCCAATTACGAAATAGATGAGATAAATATCTTGCAGGCAACTTTTTTGGCAATGGAAAGAGCTTATGAAAGCCTTTGTTTAAAACTTCAAGAATTCTGTAAATTAAACAATAATAAATTTATAGAACCGGATATTATTGTTGACGGTAACTTTATTCCCAATATTAAAAATTGTTCTTCGATTAAGGCTCTCGTAAAGGCTGATGATTCCGTTTATGAGGTTATGGCGGCTTCTATTTTAGCAAAGACTGCAAGGGATAAAATGATGATACGCTACTCTTGGATTTATCCGGAATACGGATATGAAAAACACAAGGGGTACGGAACCAAAAAACATATAGAGGCAATTAGATTTAACGGCTATAGTCCGATTCAGCGCAGATCTTTTTTTGTAAAAAATTTGTAAAAATATTTATAAATAGCTTACTTGTATTATTTATAAAAAAATGTTAATCTATTAATGGTATTATATAAAAAGTATTTGTGAGGAGTAACAAATTGAATCCTTTTGATATTATGAAAAATGCAAAAGAAATCCAAGCAAAAATTGCTAATATTAAATCCGACCTTGATCAAGAAGTTGTTGAAGGTGTATCAGGCGGAGGCCTTGTAAAAATCCGTTTAAAAGGCAGTTTTGAAGTTGAATCTATCTTCCTCGATCCTATAGCTGTAGATAATCGTGATGTTCCTATGCTTCAGGATTTAATCAGGGCTGCTCATAATGATGCAGTGGCAAAACTAAAAGAACTTTTACAAAATAAACTTGGGCCCCTTGCAAGTCTTGCAGGCGGTTTACCTTTTTAAAAAGAGGTATTAAATTAGTGAATGCTATTGATTCCGTTATAGATTCATTTTCCCGTCTTCCGGGGATCGGTCATAAGAGTGCTGCCCGCATCGCCTATCATCTTCTAAAACAGGGACCTGCGGATGCCTTGCGTTTAGCGGAAGCCGTTTCTACCTTACACGAAAAAATTCATCCTTGTACTATATGCGGTTCTTATACCGAAGATGAGATTTGTTCTATTTGTGCGGATGAAACAAGGGATAGAGCAACTATCTGTGTAGTAGGGTTTCCTCAGGATGTGAACACGATTTCTTCAATCCCCGAATATAGAGGTTTGTTCCATGTTCTGGGCGGACTTATAGCTCCTCTTGAAGGTATCGGTCCCGATCAATTACATATAAGCGAGCTTATCAGACGTATTCATGAAGGCGGAATTACCGAGGTTATTCTTGCAACCAACCCTACGATTGAAGGCGATACCACAGCCCTATACATTCAAAAAATATTGCAGGACTTGCCTGTTAATATAACGAGGCTTGCCTCAGGCTTACCTGTCGGAGGCGATTTGGAATATGCCGATCGTTTAACCCTTGCAAGGAGTTTAAACGGCCGCATTAAATTTTAATTTTTATGGGAGAATAAAAATGAATGAATCCACAATGCAGAGATTGCGCTATAATTACGAACCGAAA
This sequence comes from Treponema denticola, assembly GCF_024181645.1. NCBI lineage: Bacteria > Pseudomonadati > Spirochaetota > Spirochaetia > Treponematales > Treponemataceae > Treponema > Treponema denticola. The sequence continues at coordinate 1,202,186 of NZ_CP058624.1, read as the reverse complement.
ATCCCAAAAGTATTTGCGGAACCTTTGAGTTTGATTAAGCCGGAAATAGGAGAGGCTACACATGCACAATCTAATCAGGCGGAATTAAAAGAAATATTCCCACATACTTACGGAATGCCCATTATCAGATTTGTAAAGGGAAAATCGGAAGTAGAGCATAAGCCCTTAAAATTCGGTGTAATTCTTTCAGGGGGACAGGCTCCCGGAGGTCACAACGTAATTTCCGGTCTTTTTGATGCTCTAAAAAAAGGTAATGCAAATTCCAAACTTTACGGATTTTTAAGAGGCCCTGAAGGTTTGGTAAAAGGGCGTTATGTCGAAATAAAAAAAGCCTTAATCGATAAGTACAGAAATACGGGCGGCTTTGACATAATCGGCTCCGGAAGAACAAAGATCGAAACTGAGGAACAGGTTGCTAGTTCGATTCAAAACGTAAAAAAATTAAAGCTGGATGCCCTTATCATAATCGGAGGAGATGATTCTAATACAAATGCGGCTTTTTTGGCAAAATACTTTATTCAGGCAAAATTAGATACCAAGGTTATAGGCGTTCCAAAAACAATAGACGGCGACTTAAAAAATCAATACATCGAAACATCCTTCGGGTTTGATACTGCAACAAAACTCTATTCGGAGTTAATCGGAAACATTTGCCGAGACGTAAATTCCGCACGTAAATATTGGCATTTTATAAAACTCATGGGCCGTTCTGCAAGCCACATAGCCCTTGAATGTGCTTTAAAAACTCAGCCCAATGTCTGCTTAATCGGTGAAGAACTGGCCGAAAAAAAAGTTACCTTGAAGCAGGTTACGGATTACATTGTGGATATAATTGTAAAAAGATCTCAAAAAGGCGAAAACTTCGGGGTTGTTTTGGTTCCGGAAGGAATTATAGAATTTATTCCTGAAATGGATGAATTGATTGAAGAAATAAATGATATTATGGCTGAAAAGACTTCAGCCTTTTCAAAGCTAAAAACCTTTGCAGGAAAAAAATCTTGGCTTCAAAAACACTTGTCCAAAAAAGCTTTTGCTCTTTTTGACAGTCTCCCTGAAAACATTTCTTTACAGCTTTTAATGGATCGAGACCCCCACGGAAACGTTCAAGTTTCCCGCATTGAAACTGAAAAACTCTTAATAGATTTGGTCACCAGAAAAATAACCGAGATGAAAAAGGAAGGTACATATAACGGAAAATTCAGTACCTATGCTCATTTTTTCGGATATGAGGGGCGCTCTGCCTTTCCTTCAAACTTTGATTCGGACTATTGTTATACCTTGGGCTTTACAGCCTTTTTATTGGCACTTAACGGCTTTTCAGGCTATATAGCTTCGGTTAAAAATCTGACTGATGATGTAGAACATTGGCTTCCTTGCGGCGTGCCTCTTTCTATGATGATGAATATGGAAAGAAGAAAGGGTAAGATGACTCCGGTTATAAAAAAATCCGTAGTCGATCTAAAAGGCAAACCTTTTAAAACCTACGAAAAAAATAGGGATAAGTGGGCTGTCGAAACCCTTTACCGGTTCCCCGGAGCAATTCAATATTTCGGAGACCTTGAAGTATGCGACATACCGACTAAAACCCTCTTACTCGAAAAAGGAAATCTAAAAGAAAAGAGGAAGAAAAAATAAATATATAATTTTTTTTATTAAAATGTTGACAAATCAAAATCTGCATGCTAGAATTACTAAAGACTTGTTATTAAGTGCACATAGGAGGTGTATAATGAAAAAGTTTTTTGGTGTTTTTTTGATGGTGGTACTTTTATCATTCATCATTTCTTGCGGAGGAGGAGAAGCTGACCTTAGGTCACAGACATTGATTGTTGCTATGTCGAGTGATGCTATAACAATGGATCCAAGTGCCCAAAACGACGCATATTCCGCAAATGCAATGATGCAGATGTATGAAGGTTTAATAGCTATTACTCCTGATAATGAGGTTGTTCCGGCCTTGGCTGAAAAGTACGATATTTCCTCTGACGGAATGGAGTATACATTCTATTTGAAAAAGGGTGTAAAATTCCATAATGGAGAAGAACTTAAAGCCGGTGATGTAGTATTCAGCTATTTAAGAGCTTGTGCTTCTCCCGCTGTAGCCCATATATTTTCAGATATAGATCCCGATACCATCAAAGCTGTCGATGATTATACGGTAAAATTTAGAATGAAAGCTCCTTATGCTGGTATTTTGACCGCTTTATGTCATTCTTCAGCTCATATTGTAAACAAAAAAGCTGTTGAAGCAGCGGGTGATCAATATGCCAGAAACCCTATAGGAACCGGCCCTTATAAGTTTGTAAGCCATACAAAATCGGACAAAATAAAATTTGAAAGATATGAAGAATATCAAGGTAAAAAGCCTTATTACAAATACCTTGAATTCCGAATTATCCCCGAACCCACTAACCGCATTATTGAGCTAGAATCAGGCGGAGCGGATATTGTGTATGATGTTTCACCCAACGATTTGGACAGATTTACCGGAAACAATGAAATCAAACTTATCAGAAGTTTTGATTATTTAACCCAATACATGGGAATGAATTGCGGTAAACCTCCTCTTGACGATATCAGAGTAAGACAGGCTATAGCTTGTGCCGTTGATACCGATCAAATAGTAAAAGCCGTTTGGAAAGGTTTAGGACGCACTGCTTCCGGTCCTTATGCTCCGGCCATCCGCTATTCGATTGCAAATAAGTTAAAACCGATTCCCCGTGATGTTGAAAAGGCAAAAAAACTTTTAAAAGAAGCCGGATATGAAAGCGGATTAAAGATTAGGCTTTCTACAAATGAAAGAACCGAACGAATTGATATGGCTGTTATAATGAAAGAACAATTTAAGGATGTAGGTATTGATCTTTCTATCGAAGTTCTTGAATGGTCAAAATACATTGAAATGCTGGAAAAAGGAGAACAGCAGTTATTCGAAATAGGCTGGTCATCAGATACACCCGATCCCGATATGGTCGTTTATCCTTGTTTCCATTCAATTTCGAGAGGCCCGGGCGGAAACTATGTTTTCTTAAGCGACCCTGAACTTGACGAACTTATCATTAAAGGCCGCCGTGTTTTAGACGGTCCGGAAAGAGCTAATGTTTATGAGCAGATTCAAGAAAGAATTATGTATTTAACACCTGCTATTTTCCAATATAACGGTGAACAGGCCGCAGGAATCAGGAGCAATATCACAGGTTTACGTTTATCTCCATTAGGTCATCACTTTTTGGGAAATATCAAACCAGTCGATAAATAAATAAAAACATAAATGCCGGACTTCAAAATTTAATTTAAAGTCCGGCTTGTTTTGCTCTAAATGAAAAAATAGTTTTGAGCCAAGAGTATGTGATTCTTTTGCCTCAATTTTATCAGTGAGGTTGTAGTATGCTTAAATACATAATAAGGCGAATTCTTTTGTTGATTCCCGTAATGTTTGGGGTATCGGTTATAGTATTCTCGCTTTTATATTTTACACCGGGCGATCCTGTAAGAAATAAATTAGGAACAAATGCGTCGCCTGAGGAAGTTTTAAAGCTCAGAGAAAAAATGGGCTTAAACGATCCGTTTTTAGTCCAGTTCGGACGCTATTTAAAAAATATTGTTTTTAGAGGAAGTTTAGGAGATTCTTATATTACCGAACAGCCTGTAGTTTTGGAGATCGGATCCCGTGTCGGATCTACTATACGGCTTGCAATTTCTTCAACCATAGTTGCAATTTGTCTCGGCATACCCCTAGGTATTATATCTGCAATAAAACAATATTCGGTTTTTGATCATATCACAATGGTTTTTGCCTTAATCGGCTTATCGATGCCTGTTTTTTGGCTTGGACTTTTGATGATTCTTTTATTTTCCGTAAAATTGGGCTGGTTTCCCTCATCCGGATTTTCAGGCTTTAAACATATGGTCTTGCCGGCTTTGGCTTTGGGGGCTCAATCCGTTGCAGTCTTAACGCGAATGACCCGCTCAAGTATGCTTGAAACAATCCGTCAAGATTATATAAGAACGGCCAGAGCAAAGGGGCAAAAAGAGAAGATAGTTATTTTTAAACATGCCCTCGGTAATTCTCTTATACCTGTAATCACTGTAGTAGGTATTCAATTCGGACAGTTAATGGGCGGCGCAGTTATGACCGAAATTATCTTTTCAATTCCCGGAATAGGTCGTCTTATGATTGATTCCATTAAATTAAGAGATGCCCCTGTAGTTTTAGGCTGTGTTTTATTTGTTGCCGTAACCTTTGCCATCGTAAACTTAATTGTCGATATACTTTATACGTATGTCGATCCGAGAATTAAAACTCAGTATACATAGGAGATCGGCAAAATGAAAACAATAAAAGACAGAAAAAAACTAAACGGTTTTAGAGGCGTTTTTCATAGAATGAGTAAAAATAGGCTGGCAATGCTCGGCTTGTTTATAATTATAGTTTTGGTGTTAATGGCTGTGTTTGCAGACTTTGTAGCTCCATATACCTTTGACGGAACCGATTTGGCAAATCAATTTGCAGGCCCCAGTGCGGCTCATCCGTTTGGACAGGATGAATTCGGACGCGATATTTTAAGCCGAGTTATTTACGGTGCCAGAATTTCACTAAAGGTAGGTTTTATTTCCGTAGGTATAGCCCTTATAGTAGGTTCATTTATCGGAGCCGTTACAGGCTATTTTGGAGGAAGGGTAGATACGGCATTAATGCGCTTTATTGATGTTTTGCAGGCTATTCCTGACATTCTTCTTGCCATAGCCATCGTTGCTTCTTTAGGCCCCGGCCTTGGGAATCTGATGATTGCAGTAGGTATTGCAGGAATTCCCGGCTATGCTAAAATAGTCCGCTCGGCAGTTATGTCCATAGTAGATATGGAATTTATCGAAGCGGCTAGGGCAGGGGGCTCTTCCGATTTTAGAATTATCTTTAAACATATAATTCCCAACTGTATGGCCCCCATAATTGTTCAAGCAACCTTGGGCGTTGCCTATGCAATATTAAATGCTGCCGGTTTGAGCTTTATAGGTTTAGGCCTTGAACCTCCGACTCCAGAATGGGGGGCTATGCTTTCAGGCGGAAGAGCTTATATAAGAAGCTATTCTCATCTAACATTGTTCCCTGGGCTCGCCATCGTTATTACAATCTTTGCCCTAAACGTTTTGGGTGACGGTTTGCGCGATGCTCTTGATCCAAAACTAAAACGATAAGGACGGCTTTTATGGAAGAATTATTAAACATTGAAGATTTAAGTATTTACTATATCACTGAAGCAGGGGAAACAAAAGCCGTAAACAATTTAAACTTAAAACTGGGAAAAGGTGAAACTCTAGGCTTCGTAGGCGAAACCGGTGCCGGAAAAACTACTACGGCTCTTGGAATTATGCGGCTTGTACCTAACCCTCCGGGAAAAATAGTCAGCGGTAAAATTTCTTTTGATGGAGAAGATATCTTAAGCAAAACCGAAAAAGAAATGCAGGAAATACGCGGAAACAAAATTTCGATGATATTTCAGGATCCGATGACTTCTTTAAACCCTGTTATGACCGTAGGTGAGCAGATTGGCGAAGTTTTAGCTCTTCATCAAAATCTAAAAAAAGAAGAGCTAAAAGAAAAAACCGCTCAAATGCTTGAAACTGTAGGAATTAAGCGGGAAAGAATTAACGATTACCCTCACCAATTTTCAGGCGGAATGAAGCAGAGGGTAGTAATAGCTATGGCCCTTGCCTGCAATCCTATGTTAATCATAGCAGATGAGCCTACAACGGCTTTGGACGTTACAATTCAAGCTCAGGTTTTGGAACTTATGATTGAGCTTCAAAACAAGTACAATACCTCGATGATTATGATAACCCACGATTTGGGAATTGTTGCCGAAATCTGCGACCATGTTGCAATTATGTATGCAGGTTCGGTTATCGAATACGGTACCGTTGAAAAACTTTACACCGATCCGAAACATCCTTATACCAAGGGCTTGTTCGCTTCAATTCCGACACTGGATGCAGATGAAGAGAGCTTACATGTTATCAAGGGAACGCCTCCCAATCCGGTAGACCTTCCTACGGGCTGCAAATTTCATCCCAGATGCGAGTTTGCAACCGAAAGATGTAAATGTGAAGTTCCCAAGATGATCGATTTGGATGATTCCCATTGCGTTTCATGCTTTTTATTTGACAAAGGGGGTGAAAAATGAGCGGTACGATTCTTGAAGTTAAAAACTTAAAAAAATATTTTACCACAAAAAAGGGCCTCCTTCATGCTGTAGACGATATAAGTTTCAGTATAAACAAGGGAGAAACCTTAGGTCTCGTAGGCGAGTCAGGCTGCGGAAAATCTACGGCGGGCAGGGCAATCTTACGATTGCATGAGCCTACCTCAGGAGAGGTAATATTTGAAGGCAATAATACCCTTGAATATAAGAGCCGAAAGGATAAGAGGGCTATGAGACAGGATATGCAGATTGTTTTTCAAGACCCTTATTCTTCTTTAAACCCTCGCTTAAACACATTTGAGCTCATTGCAGACTACCTTTATGTAAACAAGGCCTATAAAACAAAGGCTGAAGTACAAAAAAGGGTAAAAGAAGTTATGAATATTGTAGGATTGGAAGAAAGGCTTGAGGATTCCTATCCTCATGAATTGGACGGAGGAAGAAGACAGCGTATCGGTATTGCCCGAGCTCTTTCTTTAAAACCTAAATTCATCGTTATGGACGAGCCTGTTTCAGCCTTAGATGTAAGTATTCAGGCTCAAATTTTGAACCTTTTAGCTGAGCTTCAAAAAGAATTGGGACTAACTTATTTGTTTATATCCCACAATTTGAGTGTAGTTAAACACATAAGCGACAGGATTGCCGTTATGTATTTGGGAAAAATAGTCGAAATAACCGATTATAAATCGATATTTTCAAATCCTATCCATCCTTACACAAAGGCTCTGCTTTCGGCAATCCCTATTCCGAAATACGGATTAAAGAGGGAAAGAATAATTCTCCCCGGAGATGTTCCAAGCCCGATTGATCCGCCAAAAGGCTGCGTATTTTGCGGAAGATGTGCCCACAAGATGCCCATCTGTACCGAAACTCGTCCCGACCTCGAAGATCGAGGAAACGGCCATTTTGTAGCATGTCATTTAAAATAAATTGATTTTAAAAAAAGCACCGATTAAAAACCGGTGCTTTTTTAATTTAAAAGTTTTTACTTAAAAAACATTCCGATAAAATCTTTTTTTTCCAGATTTCCGAAGTAGGGTGTTAGATCAGTGTTTCTAAGTTTTTCTGTTAAAACATTTTCGGAATACTCGCAGCCGTTTAAAAGTTCTTCCAGTTCTGCCTTATCGGCTGTACCGAAAAAATCCCCGTGAATTTTTAAAGAATTTATTTTCATATTTTCGACATTAAAAAATACTTCGATACTGCCTATTGGAAAACGCTCGTAGTGAGAATATTCTGCCTTTGGAGAGGCTCCGTAATTCCATTCTTTACGGGAAAATCTTTCCTCATAAATTTTCATAACGCCTTTAAGTTCTTCTTCCGAAAGTTTATACTCTACGGGCTCTTGGTTTTCAACTTCAAAGATTGCTTTTAAAAGTTCGTCTTTAAATTGGTCAACTGTAATATCCCGTTTTAAATATGGTTTTATATTTGTTACCCTTGAGCGGACACTTTTTACGCCTTTAGATTCCAGTTTTTCTTTTCGGACAGTCAAGGCTTTGGAAAGGGCTTCCATTTCCACATTAAAAAGAATGGATCCGTCACTTAAAACCCGTCCCTGCCAAACTGATTGAGAGGCACCGATACATTTTTGTCCTTCAATCGTAACATCGTTTCTGCCTGAAAGCTCTGCATCAACTCCAATTTTTTTTAAAGCATTTACAATCGGAATATAATATTTTTTAAAATCAATCTTTTCGTTTCCCTTTGTTTTTGTAACAAAAGAAAAGTTTAAGTTTTCGAGGTCTTGATAGATGGCTCCTCCGCCCGTAATGCGTCTGACAACCTTTATACCGTTTTTATTTATATATTTTTCGTTTATTTCCTGATAGGTATTTTGATTTTTACCTAAAAGAATAGTGGGGCTGTTACTCCATAAAAAAACATATTCCTCATTTTCCAAAGGAAGGTTTCTGAAGCAATACTCTTCAAAAGCCATATTATATTCCGGGTCATGCGAATTGTTAACTATGTATTTCATGGAAAGGTATTATAATAAAAAAATAATTTTATGCAAGAGCTTGACAACGAAATGTGATGTATGGTAAAGTTTAAATGTAGACCATTGATAAGACGGGTACTGATATGGCTATTTTAATTTTAGTATTATGTGTATTTTTAAATTTTCTTATATTAATAGGAATTTTTATAGTATCCAAGGTTCAAGTTTTTTATCAAAAAAGAATACCAGGATTAGATTACGATTCTCTTGTAGAAACAGCTTTTTTAGAAGGACATTATTACGGTAAATATTGGAATCATGAAAATAATAAAGGGAATTGGACATGGCTAATGCCTAATTCATACATTAAGAAAAAAACTTTGGAATTTAAGAAAGATGATAGCGAGAAGATAATACGATATAGAAAGAGACTTGTCAAAGCTTTGAATGTTGAAACATCATTACTTGTGATGATGGGTTTTGTGCAGGTAATTGCTTTCTTTATCTCGCTTATTTGTTTGACTTAAACTAAAAGATTTTTATATGATATTGGTATAGTAAATATAGGGTTATATTATATGATGAATGGCTTAGGCATGGAATGCCTGAAAAATATACATTTTTATTTTCAAAATAAATGTTTTGTAAAAAAGACCAGAATAATATGAAAAATGAAAACTAAAGGTGTATCGGGTCAAAAATCATAATAAAATTGAGGAGTAAGATTATGAAAAAATTTGGAATATGTATTATAATATTGACTATAATATTCACAATTTTGCTTAGAATAGATAAATATTGTGATTGTGAGAATTTCATTTTTAATACTACAATGATTATGAATGGTAATTATTATTTAGTTACTAAGGAAGATATGAAAATTGTTGAGGTGTCTGCTTTACAGTGGTATTATACAAATTTTATATCTTCTATTTCGTTAGTATTATGGGTTTTAACGGGGTTATTATTTTTATATGTAATGGGCCGACATGTATTGCCTTATTTTTGGTATAAAAAATACGATCATATGTTTGATGAAACTTGATTTTTGTGTGCTTTTAGAATAAACAGTTTGGCTATATATTATTGTAAATGATGGATGGAAAAGGGAATGCACAAGTTGAAGAGAATCTTAAAGATTTCCAGTAATACCAGTAAAATAGGTGGGGTGTATGCTTAAACTTGATATTGCAATTGTAGTAAGACATCCGATACTGCCTGCTCGTGATATAACACTTATTTTTGATATTAAAGCAGCTGCTGAACACTCTGTTAATGAAGTACGAGTTTCAGCCTCCGGTAAAAAATGCGGAATTTTCAGGGAATCTTATGTTCGCTATGATGTTGTTCCTGAAATACTAAAGGGGAATAATCATGATATTATCATTCATGATTTGAATACATATTTTAAATCGAAAGTGAAGGATAGACAAAAACTTGAATCATTTTTGCAAAGCGGCGGGAATATAACCTATGAAGTTTATCTGGATAAAATACATGATGAAAATATATTTGAATTGTCTCCATGGATTTTAGATGAATGTGCTGATTTAGGTATACCATTATGTTTGAGTATGTTGATGGCGAGTGAAAATATAGTCTCTAAAAATACAGATTATAAGGCTCTGGATTTTATAACCGTTTCCATTGAACAGCCAATACCAAATAATGGGGTAGTTTATTATGCACATGAGTTCCTTTTAACTGAGGATACTTATTTAGAGAATGAAATTAATATGGCTATTAGTTTTTATAAAAGACATATTGTTGCTATGTGTCTATCTATAAAAGAAAAGGTATGGTGTAAAATAACATTATGTCTAAAGACTTATTATCATTACGCTTTTGAACTTTCTTCCGAGATATGTAAGATGTGTGCTGAGTTGAATATTGGAGTCATGGTATGTTTTTAATTAATTTATGCAACAGGGAAAGCGGTATTAACTACCTGCGGAGAACTATGGACTTCTAAGTTAGAAAGTTGTGTGCTGTTTTGCCGACACTTGCTTATTTTTATATTTTATGCAATAATAAAAACTATAAGAAAGCTTCGGGATTCTTAAGGGCAAGGTGCTTGCTCCGCCCTTTTAAACAGCAGTTTTGAAGATATTGATAAAAGAGGAGATATGGGATGAATATTGATAAAAAATATATAATACTATGTCTAAATTTTTTTTTATTTATTTCGTGTATAAAAAAAGATATTGATATAGAACAATTACAATTTAACTCAGATATATATAAGTCATTAAAAGCTAAAATAATGAGTAACCATATTTTATTTTCAGATAATAAAGTAGTTGCATATGGTTTTAGAGAAAAAAAAGAATATATAGCAGATGCACAAAATATGGAAATATGTATAAACTCAAAATCTTGGTCGTATGATGAATTGAATGCCTTAGAAAGGAAACGTATTTTATTTAGACTGTATATAAATACTGATATGCTATCTCCCTTTTATGGTAAAATAATTGAAGTTGGATTAACGAGCAGTATTACTGCAGATTATCAAACTTCTGATTTTTTTTGTATAGGAGAATTTTCTTCTAGAAATATTTTAAAAAATCAATATAATTATCATTATGTAGGATGCGAATTTATATTTGGTGAAAAAGAATATATTGGGTTTGTGTTTATTGAAGGGGCTATATATTTAGAGAATGTAAATAAACTTGATGCTAGGCTAGGTGATATAACTTTTTACGATAAAATAAAAAGTTATCGGTAATGAAGAGTAAAATATAAATCATGTATTGGAAGATAAATTAATATAAAACTATGAAAACAGAACCTTATTTTTACCCACAGCCTAACCATCTCACCCCCCGGACAGCGATTGCAAGGGATAGCGATAGCGGAGCCCTGAAAAGCGCGGTGTTCAATTTTGTTTTCTTCGTAATGCTAAAAAACAAATTTGAACAGTCCGCCAAAACAAAACTATTACTAAATTTTTGGTATAAAAAATATGATCATATGTTTGATGAAACGTAATTTTTGTGTGCTGTTAGAATAAACAGTTTGGCTATGGTGCCGACACTTGTTTTTTTTTATATTTTATGCAATAATAAAAACTATAAGAAAGCTTATGAATTCTTAAGGGCAAGGTGCTTGCTCCGCCCTTTTAAACAGCAGCTTTGAAGATAGGAGGGGCATAGGGAAGGGTAACAACCAACAATGTTTCGTGGTAAAGAAAGTTTTATCTGGCAAAAGAACTTTTCCTTCCTTTATTTTTCGGGTTTTTAGGTCTGCACTTTTATGATAACGGTTCAGATTTAAAAGGGGCAAAATCAGAGCCTGTAGAAGGTTTTACAGAAAATGTTACACGATACAAGAAGAATGAAAAGTATATTGATATAGATTTTGATGGAAATATTATTTCGTTCGGATTATTGGAGTAGAAAGATGGCATTAGTTCATGATTTTTTTGTTATTGCAAATTTAAATGATGTTATTGACATTAATAATCAAATTGATTTAAATAAAATACATCAATATAGGCATGTTTCAATTAATGACAGTATAATTACATTCATTTCGAAAACATTGAAATGGATTATATCGAAAAACCATACAAGAACAAAAACTATTGATGGCCTTTTTTATTATGGTATCAGTTTAATAGAATCTAATAATTTAGATATCTTTTTAAATATAATTATTTTGTGGAAAAAATTATTTGAATTAGCTTCTGAAAGAAATATAATATCAGAATTTGACTATGATAAAAAATATATTTTGCAACAAATAGAAGATTTGATTCAAGTTTTAGAATATGCAATTGAAAATGATAAAATTGTTTTACACTGTGGAATTTGAAAAAACATTAAAAATATGATAAATAAACACATAATACTAGATATAAATATTTTTCTTTTTCGGACAGCGATTGCAAGGGACAGCGGAGCCCTGAAAAGCGCGGTGTCGGTATTTGTGTACTTTTATATTGTATTGATGGTACACAAGTGTCAGCAGTCCGCCGCTCAAAGCTGCTTAGGCACCTTTGAGCTTCGAGTTTTGCCATTCGGCAAAACATCGGGGACTAAACTTTTAAATTTACTAAACCGCCCCACTGACAGGACTTTTGAAAATAGGCGGAGCAGATACAAGGAGTTAGGCAAAAAAGTACCGCAGGCGTATCGGGTATACGTCGAGGAAACTTTTTTGCCGTGCGACGCAGGAGATGCCCGTATATTTTCAAAAGAGGAAGATGTATACGGAATAGATTACGGCTTCGGCCTTGACGCACCTAAAGAAACGGAACAGGCAAACCCGCAAGACCTTTTTGCGTATAGAAGAAATTATACCTGGAATGAACGGAACCTTTTAACAAAATCAAGCGACCGAAACTTTACCGTACACTACCGCTACGGAGACGACGGACAGCGAGCTCTCAAATATACCGACGAGGGCAGAAGTGAAACGCTTTATTTTAATAACTTTTTCACGATACATATCCCGACGCAAGACCAAAACAACCCGCAAGGACTACGAGTGCACAAACACATATTCGTAGGGAATTCAAGATTAGTAACCGCAATGACGCATACCGACAACTACGGCGACAACGAAGAGCAAAAAGTTAAAAGATATTATTACCACAGTGATCACCTCGGCAGTGCACAATTCGTAACCGACTGGAAAGGCAGACAGTACGAGCATATAGAATACACACCCTACGGAGAACTGTGGACTTACAAGTCAAAAACTGCTATGCTGTTTTTGACGACGTATAATAATTTCCTTGCAAAGCAGCCCGCAGGGCTGATTGAAGAAGTTGCTGCGGGATTGGACAAACTGCCGTTCAGGTTTACGGGAAAGGAGCTTGATGAAGAGACGGGACTGTATTATTATGGAGCTAGATACCTTGACCCGAAATACAGTAGATGGTTATCGGGAGACCCGGCATTAGGTGAGTACATTCCGCAAGCACCGGTAAATGATGAGGCTAAGAAGCATAATGAAAACCTGCCGGGTATGGGAGGAGTATTTAATACTGTCAATTTGCACGTGTATCATTATGCCGGGAATAATCCGGTGAAGTATACCGACCCAGATGGGAATTTTATTGCATCTTATTTTGCAAACACTAAATTCAATAATGCTTTTAATTTTTTTATTGAGAAATATCAAAAAAAATTAGATACAATAAATAGAGCCAGTCAACTTTATCAGCAAATATATGATATACCCAAAAACACAGCTTTGGAAGATGCCATCGTATTTGATAAAGAACAAGCTTACGATTATATTCTTACTACAGCCGGAATAAATGCAGAGCAGATGGGATATGAAAAGAATTCTGAAGAATATAATAATTATGTAAAACAAGAAACAAAATTATATTCAAAACTTCAAGAACTTAGAAAGCAAAAATATACTGATGGTACTTATAAAAATGGACTTGTAGATAAGATATTAAATACGGCTTTGAATCTATACAATAATAAATACCAAGAATGCATTTCGGAAGGCTTATCAGATATTGAAGCCATGAAACATGCGGACAGTGTCGCAAATGAGTATCTAAATAAAACTTTAGAGGATAATGAATTATGATAAAAAGATATATTTGTTTATTATTTATGTTGTTTCTCTTAACATCTGTATTTTCAGATAATGAATCAACAGTTTCATCCAGCTTTCCCATAAATAAATATAAATACGCTGATAGAAATTTTAAATTTGATAATATTATGTCTTTAGCTATAAGTTATTGGATAAAAGAAAATCCTTTTCCGAATTTGGATTATTCCGAATCGTATATTGAGTTTAATGAGGAATTTATCTTTCTTTCCGATTCTAAATTTCTTGTGATTGAAACTATGTGGACTGCATCATATTTAGAAACAATAAATGAATATATATTTGATCATAGTTTAAGCGGACTGTTTGGAGAATACTCTTATGAGCTAAATGAACAAGGAAATATAGAAAATAAATTTTATGTAATAAGGCTCAAAGATAATAAATTATTGGTATATAATAAAATAAAGGAAAAAGAAACAGTGTATGTATGTAGAAATAAAACTTTTTTCTAGACAATGTGGTATACCCCCGAACTATCGCTCATGATTTTGTTATGAATATTTTTTTAAGATTAAAAGGAGAGATTAAATGAAAAATTTATCCACTTTTTACCTCTTTCGGATAGCGATTGAAAGGGACAGCATAGCCCTGAAAAGCGCGGTGTTGACAGTTGTGTACTTTTACATAGTTATAATAGTACACAACTGTCAACAGGCCGCCAAAATAAAGTTATTATTAAACAAAAACAGCTTACTAGAGGTTTTTCCGCTTACGATAGGAAGCGGAAAAACAATTGCTTTTGAAAATAGGTGGAGCAGATACAGGAGCCTAGTAAAAATAAAGCGGAGGCGTATCGGGTATACGTCGAGCTCATTTTACGTAGCGACGCAGGAGGTGCCCGCCATTTCAAAAGAAATGACGCACACCGATAACCAAGGCGACAACGAAGAACAAAAAGCAAAGCGGTATTACTACCATAGTGACCACTTAGGCAGTGCACAGTTTGTAACCGACTGGAAAGGCAGACAGTACGAGAACATTGAATACACACCGTACGGAGAACTGTGGACTTACAAGTCAAAAACTGCTATAAGGTGCAAATGCAAGAGATAGAAAACAAATGGATTCAGTTTCAAAGAAATATAAAATAGATAGGCGTAAATTTGGAGACTTTATTGAGAATTGGAAGGATGATAATGGTTTAGGGCCTTCTGATACCATTCCATATAAGGATCTAGAAAAATTAGCTGAAGAATTTAAAGAACTATGAGGAGTTGAGAGATTATGTCTGTAAAAATATTGTTAAGATTTATTTATGAAAATGAGAAAAAATTTGATATTGCATCGTTAGAAGAAGCACTTCCTTTTTGCAGAATCTCTCAAAATATAAAAGGAACGTATTTATTGAAAGGTTTTAATTATGCCGTAAAAAAAAGTAATTTATGTATTTCTGATATTATAAAACGCGCTGAAATATATGATGAGGATAAAATTAAAGACTGTGTTAGGAAGGTTTTTAATTTTATTGATAAAAATGATGCAGAACTAAATAAAGAATTTTGTATAAGTTTTGTTTCCGATAATGATCAATTTGGCTTGAATGTTTCAAATGATTTGCTTAATTTTCTAAGCGGATATAATTTTGCAATAAGAATAAGCGGTGTTTTTGTATGATCCGTTATATTTTGTATGTTAAACAGTTAATCAATCTATCTTTCCGGGGTAAAGTATGGTTAAGAGTAAAGGATTTCTGGAGTTTATAATCATATGAAATATTTTACTAAAGAGTATATTAATGCAGAACTATCTGATGACGAATTTTATAAAAGAAATTTTGCCTATAAAAAAGAATTACTAAAGGTATTAAACATAGCATTACCCACTGTAAAAGAATTTATAGAGGGGGTTAATCTTCATGATGGAAAAATTAACAGTATAGAGAGTATAAAAGAAAAAATAGAAATCTTTTTTGAATATGGTGATAATCAAACCGGACATTATAGAATAGTTGTACAATTTTTTGATGCTGCCAGTGATTACAATCATAATATAAAATTACCATTTGAAATTTTATATTATGAATATTCTTATAATGAAAAATACTCTTTAAAATTTATTGATAAAAACTGTGTAGAATGGATGATACGGTTTTCAAATATAAATATTATTAGAATTTGGCAGAACTATTAAGAATAAAGTACTATGAAAACAAAACTTTACATTTATTCACAATCTAACCATCTCTTATTTCGGACAGCGATTGAAGCAGAAATTCTTTTTGCGGTGTGTTTAAGCAAAAAGCAAGCTCTGACCGGAGGGAAGAGCCTTGCCCGTGAAGATAAATACAGCAAAAAGATTGGAGCGGTATTGGTGCAGCAAGCCGATAGGCGCAGCTTCAAAGCAAGCGAGGGTCACACTTGTTTATTTTTATATTTTGTGCAATAATAAAAACTATAAGAAGGCTTATGAATTCTTAAGGGCAAGATGCTTGCTCTGCCCTTTTAAACAGCGGTTTTGAAGACAGGAGAGATAGGGAAGGGTAACAACCAACAACGTTTTGAGGTAAAGAAAGTTTTATCTGACAAAAGTGTCTTTCCTCCCTAACTATTTACGCCAACTATAGATAAATTTAAATTTTCACAGGAGTAAAAATGAAATGATTTCTAATATTTTGACTGTAATTATGTTTATTTATTTCATAGTTTCTGCAATCATATATGCAGTTCCGACATATAGATTTTGGAAACGTTCGTATGCTGAAATGCTGGAGTATTTATATTCAAAAAATATGGTAGAAGAGATAAAAATAATTGAAGATTGTGTATACGGTATATCTAGTCCTGCAACACATGAAACTTTAAATAATTTTTATGAAAAAATAACGCAGGATGAAGTTTTAAATAGTTTAAAACAAAAACATTTAAACGGAAAAAAATTGGGTATTAAAAGATTTATTGGATTCTGTATCTTCTTATTTATTAGTGTTATAATATTTACCGTTATTTTGTTTTTATTAGAGAAATTTAAGTAGGAATGCATATAGAGATTTTTAGAATTTTTTATAATAATTCTGCAAGTATCAAGTTAATAAACTGCGTATATACATAAAGATATAAGGAGAGAAAGATAAAATGATTGACCCTATAGTTTTAAAAAAACAGATTTTATTTTTAATTTTTACGGGTGTATTGTGCTTGATAAGTTGTAAAACAACTGATAGCCATGCACAAAACGAAATTAAGGTGGAAAAACTTTCTACACAACTTGAGGCGCTAACTCCGGAACGATTGATTGAATTAGGGAAAAAATATCGCGAAGATGGAGATAGTCTAAAGGCTTTGGATTGTTTTAATACCGCTATAAAAATAAATTCCTCTTATGCACCGGCCTATACGTATAGAGGAATGCTCTATATAAGAATAAAAGCATATACTAAGGCATTGGGAGATTTGGAAAAAGCAGTAAAATTAACCCCTGAGCCTAATCCCAGAAAGTCTGAAGATATGATGGCATATGTTCTGTACGGTTTTTGCCATTATGAGCTCGGTAACTATGAGCAGGTAATATTCGTTTTTTCACAAGCAATAGAAATAAACCCATATTATGCAGACGCTTATAATTTTTTGGGACTTGCCTATTTTAATCTGAGACAATACGAGCAAGCATTGAAAGAATATACATCAGCAATACATTTTGGTAAGATCGTGCAGGGATCGCAAGACGCATATTATCTTAATAGAGGTCGTACATATGGTGTTATGGGGGATTATGAAAAGGCAATTGATGACTTTACAAAATCTATAGAACTTAAAGCTGACATTGCCGAAGTGTATGCTGAACGAGGTAATGCCTATAATCTTTTAGAGAAATATGATAAAGCGCTCAATGATTTTACTCAGGCGTTAATATTGGAAAGTCGTCTTACAGCTGCATATATTGGCTGTGGGATGGTGTATTACAATATGGGAAAATATGAAGAATCGGTTTTTTCGTTTACAAAAGCCGAAAAAATATATCCGTCCGTTTATATCTATGTGGGACGTGGTATGGCATTAACTTACTTAGCAAAATATGAAGCAGCAATACAGGATTTTAATCAGGCATTAAAATTAAAACCGATGGATGAGAAGATCCATAAAATGCGTGGGATAGCGTATTTAAATTGGGGAAAATATCGAGAAGCGATAAATGATTTTGATGAAAGCATAAAATTAGAACCTAATGATTTGCAGACGCGGCAAGGCAGAGACGAAGCGTATAAGGCATTAAATTCAAATATGACAGACTATACATTTATCATGCCTCCGAGGAAATTGCATGAGAATCCGATTCAGCAAACTGTCAAGAATGCAAAAAAATTAGAAGGAAATGAAAAGTAGTTATTGTAGTGTACAGCCCAACTATCTCACCCTATGGACAGCGATTTAAAGGGATAGCGGAACTCTGAAAAATTAAACAAAATGATAAAACCTATTGAATATGTTATAAGTAGTTTTACTGATAAACTGTTACATAGTTTTTTCGATAAAA
This sequence comes from Treponema denticola, assembly GCF_024181645.1. Classification (NCBI taxonomy): domain Bacteria; kingdom Pseudomonadati; phylum Spirochaetota; class Spirochaetia; order Treponematales; family Treponemataceae; genus Treponema; species Treponema denticola. Next base: position 1,183,985 of record NZ_CP058624.1, on the reverse strand, counting down.
TGTTAGGAGAATGATATATGGTTGTACAAGTTAATCCGTTTCTTGGAATTTCAATATTTATATATTTCATATCGGGCGCGATAATGAGATTTTATTTGCAGATAAAAGGAGGACGGCTGATCTCAAAAAAATTAAATTGCTTGGAATCCTTAGGCATCGATAAAATTTTATTGTTTATACCTGAATTCGTCCCTTTGTCGGTATTAAAACCAATATATGAAGGGCTTTCAATTTTCGATACCGAAAAATATGAATTGGAAGACTATATAAAAATGTTAAAAATATACCGCAGAATATATGTTGTACCGTGTTTTATAGGCGGTAGTATTACTTTGTTATATACGTTCATAAGAGCATTTTCATAGGAGGATTATGAATTACGAAAAAGTTAATGCGAAGGCTTGTCTTATTGCCTCCGTTTTCCTTGGAATAGTTTATGTTTTGATTTTTTATTTTTTCCCTTCCGCAAAAGAAAATATGAAATATAAGAATATTGATTTTTCGGAATTAGTTCATGCTTTAAAAATTCTTTACTTATGTTTATTTGGTTTGGGAGTTTCTTTTTATAAGTTCAGTTTTAAACTTTTAAGAACAAAAATTGAGAATATATATCCTAAACTTATAAAATTTTTACTGACGGTCTTTAAAATATTGCTTTATATAACTTCTTTTCTTTTATCAAAAACATATATTTCTATTTTTGATCCTAAACCAAAATGTATTTTTTTTGTTATTCATATTTTATTTTTAATTGTGGGTATTGTGCAAAATATTATAACGGAAGCTGTTTTTGATTTCCATTCGGATAACTATAATCATCCATATTTGCAGTTAATTTTAGGAAAATTTATTTTTATATTATGTGCTTTGCCTCTTTATGTTGACTTTCTTGGAGGTGTTTATTTATTATTATCTTTATTTTAAATTATTATGAATAGTTGGTGTGCTAAAGAAAAATTATGTTAGATTATAAATATAAACAGTTGTATATATACATCTTCTCGGACAGCGATTGAAGTGTTACATGCAGTGAGGCAAAGCCGAACTTCCAGCCAAATCATTTTTGCGGTGTGTTTAAGCAAAAAGCAAGCTCTGACCGGAGGGAAGAGCCTTGCCCGTGAAGACAAATGCAGCAAAAAGATTGGAGCGGTATTGGTGCAGCAAGCCGATAGGCGCAGCTTCAAAGCAAGCGCGGTGCCGATACTTGCTTATTTTTATATTTTGTGCAATAATAAAAACTACAAGAAAGCTTCGGAATTCTTAAGGGCAAGGTGCTATGAAAGAACAGGTTTTGATGAATTACAGTAGGAAAATAATTAAAATGAAGATTAGTTATTATTGTTTACAGAACATTAATTTCTTAATGGTGGCAAGATAGTTGCAGGTGCTGTAATAAACCCTAATGAGATAGTTCAAGGCAAGAATATCTTGATGATTTCAAAGATATAGGAATAGGAGAGATGGACAATAAGCATATATATCATCATAGAGGAATGCCGCTTGGAATCGATGAAATAGGATTAACTTATGAAAAAGAAAATGATTAGAATTATTTTATTATTATTTTTATTACCCTTCTCATGTACATTTTATTTTTTGGAATATAAAATATATCATACTATTGGAAATACTGCATTTACATTTTGGAATGTGCCAACCGGTTATTGCTATATTATACCCTATAAATATAAAAGAATATTATTACCTAAAAAAGATTATATTAGAGTGCGTATGGGAGATATAGTTAGTGTATTTGTTGGAGATGATACCGTGTATGTTTTTTCACATCATGTTAATATATTTCCGCATAACTATCTTAGTTCAGATGAAAGCAAATATAAAGTATTTGGCGATAAATCTCCTGATAATAATGGATAATGGCAGGGCCGAAGCCTGGGAATATTGTAAAAAGATGAACTATCCGAATATTGTAATAAATACATATGATATAAATACTTCTGAGATGAACTCAGATAAAATTGATTTTTAGTAATTATGGAATGATAAATGAAGAAGAAAATAGTTTTTAGAATTATTGGTTTACTATTGATTTTATTACCTTTCTCATGTACTTTTTATCTTTTGGAGTATAAATTTTATTATACAGTTGAAGATGTTACTTTTACATTTTGGAATACATCTAATGGTTGTTATATTATGCCATATAAGTATACAGGTTTATTATTTCCTAAAGATAACTATTTGATAGTATCTCCATTAGATTATATTGATATATTTGTCGGAGATGATATTATCTATGTTTTTTCACAAGATTCTTCTCACAACAGGAGCTATTTGACCTTTAGTTCAGATGAAGGCAAATATAAAGTATTTGCTGATAGTAATACTGATAATGATAGATTTGCAGCTTGGGAATACTGTAAAAAAATGAAATATCCGAATATTCAAATCTATATATTCGGAATGCGTATTAAAAATGATAAACCGGCTGAATTTGATTTTAATTTTTGTATTAGTTTTTTACAATTGCCGTTACATTTTTTTATTATAAGTATGAGAAAACCCAAAGTTTTTTTTGATTGGTTAATTATATCATATATTTTTTTTGGAAGAACCTTATTAGGCTATGTAAAACAAAACTATGAAAGCAAAACTTTACTTTTACCCACAACCCAACTATCTCCCCCGGACAGCGATTGAAAGGGAGCAAAAGCAATTTATAAAAATTGCTTTTGCTGTACATCTTTCCGCAGTAATTCCTGCGGAAAGATACCGAAGCGATAGCGGAGCCCTGAAAAGCACGGTGCCGATACTTGCTTATTTGTATATTTTGTGCAATAATAAAAGCTATGATAAAGCTTCGGAATTCTTAATGGCAAGATGTCTAAAATTATATGGAAGATTTTATGGGTAATTTTATATTATTTATGTTTATTTTTGTTATGGTGAATTTAGGATCGATTGCAAAATCGGCGCTTTTGCATAATGAATCTTGGAATGAAATAATAAGGACAAATATAATTCTAAGTATAATTATGATTTTATGGTATTGGCCTGCCGTATATGACATAGAACTGAATATTTTCTTATTTTTATTTTCTTGCTTTGTATTTGGTGTAATGATGATAGTACTATGTATTATTAAGAAAAAATATGAAAAACACCGAGAAGGAGTGAATGAAGATCTTTTTTTAGTTGGCGGTGTATTTATCTTTACAATTGTAAAGTATATATTTAAAATAAAATTAGTTGATTGTTTTTAATAAATATATTGTAAGTGGAATCATAAATGACTAGATGTATTAGATATTTTGATAAAATTTCTGAAGAATATGTAGGTATGTTAAGTAAATTTTTAAAGATAATATATTACCAAATCCTATTATTGAGGCTTGGTATAATGCTAGTGAAAAAACTGAGTCGATTAATGATTATGCAGCAAATCAGATAGAGCATTATTATAAAACAGGAGAAATTGAGTAAAAATGAAAAATTTTTTTTTAATTTTGTTTTTTATTTTAATAATTATGGAAGTTAATGCAATGTTTTCTGGAATTATTTTTTGGGATATATCTATTAAAGATTCTGATATTAAAAAATTAGATAAGAATGATATTGTTATGTGTTTAAAAGAGAAAATAAATATAATTTATGCAATAGAGGAATCAAAAATATTATCATATTTTTATGATAAGCATTGCATAGAAGTTAATTGTGATGTTAACCTCGAAGATTTGAAAGCTAATATGAAGGGATTTAATGACTTATTATTTTCATTTGTTGTTGATGATATGATTGTTTTTACTGGTATAAATAGAATTGGAAGACCACCATTAGCTGCAAAAAATATGTATGATGATGAATTTATTAAGTTATTTGAAGTTAGATATATAAATAAATATTATTTAGTTTTTTCTAATACTCCATATTCAGTATTATATAGTATTAAAAGTGTAGCTGATTCTGATAATGGTAAAATTAAAAAAGAATATGCTATATTATATAATTTCTTTATTAAGAGAAAAAAATTAAGAATGCATTTTTCGGAAAATTAGTGCTAAAGTAAAAAATTCTATTATTCAAATTTTATCTCAGAGTTTTTCTTAGGCAAAACTATACCTCAACAAGTTCACGAATTGAATGTTGCCCGGTTTCCATTTGAGTTTTAGAATGTTCCAAAGCTTTTATATTTTTTTCCGAATAAAAAGAATTATCTTGAACAATTTCAAATGGAATTTTACGCTGTATTAAAGTTTGTTTTAAAAATATACGTATCGCAGTTGTCGTATCCATTCCTATTGATTCAAAAAAAGCATCTGCATCCTGTTTTAGAGTTTTATCTACACGTGTCTGTAAAACTGCTGTTTTCATATTTACCTCTTATTATTAATATACTACAAAAGCAATAAAAAAGCAATACTTTTGCATAAATATTTTTCATTAAAAAGTATAAAGAAATTTACTGTGATACAGTGAGACTAATTATAATACCTAGACTTTTTTATAGTTTTAACCTATAATCAATAAAAATACATAAATTAAATACTATATGTACCAGCGGCAAATGTCCCAGTGAGGTATTTTTATGACGAGAAAAAAAATTGTTTTTTGTGTATTATGTTTGTATTGTCTTTTTACTTCTTTGACCTGCAAGAAAGAAGAAAAGCCTAAAACCATTCATGAACTTCAGAAATTAGATTTAAGCCCCAAAAAAAAAGATGAGGACTATGAATTCTTTTGGGGTTTTATAAAAGAAGGCTTTCCATTTACTGAAGTCTTGGAACGCAATGGGGTTGATTTAAAAAAAATAAAAGAAAAGTGGTATCCAAAATTAAAAGACATAGAAACCAAATCCCAATACTTAACATTTTATGACGAACTCTGTGCCGAAATAACTCAAAATAAACCTGTAGGGCATTTATGGGGAATTGCATACGAACAATATAATTCAGTATATAAAAAATTTTATCCATGTGTTAATGAAGACGGTAAAGAAAATGAACTCATTAAAAATTTTTATATGGCGAGACCAACTGGAGCATGGGTTCCTTACATTTGGCAAGATGTCCACGTTATTGATGGTATAATCACAAACATAATCGAGGAAGGTAAAATAGCCTGTCTTAGAATTGATTCATTTTCGATTACCGGTCAAAAAATCTTAAATGATGTAAAAGTTTTTTTAGAAAAAACAAAAGATTATAAGCATTTAATTATTGACATTACAAGAAACGGCGGCGGAAATAGCTATTTTTGGATGTACATTGCCGGTCTTCTTTTAAAAGATGATGCAGCGTTTTATCAGTATGGTTTGTATACCGAAAACAAATACACAAAAGAATTGCTCGAATACGCATTTAAGACCTATAATATAGAAATAATAAATAAAGATAAAATTCCAAATGTGAAAAATGCAAATACTACACATAAAAATGCCTGCAAAAGATGTGAAACTATAAAAAAAGTAGATGGCATTACTAATTCTATAGATGAACGAAAAATATGGCTTTTAGTAAGCAGTAAATCGCATTCTGCGGCAGATCAGTTTGCAGGCTTTTGCCGTCAAACCGGTTTTGCAACGGTGGTAGGAGAAAATACCGCAGGTGCAGGAATGTCTGTAATTGGTCCACTACCGATACCGCTTCCAAAAAGCGGAGCTTTAATTTTATTTGATTCCACTTATGCGCTTAATACGGAAGGAATGTCAAATGCAGAATTTGGTACGGCACCTGATATTCATGTCAAAGACGGACAGGTTCCTATGCAGGCGTGTATGGAAGCAATTCGAGAGTATGATGCGAAAGAAAAAAATTAGTAACATATTAGTAACATATATGGTAGATAAAATTTTAACCGCCTAGACTTTTTTATGATTTTAACCTATAATCAATAAAATTATGAATTTTAAGGCTGGGTTTATGACTTGTAATCAAAGAAAACCTGATTGGTTAAAAATAAAACTTCCTACCGGAGAACTTTCACAAGAAGTGTCGAATACAATAAAAATACATAAATTAAATACTATATGTACCAGCGGCAAATGTCCCAATCAGGGAGAATGTTGGAAGTGCGGAACTGCAACATTTATGATTTGCGGAAATATTTGTACGCGGGCATGTAAATTCTGCAATGTGCCTACCGGTTGCCCCTTGCCCTTAAATCCTAATGAGCCGATGGAAATAGCTCAATCGGTTGAAGCTTTAAAATTAAAACATGTAGTTTTAACCTCGGTAGATAGGGACGATATAAAAGATTTCGGAGCTTCCCACTGGGTAAAGGTTATAAGAGCCGTAAAACAAAAAACACCGAATGTTACTATGGAAGTTTTGATTCCCGATTTTCAAGGCCATGAAGATTTGGTATCGATGATTATCGAAGCAAAACCGGAGGTAATTTCTCATAATCTTGAAACGGTACGCAGGCTTTCTCCCCATGTCAGAAGCAGGGCTACATATAACACCTCTCTCAAAGTTTTAAAACAAATTGCAGACTCCGGCTTGGTATGCAAATCAGGTATTATGTTGGGGCTGGGTGAAACAAGGGCTGAAATTTTAGAAACGATGGACGATTTACGCAAAATAAACTGCAAAGTTATGACCATAGGCCAATACCTCAGACCCTCTGTAAAAAATATTGAGGTTAAAGAATATGTAAGGCCTGAAGTCTTTGAAGAATATAAACAAATAGGCTTGGAAAAAGGCTTTTCTTTTGTGGAAAGCGGCCCCCTTGTTCGTTCCAGTTATCATGCCGAAAAACATGTGTTGAGCTAAATATGACTTACTTTTTTGAAACATACGGCTGTCAGATGAATCAGGCTGAATCCTCATCAATGGAACAGATTCTGCTCGAAAAGGGGTGGACGAATTCATCCGATGCCGAACACTGCGATTTACTCATCATAAATACTTGTTCAGTACGCATAACTGCCGAAAACAGGGTTCTCGGAAGGCTGGGGCATTTTTCAGGCTTGAAAAAAAAGCGGAAATTTTTTGTGCTTTTAATAGGCTGTATGGCTGAAAGGCTTTATACAGAAATACAAAAAGAATTCCCGCTCATCGATTATGTTGTCGGAATGTTTGAACGCAATCTTCTTCCTCAAATTTTTGATGAAATTAAAGCCCGCCTTAAAGATGATAATTATATGGCGGAGTTTACTCATAACAATATCGAAGAAAAACCCGTATCTGGTTATTATTTCGCGCCTCTTTCTCATTCGCCCAAGTCCTTTCAAAGCTATGTGCCCATTATGAACGGATGCAATAATTTTTGCACTTATTGTATTGTGCCCTATGTTCGGGGCAGGGAAGTTTCGCGTCCCGTAAATGAAATATTGCAAGAAATTACCGAGCTTTCATCAAGGGGGGTAAGGGAAATTACCTTGCTCGGCCAAAATGTAAATTCCTATAAAGGAGAAGACGGGGAGGGGAGGGTAATCGATTTTCCAAAACTTTTAAGTCTTATAGCGAAAGAAGCGGATAAAACCGATATTATAAGATGGATACGCTTTATGTCGAGTCATCCTAAGGATATGTCCGATGCCTTAATCGACACAATCGCTGCCGAAAAAAGACTTTGCAAACTTGTTCATCTTCCGGTTCAGCACGGCTCCGATACAATTTTAAAAAGAATGAACAGGGTTTACACGGTTGAACATTATAAGAACAGAATAAAACGTCTAAAAGAAACCATACCCGATATAGCCTTGAGTACCGATATTCTGATGGGCTTCCCCGGTGAAACCGAAGATGATGTAAAGGCTACATTGGATTTGATGCAGGAAATAGAATTCGATTCGGCCTTTATGTATCATTATAATCCGCGTGAAGGAACAAAGGCTTTTAATTATCCTGACAGGATTCCTGAAGAAATAAAAATAGAAAGATTGGGCCGTGTAATCGACTTACAGCTAAAAATTACGGCAAAAAAAATGAAGGCTAAGCTCGGCAAAAAGGTAGACATCTTGGTTGAATCCCATTCGAGAAATGAAAAGTCTGAACTTTTCGGGCACACCGAACAAGGAGAGATGACCGTAATTCAGGGCAATCCTCCCGAATCCTTAATCGGAAATTTTGCCCATGCAGAACTAAAAGAACTAAAAGGAAAAACATTTAGAGCAAATCTTAGATAAAAAAAAGCATGGAGGTTAAATATGCGTAAATATTTTATATCGATTTTTTTTATTTTTTGTGTTTTTGGAATTTATTCTCAAAATTATTCTTTTGAAGTAGGAGATGACATAGTTACTTTTACACAAAAAAATCCGCCGGGATATTTTATCAGTAGAGTTCAACTTATAAAAATGCCTGACGGTTTTCAAGAAATGATCGGCTATAAGGAAGTTATAACAAAAGAAGATACGAAATTTTTGGTATCGGGAAATAAGTTGGTAGGTGTTACCCAATATGTAAACGGAAAAGAAATCTGCCTATATGATATGGTAGGTGACGGAAAAATAGATATTATTTCTCCTTATCCAATTGTACCGGCTTGGTTAATCACGGATTCGGAATACAATAAAAAAAGTTCTAAAAATAACATTGATAAATATTTGGAAGAATTTTATAAGCTTTTTAACGGTAACGAAAACCCATACACAAGTAAAAAGCTAAACAAATTAATCGATAAAACAATGCAAGCAAGTACAGATATAAAAAATGAAAACAGGGATCTTATTTACGGAATATTTTTGTATTATGGACTTCAATCAATAAAAAATCCCTTTCTGGATTTTGCAAATATGAATATGGTTGAAAACACATATAAAGAACGCTTTAATAAGGGAGTGCATCCCTTAATCTACTTATGGATGATAGAAGCTTTGATAAATGTTGGAGCCAATAAAAAAGACTTAGAACCGCTGCTTAATGATATCGTAAATTCATATCCTGATTTTATTCCTTTTCAAGTATATTCTTGGCAGCTGGAAAAGGATAAAAAAGTAAAAGAGAACAAATATAAAAACTTAAAAAATAAATATCCAAAGCATTGGATTGTAAAACAACTATAGAATTTTTATAAACTTGTATACATTTTTATACTAAATTATTAAATAGTGTAGAAATAATAATACATCTTAATAAAAAATATGGCTAACTCTCGACTAAATGGACTCTCACAAAACACCTCTATAAAACTTCCTATAATGTATGTTCTGTCTACTTATTCGAGGGTTTAATTGGAATTAGTATGGTTTTTAAACGTTTCATCTCCTCTTTTCTTTATCTTAAAATTTTGATATACTTTCTCATTATAAGCCCCTTTTTCATTAAAAGGAAAAATTGGAATTTTTATTATGAAGAAAAAGCTTTTATTTTTTTTGATTTTTATAAGTGTACTGCTCTCCGTCTTTATTGCTTCTTGCAGCAATAATAAAGAAAAAGAAATCGTTTATGAAAAAATAAAACCTAAAAGGATTATAAAAAATAATATCCTCATTGTTCTTGGAAAAGATTATTATGAGCGGAAAGATATTTTAAAATATCTTGAAGATGAATATGCTCTTGGGAGTTCCGATTCTCATGTTCAAGTTTTACCCTATTCCGATATGGTAAAAGCGGCTAAACAGCCCCGTCTTAGAATGATTAACGAAAAGATTGAAGAACAAAAAACCACAATACTTATTTCCATAGGTATACCTGAAGGCGGAGGCCGTTACCTGATTCAGGCTGCGGAGAATAATCCTAATATTTCAATAATAAGCCTTTTGCCCATGGACGAAATTCTCCCACTGGAGGCATCCTCGGATATTGTAGTTGATTTTCAAATTCCTAAAGAGATAATGAATGATGAAAAGGATTTTTTGATAAGCGATAATGAGGTTATGCTCTTACTTGTATCGGCAATTTTTGCCGGTGAGGATATAAACGCTCATAACAAAAACATAAAGATTTTTCCGATAGAGGAATTTCAACAGGCTTTTTTTACGGCACAAACAATTTTGGGCAAGGAGCTTTTTCCTAATCATTATACAATTAAACCGTATACTGATTCCGATACGGGACTTCAATCCCATAGATACCTTTTAATTTATAAGGATTTTGATGAAAGTCAGGAAACGGCGGAGGATGAAGAAAACTCAGGAGAAAATGAAACGGAGAATGACGGCATTATAAATCCGGATAAGCTTGAGGGAGGTGCTTAACCGGTGAATTCTTTGGAGTACTTTAATAAAGGGATTTTTGCATCTCCTGAAGCTCTTGAAAAACTAAAATCCGCCGAAAAAGCACGCCTTATTTTAATTTCGGACACACACGGTAATGTAGATACGATAATCGATATTTTAGGCCGCGAGGGAAAAAAATCCGATGCCGTTTTATTTTCGGGAGACGGCCTTGCAGATTTTTTAAATTATATAACGATTTCACAATATGAAAAAGAGCTGATGGAATGTATGCCTCCTGTAGCAGCCCTCGTTATGGGAAATTGCGATTCAAAAAAATATGTTCTAAATTTAGATGCCGGAAAAACGGGAGCGGATTTCGGCTTTAAAAAAAATCCCGAACAATATTTGGAATTTTTTGAATTTATCTTTTTAGAGGCTTGCCATAAAAAGATTCTTTTAACTCACGGGCATGAGTTCTATGTAGATTTTGAATTAAACACCCTTTTAAATTTTGCACGGCAGCAAGAGTGTTCACTTGCAGTTTTCGGCCATACTCATGTACCATTAACTAAAGAAGCAAACGGGATATTTTTGGTAAACCCCGGTTCTGCCACAAGACCGCGAATGGGCTCAAATAAAAGCTATGGAATTTTGACAATGAGCAAAAATGCAAAACCGTCAATGGAATTTAAAAATTTATAAAGCCGATATTTTTTCTTCTTCCAATTGTTTTAAGATTTTTTCATCCAGTTTTATGGAAAGATTTTTTTCATTGGCCGGAAGAACGGTTCCTTTGGGGGCGTTTTTTGCTCTGCGTAAATGTTTTACCTGAGTGGTATACAAATCTGCTTGTCCGTTTTTTCTCGCCTTTGAATAAAAGACTGCGAGGTTTCCGGCCTTAATCAAAACAGACAAAGGTATACTCTTCCCTGCTCTAGCCTTTATAAAAACATATCCGCCTGCATAATCCCTTGTGTGAAGCCAAAGGTCAGCCCCCTTAACAAAATGACGCAAAAGCTCATCATTTTCGGCTGCCGTTCGGCCTACTAAAATAGTCCAACCTTCCGAAAAGAATTTTAAGCCCGGAGCGGTTTTCGTATTTTTCGCTTTTTGTTGTACCGGAATTTTTTCCTTTTGAAGAATTTTTTGAATTAAATAAGGGTTTTCTTCCGTTTTAATTTTTTCTATCTTTTCTTTTAGTTTTTCTATTTCTTTTTCGGCCGATATAATATCTTCTTCCAAGGCCTCTAAACCAGAAACGGCTTTTTTATATTTTTCGTAATAGAGATTTGCATTTTCTTGGGGTGTTTTTAGAGGATCCAAAGTAATATTTATTTTTGCACCGTTTTTTGTGTAATCTTCAAGTTCTATAAATTTCATTCCCTTTTTTATCAGATGAAGGTTTGAAAAAAGCAAATCCCCTGCATTTTTTAAACTTTGAGCATTTAAAAATTCTTCCCTTTTTGTTTTAAGTTTTGATAGAGCTTTTTCGATTTTTAATATTTTAGTTCCGTAAAGGTTTTCGGCTTCGTCCAGCAGGGCTTCTTTTGAAACCTTTGGAGCATTATTAATATACCATTCTTCGACAGCCTCATTAAAAGTTTTTGCTTTGTCATACTCGCGAACACAATAATCTTGTTTTTTTATTTTTTGAGGTTCGGGAGTCACCCAAGTTCCGCCTGAGATTTCGCCCTTCTTGGGTCGGCGATAAAAAGCATCGATTATAAGGTTGTTTTCATCGGTTAAAACTATGTTTGCTGCCCCGCTCCACAGCCTTAAATATAAAAAAAAGCCCCCTGCTCCGCTTGCAATATGAAGTCGTATAATTCTGTCTTCGTTGAGTTGTTCCGCTTTTAGGATTTTCCCGCCCTTGATTCTGGATTTTAAAAGCTCCATAAAGCGCATAGGCTTATCGAATTTAGGAATTTTTTCATGTGTAGAATGAAGCCGGCATACTCCGGCATCAAGAGAAATAAAAAGAGTAAGAGGCTTATCCTTATATAAATAAAAGACCAAGGCTGTATAAGAGGGCTGAATTATTTTTTGAATAAAATAGCCCTCTAATTTTAGCTCTTCAAGAATCAGATCTATTTCTTTATTGTTTAAGGACATTAAAATCCGAATCCTTTTAAAAGATCTTTTACCTTGTTTTCTGCCTCTTTTTGCGCTTCTTTTATTTTTCCTGCGGCAATATCTTTTATACGTTTTTCGGCTTCAGCTTTCTTCTTATCCAATATTTTTTCGTAATTTTTTACGTCATTAAGAAGTTTTTTAGCCTTATTTGCTGCCGACATAAAGGTGTCAATTTCTTTTTTATAAGTTTCTTTTTGTTCATCAAGCCATTTTTGTCCTTGCTTTAAAAGCTCTGCTTTTACTTTTTCAACCTGACGGGCGAATTCTTTTTTTAAGGCTGCCGCTATTTGATTATCTACATCCGTATCTACATCAAGGCTAAACCTTTCTCCCTTATTGATTGTAAGAGTTGTTTTTACGTTTATCTTTTTTATATCGGATAAAATGTTTTGATAGATTTCAAAAACAAAGGCCGGTTCAAATTTTTGAACGGTAAGAACGCTTTTCATGATTTCCATATTTGCATTTATAACTACATCCTTATCTTTAGAAACCTTTACACCGCCTCCGGTTTTTAAGATACCTGTAAGAGAAGGAACGGCATCTGCAGGCGAAGGAATATCCATATCCAAGCCTTCAAATGTAAAATCGGTATCGACGAGCTCATTGGTATAAGAGCGTAAATCGATTATACCCTCTGCTGTTTCTTTTAATTTTCCGTGGGCTGCATTTAAATTAATTGTAAGAGGAATACCGAGTTTATCGTAATCATTAGTTATCGCCTTAGCTCTTCCTCCGATTTCAAAAACATCCTTTTCGGGATGATGACCTGAAAGCGAAATATTCCTTATCAAGAAAGTCGGAACCGAATCCTTACCGAAGATAAAGGTTTTGCCGGGAAGGCGTTCCATAGCCTTCGATTTTTGAGCCAATGTAAGTTCCTTTTCTTGTTTAGGCTGTTTTTGAGAGCTTTGTAAAAGTTCCATTCCTTGAACAAAATAAGGATAATATGTACCAAGAGTATTTACTATAAAAGTGTTTATAAGATCGGCAACCAGTTTTTTTCCGGTATCGATATTGATAGATTTTATTTGCCCTGCAATTTTGTTTAGGCGGTTTAAGTCATTTTTAATTGACTCGCCTGCTTCACGTGCCAGCCGGTCAACATCATTTATATCGTTTTGAACATCATTAAAAAGACGGTTTGCCAAATCAAAATCATCCTGCCCTGTTTTAACAACTTTTTGAATAATTTCGATTAATTCTTGAAGTTGTTTTACATCATTAATATTATTTATGTCTATGGCCATCAGTTTTTGAACAGACTCAACGGTATCTACAACCTGTTTTTCTACATCGTCCTTAGTCTTAATCCATTTTTGAGCCATCGGATCTACGGAATTTATAATTTTCTCGGTAATTTCCGGAGTTTTAAAAGCGGCTTTTTCGCGTTCAAGAATTTTTCTCGGATCTATTTGATCTTGAACGGCTTTTAAACCGCTGTCAACGGATACTTGGGATTGTACTTTTTTAAGTTCGGCATTTATAAGTTCCGTTATGGGGTTAGGCTTCTTATTGGGATCTACAGGTTTTTGTTTTTTTGGAGGCAAGGCTCCGGAAGTTGACCTTTCGGTATTCCATGTAAAACCTTCAATCGCCATATTTTCTGCAACAAATTTTCCTCGGCTTAATTCCAAAAGGTTAAAATAAAAGTCTATATTTTGGATTTCAAATAAATTGCGCATGGGCTCGTTTTTATTTGCAACCTTATATCCTTGGATTCTAAACCTAGTGTTAAACAAGTCGAAGTCTACAAGGCTTACCTCACATTTTGCACCGAAGGCAGCTTCGGAGCCTCCGACTACAATTTTTTTTGCCAATACATTTCTAAAAATATATACAAAGAATAGAACGGCAAAAATGCAGGCCAAAGCACCTAGCACTGCCGGAAAATTTACCCTTCCCTTTTGTCTGCCTATTTCCAAAGCTATTTTGTTTATTCGTTTTAATTGGGTTTTATCGTTTATCTTTGTTTTATCGAATTCGAAATACTCTTTGTTTGTTTTTTCATCAATACTTGAAACTATAAAACCTTGGATAAAATCTTTATCTGCCGGTATGAAAATCTTTTTATAGATTTTTCTATTAAGAGATCTTTTTGTATAACGCTTTTTAAAAAGTTTTTTTACCTTTTCAAGTTTTTTAGCTTCTTTAGCGGCCCTTTTGGCAGCTTTTATTTCATCTTTTTGTAATGATTCGTTATTTTTATCCGTCATATTAAAAATTGTCCTTTATATCAGATATTTTTGTTAAGTGGCGAAGAAGAGGTATCTTACCTAAAAGGCCGACACCCTTTACATTTACAGCAGGCTGCATATATTTTCTATATTTTGCTATTATAATTCTTGTTAAGATGTATACGGGAATATACAGTATAAGTCCCCAAATTATGCCTCCTAAGACCATTGTGTTTGAAAGCTTAAAAAGAGCTACAAAAGGTATGTTTTCTAAGGCGATAAAGATGGGGCGTAAAAATGATAATTGAACAGCCCAAAAACCTATATTGTTTATTAGTACATCCATAAATGGGGTTACAAACCCGAATAAAATAAAAGATATAAAAAAGGCTCCTTTATTTATGCGGATAAAAATAGACAAAAAAAACAAAAACGTAAATGTTAAATTATTTTTAGGTAATATTGCCAAAAAAAGGCCTAAGGCGACGGCATGAGCTATATCACCGGGATGAGCATTTGCATTAATGGCTCTAAAAAATGAAGTTACATATTTTATCATAGAAATACGGTTTTAAACCTCCTCCTTTTCATTTAGTCTATAACATGGAAGCTTTTTTTTCAATAGCATCGGCATATACTTTTAGATATTTTTCCGCAGCTATATTCCATCCGAATTTTTTACCCATGGCCTTGGTTCTCATCTTTTTTATGTGATCTTTTTTATTATACCAAGCATAAGCTGCCCAGCCGACCGTATCGTAAATACTTTGAGGACTTAAGTAATCGAGCACAAAACCCGTACCCTCGCCTGTTTCTTCATTATAGTTTTCTACCGTATCTGCGAGCCCTCCCGTCTTTCGGACTATGGGCAAGGTTCCATAAAGGAGGGAATACATTTGGTTTAAGCCGCATGGTTCATATCTTGAAGGCATCAAGAAAAAGTCGCTTCCGGCTTCGATTAGATGGCTTAATTCTTCATTATAGCCTATATAACATCTAAAATTAGGAAGCCTTTGTGAAAGAAAATTGAGCTCTTTTTCGCACCAAGATTCACCTGAGCCTAAAACAACCATTTGAAGCTTTATATCGGAACATATCTTAAAGGCCGAACCGTACATGGGACCGAACAGTTCTGAAATCCCCTTTTGATCAACCAATCGGCTTATCATGCCGAATACCGGAACTGAAGCATCTATTTCGAGACCGAATCTTTCCTGTAAAACAGCCTTATTTTTTTCTTTTTCTTCAAGGGTTTTAGAATTGTATCGGTAAGGAATATACTCGTCTTTTGACGGATTCCATATTGAGGTATCTACCCCGTTTAAAATTCCTGTCAGTTCTTTTTCCTTGTAACGCAAAATACCGTCCATCCTAAAGCCGAATTCGGGGCGTTTAATTTCTTCCGCATAAGAAGGTGAAACGGTTGTAAGCATATCGGAGGAAACAAGGGCTGCTTTTAAAAAGTTTATTCTATCCCAGTCTTCAAAGCCGGTAGCATAAAAATCGCTCCAATTAAGACCGGTATCGGGAAAGGTATGCTTTGAATAAACACCTTGGTAACCCATATTATGAATGGTAAAAACACTTGCCGTATTTTTAAATTCCGTATTTTTTTCTGTAAAGCGTAAAAGTACGGGTACCAAGCCCGCAGCCCAATCATGGGCATGTACAACGTCGGGAATCCATGCCTGTTTTCGGCAAACTTGAAAAGCTGCATGGGCTAAAAGAGAAAATCTTTTCGTATTATCGGAAAAATCAGGTTCAAAAGCTGAACCGTAAACGCCATCTCTGCCGAAGGCTTGTTCATGGTCTATAAAATAAACCTTTACCTTTGAAGAAGGCAGGTTCGACTCATAAACTCCTACCCAGTGTTCATAAGGACCTAGATGAATAGCCATTGCTCCCGGAATTTGTTTTAAATTTTTTCGATCAATTTTATAATAACGAGGCATTACAATCCTTACATCATGGCCTTTTTTTGCAAGAGCCATCGATAAAGCCGTAACGGCATCAGCCAAACCTCCTACCTTTGCAAAAGGAACAAGTTCGCTTGTAACCATCATTATTTTCATAATCTTCCTCCATAAAAACTTTTCCTACATATAATGATAACATAGTTTTATTGATTTTAAAAGACTATAACTAAAAAGTCGTAACTTTATAATGCAAAATTTTGTTGTTTTACTGACTTACACTTACAAAAGGTCTTTTTTGGGTTTTGTAAGTGCTTGATTTTTTTGGAGGCTTTTATGAAAGATTCTATTATTAAGGGCATAAAACTTATCGGCGTTTTATGTATCGGTTTTGTTTTATTTGGAGCATGCAGTCCTCAAGCAAGCGAAAAGCGTTTTGTAAGCGTTACAGGACGATCTTCTATTTCAAAATCTCCTGATCAGGTTTCAATTTCGTTTTCGGTTTTTTCTAAGGATAGGGACTTATCTGCAGCAAAAAAGAAAAATGATGCGGCAATTTTAAAATTAAAGGAGCTTTTTGAAAAATATAAAATCGAACAAAAAAATATAAGTATTGAACGCGTAAATATTACCCCTCGCTACAGATATAGGGACAACGGTGATGAATATTTTGACAGCTATGAGGTGGTACAAAACATAGCTATTCTTCTTACAAAGATTGAAGATTACGAAGTCTTTTTAACCGACCTTTTAAATACGGGGGTCGATAGAATCTACAATGTAGGCTTTTCGGTTGCCGATATGAGAAAACTAATGGATGAGGCAAGGGCTGAGGCCGTAAAAGCAGCTGAAGAAAAAGCTCTCCTTCTTTGTAAGGCAGCCCCCAACGGCGGAAAACCACTTTCTTTAGGAAAAATAATCAGCATAAGCGAGGAACCTACAGGTATGTTCCAACGAAACTATTATAATTATGCTGCCCAAAATATGAAAGAAGCCGCCGATTATGAGGCAGCAGGCGGAAATTTTTTTCCCATGGGACAGATTGAAGTTTCTGCGGAAATAAGCGTTGTTTTTGAATTAGAATAGTTATATGGGGAAGCTCTGTTGGAGCACAGCTATAAAATATCATCCCATGTCGGATGTATATATTTTTCTTCCGTGCTCATAACAAAGCTTCCCGTTTTGATCGGTATTTTTAGTTTATCGCTTCAAAAACATATCGTTCTTCGTTTGTATTAAAGCTGTAATTATAAGATTTTAAGCCTTCTACAGTAATTTCCTGTTTGCTCGGACCATAGGTAGTAGTAACACTCCTATAAATAATACCGGGCCTCGTTTTAGTAAACGAAGATTCGACGATATGGGTTCCCGGTGTAACATAAAATCCGTTTGAAAGTTTTTCTGTAAAAAATAGCGGGCGCTCTCCGTCAACGCTGTTGACGGAGATTTGCCGGGCAGCACTTGCCAGATAACCGGTTACCGAACTTGTTTTACCGATATACACTTTTACGGCATTGGGATGTTCATTCAGCCAGTTTGTAACCCGTTTCTTTTCATTCTTTGTTTTAAATATTGCAAAGGCAAAATAAGTAATTAAACCTATCGGGATAATGATAAAATAATAGATATTCGAAAAACTTGCATTACTCATGATTGTGTCCATATGTTTGCTCCTTTATGGTTTTCAGCTTAGCCGTTTTATCAGCTGTTGTGTTTTTCCGTTGTATTTTCGGTATCGAGCTTGGCTACGGAATCTCCGGTAATACCTAAGTTTTCCAAAAGCTCATTAAAGTGAGAAATACCGATAAGTTCGCAATCAACCAGCACTTCCTCTTCTCCCGGTCTCGTAAGATACAGTGAACATTCCGTATCGCTTCCGGCAGAAGATCGTCCGTATGTCGAGGTAACGATTTTAGCCCTGACAGCTGTTGTCGCAATATCATATACGTCCGTTTTTTTACCTTTTTTTATGGTCAGCGTTTTATCATCAACCTCTATCGTAATGATATTATTGATAATTACAAGCCAAACATACCCTGCCAAAACGGCAATAAAAACAAGCGCTCTTACTATATTGCTCGGTATAAAAAAACCGACAATAAAGCTTACAATTACGGCAAGAGCTAATCCCATAGCAGCATTTACAAGGACTCTGTAAATCCTTGTCTTATAGGTGTGTTTCATATAAACTCCTAAAAAAAATATTTTGTAATTATAATTATTTACCGGCTTTTGTCAATCTTTTTTTTAAGATGACATCCTTATTTTTTAAAGATAAAATCTCCACAATAAAATCTCCATGCACTCTTGCATAGCTTTTGTATTTTAACTATAATATTCAATTATGGAAAAAATGCAAAGAACCGTAACCTGCGGCGGCTTAAATAAGGATTTTGCAGGAAAAACTGTTGTTTTAAACGGCTGGATTCACCGAAAAAGGGATCACGGCGGTATTACTTTTTTAAATTTACGCGACCGTTACGGTTTGACTCAGGTGGTTGTGGACGATGATGCAAGCGAAGAATTAAAGACCCTTGCAGTAAGCCTCAAGCAGGAATTCTGTATTGCCGTTGAGGGGCTTGTAAGACCCCGCCCCGATTCTATGATAAACAAGGAAATGGCAACGGGAGAAATCGAAGTTAAGGCCTTAAAGATTGAAGTGCTTTCAAAAAGTGAGGTGCTTCCTTTTCAGATTGACGAAAAAACAAATGCAAACGAAGACTTACGGCTTAAATACAGGTATTTGGATCTACGCTCAAAGGCAATGCAGGACCATATTATGTTGCGCTCCAAGTTTACCTTTGCTGTACGCGAATTTTTAACTTCAAAAGATTTTTTGGAAATTGAAACCCCGACATTTATTAAGTCCACGCCGGAAGGAGCCCGCGACTATCTGGTTCCCTCCCGACTTTATCCGGGAAAATTCTATGCCCTACCCCAATCTCCGCAGATTTATAAGCAGATTTTAATGGTATCAGGTTTTGATAAATATTTTCAGATTGCACGCTGCTACCGCGACGAGGATGCCCGAGGCGACAGACAGCCCGAGTTCACTCAAATCGACCTTGAAATGAGCTTTGCTTCACGCGAAGATGTTTTAAGCTTAACCGAAGGGATGATGCAGTATGCTTTTAAAAGGAGCATAAATGTAGATCTTCCGAAAACATTTGAACGCATAAGCTACGATGAAGCTATCGATGTTTACGGCACCGATAAGCCCGATCTTCGTTTTGAAATGAAGATGCAGGATGCCGCCTTTATGGCCGAAATCGGAAACTTTGCAGTTTTCAAAGATGCCCTTTCTTCAGGCGGAGCCGTTAAGGCCTTGGTCGTAAAAGGACAGGCTGAAGCCTATAGCCGCAAAAAAATTGAAGAGCTTGAAGCCGCAGCCAAAATATACAAGGCAAAGGGCTTGGCTTGGATTAAGGTAACGGAAGGCGGTGCAAAACTTGAAGGCGGTATTTCCAAATTCTTTGAAGGAAAGGAAGCGGAAATTTGCTCAAAACTCGGAGCCGAAAAAGGCGACTTAATTCTTTTTGTAGCCGATAAGTACAAGATTGCCTGTACGGCCTTGGGCGCCGTCAGAAGCAAACTCGGAAAGGACTTAGGCCTTTTAAACCCTGCCGAATTTAAATTTGCTTGGATTGTGGACTTCCCACTCTTTGAATGGAACGAGGAAGAAAACAAATGGGATCCGGCTCATCACATGTTCTCGGCTCCTCAAGAAAAATATCTTGCAACAATGGAAGAAAATCCTGAACCCGTAAAAGGCGATCTTTATGATCTGGTCTTAAACGGATATGAGGTAGCCTCCGGCTCCATAAGAATCCATAATCCAGAACTGCAAAAGCGTATCTTTAAGATTGTCGGCTTTGACGAAAGCGAGGCGGAAAAGAAGTTCGGCTTTTTAACGGAAGCCTTTAAATACGGTGCCCCGCCACACGGCGGCATTGCTCCGGGACTTGACCGCATAGTGATGATCATGGCAGGCGAAACCTCGATAAAAGAAGTAATTGCCTTCCCGAAAAACTCCTTTGCAGTAAGCCCCATGGACGACAGCCCCAGCGAAGTAGACCAAAAGCAGCTGGATGAACTCCATTTGGCGATTAAGGGATAATGACTTTAGATGAATAAAAAAAACTGCATCGTTTTGTTTTCTATTTTTTTTATATACCTTAATTTGCATGCAAATGCGGGTGTACCGATGATAGCTATTGTTTTTCCGGAAATGATTTTATCGCTTGTTCCGGTAATTTTAATAGAAATTGCCGTACTTATAAAGAGGTTGAAGATAAATAAACAGAAAACAGTATTAGCTGTTGTTGCAGGCAACTTGTATTCTACATTATTCGGTATTCCCTTGACATGGATAATTCTTGTTGTTATTCAAGTGATTACAGGCGGCGATAGAGGGATATACAATATCGGAATTCTACTGAGAAATATTTTGTCAGTTACATGGCAGGCACCATGGCTTATGCCGTCTAATGCTTTGTATTGGCAGATTCCGGCAGCTGCACTGTTTTTGCTTATACCGTTTTTCTTTGCTTCATGGCTTATGGAAACTTGGCTTGAAATGATTATTTTGAAAAAAGAAATTTCGGACAAAAAATATTTTAAACGCAGTATTTTCTTTGCAAACCTTTTCAGCTATTTATTTCTTGCTGCCGCCTCAGTTGCCTTTTTGATTTGGAATATAAACACAAGATATTTTACATAAAGGACTTTAAATGAAAAACATTATTTTGACCGGGGATAGACCCACAGGAAAACTTCATATAGGGCACTATGTAGGCTCCTTAAAAAACAGGGTGGCCTTGCAGAATTCGGGTAAATACGATGAAATTTATATTATGATTGCCGATGCTCAGGCTACAACCGACAATGCGGATAATCTTGAAAAAGTGCGTACAAGCGTTATCGAAGTGGCTTTGGATTATCTTGCCTGCGGAATAGACCCTCAAAAATCGACAATCCTCGTGCAGACTCAAATACCGGAACTTTGCGAGCTTACCTTTTATTATATGAATCTTGTTACCCTGGCCCGCCTCGAACGAAACCCTACGGTAAAAAATGAGATTAAGCTGAGAGGTTTTAACACAGGTGCCAACGCCGGCGGAAACACCGGTATTCCTGTAGGATTTTTAACCTACCCTATAAGTCAGGCTGCCGATATTACGGCCTTTTTGGCAAATACGGTTCCTGTAGGCGAAGACCAGATGCCGATGATTGAGCAAACGCGCGAGATAGTCCGCTCCTTTAATTCTCTTTACGGGGAAACCTTGGTAGAGCCCAAGGAGCTTTTACCTGCAAACAAAACATGCGGACGGCTTCCCGGAACCGATGGAAGGGCTAAAATGAGTAAGTCGCTCGGCAACTGTATTTATATTTCGGACAGCCCCGAAGAAATCAAAAAGAAGGTAATGGGAATGTTTACAGACCCGAATCACCTCCGTGTTGAAGATCCCGGGAAGGTTGAAGGGAATCCGGTATTTACCTATCTCGATGCCTTTGCCCGAAATGAGTACTTCTCTGAGTTTTGGAGCGATTATTCATGCTTGAATGAGGTTAAGGAGCATTACCAAAAGGGCGGTCTAGGCGATGTAAAAATTAAAAAATTTTTGAACAATATTTTACAGGAAGAACTTAGGCCAATCAGGGAAAAAAGAGAGGCTTTTCAAAAAGACCTCCCTTCCGTTTATCAAATCCTGATTGAAGGCACCAAAAAAGCAAGGGAAAAAGCCGCAGCTACAACTCATTCTGTCCGCTCTGCAATGAAAATAAACTATTTTGAAGGAATGTGACACATAAGCAAAGCTGATGACAAGTTTTAATTAAATAAAACTAAAACATCTCCATTTTCCCCTTGAATTTTATGTGTTTGTATGATAATATCTTAAACATTGGAGGAAGGAAACTATATGGCAAATGCAGGAGGCCTTAATAAAAAGGCCAAGGTCGAAAATGATGACCTTTTAAAATTAGTTACATTCCAACTCGGAGAAGAACTTTACGGTGTAGAAATCATGGATGTTGACCAAATAGTCAGGGTTCAAGATGTAAGACCTATTCCAAATGCTCCGTATTATGTTGAAGGAATTTTTAACCTACGAAGCGAAATTATTCCGGTAATAAGTCTTCACAAGAGATTTCACATAAAAAAGGCTTCTTTGGATGAAGGCGATGAGTTTTTGGGCGGCTTTATAATCATAAAGGTTGAAAACAACAAAATCGGTATTATAATCGATAGAGTAGCCCGTGTTGTTGATGTAAAAAAAGATGAAGTACAGCCTCCGCCCCAAATGATTGCAGGTATCGGGGCCGAGTACATTAACGGCGTTGTCCGCCGAGATCCCGGTTACCTAATAATCTTGGATATTCACAGGCTCTTTAATCCGAAAGAATTACAGAAAATTACGAATTTATAAAAATTATGAAAATACCCGTTTACAGTTCCACTATAAGACGCTCCGAAATGGATGCTGTTCTTACATGTATGGTCGAGGAAAAAATAGGCCCCGGCGAGATGAACCAAAAACTTATCAAGCAGGTTTGCGAGGTCTTTCAAACAGCCGGAGCCGCTGCATTTAGAAGCCCGGCCATAGCTTTAAACTATGCTTTAAAGGCCTTAAACCTTGAAAACGAAGCATCGGTTATTATCTCAAGCCTTGCACCCTCTTGGCAATATGTAGAATTAAACCGCCAAGGATATAAGCCGATTGTGCTTGATGTAGAAGCCGATTCCGTTTTTCCTTCCTTTGAGAGCATTGAAAATGCGGTTCAGGCAGGCGGAAGAGTTCTTGTCCTACATGAAACCTTGGGCTTTTTACCTGATATGGAAAAGATATTAAGCTTAAACATTCCCGTAATAGAGGATATTTCTCAAAGTGCAGGAGCTGCCTACAAGGAAAAATATGCCGGCAGTATGGGAGTCTTTTCGATTTTGGGACTGGAAGAAAAGGATATTCTGACAGGCGGAGGAGGAGCCGTATTACTTGCTCCCGAAAGGCGGAATGCAGTAGTCTTAAAAAAACTTTATGACGAATCCCCCCTTACAGACCAATTACCCGACATAAATGCGTCCTTGGCCTTTGTTCAGTTGAAGCAGATGGCAAAAAACATGGAGCAGCGAAAGGAAATGCAAGAGTCCTATATCCGCTCTTTGATGCAGGGAAAACATAAAACGATAGCTCAAAAGGAAGATACGATAAATCCTGTTTATTCTTTTCCGGTTATTTTAAATTCGGGAGTTTCGGATGTACAAAAATATGCTGCAAAAAAGGATATAGACATAGAGCTTGCTTTTAAAAATTCTACCGTCGAATACTTAAAAGAAAGTCAAGAAGGTTTTATAAATGCATCTTCTCTTTTATTAAGATGTGTGCTTTTTCCTCTTTATCCGCGATTGGGTGCAAAAAAATCGGCCGAGATTGCAAGAGTTTTAGCTACCCTGCCCTAATTTCTTTTATAAAATTAGGCCGAGCTTTTAAGGAGGAATTTTGAAAAAAGCCCTTATAGTTTTAAGTATCGAAAAACCCAATGCAAAAAAGATTTGTAAAGAAATCGAAGCTTTTTTATCGGCAAAGGGAATCGATTCTTTTGTATATAAATATGACGGCATCTCCCATTCTCCCGAATTAAATGAAGACTATGACCTTGCAATAAGCCTTGGCGGAGACGGTACGGTTTTATTTACTGCCCGTTACAGTGCGCCGCGGCACATCCCCGTTTTTCCGATAAATTTAGGACGGTTCGGTTTTATAGCAAATATTGAACCTAAAGAATGGGAAGGAGAACTTTTACATCTCTTAAATGGCGAACAAGCCTTACATAAAAGAATGCTTCTTTCAGCTTCCATAAATCGGAAAAATAAAGAAATTGTAAAATATGAGGCTTTAAACGATGCCGTTGTTTCAGGTTCGGGCATAGCAAAGCTGATAAACTTGGATATTTCCTTTAACGGAATTTCTTTCGGTGTTTTTAGAGCTGACGGGGTAATCGTTTCCACTCCTACAGGCTCAACTGCCTACTCGGCAGCTTCAGGAGGGCCGATCTTAGATCCTGATGTATCGGCCTTTGTTTTAACCCCTATTTCTCCTTTTTCTTTATCGAACCGCCCCTTGGTTCTTCCATCGTCGGGTCAAATGAAGATAAAAATTCTTCCTGCAAGAGTGAAAGATATTATAGTTTCTATTGACGGACAGGAGATGGTTTCTTTACAAGAAGATGATGAGATTATAATAAGCGAATCTCCCAATAAGGTAAAAATGGCAGGCTGTTCTCCCGATAATTTTTACAAGGCCCTGCGCTCAAAGCTTGGCTGGTCGGGTTCTTCATCGCCCAAACTGAACTGATGCAAAAATTGAATTGATTGACATTTTCTCCCCTTTATTGTATTATCGTAGCTTATGATTACAGTAAGCGATTTAAGTTTAAAGTTCGGCGACAGGCCGCTTTTTAAGGATGTCAATTTAAAATTTACAAAAGGCAACTGCTACGGAATTATCGGCGCAAACGGAGCCGGAAAGTCTACTTTTTTAAAAGTGCTTTCGGGAGAATTGGAGCATGACTCAGGTGAGTTCAGCATTACCCCCGGAGAGCGAATGGCTGTTTTAAGGCAGGATCACTTTGCCTTTGATGAATACAGTGTAAAAGACACGGTTTTTATGGGCTATCCTAAGCTCTACAATGTTAGAAATGAAAGAGAAGCCATTTATGCAAAAGAAAATTTTAGCGAAGAAGACGGAATAAAGGCTTCGGAGTTGGAGGCCGAATTTGCAGATTTAAACGGCTGGGAAGCTGAAAATCAAATAGAGCAGATTCTTTCAGGTTTAGGCCTTGATGAAAACTACCATGACAGAATGATGAGCGAACTGGATGAGGGGCAGAAGGTGCGGGTTTTGCTGGCTCAGGCTATATTCGGCACCCCCGATATTCTTCTTTTAGACGAACCGACAAACGGTTTAGACCTTGAATCCATAGCATGGCTTGAAGAATTTTTAATCGACTTTCCCAATATTATAATTGTTGTTTCTCACGACAGACATTTTTTAAATACGGTTTGTACCCACGTCTGCGACATTGACTACGGAAAAATCCGCATGTATTCCGGTAACTACGATTTCTGGTACCAGATGAGCAGGATTATGCAAAGGCAGGCTAAGGACCAACAAAAGAAGAGAGAAGAAAAGATGAAGGATTTGAGGGAGTTTATCCTACGCTTTGCCTCAAATGCTGCAAAGAGCCGTCAGGCAACCAGCCGAAAAAAAGTGTACGATAAACTGGCCTTAGAAGAAATTGAAGTTACAAGCCGTAAATTCCCTTATGTCCATTTTAAGCCCAATAGGGAAATCGGAAACAATGTTGTCCGCACCGAAAAAATTTTTTATAAGACACCCGACTCGGCGGAAGAAAAGGGCATTCAGCTTTTAAGCGATTTTTCGTTTACGGTAAACAGAACCGATAAAATAGCCTTTGTAGGTCAAGAGCATAATTCAAAAACAGCCCTCTTCGATATTTTAACCGGAAAATTAAACCCCGATTCGGGAGATGTTTACTGGGGACAGACCGTATCCCATGCCTATCTTAATAAGGACAATGCCGAGTACTTTAATAACGATTTAAATATTACCGAATGGCTTAAACAATATTCCCCCGACCAAGATGATGCCTATGTAAGAGGCTTTTTAGGCCGAATGCTTTTTTCGGGTGATGAATCCTTAAAGCCCGTAAACGTTCTATCCGGAGGCGAAAAGGTACGCTGTATATTGAGTAAGCTCATGCTTTCGGGAGCAAATGTTTTAATATTGGATGAACCGACAAACCACCTCGACCTTGAAGCTATCACAAGTTTAAACGATGCCCTTGTGGAATTCCCCGGTGTTATTCTTTTTAACTCTCACGACCATGAATTTATTTCTTCAATCGCAAACAGAATTATCGAAATTACCCCTAACGGCGTAATCGACAGGATGATGAATTTCGACGACTATATAAAAGACGAACACGTCAAAAAACTGCGTGAAGAATTATACGGAAACACCAAAAAAATGCAGATTTAAAAATCTGTGCTATAATTACGATTGAAATCTCTCGTTTATAACATAGCCCTTTCGATCCCGCTTTGGACTTCTCGGCATTTCCCATATAAAATGGTCCGTATGCAAAAGACTGTGAGCTTTATGACTGTTCGGCTTTTCAAAGAAGTTATTATATAAATTCTTTATGTCCTCATTTTCATGCGAATACCTTAATTTTAAATTACTGTCGATAAAATAAAGATTTTGGCCTCGTTCAAAGGCCAATTCAAAGCCGTCATGTATGGGCTGACCTCCGCCTCCTACACAGCCGCCGGGACAAGCCATAATTTCTACAAAATCATAATGCTTTTCTCCGGCTTCTATAGAATCTATAAGCCGCCTTGTATTGGCAAGTCCGCTAGCCACGGCAACACTCAAATTATTCTCTTTTAGTGTAAAAGAAGCTTCAATAATTCCCGTCTCTTCTTGCGAAGAATGCCTTACAACTTTAAAAGCATCCGGCGGACAATTTTCTCCCATTATGGCATAATAGGCCGTACGCAAGGCCGCTTCCATAACACCGCCTGTAGCTCCGAAAATAATTCCCGCACCTGAAGCATCATGGAACAGCTTATCAGGTTCCGTTTCTTTAAGGGTTCCAGGAAGAATATGAGCAGACTTAATCATCCTTACAAATTCCCGCGTAGTCAAAACACAGTCCATATCATGTCCTGCATACTCGCCGTAGAAAAGCTCCATGTTAATCTCGCCTTTTTTTGCAACACAGGGCATAATTGCAACGGAAAAAATATCCTCAGGTTTTTTACCGATTGATTCAGCAAAATACGACTTCATAACCGCACCGAACATTTGCATGGGAGACTTAGCGGAAGATAAATGAGAAACCAAATGAGGATATTGGCTTTTTATAAAACGAACCCACCCCGGACAACAGGAGGTAAACATCGGTTTATCTTTTAGCTCTCCTTTAGAAAAACGCTCAAGGAATTCGTAGGCTTCTTCCATTATGGTTAAGTCGGCCGAAAAACTTGTATCAAAGACATAGTCGGCACCCATTCGTTTTAGGGCATCGAATATTTTGTTTACGGAAGCATCTTTTAAATCAAGCCCTAAGTGTTCTCCCCAAGCTGTACGGATTGCCGGAGCCACTTGCACAACAACAACCTTATCAGGATCGGCAACTGCCCGCCAGAATTTTTCCGTGTCATCTCTTTCCCTCAAGGCACCCACAGGACAATGGGTAATACACTGACCGCATAGTGAGCAATCTGAATCGGCTATAGTCCTAGAGCCTGAAACATTTATTGTAGTTCTGGCACCCGTTCCTTCCAATTCCCAAATATTCAGGCTTTGAACTTTATCGCAAACCTGAATACATCGCATACATTTAATACATTTTTTTGAATCCCGTATAAGAGGAAAATTCTTATCCCATGACTGATATTCAAGCTGTTCTTCATATAATACATCTTGAATATTAAGATCATTTGCAAGAGTTTGTAAGGAACAGTTTCCGCTTCTTACACAGGTTGCACATTTACAATCATGCTGAGACAAAATCATCTGAACGGTTCTTCTTCTGTCAAGCCTTACTTTCGGGCTATTGGTATACACAACCATCCCTTCTTCAACAGTGTTGTTACAAGCGGTTATAAGTTTTTCCTTTCCTTCCAGTTCAACAACACATACCCGGCAGGCAGCAATTTCATTAATTCCCTTTAAAAAACAAAGTCTAGGTATAGGAATACCTGCCTGTGCCGCAGCTTCCATAATTGTCATATCTTTATCAACATTTATTTTTATATTATCTATTGTTAAGTTTACCATAATCGTTCTCGCCCCCCCTTAAATATTCCAAAGCCGAAGTGATCGCATTTAAGACAACGGTTCGATTCCTGACAAGCCTCTTTTTTACTCATACAGAACTCTACACCTTCAAAATCCTTAATCCTTTCTGAGGCTTCTCTTTCTCCAAGCTCAACCCTTCCGCAGGCAAGGCGGTCATCTATATTGGGAATGGGGATTTCTATATCACAGCTTATAGTGTGGCTGTAACCTAAATATTCGTCTATATTTGCAGCCATAACCTTTCCGGCGGCAATAGCCTTTATAACTGTAGAAGGTCCTGAAGCACAATCCCCTCCTGAAAATAAGCCCGGAATTCCTTTAAAACTTGCGCTGGGCATCGTAAAAAGCTTGCCCCTATCAATCGGTATACCTGACTCTTCATAATGCTGAGTTTCGATATCCTGTCCTATTGCAACGACAAGCACTTCACATGGAATAAAAATATCAGGTTCCCCTGTAGATACAACGGAGGCTCGGCCGTCTTTTATTTTGGAAATCATCTGGGGAGTAACCCAAACGCCTGTGAGTTTTCCATTCTTTACTTCGAGTTTTGAAGGAGCTTTTAGGGTCATCATTTCTACCCCTTCGGCTAAGGCTCCTTCTATTTCGGCAGGAAGAGCCGTCATATCGGCTACACGCCTTCGGTAAAGACAGGTAACTTTTTCCGATTTTAGGCGGACAGCCGTCCGCACTGCATCCATGGCAACATTTCCGCCTCCTATTATTGCAGTTTTTTTACCTGTTAAATCCATGCCTTTATCCATTCCTACATCTCTAAGGAATTGAACGGCAGAAATAACGCCTTCGGCATCTTCTCCTTCAAGGCCTAGTTTTTTGTCGGTTGAGGCTCCAATTGCTATAATAGCCGCATCATTATCTTTTATAAGCTCATTGAGTTCTATGTCGGTTCCTATTTTTTTACCGTAAACAATCTTAACTCCGGTTTCGAGAATTGCATCTATATCTTCGTCCAATCTGTCCTTAGGAAGACGGTAATTAGGTATACCGTAACGGAGCATTCCTCCTAATTTGGGCAGCATTTCATATACGGTTGTCTGATGCCCCATGAGCTGTAAATAATAAGCCGCGGTGAGCCCTGCCGGCCCTCCTCCGACTATGGCTATAGTCTTTCCTGTAGAAGGAGCGCATGGAGGAGGAGGTACCTTACCGGAAAATTCAACGGCAACTCTTTTTAGTCCGCGGATATTTATGGCACTGTCTACCATGTTTCGCCGGCACCTATGCTCGCAAGGATGTTCACAGATAAAGGCACAGGTAGAAGGAAAAGGATTGTCCTTTCTGATAAGACGGACGGCATCGGCATATCTTTCATCCCTGACAAGGGCAATATAGCCCGGAATATCCACATTTGCAGGACAGAGGGCTACACAGGGTACGGGCTGAGTTGTAATGCAGCCGCATCTTCCGTGTTTTATATGCTCTTCAAAGTCATCACGGCAATAGATTATGCTTTTATAAACCATATCGGCAGCTTCATACCCCAGTGCACAGTCTGCTGTCTCTCTTATCGACTTTGCAGTTTCTTCAATAAGTTTGATGGTTTCCATTTCAGCATTTCCGTTTAGAACATCAGTTAAAATATGCTTTAACTGTAAAAGGCCGATACGGCACGGCACACATTTTCCGCAAGTTTGGGCATGACACATTTCGATAAAGGCACGTGTTATGTAAACGGGACAAAGTCCGGGAGGACTTGCTTCAATTCGATGTTGAAGATTCTCATACAGTTCTTCAATTATAATTTGAGATCGGTTTTGTGAAAATATCTCAAGTCGACTCATTTGCATACTCCTTATGTCATATATATTAACCTAAGTTAAATCCACTTACACCTTTAATTGTACACTATGTTTATCAAAATAGCAAGTTTTAATTTGATAACTTTAGAATTTTTTCTATAAATTGTTCATTCTACAAGGCCGTATTTCATCGAATAGATTAAGACCTTTATCGAAAGGCTTTCATCCTTGAGGTATTTTTTGATTCTTTCTTCGGCGCCTCTTTCCATGGCTTTGAGAATCATTTCCATCTTGTTTTCAACAAGATAGTTGAAGGCTTCTTCAGCCGTTAAAAAAGCATTTACGGTTTCGACTGTTTTTTTGTCTGCCCCATGCATGGCAAGGTAGTAGACAAAGGCTTCCATGCGCGTGTCGGCGGTGCGGTTATGGGTATTAAAAATACCTATGGAAAGTTTAGCGAATTTACCTATGTGTCCGAGTAAGGTCATGGTTTTAAAGCCTTTAGAATAGGCATAACTTAAACTATCCCCTATATAGTTTGAAATTTTTACGGTGGGAAGGTCTATTATAGTGTTTAGTTTTTCTTTAAGGCCTTCCCCGTAGTTTCCCGGCACCAAGAGTATTTCTTTTTTTTTCGAATTTTGTAATATTCCGTCTATTTCAAGATAGATGGTTTTTTTGATGGCATCTTCGCTCATAGGATAGACTATGCCCTTTGTGCCTATAATAGAGATGCCGCCTTCAACACCGATATTTTTATTAAAGGTTTTTTTTCCGATTTCGGCTCCTTGAGGACTGAAAATTTCTACATTGAAGCCCCTTTTTGAAACCTTTAAAACTTCTTTTTCTATCATTTGACGGGGTACGGGATTAATGGCAGCCTCCCCTACTTCTCCGAAAAGACCTTTTTTGGTAATTCTTCCTATACCCTCTCCACCGTCAATTAGAACCTTACCATCATTTCTATAAGAGACCTTGGCATGGATGTAGATGCCGTCAGTGCTGTCCGGGTCATCCCCCGCATCTTTTTGAACGGCGGCCTCTCCAATAGCTATTCCGTCTTTGTTTTTATAAAAGCGGCAATGCTCTACCGGAAGGTCAAGGACAAGTCCTGCAGGCGTATCGATTTTAACCGAGGTCATAGTTTCACCGCCCAAAATCAAAGCTGCCGCCTTAGCCGCCGCCGCCGCACAGCTCCCCGTCGTATATCCGCATCTTAGCTTTTGTCCGTCTTTGTCGATATATAAATCCAGTTTCATTTTATAGATAAGATTATAGCATTAAAAATGGGTTTAGAGAAGAGTCGAATATTGAGTTATATTGAAAGTTTCCCCATAAACCCAATAATTTCACCTTCATTTCCGTTTACCGGAATTTTCTTGTATGCGTTTTCACCAAGCAGGATGGCGGTGTTGCAGACTTTGAATAAGAGCTCCAAGTCGTGGGTGATGATGAGCACGGGGACTTCTTGAGCGCAGTGTAAGATGAGCTTTGCGATTTCGTCCATGCGTTTGTAGTCGAGACCGCTGGTTGGCTCATCTAAGATGATGATGCGCCGGCCGCTTAAAAAAGCCGTTGCAAGAGCGAGCCGCTGCTTTTGTCCGCCTGAAAGTTCCTGCGGATGGTCAAGCCTCTTTTCCCAAAGGTCAATTATGTGCAGGTACTCAGCCGCTTGTTGTAAGTGGGCTGTATCTTTCAGCTTTGAAGAAGGGATAAGCTCGTTTTCTACCGTATCGAAAAAAATCTGATAGTCAACATCCTGCATCATATAATACACTGTCTTTAAGCGCTGCCGCCGCCGCTTCCCGTAACCGATCTGCCCCTTGCAAGACACAAGCCCGCCTAAGGCCTTACCGAGCGTAGTCTTTCCTATACCGTTTTTTCCGATAACGGCGGTAATCTCTCCTGCGTGTACATCAAATGAAAGATTTTTGATAAGTTCCCGCCTGCCGATAGAAATGCTCAAGTCCTCGATATGCGTAACCGCTTGTTTCGGCACCGAAGGGTTTTCGCAGACAAGACTGTCATACCGTATTGCCCTCAGTCCGTATCGCCTGCAATCCTCTGTTGTCAATTCACCTTTCAAAAAGATTTTTTCGATAGTGCCGTCCTTCATGTAGATGAGCTTATCGTACAATTCATTTAAGAAAAATAAACGGTGCTCGGCAATGATAATCGTTTTTCCCATCGCCTTTAAATCCCGTATCATCGCTTGAAATTGCACAATACCTTCATAGTCGAGATTGGAAGAAGGCTCATCGAAAAACAGCAGCTTTGTGTCATAGATGAGTGTGGAAGCGATGGCGACCTTTTGTTTTTGCCCGCCGGAAAGCTCTGAAAGTTTTGCACCTTTAAGCGATTCTATCTGCATCGTTTGAAAAGCAGCATCGGTTTTTTCGCACAGGGTTTGAAAATCCATACCGAGATTTTCTCCGGCAAAGGCAACCTCTTCCTCTGCAATGGTAGCAAAAAACTGATCACTCGGATTTTGAAACACATTGCCGATGTACTTTGCCAATTCGCCCTTTTTATAATCCAAGATGTTCTTCCCTAAAATGCGCACCTCACCGTCAAGTATTCCGCCGTAATGATAGGGAATTAAGCCGTTTAATATCCGCGTTAAGGTAGTCTTCCCGCAGCCGGAAAAACCCGTAAGCACAACGAGCTCGCCTTCTTCAATGCTCAAATCAATGGCATGGAGCGTGGGACTTTCATCATTTTCATAGGTGAAGTTTTTTATTCTTGCTTCTACTATGCCCATACGGATATCCATAGTAAAAAAACAGCTGCTAATAAACCCACCGTATCATACCAGCCGAAGTGCACCGGTCTATAACTCGTCTTTTTTCCTTCGTACTCAATCCCCTTTGCGATTATCGAAGAGGTCAGCGTTTCACTTACATGAAGACATTTATAAATAAGGGGAATAAGATAGAGTTCAAACGAACGGATAGGATGTAACAGGCTCAAACGCAAACCCCGCATCTTCATACCGTTTTTTATTTCGTTTAACCGTGCCGTCATTTCGTCCAAAAAGCGTAAGGCGGTAACCAGTCCTATCGAAAGAGATTGCGGCGCTTTTACCGCACGCAATGCGCTCATAATTTTTAAGGGACTGGTTAAAATCAATATCCTTCCGATGTTAAAGATAGGATAGAGCCTTAAAAATAAGGCTATCAATCCTATCAATGCTCCAGTTGTCATTCCTAAATCGACATATGCCAAGAGCTTTATCAGCAAAAATAGGCCGATATAGACTACAGCCCTTTTTATACCTTCCGAGTATGAAAATAAAATCAAAAAGAGAAAGCTCATACCGAGCAGCACATAATACATGGTTTGATTGACAAGAAACACCAAGAATGATGTGAGCAGTATGAGTATAAAAAGCGTTATCGGATTCATTGACCATCCTTGAGTGTTTCTTGCCGGCTTCATTATAATACGCCCTTTTTACTGCTCTTTTCAAAGAACTTTTTGTTGATATAGGTACCGAATAAGCCTGCCAAAGATTCCAAGACGATGTTGCACGCTACCGCTATTGCGATGGCTTTTCCCGTATAAAACTGAATCATCCACTGAGCCTGTTCACTTGAAATAGACGGAGCGAACTTCGTAATTCCTTCCGCACCTAATACTTTGACAAATATAATCGGGTGCATTGCAACAACAAACATTGCAGCCGAAAAAGCGATTGAAACTTTTACATTGCTTGAATAATCGCCGATGATGAGCTCGGCAAGCACTGCCGAAACCAAACAAATCGGTATCATTATCCAATAGCCCATAAGGGTATATAACAATCCGTAGATAAGCCAAAATAAAAATGCCGTCCAGCGGTGTTTTACTTTTTTAGCCGTTATCACAAAAACAGGGCCGACTGCAAAAGCGGCAAATCCTGCAGAAGCGTATAAGGCTATGGCTCCCAGTGTTCCCGTCAGCATCGAAATTGCCATTCCGATTGCAAACCCGATAACCGTCAACACAGCTATCCGTACAATGTCTTTTAACTTCATAAAAAACCTCCAATATTTTCAATTATAACATTGTTATATTTGAATCTAAAAAAAATAGATTCACTTTCTTCATTAATAATTATAAATGAGTTTTAATTCATAATTGCAATTAACCTGTGCGCATTTTTTTCCAGCCTTCATTAAAGAAGTCCGCAATTAAATAGGCATTGTGTTCGGCTTCTTCTTTTGTTTCGCAATGAACGGCAACTTCGGATAGCGCATACAGGTACGCATGGTTCAGTAAGTGAATGCCTTTTTTGGTGATTACTTGGGCAGTCTTCTTTTTCCCGTGAATCATCTCCAAGATTTTCAGGTGGTTTTCATCTTCTTTTTCTATTATTTCATCTAAAAAATGCTCATGTTTTGTTCCGTATGAACAAAACGCCAAGAGCTCGAAAATATCTTTGTTATCAAAAAAATAGGACACCATACCGACGGCTCCCTTTAGTTTTAAATCAAGAATGGATTCGATTGTTTGTTTTGTAATTACCGTTTCTTTTTTATACATTGTAAAACTTTGTTGTTTGAGCAAGCTATAATGGTACTCTATATCGGTAATGACCGGCTGTACCAATTCGGAAAAAAGAGCTTCTTTGTCTTTAAAATGACCATAAAAGGCTCCGGTCGTAACACCTGCCTGCGCACAGATTTCCCGCAGATTGGCTTTTTCAAAGCCCTTCTCTTTGAAAATCTTTTTCCCGCATTCCAGAATTTTCTTATGCGTAAGGTCAAAATCTCCGTTTCCCATTAAAAGCACCTGTCAAATATAGCTTAGTTATATTATAAGGGTTTTTAGTTTTTTGTCAATAAGGGATTCTAGATATTTTTTTAAACGAGTGAGGTTGGTTGTGGGTATGAGAGAACTTCTTTAATTATAAGTTGGGTATTCAGTTTTTTTAGAAATCACTTATCAATTCTTTGGCTCTCATAAGTATCGGCAACTCTCTATTCGCAATGAGTTTTCCTAATCGGCTGTTTGAGTATTTAGTATATTTATCTATAGCTTCTTCATAAGTTAATTTTAAAGTAGATAAATGAAAATCTTCAACTTCTGTTTGTGTCATATTCTTATCACCGAAGGACTTTACTCTGCAAAGATAATAATTATTTAGATTATGCCTGTGAATTAAATTATAGTAATCACTGACAATTCCTATTTTATAAAGAATATCAACTTCTACACCTAATTCTTCTTTAAGTTCTCTCCTAATTGCATTTTCTAAATCTTCGTGCGGTTCAACTCCGCCGCCTGCTGTCTCAATCAGTGTTACTTTACCAAAATCATCATCTCTATGAACTTTAACAAAATAATAATTTTCATAATCATCAATTACAATAGCTCTTACAATTTCTCTATCATGATCAATATAAGTGAATTCCCACTCGGTATCTTGTAATTCAATTTCAAGTATATTATTCATAAGATTTTGATTATACTTATTATTCCGGCTTTTTCAACTATTTAAACTAAATTTATTAGGAAAAAATATAAAAGCTTTGGAACATTTTTCTCACAACCTCCTCAACACCCTCTGCTGCATGATAAAGCCGATGAGTATCATTGTAAAATCAACGGCAGGTTCCGCCCACCATACGGTGAGGCTTCCGAACAAGAGCGGCAAAATCAGCATGGCGGGAACAAAGAGGATGAGCTGACGCAATAGGACAATCATTCCGGCTTTTTTGGCGTCTCCGATAGATTGGAAAAAGGTAAGCGTCATAATCATAATTCCGTATAAAATAAATGTAGAATAAAACAGTTTGAAATTGATAAGGCCTGCTGCAATTATTTCCGGGCGTACATTGAAGATTGATAAAAGGTTTTCGGAAAAAAGCATTGCCGGAACCCACGAGAGAGCCGCAAGAAGCGTTGCCCCGTACATAAAAAGCTTCATCGTTTCCCGCACTCTTTCGTATTGCTTGGCTCCGTAGTTTGCACCGATAACCGGCTGTAAGCCCTGACTCATACCCCACAGCGGAATAAACGAAAACATGTATAGCCGCATTGTAGCGGACATTAAAATCCCCCAGTTATCGCCGCCGAAGGTAAACGCCTGTTTGAACAAAACCGTTTGCTGCACTGCAAACAAAAGCTGCATGAGCATAGCCGAGCTTCCGATGCCGAACATTTCACGGTAAATTTCTTTATACTTTTTAATTTTGTGTATTTTGACAAAGGGACTTTTTTTCGCAAAATACCGCAGGGTTAAAACCGCCTGCACCATTTGCGACAGTACCGTAGCAATCGCCGCTCCCTCAATTGCGTACTCTCCCATCAAGAACATAAAAATCGGATCCAGCACGATATTGAGTAATGCCCCCGCTCCCATAATGAACATGGATTGTTTTAGAGCACCCTCGCCTCTCATGGTCATATTTCCGGCTTGAGCAAAGTTTACAAATACCGAACCTAAAAATACAATCCGCAAATACCGCGCGCCTAAATCTTTAATTGCTCCTTTTGCTCCCACCATTTCCAAAAAGTACGGAGCTGAAAGCACACCTGCCGCCGTAATCACTACCGAGAAAAGCAGCACCCAATAACAAACATTGCCGAAGATTTTATCTACCGTTTCCGTATCACCCTTGCCGATTGCCCGTGACAGGATTGAAGCACTTCCGACACCGAGCAAGGCCGACACTGCTCCGTTTATCAGCGTCAGCGACATAGAGATGCTGATTGCGGACATTGCATAATCGCCGATAATTCTTCCTGCAAATACACCGTCCATAAACGGATACAACCCGATAACCACCATTCCGATTATCCCGGGAATTGCCAGCTTAAAAAGCAGCTCCCTCGGACTTTTTGTTAATAACTGTGTTTTCATATCTTGGTTCATTGTAATTCTCCTATAATTTAATTTGTAATTCGTAATGCTTAATTAGGAATTGTTTTTAATCGTTCTAATTCCTAATTCTTAATTAAGAATTGACAACACTGTATGCTAACATTGTTATCTAAAATATGAAAAAAGTCAAGGGGATGATGTGGATTTTATATAAAAGAAGTATTTTTTTTTGCTAAAATTAATGGGAAGAGGCTTATCGATATAGAGAATATGATAATCTTCTTTTACCTTGTCTGTCTAATCATACATTTAATCGTTTCATCAATATTGAAAACCGTATCCTTTATATTTATCTCAAAAATCGATGGTTAACTTTTAGGTTCTTTGGTAGGTTTATCCAATAGAATTTTAGTAGATGATTTAATTGAATCTCTTATAAATATAACAATCATATCATTGCGAATCCTAAGCAAAACATCTATTGTTATATTTATCATATTTAAATCGATCAGTTTTTTAAACAATTTTTTATAAGAAACTTATCATCTATTTATTCACTTCCAATTATCAACAGTTCTTGAATCTTGCCTGTATTTTTAATAAACGATGCTCCAGCCGAAAGTATAGTACCAATTTTATTTGGAATTTCAACTGATTTGCTAATCGCAGGCTGTACAACATAAACTTTTACTTGTAAAAGTTTTGAGCTTTGCAGTATTTCTTTTAAGGTTCTAAATTCTCCTCTTAAAAATTTATCATTTTTAGCACCCAATACTCTATCATTAATTTTCTTAAGAAGCATCGCCTTAGATGAAACCCAAATAGAACTTTTTATAGCCTGTTGAGTTACTTCATATACATCATCGACCGATGAATTGAATGTTTTGCCTTTCATTGCTTTACAATGATACATTTCAACATATATAAAATCACCATTTTCTTCAAATGTAATAAAGTCCGCAATCTCACCAGTTCCATGGTCAAATATAATATGTGAAAATTTTAATTCTTGTTTTAAGTAGTTTCTAAGTCCATCTTGAATGGAAATCATTCCATTAATTCCAATTCCGCACTCTAAGCTTGTATCCACATTCATATCATCCCAGTTAAATGAGCAAATACGGTTTTGATCGTATTTTTCCAATTCTAAATTACCTTTTAATACTTCTTGCCCATAATAAACTGTATCATCAGTCGTCTTGAACGAAAGGGGATTATTAGAAAAATATTCAGCCAATGAATATTCTTCTTTTCCATTTTTGCAAATAAATTCTTCTTTTTCTGAATTATATTTTCCCGTTACATCACAAGTTAAAACTTCAGTTACATCAAATAACTGAACTCCAAATTTAATCTTATTTTTATTTACCTCTATAACTTTAAGCGTAATATCTGTAATTAATGCTTTCGCATCTAAATTTTCTCTATACACTATAGTACAAGGAGATATAAAGGCCTTTCTATCTAAAAAGCAAAATAGTATATCTGTTTCATATTCTAAAATCCTAACAGGTATTGGCAATTTATCATAGTTTGTATTTGTTTTTACTTTTAATTTATTATTAGAAATTTTTTCTCCAAATAAATCACACCATTTAATATATTCAGGAATATTTAAGTATGAGCTGCTCCAAAATTTTGATCCACTACTATAACCAATAGTAGATGTTGAACCATCTTTTTTAACCTTACAAAATGCATGTCCCGCAGACAGCATTTTCCCTGTTGTCTCATCAATTGATGAAGCAGTATTTGAACCTGCATAAATCCTATATGATTCTCCGCTTTCTGAATATCTATTCTGCATTCCAGTGTTAAAAAACTCGTAATCAGAAAACTCTGCCAGCACTCTATTCATCTCATCGCGTGGAATTTTATCATAATGTTCTGCAAAAGATTCTGCTATTAATTCATATACTGCTTCTGTCTTATTTTGTGAATATATAAACATTAGCTTTGTGTTTGGTTGGTAATGAACAATATATAACCCGAACTCATTATTTAATACACTATCTCCATCTAACCATAATGGTGTACTACTTATCTGTGAAATTCCTAAAATGGAATTCATTTCTTTACTTCTATATATATTTTCTCCAACTTTTAACTCTTCTGGGAAATCCCCGTATATGTTAAAATTCGAAACTTTATAAACTTTTGCATGACAATTTGGTCTGATATTGTTTAATGATATCAACTCATCTTTATTTTCAGGCTTGGTGAACTGGCTTAGAATTTCGTTAACTTCTAAGTCTCCCTCTATTTTTTCTTCTGACATACTAATTATCATATCCTGCCATGCAGCATCACTAGAATATAATTTATTATTTTCAATTTTTAGATTATCATCATTCATAGCAATAAACTTTGCAGTACCTATTTTTTCAGCATTAGTTCTTGCAAAGCGCCCAATAAATTGAAGAGTACTAGCAAGCGATTTATGCGGTTCATGTATTGCAGCAATTTTTAAATTAGGAAAATCAAAGCCCTCACCCAACATATCTACACAAATAATACCATCAAGTTTTTTTTCTTTGAGTAACTTAATAGTTTTTTCAACAGTTTTTGTCGACATAGTGCTATCAATTCGTTCCAATTTTAGTTTTGTAACATCTTTGTATAATTCTTCTAATTTCTTTGCTTTATCTTTTGTATCAGTTCTAATCATCAAAAAATGATCATATCCACTTTCTCTATCATTAAACAGGATTCTTTCTGCCTCTAAAGCAATGCGTTTGTCCTTTTCAGGACCTTCTTCTATGGGATTAAACATGATCTCCCCAAAAATTCCGTCTTTATATGCTCTAGATAATGGATAGTTATAAACAGTCTTTCCTTTTATTTCTTTTTTATCTAATCTAAATGGAGTTGCAGTAACAAGTAAAGATGGTATGTCTATCATATTTTTTATTATTCGTTGCCATGTCGGTGCAGGAACGTGATGTGCTTCATCAATAATAATATAATCAAAATTTTGTCTAATTTGTGATTCAGAAATTGATAAGGCAACCTGATGAGTAGCTATTACTACATCTGCTCTTAAAATATTCTCATTATAGTCTGTACTATATAGGTGCTTAGCTTCATATATGATTGGAGCATTAGTCTGTTTTGAAAACACACCCACATATTTTAATGTTCTTAAATATGCATAGTCATTTGCAATTTGATTCCTTACCATAGCACTAGGAGTCACAATCAAAACTTTATTTTTTTTCAAAAGGTATGGTGCCATCATAACAACAGTTGTTTTACCTGATCCTGTTGGCATAACAATAACTGCTGCATCTTTTGAATTTAGTGTTGCATAAGAAGCAACAGCATATATTGCCCCTATTTGAGCATTTCGAAGCCCGGGTTTATCTGCGTTTGTAATTGGAAATCTCACTTCATCATATAAATCACTAAAATAGCTAATAAGAACTCCCTCCTTAGATCATTTTTATTATATCACAAAAAATTCTAGTTTTAGCAAACCGACTTAATAAACAATCGTCACAGTCTAAAAACAGGTAAAAGAGTAAATTAAAATTCCGCTTCCCCCTTTTTCTCTTCATCCTCCAGCCCAAAAACCTTCCTCCAGCCGGCGGAAAAAAAATCGGCGAGGGTTTTCATTGAGTTCAAAGCGTCTTTTTTTTTGAAATTATGCAGTACGGTTTCAAATATGCAGGAAAAATATGCATGGGTCAGCATGTGGAGTTCTTTCGGCGGAAGGCGGCGGACGGTAATGCCTTTTTTTCCAAGCAGTTCGCAGGTTTTATACATATCCTTAATTTCCCGCTCTACCATCCAATCGGTAAATTCGGCATATTTTGTACCTGAGGCGCAGCAGAGAATCAGCTTAAAGGCTTCAAGATGATCAAAAATATAAGAGACAAAATCTTCAAGAGCTTCTGCCGAGACTTTCCATATTTTATCGATACCGCTGTTTTCAAGCACGGTAAAACATAGTTTTTCGGAGGCGGAATACTGTGCTTGCAATCCCTGAATTGCAGGTTCCACCAATGCGGAAAAAAGGTCGGCCTTATCCTTAAAGTGCCGGTAAAATCCGCCTGTGGTAACGCCTGAAAGCCTGCATATTTCACGCAAATTGGCACGCTCAAAGCCTTCTTTTAAAAAAAGTTCTTTACCGTTTTTGAGAATCGTTTCGTGTGTTTGTGCGTAAGTTCCGGTATTCATATTTTCCGCCTTGATAACTATGTTACCAGTATATTTAAAGAAAAAACTTTGTCAATAGGAAAAATTTTTACCACTTGATAATCATAGCACTTAACCATATACTAAAGCCTAGATATTTTACAAAAAAACTATTACCAATGCTGATTACTTTATAAGGAACAACTATGAATGTATATGATTTAATTGCAGAACATTACAGCGAACTTTTTCCGCTTGAAACGGAAAAACTTGAATTTATACAACACATTTGTCCGTTGCCGGGCAGATTGTGCGATGCAGGCTGTGCAACCGGTGAACTTGCAATGGGTTTATATCAAAAGGGATATGATATATGCGGACTCGACTTAAATGAAAAGATGATTGGAATTGCAGAAAAGAAAGCTTCGTGTATCCGCAAAACAGGTGAGCTTATGTTCTATCATGCAGATATCGCCGATATTATGCAGTTCGGTAAATGTAAGGGCGTACTGTGTTTCGGTAATACGCTTCCGCATTTGCATGATGAAGAGGCTCTCCGCCGTTTTTTCGGTTCCGTGTATCGGTCATTAGAGGAGCACGGCATCTTTATTGTTGAAGT
Organism: Treponema denticola; assembly: GCF_024181645.1. Taxonomy (NCBI): domain Bacteria; kingdom Pseudomonadati; phylum Spirochaetota; class Spirochaetia; order Treponematales; family Treponemataceae; genus Treponema; species Treponema denticola. Next base: position 1,142,487 of record NZ_CP058624.1, on the reverse strand, counting down.
ACTCAATTATGACCGCATCCTTACCGAGAAAAAAATGGATTTTAAAGATAAAGAAACAAAAGATTTTATTTTTAAGCGGCACTATGATTTTTTACCTGACGGGGATATCAGATTTACTATAGAATTTACCGATAAGCAGCGCAGTACCGTCGGTTCGGATTTTACGGTATTACATCCACTTAAGAGGCAAATGCTTTTAGCCTTATTTAAGCAGGCAGGATTCAAATCCGTTTCAGCCTATTCTGATTACAGCTTTACGGAAAGCCGTGCAGAAGATTATGCCGTAGTATACACAGCAAATAAATAAGAGATATAATATTCTCATTTTGATAAGGAGCAGTTTATGAAAAACATAAAATATCTTTACATGGTCTTTATTTTTTTTTCGGTTATTGTAATAAAAGGCATGGCGGCAGAAAACAACAAACAGTACAAAGTACTGATAGGTATGGCCCCAGACAAAGCGGTAAATCTTAAAGGAATAAAAACACTGGTAATTGATGCGGAATTTTTTTCTAAAGAGGAGATAGCACAGCTTCACAAAAACGGAAATATTAATATATTTTCTTATTTAAACATCGGCTCTATCGAAACATTCCGCGATGATTATGAAGCATTTAAAGATATAGCTTTAGGCGACTATGAAAATTGGGATGAAGAAAAATGGATAAATGTTGCGGACAAAAGATGGCAAAAAAGAATTAAGGATAAAGCACGGCTCTTATCTCAAAAAGGCATAGACGGTTTTTTTATTGATAATGCTGATGTATATTATCATTATCAAATACCCGAAATATATCGGGGACTTATGACCCTTTTACATGAAATACATAAAGAAAATAAACCTATTATAATAAACGGCGGAGATACTTTTATAAGTCAGGCAATGAAGGAAAATGCTCTTAAAGGAATCGTAAACGGAATCAATCAGGAAAGCGTATTTACCGAAATCAATTTTAAGGATAACACCTTTGGAGTAAAACCCATAGAAGATAGAGAGTATTTTCTTGCCTATTTGGATCAATGTAAAACCTATGGATTTACCGTCTATTTACTGGAATACGGCCCAAGCAAAAAAATTGAAAAAGATATAAAGGCTTATTGTCAAAGCAACGGATTTATCTACGACATATCCCATTCATTGCAGCTCGATAAACTTTTTTAAGTTTGCACTTTGTCATTTTTATAGCAGTCTTGACATCTTGCAGTTTTTAGAGTATTGTCTTTATATGATTAGCCAATAATCAAACTGCCCTTATAAAACTTTCCGCAATTTATAGGGGCAATCGCAAAAAGCGGAAAAATTATATTTTAATGAAAATTTTATGAACAACAAAAACAATTCTGCTTCAAATAGCAGCACAGAACATATACACCCGTTTGAGCCCTTCGTTTCTAAAAACACAAAGACACTAATATTGGGTACCTTTCCGGGGAAAGATTTTACGGATCCTAATAAAGAGAATGACAAAGAAGATTGGTATTACGGCAATAAGCGTAACGAATTTTGGGAATTAATAGAATATGCTTTATGCTGTAAAGAAAATTCATTAAAGACAATAAAAGAAAAAAAAGGACTCTTGGAAAAACACAATATAGGCATAACAGACATTATCAAAAAAGCAAAACGAAAAGAAGATAATAACTCAGACAAAAATCTTAAAGTTATTGAAACTAACGATCTTAACTCCCTTCTTGATAAATATAAGGACATTGATACAATTGTACTTACTTCCAAAGACATGTACAAAAGATTTTTTAAAAAATATTATGTAAAAACTGACGATGCCATTTTAAAACAAGATAAAAACAAGAAAATAGAAACTTATGAAGAGCAAGGTAAAAAAATAAATATCTATTATTATACTTTTAAAGGAAGGCCAATCCGTGTTGTTCAATTGCACAGCCCTGCAAGAAAAAATGTATCAATAGATATAAAAAAAGCACTATATAAATATATATTAAAAAATAATAAGTAATCTTACCATGCTGAAAAATCGGACACGGATGTACATTCCCGAGCCGGCACGGATGCCGGTGGTTCCCAAATTCAAGAGTTTGCGCTTGCCGCAAACTCTAAGCTAAAAATCGGACACGGACGTCCGATTTTCAGCGAACTACTTGAATTTTTACATATTTTTAATCTCAGATTCAGGAAGTCCGGTAACATGCATAATTTTCTGAATTGAATCACCTAATTGTTTTAAGATTTTAGCTGTTTCCTTCTTAACTCTATACTCTGTTTTATCCGTAATATCCATTTCAAAAGTAGACATTAACCTGTATTCTTGCCTTGCCTGTTCATTATTTTTTACTGCTTGTATCATAGTTTCTATCTCCCTTGTAAATTCATTTTTTGCATTACCTGTTTTAAGGTATTCTAAAAATCCTTTTAATTCTTTGTCTTCAGTGTTATTAAATGCCTCTGAATTTATTATAACCTCTAAAAGGGGAAGTGACAACCCCCGTTCAGAGCGGTGGTTTTTCCCTTCCCCTTTGACCCCATCCCTTTTCCTCGCGCTGCCAAAGGTCTTGCAGCCCTTTGGAATCCCGCATTGTTATAAAGTTTCTGGCCAATTCTTTGGTTGAGTTAAAAAACAAAGGTTCTGAGCGAAATTTAAAGGTTGTCTATGCAAAGATAATTATAGGATAAGATATTAAAAGTCCGCCATGGATGGCGGTGGTTCCTGCTTCGAGAGTTTTGCACAGGCAAAACTCTTAGATTAAAAATGTACAAGGAGGTACATTTTTAATCAATAGTCTTGCAATGTTAAATCTTCAAATTTCTTAATCATTTGCTTTCTCCTAATTTTTTTCACATTTTCCCCTCCTCATTATATTTATAGAAATTATTTGAAAAAAATAGTAATTTATAAAAAAATGATTGAATTTATTAAGAATAAGAAACCGCAAGGGATGCAAAGGGTAAATTTAAGAATGTATCATTAAAACACCATTTTAAAATTCTTCGCGCTCTTTGTATCTTTGCGGTTTAAAAAACACCCCTTGAATTTTTACCGATTTTCTTTTATACTTCCCTGATTTTAACTAAGGAGATGTGATAAACAGTTCGGCAGAAATTCAGCCTCACTGTTTATCTGTCGAGTTTGCCTTTCGGCAAACATCGCATTATTGTATGCAGTTTGTAAACAAACTGCGTGAAAAAACTTTTTTCGGAAGCTGAGTCTTCCTGCAAAAAGTTTTTCTGGGAGTAGATATGGGTAAGGTAATTATGGGGGCGGAAGCTCTTGATGGGTATTTAACTGAGGACGATCTGAAGCATCTTAACGAAATGAATACTCTTTATCAGGAAGCTATTGAAAATTTTACCGTTTTAGAAAAGGAAAACGGCGAAAAAAAGAAAAAGGCCAAGGATGAGATTATAAGGCTTTATACCGAGATGGGGCATCTTATGCAAAATATATGCAAAGAAATACCTCAACTTAAAGTTTTCTCTTTTGATACCGAACATGAAAATCATGCCGAAGCTTCAAGGGTTATTGCAAAACTACGCTCCATAAAAACCGAGCACAGCGAATTCTTATACTATACCCAGCGTTCTTTTGAAATGCTTTTTAAACTTGCTTATAAAGGACACCAAAAAGACAAGAAAAACTATCTTGTAGTAAAAACTCCGGTAAAGGTTCCTGTTCAAAACTATGCGGTTCACAAGATAACCGACATTGACCATAAAATTGAAAATACCGTTATGTGTGTTATGTTGAGAGGAGCCCTCCTCCCCTCTATGATTCTTTCAAAAGAAATTGAAGAGTATTCTTCACATGGCTATGTAACACCCTTTGCCCTCTTTAAGATTAAAAGAGATGATTCCCGCAAGGAAGACGATATGCAGTACATCCTTGATTTGGATAAGTCTTATTTTAACCTAAAAGATTTGGACGGAAAGGACCTTATCTTTGCCGACCCTATGAATGCGACCGGAGGAAGCCTCGTAACCGTTGTAAAACACCTAAAAAAACTGGGCGTAAAGCCGAAATCGATAAGCTGTTTTCATGTAATTTCTGCCTTGAAGGGAGCCCTGCGAATTGTGCGTGCTTTGGATAACTGCACACTTTACACCCTTTGGATGGACCCTGCCCTAAATGCTTCAGCCTATATCATGCCGGGCCTCGGCGATGCAGGAGACAGGATAAACGGAACCGATACCGATGAAACACCCCGAAACATTATTCAGCTCCTTGCAGACTACGGCTCAAATATTGCGGGGCTCTACCGCTCTCAGCTGCGGCAGATAGAAAAAACCGTTTTAGGAAATTAAAACTTTTTTATGGGAGAAAAAAGGTGAGAAAAAATATTTTTATAGTTTTTTTGGGATTCTTGTTTTTTCTTTGTTTTACAAAAGCTTTTGCAAAAGGGGCTGTTGAAGAAGACCTTGCAGGAGAGTATTTTTCAATTGCTCAAGGCTATGCAGAAATAAAAAACTATTCTAAGGCTGCTGATTATTACCTTAAAGCCGAAAAGTCTGAAAAATATAAAAATGCAGCTCAATATAATTTGGCACAAGTTTATGCCCTTCAAAATGAATGGGATAATTGTCTAAAATATATTGAACCCCTCTATAAACAAGCTCCCGAAAACATAAAACTGTCTACAGCCTACGCCTATGCTCTAGCCTCATCGGGAAAAGAAGAAAAAGCCTTTTTAATTTATGAAAAGATTTATTTGGAAAATAAAGAAACTCCCGAATATTTTTTTAACTATGTTAGAATCCTAATTATAGTAAAAAAATACGAAAGGGCAAAAGAACTTATTAACGAATCCAAGGAAAAATTTACACAAGAAGATGATAAAAAAACTATTAATGAACTTGAAAAAGAAATAGAAAAACTTTTAAATCCGCCTGAACTAAAAAAAGAAGATAAAACAACAGAAAAAAAAGATTCAATGCAAGATGATAAAAAGTCTAAAGAAAAAAAGTAAGAAAGCTAATCAAAAATCGGAACGGCTTCATAGCCTTCACTTTTTAGCCGGATAACTATATCTCCTTTGCAGTCATCCTTTACTAAAACCGAAAAGAAAGCATCTTCCCCTCGCTCTTCTTTTTTTATTGTTACCGTAAAGCCCTTCTTTTTAAGCTCATCTGCAAGCCCTTTTGCAAAATTTTCGGTTTTAAAAAAACCGGTTTGATAAAATTTTGCAGCCGGCAATTCATTATTTTGTGCTAAAGTTTCGCTTTGACTTAATGAAATGGATTCGGAAGCTGAATCTGCAAGAGATTCTTTAAATCCTCTATTTTGAGGCATTAAATACCAAAATGTTTTAGGGCTCAAAAAAGCCTCACCTCGGACGACAGATGCCTCAATGCTGTTAGGGAATTTTTTTATGAGAGTGTTTTCAGCCTTCTTATCTCCATCGACCCACCAAAGAGTCAAAAGCATGGCAGGATGAAATTCTGAGAATTTTGAATCGGTAACATATTTTTTTATATTTTCAAGAGAGCTCTTTTCATCCGATTTTAATTTAAGCCATTCAAAAAGAACAAGAACTTTTATATCTTCTTTAGAAAATGGGGTCTCAATGATAGGCAGCAAGCGGTTGCGGCAAAGCTCGGAGGACTCGCTTATATTATCGGCTAAAAGAAAGGCTCCAAGGGCTTTGGTTAAAAGAGTTTTTTTTTCTTTCTCGGGAGAAAGTTCCGCAGCTTCAAGATAGTGTCTTCCGGCTCGTAAAAATAAATCGAACCTTTCTTCATAGTCGGCCAAAACGGATAGAGCTATAATTTTTTCTTCATTTGAAGAAATCTTTTTTATTTCTGCTTCAATAAACGAAGATGCCTCAAAAGGAGTTTTTTTTGTAAAACCGTTTTTGATAATCTTTTGAACATTCGGAGGTAAGGAATTTTGAGCAGTCAGGCTATGCAAAAAAAAGAGAAACAATAAAAAAAATAGTATTTTTTTTATCTTAAATTCCATAAACCTTTTTATCTCTTACCTCATTTGATCTCAGAATTACTTTCAGAAATTGAAGTCTTAGATTCTTTTTTACGTTTAAACCATGATTTTTTAGGCTTTTTTAAGTCCACAGTGTCTATTCCGACACCATCGCTTGCCGTAAATGTTTCTTTTTTCTCATTTACAGGCTTATTTTTTTTCTTTTTACTTCCAAATAAAAAAGGAATGGTTAAGATAAGTCCGATTAAAAACGAAAAAATATTGCTTACATAAACAGGTACATTTTCAAATGTATAAAAAATCAAAGAAATATCGCAAGAGTTTTTCATATTAAAGCCTGCAAACAAGCCTAAAAACAATACTATAAATAAAAAATAAATCAGTTTCCAGTTCATATAGTTCCTTTTAAGAGCATTTCCAATACTCAAAAGAATAGTATACATAAAATGTAAAAAAGAACAACAGGGGTAATAAAATCTACTTAACCGCCTAATTAATCCTGTTTATTTCTTTTCCGGCTATAAAGGCTTTTACGTTAGCGGCGGCTGTTTTTATAAGTCTCTCTCTGGCCTCAAAGGTTTGCCACGCTATGTGGGGCGTAATAATACAGTTAGGAGCTTTAAGCAAGGGATTATCCTTAGCCGGAGGTTCTACACTGAGAACATCGCAGGCAAGACCTGCAAGTCTTTTTTCCTTTAAAGCCTCTGCTGCATCCTTTTCGTTTATAAGAGGCCCCCGTCCCGTATTGATTATGATAGAAGTTTTCTTTATCTTTTTTAAGGACTCGGCATTTACAATTTCTTTTGTTTCCGGAGTCAAAGGACAGTTTAAGCTTATTATATCTGAAGAAGAAAAAAGCTCATCTAAAGAAACTTGTTTTGCTTCTTCTAAGCCCTTAATATTTTTTTTAGAACGGTTAAAATAGATTACCTTCATATTCATGGCAAGGGCAATTTTTGCAACGGTTTGGCCTATGTTCCCGAAACCGACTATACCCATAGTCTTATCGGAAAGCTCCCTTATATCAAAGCTGTGATAGCAAAAATGAGGAGAAGCCGACCATTTTCCGCCCATAACCTCATCGCTATGCTCTTTTACATGCCAATAAAAGTGAAAAATAAGGGCAAATACAAGTTGAGCCACGCTGTCGGTGCTGTAAGAGGGAATATTCGTTACGCAAATATTTTTAGCTCTTGCAGCCTCAACATCGACAACATTATATCCCGTAGCTAAAACTCCTATATATTTAAGACGCGGCAAAGAATCCATTATTTCTTTAGAAAAAACTACCTTATTGGTAAGAACGGCATCTGCCTCCTTACACCTTTCAAGAAGTTCATCTGCACTTGTTTTATCATATATTGTAAGATTTGAAATGGCTTTTAACTCATCCCAAGAAAGGTCTCCGGGATTGGAAGTAAACCCGTCAAGAATAACCAAATTTAATTTTTCACTCATAAAAATACCTCTGTATGTTTATCATTTCATATTTTTTCGAATTCGTCAAGGGCTCGTTTTGTCGTCTTGCCGAAGAAATATCTTACAAAAAATTCTAATCTATGCTATAATACAAGTAGTTGGGAGGTTGATATGAGTACTTCAAACAGAAAATACAAAGATTCAGTGTTCGTTGACCTTTTTAGTGAAGATGAAAAGGCAAAAGAGAATTTTTTATCGCTATACAATGCTTTGCATGGAACAAATTTGCAAATGTCTTGTCCGGTAGAAAATATAAAACTTGAAAACGTTATGTATATGAACATAATTAATGATGTTTCCTGCCTTATAGATGGTAAAATTATCGTATTGGCCGAACACCAGTCAACCATAAATGAGAATATGCCTTTACGTTTTTTAGAATATATAGCAAGGCTTTATGAGAAAATTCAATCCCCTACAGACAGGTATTTAAGAAAATTGTCAAAAATACCAACACCTGAATTTTATGTTTTTTACAACGGTATTAAAGACTATCCTGAAACTACCGTTTTAAAACTCTCCGATGCATTTATTACAAAATCTGAACTAATACCGCTGGAGCTTACAGTAAAAGTATATAACATAAATAAAAACAAAGGAGCAGAAGTGTTAAGCCGATGTAAACCGCTTGAAGAATACAGTCTTTTTGTTGAGGAAGTGAGAGTCCAAACACAACTCGACCCAGAAAGCGGCTTTACCAATGCGGTAAAGATATGTATAGAAAAAGGAATCTTAAAAGAATACTTACTAAGAAAATCAAGGGAGGTAATCAACATGTTAGTAGCTGAATATGATTATGATACAGACATTGCAGTACAAAGAGAAGAAGCTGGCAGAATCGCCTTTGCTGAGGGAATTGAACAAGGTATTGAAAGAGGCATTGAACAAGGCTCATACCAAAAAGCTCTTGAAACGGCAACAGCATTTAAAAAGCTTGGCTTTGATATTGCTAAAATAGCTGAAGGAACAGGCTTAAGCTTAAAAGAAGTAGAAGCATTATAAAATCAATTTTCTTATAAAAACGAAAGTCGTAATTTCGAAGCCATATTCATATCGTTACATTATTTCACGAGGCCGCCTCGTGTAGTACTGTAACATGTGCCCTATTGCAGCCGTAATAGGTTATCGATTGTAGTACTACACGAGACCGTCTAGTGTAGTGCTGAAACAGGTCATCGATTACGGCCGTAATAGGTGCTCTATTGTAGCCGTAATAGGCGGCCTATTGCAGCCGTACGAGATCGTCTGTTATGGACATAATAGCGGCATGGGCTTTGACCAAAACCTGCGGCATAGTATCGGGGTCGTATAAATCGGCATTGGTGATTTATCAAATAATACTCTTTTCTTTTAAATAATTTTCAAATTTATCATCTGTAATTACTTTATCATAAGTACTTTTTACTTTTCCTAAAGCAATATCTTCAGTTAAGTCTGATATAAATTTATTAAAATCAGGATTATCTTCTGAAAGTCTTTCCAAAGTATCCCAATCTATATTTTCATTATATCTAGCATTACAAATTATTTCTGACTCACTTATACTTTCCGGATTCAGTTTTATAATTCCAATTCCAAAAGCATTAGATAATCTTTGAAGCTCATTTTTAAAATTGGGGTCTTCATCGATTTTCAAGCAAACTAAATATCCCTCATTAGCCCAGCTTGAATTTGAAACAGCCTGAAAAAAATACTGTCTTAAAGTAGAATAATCTATATTCTTTTTCATTTCAAAGGAAAACAGTTTTATTGAATTGACATTCAATGAAGTTTGAAGTTTCATTGTTTCTTTTGAATAATCTTTAAACGGAAAATATACACCTACTAAATCAGGATGCAGCCATTCATTAGCGCCTTTTACTCTTTTTACAGAATTTTCCTGATAAATAGTTTTTGTGTAACAATTAAAATGCGGGTTTGAATAAACATATTTTACTAAAAGCGGATGTAAATCTCTTTCATTAAAATTACTTTCATTATTTTGTTTTAATTCTGCATTTTCTTTTTTCTCGATTTCCCGTTTTATTTCATTTCCGCTTATATTTAAACTTCTTAAAATAAATCTTGAAGGACGTTTTGAGACTTGAACAAAAGTGCTTTTTTCAGCCTTTTCTTTGACATCTACATATAATCTTGCACCTACTGTAGCGGCCGGAGTTTTGCCCGAGCTTCCTAGTTTTTTATCAAAAGAAAACTCAAGCGCTTTTTCCCAAACTTCTTCAGGAGTCATTGGCTTTTTTACTTTTTCAAAAACTTCTATAATCAAATCAAAAAAAGTATATTGTTTCTCCATCTTATTCCTTTTACATAATCAAATAAAGTTAAGCTTTCAAAAATCCCCCTCTAAAAACATCAGTCTTTAGAGGGGGGCATCAAAGCTGTTCAAAAATTTAAAGCTGTTTATTTACAGCAGCAGCAAGCCTTGTACCTTAAAACAGGTTCACGGGCAGCTTTTGTTTCATCTACTCGTCCGATTGGGCGTGTGTAGGGATAGCCGTGAAGCTTTTCGGGATTTGAATAAGCTTCTTTTTTGAGTTTGATCATAACTTCGGCGGTAAAGTCCAATGTGGACTTGCTTTCCGTTTCCGTAGGCTCAAACATCAAGGCTTCGTGTACGATGAGCGGGAAGTACATCGTCGGCGGATGGATGCCGTCATCGATTAAGCCCTTAGCTATGTCAAGAGCACTTACGCCTGTTTCTTCCTTGATCTTATCAAGGGTAAGAACAAATTCGTGCATACAGATTCTGTCAAAGGCAACATCATATTCTTTTTCAAGCTTTTTCTTTAGATAGTTTGCATTTAAGACAGCATAGCCTGAGCTTTCCCTTATGCCCTCGCTTCCGAGTGTAAGAATATAGGCATAGGCACGCAAGAAGACAAGGAAGTTTCCGTAGAAGTTTCTAACCCTTCCGATTGAATCCGGGCGGTTATAATCGAGCTTATAGCTTCCGTCCGATCCTGTAACTACAGGAACAGGTAAGAATTCTTCAAGGATTTTTTTACAACCGATTGGGCCGCTTCCGGGACCTCCGCCTCCGTGAGGAGTCGAAAAGGTCTTATGCAAGTTAAGGTGAACTATATCATAGCCCATATCTCCGGGTCTGAGTCTTCCCATAATTGCATTAAGGTTAGCACCGTCATAATACAATAAGCCGCCTGCTTTGTGAACGATTTCGGCAATTTCTTTGATATGGGTTTCAAAGAGACCGAGGGTGTTCGGGTTTGTAAGCATGAGGGCAGCAGTATCGTTTCCTACAGTCTTTTTTAATTCTTCGATATCTACGTTTCCGTCCTTATCGGAAGGAATGTTTACGATTTCGCATCCGACCATTGCGGCACTGGCAGGGTTTGTACCGTGTGCCGAATCGGGAACCAAAATCTTGTTTCGGGCATGGTCGCCGCGTTTTTCGTGATAGGCTCTGATTACCAAAAGGGCTGTGAACTCTCCGTGAGCACCTGCTGATGGCTGGAGGGAGAAAGCATCCATTCCGGTAATTTCACCGAGTTTTTTACCTAAATCGCCCATAGCCTCGATACAACCTTTCATTGTATGTTCAGGCTGCAATGGGTGAATATTGGTAAAGTTCGGAAGAGCCGCAACTTCTTCGTTGAGTTTGGGATTGTACTTCATCGTACAAGAACCTAAGGGATAGAAACCGTTATCTACACCGTGAGTACGCTTGCTCAATTCCATATAGTGGCGTACAAATTCAAGTTCCGAAACTTCAGGAAGTTTTGCATCGCTTGCTCTTAAATATTTTGAATCAAGCTTATATTCGGGTACTGTCAATTTTGCTTCGGCAAATTTATGACCCTTTACGGATTTTTCAAAAATCAATTCGCTCATTACAATACCTCCTTAATGATTTTTACGGCCTTATCAAGGTCGCATTTGCAAAGAACATCGGTTGCACACCAAAGAATGGCATCATCACAAATCTTTAAACCGCCTAAAATGCCGTTTTTTTCAAGATTTGAAAGAATTGCATCGGCCTTTCCTTTTCCGTCAGTTACGAATTCATGGAAGAATTCTCCGTTATTTTTTACGGTTAAGCCGATCTTTTTAAGCTCATCTGCAAGATAATGTGCATTGCTTACGGAAACATTTGCAACGGTTTTTAAGCCTTCTTTTCCGTAGGCTGTCATAAACATAGAAGCTCTTAATGCACAAAGAGCCTGGTTAGAACAGATACTGGAGCTTGCTTTTTCGCGCCTGATATGCTGTTCGCGGGCTTGAAGAGTTAGAACAAAGGCTCTTCTGCCGTCATGGTCTGTTGACTGACCGATGATTCGTCCCGGGATTTTTCGCATATTGGCTTCGATTGTAGAAAGGAAACCGAGATAGGGGCCGCCTGCACCTAGAGGAAGTCCTAATGCCTGGCCTTCGCCTAAGGCTATCGAAGCACCGCATTCTTTCGGTGTTTTTAAGACAGCCAAAGAAATAGGATTGCAGCTCATTACAAACTGGGTTTTGGTACCTTCTACAAGTTTACCGACAGCTTCGCAGTCTTCGATTGTACCGAAACGGTTCGGCTGTTGCATAACAACGGCTCCGACACTTTCATCTAAAAGGCCCTTAATCTTTGAAACATCCGTTTTATAGCCGTCACGGGGAATCATTACGAATTCTACGCCGCTATGCTTTAAATAGGTTTTAGCAATTTCAATTGAGCTGGGCTCAACACATTCCGAAATCAAAACCTTGTTTTGTTTTCGTCCTAAGGACATAACTATGGCATCTGCAACTGCCGTGCCTCCGTCATAAACGCTGGCATTGGAAACATCCATTCCCGTAAGCTCGCAAATCATTGACTGATATTCAAAACCTGCTTGTAGTTCGCCCTGATTCATTTCGGGCTGATAGGGTGTGTAGGCAGTTAAAAACTCCTCTCTGGAAGCCATGTGCCTTACAGCGGCAGGTGCATAGTGGTTATAAGCACCGGCACCTCTTAATATCGATTTAAAGACAGTGTTTTCACTGCTTAAATTTTGAAAAAACTTTTCAACTTGTGCTTGAGTTTTCCCCTCGCCTATATCAACTTTTTTACAGCCCTTGTTATCAAAGCTGTATAAATCATCAATCGATTTTACGCCGATGAGATCAAGCATCTCTTTTGTTTCCTCAGCGGAGTGAGGAATATAATTTGACATACTACCTCCAATAAAAATATTTTGCAGGAAACATCAGTTTCCGAAAAATATTTTTTCAAGCAGTTTTGCAAAAGCAAAACTGCATACAATAAAGCGACGTTTGCAGAAAGGCAAACTCGGCAGATAAACAGTGAGGCACCAACTGTGCCGAACTGTTTATCACACCTCCAATAAGCTTATTTTTAATTACTTGCAGAGACCTTTGTATGCACCTGCATCCATTAATTTTGAAGATTCTCCTGAAAGTTCTACCTTAAAGAACCAAGAACCGAAGGCATCTTCATTGATTTTTTCGGGAGCATCTAAAAGCTCTTCGTTTATTTCAACAACCTTTCCTGTCATGGGGCTGATGATTTCGAAAACGGCCTTTACAGATTCTACTGTAGCACAGGCCTTATCGGCTGTAACTTCATCGCCTACTTCAGGAAGCTCGATGAATACGACATCTCCCATTTCACCTTGAGCATAATCGCTGATTCCGATAATACCGATGTTTCCTTCTTTTTTGAACCATTCGTGTGATTCCAAGTATTTTACATCTTCTTTAATTTCCATATCTAACTCCTATATTTTATTTTTAAGTTTTTACCAAAAACTTATAAAACCTTTTTAATTAGCCCTTAATTTCTTTTAAGAAACTTGTGGGCACGATTTTAGCCTTGAGCTTTTTACCGCGTACTTCGATAAAGACTTCTTCATCTTTAATGCCTCTATCGATTCTCATGTGTCCGATACCGACCTTTAATGAGGGTGAAGAAGTTCCGGTTGTAACATAACCGATTTCCTTGTCGCCTAAGAAAACTTTGTCATGATCGCGGGCAATACCTCTGTCAATCATTTTAAAGCCTTTTCGGATTTTTTTGGCTTCGTTGGTTTCGAGAGCTTTTTTACCGATAAAGTCTTCTTTTTCGAGTTTGATAAAGGGTTTTAATGTTACTTCGGTTGCCAAAGTTTCTTCGGTCATTTCATGGCCGTACAGGGGCATTCCGGCTTCAAGACGCAATGTGTCTCGGCAGCCTAAACCGCAAAGCTCTATTCCGAATTCTTCTCCGGCCTTCATAACTTGATTGAAAAGCTCAAGAGCCCATTCTTTAGGGCAGTAGATTTCGTAACCGTCTTCACCGGTATAACCTGTCTGAGAAACGATTACCTCTCCCTTGGGGCACTGGAAGGTCTTAAATGTGTAGTAAGCGGAGGGCATTGCAGAAGGATCAATAAACTTTTTTACCACAGCAGGAGCATTGGGGCCTTGAATTGCAAGCTGGGCAATTTCGGAAGATCGGTCAGTAAAGGTAACGCTCTTATCCAAATGCTTTTTTACCCAGTCATAGTCCTTGTCATGGTTTCCGGCATTTACAACCAAAAGGAATTTCTTTTGATTATAGCGGTAAACGAGGAAATCATCTACAATTCCGCCTTTTTCATTACACATAAGGGTGTAGCGTACATCTCCGTCAGCCATTCCGCGAATGTCGTTTGTAATAAGGGCATTTACGGCAGCTTCGGCATTGTCGCCTTCAATATAAAACTCGCCCATGTGCGAAACATCGAAAAGTCCTACATTATTGCGAACTGCAAGATGCTCTTTTAAGATACCGGCAAACTGAATGGGCATTTCATATCCGCCGAACTCAACAAACTTGCCGCCTTTAGCGAGCAAGGTTTCATAATAGGGTGTTCTTTTCATCTCATCCTCCTAAATTTATTTTAATTTGTAATGGATAATGTGTAATGTTTTGATTACAAATTATTAATTACAAATTATCTTGCAGCTTATTATAAAGCTCTTCATTTTTTTCCTTGCCTAAGCCTATAAGAATTTTTTGTTCATCGGTTGTAACCAATATATATGGAGCTTCGTTTTTTAGTATACATAATTTTACAGGGCCTAATTCCTTATATCTAAAATAGCCTATCTTAATCGGTCCCAGACCTATGCCGTTTACCCGCCTTACTCCTAAAGAAGGCAGGGTTTCAAGCTTTTTGACCTCTCTGATTTCGGAAATCGGTATGCTGACACCATAAATTCCTTTAACTTTTAATAATCCGTCTTCTACAGACGCATCTGCAGTTTTTATAACAACAAAGGCTCCGATAAAAATTAAGAGCAACAATCCTATTGTAAAAAACATTTTAAAACTGCTTTTTTGTTCTTTCAAAACATGCCTCCCAGTTAACCATATTGTACACCAGATATAAAAGAAAAGCAATAGCAAATAGATAAAAAAATATTGCTTTGATTACAAAATCAAAAACGGCAAAGCTAAAATCAGCCTTGCCGTCAGGTTATTTTTAAAAATCTTATTGATTTTTAAAAATAACCGACGAGTTTTTCATAAGTCTTTACTTATCAATGACTTATGAAAAACATCGCAAAGCTATTATCATGGAAAGCCTTTACAAAACTGAAGTTTTGAAAGGCTCTCTTATAATTATTTTTTATAGATCATGTGGGTAGCCGACTTTTCGACGTCTTCTACAGCCTCATAAAAGGCTTCTACTACTGTGGGATGAGGATACATGGATTTTAAGATGTTTTCCCTCTTAGCCTTGTTTGTTACAAGAGTTCCGATAGCACCTATCATATCGGTAGCCGAATCGCACATCATCTGACAGCCTACAAGATTGTCTTCTTCATTAAATAGAACCTTAATAAAGCCTACATCCAAGCCTGAAAGCACCGACTTTCCGTTTGAACCCATTGGAACTTTTCCAATTTTTACGGCAATTCCCTTGGCTTCAGCCTCTTTTTCGGAAAGACCGACACCTGCAATCTCCGGTGTGGAATATACACAAGAAGGAATAACGTCTTGTTTTTCGTGTTTAGTATTGTTTACAAGGTTTTCGACAACCAGATGCCCCTGATTTTCGGCATTGTGGGCAAGCATTACGTTTCCCTTTACTGCATCCCCAATAGCGTAAATACCTTCGACATTTGTTTTCATGCAGGCATCGGTAATTATGCCCCGTTTATCGTATTGTATTCCGGCAGAATCAAGACCGATATCTTTTATTTCGGCAATTCGGCCGATGCAGACGATTACGGCATCGGCTGTAATGCTTTCTTCTTTTTCTTTAAGAGTAAAGGTACAGCCCGTTTTTTCAATTTTGGTTACCATGGCTCCGTTTATTATCTTTACTCCCCTCTTTTTTAGAACAAGGGCTTGCTGCATTGCAATGTCCCTGTCAAAGGGAGGAAGAATTGTTTTTTCGAGTTCGACGATGGTTACTTCCTTACCTAAATTTGCATAGACTGTGGCAAACTCAATGCCGATAACGCCGCCGCCTATGATGATAACGCTCTTAAAATCGACAGGCTCTTTTCCTAAAATATCGTCAGAGGTCATAGCAGTTTCGATTCCGGCTATCGGAGGGGCAAAAACAGAAGACCCCGTTGCGATGATGAGGTTTTTAAATTCAAGTTCTTTTCCATTTACACTTACGGAAGATTTTGAAGTGATTTTGCCTTCCCCATTATAAAAATCAACTCCGGCGTTTTCGATGAGTTTTTCGATACCGCCTACAAGTTTATCCACAACAGCATTTTTTTTCTCGTAGATGGCATTAATGTCGTATTTTAAGTTTTCACCTGAAAGACCGAGATCGTTTTCGGCAAAGCTTCCGAAAACCTCGGCTGTGTGAAGAAGGTATTTTGTCGGAATACAGCCCTTGTTCAAACAAGTTCCTCCAAGCCTGTTTTTTTCGATAAGAGCGGTTTTTAGCCCTGCCCTTCCAGCTTTTATGGCAGCAACATAGCCGCCCGGGCCTCCGCCCAAAACGATTAAATCATACATACTAATCTCCTAAAAAACAGCTTAAAATTTTAAGCATTATAATGTTTGTTTTCCAAAGTATACACGATGATCTTAATAAAAGCAAGGGGAGAAAATTGTATCTCTATAACATTGAAATTTTCAGCTGTCTTCCAAACACATTTGCTATTTTCTCTAATGTTGAAAGCCGAACATCTTCAGCATGATTCTCCATCCTAGAAATAACACTTTTTTTTGTTTCCAATTTTTCTGCCAACTGTTCCTGTGTCATTCCCTGTTCAAGTCTCATCTCTTTGATAATAGCACCTATTTTAAACCGCTCATATCCTATTTCAAAATCTTCAGCAAATTCGACATCTCTTTTTTTCCTTTCTGCAATATATTCTTCTAAATCACTCATACTTTACCCCTCTTTCAATCTGATCTGCCATTCTTTTATTACACAATTCTATTTCATTTTTAGGTGTTTTTTGTGTTTTTTTCTGAAATCCATTTGTCAATAAAAGAAAATAACCTTGATAAAACTGGCCTAAAATTCTATATATATTTCCTCCAAATTCTATTCTGCATTCATATATTTTTGTACCACTCAAATTCTTAAAATAAGTTCTAGGCACCTTTTCTTGTGTTTCAATTAATCTTAAAACCCATGTTATTTTTTGAGCAATCTTTCCAGGCTGAGTATCTATAAATTCTTTTACAGGACATTTTCCATCCTTTGTTTTATAAAATTTTATTTCTCTTTTCACATATAAATGTTAGCATTAATGTTTACTTTTGTCAAGTCTTAATATTTTTTGCAATCACAATGCATCAAATCTTTTAAAAACTTCCTCCTCCTCTTTGCGCTCTCCGCGCTCCTTGCGGTTTCATTAAAATTTTCAATGATTTAGCTAATTGTTTATGATATAGAAAGGAAAAAACTATTTAGAAATAAAAAAAAGCCAACTCTCGGACTTGAACCGAGTACCTGCACGTTACGAGGGTGCTGCTCTGCCGGGTGAGCTAAGTTGGCAAGTTGATTTTTGATAAAGAAACTTTATCAAAAATCAACAAAAAAGTCAATAGGAAGAATTTTTCTTAAACCTTATTTATGACATCCAAAACGGTGCCGTCACGGTAGGTGCTTATTCCCACCACTTCGCCGGAACGGGGCTTAACTTGGGGTTTTCCCGTAAAGGATTCCGCAATTTCCTTTAATTCTTCGATGGTTTTAATTTCAAGATTTGTTTCAGCCTTCAGCTTTTTGATTAAATCTGCATGGCGAGGATTAATTGCAATACCTCTGTCAGTAACAAAAACATCGATTGTTTCTCCCGGAGTGGTTACGGTACGGACCTTATCTACAAGGCAAGAAATACGGGCATTAAATAGCTTTGAAACGATTATCGAAAGTTTTGCTCCTGCTGCCGTATCGGCATGTCCTCCCGAACCTCCCAATATTATACCGTCGGAACCGGTGGTTACGTTTACGTTATAGTCCAAATCTATTTCGCTCGCACCGAGGATAACGACATCAAGCTTTCCTGCAACATGGCCGGGATTGTTAGGGTTTGCATAAAGGTCGGCTGAAATCTTGTGATGGTTTGTATTTTTTTCGGTAGAATCTACGGCCGAAAGGTCAAAGCACTGAACATCGTAAAGATCTTCAAAAAGGCCTTCTTCAAGCATTTTTACAAAATAGCCTGTAATTCCGCCGCAGCCGAAACTTCCCTTTATGTTTTTTTCTTTCATTGCTCGATGCATTTCGTCTGCAACAGCAAGGGAAATACCTCCTGCTCCGGTCTGCATACTAAAGCCGTTCTTAAAAAGACCTGAGTGTTCAATAAGAGTGCGGCAGTCGCGTGCTATCTTTAAGCCGATAGGATCTTTTGTAATCTGAGTTGTTCCGCTTACAATACCTGCAGGGTCTCCTATTTTATCTACCTCTACCACCATGTCTACAAAACGGCCTTCAATGTCTGCTCTTTTAACCTTTGAAACCCTTGTATCGGTAATGGCTATAGTTTTTTTTGCCATTTGAGCATCGGCTACGGCATAACCTAAGGAACCGCAAAATGACCTTCCTTCGGAGCCCGAAATATTTCCTTGATCGTCTACACAGGGCGAGGCTAAAAAGGCAGCATCTATCGTAACCTCTTTTTCTAAAATCATTCTGGGCCGTCCGCCGTGGGTAGTCATAATTACGGGCTTTTTACACTTACCGTAACTTACAGCCTTTGCAACAGGCCCTGACATATAGGAGGTCATAAGTTGGGTAACCGTTCCGTCTTCCATAAGTTCAACCAAAATCTCATGGCAGGGGAAAATTGAAGAAGCCATTACTGTCAAATCTTTGATTCCTCTTTTTTTAATTTCCCTCATTACCATATCAAGAACATAGTCCCCGTTTCTAAGGTGATGATGAAAACTTATAACCATTCCGTCATGGAGTTTAAGCTCATCAAGGGCTTGGGCTAATGTTTTCCCGAAGGCGGGCTTTACATTTTTTGTAAGCTCATATTTTGCATTTTTTTTATTTACAAAGGCTCCCTTAAAAGGATTGTCCAAGCCTTCTCTTCCAAGTATGTTATTCATATCTCTTCCTCCCTATTTTATCAAGCCCCAGTTTTTGGCAGAATCATAAAGAGCTTGGGCCCTCTTGATAACCGGTAAGTCGACCATCTTTCCCTTAAAGCTGAATACGCCTAAGCCCTTTTGTTTGGCTTCTTCTGCGGCCTGTAAAATAGCCTCGGCTCTTTCAATTTCGGCACTTGAAGGAGAAAATATTTTATGAATCTCTTCGACCTGACGCGGATTGATAACCAAGCGGCCTGAAAATCCTATGCTTTTACTAAAGGCCGTATCGAGCCTTAGGCCCTCAAAGTCTTCTACATCCGTAAAGGGGGTATCAAGGGAGTCCAAACCGTATGCATGGGCGGCTGTCGTCAAACTAAAGCGGGCATATTCCAGTTCTTTTGAAAGACGGGTACGCTGAATTCCCATATCTACCGAATAATCTTCGCCGCCTAAAAGAAGGCCTTGAATCAGCGATGAGGCCTTGGCTATCGAATTTACATCCATAATTCCGCGGGCTGATTCTACCAGCATAAGAAAGCTGAAATTCTTAGTGATATTGTGAGCCTTTTTTATCTCGTTTATTTTTTGCTCGACCGAGTGAACGGCATCGACCGAAGCCTTAGGAATTACGATTCCGTCAGGGAGAACGGGGATAATTGCCTCCAAGTCCTTTTCCCAATAAGGGGAGTCGATGGGGTTTATTCTTACAGTGATTTCGGAATGGGTAAACTTTAAAAAGGAAAGAGCATTCCGCACCAGAGTACGGGCCGAGTCTTTTTCATCAAGGGAGACGGCATCTTCCAAATCGTAAATGATGGAATCCGCTCCCAAAATATCGGCCGATACCAACATTCCCGGATTATTACCGGGCATAAAAAGCATACTTCTTCTATTTTTCATTTGCGCGCCTCAATGCTGTTTCTACACGGGCCTTGATTGTACAATCTAAGGCACCCTTGTCTTCGATAAAGAGTTTGGCATTTTTTACTTCAAACTCATCCAATACTTCCTGCACCGTTTTTTTAATTTGTGCACCGAATTCGTTTAAAACAGAGCTTTTTAAGTCAAGTTCAAGTTTTTCGGAAGGAACAATACGGACAAGGCAATCATTTGATTGGAGTGTTCCGCAAACCGCTTCTCGTTTTATTTGCATAGATACCCCTTAAAAATTTGATATGAAAAGATTATATCAATATAAAAAGAATAAGTCAATCTTGGGGAAGGAAAACGGTTTTAATATAAAAAATCAGCCGAACGCGTAAGAGCGTAAAACAGCATTGATTTTTGTTTTATAGCCTTTACCCTGAGCTTTAAACCATTCCAATACATCAGCATCTATTTTAATACTGGTTTCACTTTTTTGATGCACTTCATACCATGGTCTGAATTTAGCAAGCTCCTCTTTAGATTGTTTGGGGCAGTCATCAGTAGGTATAGACTTTGCCTTTCGGATAGTTTGTTTTTCTTCTTCGGTGAGCGGAGTTTTCTTTAAATCATCTAATGTCATAGTTACTATAGTATTCATTTATTTCCTCTTGCTGTAAACACAACAAAAAGCACATCTTCAACAAGACCAATTGCATTCCAACGCTGTTCTTCAAGGGTTGAATGCTGCTCATCATATTTTTCTATACGTTTACTGTCAAGAAATACACGAGCAGCTATTTTGAATGAAATACCGTCATGCTTTTTTATGTTAGTTTCATTTTTGATCTCATCCCATTCAAAAATCATCCCTAACTCCCTTATAATTTATAGTATATATACTATTGTATACATAGTCAAGAATTACGGGGCTTTTCTAAGAAAAAAACGAAACACTATAATTTCCTTATTTTAAAGGTCAAGAATCGAATTTAACCGCAAGGAACGCTAAGACCGCAACGATTTTTTATGCAGTCTTAGCTGAATTTACCTTAGCGGTTTAATTTTACTCTACTCCCACTTAAAGCCATTTGTGGCATCATAGGTCAACTCCCGTGAAAATGTTGCATTGGTATTTGTAGGTGTAACAGTCCAAGTAGTTGAAGTCGTGATGTCAAAACTCAAGACCTTGTTTTTATTTTGAGCTTCATTACCGGTGCTGCTCTTATCCCCATAATAGCCGTCGGAGGCGATTATTAGTTTATTGGGAACCGTACCTATGAACCTGTATGGGGCGTAGCCGTCAGTTGGAGATGATGATGACCAAAGAGATGTTACAACTGTTGAACTTAAAAATGAAGAATCAAGAGCTTCTATCTTAAATAATTCTCCTGATGTAGACACCTTAGAAGTTGTTCCATTTTTTAGTTTACCTGTTTTTTTAGTTTTTATGCCGTATAAAACCCCGCCTTTTATTTGTAAATCACAAATGTCTTCTAAAGTATAGTTATTTTCTGAAAGAGTATTTACTGAAGTTGATGGTATAATGCTTACCTCTCCATCACTATAATCAGAATCTCCTGCATTTTTTTGATGTTTATATTTTTTTATATTGGAACCGTATGTATCAGGGTTTTCTATATCACTTCCTAAAATGCTTTTTACTGCTGCAAATATACCGTTCTCATTTACAGCCAATGCAGTACAAAAAGATTTTGAACCTCCGGTGTCTTGAATTTTCTGTTCAAAAGAATTATCTTTCGAAGCCGCTGAGAAATTACCATCCCACTTCAATCTTAATAAAAATATATTACTATTTTGTTTATAAGTATAGTACAAATACTTATTTGTTTCTGATATATTAACAGCAATTGAATCCGGGTGAATAGTTAAAGTATTAGTTCCATTTTTAAAATATAAATTAGCCTCTTTTTCATAAGTATAACTAGCAGTACTACCATTCCATAAATATCGCCTAACAACATACTTATGTGTGGGAGAGCCTTCAATTTTCCAAACAACATATAAGTTTCCAAGATTGTCATACGAAAAAACATCTGTAGGTATATGTTTATATGGTGTCAATGAACTTGAATCACCCCCTTCAATAAAAGCCGTAGTCAAGCTGTTATACCCGCCCTCATCAACCTGATAATACACCATACCTAAATTCGGATCACTATTCTTCTGCCACAATAAGACCTTGCCCGTACCGGGAGGAGGCGTAGCGGTTTCTTCGTGTTCCTTAAACCATTTATTTTCGGTTGCGTAAGAATAAAGGCTCTTGATTGAGGTATTAAACGAGAATACTCGGTTTACGTTTTTATCGATTCTTACACTGCCGCCTACCTTTTTAAACGTACAACCGTCATCGGCAATCGAGATGCTTTGCTCATCATAGCCGATAAAACAAGCAGGGCCGTAAAAGTTAGCTTCACCGGCAGTAACGATGTCGTCCCCAGCCGTTACCGTATCATTAAACCCATATTTTTGAGGATTATCTATTACTCCGGAAGAATTGTATGTATATTCAAGCATACCGCCTAAGGAGTAATAAGGAGAAGGCGTAGAAGATATAGGCAGACTATTTTTTGCAAATAGGATATATATCTTATCGTTTTTTACAAGGATATCTTTAAAGTCTACTTGAATTGGTGTTCCTGATCCTGATATGATTATTTGTCCTGTTGATACGGTGGTGCTGCCGGCCTGAGTGAATGTAAGCCCGCTTCCTCCTTCCGTAATAGTGAACATTTTTAAATCAGTACTAGCAGGAATGTTTAATGCAAATAAATTATTATTATAAACTGCAATGGGGCAGGCAGGGATCGTGGGATTTCCGGCAATTACAGAACCGTCGTCTTTTATTCGATATAGTACGACGTTATTTGATGAATCCTTTATTAAGACATAAACCTTTCCGGTTATGGGATCGGAAGCAAGTTTTACACTTGAAGCACCGGTAATCGTAGTTAATATTGTGGAACCGGAGACAAAATTATTCGGTGTTCCGTCGCTTTCATAGCGGTTCAGCCTCCAACCGGAGCTTTCTTTATAGGCAATGTAGAGGCGGCCTCGGCTGTCTCTGGTAAAAACAGGCAGTGTATTTGAGCTAATATCAATTGTTTTTCCGGCTATATTAAATTCATATGTATTTGCAGCCTTTGTCGAAAAGCCCATGTTTGCCAATGAAGAGGCGTTTTTGTTTAAAAGAAGCTGTATATCGTTATTACCTTCTTTTACGGTATGGTTATTGTAAGCCGACCAAGAAGAAGATGGGCCGTTTAATTTTACGGTTATTTCTAACCTTGATCCTACAGGAAAATCGGCTTGAAAAAATTTAGGTTCGGAGGCAAGAATTTTTTTATAAATGGAGCTGTTCCCATCCGTTACAATATCTATTTCAAGTTCCGAGTCTGCAAGATCTGGAAGACCCGTCGAAGAATTTATTGAGCGGGCTCTACCGCCTTCCAAATCGATTGTAATGGTTCCGTATTCTTCTTGAAAAAACAACGAACATGAAGTAAAAATCAAAACAAAAAACAATATAGGGAATAATATCCTTTTCATAAAAACCTCTAACATTGATATTTTTTATCTATAATTTTAAATACATCCATTTTATAATAGCATAAAAATATAAAAATAACAATATAGCTTGCATTTAATGCTTGCATTTAAAGCCTCTTACATAGTATAATCCTTTCCCGAACGGAGGTCATTTTATGAAAGATACAATCTATGTTTTGGATGCCTACGGGCTTATTTACCGCTCTTATTTTGCCTTTATTTCAAGACCTCTTACAAACTCTAAGGGCGAAAATGTTTCGGCTATCTTCGGCTTTTTTAAAAGCCTTCATTCCATATTTACCGAATATAATCCTAAGCTCTTTGTTACTGCCCTCGATTCCCTTACACCCACTTTTAGACATGAGATGTACAAAGAATACAAGGCTACAAGGGATAAAACGCCCGATGACCTCCATGCTCAAATCGACAAAATAGAAGAAATTTTAAAAACATTTAAACTGCCTGCAGTCCGCTGTAACGGCTTTGAGGCCGATGACGTAATAGCTTCCATAGCCGCCCTTGCAGAAAAGGAAGGCAGGGAATGTGTGGTTATTTCGGGCGACAAGGATTTAATGCAGCTTGTTTCAAAAACCACGACAATGCTTAAACCGGGGAAGATTAAGGCTTGGGAAGGCTTCGATGCCGAAAATGTAAAAGAAGAATGGGGCGTTTATCCCGCCGGAATGTTAGACCTTCTTTCCCTCATAGGCGACAGTGCAGACAATGTTCCCGGCATAAAAGGGGTCGGCCCAAAAACGGCCGTAAAGCTCCTTGAAGAGTACAAAAGCCTCGACGGCATTTACGCAAATACAGGGAACTTAAAGGGGGCTTTAAAAACAAAAATAGAAGAAGGAAAGGAGTCGGCTTATTTTTCTAAAGAGCTTATAAGGCTCCGCTTCGATGTTCCTGTCGAAAAAGACTTAAACGCCTACTCCACTTCGCAAATGGACTATGAGGCGGCCGCCCGTCTTTTTATAAGCGAAGAGCTTCCCAATATTGCAAAGCTATATTCCGAAAAAATAATTGCCGAAAAAGCCCTATTCAAACATGAAAAAAATGAGACTTCTTCAAAAGAAAACTTAAAACAAAAAACCGGTCTTTTTGAAAATTCTGAACAAACTTCTCCAGAAATGCTCCCGCAAGAATTAGGAACAGGAGAAGAAATCTCCCTTCCTCAAAACAAGGGCGATTACAAACTTGTAGACGAAGCGGAAGAACTTTTTAAAATAGTAGACGAGGCCTTAAAACAGGGGCTTGCAGCCTATGACTGTGAAACCACAAGTGAAGATCCCCTAAATGCGGAAGTCTGCGGATTCTCCCTTGCCCTAAAAGAAGGAGAGGCCTATTATTTCCCCTTAAAGGCACCGAGCCCTGAACTGGGAGAGGAAGCTCCAAGCCTCATAGCCTTTAAGGATGCTAAAAAGGCCGTAACAAAGCTCTTTGACTCGAAGATGACCCTCATAATGCATAACGGCAAATTCGATATTCAGGCAGCCCTTTCATCAAAACTTGCAAGCAGAATTTCGGCAAGTCTTTTTGATACAATGATAGCGGCATGGCTTTTGGACCCTGCCCGCTCTTCTTACGGAATGGATAAACTTGCAGAAAGTATTTTAGGCGTAAAAACCATAAGGTTTAAAGACCTTGTAAAGACGGGACAAAACTTTTCGGATATTCCATTAAAAGAAGCCTGTCCTTATGCTGCAGAAGATGCCGACATAACATTCCGATTTTATAAAAAATTTTTACCCCTCTTAAAAAAGAATAATTTGGAAAAACTTTTCTTTGACCTTGAAATGCCCATCACAAAACTTTTAACCGAGATGGAAATAAAGGGCATCTTTTTAAAAGGCGAAGAACTTACTGCCTACTCAAAAGAATTGGGAAAAGAACTTGAAGATTGCGAAAAGGATATTTACAGACTCGTAGGCCATGAGTTTAATATAGCCTCGCCTAAACAGCTTCAAGAAGTCTTATTTGAAGAAAGAAAACTGACTCCCGGCAAAAAAACTAAGACGGGTTATTCTACGGATACTTCGGTCCTTGAAACCCTTGCTTCGGAGGATCCGGTGCCTGCAAAAATATTGGATTACAGGGCTCTTGCAAAATTAAAATCCACATACACCGATACCCTTCCCAAGATGACGGACAAAAACGGAAGAATCCATACAAGTTTTATTCAAACGGGAACAGCTACAGGCCGCCTTTCAAGCCGAGACCCCAATTTGCAAAATATTCCCATACGCGGAAACGAGGGCCGGAAGATAAGGGAAGCCTTTCAGGCAGAAAAGGGACGGGTTCTTATTTCTGCAGATTATTCGCAGATTGAGCTTGTAATCCTTGCTCATCTTTCAAAGGATCAAAACCTAGTAGAAGCCTTTAATAAGGGAATAGACGTTCACGCCAAGACTGCAAGCCTAATCTTTGCCGTAGACATAAAAGATGTAAGTCAGGATATGAGACGCATAGCAAAGACCATAAACTTCGGAGTAATGTACGGAATGAGTGCCTTCCGCCTCGCTTCTTCTTTAAGAATTCCACGCAAAAGGGCTGATGAGTTTATAAAGGCTTATTTTGCCACCTATTCCGGCGTATCCGGCTTTATGGCAAATATTTGTCAAGAAGCCGAACAAAGAGGCTATGTAGAAACTATAATGGGAAGAAGGCGTTATCTTCCGGCTATAAACAGCAAAAACAAGGTAGAAAAGGCCGGAGCCGAACGCATTGCGGTAAACACCCCGATTCAGGGCACAGCCGCCGATATAGTAAAACTTGCAATGCTCGAAGTCGATAAGGTCTTAAAAAAACAAAAACTTGATGCCTCCATACTTTTACAGGTTCATGATGAGCTTATAATAGAGGCCGCCGAATCTGAAAGAGAAAAAGTCATGTCCCTCGTAAAAGAAAAAATGGAAAGCGTAACAAAACTTTCGGTACCCTTAAGGGTAAGTATAGAATCGGGAATGAGCTGGGGAGAGTTCCACTAATGGATAGTGTGCCAAACAGCAGACAGAGCCGGCAAAGCCTCGGTGCACCCTCAGAACCGATTTTAATAGGGCTTTCAGGGCCTTCTTGTTCGGGTAAAAACACGGCAAGTGCTATTTTACAAGACTACGGTTTTTATTGTATTGATGCCGATGTAGTTTCAAGAAAAGTTTTTGCAGAGCATGAAAAAGAAATTTTAAATCTCTTTCAAGCCGAGGCCGAAAAACTAGGCATAAATTTAAAAAATGAAAAGGGCATCGACAAAAAAGCATTTGCCCTCTTGGTCTTTTCGGACGAAGAACTCTTAAAAAAACATGAAGCCTTTATTCTCCCCATAATCGAAGAAAAAATATGGGAGGAAATTAAAATGGCATTTACAGAAAAACCTGAGCGCCCCATTCTTTTAAACGCCCCTACCCTTCAAAAGACGAGTCTCATAAAAAAATGCCTCTTTATATTGTACATAGATGCACCTTTTATTTTAAGGCTTATAAGGGCAAAAAAAAGGGACAGGCTGCCCTTAAAAAATATATGGTTAAGATTTTCAAAACAAAAGAAATTCTTTTCTCAATACTTTTTTTTAAATGCCGATACAATAGTAGTAAAGAACTTTTGGTCTTCTGCAAGTTTAAAAAGAAAACTATTGCAGGAAGTTCAAAAAAGAGGTTTTTGAGGTTGATTTATGGAACAGAAAAAAATTTTATGGATAGTACTTTTTATTTCGTTGTTTGCTCTGATTATCTTCGGTGTCGGCTTATACCTGTATGCCCCATTCCGTAATAAAAGCACCATGACTGCGGCACAAATATCCGATTTAGGCAGAATAGAAGCAGACAAAACGGATACAAGCGTAGATCCTCTTCAATGGACTCGAAATCCCGAATCAATTCCTCCGCTTGAGCCGGATTCTACGACACTTGTAAATATTGCCAACAATATAACCGTTGTAAACGGTGAAGGCCAAACCGGAACAACAGAAACCTCTATCAATGTAAGCGATTTAACTAATACTCAAAAGGACGAAAAAACTGCAAGTTTACCGGAAAATCTTGCTGCAAATTTAAACACAAACCAAGAAGGCGAGAAAAAAACTTCCGATACCGAAACACAAACTACTCCTGCAAAGGAAGCTAATCAAAATACAGGCGTTGCTTCGGTAAAAGGAGTAAGCTCAAATACGGTTCAAAAACCTAAAACAGAAAAGAAGACTCCGCAAAAAACGGAAAAGCCTGCTGTCAAAACAAGTCCTGCTCAAAAAACGGTTTCCACACTGTACTGGGTTCAAACAGCTTCTTTGACAAGCCGCTTAAATGCAGAGGCGGCAAGAGATACCCTCACCTCAAAACATATGAAGGCGGAAATCTTTACCAAAGAAACAGCGGCGGGGCTTACCCACCGAGTCAGAGTCGGCCCGTTTAAAAACAAGACCGAGGCAGAATATTGGCTTAAAAAAATAAAAGAAATTAAGGGCTTTGAAGGAAGTTATGTAACCCAAGACCGAAAAAAAAGCTGATTATGTCTACAAAGGTCTGTCTTGTTTTAACGGAAAAAACAATAGAAAAAAATCTTTCCGCACTGGAAAAGTATAAGAAGTTTATTGATATTGCAGAGCTTCGCGTAGATTATCTCAATCAAAGCGAAATACTCTATTTAAGAACTTTCCCTGAGCGGGCCGGAATCCCTTGTATCTTAACCGTCAGGAGAAAGTCTGACGGCGGAAACTTTACGGGAGGAGAAGGTGCAAGGATGACAATCTTTGCCCGAGGCCTTGCCTTTGCAAGCTCCGACCCGATAAAAAATTTTGCTTATATAGATTTGGAAAGCGACTTTGATTCATCGGGAATCGAAGAAGCGGCAAGAGCCTTTGATATTAAAATAATAAGAAGCCTCCACAGTAAGGTTCCTGTAAAAAATATTGTAAAGACTATTGAAGGCCTAAGCCGTTTTGAAACCGACATTCCCAAGTTGGCTTTTACGGCAAATTGCTTAAACGATGTTTCCGAGCTTTTTAAGGCCTCAAAACTGATAAAAAATCAAGAATACATTGTGTCGGTTATGGGACAGTATGGTTTAAGCTCCCGTATTCTATCAAAGCAATTAAATTCCCAAATTGTCTATACCTTTACTCCCGAATACATAAAGAAAAATAAACTTGAACAAGAACTTATAGATCCCGAAACTTTAGAAGACTTATACAACTTTTCAAAAATAAATAATAAGACAAGGCTTTACGGAGTTATAGGCAAGGATGTAAACACAAGTTTGAGCCCCAAAATTCACAATGAAGGTTTTAAAATAAAAGACCTTAATTCCGTTTATATCCCCATATCGGCGGTATCATCAAAGGAAGCCTTGGACTTTGCCAATATTCTTAATATAAAAGGCCTTTCTGTTACGGCTCCTTTAAAAAGTGAAATTATACCTCAAATAAATTCCATATCCGAAGCCTCTAAATTTATCGGAGCCGTAAATACTCTGATAAACGAAAACAAAAAATGGTTCGGCTATAATACGGATGTTGACGGCTTTGAACAGGCTTTAATAGAATTCTTAAACGAAGAAGACTTACGTAAATATAAGGTTGCCATTATAGGCGCCGGAGGAGCCGCCAGAGCCGTTGCAGAAGTAATAAGCTCTCTCCATGGAAAAGCCTGTATCTTTAACCGTACGGCTGAAAAAGCTAAAAACATAGCAGAAAAATATAAATTTAAATGGGCTCTTCTGGATCCTATAAATATAAAACAGCTTCATACTTTTTCGGAACTGATAATTCAGACCACAAATGCAGGTATGGAGCCCGACATAGATATGGACCCTCTTAATTTTTATACCTTTACAGGAAAAGAGAAAGTATTTGACTTAATCTACAGGCCTGAAACCACTAAGATGTTAAAGCGGGCAAGGACAGCCGGCTGTCAGGTTTGTAACGGCTATAAAATGCTGGAATATCAAGCCTATCATCAATTTAAAGCCTTTGCAGGAAAGGAGTATTTATAATGGATACGACACAATTAAAAGAAAGGGTTGCCTATCATGCAATAGACACTCTTTTTTCGGAAGGAAAAATTTTTGACGGAATGAAAATAGGACTCGGCACCGGCTCTACAGCTATGCCGGCTGTACACCGTCTAGCACAATTATTATCGTCAGACAAGTTAAAAAAGATATACGCCGTACCTACAAGTTTTCAAACCTCAATCGAATGTGAAAAACTAGGTATCCCTATTTATTCTTTAAGCTCCCGGCAAATAGGAGGAAGCTTAGACCTTGCTATAGATGGAGCAGACGAAATCGACCCCGATAAAAACCTAATCAAGGGAGGCGGAGCCGCCCTCCTCAGAGAAAAAATAACAGCATATAACTCAAAAGAATTTGTCGTCATTGCAGATGAAAGAAAAAAAGTTAAATCTATGGGAAAAGGCTTTGCCCTTCCTATTGAAATTATACCTGAAGCACGTTTAAGCATTACACAAATTCTTGAAGCCCAAGGCATCGAAGTAGTTCTGCGTGAAGGTGTAAAAAAAATGGGGCCTGTTGTTACCGACAACGGCAACTTTATAATTGATGTAAGATGGCCTGATAATTCTGTTGTCAACCCCAAAGCCTTGGAAGAAAGTTTAAACAATATTACAGGTGTAGTAGAAAACGGTTTTTTTACTAAAAACACTCCAAGAGTATTTATCGTACACCAAGACGGAAATATAGAAGATCTATAAAAAGGAACGCAAAGAATAATTGATTAAAAAACATCCTAAAAAATTCTTTGCGTTCTTTGTGGTTTTTGCGGTTTATTTTATGTTAAAAACCGTCGTAGTTTACTTTATCATCTTCCGAATTTTCTTTGTTGCCGCTTTCAGTTTTATTTGAAGGCTCAAACCGATCAAAGTCTTTTTGCATATCTTCTACAATTTTAAGAAGATTCTCTTGTTTTAAAAGCTCAATAAAATCTTCACATTGAGCAGGAGAAAATGCCAATCTTAAAGCCGGACAGCTTGCATCATCTTTTTCCCCTATAGCCTTTGTAGTAGCATTACCTAATATAAAATAAGGTTTATTTTCAGATAATAATTGATATTCAGCTCTTAATGTCGGTTCTGCCTCATGTGCGCCACCGCCGAAAAGTCCCCAAGTCATAAAGACCTTTGTCTTACCGAAAAAAGCTTTTCTTTTTGCATTAGCAGCACTTAAATTTCTATCGTTATAAGAAGACAGATAGGTTTCCATTGCCTTAATCAATATTTCCCTATCAGCTTTATCCAAAAATATTTCAACCTTATCAATCATAAATTTATGCTCAATAGATACAATATTTGTGCGTGGATAAAAAGTAAATTTAAATTCTGTAGGTTTTATCTCATCTTTTGTTCTTTTAACGGAACCTCCGATAAGGGTTCCTAAATCTACAGGAGAAAAGTCGCCTAAAAAATTAGGATCATTTTTGGGCACTGTTTTACATGAACCCAAAACAATCAAAAACATAAATGTACTTAAAATACTTAAAACTTTTCTATTCATTCTATGTCTCCTTAATTTATTTATATAGAATACTCAAGCTTAAACAATATGAATTCTATCTTAGTTACAAAACCTATTGTTTTACTTCAAACATCTGAACCTGTTTGTTTAATACGGTGAGAACAAGGACCGTACCTTGAGGAAGACCATAAGGAATACTGCATTTTCCGCCTTGATGGTTAAAACTTACAAGTTCCGTTCTTTTTCCGTCCGGATATACGGCATCAACCGTAACTTTTACCGGATAAGGATATTTGGGTAGAATAGGCGAATAAACACCGTAAATCATTTTTTCGGTAGAGTCGGGAAATTGCATACCTAACTCTATTTGAGAGTAAGCATCTACAGAGGAATCTGCCGCCTGACTTTGACTGACAACTACCGGGGCTTCAAGAGAAGAATTGACTTCGGCTTTTATTACAAACGAAATTTTACTTTGAGCTATTGCAGAATAAATATCGTCAAGTTTAAATCCTTCCATGTTAGGAACGGAAACTTTTTCGTTTTCAGGTCCCTTGCTCACTATGAATTCTATTAAAATTTCTTCCGAAATCTTAGTATCGGGAGAAGGATTTTGCTCCAAAATCGTACCGGCAGGAATTGAACTTGCTTTATACATAATCGGTTCTTTTATGGAAATCAGCTGTTTACGCCCTGAAGTAAAAAGAGAAGCAAAATGCTGTTGAACCTCCGATAAGGTTTTTCCAACATAATTTTCTACCCTGTCAAGAACAGCTCCGCTGCTTACAGTAATATTTATTCTTTTTCCGGCTTTAACGATAGTTCCTGCAGGAGGACTTTGCTCTAAAACCTTTCCTGCGTCTTCGGGATTATCCGAAAATCTTAATTGAAGACGGGGATATAGTTCTTTAACCTGTAGTTTAAGAACCGCATCTTCAAATTTTTCGCCTTCAATATTAGGAACCAAAACTTGATCGGCAGTTTTTACCGACATAAAAAACACGATTGTAGAAATAAGAATAAAAAATACAAGCATTACCAAAGAGGTAACAACTATCACTTTTCCGTTACTTTCTATGTTGTCTGAAATATCACCAAGTCCCATTGATTACACCATCCATATTTAAAAATTTATGTTTCAAAACTGCCTTCCAAAAAATCAGGAGAGCCGTTTAAAAAATCTTTCCATTCAAGCTTCTTTTTTGCCTGCTTTTGTAATACCGAAACCGCAAGTACTCCATTTCCCGTTTGAATTAAAATACCGTATTTTTTATCGGTACCCAGTATTGTACCAAATTTTTTATCTTTTGTCATTTCATTTGAAGCATCTTCATATAAATTAGCTTCAATTATGCTTATTTTTTCGCCCTTTTTAAAGGTAAAGCAGCCCGGCCAGGGGGTAAATGCCCTTATTTTTCTTTCAATTTCTTCAGCCGGTTTTGACCAATCTATGAGGCCATCCTCTTTTTTTAGCATCGAGCAATAAAGAGCTTTTGCTTCTTCCTGAGGTCTTGCCTGCTTTAATTTATTTTCAAAATCAGAAAGAACCTCACGCAAAAGCGGGCAGCACTTATCGGCACAATCGGCCAAAAGGCTTTCAGTAGTTTCGAAATTATTTAAGGGAATTTCAAGCTGTCCCAAAATACTCCCGCAATCCGTTTTTTCAGCAAGGGTCTGAATCGTAATTCCCGTAAGCTTATCTCCTGCCAATATGGCCGCAGGAACCGGAGCACAGCCCCTCCACCTTGGTAAAAGAGAGGGATGAATATTTATTCCGCCCAGAGGGAAAAGAGCCATCGTCTTAGGTCCGAAAATTTTACCGTAGGCAAAACAAACCAAAAGATCAGGGTTTAAAGCCTCAAGTTCTTTTCTAAAATTATCATCAAGTTTTTGAGGCGTCAAAACAGGAAAATCTTCCGGCAGAACTCCTTCTTTTATAAGCTCCTTTACTGCAAGAGCTGCATCAGAATCCTGCATCTTTTTGTTCCGCCCCGCCGGAGCCGGAGGATTGGTCAAGACTCCGCAAAGGTCAAATTCGCGAGCTATTAGGTTTAAGGCCGGTACGGCACAGGAAGGGGTTCCCGCAAAAAGGATTCTCATCTCAGGCGGATCCTCTTTTTTGAAAAAAGAGCCTTTTTATGTTCAAACTTTTCGATAGCCTCGGCCTTTTTTTCTTCACTTAAACGGTCTATAAAAAGCACACCGTTTAAGTGGTCATTTTCATGCTGAATGACTCTGGCAAGAAGTCCGGATGCCTCTATGGTTTTTATTTTGCCGTCAATGTTTAAAAACTGCACTTTTACGGCTGAAGGCCTCATAACTTCATCATAGACCTTAGGTATGCTCAAACAGCCCTCTTCCATCAAGCACATTTCCTGAGAGGTTTCGATAATTTCAGGGTTTATAAAAACATATTTTTGTTCGTTTATAAATACTATAAAAAGCCTTATGTTTTCTCCTACTTGCGGAGCCGCCAAGCCTATACCGTTTTCTTTTTTTACGGTAACAAACATTTCGTCGATTAAGCTTTTAATATTTTCATCTATTTTTTCAACAGGTTTGGATACTTTCCTCAAAGTTTCTTCGCCTAAATATAATACTTTCATATGACACAATTATACAAAATAAGGGCTGTACCGTCAACTATGGAGCCTGCTTATTTCTCAGTGCATACATCAGCTTTTGCCCCTTATAAAGGGCTTCGGAAATAAAAATCGGAAAAAGTTTAAAAATTTTTAAAAGACTTTTTTTTCTTCCCCTTGCCTTCCAAGAGTAATCCAGCTTTGTCCAAATAGAAAACAAGATAGGAATAAAAAACAAAAAAAGGGAAAACAAAACGGCAACTTTAAAGGGTAAGATTTTTTCCAGAGCCTCTTTTAATTGGAGAGAGCTTGTGGTATTAAAAAAAAGGGAGCTTATCTGCATAAGGCATACAAGTTTTAAAATAAGAAAGACCAAATCTTTTATACCGCTTTCCGTTTTTATAAGAACCGAAAAAACATGGAGGCTTACAAGAAGCAGGCAATAAGGCAGAATCGGTTTTAAATCCTGTAATTGCTCTAAAAACGAAAAACCTATAAAACGGGCAAAAAAAACAAAAAATACCGAATAAAAGAAAACATAATTAGGAAAGAAAAAAATCAGGGCTGTAAACCCGAAAAGAAAGAACAATTTTAAAAGGGGGGACATCCTATGTAAAAAGCTCGTTCCTCTACGGTAAGAAAATAAGGGCCTTATATCCAAATTAAATCCTCCATCTTTGTGTATGAAGTAAGCGGATGCCTTATGCTCCATTCTTTTAGGTTTTGTCTTAAGCCCTCTTCAGCAGTCCCGTCAAAAACTTTTTTCCCCCTATGGAGAACTAAAAACCTATCGGCAAGGGCATAGCATTTTTCAAGCTCATGGCTTAAAATAAGAAGGGTATAGTTTTCGGCCTTTAATTCTTTAATAAGGGAATTAACCTGCACTACCCCCTCATAATCCAAATTTGTATATGGCTCATCAAAGATGATTACCGGAAACTTCATCGCCAAAATTCCTGCAACGCAAAGCCGCCTCTTTTCTCCTCCCGATAAGGAACGGGAAGAATAATACCGCTTATCCTTTAAGCCTGTTTTTTCCAAGGCTTCATCCAATCTTTTTTTTCTTTTTTCCGGCGGAAGTTTTATATTTTTTAGCCCAAACAAAATATCTTCTTCAAGGGTTTCGCCCAATATCTGCAAGCCGGAATCCTGAAAAACTATGCCGCATCTTTCTTTTACATCTACAAGCCCCGATGAGGGCCTTATAAGCCCTGCAATAATCGACATAAGAAGGGTCTTTCCCGAACCGTTTGCACCCGAAATAAGAATGCTCTCTCCCTTAGAAACAGTCAAAGAAATTTCGTCCAAGGCCTTAAAATTAACCGTTCCGTCAAAAGAGCTTTGAACAAAGGTCTTACTTATATTTTTTAAACTTATAATTTCTTCTTTCATAGTTTAAGAAGAAGCCTCTAAAAAATATTTTGCCGTAACGGGACGCAGCTTATAAATTAAAGCGGAAACCAATATCATCTTGATAAAATCCCCCGGCAAATAAGGAATACAGGCAAGGCTCAAGGATTCAAAAAGCCCCCTGTTTGTAAGCTGCATAAATCTTGCTATTCCAAAAACATAAATAAGAGCAAAGCCCGAAAAAGAGGCTGCAATTATTTTTAAATAGTTTATTAACTTAATGCTCTTATTTTTACCTGAAGAAACTAAGGTAAGGTCCTTTGCTCCGGGCTTTCTAAAAAAAATAATCAAAAAAGCTGCTGCCGCAAGATAGCCGATTAAAAAGCCTCCCGTCGGCCCCAAAAGATGGGCAAGCCCCCCTCTTCCGCCCGAAAAAACGGGAAGGCCGAGCAAACCGGCAATCAAAAAAAGAGCTGTTGAAACCGTCCCGTAAAGCCCCCCTAAAAGCCCCGATGCCAAAATAGGCATCATATTTTGAAGCACTATGGGAACGGGAGTTCCGGGAAGAGGGAATGCTATAAACCCGCTTACTGCAATAAGGGCTGCAAAAAGCGGAACAAAAATCGGCATAATCGATAGTTTAAAATTTGAGCTCATATTCTTCTCCAAATCAAATTGATAACCATAATAATAAACCAGGTTAACAATTTAAGAAGCCTATGTCAAGCCCTGACAACAAAATTTATTTCCTATGCGCTATATTGACATCTTCTATTTTTTAGAGTAAAGTGAACTTATGTTAAAAAAAGCTATTTTCGGCAGACAATTTATTTTTTTTCATCCTCCATTTTCATATAATGGGAATGGGAAAAAAATGTTAGTCATAGCTTACCCCCCCCATTTTCTCTATT
The DNA here is from genome assembly GCF_024181645.1 of Treponema denticola. Lineage (NCBI taxonomy): Bacteria > Pseudomonadati > Spirochaetota > Spirochaetia > Treponematales > Treponemataceae > Treponema > Treponema denticola. Next base: position 1,106,873 of record NZ_CP058624.1, on the reverse strand, counting down.
AACTAAAATATCTCTAACAGGTGTTTTTTTTAAAAATTATTTTTCTCATATAGACATTTTCTCAAATTTAAACCGCATAGTAAATTTATTCCGGCTCTGCGGTTTTTTGTATAAATTAAATATTTATAAGGAGGTTTAATGTGGAATTAAACAAAGCTGACAGCGGAAAGTCCTTAGAAGGCTTTTCGAGGGACTTATTTGAAGAATTACAAAAACATCCTTTCGGCAGTATGCCCAAAAGGGACTTGGATTGTTTGCTCTTTTTTCTTTTTGAAAAACACGGCCTTTTAAAAGGAAAAACTAACAGAGAAAAGGCTCAAAATCTTCAGATAAACGAAACAAGGTTAAAATCCTACATTCTTGATGCAAATGCAAAGTACGGTACGGATAAAAAGACGGAAAATCTTGCTAAATTATTAAAGAAGATGGGAGACGATACTAAAGTTGCAATCGACGGCGATTATTTGGTATTCCTCGAAGAAGATCCTGTTGTAAAGGCGGACTTTGTTCAAAGTTTAAAAGATGAGGGCTTTTACACCGATTCAAGTTTTAATAATGAGCTTATAAAGGTAAAACTTTCAAGCTTTTTGTGTTTTGCCAAAAATAAGAATCTTTTAAACAATAAAAAACTTCTTGATATCGTAAAAAGCGATGAAAAAAGCACAAAACTGATCAAGAAATTTATTGATGAAGATACAAACCTAAAAGAAATGGCTTTAGGTATATTAAAAATCATACAAGCACAAAACGGCTTTGGCATAAGTACATTCATAAGTCTTTTTGAATACGGAAAAGATATATTCACAGCTAAAATAAGTGGTGAAAAGTAAAAATGAAAAATGTACATTAATCCTAAAGCAGGTTCTTAGGGCGGCAGCCCTAAGCAGACGGAAAAGAAGGGAGGGGTTATAGGGGAGGGAAGAAAACCTGTTCTGTCGGGTTGTCTTCCCTCCCCTAAAAATGGGGATTTTTAAGGGGGCTACCCCTTAAATCAAATAAAAATAAATTAAAGGAGTTTTTATGAAAACATCAAAATCGATAAAAAGAATTTTAATGGGAGCAGCACTCTTTATGCTATTTACAGGCCTTTTTACAGGCTGCCCTCAAAAGATTAAGGACAAAAAAATTTCGGTAGATGGTATAAGTCTTGATAAAAATGAGCTTGACCTTGGGATAGGAGAAAGCTCTAAGTTAAGTGCAGCAATCAGCCCTGCAAACGCAAGCAACAAAAAAATAACTTGGACTTCGGATAAGCCTGAAATTGCAGAAGTAGACCAAAACGGTAATGTAACAGGCAAAGCCGATGGTAATGCTGTAATTACTGCAACCACAGAAGATGGAGGCAAAACCGCAACTTGCACTGTAAAGGTAAAGTTTATACACATAGATACTATAAGTCTTGATAAAAATGAGCTCGACCTTGGGATAGGAGAAAGCTCTAAGTTAAGTATAACAATCACCCCTGCAAACGCAAGCAACAAAAAAATAACTTGGACTTCGGATAAGCCTGAAATTGCAGAAGTAGACCAAAACGGCAATGTAACATGTAAAGCCGTGGGTAATGCCGTAATTACCGTAACTACAGAAGACGGTAATAAAACCGCAAACTGCAATGTAACGGTAAAGTTCATACACATAGAGAGCATAAGTCTTGATAAAAATGAGCTTGAACTTGGGATAGGAGAAAGCTATGCGTTAAGTGCAGCAATCAGCCCTGCAAACGCAAGCAACAAAAAAATAACTTGGACTTCGGACAACTCCGGAATTGCAGAAGTAGACCAAAACGGCAATGTAACAGGCAAAGCCGATGGTAATGCCGTAATTACCGTAACTACAGAAGACGGTAACAAAACTGCAACTTGTACTGTAAAGGTAGAAAAAGGAGCGATCCTTATTCTAAGCCCCGATAAAAAAGATATTAAAATTATAGCTATAACTTCAAGCGGTAATATAACTGTTATAGGCTGTACCCAAACGGAACTTACCGGTAACAGCATGACGGCAACCACCTTAAATGCGACAAGCGATAGGGTTATCTTAAAAGGAGATATTATACATCTATCCTGCTACAACAATAAACTTACAAATCTCTATGTACAGGGTTTAAATGACTTGAAAGAGCTGTACTGTTACGAAAATCAGCTTACAAGCCTCAATGTTCAGGGTTTGAACAACTTGGAAGAGTTGTCCTGCTCCGAAAATCAGCTTACAAGCCTTAATTTGCATGGATTGAACAACTTGAAGAAACTGAATTGCTCCGGAAATCAGCTTACGAGCCTTAATGTTCAGGGTTTGAACAATTTAGAATCGCTGAATTGCGACAGAAATCAGCTTACAAGCCTTAATGTTCAGGGTTTGAATAACTTAAAATCTCTGAATTGCTCCGGAAATCAGCTTACAAGCCTTGATGTGCAGGGTTTGAACAACTTAGAATTGCTGTACTGTTACGAAAATCAGCTTACAAGCCTTGATGTTCAGGGTTTGAATAACTTAAAATCGCTGTGTTGCTTCGGAAATCAGCTTACAAATCTTGATGTTCAGGGTTTGAATAACTTAAAAAATCTGGAATGTTACGGAAATCAGCTTACAAGCCTTGATGTAGATGGTTTGAATAACTTAAAATCTCTGAATTGCTACGTAAATCAGCTTACAAGCCTCAATGTTCAGGGTTTGAACAACTTAGAATCTCTGAATTGCTTCGGAAATCAGCTTACAAGCCTTAATGTTCAGAGTTTGAACAACTTAAAATCGCTGTACTGCTCCGGAAATCAGCTTACAAGCCTTGATGTTCAGGGTTTAAATAACTTAGAATCGCTGAATTGCGACAGAAATCAGCTTACAAAAGAGGTTTTTAGAAAACTCTTTGATGATTTACCTGCCCGTACCGCTGAACATAAGGGAATATGCTTTCTTTATGCCGAAATAACCGGTATTACCGAAGGCAACTATACGGGCTTTACCATGGAGGAGCTTAAAGCAATAAAAGATAAAAACTGGAATACATATAAAGTCAATTCAAGCGGTGATTGGGAAGAAATATAAATAATTTGTAATTAAACGGGCAATGTATAACTTTAGTTCTTACACATTGCCCGTTTTTTTTAACATTGGTCTCTACCTATTCAAAAATCTTACAAAATAAGCTATAATGAATTAAATTCAGGAAGTATGATAAACAGTTCGGCAGAAATTCAGCCTCACTGTTTATCAATTTCAGGAGGTAGAAGATGTCAGATATCCGAAGATTGCCTATAGGCCTTCAAAGTTTTGAGGTTATGCGTAATGAAGGCTTTGTTTATGTAGATAAAACCGAATATGTAGTAAAGCTTGCAGCTGAAAGCCGTGTGTTTTTTTTAAGCCGACCTCGCCGTTTCGGAAAAAGCCTTTTTCTTTCTACCTTAAAGGCTTATTTTTTAGGTAAAAAAGAGCTTTTTAAAGGGCTTTATATCGAAGATGCCGAGCAAAAACAGGCAGAACTTGAAGGCCGTGAAGCTTGGATTAAATATCCTGTTCTATATTTGGATTTTAATGGGGGGATTTATGATACAAGTGAGGGTCTTTTAAACCGTTTTTTTTCATTTTTTAACGAATATGAAGAAATCTACAAAAGCACCGGTCTTGATATCCCTGACCGCTTTAAAAACTTAATAAAAAAAATGTACGAAACAACAGGCAAGCAGGTTGTTATCCTTGTCGACGAATATGATAAACCCCTTCTTGAAACTATGATTATAAATGAGCCTCTAAATGAAGAATACCGCCGTATCTTAAAGGGCTTTTACGGAGTTATCAAAGCTTGTGATGAGTATATCCGCTTTGCCTTTTTAACGGGTGTTACTAAATTCAGCAAGGTCAGCATCTTCAGCGATTTAAACAATTTGAGGGATATAAGTATGCTGCCCGAATACGATGCGGTCTGCGGTATTACGCAAAAAGAAATGGAAGAAGTTTTTAAGCCTGAAATCATTGAACTTGGAAAGGCTCAAAATTTGACCGAAGCTGAAACCCTCGCAAAACTAAAACAAAAATATGACGGCTATCATTTTTCCGAAAGCTCTATAAATGTTTATAATCCGTTCAGTCTTTTAAATGTCTTTGCAGGAAAGGTATTCCGCAGTTTTTGGTTTTCGACAGGAACACCTACCTTTTTGGTCAGAACTTTACAACATCAAAAAGAAATATACATCCGCGATATTTTAGAAAATGCCGAAATGAGTGAAAACGCCTTACAGGATTACCGCCCGGATATGAATAACCCTATACCGATTTTATTCCAGTCGGGTTATCTTACATTAAAAGATTATGACGAAAGACTTGGCTTGTACAAACTGGGTTTTCCGAATGATGAGGTAAAGTACGGCTTTTTAGATAATCTTATTCCCTCTTACACTTCAATCGCAAAGGATGCAAGCGGTTTATTTATAGGGAATTTTGTCAGAGCCATCGAGAAGGGCGATACCGAATCTTTTATGAAAAGAATGTACACGGCCTGTGCCGGGCTTCCTTACAGTTTGGCTTCAAAGGAAAATGTTCAGATGAGGGAAAGAGATTATCAGATAGCCTTTTATATAATCTTTAGCTTGATGGGGCAGTTTGTTCAAACTGAAGTAGTAAGCTCAAAAGGCAGGGCAGATTGCGTGGTTCACACTGATGATACGGTCTACATCTTTGAGTTTAAGCTGATGGGTTCCGGCACGCCTAAAGAAGCTATTCAACAGATAAAAGAAAAAGGCTATGCCGAACCCTACAAGACGAGCGGAAAAAAGATAGTCCTAATAGGTGCGGTTTTTGCCGACGGTATTGATGAGGATACCGCCGATACATGGGAGTCTTGTGAGTTACCCTAAATCCCCATACTTGAAGCCTCATACAAAATAAGCTATAATGCTCAATATATGAAATATAAAAATCTACCGGTATACGAACAAAAAGACAGAATATTGGAAATGCTTGAGCACAATCAGGTAATCGTTGTAGAAAGCCCTACGGGTTCAGGCAAGACTACCCAGCTGCCGGTTATTTTACATGAAGCAGGCTACAGCCGTTCCGGCATGATAGGCGTTACCCAGCCGAGGCGTATTGCAGCCCTTTCGGTGAGCGAATTTATTTCAAAACAGCTTAAAGAGCCGATGCCCGGTCTTGTCGGATATAAGATGCGCTTTGAAGATAAGACTTCAAACGATACGAAAATAAAAATAATGACCGACGGCATTCTTTTACAAGAACTGAAACTTGATCCTTGGCTCAGTAAGTACTCCGTAATCTTGGTCGATGAGGCTCATGAGCGTAGCTTAAACATAGACTTTATCTTGGGACTTTTAAAACGGATAATAACGGAACGCAAGGATTTTAAGGTTATAATTTCGTCGGCCACAATAAATACCGATCTATTTTCGATGTACTTTGACGGATGCCCCGTAATCAAAATAGATGCCATCACCTACCCCGTTACCCTGATCTTTGACCCGCCTGCGGTTAAGGCTTCTACCGATACCCAAGAAGCGGAAACGGCCTTGATGGACAAGATAGCCTCGATTGTAGGCCGCATTTTAAGTGAAGGACGGAGCGGTGCCATTTTGGTTTTTCTTCCCGGGGAAAGAGCTATCAAGGATTGCATTGAAAGGCTTTCAAAAGAACCGTGGTACAGAAAACTTTTTATCCTCCCCCTCTACGGCCGTTTAAGCAAGGAAGAACAAGAAAGAGTTTTTAAATCCCCGCCCTTCGGGAAAAAAAAGATTGTTATATCGACAAACATAGCGGAAACCTCCATAACTATAAACGACATTGCTGCCGTTATAGACTCGGGGCTTGCAAAACTTAACTTTTATAATCCCTTTACATTTACTTCAAGTTTGGATGAAACCCTCATATCTAAGGCCTCATGTAATCAAAGACGAGGCAGAGCCGGAAGAACTCAGGAAGGCGTATGCTACCGTCTTTACACACGCAAGGACTTTGAAACAAGGCAGCTTTATACCCTCGAAGAAATCTACCGTACAGACCTATCCGAGGTTGTTATGCGTATGGCGGAACTGGGAATTCTCGACTTTGAAAATTTCGATTTTATTTCGCCTCCGGGAAAAAAGGGCATAATAGGAGCCATAGACACCTTAAACATGCTCGATGCCCTAGAAAGCGACCGCTCTTTAAGCAGCATAGGAAAAATGATGTGTCTTTTCCCTTTGGCTCCAAGGCAATCACGAATCATAGTTGAAGCAATTACAAGATACCCCGACCTTGTAGAAGAGGTTTTAATCGCTGCGGCCTTTTTATCGGCACGGAGCCCCGTCATCTTCCCTGAAGGCGAAGAAATTGAAGCCCGCAAGGCTCACGCCCTTTTTGATGAACCCCTCGGAGACTTTGCCTCGTTTTTAAAGGTTTTTAGAATGTACTCTCAAGCCCTCGATAAAGAAAGGTTTTGTAAAATTCACTATCTCGATGACAGAGTAATGGCCGAAATAGCCAACATAAAAGAACAGCTTGAACTCATAGTTTCGGATATGGGCGTTCCGATTCTTTCGGGCGGAAAAATGGAACACTACCTTACGGCTATAGCCAAGGGAATGATTCAGTTTGTATGCTCGGCTCAGGGAAGGGACTCTTACCGCTCTCTCACAACAGAAAAGATTTTTATTCACCCCGGCTCCTGCATGTACAAGGAAAAAGAACAGTTTATAGTTGCAGGCGAAATAGTTAGAACTTCGCGCATGTATGCCATGTCGGTTTCTCCTCTTTCAAAAAAGATAATTGAAGAGGTTGCCCCTGCCCTTTTAGAAAGAAAGGATAACAGGTCAAAGAAAGAAAAAGACGAACACAGGGCAGAACAAAAAGAAGAAAAGAAAAAGCCGGAAGAAGAAAGCGTTCTTATCGAAGGAACTCGCTATCTTATCAAAAAAATAAAGGGCAAAAAGCATCTCATTCTTCCATGGAAAGAATTTAAACTTACGGCCGAGTCTCTCCGCAAAAAATACAGTGAAGAAAATCAAAACGGAGCCTTGGAGCAATTAAAGGGCTTAAGGGGAAAAATAGAAATCAATAAAAGCGAGCTCCTCTCAGGCGAAAAGATGGATTTAATTTTAAATGTGGTAAATAATTTTAATATCGAACAGATAGAAAAAACCGAAGATGAAAAGCACTTTGACAAAAATAAAAATTATTTTATTGAAGAAGATTTGGAAGCCCTTGTAAATTCCTTGAACCTCTTATTTCGAACTACAATAGCAAAAAAAACTACAAAGCAGCTGGGCTTTATAACCCTCTTTTGTGACGGAACAGGACATTTTTGGTTTAAAACTTCAAGAGGTTTTCATACGGCCTTACACGAAAGCCTTATATCCCTTCAAAGCCTGATTGACCTTGCAGGAGAAAATTTTAACGAAGACCAAAAAATAATAGTCCGCAATATCTACGGAAAAATGAATAAGATGATTTAATGAAACCCTCTAAAAACTGAAGTTTTTTGAGGCCTGATTGGAGGTTTTATGTGGTGGTTAGTTGCTGTTTTGAGCGGTATTTTTGTGTTTTTATTTTTAAAAAAATCGTGGAAAGAAAATTCGGAAGGGGTTAAATTAAACGATGGAACAGCTGCAGAAGATGAAGCCTTAGATGATGTAGTTGAAATGGAAGATGCTTTTTTTGAAGCTGTCCAATCGGGAAAAAAGGCCGTCAAATTTATGCACTTGTTCTATCAAGAAGACTTGATGATGATAAAATCATTATTTCAAAGCGAACATATTCCATACCGTGTTGAAAATGAACATGTAGCTTCGGTTCTTGTAGGATACGGAGTTACAGGCTTTAACCATACCGACTTTTATATTCTTCGTGAAGATTATGATGATGCGTTTAAAATCGTAAAAGAATATGCAGAAAACAAGCGTTTATCCGGAAAAGTTTCAGGAATGGCGGATAAGATGGGGGCTGTAATTACCGTTTTATTTGCATCAAGTTTTATACCGGAAAAACATGAAAGCTCAGGGATAGTGATTTTTAAACTTGAAGAAGATTAATCCTTCAAACTCAAAAACGATTAATTGAGCTCTTTTACTTTTTTTAAGAGAGATGCTGCCTGATAGTTTTTAGGATTTAATTCCAATGCATAGCCTAAGACACTTATAGCCCTATCATAAGCCTTTCTTTCATAAAAGATTGAGGCAATCTCATAGTGCAGCATACTTTGTCTTTTTTTATCCTGTGTCATTGATGCGGCAAGGCTGTAGGCATTTACAGCATCTTCGGTTTTACCGGACATATAATACATATAGGCGGAATTTACCGTAGAAGCATAAGCATAGGCAGGAACTTGTGCAGAAGCCGCAAAAGAAGATACGGCATTTTCAAAGTCTCCGCTCAAAGCCGAATTTATCCCTGCGTAAAAAGAATCTTCATATCGTTTTCCTATTTCACCGACGCTAAGACAAGCATTAAAATCTCCTGATTGAGCGAAGTACCATTTTGCATATTCTCTGATAATGGACTCCTTGCCGTATTTTTCAAGAATCTTCCACATATCTGCCTTGCCCCTTGCTTTGGAAGCATAGGTTTTATCCATTATTTGATTGTATCTAAATTCTTCTAAAATAAACCTTTGGTCAAAATCCGGAGTCTTCATAGCCCTTGCTAAAAGGTCTTCAGGCTTATATGTCATCTTGGGAGAGGTAAAATAAGTTTCTTCCATCTTCATTGAATAAAAGCCCTTAGATTCAAGATAGGCTGCGAGCTCGTCTTGCGAATTTAATTCGCGTAAGGCAATATCTTCCCTAGCGTAACGGGCTATAACGGGATAAAAGCCGGGATATAAATCGATACATTCTATTAAAAGATCTACACGCTCTTTTTCGTCGGGAGCCGTAAGAGCCAAATCATAAAATACTATAGGAGAAGATTCGGGACTTCTATCGGCCGCAGCCTGCCAAAAGGCCCTAGCCCTTTCCGTATCTCCTTGCCCGAAAGCTGCATCGGCAGCAAGCATAAGATGAAGCCGTGCATTTTCAGCCGTTTTACCTTCGCCTCCGTCTTTATCCGCATAAACAAGAGAAAAATATAAATCGCCGAAAATAGAATCGAAAACGCCTAAGTCGTAAACAATACAGCTCCAAAAAAAAGGATGCTCAGGAGCAACATCATTCGGAATATTATAGCGTAAATGAGAAGCCTCCCTTAAACGGCCCTTAGCTGCCAAAACAATAGCGGCATTCTTTAAAAAAACTTGATTTTCAGTTTTATCGTAAGCAGCTTTTAAAAGACCAAAATCCGAATTAAAGGAATTAAAGGCAATATCGGACAAAATTGAGGCTTCGGCACCCAATGAAGCATAAGGTGTATCTTTTAAGTTTTCACAATAAGGCAGGGCTTCAGCCGGCTTTCCTGAATCAATAAGAATCGAAGTTAATAAGGCAGAAAGCTCCGGTGAATCAGGATACTTCTTTATGCCCGTTTGAAGAGAAATCAAGGCATCGGGAATAGAATTAAGTTTTAGTTGCCGTTTTACAATACTTACATAATTTGTAGAATTAACGGCCTTTTTTTGAAGGCGTTTTAAACTCTTCAAAGCCTTAGTCTGACGGCCTTCCGCTATTTGCACATCAACATTGGAAAGCCCATCTAAAAAAGCTTGTTCATTAGTTTTGCCCGAACAAGAAAAAAATAAAAAAACTATAAAAAGAATTAAAAATATCTTTTGCCGCTGCATTTTTAAATTTTAAGACTTATTTTTAATACTGTCAAGTACCGCATTTACAAATTTATAGGAATCATCGGTACCGAAATCTTTGGCCAAATTTATAGCCTCATCTATCACAATGGGCGGAGGGGTATCTTTTTGATAAAGAAGAGAATAGACACTCAATCTTAAAATAGCCTTATCAACCGAATTAAGCCGATCCATAACCCAGTTATCCAGATTTTCCTGAATTATCTTATCTATTTCGGTTATATTTTCGATTGTACCCAAGACCATCATCTTAGGAAAGAGATACTTATCGGGCTCAAGCTCGGATTCCAATTTCTCGGTTTGCTGCCAAGAAAATGTCAATAAATCATCAAGGACGGATACCCCCATATCCCAAGCAACAAGAGCTTGAAAAGCGAGAATCCGTCCTCTGCGTCTGCCTACACTCATCAGAACCTATCAATTACCACTTAAGAAGTTTATCAAGTTCCGCATCGCTTTTTAATATTTTGCAATTATCATCGGTGCGTAAAGTTTCGTACGTAGTCTGAATAAGAGATTGAACGGCATTCAGTGCAAGTCCCTGAGAAAGAAGGCTCTTTATCTGATCATAAAGAGTAATTTTAGATGAGGGATCAGGGATATCGCTTAAAGTCAAAATTTTAGCATCAAGCTTTTCCGTTATAACAAAAAACTGTCTGCTGTCTACCCTATCCTGTATGTCAAATATATAGTTTACATCTTTTGAGAAAATTTCCATTAAGGCTTCAGGAGTAGTATTTAACACCTGAGCGCCCGCTGCTGTTTTAGGTATATAACCTTCTTGGGCTACATAATTACCGGCTTCTGCATTTTTCTTGATGTTTGCAATCTCTTTTATGTTCTTTTTAACCTTTTTGTGTAATTCATTAATTTTATCGATTTCTTCCTTGTCTTTACCTTCTTTTTTTACGGCGACAAAAAGCATTTTGACCATATCGGGACGAACCAATTCACCTTTTTTCATTTCATAGTATGAACGTATCTGAGCATCTGTAGGTGTTGCCATTTTTATAATTTCTGCTTGATGTTTTGAATTTATATAGGTTTGAATTATAATATTATCTTTGATAATTTTTTTGAGTTCTTCAACAGTACAACCTGTTTGCTTTTTCATAAACTCGTCAAGCGATATATTTTCTTTTTGTTTTATTAATTTTGCGAATTCGCTTTCCGTTATCGGGGAATTTACTATTGTTGAAAGAGCATCGTTAAAAGCATTATCTACTTGGGAATTTGAAATCTTAATATTTTCTTTTTCGGCAGCCTGAACCAAAAGCTTGGTACGCATTAAACTTTCCAAAACAAGCTTTTTATCATCATTTGTAGCTACACTTCCGCCTTGAGATTCGGCAAATCTTACAAGCTTTTTAAGCTGCCCGAGAGTTATAGGTTCCTTTTTTGACAGGTTCACCTGTGCAATAACCTGTAAATCATTTTGGGCAGACAAAACACCCAAAAAACCAATCAACATCACTACAATAAAAACTTTCTTTTTCATTTTATCCTCATCTATCCCGTTTACACACACGGACTATATTTTCAAAAGAAGGCAAAGCCGAACTTTTCATTATTAACAAATTGTACAGCAATAGGTTACATTTAAATTTACGTACAATTTATTACATTTAATGTTCAAGTACTGCCCTTATGCGCCTGACCCCCGACGAAGAAGACTGTTCTTTTTTTATCACAAAATTTCCCAAAACGCCGGTTCTTTCGACATGGGGGCCACCGCAAACCTCGGTAGAAAAGTCTCCTATTTTGTATACCTTAACAACATCTTCATATTTTTCGCCGAAAAGAGCCATCGCTCCTATTTTTTTTGCTTCTTCCAATGGCATAACTTCCATAGTTACGGGTAAATCGGCCTTGATAGCCTCATTTACAAGCCTTTCAACCTCTTTTTTTTCGGCATCCGTCATGGGTTCGGGATGAGAAAAGTCAAAACGGAGCCTTTCAGCCGTTATATTCGAGCCCTTTTGCTGAACATGATCGCCTAAAACCATTCTTAAAGCCTTGTGCAAAAGATGGGTTGCCGTATGATAGGCCGTTGTCTGCTCCGAATGGTCGGCAAGACCGCCCTTAAATACCTGTTCGCTTCCGGCTCTGGACAGCTCCTGATGCTTTTTAAAAGCTTCATCAAATTCTTCCCTGTTTACGGTCAGCCCCGATTCGGAGGCAAGTTCTTCCGTTAATTCGATAGGAAAGCCGTAGGTATCATAGAGTTTAAAGGCCATTCTTCCAGGAATAATCTTTTTAGGATTTTTTAAAAGGTTCGGAAGCATTTTTTCGAATTCTGCCTCGCCTTTTTTTAAGGTTTCAAGGAATTTATCCTCTTCGGCCTTAAGCTCCGTTAAAATCAGAGTTTCATTTTCTTTTAGTTCGGTATAAAAACCGGCATTTTGAGCGATAACGGCAGAAGCCGGAACGGATAAAAAGTTGCCGTCTATGCCGAGTTTTTTGCCGTGCCTTACAGCCCGCCTGATAAGCCTTCTTAAAACATAGCCTGCTCCGATATTTGACGGAAGCGTAGTTTTTGGATCTCCCAAGATAAAACAGGCTGTTCGGACATGGTCGGCTATAATTCTGATAGAGGTATCGGTTTTTTCGTTATCGCCGTATTTTACGCCGCTTATGTCTTCGATAGATTTAATAATTGAAGTAAAGGCTTCCGTATTATAAACGGAAGACTTTCCTTGAAGCATGGCGACTGTTCGCTCGACACCCATTCCCGTATCTACGCATTTTCTTTCCAATGGAGAGTATGATCCGTCCATGTTTTTATGATATTGCATAAAAACATTGTTCCATATTTCTACATATTTACCGCAGTTACAGCCGGGGCGGCAATTTGAACCGCAGGCAGGTTTCCCCGTATCTATAAAAATTTCGGTATCGGGACCGCATGGGCCTGTTTCACCGGCAGGGCCCCACCAGTTATCTTCTTTCGGTAAAAAGAAAATTCTATCTTTAGAGACACCCAGACTTTCCCAAATAGAAGCCGATTCTTCATCACGGGGAGCATCTTCATTTCCTTCAAAGACCGTAAAGGAAAGTTTATCTATAGGAATCCCTAAATATTTTTCGTCGGTTAAAAATTCGAAGCTATAGGCAATTGATTCTTTTTTAAAATAATCTCCCAAAGACCAGTTTCCCAGCATTTCAAAAAAAGTCAGGTGAGAAGCATCCCCTACATCATCTATATCGCCCGTACGCACACATTTTTGCACATCGGTTAAACGGGTTCCCGCAGGATGAGGCTCCCCCATTAAATAAGGGACCAGCGGGTGCATACCGGCAGTTGTAAATAAAACCGTGGGGTCATTTTCAGGGATAAGAGACCTCCCCGAAATTTCCACATGTCCCTTGCTTTTAAAAAAGTCTATATATTTTGAACGCAGTTCATCAATCGTAATATTTTTATTCATAGGGAAACTATTTTAAGGAATAAAAAAGAAATTGTCAATTACCCTGCATTGGCTTATTAACGTCCACATAAAGGCCTTAATACCTCTCAATTCTTGTTTCAGTATACCCGGAACTTTTTACCCTATCCTTCAAACTATTACCGTCAGCCCCTCTGGGAATACGTACTTTTTTACAGTATAAACCATTTGAATTTCCAAAGGCGGCTGTACCAACTGAATTTACCTTACCCGGCAAGGTTATGACAGCTTCCGTACAAGATTTAAATGCCTGCACCCCGATAGTAGTTAAGTCGGCACATGACGATAGATCAACTGCAGCAATTTTTTTACAGTTTTCAAATGCAGATGATTTAATTTCACTGATAGTTTTCGGCAACTCTAAACCGCTTATTAAACCGCACCCTTGAAACAGTTTTTCATCAATAATTTTAAGGTCTAAACATGAGGATAAATCTACCATCCCTTCAAGTTCAACACACTGACAAAAAGCAGAGCTTCCGATTGATTTAAGGCTGTTCGGGAATTTTACTCCGGTAATTTTTTTACAGTTATAAAATGCAGATTTCCCTATAGATTGCATTGAAGTACACTGAGATAAATCTATCATTGTGTTTATGCCATTACAACCGTTAAATGCCGACTCTCCGAGTGTTTGTAAGCTTGCAGGGAATTGCACGCCGGTTATTCCATAGCATGAATTAAAGGCTTGATTACCGATAGCGGTCAATTCCCTACAGTTGCCTAAATTTAAAGTGCCTTCAATGCCGATACAACCCGAAAACGCAGAAGCCCCGATTCCTGTAACACCTTCACCTAAAATAAGCGTTTTAATTTTTTGACGCGAAGCCGGGAAGGCATCTGAACACTTAAAATTTATATTACCTTTTAAAACAGTTAATTTAGTTATATCTTTGTCATTATAAAACGAAGCATCGTTTCCGGTTGCTATTAAAATATCGCTGTTTCCAAATTCGACTGAAGCTAAGGCAGTACATTCTCCAAATGCTTTATTCCCAATTTTTGTAAGACTTTCCGGAAGTTTAATTTCCGTCAAACCGGAACATTTTAAAAATGCCGAGTCAGCTATTTCGGTAATATTGGGTGGGAATTTTACTGTTTGTATTTTTTTATCGGAAGAAAATATCGAATTTTCGATTTTTTGCAATTCCGTACAACCTGACATATCAATCGAGCCTTTTATATTGTAACAATTTGCAAAACAAGATGATCCGATAGTTTTAATGTTTTTTGGAAATCTAATGCCGCTTATATTAGAGCAGCCGTAAAAGGCGGAAGAGCCGAGCGACACTAACTTGTTACAAGCGGACATATCTAAAACACCTGATAAACCTATACAGCTTGAAAATGCTGAACTGTCGATTTTGGTAAGGTTTTTCGGTAACCGGACTCCAAGTAGTTTTGAGCAGCCGTAAAATGCCAAATAACCTATTGATGTTAATTTATCGCATTGCGACAAATCCAAAACGCCTTTTATACCGAGACACTCAGTAAAAGCTGTAGAACCAATTTCGGTAACATCCTCCCCGAAAACAACAGAGGAAATCGTTTTATATGAATCGGCAAGCATATCTTTTACCTTAAAAGTTACTTTGCCTGAAAGAATTGTCAGCTCCTTAATACTTTTGCACTTAAGAAAAGAATCGCTAGTACCAGTTGTATGGGTGATTGCACCGTTTCCAAGAACAACTTTTTTTAAAGCTATGCAGTTTGCAAAACTCTTATCCTTGAGCGTTTGCAACGAAGCGGGCAGTTTGATTTCCGTAATCGCCGAACAGTCTAAAAAGGCTGAACCTCCAATTTCGGTAAGATTTGTACATGCCAGCATGTCAAGTGCACCTCTTATACCGCGGCATTTTTCAAATGCATTATCTTGTATTGTTCTCAATTTTTGACCGAAAGTAATGCCGGTAATTGCCGAACAATTATAAAAAGCACTCCTACCTATTTCTAAAAGGTTATTCGGCAACTGCACAGCCGTCAGTGCACTACAGTCACTAAATGAATAGTTTCCGATTCGCTTAAGATTATTCGGCAACTGCACAGCCGTCAATGCATAACAGTTACTAAATGCATAGTTCCCGATTTGCTCAAGATTTTTCGGAAACTGTACTGCCATCAAAGCATAACAGTTATTAAATGCAGAGTTTCCAATTCGCTCAAGATTATCCGGGAAGGTAATGCTCCGCAGTGCTGAACATCCGGAGAACACACTGTTTTCAATTTTGGTAAGTTTTGAATATGGCGATAAATCTACTTGTTCTATCTGATAACAACCATAAAAAGCTCTATTTTCAATAGTTTCTATTGACTTAGGTAACTGAACCGTTTTTAAGTTTGAACAATTTTCAAAACATGACGACTTTATGCTTTTCAAGTTTTCACAATGGGCAATATTCAACTCGGCAATACCGCTGCAAGATAAAAACGCAGAATTATCGATAAATTCAAGCGAAGCTGGTAATTTAAGGACTTCCAAACTTGTACAATTACTAAAAGCAGAAGCATGTACTGACGTCAGTTTTTTACAGTGTGAAATATCCAAACCTGTAAGTTGTGTACAGCCGGAAAAGGCATTAGGACATATTGAAGTAACTTCTTCACCTAAATATAGCTGCGAAATTTTGTTTCCAAGTATGGATGAACACGGAAATGTTATATCGCCGCTCAATATACGCAACTCCGTAATTTGGTTACAGTCGTAAAATGCATTATCGCCGATAGTAACAGAACCTTTTTTGAATTCTACCGTCTTAATGCTTTTACAATTTGCAAAAGCATTTGTACCGATATCAGTAACAGTAGCCGATATGGTAATTTTAGTTATATCTGCAAGGTTATAAAATGCATAACCTTCGATTTTTGTAACACCTTCACATAATACAATTTCAGAAATATGCAGCTGAGACGTACTTTGAAACGCATAGCGGAAGTTGTACTTTACCACACCGCCCAAGATTGTAACTTTTGCCAATTTTTTGCATTGATCAAAAGTATTATAGACACATTGTGTTCCCCCATCTGCAAATTCAACTGCTTGAAGTTCCGCACAATTTTTAAAAGCATTTTGTTGTACGCTAATTAGCGTCTTTGGGAAAGAAACGCTTTTTATTGCATTACAGTCGGCAAATACATTCTGGCTTATTGTTGTAATGGTTTTTCCGCCGATTTGCTCTGGTATAACAAGATGTGCCGGTAAGTTTTTAGGCAGACAAGTATATCCGATAATCGCCCCGCTGCTATCCAGCTTAAAAATTCCTGTGTCAAATGCTTTAACAAAGACGGTACTATCAGAGGCAAAACAATAGTTATCCGTTATACTCGTACCATTTTCATCACCAAGCAGCCAGCTGATACTCAAATCGTTTTTAACGCTTATGCAATCTTTAATTTTAGGTTTTACTTCAGACAAAAGCGACCCACAGTGAATAGTAAGACTTGCTGTGTTTACCGTAACTTTGTCATTTCCTGCAATACGGACGGTGACAGTTTTTCGCTTGGACACGGCAAAAACAGTTACATCTTCCGTGAATGAGGTTTCGTTTGTTATTTCGATTCCTGTCGCACCGGTCAGTTTCCATTGCACAAATTCGTAATACTGTTTACATACCGCACACGATGCAACAGCGGTTTTTATACCGGTCCAGACGGAATTCTTTTTTACCTTTATACTATCTTTTTTTACTTCGATACCGTCATCACCTTGAACGGTTATGGTAATCATTTCGGCCGGAGGAACAGGAATTTTTTTTTCTTCAGCAAACAGTTTTGTGTCTGCTGTAAACTCATGGTCGTCGGTTAAAACCGCACCGCTTTGATTGTCGATTTTCCAAGCTATACACTCATAGCCATCAGCACATTCTATACTATCAGTTGCTGCCTGTTTAACCTCAGACCACTTTGTGCCTTTTTCAACCGTCAGCGTTTGCCGCTTTACTGTTATATTACTATCGCCGAATATACTCAAAGTAAACTTTTCTAATTGCGGTGAGCCTTGCTGTCTAACAACCGGAAAAATATCCGTATTGCTTTCAAAGGTATATGAATCATTGATAAAAACACTGTCCTCTGTGCGAAGTTTCCAACCGATAAGCTCATACCCTGGGTCAACAGTAAGACGCTTGATTGCTGTTTCTTTGATGCTGAGCCAAGATGACCTTGACCCAACGGGAAACTCAGGCTCCGATACTGTTGTATGCTCAATCTGCTTGATTCTAATCGTAATATTGGTATTTTGCGGCTCGTCTATTTTTTTTGCAACCGCAAAGAGAACTGAATCGTCGGTAAATTTTTCCTTATCGCTTATATCCGCACCGTTTTGTTGATTCAATTTCCATGAAGCAAGTTCATAGCCAAAAGTAAAAGTAATCAGTTTTTCAGCTTCTTTTTTTACCTCAGAACCTACAGCTCCTTTTTCAACCCAAAACGAAACTTTTTCTTTTTTTAAATGCTCACCAATTACCAGTATTTTAATCCGATTTGCATTGGTATTTACCTCATACGGTTCTTTAACAACTGTTACTGTTTGCTTACAGCTCATACAAAAACTGCTCAGCAAAACAGCAAAAATCACAGTTCTAATAACAACAAAAGTAAAAAGCTTCTTCATAAATGACACATCCTTTTTTATTCTATGAATGCAGTATAGGCCTTCATCCATTTTTTGTCAATTATCCGCCACAGAAATCATTTTTTTATATAAAAATACCTGAGTAAAGATTTTTTACGGCAATGCCGAAAACTTTTTAAAATTTAAGTTTTCTTTAGGCTAGATTTTAATCTTACTATCTGTTAAAATGCCCTCGCTTGAGAGGGCTTTTTTAATGGATAGTGTAAAAAATTTAAAAAACAAGCTTCCGCCTCACAATATGGAAGCAGAAAAGGCTGTTTTGGGAGCTATTTTAATAGATCCTGATGTCTTTACCTTTGTAAGACCGATTTTAGATGCAGCAGCTTTTTATTCTCCTCAGCACCAAAAGATATATAAGGCTATTTCGGAATTAGACACCCAGTCTCAAAAGGCGGATATTTTAATATTAACAGACTATCTTCGCTCGGCAAATGAATTGGATTCAGTCGGAGGAGCAAGCTACATAGCATCGCTTACGGATGAGGTTCCAAGCTCTGCAAACTACGAATTTTATGCAAAAATCGTGTTGGAAGCCGCTATAAGAAGAAATTTGCTAAAAGTTTCCAATAAAATTTCTGCAGATGTATTTGATGACAGCATATCGAGCCGAACAGTCTTGGAAGAAGCTCAAAAAAGCATCTTTGACCTTACGGAAGCCGGTAATTCGGCGACTTTTAAGTCTTTGGCTGAGGTCATAATGCCTACTTTGGAGGTTCTCCAAAAACTACACGAACGCAAAGGAGCATACACCGGTGTCCCCTCAGGTTTCGGTAATTTGGATAATATGACCTATGGATTTCAGGACTCGGAATTTATAATAATAGGAGCCCGTCCCTCCGTAGGAAAAACAGCCCTAGCCATGACCATGGCAGCCCACATCGCTATTGACGAAAAAATTCCGACAGCCTTTTTTTCTCTTGAAATGTCCGATATGCAGTTGGTACAGCGTTTGATAGCTTCGAGAGCAAAAATAAATTCAAACAGAATAAGGTCTGCAAACCTAACGGCCAGAGATTTCGGCAAGGTCTCAGAAACCTGCGGTACCCTCTATGAAGCCCCTTTTTACCTTGTGGATATGCCTAATATGAAGCTTTTGGACTTAAGAGCCATAGCCCGCCAGCTTTGTAGTCCGCCCTATAACGTAAAAATCATTTTTATAGACTATATAACCCTTATTACAGGCGAAAATGCAAGCATACCGCGTCATGAACAGATTGCAGAAATTTCAAGGTCTCTAAAAAGCCTGGCAAGAGAACTGAATATTCCCGTAGTTGCCCTATCTCAGCTGACAAGGGATGCCGAAGGAAAAAAACCGGGGCTTGCCGATATAAGGGAATCGGGTTCTCTTGAACAGGATGCCGATGTGGTCATGTTTTTACACCGTGAAAGAGCCGACACAAGCGAAGATGAAGCAAAACCTATTCCTACCGAACTCATTTTAGCAAAACAAAGAAACGGCCCCATAGGTACGGTCCCGCTTTTGTTTTTATCCCAATATACAACCTTTGTTACCGAAGCTAAAGAAAAATAAGAAAATCTTCTTGACTATTGGCAGAAAAAGAAGGATAATATACTTAAGATTATTATTTTAAGGAGGTTTCTTTGAAAAAAGTAAGAGTATTACTTTTGCTATTGTCTGTTCTTTTTATTTTTTCATGTAAGTCTGCTCCCAAACAGAAAGAAGAAAAGCCGGCTGAACCTGAAAAAACTCAAGAACAAGAAGTAGTAAAGGAAGAAACAGATAAGAAAGCGGAAGAAAAAAATATGCCCGATGATTATTACACGGTATATTTTGCACCGCAATCTTATCAAATCGATCAGTTTACCGCACAAATACTAAAAGAAATAGGCGAAGATCTAAAGGCAAAAAATGTAGAGAAAATCGTCATTTACGGTCACAGTGCAAAACTGGATTCACAAAAAGATGAAGATCGTATTGCATTACAACGGGCAATTGCTGTTGCAAGCTATTTTCAAAAAATGAAGCTGTTTGATGCTAACAATATAATCGTCGAAGGTAAAGGAGCACGTGAACCTGCCCGAAACCATTCAGAGATTACTGACCGCTTCAAAAACCGAAGAGTCGAAATTCACAGTGTTAAATAAACACTATGAAATTTTAAAAAATCATTTTGGAGGTAACTAATGATTAAAAAAATTTTTTTTGCAGCCTTATGTTCACTTTTAGTTGTTTCAGCTTGGGCACAGGCTCCCTCTATTGTAGGAACAGACTATGTCCGCCCCGCAATTCACTATGTTGAAGAAGGCACCAACTATGTAAACAGTGATGTCTTTTTTAAACTAAGATCAGCCGATAAAGAAACCGGTCTTGACTTTGTAGAATTTGCCTTAAATGGTGCAGCCTTTATGAGATACAAGAACCCCTTCCAACTTCTCGAAGAAGGGAAATATGATATTTCATACAGAGGATTTGATAACAGCGGAAATCTGGAATTGCCCAAAACTTTGTCGGTAATCGTAGACAATACGGCTCCTGATACAATGATCAAGACAACAGCACCTTTGTACAATGACGGTGTAGTAGTTTATTGCTCAGCCGATACAAAGTGGTATGTTTCTGCAGCCGACATAGTCGGAGGATCAGGTGTAGCAGCCGGTTATATGGGAACGGATCTTAACTCTCTTAAAATGTCCGGAAACGGAAAAGAATCGGAGCAGACCTATGTTTCTTTAGATGGTGAAGGACCTGTAAACCTTTATTACACAGCTATTGACAATGTAGGAAACCTTGCTCCTATTAAGTTACTCGCAGTTACTATCGACAGAACAGCACCCGTTGTAAGCATTGCAAATTCAAACCGTCTTATCAACAAGGACGAGAAGTACATGGTATTCCCCAGCGATACTGTTGTAGATGAAGAAGGCAGAGTTATAGTTTCTACAAGTGAAACCGTTTCATTTGCAGCAAAAGATAACCTTTCAGGCGTTGACGCAATTTATGTAAAAGTAAATGACGGAGAATATACCAAGTATGTAGAACCGATCAGATTTACACAAAATGCAGTTTACAACATCGAAGTTAAGGCTATCGATAATGTAGGCAATGTTTCTGAGCCTGTTATGTACACATTCTATGTTGATCAGATTACACCTAATTCGGATGTTGATATAATCGACAGGTCCGGGAATCTTATTCCGGCCACAACCCCCGCAAATGCCCAGTAAAAAAATTGAGGCATCACCGATCAATCGGCTTCCGATATAACGATTAATCGGTTTCCGATATAATCGGTAATATAAAAAAGCCGAAGTAAACGGGATATCCCTGCTTCGGCTTTTTTGTTTTGTAAAAATATAAAGTATGAAGTTAAAAAAAATATGTTTTTGTATTTTAATTCTCATAAATTTTTCATATGTTTTTGGAAATACCGATCTAAACAAAGCAAAAACGGAAATTGAAACAGAGTTAAGCTATCCTTTAAATTTTAATATTTCTATATCGCATTTTTTAAGGTCTTACAAGGAAAATTCTAATTCAAAATATACGGAACTGGAGTTTAAAGCCTCATTGAAGCCTGCAAATATTTTGGGGTGTTTAAATGTAAAAATAGTTTATCTGCCTTTTATCAACTTCTTCTCCGGAACTACAATAAGTACAGGCTGGGCCTATCCTAGCCTAAATTTTTATGGACTTGCCGAAAATAAAAATGTCAATAACTTACAGGTTATCAAACCGCTATATTTTTCAAAATTCTTTATTGATCTCAATGCAGGCCTAGAACTTTATTTTGATTTAAACTCAAAAATAAAAAATGAATGGTCAGGTCTAATTTTAAAAACAAGGCATATTATAAGTTACAAAGACATTGTTCCTCAAACAACTGAGGATTTTTTCTTTTTCGACAATGATGATGGTGAAAACAGAAACGGAGCCCGTTATACCGGAACATACTCGATAGAATACAATATGCCTCTTTACTTAAACACAATAAGAGTAGAGCTTATAAGCCATAAAAACCTATATAAGCCTCTCCCTTTTACTAAAAATAAAGCCGAACGATTATGGACTTTTGAATTAAAGAATGAACTATTTTTTAAAGCCTCCGAAAAAACACGCATAAAACTTCAAGCTGTATGGAAGACAGCTCCAATCTATTATAATTACAAAGATGAAGCTCATTTTACACAAAAAATAATCAATTCAAAAAAGAATATCGGTATGTTTTTTGAGTCCGTTGCAATCAGTCTTATATTTAAACTATAGGGCATCTCTAAAAACTCGGTTAGTTTTTAGAGATGCCCGACGAGTATTTTTTATAAATTGTTATACTATAATAATTTATAAAAAATACGTCGCAAATAAATCTAAGGAAAACCTCTAAAAACGGAAGTTTTTAGAGGTTCCCTATAGCTTTAGCTCCCGGGTTGAAAAAAGCCTTTATCCGTAATTATGCCTGCGCAAAGTTCATAAGGCGTTATATCAAAGGCAGGATAAAGCCCTGAGATTAAACCGTTCTTATGTTCAGGGCTAAAATCATCCGGTAAAATTGCAGTTCTTTTTCCCATAGCATAAAGAGCTTCTTCGGGATTTCTATATTCAATTTTTACTTCTTTTGCAGAAACATAATTTTTATCGGGAAAGCCTATTGCATAATAAGGAATACCAAAGTAACTTGCAGCTATAGCAATTTGAAGGGTTCCTATCTTGTTTATGATAGAACCATCAAGGCTTATAACATCGGAAGCTGAAACACAAAAGTTAATCTTTTTTTCGCTCATTAAAAGGGCTATCATATTGTCGGTAATGACGGTAGTGTCAAAGCCCATGTCATAGGCCAAAGAAGCGGTCAATCGGGCTCCTTGAAAATATGGACGGGTTTCGGCACAAAAAACCTTGATATTTTTATCGGTTTCTTTAAACCTGCGTAAATATCCTCCGACTGTAGTCTCTCCGAAACATTGGGTTAAAATTGAAGAGCCGTCAGGAACCAAATCGGCAAAAAAAGAGCCGGCTGCCGCATTTTTTTTATACCTGACATTGTTTTGTTCCACCGCATTTTGTTTTAAGGAGGTAATAATTTCATTTGAAGATGCTCCGCTTTGGATGAGTCTTTCAAAGAGGCTCAATGATTCGGCTGTAAGAAGCTCCATCGCCTTGCTTGTGGTAGGGCGGGCATGGGATAGAGCATAGGCTGCCTCTTTCATAAACTCAAGGTATGCCGTTTTTGAAAGATTTTTTCCTTGATAGGCAGCAAGAGCCATACCCATAGCAGCCGCTGAAAATGGCCCGCCGCTTTGGGTTACCATGTCGGCAATAGCCTTTGCAACTTCCTCATATATTTTACATATACAAAATTCTTTTTTTTCGGGATAAATACGCCTGTCTAAAATACGCACTTCTCCACATTCTTCATCAAACCAAGCAACATTTTCATATTGCAAAATAAAGCCTAAGTTATAATCTTCTCTCGGCTGTTTTTTAATATCGCTCATAATAATACTATAATCATTTTGGGCATTTTTGTCATCTTTTTTAGCTCAAACTATTGACAAAAATATAAAAAAAGAATATACTCCTCCGTGTGAACAAGACTTTTAGATGACTTGCTCATAAAATTTCAATACTTGACATTTTTTGGGTTTATGTATATTATACACACGCTCACTGTTAAGCGAGAGTGGTGGAATTGGCAGACACGCTAGACTTAGGATCTAGTGCTTCGGCGTGAGGGTTCAAGTCCCTCCTCTCGCACAATTCCACAAAACAAAAAGTGGAGTAGAATTGCGGGAATAGCTCAGTGGTAGAGCGCCACCTTGCCAAGGTGGATGTCGCGAGTTCAATCCTCGTTTCCCGCTTCTAAAGCGATTCGGTGAACGGATCGCTTTTTTTTATACCCTTTTATATAAAGGGCAGTCTTAAAATCAACTCTAAGGAAGGAAAAATGGACTACGAAAAGAACGTAACTCTTAAAGAAAAATCACATGCGGAACTTTCAGTAAAAATCAAAAAAGCTGATGTTCAAGAAAGCTATAAAAAATTGCTCAACAAATATTCAAAAGAGCTTCAAATACCGGGATTTAGAAAAGGAAAGGTTCCCGTATCCGTACTTGAAACAAAATACGGCGATGCTATCAAGGGAGACCTTGCAGGAGACCTAATCGAAGAGTCCTTAAAAGAAATCTTTGAATCTCTTGATGAATATGAAAGACCTCTCCCCTACTCTTATCCCGAACTGAACGAAAAGCCCGAATTAAAAGTTGAAGAAGACTTTTCCTTTACAGTCCATTATGATGTCTTCCCCAAGGTAGAAATTAAAAAAACGGAAGGCTTTACTATCGAAGTGCCGGAAGCAAGCGTTTCTGAAAAAGACATCAAAAAAGAACTTGAAAGACTTCAAGAGCGGAATGCCCTTGTTACAGCCTGCAAAGAAGGAGCTTCAGCAGAAAAAGATCACATTGCAACAATCGATTATTGCGAACTTGACGATAAAGGAAAAACAATCGAAGGCACTGAAAGAAAAGACTTTGTATTTACAATGGGTTCAGGATTAAATATCTATAAGATTGATGATGATATAGTCGGCATGAAAAAAGGTGAATCTAAGGAAATCACAAAGACCTTCCCCGAGGACGATTCAAACGAAGAACTTGCCGGAAAAACAAAGAAAATAAAGGTAACTCTTACAGCTCTTAAATACAAGGATTTACCGGCACTTGATGATGACTTTGCTCAAGACATAAATGAAAAGTATAAGAACTTGGACGAACTAAAGGCCGATATCAAGAAAAAGTTTGAAATAAGTGTAGAAGAAAAAATCAAATCTTTACAAAAAAATGCTTTAACCGAACAAATGGTAAAAGAACATACAATAGACCTTCCTGAATCTATGGTAAGAGCAGAGCTTGAATCCAGATGGATGATGATGGCTAATCAATTTAGAACTACACCTGAAGAACTTGAAAAAATGTTCGGTAAAGGCCCGCAATCAAAAGCAGCTCTTTTAGAAGGCTGGAGAGAAGATTCCGAGAAGACCTTAAAAGAAAGAGTTTTAATTGAAACCCTTCTTAAAGAAAAAAATATTGAAGTAAGCGATGACGAGATTGAAGCCGAATATGTCCGCTTATCCGAAAGAATGGATATCACTCTCGATGAGCTGAAAAAATATTATTCCAACCCTCGCGAAAAAGAATATTTAAGCGAAGGCTTAAAAGAAGAAAAACTTTTTAAAGCTCTTTATGAAAAATCGACAATCAAAAAAGGCAAGAAAATTACCTTTGAAGAACTTTTAAAAGATTAAATTTTGCTGTTTTAAGGAAAAAAAATGAGTACACTTGTACCTTATGTAATTGAACAAACCGGAAACGGAGAACGCAGCTATGATATTTTCTCGCGTCTTTTAAAGGATAGGATTATCTTTGTAGACGGAGAAATAACCGATATGTCTGCCGATTTGGTTGTAGCCCAGCTTTTATTTTTAGAGGCCCAAAATCCCGACAAGGATATCAGCCTCTATATAAACAGTCCCGGAGGCTCTGTAACGGCAGGTCTTGCGATTTACGATACTATGCAGCACATTCGTCCCGATGTACAAACAATTTGTTTGGGTCAATGTGCCAGTATGGGCGCAGTCCTTTTAGCCGGAGGAGCAAAAAACAAACGCTATGCCCTCCCCTCATCCCGTGTTATGATTCACCAACCATGGGGCGGAGTTCAAGGACAGGCGGTAGATATCAATATCCAAGCTAAAGAAATTGTAAGATTAAAAAAACTTACCATTAAATACTTTGCGGAAAATACCGGCAAGACGGAAAAACAGGTAGCCGCCGATATGGAAAGAGATTTCTTTATGTCGGCCGAAGAAGCCTTAGCCTACGGTATTATCGATACCGTTATGAATAGGAGAAAAGATGGCTAGAAATAGAATGGGCGGGGCTTTAATATGCTCTTTTTGTAATAAACCTGAAAGTTCTGAACGCTTTGTAGTTCCGGGGCCCGGAGGTATTGCCATCTGCGATAGATGTGTAGATCTTTGCGGAAGCTATATAAAATCGTATAAGACTGTCAGACCTGTAGACCGTTCAGGCCCTATTCCCACACCTCAAGAGCTCAAAGACTATCTTGATGAATATGTAATAGGCCAAGAACAGGCAAAGAGAGTTCTATCTGTAGCTGTTTATAACCACTATAAGCGGATAATGAATCCTCCTTTAAAAGATGATGTAGTCATAGAAAAGTCAAATGTACTTTTACTAGGTCCTACAGGATCCGGTAAAACTCTTTTAGCAAAAACCCTTGCACAAAAAATGCAGGTTCCCTTTGCCATAGCCGATGCAACAACCTTGACTGAAGCAGGTTATGTAGGCGAAGATGTCGAAAATATCCTCCTTAAGCTTATTCAAAATGCAAACGGAGATATAAAAGAAGCCGAAAGAGGTATCATTTTTATCGATGAAATCGATAAGATTTCCAGAAAAAGCGAAAATGTTTCCATTACCCGCGATGTATCGGGCGAAGGTGTTCAACAAGCTCTTTTAAAAATAATCGAAGGAACTTCAGCCTCCGTTCCACCTCAGGGCGGAAGAAAGCATCCTAATCAGGATATGCTTAAAATAGATACAACAAATATCCTCTTTATCTGCGGAGGAGCATTTGTAGGCTTGGATAAAATAGTGGAAGCCCGTATCTCTACAAAACCTATAGGCTTCGGTGCCGAGGTTAAAAAACTGAGTGAAAAAAATCTTACCGAGTTGTATGATCAGGTTTCACCCGATGATTTGGTAAAATTCGGTCTTATCCCGGAACTGATAGGACGAATCCCGATAAAGGTTGCCTTAAATGAGCTTACAAAGGAAGACCTAACACGCATATTGGTTGAACCCAAAAATGCCATAATAAAGCAGTTTCAGGCAACCTTTAAACTTGATAATGTCGATCTTCACTTTGACAAAGATGCTATTACGGCCATTGCTCAGCAGGCTATAGACCAAAATACGGGAGCCAGAGGTTTACGTTCCATTGTAGAAAAACTTATGCTGGATGCAATGTTTGAAGCCCCATCCTTAAAGGGTAGAAAAGAGCTTATAATAAATAAAAAAATGATAGGAAGCAACTCGTCAAAACCTAAGATAAAACTTCTTGGCGAAAAAACGGCTTAAAACTTATCGATAAAAACACCGATTTAAACTAAAAAAGACTGTTCCAATAAGGAGATTATGGGCAGTCTTTTTTTTAAACATTTCCTTTTGCAACTACTACAAGGAAAGAAAAAAGAACAGCCGATATTATCGATAAAAACAATAAAAGTATATCCGTAAGGAATTTTATAATATCAATTTCTTTATAACGTATCATAAAAAAAATTCTAACGGCAATTGCTGCAAACGTAAAAATTATAAGTAAGACACAAAGACTCATCAATACATTTAATATTATAAATAAGCTGGAGTCTAAAAAATCTTGGGAACTGCTTAAAACATAAAAAATAATAAAAGCAATGATAGAAGCACTCAAAAATCTTATTGAGCGGTCTAAAAAGCGAATAGTAAAACGTTTATATTTGGGCTGGGGGTTTATATCTTTACTATCCATATGGGTTTAAATTTAAATATGCGGATAAAATATCCGCATATTTTTAAAGTCTTAGTTTTCCGATTCCGAATTTTGAACTTCTTCAGTAGCGGAATTTTCTTCTGCTGAAACTTGTTCCTCAGAAGCTTCTTCGTCCCTGCGAGGTCTTCGTCCTTTTTTCTCGGAAGGCTTAACAGGCTTTTCTTCAGCAATCTGAGCCTCAACGGTAAAAGAAATCTCTGCAGAGGTATTTTCATAAAGCTTTACAAGGGCCTTATGCACACCTGTGCTCTTAACGGTTTGACCGGGGATTTCAATACGTTTTCTTTCAATATCGAAATCAAGTTTTTGCAGCTCATCAAAAAGAGTTTGAGTTGTAACGGCACCGTATAGTTTTCCGTTAGGTCCTGCAGGCATAAGAATCTTAATTGAAAGAGCCTCAAGTCTTTCTTTAAGACTTGCAGCATCTTGGCGTTTTGCAGCCTTTTTAGCCTCAATTTCTTCTTTGCGTGATTCAAAATGAGCCAGAGTAAACTCATTACAAGGAACAGCTAAGTTTCTGGGGAAGAGGTAGTTTCGGGCATATCCCTTGGCTACGTTCTTAATATCTCCTTCTTCTCCGAGATACTTAACATCTTCATTTAAAATAACCTTCATATACAAGCTCCTAAAAAAAAATATCCGCCCAATTCCGGGAGTCGGAAAGGGCTTAATAGTGTTATTTTAATGTAAGCAACATACCCTAAAGTAAAGAGGCTTGAGGCAGCTTGCTTACACTAAAAATTCTACTCGTTCATAACGAAAGGAAGCAAAGCAACAGCTCTTGCACGCTTAATTTCAACGGCAAGTTTTCGCTGATGTTTTGCACAAGTGCCGGTAATTCTTCTGGGAAGAATCTTACCGCGTTCGGTTATAAAGCGGCGTAAAGCATCCGGTTCTTTATAATCGATCTTTAACTTTTGTGCACAAAAGCGGCAAACCTTTTTGCGGTAAAAAGATCTACCCTTTCTTTTGTCTTCGCCTTCGCGAATATTTTCCTGCATGTTAGCTTCCATGTCTACATCATTCATTGTTTCGTCTGACATTTAAATCTCCTTAAAATGGAATATTATCCAAATCTGAATTTCCCATATCCGGCTGGTAATCGTCATAAGAAGGCTCCTGTCTTCTTTGATAAGCAGAAGGTGCCTGATTTCCATCATTATACTGATTATTTCCGCTGCCCTGATATGATCCTTGGCGTTGAGGTGCGGCCTGTGATTGTCCGCCCTGACCTGCCGAGCCGCCGACAAGCTGAATATTGTTAGCAACAATTTCCACCTTGCTGCGGGTTTGCCCGTCTTGCTCCCAGCGGTTTTGCCTAAGCTCACCGTCAATAGCAACCTGTTTACCTTTTACAAGGTATTGGTTTAGGGCTTCACCCTGCCGGCCCCAAAGAACCACGTCAAAAAAACTTGCTTCCTCGCTCCAGTCATCGCCTGTTTTCCGTCTTCTGTTGACCGCTATAGCAAAATTACAAACCGCAATACCGGAAGACGTATATTTAAGCTCAGCATCTCTAGTTAAGCGGCCTACCAATACTACATGGTTTATATCTGCCATAAAGTCTCCTTTTTAGTCCTCTAAACGAACAAAAAGATAGGTCAACATCTGAGTGATCAGCTTAAAACGCTTGTCCAATTCAATCATTTTTGCAGGATCTGCTTCAATGTTGAAAAGCACATAACGTCCCTTTGTCTTCTTTTTGATTTCATAAGCTAAATCCCGATCGCCGAAAGGCTCTTCAGACTTGATCTGAACACCGAAATCCGCCAGAATTGAATGTAGAGCATCTATTCCCGGTTTATAGAGATCCTCTTCAACCGGAAAAACCGTCATAAGTTCATAGTTTCTCATGTTCCCTCCTATGGACACATTTCTGAGGCCCGCATTTTCTGCGAGCCGGAGTTTTCATAGAATATCAAAAAATACTATCTTAGTCAATACCCGGCATAAAACCGATTAATGCCTAGCATTTCATCATGCCGCATACTGTAGGCTTTAGCATTTCATCATCCCGGCATACCGTATGCTTTAGCACTTCATCATCCCAAAGACCATTACGAAAAGAGCAACGGTTTCGCAAAGACCTACGATAGTAATGTACTGTACAAAGCCCTTTCCTGTTTCGGCCATAGCATCGGAACCTGAAGCAGAAGCTTTACCTTGAGCAATAGCAGATGCTGCGATAGAAACACCGCAAACAAGGCCTAAGCCCAATAAAAACCAATCGCTCTGAGATGATGTAAGCATCCTGTTCATAAGCAAGAAACCGTAAAGAGTCTGCGTAAGAGGAGCACCTGCAAAGGCGACCAAACTAAAGGGAGCAGGCTTGTTATTTAAATAACAGCGCTTCCATGCACCGATTGTTGACTGACCTGCAATTGCAAGACCGATTGCAGAACCGATAGCTGAAATACCTAACGCAGCAGCAGCACCAAAAAAACCAAAAGTCATATCCTTCCTCCAAATTTATTCGTTAAAGGGTTCATATTTAAAGCCCGACCAAGTCAAGCCTACATGATTAGAGAATTCCAAGGTATTCAACCGAACACCGTGGACTATAACGGAAAGCACGTTCATAATATAGTTAAGACCGTGTCCGAACAATAAAAGTAAGACTCCTGCAAAGATTATAAAACCTCCTAAGGCAGGGCCTGCCATCTCGTTTACGGTTGCACTTATAGCGCCTCCTGCAAGACCTACAGCCCAAAGTCTTATGTAGCTCATAATATCTGCAAATACGTTTACTACGCCCAAAAGCATATTGATAATGTTTTTTAAGCTTTCAACAATAGCCTGCCCTATCCCTGTAGAATAGTTTACAAAGATAAAGTTTAAAGCAAAACCTGCACCTATCGCAAGGAGCACGGTATTATTTATTGCATACTTTTGGGAATCTACAACAAGGTTTAAAACCACAAAATACATTCCGCCAAGCATCGAAAGAGAGCCTACATCGGCAAGGAATTTGGGAGACTTAATGTTCCTAAATAAACTTACTACATGGGCTATCATCAGCTGGGTTAAGCCTAGGGTAAAGCAAAGCAAAATCTGGTTTTGATTGCGTACATCCTCAGGGGTAAAGTTTGCAATAGCCGGAACCGCCAATTTTTTAAGAAAAGGCGGTACAATCTCGGTAGACATACCGAACCAGTTACAGACCAAGGTACCCCAGATAACGGTCATAAGTCCTAAATAGCCGAACATATAAAAAGCCGTAGGCACTTTTTGTTTTTTTGCCTTTGTTTTTAATATCAAAATAATTGAAATTACAAACAAAACAGCACCGTAACCGGCATCCCCGAATATCATTGCAAAGAAAATTCCGAAAAAGAGCAGAAACCAAAGAGATATATCCGGCTCAGTATAACCGGGAACAGTACCTAAAAAGTCGATTAAGGGAGAAATCAGATTTACAATCTTATTTCGCTTTATCTTTGTAGGTACAGGATCTTCTTCTTCGGGATCTTGAGAAATATAGGCCCAAGACTTTTCTTTTGCTAGGGAAGAAAGTTTAGTTTCATCTTCGCATGGAATATAACCTGTAAGCCAAACAAGCTGAACTCTCTCTGCATCATCTTGATCGCCGAAATCTATCGTCTGCATACCCTCATGCACAATCTCAAATTGAAGCTTCTTGGTAACAATCTCGTCCAAGGCACGGAGGGAGTTTAAGTAGGCAGACATCTTTGTCATTTCCTGCTTGTAAGAAGAAATCTTAGCCGTTAAACTCTTAAGTTTTTCTTTTAAGGCCTTAACGGAAGTTTCAGGCAATTTTAAAGGAATAATATCCTGAGGTAAATCAGCCGGAAGAGCATTTGTTTTACTCCAGATTAAAAACCTTACTCCCGTTTTCCCCTGCCCCACTAAAATAGTCCTAATATCTTCGGAAAGGGAAGAATAAGTTTTTAATGAGGTAGTTGCAGGAAAAAGATAGATACCTTTTTCTTCCAAGAAATTAAAATCGGCAGTATTTATTTCTCCCCACTCTGCATAAGATGCTATTTCACCTGAAAGCCTTGCAGATTCTTCCATATTGCTCTTATAAGAAGCTGTTAAGGACAAGACGGAATCTACAAAGGTAAGGGTATCTTCTTCACTTAAAAGAGAGGGCGGCGTTACTCCTTTTTTCTCTTTTTTGGGAAGATATTCCGTTAAAAGGCTCATAGCAAGAGTTATATCGTTTTTTTCGGATCTTAGCTCGTTTATCAAGGTACCGTTTGCAGGACGGTCTTCAATATGTAAGAGCCCTAATTTTCTTAAATCTTTTAAGGCATGACGCTGCTCATTTTTTAAGACTAAAAGAGTTACTTTTTTCATAGGTACAATCATAGAGCTTCATCCTTATGATGAACCTTTTCAAGGTTCTTTTTTGAAATCTTACCGCGAACAACAGCTGCAACCTGCTGATCGCCCAAATAAACCGTAATCTTCTTTATGTTTGCCCTAGTTTCGGGTATTTTAACCTTTTCAAAGAGGTTTACGCGCTGAGTGGTCGTTCTAAGCTCCGTATTCAATAGGCGGACTTGTTCGTCAAGTACCTTTGCCTCAAGGTCTAAGCTCAAAACTTCCTGTAATTTCTCAGCTGCCGTATCAACCCAAAGAGGAGTCTTATAAAGATCATACTTAGAGCGTTCAAATTCAGCACCGGAAAAAACAGGGATACTCACTCCGGCAATATTTCCGGTTGAAGTTAAAAGCTCTTTTATCTTAACCATCGAGGGCTGAAAAACATTTTGCTCGCCGAATACCGCTACCCAGTCTTCGAATTCCCGATTAAGGGCATCCCTGTGAAGCCTTACTTCTTTAGCCCGGGCCTCGATGGTGCGGATTTCGGTTTGAAGCTGCTGTTTTTTGAGCTGAAGAGTCGGCAAGTATCTTCTGTACATTTTTAAAGATTCTTTTTGATTCTTTAGCTCATTTTTTGTCAGTTTTATCGCCATAGCCTACCCTTTAGTTTGCCGGCCAGTACTTATTTACCAACTCGGATTTAATACCTGTTTCTTCACGGGTAAAACATTCGGCAAGAATTTTCCAGCCTAGGTTGAGAGCATCTTCAAGCGGAATGTTTACGGACAAGTCCATCATTCCCGATTCGAATTTTGCACCGTATTTTAGGAGCTTTTCGTCCCATTCGCTCATCATAAAGCCCATGGACTTCTTTTCCAAGGTATCTTTATATGAGGCGTAAAGCTTAATCATATTGTCCATCAATGCACGGTGGTCATCCCTTGTTTTACCATTTACGTTTTGCTTTAATCGTGAAAGACTTCCGAAGGGCTCAATTCGTCCGTTTTTAAGGTAGAACTGACCTTCGGTAATATAACCGGTGTTATCGGGAACCGGATGAGTTACGTCATCGCCCGGCATTGTGGTAACGGCCAAGACCGTAACGGAACCTGCGTCAGCAAAGTCTACAGCCTTTTCATAGCGGGCTGCAAGCTGACTGTAAAGGTCTCCGGGATAACCTCGGTTTGAAGGAACCTGTTCCTGAATAATGGCTATTTCTTTCATTGCATCTGCAAAGTTTGTCATATCGGTTAAAAGAACCAAAACGTTCTTACCTGCAATGGCAAATTTCTCTGCAACTGCAAGACACATATCCGGAATCATAAGGCACTCAACCGTCGGATCTGCTGCCGTATGAACGAACATAGCTGTTCGGCTCAAAGCACCGGCTTCTTCAAGAGTGTCCTTAAAATAAAGATAATCGTCATATTTTAAGCCCATTCCGCCCAAGATAATTACATCAACCTCGGCCTGCATAGCTATTCGGGCTAAAAGCTCGTTATAAGGCTCACCTGAGATTGAAAATATGGGCAGCTTTTGAGAAACAACAAGGGTGTTAAATACGTCAATCATCGGAATACCGGTTCTAATCATTCTGTTTGCAAGAATACGCTTTGAGGGGTTTACCGAAGGGCCTCCTATAGGAATCATGTTATCCTTTAAGGCAGGGCCTGAATCCCTCGGATCGCCTGAACCGTTAAAAATGCGGCCGAGCAAGTCCTCGGAATAACTTACCTGCATTTCCTTGCCTAAAAAGCGTACCTCATCTCCGGTTGAAACACCTCGGCCGCCTGCAAAAACCTGCAAGGAAACCAAATCGCCATCAAGCTTATTGACTTCGGCAAGAGAGGCTCCGAAACGGGTTTGAACTTCAGCCAATTCTCCGTATGATACGCCGTCGGCCTTAACCGTAATAACCGAACCGTTAATCGATTCTATTTTACTATATACCTTTTTCATCTTACACCGCCTGCTTCAATAATTTTTTTGCACTCTCATCTAAGCTATCCGCTTTTTCGGCGATGTGCTTTTTAATTCCGTCTTCATGGGATTTAAATGCATCCGAGCCCCAAGGCGAGTAGTTATAGTCGATGAACATAAGTTTAAGTTTGCTGAAATAAGAGCGGGCTTCATCCTTTGAAACAAATTTAAATGAAGTGCCTAAAATTTCAATCAAAATATGATATATGTGCTGCTGGCGCTCAACCGAAACTGCATCATCTACCTTATCAAAGGAGTTTTGCTGCAAGTAAACGGCATCGAGTAAGTCGCCTTTTAAGTAAACGATAAAGTCCTCGATACTTGTTCCTTCTTCACCTACAACCTTCATCAT
Source organism: Treponema denticola (assembly GCF_024181645.1). Classification (NCBI taxonomy): domain Bacteria; kingdom Pseudomonadati; phylum Spirochaetota; class Spirochaetia; order Treponematales; family Treponemataceae; genus Treponema; species Treponema denticola. Next base: position 1,072,892 of record NZ_CP058624.1, on the reverse strand, counting down.
CTGTTCAACCTCGGTACCTCGGCGTAAAAAGCTTCTTCCGTATTTAACTTGTTCTAAAGGAAGAACGCTGGGATATTTTGACCAAGAATCGAGGGGATGAATTGCCGGATACTTTCGGGCATCGGATCTTTCTCGTGAAAGGCCGTGGAAGGCTCCTACTACCTTTAGCGTGGCCTGAGTTACGGGCTCTTCAAAGTTACCGCCCGCAGGAGATACTGTTCCTCCGATTGTAACGGAACCCTTTGAACCGTCGCTTAGGCGGACAATACCTGCCCTTTCGTAGAAGGCTGCGATGTAGGATTCAAGATAGGCAGGGAAGGCTTCTTCACCGGGGATTTCTTCCAAGCGGCCCGACATTTCTCGAAGAGCCTGAGCCCATCGGCTGGTAGAGTCTGCAAGAAGAAGAACGTCCAAGCCCATTTGGCGGTAGTATTCTGCAAGAGTTACGCCTGTATAAACCGAAGCTTCACGGGCAGCAACCGGCATCGAAGATGTATTACAGATAATTATTGTACGCTCCATGAGGGTTCGGCCCGTTTTGGGGTCTTTAAGTTCAGGGAATTCGGTAAGAGTTTCTACAACTTCACCGGCACGCTCACCGCAGGCTGCAATAATAACGATGTCGACATCGGCATTTCGGCTGGTTGCATGCTGCAAAACGGTTTTTCCTGCACCGAAGGGACCGGGAATACAATAGGTTCCGCCCTTTGCAACGGGGAAAAATGTATCCATTGTTCTCATCTTTGTAACCAAGGTTTCCGTCGGCTTTAAGCGTTCTGCATAACAGTCGATTGCACGTTTTACAGGCCACTTAAAACTCATGGTAAGAGGTATTACGTTTCCTCTTTCGTCCGTAACCTCAGCTATTGTATCGTCTACGGTATAATCGCCTTCAGATTTTATAGATTTTAATTTATAAGTTCCATACATGTTAAAAGGAATCATGATGCGATGGGTAAAGCTGCCTTCAGGTACGGTTCCCAGCAAGTCTGCACGCTTAAGGGTATCTCCTTCTTTGGCAGAGGGAGTAAAGTGCCATTTTGCCGTTCGGGAAAGGGCGTTTAAGTAGATACCTCTTTCCAAAAAATAACCGGCTTGTTCAGCGAGCTCAGGCAAGGGATTTTGAAGTCCGTCATAAACTTGACCTAAAAGACCGGGGCCTAACTCTACCGAAAGAAGATCTTCGGTAAACTCGACAGGGTCACCGACCTTTATTCCCTTTGTAATTTCAAATACTTGAAGCTGAGCTACTTCTCCCCGAATACGGATTACCTCGCTTTTTAGTTTTTTTGAACCAACCTCAACATAGCCTACCTCGTTAAGGGTAACCAAGCCTTCAAAAGCAACGCTTATCATGTTACCGTTAATACCGACTACTTTTCCTTTTGTTTTAGTCATATCATAACTCCAAATACGTATAATAAAGCATAAATCCTAAGTTTAAACGTTACTTTGTAAAAATTTACGAAGTAACTTTTAGATTTTATCATATAAATGAAAAATATGCAATAAAAAAATCAAAAATCTTAAAAATAGAGTTAAATTTTTTCGCTGTCATATTCTATAAGAGTTTTTACAGGCAAATTCCCCAGAACCTTGCTATAATTTAAAAAGGGTAAGCCCACAACTCCGCAAAAACCTACAACCTTTGCCCCTCCCTCTTCTAAGATACTTCGGGCGGCATTTAAAGTTCCTCCTGTGGCAATCAGGTCATCTAAAAGAAGGACATTTTGACCTTTTACTACATCTGTTTTGTGAACCTCAACAGAGGCTTGTCCGTACTCAAGGTCATACGAAGCAGAGTAAGTTTCTCCCGGGAGTTTTCCTTTCTTTCTGATTAAAATAAGAGGTATTCCCATTTTATAGGCAAATGGGGCAGCAAAGATAAAGCCTCTGGCTTCAATGGCAGCAACAGCATCTATCTTTTTATCCTTGTACATTTCCGTCATCTTATCAAGGCAATAACTAAAAACTTCCGGATTGACCAAAATACCGGTAATATCATAAAAAAGGATTCCCTTTTTAGGGAAGTCCGGAACGCGCCTAATCGCAGCATCTATTATTTTATCTTTCATAAGAAACAGTCTACACCTTATTTTTGCAATGGTCAATAGGAAGATAATATTTTATCAGTCTTACTCCGTATACATTTTGCAGATATCTCTTCCGCTTTCTTTAGCCTTATAAAGAGCAGAATCTGCAAAGGAAAGCATAGTTTCATATGAAAGCTCATTAGTAGGAACGGAAGTATAGGCACCTAAGCTAATAGTTAAGATCTTATCCTTTGCAGCCGAATGCTCAATGTTTAAATTTTTAATTTCAATACGGAGTTTTTCGGATATCTTCATTGTTTCGGAAACAGAGCTATTATAAAGCAGAACCAAGAATTCTTCTCCTCCATATCTTCCTACAAAATCATGTTTTGCTCTCAGATTTTTTTGTAAGGTTTGAGCAACAGTTCTAAGAACATTATCTCCGGCCTGATGTCCATACAGGTCATTGTATTGTTTAAATAAATCTATATCTATCATTATTAACGATATCGGCTGTTTATTATCCAATCCCCTGCGCCAAAGATCTTTACCCACCATGTCCAACTGTCTTCTGTTTCCTACACCTGTTAATTCGTCAACTGTAGATAAAACCGTAAGCTGTTCATTTGCAGATATAAGGTCTTTTTGTTCTTGTTGAAGTTTTTTATTTGCAACCTTATATTGAAAAAGCTGACGAAGCCTGCAAATTAAAAAAGTCATGCCTGCAAAAATTAAAATATATGCGGCTATCATCGGCAACGAGAGCCAAAAAGGTTTTTCTATAATAAAGGTAAAAGATGCAGGTTCAGGATATGGATTTGAAATATCTTTTACTTTAAACGTATATTGTCCCGATTTAAGGTTAGTATATTGCACATAGTTTTTCATATTGGCATTAATCCAATTTTTATCAAAACCCTCAAGCATAAAAACATAAGAAGGTCTTGAAAGAGGAGATAAATCCATCGATGAAAACTCAAAACTTATATTATTTTCGGAATACTTATATTTATAAGTTTTTTGAAGATCTATTTTAAATGCCGGAGTCTGATTTCCGTTTATGCCTATTGTTCTTATTTTTACGGGAACCTCTTGTTTTTTAAACGATAAAAGATAGTTAATATCCACGCCTAAAACACCTTCTTGTGTTCCCACAAAGCATTGATTTCCAATTGTAACAGGAACTGTTGTAAACCGTCTTTCATGATTATAAAAAGTATAGCTGTATATAATTTCAGCATTTTGATTAAATATTGTCATACCCTTTATTGCAGCAACACATATGGAGTTATTATCCATATCGGTCATACCGGTAATAAAGTTTGCGGGGAGTCCCTCATTTGCAGTATAATTCAAAGCCTCTTTTTTTTCGATATCGAATATATTAACGCCTCCGTCACCGGTTCCTATCCACAATTTACCGGAAACATCCTGAAATAATGAGGTTATTCTGTCTGAAGAAATACCTTTTCTGTTATTTACATTATATCTGTATATCGTGAATTCATCGGTTGAAGGCTTATACTCGGCAAGACCTTTATTGGTGCCTACCCAAAGTCTTTTACAGGAATCTATAAGCAGACTAAAAATAAGATTACTGCATAAACTATTGGGATTTTTAGGATCATTTTTATATCTGTTAAGAATTCCGGATGAAGGTGAAAATTTAATGAGTCCTCCATCATATGTACCTATCCATAAAAATCCGTTATCATCGCTTATAATGCTGTATATGACTCTTTCACCGTCTTCAATTATATTCTCATTGTATAGGCTAACTCCAACAAAGGCATCCTTTTTTTTATCATATTTACATAATCCAATATCCGTACCAACCCATATATCCTCATTTTTATCTATGTGAAATTGAAATACGGAATTGGAAATAATTTTCGATTCGGAACAAAGATAATATTTCTTTTTCCCTGTGCTTAAATCATAATAGGTTATACCGTTATTTAAAAGGCTTATCCACAAGTTTCCTTTGTTATCCTTAGTCAAACCTGAAACCGAATTTTCTCTGCTGCTGATTTTATTTTCATGTAACAATATAAGTTTTGACCACATACGTTTAGTGTCATATATGTTTACTCCGCCTCCGTTTGTGCCGACCCATAATGAACCGTAAGTATCTACGTATATCGAAAAAATAAAATCGTTTGAAAGATTATATGAACGCTGTTTTGAAGTATATTCGGTATAAGAATATGTATTTTTATCAAAACTTATTAAGCCGCCGCCCCCGGTTCCTATCAATAGCACATTATCAGAAAATTCGTTTGATAGGCATGTTATTTTATTGTTTGAAAATGTAAACAGATTTCTTTTTCCGTTTTTTGGATCAATTCGAAATAGGCCTGTATTCCAAACGGATACCCAATATATTCCGTCTTCTTCAAAAATATTATTAACAATTGATTCCGTAACCGTCCTATCTTTTTCAAAAAGCCTTGAGCGTCGAAATCTTTTATTGGGCTCATCATACTCCCATAATCCCCCATGTGTACAGGCATATATCCGCCCTTCTGAGTCTTCATAAATATTGGATATTTCGTTGTTCCCTATGTAAAATTCGGAAGTTTGAGAAAATTCAATAACGGAACCGTCATCTTCATTTAATATATACAAGCCGTCCAGGGTTCCGACCCATAAGCGGTCATGAGAATCCCTTAAAAAACCGAAAACGATCGAATTCGTCATATCAAAGTGGGTAAATGTTTCGGTATCGATATTAAACCTTTCAACTCCGTAAAAGGTACCTATCCAAAACACATCGCTTCCGTTTTCAGCCTTTATCGGGTCCTTATACAAACATTGAATTTGTGAAGACTGAATGGAATCTTTTGAAAAAGGAATATATTCATAGTTTTTATATTTAATACCGTCATAATATGCCAAACCTTCTTTAGTACCGAACCAAATCCGGCCATATGAATCCTGCAAAATACCTGTAACAAATTTGGACACAATGGATGAAGGCTGAGAATAAAAAACAAAAACATCCTCATCAGCGAATAAATTAAATGCATACAAAATAAGAAAGAAAAGAATTAGTTTTTTATGTACATTACACATTTTAAATCCTTTATATCAAACGTCAGCTGTCTTAAAAATTTTAAAACATTAAATAGAAAAAGTCAACCGTATCTTTTTTATATCTTCTAAAAAAGACGGATAACTTATATCGAAATACTCGGCGTTTTTTAGGGTAAATACAGCCTCGGCTTTATCATCGATACCAAAACCTATAACGGTAAGCATCATAGCTATGCGGTGATCTTTATGAGAATCAACCGAGGCAGGTCTTAGGTTTTTACCTGCGTTTCCTATTATACGTAAAAAATCCCTTCCCTCCGTAATATCGGCTCCAATTTTTTTTAACTCTGAGGCAATTACTGAAAGTCTGTCACATTCTTTGTAACGGCAGATTTCTATATTTTTTAAAAGGGTTTCGCCTTTTGCAAAACAAGCTATTGCGGAAAGAGCCGGAACAGCATCGGGAATATCGGAACAGTCAAAGGTTCCGCCCTTTAAACTTGAAGGAAAAATTTTAAGAGTTTGCGATTCCTCCTCAAAACGGATATCCGCATTCATCTCTTTTAAGACTTTTACAATCCTCGCATCTCCTTGAACATCATTTATATCCATATTCTTTATGCTGATACTTGAAGCCGTAATCAGGGCTAAGGCAATGGGAAAGCCGGCACTCGACCAGTCGGCCGGAATACTTGCCGAAAAGCCGGGTTTAAAATTAGCGTCTAAAATATCGCCGTTAATTTTAAAAGTTTTAAAATCGTCCGAAACATCAAATTTAATGCCGCAAGTTTTAAGCCAATGAAGGGTTATTTTTAAATAGGGAAGCTCCCCTGCTCTTTTTAAATTTATTTGTAAAGGAAAATCGAGTAAACCGGCTCCAAGCAGGAGACCGCTTACAACCTGTGAAAAATCCCCCTCAAGACAGAGTGTTTTTTCTTTAAGGACTTTAGTTGAAGAAGCTTTTCCAAAAACACGTATGGGAGCTTTTTCATAGCTGCCAAGAAATTCGTATTTTAAGCCGAGCTCCTCATAAATTTCGATTAAAGGCTTTACCGGACGCTTTAAAATCGATGAATCTCCGGTTAAAATAAAATCGGAAGACATTAAAGAAAGAATGGAACCTAAAAAGTAAAAAAGAGTGCCGGAATTTCCTGCATCGATTTTTATCGATTTTTGGTTTTCGATTCTTTTTTTTAAGCCTTCTTTCGGGGGAAAAACAATTATATCGGCAGAAGATATTGCTTTTTGTTCTATTTTAAATTTTACACCTAAGGATTCAAATACCGATATGGCCGTTTTAGTGTCTCCGCTCACAAGAAGGTTTTTTATTTGGGAAGAACCTTCTGCAAAGGAAGCCAAAACAAGAGCCCTCATCGAATGGCTCTTTGAAGGCGGAACCTCTATTGATGAGGGAGATACAGGTTTTGATTTTTTTATCTTTAAAATCATTTTTTTAAAAGAGCTTTAAGTTCCTTTAGGCGTTCTTGATCTTCACAACCTGTTAAGAGCTTTATCGTTTCCTTAGCTTTTTCTTTACGGTTTGTTTGAATATAAAGGTTTGTAAGATCGAATAAAAGCTCCTCGCTTTCGCCGAATTCTTCGATTGCCTGTCTTAAACTGACTTCTGCACGGGCGTGGTCGCCTTTTTTTACTGCAAGAAGAGCAATAAGCCTGTATATTCTTTCCGTAGGCTCTATATCCATTGCCTTAACCAAAAGGCCGTCGGCATCATTTAGGTAACCTATCTGTATTGAGTTTTCAGCCTTATCCGTTAAAAGAACGGGATCAACGGGTTTAAGCTTTAATGCCTTTTGATACCAAATATCGGCTTCATCATATTGCTCGTCAAAGAACAAGGCATTTGCATAAATATGGAATGCCTCTACCCTATTTCTTTCAGCTGCCAAATCGGCGGTTCCTGCCTCGATGTCAAAAAGAGGTGCACATTCTTTTAAACGGCCTTGAAGACGCATAACTTCTACATAGTTTTCCAAAATAACTATCTCATCGGGGAGCATCTTTCGGGCTTTTTCAATTTCGATTTGTGCATCAAAAAAGGCATCTTCATCAATTGCACAAAGAGCTTTTAAATTAAAAACCCAACCATTGTCAGGTTCAAGGGCTTCAGCCTCTAAAAGAGGAACAGAACAGTCCTCTCCTATTAAATACAAGGACTCCGCCAAGCGGAAATGATAAAGGCCGTGTTCGGGGCCTAGCTTACAAGCCTTTTTAAAGAATTTAATAGCTTCTTCAGGATTTTCATCATGAATAAGAAGGCCGTACAAATACCATATTGTAGAGTCACTTGTCTTTGCATCACATAGTTTTTTAAAATTAAGCTTAGCTTCCCATTTATTATCTACAGCATAATAGAATTTACCGCTTAAAGCCCAGGTACGCTCATCCTCAGGAGCAATACGTTCAAGGGCATTTATTACATCGGCCATTTCGTTATATTCTTCGGAAGCCAAAAAGAGTTTTCCGGCTTCTACATAAGAGTCGACGGCCTCAGCTTTTTTTCCGGCAAGATTCAGCTCGTTTGCTTCATTGTATTTTAATAAGCCCTGATCCGGTTTTAGCTCAAAGGCCCTTGCATAAAAGGCGGCCGATTTTTCATGTTTTCCTTGTGAATTTAAAAAATGCCCCTTTAAAGAGCAAAGCAAGACCGACTTTTCAATTTCGTCATCCGGAATACTTTTTAGAATATCTCCCAATTTTTTCATATTGCCGGATTGATAGTAAAGGCCGGCAAGTTCGGCCATTATTTCATAATTATCGTGTTCAATATCAAGAGCCGATAAAAATTCTTTTTCAGCCTCCTCATTTAAACGCTGGGCAAAATATATTCTTCCGGCTAAAATATGATCTTGAATAGTGGGTTCACGGAGTTTCCATGCCTGTTTTATTTGGTAGACGGCTGCAACATATTGCCCCATAGCATAATAGGTTGAAGCAAGGTTAATATAGGCTTCAGGAGAAATTGCATCCGGATTATTTGCGGCAGAATCGGTATTTTCTACAAGAAGCGACTGAGAAATAATTTTAAACTCGTTTAAATAAAATTTTACCTTAGGATAGGATTCCCAGTTTTGCCCTGCAAAGCCGATTTTTCCGGCAGCCTGAACAATATCGGAATCGAATTTACCTAACCAAGTATTGTTTACAAGAACCGTTATATTTGTTCCCGCACAGATTAATTTTATTTTAAATTTTGAACTATCGGCATCGGTTAAGGGCTTTGTCCAGCCTAGGATGGGCATAGGAGTAGAATTAACAACAGCCTCAAGTCTTATCCATCCCTTGTCGGAAATAAGAAGCGAATAAAAGGCCTTATCGCTTATGTGCCTAAAGACAAAGCCTGCAGCACAATAGCCCGCACTTGTATTTTCTTCAGGAAAGAAATTATCGGTAAAAACAGGAAGCTCAATTTCGGCATCAAGCACAAAGTCCTTATATCTAAACAATGGGTTTAGTGCCCAAGCATAAAGATGTTTACGCTTTAGCTCCAAAGAATAGGAATGTTTACCGTCAAGGTTTTCTTCAAACAAGGATTGATACCCGTCTCCTGTTTCTTCGATAAAACGAGCTTTTTCCTTTTTAGAAAAATCGGCTTCCCATATTTCTTCTTTGATTTCTTCCGTGTCTATTACCGACTGAGTTTTTTTACTCTCATACTTTTTTAGAATCTTGTTCTTAAAATAAGAAAAATATAATTTAAGTCTTTCCATAATATTTTAAAAGATTACAAAAAAAACGCATTTTAGTCTAGCAGGTAATTACAATTCAATACTTGCAATTTTATTTTCTGCATATATTCCATAGGGCTTAATCAAAACCGCAAAGACAGCGGCAGGTATACCGCAAAAATATATTAAAATAAGCCAAAGATAGGAATTCATGCTGAAAAATACTACAACAGCAGAGAGAGCCAAAATAATCATATTAAAAAACATAATAAAAAGCACATTTGTATTTTGCTTCATAGCTGCAACAGGATTATCCCAATGAAGTTTAGGATGGGCCGTATCCAAAAATAAAGAAACAAGGTTTACAAGGGCCGAAAAGCAAAGAGCTACCAAAGACGATAAAACTATATGAAGAAGGCCGAATTTAAATATAAAGCCTGCAAAACCCACACCTATTACTATGGCAAAAAGAGCAAAAATCATAGCATGGGCTAATTTAGCATACATATAAACTGCAATATCAACCGGTAAACTCTTTATAAACGGAATAAATTTAGCATCTCTTGAAAGAGCCGTATCTGCGATATTGGTCATTGAACCTAAAAAGCCTGCTGCAAGGCCTGTAATTACAAAGCCTGCATTTCCCTGCATAAAATCGATTATATTGGGAGGAATATTATTTAAGTTTAATCCCTTTGCAATACTTATAACAATCAACAAGATAGGCATAAAGATAATGGAAAATGGACCGTTTAAAAGATACACAGGAGTACGGTTCATCATTTTAAATTCTCTTTTTACATAGGCCATAAAGGGAGAAGATTTTTTTATGTTTTTATGTAAAAAACTTGAAACCTGTTTTGCTTCCAGCTTTTTTATGCTTTTTTCGTTAAAACCTATTAAGCTGTCAGTATAAAGTTTTGACATAAATCCTATAATCAAGGCCGGAATAACTGCACAAAAAGCCGCCAACAATAGGATATATAAAAAACTTAAAATTGAAACGGGATTACTTAAAATATAACCCACAAGTTTTACCGGCGGATAATATGAACCGTAAGTTTGAAAGGCGGAAGCATTTGATTCAACCATTTTATAAAGAGCCTCAGGATCGGAACCCGAAGACGATTGAATTATATAATTAAAACCTAAGGCAAGAGCCATACCTAAAATTCCGTTTACGGCCATTATAACGTTTTTATTTTTAAAAACTCGAGTAAAACGCATAATAAGGATATTAAAAAAATAACATACGGAAATCATAGGCAGAGGAATTACAAGGGCACAGATGAGGGCAGATATATAAAACATAAAGGGCGGAGATTCCATATACCCGTAAATTCCCATTAAAACTGCAAAAAAGGCAACAGACGTAATGAGTGAATTAAGGCTGTTTGCAAAAAACTTTGATGCAAACAAGGTACGAGGTTTAATTGGCATAGACAAAAACTGTTCTTCAATTTCGCCTATGTAGTAGGTAGAAATAGTAAGCATGAACCCGAATAAAAGACTCATAAACGAGATCAGGGCTGCCGTTACTTCAAAAAGAATGCTTATATTGTTTACGGCCTTTGCCGTTCCGTATAGACCGAAAATCAAAAAGCCGAAAATAAATAAAAATTCCGCAAAAACCAATAAAAAGAGGATTGCCATTCCAAATATTTTCACCTTGGAATTTTTTGTTACGGTTTGATCCCCCCTCTTTTTTCTTTTTTTAATTTGGGCCTTAAAATTTTTAAAGTTAAAAACGGAAGCCAAATAAATTTTAACCAATCTAAAAAAAACTTTCATAATTTTTTAACTCTCTTTAAGCTTCCCCGTTTCCCAAATTAAAAGAAGGCTTATCGTCAACAAGTTCCAAAAAGAGTTTTTCAAGAGAAGCATTTTCTCCTCTTTTTTCACGTAATTCCTGTAAAGAACCTTCAAACATAATTTTACCGGCATTTATAATTGCAAGCCTATCGCAAAGTTTTTCGGCGACCTCCATAACATGGGTAGAAAAGAAAACAACCTTTCCAGCATCGGCTCTTTCTCTCATAATTTCTTTTAAGGAAAAGGCGGATTTAGGATCCAAGCCGACCATGGGCTCATCCAAAATCCAAACAGGAGGGTCTGATAAGAGGCTTCCGGTAACCAAGAGTTTTTGCTTCATTCCGTGAGAAAAACTTCCTATGCTCCCGTTCAAGGCTTCATTTATTCCGAAAACTTTAGTGTACCTCTCTATTCTTTCTTGTCTTACATCGGCAGGAACGCCATAAACGTCCCCTATAAAATTTAAATATTCAGCGGCCTTTAACTGAGAAAAAAGCTCGGGATTATCTGTAACATAGCCTATTCTGCGCTTTGCTTCCATAGGATCTTCGGCTATATTTACTCCGTCAACGATTATTGCTCCTGAATCCGGATTAAGGACTCCGGTTATCATCTTAATTGTAGTTGTTTTTCCGGCTCCGTTCGGCCCCAAAAAACCGAAGATTTCGCCGTTTTTTACGTTTACCGAAATACCGTCTACAGCCTTTGTTTTAGAAGAGCCGTAGGCCTTTGAAACATTTGAAATTTCAATCATAAATTCTCCAAACCCCATTATCTTGCATTGCGCATTTTCTTTACGCTTTCTTCGAGATAACCGCACTCAACCAAATATTGCCTGCGGGAAACTACCAAGGCCATAAGTTCCTTGTACATTTCAAAATTAACATCCAAAGCTATAGGAAAAATATAAAGCTCGGTTTCATTGCAATAGCGTTCGATAAATTCGGAATCAGTTACAAAGCCTAAACTTATCATATTGCTTATTCTGTCGGCACATTTTAAAATTTTAGCCTTTTCCGATCCATTTTTTATTATATTTTTTAAGTACTCAGTTTTTTCTTGACCTTTTTTCTTTGTAACTTCCAAAACAAGTTCATAAACCTGTCCAGATTCGGAATCAATACTTAAAATTTCGTTTACATTAAAATCTTCGATATCTTCGATAACATCATGGATTAAAGAAGCCTTTAAAAGAACACTGTCGATGTATCCGTAGTCTATGAGAATAGCCATAGTATCTACCTGATGCCGGAACATATTGCCTCCTGCATGACGGGCCTTTCCGATTAAGGCGGTAGCAACCTGCATGTAAGGAGCAAGATAAATTCCTTTTAATACTCCTAAATCTCTTGTCAAAGCAAACTCCTTATCGCTATCATTTTGATAGCACGCTATCCTTTTGATAGCACTTACCATGATGGCTTTGGATTATACTAAAATAAAAAGTTTAGTGTCAAGAAGGGGGAAAAGTATTTGAAGTTAATAGTAAAATCTAAAAAAAAAGTAAATTTTATTTATTATTTAATCGCAGCGGATGCAAAGCGTTGAGCTCACGCTAAACTTTGCAAAGGAAATTTTTAAAACTGCATAAATTATAAAAATCTTTTTATAATTTACTATTTTTTTCAAATATTTTCTATAAGTATAATGGGCAGGGGGAATAGTAAATTAATGGGAGAAAAAAATGGTAAAAAGATTTGAAGATTTAACACTACAAGATGACTTTATGTTCTGTAAAGTTATGCAAAATCCTGACTTATGCAAGGGACTGATTGAAATGATACTATCAGCTACAATAGGTAAGATTGCTTATATTTCGGTACAGCACAATATTAACGCCTACGAACAAGCTAAATCCGTAAGATTTGATGTTCTGGTACAGACAGAAAACGGTAAATTCTACGACGTTGAAATGCAGGTGAGCAACGAGAAGAATATACCTAAAAGAATGAGGTTTTACCAAGCAGCTATTGATATTTCCTTCTTGGATAAGGGGAATTTCTATAACAATTTAAATAACAGTTTTATAATTTTTATTTGCACTTTTGATGCTATCGGTAAAAACAAACCTATTTACACCTTTGAAAATATCTGTCTTGAAAATAAAAACATATCTTTACAAGATGGAGTAAAAAAGGTTATAATAAACGCAGAGGCATTTAAGAACACTAAAGACAAAGAATTAAAGGAATTTTTAGAATACCTTAAAACAGGTAAGGCAAAAAGTGACTTTACAAGGAGGATAGAAGAAATGATACAAACAGTAAAACAAAATGAACAAGCAAGACAAGAATATAGATTAATGTCAACCTTTGAGATGGACGCTAGGTATAAAGGTTTTTCGGAAGGGGCTTATAGTACTAAGAAAGAAACGGCTAAACTTATGAAAAACAGAGGTTATCCAATGTCCGAGATTTTGTTAATGACAGGACTTCCCGAATCCGAAATTGAAAAACTGTAATTTTATAGACATCCGACATTTGTATTTCACACTTTCTCATTCTCACTTTGTTTCATCGGGGTGGAGGCCGGGTTTTGCGTTGGCGAGAAGGAGTTTTAAACGGTTGAGTTGGTTTACTTCGCTGGCTCCCGGGTCAAAGTCGATGGCCGAGATATTTGCCTCGGGGTAACGGCGGCGCAATTCCTTTATCATACCCTTTCCGGTTACGTGATTGGGAAGACAGGCAAAGGGTTGTACGCAAGCAATGTTTGAAACACCCGAATGAATCAGCTCTATCATTTCGGCAGTTAAAAACCAGCCCTCTCCGGTAACATTTCCAAGCTGTAAAATTCCGTCAACCGAATCGGCCAATCTGTATATGCTCTCAGGAGAAGTAAAACGCTTACTCTTATTTAAAGCTTTTTTTATAGGTTTTCTATATCTTTCCATTACCCAGATACCAAGCTTTGCAATGAGACGTTTTTTAAACGAGTAATCGAGATAGGTATTTTGATAGATACCCGAAATTGAAGAATAAAGGAAAAAATCCAATAAGTCGGGAACAACGCATTCCGCCCCTTCCCTTTCAATGGTGCTGAAAATATCGTTATTTGCGGCAGGATGGAATTTAACCAATATTTCCCCTACTACACCTACACGCGGTTTTCTGATATTTTTTAAGGGTAGATTATCGAATTCTTTTACAATCCCCTTGACTATTTCCCTATATTTTCCGGCCGACATTTTTTTTAGAGCATCCTTGATAAGAACGGCATATTTTTTATATATTTCGTTTGCAGAACCGGGAACTTTTTCGTAGGGACGTGTACGGTAAAGCACCCTCATTAAAAGGTCGCCGAGACACATAGCTTGAGCAACCCTGTGCAAAACAGGAAGCTTTAATTTAAAGCCGGGGTTTTTTTCGATGGACTGGGCACTGATACCTATTACCGGAACAAAGCCCAAACCTGCATCTATGAGGGCACGCCTTATAAAGCCTATGTAGTTTGTGGCTCGGCAGCCTCCCCCTGTTTGGGTAATAGCCAGAGCTGTGGTGCGCAAATCATAACGGCCCGATTTTAAAGCAGCTATCATTTGACCTGCAACTATGATTGCAGGATAGCAAGCATCATTGTTTATATATTTTAAGCCGTATTCAACGGCAGTCTGATCTATATCGGTAAGGATCTCAAGGTTATAGCCGGAATGAGAAATAGCGGCCCCTATAAGGTCAAAATGAATGGGAGACATTTGAGGGGCTAAAATCGTATACCGCTTTTCCATCTCTTTTGAAAAAACTATCCTGTCATAGGCTGCCGATTTTTTGCTTAAAATAAGCCGGCTTCTTTTTCTTTCCTTTACGGCAGCCAAGAGGCTTCTTACCCTTATTCTTACTGCACCCAGATTAGAACCCTCATCTATTTTTATAAGGGTGTACATTTTTCCCTTGGATTCTATTATCTCCTGCACTTGATCGGCTGTTACCGCATCCAAGCCGCAGCCGAAACTGGTAAGCTGTATAAATTCCAAATCATCTTGAGTTGAGGCAAAATTCCCCGCCCTGTATAAGCGGTTGTGATAACTCCACTGGTCTACAACACGCAAGGGGCGTTCTATTTTTCCCAAGTGAGCCACAGAGTCCTCAGTCAAAACCGCAAGGCCTAGGCCGTTTAACATCTCAGGAATACCGTGGTTAATTTCAGGGTCAATATGATAGGGGCGGCCTGCAAGCACAATACCCTTAATATTTTTTTCCTTCATTAAACGCAAGGCTTCTTCGCCCTTCTCTTCCGTTTCTTTTTTAAAATTATTTTCTTCAGTCCAAGCAGCATTAACGGCATTCCTTATCTCTTCTAAACTTATCGAAAACTTTGTACCTAATTCTTCATAAAGGCGGTCAATTAAACGGTGTTTATCGTAATAGGGCAAAAAGGGATTTAGATAAATTATATTCGCATCCTGCCTGAGAACATCAATATTGTTTTTTAAAACTTCGGGATAGCTTGTAACAATGGGACAGTTATAATGATTTCCGGCACCCTCATCTTCTTTTTTTTCATAAGGGATACAGGGGTAGAAAATATTTTTTACTCCTAATCTTAAGAGGGCTTCGATATGCCCGTGGGCAATCTTCGCAGGATAACAAACCGATTCTGAAGGAATGGACTCAAGTCCCATCTCATAAGTTCCCCGTGTAGAGCGAGGAGAAATTCTAACCGAAAAACCAAGGTCCGTAAAAAAGGTAAACCAGAATGGATAGTTTTCGTACACGTTTAAAACCCTTGGAATTCCTATCTCGCCTCTGGGGGCATCATTTTTAGGAATGGGCTTATAGTTAAAAAGCCTCTTATACTTCCAGTCAAAGAGGTTGGGTATATCTTTTTTGTTTACTGTTTCGTGATCCTTAGCAGAAACTTGAGATGAACATTCTTCAAGTCCGCTGTCTTTTTCAAGCTCAGCCCCCCTTTCACACCTATTACCTGTGATAAAGCGGCGTTTTACTCCGGAGATGTCGAAGGTATTTACCGTCAAAAGACAGTTATTGGGGCATTTAGAGCAACGTAATAAGTCAAGCTTTACCTTAAAATTTTCCAAGCCTTCCATATCGGCAATATTCGATCTTATTTTTCCTTCGGAAAGATTTTCTTCTTGAAGGTCATGCCATTGGTCTTTTGCAATTAAGGCGGCTCCATAGGCCCCCATAAGCCCTGCAACATCCGGGCGGACAGCCTGCCTTCCAGAAACAAGTTCAAAGGCACGCAAAACCGCATCATTATTAAAGGTTCCGCCCTGCACTATTACCTTGCTTCCTACCTCGGAGGCATCGCGCAATTTAATAACCTTAAAGAGGGCATTTTTTATAACGGAATAAGAAAGGCCCGAAGAAATATCTCCTACAGAAGCACCTTCTTTTTGAGCCTGCTTAACACGGCTATTCATAAAGACAGTACACCTTGTACCTAGGTCTACGGGTTTTTCGGCAAGAAGGGCTTTGGTTGCAAACTCGCTTATGCTCATTCCGAGGGAGCGGGCAAAATTATCCAAAAAGCTTCCGCAGCCTGAGGAACAGGCCTCATTTAATTGAATAGAACTTATCGCTCCGTTTTTCATGCGGAGGCATTTCATATCCTGTCCGCCTATATCCAAAAGAAAATCCACTCCGGGCAAAAAGAATTCGGCGGCACGGTAGTGTGCTATCGTTTCAACTTCTCCGGCATCTACACCCAAAGCTGCCTGAAAAAGGCTTTCTCCATATCCGGTAGAAACAGATCGGGCTATAAAGGCCTTTGGAGGGAGGATTTTGTACAGGTCTTTTAAAACTCTTACAGCAAGCTCGACAGGGTTTCCTGCATTTACATCATAAAAACGCCATAGAATTTTTCCGTCCTCATCGATTAAAACGGCCTTGGTTGTAGTTGAGCCTGCATCAAGCCCTAAAAAAACAGGACCCGAAGCAGTAGAAATATCGGCTGAGGGAGCCATTTCCTTTGCGTGCCTTATTCTAAAACTTTCAAGTTCTTCTTCGTTTTTAAAAAGAGGAGGAAGGCGCTGAACCTCAGTCATCTCGGAAGATGCTATCTTATAAATATCTTTTTTAAATTGAGAAAGCTTTATAAAATGAGGTTTAGCCGCAGTCTCTTCTTCAAAAATAAGAGGTGCTTTGTTTTCTTCTTTTTTTAAGGATGTTTTAAATTGAGCCTTTTTTAGATCCAATGGAACTGCCTGCTTAAAGGGAGAGCTTGATACTGTAGACATATTAAGGCCTCCTGCAGCACTTAGGGCAGCCCCCATGGCTACAAAGAGCTCGGAATTTTCAGGCGTGATAATTTCGTCATCTTTAAGTTTTAAGGTTTCGATAAACCTGTGCCTTAGCTGATCTAAAAAGTGTAAGGGGCCTCCTAAAAAAGCCACTTTTCCGCGGATGGGTTTACCGCAGGCAAGACCCGAAATAGTCTGACTTACAACAGCTTGAAAGATACTCGCTGCTATATCCTCTCTTTTTGCGCCCTCGTTTATAAGGGGCTGAACATCGGTTTTAGCAAAGACCCCGCAGCGGGCGGCTATCGGATAGATGGTTTGAGCTTTTTTTGCAAGTTCGTTTAAACCAAGAGCATCGGTTTCCAAGAGAGCTGCCATCTGGTCTATAAAGGAGCCGGTACCGCCTGCACAGGTACCGTTCATTCTTTGCTCGATATTGGCGTGCTCAAAATATGTAATCTTAGCATCCTCGCCGCCGAGTTCTATTATAACATCGGTTTGAGGAATTATATTACGGACAGCGGCAGTTGAGGCTACGACCTCTTGAATAAATGGAATTTTGAGCCAGTGCGATACGGCAAGGCCTCCGGAACCTGTTACAATGAGAGAAAGCTCTACATCTTCACCGTATTTTTTTTCTACAGCTTCAACAGCAAGCTCACACACGGATATAATAGTCGTTCTTATATCGGCCCTGTGTCTTTGATATTTACTGAACAAAACCGTCCCGTCAGTTTCCAAAACAACTACCTTTACTGTAGTCGAGCCGACATCTATTCCGAATCGCAGCACACTCTCTCTATTCATAATACCAACCGATTTTAAATTATAATTTTATATCCATATCCTTATCCAATGGATATATGGGGCGCGGAGTTTGAGGATAGTCTAAAGTTTCCAAAACCTCGTTTGAACAGCCCTTAGATTCCGCCAATATTGCCCTCTTTGCTATTTTTTGAAAACAAGGCTCCAAATAGCCCAGCTTTACAATAACTATACAATAATCCTCTGCTTTTACATCTAGGGCAGGCAAAAGCTCTTCGTCCCCGAAGCCTATGTGATTTGAGGTTAAAACTATTCTTATATCTCCCATTTCGACAAAGGCTAAACGGGAATTATATACGCCGTAATTTTTTACAAGTTTTAAGACTTTCACGGCGCAAGGAATCTTTTTACCGTTAATTTTATCCCATGTTCCGCCTATAGTTATTTCCAGAGAAGCCCCCTCCCCTGCCTCAAAGCATTTTTCTACGGCAGCCTTATCGAAAAATCCCGAATAGAGCACCTTGGTGGGAAGAGCTTTTAAAGCTTCTTTTTGTTTTAAAAGAGCTTCGAAGCACTCTGTAGAATCTCCGGTAGAACCGGCTGTAGGATTATCCCCCGAATCCGAAACAAAAACAGGACCTTCTTTATTTTGCATTACCGATTCTATAGCGGTTTTTATTGAAGTAAAAGAATCGTAATGCTCTACCTTAAATTTAAAATTATGACGCTCGGCCCAAAATTCCTTAGCTATTTTTAAGGCAGCCCTATCTGCAAGGCATTGATCGTTTAAGGCCGTCGTTACTATGGTTACGCCATTATCCTTGCTGTCTGCCCATGGGAAGCCCAAAAGAACGGAGGCTGCAAGTAAGTCTTTTTCTTTTTCGGCCTCTACGCATGAAGCGATTAAGCTTTTCATAGGCTCTGCAGCGGTTTCGCTTTTTTCGCCTGCTACCAGCATTGGGATTTTTACCCTTCCTATACAAAGTTTATTGGACGGCTCCAAAGCCTTTTTTAAAAGCTCCGCTGCATGAACTCCCGTTTCATAACAGTCAATATGGGGGGCGGTTTTATAGCCTACAATGCCGTCACAATACCTAATCATCTCGTCGGTTACCGTAGCATGCATGTCGAGAGCTGTCGTTAAAGGAATATCGGGAAGCTTTTCACGGATCGCCTTTAAAAGATCGCCTTCTGCAGGCCCTATGTTTTGAACTTTTAATGAACCGTGAAGGCCCAGACAGATGCCGTCAATCGGAGCATCCAAAAGAGCCTTATCTATATAAGCTAAAAAATCTTTTTTAAGTTCGGTATATAGATTATAATCAACCAAGCCGTTAGGCACAGCCCTTGCAACTACGGCAGGTACTACCTCCCATCCCCATTTTTGAATGGTCTCAATAATTCCCGTAGAAGAATAATAGGGCTTTAAGCCCTCGGTTAAAACCTCTTCTCCTCTAAAAATAACAAAGTCTTCAATCCCCGTTATAATGGGGTTAAAGCTGTTCGACTCGTGATTTATGCATCCTACTAAAATTCGCTTCATTTTATACTCTTACCTTATTTCTTTTTTCCTTGATTTGCAACTGCATTTATTTTTGCATTGATTTTTTCTTGATCTCCAAGATAGCGTTTACTAAGAACCTTAAAATTCTTATCGAATTCGTAAACCAAGGGAACGCCTGTCGGAATATTTACCGAGATTATTTCTTCATCGCTTAAATTTTCAAAATATTTAACCAAAGCTCTGAGGGAATTACCGTGGGCAGTAATAAGAATCCTTTTTCCTTCAAGCATTTGAGGTTTTATAGTCTTTTCAAAAAAAGGAACGGCTCTGGCTATGGTATCTTTTAAGCTTTCGGTTAAGGGAAGCTCTGATTTTTCGATACCTCTGTATTGTTCCTGCAAATAGGGACATCGCTTATCTCCTTCTTCCAAAACGGGAGGGGCAATATCAAAGGAGCGGCGCCAAATTTTTACCTGATCTTCTCCGTATTTTTCGGCTGTTTCCGCCTTGTTTAGGCCCTGCAAGCCCCCGTAATGCCTTTCGTTCAGCTTCCAAGTTTTTATAACGGGAAGCCATTCCCTATCCATCTCGTTTAAAATATAATTGAGGGTATGAATTGCCCGTTTTAGATAGGAAGTATAGCAAATATCGAAGTCAAAACCTTCTTTTTTTAAATAGGCTCCGCCTTCTTTTGCTTCTTCTACACCTTTTTCGCTTAAATCGACATCCGTCCATCCGGTAAATAAATTAAGTTTATTCCATTCACTTTCACCATGCCTGACCAAAACCAATTTCATATAGTCCTCCAATTAAAGTTAATATTATACGATAGGTGTTATAGTGTCAAGAGAGGAAAAAATAAGCTTGGATAAAAAATAAAAAAAATATTTTCAAAAAGTACTATTGTTTTTAACTAAAAGCTATAATATAATGGAGGCAGGAGGAAAAATAAGTGATTTCCAATCGCTTCCATATTTTCTATGCATGGAAAAAATATTTTTTACAAGGAGAAATTTATGGTAAATTGGAAAAATTCAAATCACTTAATGGAAAGTGATGATTCTGTTTTCGGTCTCGGAACCGGAACAGTAGTAAAGTCTGCAAGAGGTTTAGGATTCAATTCGAATCACGATGATCCTCATGTTGTGCCCGAAGAAGGAAACGATGATTCCGGCACAGGACCAGCACCGTCCACACCTGATCCGGGAAACACAACTCAGGATCCGGTTAATTCGGGTACGAGTCCGGCTCCGTCTGAACCGGCACCTGTAGATGAAGGAACAAATCAGACTGATCTTTCAAATACAGAAGACGAAGCTGCGCCTCCTTCAAATAGCGGAAGCGGCGGCAGTGATGGCGGAAACGGAAATCAGGATCATGATGGTCAGGATTTGGAGCACAACAATTATTATTATGATGATGATGATGATCATTCAAGTAGCGGAAATTTGGATACCGAAACCGGCAATACGGCTTTAAACGGGACATCGCCCAGCTCAAGCTCTAATGGCGGCAATACAGGAGCAGACCAATCGCCTACATCAGACAGCAATAATGCGGGTAGTGTAAATGAAGCACCTGCTGCTGTTGTTTCGCCAAGAGAAAAGGCAAAAAAAGCTTTATCAAATCTTTCACAATGGGAGCTTGATAATCTGAAGGCGACAAATAAAAACGATATATTGGCTGTTTATAATGATGATAAAGTCACAAAGAAAAAGTTGAGCTTTGAAGAGTTGATTAAAGAAAGGGGAAAAAATCTGCCGATGCAAAAAGATAAAGATGGGAATGTTGTATATCCTTATGCTTGTCACTATGATTCAGCTATAGGAGCAATTAATCTCATCGGATATGAATACAAAGACGGCCGTACAAAAGAAGATGTGGAAAAAATTGCAAGTGATGCTATTTCCGAGGAAGGCAATAGACCATACACTGATGTTATCAAAGAAGTCTTTGGAGTAGATGCTATTTATCACGAAATACCGGCAGGCCTAAGCGAAAAAGAATTAAAAGATTTAGTTGGAAATAATCCGGCAGTGGTAAGATTTCCGCAAAAAGCTTTTTGGGGTAACAAGTTTCCAACGGACCAGTACCATGCTATCGGATACTCAGGCGGAGGATTTATTGAGCCGTATATGGGGCGCAATGGAGAAACATGGGAAGATGTTCGAGGCCGCAACAGTCAATCCGACTTTACATCAAATTTAGGAGGTTTTTATTTTGAAATAAAGAAATAGAATATTTTATTTACAAATATTCATCGGACAGGTCTTAAAGGCCTGTCCGGCTTAAAAACTTTTATAAGGAGAAAGAAAAATGTTTTTAAAAAGTAAAATTGGTTTATTTAAAAAAAGCTTATTTTTATGTCTTTTTTTAATTATGGGTAGTTTTGCCATAGGTCAAAACTTTGATTTGGCAGGCTTCGGATATACGGATACGGTACCATGCCCCTATTTTATTGAATTCCAAAAAGGAAACGAGATTGAAATAAGCTGGTATAATGCAAATCAGAAAAGAGTAAAAAAAATCTATACTTACAAAAAAAAGTATATAGGCCGCTTTCCCTTATTTGAATTGAATGCCGATATGCCTGAAGACCTATATGCAGGACTTAATCCCGAATCAAAAAACTATTACGGAAATAAATTTATGCTTTTAACGGGCTTGGCAAAAAAAGCTTTGGGAGAAAATAAAGACGGTATTGTAGGCCTCGGCATGCTGCCTTCACGTAAGGGTAAAAAAGCAGCAGACTTTTTTTCTGATTTTCCCATGGGAGGAACAGGAGAATATCCTTGTTTTAATTATGAAAATGTAAGTTCGTATTTTGTCGAAGAATCAAAAGAAGGAAAAAGAGAGTATAAAATAGAAAATTTATCAATTATGGAACAGGATACCCCTTGGGTAGAAGGCGTAGACGGCTGGGGTATAGGAGAGTCCTTTGTTATACAAACACAGAGGAACAATGACGATAAATACATACTCTTGATGAACGGCTATATTTCAGCTTCGAATCCTAAACTTTATGATGAAAACGGAAGAATTAAAAAGATAATGGTTGAGGGTGTTACAAGCGGTAAGAAAAAAGAGTTCACCGTAAAGGATACACCCCACCCGCAAACTATAGACATAAGTTTTTTACCCAAACAAGAAGATGTTAAGGTAACAATATTGGATGTATATAAGGGTACAAAATACCAAGACACAGCCATTCATTTTATGATTTTGTGGAGAACAGAAGTTATCCCATACGAATAAAACTTTTATAAGGAGAAAAGAAAATGTTTTTAAAAAATAAAATCGATTTATTTAAAAAAAGCTTATTTTTATGTCTTTTTTTAATTATGGGTAGTTTTGCAGCAACTATTAATGCTGCAGAAAAAGCGGAATTCGTAATAAATGATGAGCCATTTATCTTTAGAAATAAAAAGTTAAGTCCAACCGAAAAATATACGCCGCAAGAATTACAAAAAAAGTTAGGCAAAGCTGACGGCAGTTCAAATAAGGAAAACTTTCTTGAGATTTTATATAAAGATGAAGGAGTCACATTTTTATTTGACAATAAAAATTATTTTTGCGGATTTAGCTTTTTTTTAATGAAAGAAGATATAAATCCGGTTAAAATATATGATTTGGCAATAACAAAGGATGATACATATCAAAGTATTCAAAAGAAAATAAAAGCTCTCAATATTACATACAATCTTTATGAACAAGAAGGTAATAATCATGTCATAGATATGGAGTTTGTGAGCAAAAAATTCGGAAAAGTAAACACAACGATTATGTGTTCCCGATATGAAAAGCAAAATGTCCTACTTGTTGCAGTAGTATATATGGATATTGCTAATAAGTAACGCCTAATTGATTATAAGGAGAAAAAGAAAATGTTTTTAAAAAGAAAAAAGAATATTTTTATTTGTGTTTTGTTTTGTATTTTTTTAATACAAATATATTCCAATGATGTTAGTGAAGTTAAAATCAATGACGGCCCCATCATATTGCGTGGAAAAAAGTTTGAATTTTATAAAGCACACACCAAGGAAGATATTGAAAAGAACATCGGTAAGCCGACCTTTTATAGGCATAAGCAGGGAAGATACGATGTTGTGTATGAGGATGATGGATTTATAATTAGTCTTACCAATGACGGTATTTTTGAATATATAGGTATTAATTTCGAGATTGTTCATAGAGCTGATGTAAAGGGCCTTATTATAGAAAGAGGTAATACATACTCACAAATTATTAAAAAGCTCGAAAAAAAGAAAGTTGACTTTACCGTTACAGAGGATTCAAATAAGAGTATTTATATAACAGTCAAATTTTTTACTAAAAATATCGGAAATACACAACTTGAAATTTGGTTTCCAGATAAGAAAAATAGTGAAGTTATAGGACTTATCTATGCACGAGCAGACCAGTAAGGAGAGAAAAAAATGTTTTTAAAAAGTAAAATCGGTTTATTTAAAAAAAACTTATTTTTATGTCTTTTTTTAATTATGGGTAGTTTTGCCATAGGGCAAAACTTTGATTTGGCAGGCTTCGGATATACGGGAGGACCTCCGCTTGCTTATTTTATCAAATTCCAAAAAGGAAACAAGATCGAAATAAGCTGGTATAATGCAAAAGAAGAAGAGGTAAAAAAGCTCTATACTTACAAAAAAAAGTACATAGGTAGGTTTCCCTTATTTGAATTGAATGCCGATATGCCTGAAGACCTATATGCAAACCTTGATCCTAAATCAAAAGAATATTTAGGCAATAAATTTATGCTTTTAACAGGATTGGCAAAAAAAGCTTGGGGAGAAAACGAGGATGCCGTTATAGGCCTCGGCATGCTGCCCGCACACAAGGGGAAAAAAGCTTCAGGATTTTTTACAAGATTTCCCACAGGGGGAACAGGAGAAGTACCTTATTTCAAGTATACAAATGAAAGTTCACATTTCATCGAAGAAACAAAAGAAGGAAAAAGAGAGTACGGAATAGAAAATTTATCAATTATGGAACAGGATACCCCTTGGGTAGAAGGCGTAGACGGCTGGGGTATAGGAGAGTCCTTTGTTATACAAACACAGAGGAACAATGACGATAAATACATACTCTTGATGAACGGCTATATTTCAGCTTCGAATCCTAAACTTTATGATGAAAACGGAAGAATTAAAAAGATAATGGTTGAGGGTGTTACAAGCGGTAAGAAAAAAGAGTTCACCGTAAAGGATACACCCCACCCGCAAACTATAGACATAAGTTTTTTACCCAAACAAGAAGATGTTAAGGTAACAATATTGGATGTATATAAGGGTACAAAATACCAAGACACAGCCATTCATTTTATGATTTTGTGGAGAACAGAAGTTATTCCATACGAATAAAATCACGGCAGTTCCTTAATCGGAGCTGCCGTTCTTTCCGTTAAAGATAAAACATGCAAAAAAGCTTTATTTAAAGTTTGCTCCCTTATCTCATCCCTTGAACCTGAAAATCGATAGGTATGAGTTTTAAAAACAAGAGCCTCTTTTTTTAAAATTTTAAAATCATGTAATTTTTTAAACTCAAAAGATGCCGGATAAAAAAAAGCCGAAGAAACACATACTGTTCCGGGCGGATTTCCTTCAAGGCTTGAAGGGCCGGCAACTCCGCTTACCGCAATAGAAACAGCAGGTTCAGGAGCACAAGAAGCATCAAAGAAATGTTTAACTGCACCGAAAGCCATAGCTTCTACTGTTTGCGGGCTCACCACTCCGAAATTTTTTATAATTTCATGCTTTACATTTAAAAGAGAAATTTTAGCTTCGGCTGTATATACAACATAACCGCCCCAAAGCACTTCCGAAGCACCGGGTATTTTTGTAAACTCGGAAGCTATCAAGCCTCCGGTCAAGGATTCGGCAGTTATAAGCTTAATGCCTCTTTCTTTTAGACGAAAAAAAACTTTTTTTATAAGCTCAAAATCAATCACTAAAATTCCTATAAAAAGCATTACTCACGGCTAAGCTGTTCTTTAAGCTGATCGGACTTTATAGAAAAAAAGTTTTTTTCGGGGAAACCGGTATTTTTAACCATTCTCACAGAGCCTTCAAAAGAAACCTTATCGGCTATTCTAAGACGGCCGGCAGTAATATCCCCCTTAACTGAAGATCCGGACTTTAGATCGACCTTATCGGCAGCCGATAGGGAACCCACGACAACACCTTCAACAACTATTGAAGCAGCCTTAACATACTGCACTCTGCAGTCTGCATTTTTTGAAATATACAAGGAGCCTTGAGAATCTATCGCTCCAATAAATTTTCCCTCAATCTGTAAGGTTTCGGAGAATTTCATCACTCCGTCAAAGACGGTTTCCTTACCTAAAACCGTAACATTCTTTTCTTTATATTTATTATTCCGTTTCATTTAACCTCCGATTTTTTTATAAATTTATTAAATATGATAAAACACAAAAGCCCTGCTAAAAATACTGAACAAGTCAAAGCAAAAAAATCTCCTAAGTAAGAATAAACCGTTTGGCGGCCGTCTGTCAATACAGGCACATCTACAATTAAAACATCTTTTACAAAAGGAGCCAACATATTTTGAATTTTTCCGTTTTGGTCAATAAAAACAGTCTGACCGGAACTTGCAGCCCGTAAAACCGGAAGGCGGTTTTCGACAGCTCTAAAAACCGCCATACTCAAATGCTGATACTGACTTACAACACTATTTGCCCAAGCATCATTTGTAAGATTTATGATTATATTCGCTCCCCTTCTTGAAAAGGCCTTTGAAATATAACCGAAAGAATCTTCAAAACATATGGGGGGGCCGATTCTTAAATTCTTAAATTCAAGAAGATTTGCTTCTTTTCCTTTTTCCCAAAAATGCGTATCGTTTTCTTTTAAAAATTCGTAAAAACGCGGGGAAAATTTTTGATAAGGAAAATGCTCCGTAAAGGGAACCAAATGCATTTTTCGGTATACTTGAGGTTCAGGAGGTAAAACATTTTTCTTAGGAATAAAGAGCAAGGCTGCATTATAGTCAAGCCTCTTTTCCTCAAGATTATCAAAGTTGTTATCTGAAAATTTTTCATTCAAAACACCGTCATCATTTCCTATTAAAAACGGAACTTTTTGATTATCCAAGAAATGCAGCAATTCCCGCACCAAAAGAGAATTAGGATTAGAGGTTGAAGTATATTTATAATGCCATCTTATCATAGGAATAAAAGCTGTTTCCGGCCAAACTACTAATTCGATATCCGGAAAATTTTTAAGAGCTTTTTCAGATAAGTTTTTAAGTTCTTCATAATTATTTCTATACACTTCCAAATTTCCAAGCCAAGGATCTCTATTAGGCTGCACAAGAGCTATCTTTGTTCTTTGGGCTTCTGAAAGATCTATCTTTGTAAAAGCTCCATATAAAATAAATGCAAAAAACGTACCTATCCAAATCATCATAGGTAGTCTATACTTTTGATAAGCAACTTTAAATTTTTTTTCTTTAAAAAAATCAAAAAATATTGAAGAGGTACAAGCTGAAAAGAAAATAAGCAAAAACGAAATTCCCCAAACTCCAAAAATGGAGGTAGGCCTTATAAGTAGAGTAAAACGCCATTGAGTATAGCCTATAATTCCATAAGGGTATCCCAAAAAGCCTAGAGTACTTAAATATTCAAAAGCAACCCAAGCTATCGCTTGAAAAATAAAAGAGTATCGGGAAAAATACGAGTCTATTATTTTTAAAACAAAAAACAAAACAGAATAAAAAATACAATACTTTGCAATTATTATATAAATTGCAAGGGGATGAAAAAATATTATCCAAAAATTAAATATAAAATATGAAAGGCTTCCTGAAAAAGCTCCCCACAAAAATGAAAACTTTAGCTTAGTCCTTTTAAGTAATAAAAAAAATGGAATAAGAGCTATATATGCAAGAATAGGGAACCCGTTTAAATTCAAATAATTAGGATGGGATAAAGCAAAAAAAACAGCCCCCAAAACAGCAAGCAAAAGGTTTAAAGAAAAAAATATAAATTTATTTTTCATGATTCAATAAGCTCTTGAGTATCAATTTTGTGTAGAGCATCTTTAAGCTCTTTTCCCGGTTTAAATCTTACCTTACACCTATCGGCAGTTAAAACTGTTTCTCCTGTTTTAGGATTACGGGCATTTTTTCGGCCATGTAAAACAGCAAAATCAAAAGAACCGAGTCCCCGTATCTCCACAGGAATTCCTTGCTGCAAAAGTACAGAAAGCTCATCTAAAAACAGATTAGATATAGCATTAATATGCTTAAGCTGGTATTGAGGATTGTTTCGATAAACGGAATCTATTATGTCTATTTTTGACCGTTTTTTTTTCATCTTAAATAAACTACAAAATTGAGTAAAATATAAAAAAATACCGCAATCCCAAAAAAGGTTTTGCGGTCTTCCTTCATTCTTATTTTGCTGCAAATGAAGCGTTGTACAAAAGCTGCATTCTTGACTTTTTGCGGGCTGCAGAATTTTTGGTTAAAATTCCTTTTCGGGCAGCAGAATCAAGCTGACTGGAAAGCTCGCGAAGTAAGGCTGCGGCACTTTCCGCATTAGCTGCATGAACAGCCTCAGTATACTTTCTAGCTGTTGTACGTACTTCACTCTTTGCAGAGCGGTTTCGCATTCGGCGGACTTCACTCTGGTTATGTCTTTTAATCGCAGATCGATTTTTCATTTAAGGTACCTCCGTAATTAATTTAAAACTATAGTTATTGTATATGACATAATACAGCCGCTTAGATTACACCATATCAATTTTTTTTGCAATAGCTATACGCAATTTTTTTGCATCTTCTTCGGCTAAACCAAGATCCGAGGCAGAATCCAAGTCCTTGGCAGCTTCAGGATATAAGGCCAGTTTAAAATAGGACAAGGCACGCCTAAAATAAACATGGGCTTGAAATTTATTTATTTCAAGCGATTTTGTAAAATATTCAATGGCTTCATCATCTCTGTTTAAGAGAGTCAAAGCTATTCCCACATAGTAATGAGAACGAAAATTTGCAGAATTATATTTACAGCTCTGCAAAAAATCGGCATAGGCGCCCTCATAATTAGCTTGGGCAAAATAGGCCATACCTCTGTGTTTATATACAACCGACAAAACTATATCATTAGGATTTTGCTCAATTATTTTTGTATAAATCTTTTCGGCCTTATCAAAAAGATTTTGATTATGAGCTTCAATTGCAGATAAAATCAAATCATCTATAGTTTCGGCAAGCTTCAACTCCTCTCCATGTCCGACATTATCATGTTGAACAATATTGGTTTCAGGTAAAACTTGAGCCGTATATTCATCAGCCATCGAATAAAATTCAAAGCGTCTTTTTTCAAGTTCGGCATTAAGCTTGTTTTGATAATCGCGAATTTCCTGAAAAATAATATCAGCCAAACTCAAACTTGCGTTTATCGAAGCAAGCTTTCTTTTTAGGGGTTGATCAAATGGAGAAAACTCCGATTTATATACCAACTCATGTTCAACCTCAGCCCAAGCATCTTGAAGAATAGTCCTAAGTTGGATCTCAAAAATTAAATTTTTAGGTAAAACAAGACCTACCTTAAATTCTTCAGGTATTTCAAGTAAAAAATGAACCGATTCATACCCGAATTCTCTAAAAGTTCTTTCAGACCCCTTACGTTCAACTTCTATTATCTTAAAATTCTTAAGTAGAATTCTTTCAACTTCATTTATATCCTGTAAAAATGGACATATTATCCTTACTCCCAGAATATCGGTAAGAACGGGAAGGTCTGATGTATCTTTTTTGGGAGGGAATTTTAAAAGTTTCAAATAATAACTATTAAAACTCTTCACCCTTGTTTTATATGTAGGAGCAGAAGTTATTTTTACTATAGAACGTAGAAACTCTTCTATGCGCACTATCAAAACATTTAAGTGAGGCACATAAGAAGCATAAACCTCCCTTAATTTTTCTTTTTTAGGGAGCCAAGGTACGTCTTCAGACAACATATTTTGTTAAAAGCATTAATTTTTACAGGGTCATATAAAAGCGGCCGAGCAGTCTCGACCGCTTTATAATTTTTTTAGAACTTATTGTTGATTCTTTTCGGAACCTTCTGAAGGTGTGAAGCCTTCTTCTGTAGCCATCTTTTCCTGTTCAAGGAATCTCAAAACTTGAGTTTGACCGAATTTTTCAACCTCAATCTTCTTTCTCTTTGTTTCTCTTTCTGTCTGAATACCCCAGATATCTTCATCTGCAAAGTCTCGTACTGTTGTCAAAACAGCTTTATCATAGATGATCTTAACATCTTTGAAGTATGCAATAGCATCTCCGCCGTCATGAGCAGCATCACGAGTAACTAAGAAACCTTCAAAAGCTACATGAGGAAGAGCTGTAGGGTAAACAGGATAAAGTCTTAATTCTCTAGATTTTACGTTTGCAATGTATGAAGGATTGTTCCATATCATTTCTCTCCAGCCGTCAAACAAGAGATAACCCATGAAGTATCGTTTAACTACATTGTTCTGATCTCTAAGAAGAACATAAAGACCGTGTGGGAAGTTCATACCATAGGTATTTACAGCAATTGATTTGATAACGCCGGTATTTCGAACAACACCATAGCCTTCTTCAAATCTTGATTTACCGGAAGCCTTATCTTCTGCAGTGGGTTCCTGCAAGTTACCCTGATCATCAACCTGAGCCATTTTTTCATAAGCAGGAATTAAAAATCCGGGTTTAATTTTTGCATTCGCATTGTTTGTCCACTCGGGGAACAAGATGCGGACACCCATCAACCTTTGACCGGCAAATTTCTCTCCTTCAGCTCTTACTTCAGCTTCCTTAATTGTTGAAGTAGCAACCGAAAGGGGATTCTGAGCGGAAGAATTCAATTCAACATCCCACTGCTCAAGAGCCAAAGATGTCCTCATCAAAGCTTTTTGCTCATTTGTATAAGATGCACCGGCTACTTGACCGTAATCCATAACGGTTCTTCTGTTTTGTGTCATCTTACCATTGGGATCTGCGATAATATCTGCATTCAACAGTGCGAAGTCAATAATAATCGCTTCCTCAGCAACCGCAACAGCACCCATTAAAAGGAATGCCATAGCAACAAGTATAAATGTTTTTTTCATTCAAAAACTCCTTTTATGCACTTAATTTATGCCCTGTATACTATAAGTATACGTAATAATTCAATTTTGTCAACACTTTTTTTGCTTTTTAGTGTTATTTTTTTAATAATTCGTAAATCTCTATACCCTCAACGAAGATATAAGCCGCTTTTAAGTCCTTACAGTTGGTAAATATATTTTTTTGCAAAAGAGCCATAATTTCATCAGAATCAAGCTCTTGTTTTATATCTTCAACAAAAGCGACAGGTAGATCGGCATATAAAACACCTTCTTTTACAAAGCAGGAGAGCAATTTGGATCCGGTTTTTATAAAAGAATAACAATGATGATTAACCGGTCCAAGCATCAATTCTTCAAAAAAAGCAGCCTCAGGTTCCATTATATTTTGAAGTGGAACATAACGGATTTCCGTATCGATCTTTCCTGTTATGGAATTTTTAAAAAACAGAACATACCTATCGTGCTTTTTATTAAGAACCGATGTAAAAAGCACAACTATTATTATAACAATCAATAAAAAAGCTGCAATAATCTTTGTTTTTATGTAATTCATTACATACCCCGAAATCAATTATTTTCAAAATTGCTTATAAAAGCAGAAAGTCCATTATATATACCCAAGGAGCATTTTTTCAAGTAGTCAGGAGAATTTAAAAGCTTAATTTCGGTTTTATTGCTGATAAAGCCTAATTCAATTAAAACGCTGGGCATTTTAACATTACGCACCACAAACCACTGATTTTCGCGTATTCCCCTATTGGGGCTTTTTTTCCCAATTTGAGCATCCAAGCCGTCCAAAATATTTTGCGCCATTAAAATACTTTCCATCGTAAATTCTTCTTCCATCATCGAATTTAATATAGAATGAATTTCTTTCGGCACGGTTTTTTTATCGACTACTTCACGCCTGTATTCCGGAGGCAGATACCAAACCTCAAAACCGGCAGCCTTGGAATTAAGAGATGCATTAACATGAACTGAAACATAGAGAATGCTTTCATTTTTTTTTAATTTTACCGAATTTGCCATGTTTACCCTGTCTTCAAGGGTTGGATAAACATCCTTATCTCTGGTTAAAAGAATTTTTTTATCGGGATAAGCTTTTTTTAGCATATTGTAGAGGTCCAAACTTACATTTAAGGCTATCGTTTTTTCATTTAGTATTATAGTTTTTTTATTTTCGGTATAGGAGCCGATACAGCCGGGATCTTTTCCGCCATGTCCCGGATCTATCAAGATAACCCCAACCCTATACTTTGTTTCTTTTTGAGGTACGGCAAAAAATGTTTCAAGCTTTTTATACATTTCACCGCTTATAAATGTAAGCCCGTCTTTTTGATAGGGAGGCGGAATAAAATCAGGCCTTTGATTATCATAAATTATAAGGCTTTCCCCTATCTTGCAGCTTACCTGTGAGTTATTTTTTATAAAAATAAGTTCTTGAGAAAGCGGATCCCATGAAATATCAAGATCCAGCCTTCCTGCGGCATCGGTAACCGAAACGCCCGCAGAAAAAGCTTTTAAACAAAGAAAAATCAAGAGAAAAACAGAAAAAAAAGTCTTATTTGCCCTATTTTTCATTAAAAATTAAATAGTATCAAGACACGCAATGCCCGGGAGAACTTTTCCTTCAAGGAATTCGAGGGAAGCTCCGCCACCGGTAGAAACATGGCTCATTTTATCGGCAAGATTGAACTTATTTACGGCAGCAACCGAATCACCGCCGCCTACAATTGTAAGAGCTCCTTTTTCCGTTGCAGCTGCTACAAGGCGGGCGGTTTCTTCCGTTCCTTTTGAAAAGGCCTCAAACTCAAAAACGCCTACGGGGCCGTTCCAGACAATGGACTTTGACGACAAAATAATCTCTTTATAAAGAGCCAATGTCTTAGGCCCTACATCCATTCCCATAAGATTATCGGGAATATCGGTGCTTTCAACCAAAACAGCTTCGGCATTGGGAGAAAAGGTTTCGGAACAGATATGATCAACAGGAAGAATTATCTTTACACCCTGTTTTTCCGCCTTATCCAAAAGATTTTTAGCAGTATCCATAAAATCTTCTTCAAATAAGGATTTACCGATCTTTTTTCCTTGAACCTTTAAGAATGTGTAGGCCATTCCTCCTCCGATTATTAAAGAAGATGCATTTTTTAAAAGGCTTTCCAAGACTGCAATTTTGGAAGAAACCTTTGCTCCTCCTATAATTGCCGTCATGGGCTTTGCAGGGTTATTTAACATGGGCTCAAGATATTTAATTTCCTTTTCCATAAGAAAACCTGCTACCCTTGTATTGACAAAGTTTGAAATTTCGGCTGTAGAAGCATGAGAGCGGTGAGCCGTTCCAAAAGCGTCATTTACATAGATATCGCCGTACAAGCTTAGCTCTTTTGCCAAGATTTGCTGTTCGGCCTTTTCCTTTGAAGTTTCTTCTTTGTGGAAGCGGGTGTTTTCAAGCATGAGAATTCCGCCCTGAGGAAGAGCTTTTACCCTTTCAAGCTGCCCCATGCAGGAGGGGGCAAAATCAACAGGAAGTTTAAGAAGGCCGGATAAGTATTCTGCAACAGGCTTAATTCTGTGCTTTCCGTTGATGTAAGCTTCTTCATCAAAGGTTTTTCCGTCTTTTTCGGCCTTTTCCTTGGCTTTTTTTGCATCTTTTGAAGGATCACCCAAATGGCTCATCAAAACAAGGCTTCTAGCTCCTTG
Organism: Treponema denticola; assembly: GCF_024181645.1. Taxonomy (NCBI): domain Bacteria; kingdom Pseudomonadati; phylum Spirochaetota; class Spirochaetia; order Treponematales; family Treponemataceae; genus Treponema; species Treponema denticola. Next base: position 1,040,028 of record NZ_CP058624.1, on the reverse strand, counting down.
TTCCAGTATATATTTTATTGTGGGAAGTGCAGCCCTAATCCGCGTATCATCCTGCACTACTCCGTCCTTCATAGGAACATTAAAATCTACACGCATTATTATGCGCTTATCCTTTAAATTTACATCTTTTACAGTCTTAATCATATTACCTCCAACAATTTTTTATTTTAGGCGCCCTTAAATTTAACTTTAGTCGTTTTCTTTTTTGAATTCGATGAAGTCTATTTCAACCCCGTTAGGATCTACGGCCGTTAAAATCTTTTTACCGTCTTTTACGGTTCTTGGAGGAGCCGTTATGCGGACATTTTTAGCTTTTAGGTACTTTTCGGCTTCACTTATCTGGTCTACCTGAACGGTAAGAGAAAGGCGGCTGCCGTTTTGGGCTTTTGGAACATCATGACTGATGAGCTCAAGATTCATTCCGCTGTCAGGTTCCGTTAAAAAAGCAATTCTTTTTCCCGGAGCTGCCGACATCATATAATTAAAAGTAAACCCAAGTACTTTTTCATAAAATTCAAGTGATTTTTCCATTTCATCCGTGCGGATGGCGACACTGTTTAAAAACATTTTTATACCTCTTAAAAAAAGTATAACACAATCATTATCATAAGTCAATTAAGAATATTGACATTTTAGCCTTCTATAATTTTAATAAAAAAATATCGACAGCTGTACTTTTTTTTGTTAAACAGATATACTATATACGACGGAGAAAAGTTATGGCTGTATCGATTTGTTTACACAACGGGACACTCCTTACGGGCTTTTCCAAAATGGAAAATTGTGCCGTTTTGATTGAAGACGGAAAAATTGCCGATGTTTTTTCGGAACGCCGTTTTTTACAAAAAAAATTCGATACTTCCATAAGAATATTTGATGTCGAAGAATCTTATATTGCCCCCGGATTTATCGATACGCACATCCACGGGTTTAAAGGGCACGGCACCGACAACTGTTCCGTCGAAGCTATGGTTGAAATGTCCAAAGATTTGGCAGAGTACGGGGTAACCGCTTTTAATCCGACTCTCTATCCCGCCCCGGAAAAGGACATGACACATAGCATTAAAGAAATCGTCAAAGCAATGGGAAAAGAAAACGGAGCTCATATAATGGGTATCCATATGGAGGGTCCCTTTATTTCGCCAGATAAGCTCGGTGTACAAAGACCTGAAACCGTATGTGCGGTTGACATGGACCTTATGGAGCGCTTGTGGCAGGCTTCTGAAGGGCATATCGTCAATATGACAGTCGCGCCAGAACTAAAAGGTATGCGTTATCTCGCCCTTTACGGTTTAAAGTGCGGTATCGTTATGCAGGCAGGACATACGAATGCCGAATATCAAAATATGGTTGAAGGTATGCAGGCCGGCATTTTACACTCCACCCACCTGTTTAATGCGATGAGCCAGCTGCATCACCGCAACCCCGGAGCAGTCGGAGCCGTACTCATTCACCCTGAAATGTCCTGTGAGATAATTGCGGACGAGGTTCATGTCCACCCGGATTTGTTCAAACTGCTTGCCCGCGATAAGCCGCTGGAAAAGATTGTTCTTGTTACCGACAGCCTTACTCCCACGGAGCAGGAAAAAGGGCCGCTTATCGCAAACGGAGAAGAAGTAGTCTACGAAGGCGGCTGTTTTCACCGCGCTATAGACGGCGTTATTGCAGGTTCTTCTTTAACGATGATAAAGGGGGTAAAAAATCTAGTTAAATTCGGCTTTTCGGTTTCCGATGCGGTACGGGCGGCATCTTCAACACCCGCATCAGTTATGCGGTATACTAAAAAGGGTATGCTTATCCCCGGCTATGATGCGGACATTGTCGTATTCGATAAACAATTCAATATCCTCGCCTCGATTATAGGCGGCGCTTTTAAAAAGAATTTACTGTAATTAGGAATCAGACTTGAATATTTCAGCTAAGAATGATGGTAAGGATATGAAAAAAAGCCTGCTTTAAGATGGAGTTTTTTTATGCCTCTATGAAAAAACTTGGTTTACTTGAAAAAAAAGCTCTTATCGGCTAAAATACTTTTTATGAATATTACGGAAAAGATTTTAATTGTGGATTTCGGCGGTCAGTATAATCAGCTCATAGCAAGGCGTGTGCGCGACCTAAATGTTTATTCGGATATTGTTCCGGCCTCAAAGGCCCTTGATTACATAAGGGAAAATAAGCCCATAGGTATCATTTTTACCGGAGGGCCTAACAGCGTTTATGAAGAAAAGGCTCCCCTGCCCCCAAAAGAAATTTTTAACTTAAATATTCCGATTTTAGGCATTTGTTACGGTATGCAGGCCATGGCTCATTGCCTGGGCGGCAAGGTCGAAAAAAGCTTAAAAAGAGAATTCGGCAAAACATTAACAAAATTCGACACAGGTATTCCGCTCTTTAAAAATATAAAAGATAAATCTTCTGTTTGGATGAGTCATGTAGACTGCGTTTCCCGCCTGCCTGAAGGCTTTGTTTCGGCAGCTCAAACGGCAAATACAAAGAATGCGGCCATGGCAAATAAAGAAAAAAAACTTTACGGCATTCAATTCCATGCCGAAGTTGAACATTCTGAAGAAGGGCAAAATATAATCAAAAACTTTTTATACAATGTTTGCGGTGCTAAGGGCGATTGGAATATGAAAAGCTTTTTAGCCGAGGCAATAAAAGATGTACAAAATACGGTAAAAGACGGCAAGGTGCTTTTAGCCCTATCGGGAGGAGTAGATTCTTCCGTGCTTGCAGCTCTTTTAAATAGGGCTGTCGGTAAAAATCTGACCTGTATTTTTGTAGATCACGGCCTTATGCGCAAAAATGAGGGAGATGAGGTAGAGGCAGCCTTTAGGGATGCTCCAATGAATTTTATCCGCGTAAATGCGGAAAGCCGTTTTTTAGGCAAGCTAAAAGGCGTTTCCGATCCTGAAAAAAAACGGAAAATAATCGGCGAAGAATTTATCCGCGTTTTTGAAGAAGAAGCCGAAAAAATCGGAACTGTGGACTTCCTTGCCCAAGGCACAATTTATGCCGATGTAGTCGAAAGCGGTACCAAGGGTTCCGCCGTAATCAAAAGCCATCACAATGTCGGAGGCCTTCCCGATCACATAAGTTTTAAGTCCCTAATCGAGCCCTTAAAAACACTTTTTAAGGACGAAATAAGAAAATTAGGCACGGAGCTAGGTCTTCCCGATTATTTGGTACACCGCCAGCCCTTCCCCGGCCCCGGCCTTGCCATAAGAATCATGGGCGAGATAACCGAAGAAAAGCTCGATATCTTAAGGGAAGCTGATGCAATCTGGCGGAGCGAACTTGAGCGGGCAGACATAAAAAAGGATTTAAGCCAATATTTTGCCGTTCTTACATCAACAAAGACGGTGGGTGTTATGGGAGACTTTAGAACATACGACTACACCCTCGCCCTGCGTGCAGTAAAAACCTCTGACTTTATGACAGCCGACTGGGTACGCATTCCCTATGAGGTTTTGGACAAGGTTTCTTCCCGTATTATAAACGAAGTAAAGGGCATCAATCGAATCGTATACGACATAACCTCAAAACCGCCGGCTACTATTGAGTGGGAGTAGAGTAACAAAAATGTTTCTTCCGTAAAATCGTTGAAAATACAATATTACAACGGTTTACGGAAGCAAAAAGCTCCTTAGTGATACTGTTTTGATACTAAAAATGAGAAAAAGTAGGTTTAAAAGGAAGTTGTTGAATTTAGATAAATTGTTTAGAAAGCCTTCCATCATTTTGGTGGGAGGCTTTTGTGGAAATAGTGGTTGATAAATTTGAATTTACCTCTATTTAGACATACAAACTGTTGACAACAAAGCTCCTATATAGTATGATTTGATAAACTACTATATAGGAGCTTTTGTATGGAAATGAATGGAGGATTTCTTGTCACCAAAATAAAACAGCTTGGAGACCGGATCTTTGAGAAGATTCTCAGTGAAAAGAATATTGATGCGTTCAATGGAGCCCAGGGGCGTATTCTTTATGTGCTGTGGCAGGAGGATGGAATCCCGATTGGGTCACTCTCGATCAAATGTGGATTAGCGATAACTTCTCTTACGACGATGCTGGAAAGAATGGAAAATCAAGGGCTGATAAGCCGCGTTCAGTCTGAAACGGACAAAAGGAAAATACTCCTGTTTCTGACTGAGAAAGCACATGCCTTAAAGGACGAGTACAATTCTGTATCTGATGAGATGGGCAGTATTTACTACAAAGGTTTTTCAGAGGAAGAAATTACCCGGTTTGAGGAATGCCTCGACCGTATCAGAAAGAATCTTGAGGAGTGGCAGAAGTCATGAGTATTTGTATCAAAGATCAGATTCAAAACATGAATATCGTCATCGGCTGCACAGTGGGGTGTGCATATTGCTATGCCCGCAACAATGTGAGGCGCTGGCATATGATTGATGACTTCGCTGACCCTGAATTCTTTCCGGGTAAGCTCAAGATGATGGAAAAGAAACGTCCGCAGAACTTTCTTCTTACCGGCATGAGCGATCTCTCCGGATGGAAGCCGGAATGGAGAGACGAGGTATTTGCAAAGATCCGTGAAAATCCACAGCATCAGTTCCTATTCCTTACCAAGCGACCCGATCTTCTGGATTTTGATACAGATCTGGAAAACGCATGGTTTGGCGTTACGGTGACGAGGAAAGCAGAACTGTGGCGTATTGACGCGCTTCGGAGAAACATCAGAGCAAAACACTACCATGTTACCTTTGAGCCGTTATTCGACGATCCCGGTACAGTTGGCCTTTCCGGAATCAACTGGATCGTTGTCGGCACCATGACTGGAGCTCAGAGCAGGAAGGTTCATACGGAGCCGGAGTGGGCATGGTCTCTGACGGACCAGGCACACACGCTCGGCATTCCGGTGTTTATGAAGGAAGACCTTGTCTCTATCATAGGGGATGAAAATATGATTCAGGAAATGCCGGAAGAATTCAATAAAGTGTTGGAGGTACAGAGATCATGGCAGAAGTAATCGATGGAATCCTCATTGGTGAGGTGAAAACAAAGAACATCATGACCAAGTCCAGTCTACCGGTAGGCGGTTACTCGGTCAATCCCTATGTAGGCTGTACACATGCCTGCAAGTATTGCTATGCTTCTTTTATGAAGCGCTTTACCGGACACAAGGAGGAATGGGGCACTTTCCTTGATGTGAAGCATTGGCCGGAAATTAAAAATCCGAAGAAATATGCCGGACAGCGGGTGGTCATCGGTTCTGTGACGGATGGCTACAATCCACAGGAGGGGCAATTCGGGAATACCAGAAAACTTCTGGAGCAGCTGATCGGCAGTGACGCAGATATTCTAATCTGCACAAAGTCTGATCTTGTGGTACGGGATATCGATCTGCTGAAGAAGCTTGGACGAGTAACCGTTTCATGGTCGATCAACACACTGGATGAAAATTTTAAGAACGATATGGACTCTGCTTCGAGCATTGAGCGTCGTATCGCTTCTATGAAGCAGGTATATGACGCAGGGATCCGTACAGTCTGTTTCGTATCCCCGGTATTCCCCGGCATCACTGACTTTGAAGCGATCTTTGAGCTGGTAAAGGGTCAGTGCGATCTGTTCTGGCTCGAAAATCTCAATCTTCGGGGCGGTTTCAAGAAGACGATTATGGATTATATCGCTGGAAAATATCCTGACCTTGTACCGCTTTACGATGAGATCTATAACAAGCATAACCGCAGCTACTTTGAAGCGCTTGAAGTAAAAGCTGAGGAAATGGCTAAGAAGTATGATTGTCCCTTTGTGGATAATGAAATGCCTTATGGCAGAGTCCCGCAGGGACATCCGGTTATCGTGGATTATTTCTATCATGAGGAAATCCGAGGGACAGAAAATACCGGAAAAAGGAATCGTTAAACAGAAATTGACCGAGCTCTTTGAACGAGGGAGACTCCTTGTCCGAAGGGCAAGAAGGTGCAACCGAGAAGACTTAGAACAACTCCAGTTTGTCTAAAGCATCAAACAGCATAAAAAGCACATGACTTTAAGATTGTAAAATCTTTCAGCTATGTGCATTTAATGAGCAAAGAATAAAAGACTATCAAACAGGAGCATATGAAAGGGCTGGTGGAGTAGTCGATCCACTTCCTAAAGATGCACCTCAGTTTGTAAAAGATTATTATGCTTATTATAAGACAGAGCGTGGTTATCATAGCAGGTCGCTTAATTCCAATGAGGGATGGAATACTATAGGGATGATATCTTTTCTAAACCAACCAATTCTACAGTATAGTAATGAAATCCGTAGTGCTGTACTTATCGTTCATGGGGATAAGGCACATAGCTATTACTTTGGAAAAGATGCCTATGAAAATATGATAAAAGACATGCAAATAGATGGCACTGTACTTGATGTTGAATGGGAAAACAATAATACTGTAAAGGAACTAAAGGAAGAATTAAAACAAGGAGAGGTAACCATCCGGTTATCTAAATATAGCGATTTCGAGCAGGTAGGAGAATTGGGTAAAACTTACTCCTCATCTGATAAAAGAATTACAGCAGAAGCCAGAGATATAATGCTGTACTCTGGAAACAAAATAGTTGTATTTTATGGAGCAAACACATGGGAATATACTCGAATTGGGAAGATTAAAAATTTAAGCAAGGAAGAAATAAAGCGATTATTAAGCAATAGTGATGTGGTATTAAAGATAAAAATGGAATGATTATGATAGTAATATTTTTAGTATCATTATTGATACTGTTTTGATACTAAAAACCTCTAAAACCACAAAAAATAGGTATAAAATGTTTGGTTTTAGAAACTTAATAGATACTGACAATACATAAAAGAAACAAATATGCTATGGTAATTATTGAGTGGGAGTGATGAAGGCGGTATACTAAATGAGGAGGTTCACTATGAGAACAAAAACTCTCAAAGAAAAAGCTATGGTACTCGTACCCTTCTTTCTTTTTTTATTTTTACAGCCGGCTGTTTATGCTCAAACAAACGGCACCATGCCTAAACGCGAATTCGTCATTGCTTTTCACGCAATTGTAAATACCGACAAAACGGGCAAAAATCTGATAAAAGAACTGCCCGATTTACAAAAACGGGGAATCAATACGCTTTTTCTTCAAATAGGCTACAACTATCAATGGAAAAGCGATCCAAAACTCTATAACAAATATGTGCTTTCCGAAACCGTTGCACGCGAAATTGCTGCAGAATGCCGCAGGCTTTCCATCGACCTTATCCCCGAAATAAACTGTCTCGGCCATCAATCGTGGAAAACCAAAACCTTCGCCCTGCTTAAAGCCTATCCTGAACTGGACGAAACACCCGGCCTCTACCCCGGCAATAAAGGCATTTATTGCAGAAGTCTCTGCTCTTCCAATGAAAAAGTCTACACGATTTTATTCGGTTTAATCGACGAAATTACCGAAGTCTTTTCGGTAAAAAAAATACATGTCGGCTTGGACGAGGTGTTTTTGATCGGCGAAGACGCCTGCCCCCTTTGCCGCGGAAAAGACAAGGCCGAACTTTTTGCCGGTGCAGTGAACAGACTCTACGATCACTGTGTCAAAAAACGGGGACTTACAATGTACATGTGGGGCGACCGCCTCATCAACAGCGAGGATGAAGAGAGCGGTTATAAGGGTGAATACGAAAGCTCGTGTAACGGCACCGATCCCGCCGTCGACCTTATTCCCAAGGACATCATCATCTGCGACTGGCACTATGACGAGCTGGAACGCTACGGCTCCATTCCGTTTTTTTTAAACAAGGGCTTCCGCGTCCTGCCGACAAGTTTTAAAGATATTAAAGCGGTAAACGCTCTTATCGACTATTCGCTTTTATACAAGGATAACCCTGCTATGCTAGGGCACATGTACACGGCATGGGACAATGTTACAAACAAAAACCTCGCCCGGTATAAACCGATGGTCAAAACGATAGACAAATTAAAGTAAATAAATTTTGTCTTTTTCTCCCCATTCTCGTCAGTTCTCCCCATTCTAGTCAGTTCTCCCCAAAAATACTTGACGAGAACCAAGAAACAGGTTATAATTCAGTTAAGTATAACTTTATGTACAAGGGGGGGAATAAATTGATTTTTCAAGAAAGTGAAACCGTAGAATTAAAAGAAAAAATCGATGAAAACATCAAAAAAGTAATTGTCTCATTTGCAAATTGTAAGGGCGGAACAGTTTATGTCGGCATCAAAGATGACGGTAAAGTTGTAGGGATAAAAGATATTGATAATTCAATACTCCAACTCAGTAATATGATAAGAGATTCAATCAAACCCGATATAACAATGTTTGTCAATTATAAAATAACAAAAACACAGGGCAAGCAAATAATCCAAATTAGTGTTCAAAGAGGCAGTAACCGCCCCTATTATCTTGCTAAAAAAGGTTTAAGACCGGAAGGTGTCTATGTTCGGCAGGGTTCATCTTCCGCCCCTGCAAGCGATACGGCAATAAGAAACATGATAAAGGAAACGGATGGAGATAATTTTGAAGAGATGCGCTCCACAGAACAAAATTTAACCTTTAATGCTTTATCAAAGGAATTTAAAGCTAGAAATTTGGATTTTGGAACTAAGCAAAAGCAAACCTTAAAAATACTTAATCAAGACGGAATGTACACAAATACCGGATTATTGTTATCGGAGCAATGTGTGCACTCTGTAAAAGCCGCCGTGTTTGAAGGAAGGGATCAAAGCATTTTTAAAGACAGAAAAGAATTTTCAGGCTCTCTTATTCAACAATTAAATGACATTTATAATTACATAGACATGCACAATCAAACGCGATCAACCTTTGATAAGCTACTGCGTATAGACACAAGGGATTACCCTCCCTCAGCAATACGGGAGGCACTTTTAAATTTACTGGTACATAGAGACTATTCTTTTAGTGCAAGTTCTTTGATAAGCATATATACGGATAGAATCGAATTTGTTTCAATAGGCGGACTTTTACCCGGAATCTTGCTTGAAGATATTATGCTTGGGCTTTCCGTATGCAGAAACAAAAATTTAGCAGGTGTGTTTTACCGTCTTCACCTTATTGAAGCTTATGGAACAGGCATGAGTAAAATTATAGGTGCCTACGAAAATCTTACACAAAAACCGATAATCGAAAATACTGCAAATGCTTTTAAAATCGTACTTCCCAATATCAATACAAAATACCTTCCTCAAAATAATGATAAACTAAAGGATACGGAAATAAAAATAATTGAATTTATAAAAAAGAAGAAAAAAGTATCACGCACCGATATAGAACAAAAATTTGATATGAGTTCATCAAGTGTATCAAGGCTTTTAAAGAGTCTTACTGAAAACGGAATTATACTAAAGGACGGCAAGGGAAAAAACACACAATATATATCAAGTTAAATCTCCCTATTTTCCAGTCTCGGTCTTCCCGTCTTTTAGCTCCAGACCTTTTTCAAATAAAAAGCTGATATAGTAGTCTTCAATCGTGTTTTTAGGGCCGGCGGCATTGAGTCGCTTGCGGGCATCGGCATTGTTTCGGCGCTGCACATAGGAAGAGTAAAAATGACGAGGATCGGAATTATCAAAATCCAGTTTTTTATTTAAGAGCTTGGCAACATCTTCTCTGCCCATTGCAGGGATCTTACAGCTTACCAGCTGATTGCGTACATAGAGGATATCTTCATATGAGATGCCGAATAAAAACTCTTCCAAAGACTGCCCTACGATTTTATTCGAAAGTTTTGCAAGCATAAAGCTTTGCCATGAGTCATCCAATTTGGAAGAAAGCAAAAAAAGTTCGCTGGTGCCCATCATCGTACCGAATACGGGAGCTATTGTATCACGGGCTGTCCAAACTCTTGTTAGAACGGGAGCAAAGGAAGTTGTATTTTGATCCAAACGGTGTTCCCAAAGATAGGTTAAGGCATTTGCAACCTTTTCTTGTTTTTGTTTATCCAAGATATTGCTGTCCAAAATAGAAATATAAACATCTTCGGACATAATCGTAAACATAATATTCATAGTAGCCGCTCTAAGTTCTTCAATTTTTTCTTCCGAAAATGATGAATTTGAAGCGACCTTAGTTAGAGCCGAAAAAATATGGAATTTTGCGACAAGAAAACCGCGGCCCAATACAGCCTTTGTGGGCATTGAAAGAGTACGGGCATCGGAAGGGGTTTTACATAAAGTTTCTATAAGGGTTTCTTGACTGCGTTTTTCACCTGCAAGAACGCTTGTCTCATGGATTGAAGGAAAGCGTGAAATTGCAGCCGACATTCTTTCCAAATCCATGAGTTTCTTTCCTATTTCCAATACAGTGGATTTGTATTCTTCATTCAATTGTTCAAAAGCATATTTGACCAAGGTTCTTTCATGATCATTTAGAACAACTATGTCTGTAGAGATTATAGTTCCGAGTCCTGCATTATCTATTGTCATTTTTTTTCGCAACTTCTCCAATATGCAATTACCTAACGTGTAGAAGGAACATTATATCATATTGTAACGAATTTTAAAAGGGCTTTTTTATCTAAAACCATAGAAATTTGGCAAAAATAAGCGGTACTCATTGACATAAAACCTTTTTACATGCAATATATTCATTCAAAAATGTTAGTTCGATACGGTCAAAATGCCGAAGGAAAACAGGTTCGGCAGGCTTTGGTCTATACTAAGGATGAGCACAAGATTGCCCTCGAAAAAATAGACATTGAAGCCGTAAAAATTATACAGCGTTTAAATTCTCAAGGTTTTGAAGCCTATATAGTAGGAGGAGCAGTAAGAGATCTTTTAATAGGCCATGTTCCGAAGGATTTCGATATTGCGACCTCGGCCGAACCTTCAAAAATACGAAAAATGTTCCGTAATTCAAGAGTAATAGGCCGGCGTTTTCGGTTGGTTCATATTTTTTTCGGAGAAAAAATATATGAGGTAAGCACCTTTCGATCAACCGAAGACGGAAGTATCGGAAATAAATTCGGCACAATAGATGAAGACGTTCACCGAAGGGATTTTACTTTAAATGCTCTTTATTACGACCCCATACATGAGCTTGTAATAGACTATGTAGACGGCGTTAAGGATATAAGAGCGAAAAAAGTAAGACCTATTATTCCACTCCAGCTTATCTTTTCGGAAGATCCTGTAAGAATGATTCGGGCTATAAAGTATGCGGCAATGACGGATTCCGCTATTCCGTTTTTTCTTCAGCTTCAAATACGAAAAAATGCCCATCTTTTGGAATTTGTGTCTCCTTCAAGGATAACCGAAGAAATAAATAAGATTATTTTTAGCGGACATGCAAGCGATATTGTAAAAAAACTTTTGGATTTTAAGCTCTATGTTTACCTGCAGCCCGGGGCATGCGCCTTTATAGATTCGTCTTCAAAATTTAAAAAAATGTATATAGAAAATCTTGCTCTTTTGGATAAAGAAGTTAACTTAAAACCTCAAATAAAACAGGGAGAATGTTTAAAATCATTACTCAAAGATTACATAAAGCTGATTGCAAACCCTGAGGGACTTCCGCAAGAAGTTTATACCTATGTTTACAAGGAATGCAGGCATTTTATTCTTCCTATGAATCCTCAAAGAAAGGAATTGGAATTTGCGGTAAAAAGCGTTTTAACCGATTTGGGAATTAAGGTATCAATGGAGAGAGCCCAAGCACGCTCTGCAAAACTCGGCAAACAGGTTAAGCATAGGCGCAAGAAAAAAACTAAAAAACAAGAAGTCCAAAAAGATACGGAATAAATCCGTATCTTTAAGACTCAAGAAAATTGTAGATATTAAACCCTAACCAGTTTATGAGCTATCGGGGCCGGATTTTTGATTGTGGCATGTACCGGACAGCTTTCATCAACCGAAGCCATAAATTTTTCAAGCTCTTCATCGGAAGCATCGGACTTAATATGATATATTGTTTCAATATCTGAAAGTCCCGGTGTACCCGGTCTAAAAAAACCGATACATTCAACGGCCAAATAATCCAGTTTAAGACCGTTTTTCTTTGCAATGACCTTTGAAGTAACACACTTGCAAGCTCCCAGACCGCTTAGAAGAAGTTCAATCGGGTTCATACCTAAATCGGTTCCCCCGAAACTCAAGGGCTCATCTGCAATAATTTTCTTGCCTGATGCCTCACATTCAACTTTAAAACCTTCGCCTAAATCTATTTCGGCTTTTGTTCTAAATTCTTTTGCCATAATAACCTCCAAATTTATTTATTTTTAACGGATATTTTAAGATTCTTTTTTATTTCGGCAGCTAATTTTTGAATTTCATCAAATCTATCCTGTTGTTTTAACTCTAAACTTATACAATACAATTGATTGATTTTTTCTTTGCCGGATTTTTTTATATTATCCATAAAAAGAATTTCATCATAAAATGTATACTGATTCTGATTATATGGTTTCGCATTATAAGGAACAGCTTGATTTATTTTTTGCTGCCATGCTTCAAGTAAATCTTGAGGAGCATCCTCAGGCGGTCTTAAGGTTTTTGAAAAACGTATATATGTATAATCATCGCTTCGAGAGTTTGAATACATATTAACTGCACTTATATCAAAGACCGCCTTTTTATCGTTTACAAAAAAGCCCAAGGAGAGATCAAGATTTGCATCTTTATCTGCGGCAAAATCTTTTTGCGAAATTACAAAATTATAGTCGCCGGCTTTTAGAGCAATATTCTTGGAATCAAAGTTAAATTTCATCGAAGACAATATAGGATCGATGGGATAATCTTTTGGAGATAGATTTAAAAATTCTTTCCATTCGGCGAAAGTTCCGGAATAAGAAGGAAGAACATAATCCGACAAAAATGCATAGTCATGATTATGCCCGTTTCTTATTGAAGAAATGGAATCGACTCTCGTTATAACAAAGATGCCTCCCGGAATAGGCAGGGCAAAGGATATTACCTCAGAATCGGCAAAGGGAAGTTCCCAATAATTTACCAGCCATTTTCTTCCGTAAGTATCAATATGACTTTCACTGCGTGAAGGCTCCCCATAAGAAGATATTGCAATTTTTTCTCCCACAATATATCTATACATTCTGGATGCCGTTAAAATATAATCCATATATAGTTTTGGAGAAGTAATAAGTTTTTTTTGATCAATGTCATTAGGCTTTTTTACAATAGCCATAATAGAGCCAAGCATTTTACCGTAAATCACATTTCCATTTTGAGGCAGCTTATATTCTTTTATATCATTAGGTAAAAACATATCCCATTTTTTATTTTCTTCTCTGGCTAAAATAAGAGGAAATCTAGGATTCCAAAAACTATACAAAAGCTCAACAGCACCTTCTCCATTCATAAAATTCTCGGTACCCGAAAAATCATATTTTTTCTTTAAGTCCTTAATTATATCTAAGGTAAAATTTTTATAATCAGCAATAATAGATTTACGGAGTTCAATCAGTTTTTTGGGAAGTTTTTGTTCATTCCGGTATTCATAAAAACTACTTTCTTCAAGAATATGAGGCAGCCTATAAAAAATAGGAAGATAGACCGTACCTACATTTTTTGCAATATTTTTTGTTTCTGCAAAGGGAAGAGCATAGTTTAAATTTTCATTTTCGCTTTTCATGGTAATAATTCCCAAAACCATTCCGTCAGGTGAAATAAGCGGTCCTCCTGAATTGCCGGGACTTGCTGCAGCCGAAAACCTCAGCCACTTCCACTCCCCTTTTCTGTCCTCAAAGGTTTGACTTGTAAGAAGACCGTTACGGATTATAATGCCTTCTCCCAAAGCATTGCCGACGGAAAAGATCGGAGTATTTAAGTTAAAATCATTTAAAACTGAAAGACCTTCGCCTTTTACATGCTTGTAATTTTCTGCCTCAAAAATTATAAAATCTCTTTCAACAGAGTAACTTAAAACCGATCCTACTTTATAGACCTCCCCCGATACCGAACGGAGGTTGTAGTCGTTATAAAAACTTTCTTCATAAAGGTTAAAGACGTGAGCGGCTGAATAGAATTTTCCGTCATCCATTAAAAAAGCGGTTCCGATAGGAATGTATTTGTCGTTTCGTATTGAAAACGGAATTCTATCCATGGGAAGTTTTTTTTCATATTCCAGCTTCCCTTCTTCCGGTTTTAAAACAACGACTTCAAATACGGCTCCGTTTATTTTTTTCAGAACTTCAGGGCTTAAAACAGCCTCCTGAGCTTCCAAAATCTGAAAAACTACCGCAAAAAATAAAATCATAAAAATGTGCTTAAATTTCATCATAACAAACATACCTCATACAATAATCTACGTACTAAACAATATCATATTATCTTTTAATTAGCAAGAGTATAAGAATTATAAAAAACGGCCGTACTTGGTACGGCCGTTAGTAATGTTAGTTCAATTTATTTTCTGCAAGAATTGCCTTGTATGATTTTAAATCGGTAAAAACCTCTTCTTTAAGCGGATTACGCTTTGTTTTGCTTATAATGTATAGTTCGTAAGCAAATACGGCAAGGTTTACAATCAAAGCAGCAACAGCAAATACTGTTTTCGGAGCGGCAGCCTGAGTTGAGGTAATGCCGAACCAATCCGTATATGAGGCATAATTAGCGGTAAGCGAGAACATTGCAAAGATAGCAAGGGTTTGAGCTCTATGCTGAAGCCATGCACCTTTTCTGAACAAGAATTCCGCAACCGTGCATGAAACTATCAATGTAAATCCAGCATAAAAAGATCGGTTTGAGATACAGTTATAGCAATAAGAAATATTCCATAAATCGTATGCAATAATCCAAAACCATAATTGATCAGCCCAAATCATATCCCTTGATTTCGTATTGCTTATCTTTATTTTTAACCAGCCTGAAAGAGAAAGGCAAAGAAATATACCAGCAATTGCATTTATAATATTCCAAGGGCCTCCTTCCATCAAAAGGCCGCCGCGTACTACCCCATGCATCGAATAGCACTCAATATCCGCATAAACAGCTTCCAAAATATTGATAACCAAAATCAGCATGGGAAAGGTAAGCATAAATTTGTTTGTTTCAAGTTTCTTTACATAGCGTAAAAGCATAAAACCTATTACACCTGCCAAGGCCGAATAAGTTTTTACCCATGCAAACCATGTTGCACCTGAGCTTCCGTTCGCAGTCGTGATAGGCCAAACAAAGATAGAAAAAACAATCGGTAAAGCGACATAAAAGATAATCGAAATCCATTTGCTCCTTCTTGTCAATTCATTAAGCCCTATGAGCATGACCAGTAAAAAGACAAATCCAATTACAGTTTTTAATGTATAACCTGTAAAGAAAAACATTTTAATACCTCCATAAATAAAATTACAAAATAACTTCCAAGTCGCTTATAGGATAAACTTTACACGAATGGATATAATTAAAAAGTTCATCCGCATATCGGCTTAAAACTCCGCGAGCCGTAAAAACGGTTCCGGAAACCAAACGGATTCTGCATAAACTGCATTCACCGCTTCGGCAGCATACATTCATTCTTATACCGGATCTTTCCAGAGCAGTCAGAACGCTTTCACCGGATAAGGCAGGGATTTTCCTATCGCCGACTTTTATCGTAAAAGTTTCTTTTCCGCTTAAGTTTTCAGGCCAGCCCGGTTCGTTTTGAATATCCTGCCGTGCACCGAACATTTCACGCCTTATATGTTTAGGCAAAATACCTATTTCGGTTAAAGCCTTGCTGCAAAACTGATTCATAATTTCAGGGCCGCAAATATAATAGGTAGCATTTTTATAATCCGGAACAAGGGCCTTTATACATTCGGCATCGATAAAACCCGTTCGGTATTTTTTACATTCGGGATCATTCGACACAACCAAAGAATAATGGAAATTCTTAAATTCGGCAGAAAGACGAGTTAACTCTTCATGATTTATAGCAAGCTCTTCATTCCGCGTTCCGTAGATAAGGTAAACTTCTCTATCCAAACCGGCATGAAGTATTTCCCTGCTCATCGAAAGAAAGGGGGTTATACCGCTTCCGCCGGCCAAAAACACCTGTCTTTTATGATGAAAAACCGGATTAAAATGAAATACACCTGCGGGGCCGTTAGCTTCAAACCTATCCCCTGCTTTTACATTATTAATCAGATAATCGGAAACAAAACCTTTTTCCTGCCTTGCAACAATAATTTCAAAATAGCTTTTCTCTTTCGGAGAAGAAGAAAGGCTGTAAGGCCTTGAAGTTCTTACTCCTTCAATTTGAACAAAGAGGTTAATATACTGCCCTGCTTCAAAAATCGGTAAAAAACCTGTTTCGCTTACAAAGCAGATTTTTTTTGCATAATTGCCGATATTTTCCGTTTCAGAAACTATGAGTTTCATAATATTTGGATGATATTGATTGATTTTTTTCTCGACAGCCGATGCGTCAACCGTAATATCCTTCCCTATTCTTTTTGAAACAGCCAATTCATTTAATATATTTGCTCCGTTTTCCATACGGCTTATAATAAGAGTTTTAAGATCACTCATTGTCCATCTCCTTTAATAATGACGAGGCAAGTTTATCGGCAAACATATAATTAGGTCCGAAACCGCAGGTATTTACCCATCCGCTTGCAAAAACCAAGTTAGGAATAACATTATCCGTTGCAGGAAAGAAAAATACCGAAGAGCGTAAATCCTGTTCATATCCGTAAATAGCGCCGGAAGGATGTCCCAGATACCGCATATGAGTTAAGGGAGTTGCAACTTCTATTTCTTCAATATGACTGCGTAAACCGGGGAAACGTTTTTCGAGCCTGTCAATTATTGTTGAAGCAAGCTCATATTTTTTTTGGTGGTATTCTTCAGGCGAAAGTTTTTCCCACGCTTCCGAATATTTAAGAGTTCCGGCCGTAATTATACTTGTACCCGGAGGCGAAACTTTAGGATCGTCTACGGTATAGCAGGTAGAAATAATCGGATCGATTGAGGTATCCAGTTTATAGGCATTTTTAAAATCTTCATTTGCATCCAAACTTGAATAGGTCAAATTAAAAGAGTCGGTAAAGCCGATTGTTTCAGGCGGACAGTCCAGCCCGATAAAACAAGTTAAAGCGGAAATACCGGGTTTATAGCTTTTAAAATACGATCGGATTGAATCCGGAATTTCTTCTTTTTGTAAAAGTTTTGCATAAGTTTGAGTAGGCGAAATATTGGATATTATCTTCTTTGCTCTAAACTCTTCTCCTTCATCATCGATAACACCGCAGGCTTTTCTGTTTTCGATAATAATGCGTTCAACCTTTTTATTAAATAAAATAGTTCCGCCGTTTTCCCGAATCATCTCGGTAAGGGCCTGACTTATAACTTGAGAACCTCCCCGCACATAAAAGGGCTTATCTTCGGTATAAATATAAGTACACATCGCAAGAATCGTAAAAGGAAAGTTTTCCGGAGCAACACCCATAAAGCACCAATAGGCAGAAAGACATAATTGCAGAGCCTTATCCTTAAAAAACTCATCAAGAACATCCTGTGTACTTCGTACGGCATACTTTGTCAAAGTAGGATATACGGAAGGGAATAATGTTTTGGTAAGCCATTTTTTTAATCCCGAAGGTTCTCCTGTAGAGCCTGCACTTTTTGCCCTAAAAGAATTTATCTCTTCATTAAACTTATAAACGGTTTGATAATATCTTTTGATGTTTTCCGCTTCTGCAGGAAATTCTTTAATCAGTTTTTTTTGAACTTCTTCTTTATCTGCAGGAAGAGTAATTCCCCGGCCATCAGGCAGATTGATTTTATACAAAGACTCGATAGGAATCCATTCGATTTTATCTTCGATTCCGTATCTTCTAAATTGCTTGCGAAGCGGGCCGGGGTTTTCCTTTGTTCCCATGGAGCTTAGCTGATGTAAAGCAACCTCAAATTCAAAACGGCCTCGGCAAAAACTTGTACCGCAGCCGCCGGGGATATTGTGTTTTTCCAACACGCATACCTTTTTTCCGGCCTGAGAAAGACTTGCAGCAGATGCAAGCCCTCCGTTTCCGGCTCCTATAATAACGACATCATAATTTTTCATAAAGCATTAAAATCCCTTACCGGTAAAAAACATAATAATCGGAACAGTCATTAATATTAAGTTCACAATCATTAAGATATAACAGATTATATACCAAAGTAAAAAAAACGCAATAAATTAATTAAAAAATTATCTATAATGATTTATATATTTAAAACCTAATTCAATAGTTTTTCAATATCTTTTTTTAGGTCTTCAGGTGCAACAGTCGGAGCATAGGCGGTAACCTTTTCTCCCGTTTTATCGACTAAAAATTTGGCAAAATTCCATTTTATGTCTTCACCGTTTGAAGCTTTTTTTAAAAAAGAAAAAAGAGGTTCGGTATTTTCTCCGTTTACTTCAATCTTTGCCATTATGGGGAAAGAAACCCCATACTTGCTTTGAGCAAAATTTCTGATTTCTTCGTTTGTGCCCGGATCTTGACCGCCGAATTGATTACATGGAAAAGCTGCAACAAGAAACTTTTTATCCTTGTATTCTTTGTATAATGCTTCCAAACCTTGGAAGTGAGGAGTAAGACCTCACTCACAAGCCGTGTTCACGATTAAAATAACATAATCTTTGTAATCCTTAAAAGAAAAGTCATTTCCCAAGCTGTCTTTAACTGTGTAATTATAAATTCCCATTAAATTTCTCCTTAAAAAAATTATATAAAAAAGTTATTTTCATACCCGAAATTATACGAAAGACTGTAAATAAATTCAATAGTTCCGGTTTTTCTTTATTTTTAATTTACACTAGACAAAGCGCTTAGATAAATGCTATCATCACTGGTTCTATGAAAAAAAAAGACGATAACTATGCTCTTTTAGGTATCTCCTCTGAGGCTTCGATTGCCGAGATAAAGACGGCTTTTAGAAAAAAAGCAAAACTCCATCATCCCGATTTGATTCAATATAAAACAGGAGAAGAAAAAGAAAAATCCGAGTCGGCGATGAGGCTTCTTTTAAATGCCTATCAAAACATCTTAAAAGAAAAAACTAACAGTGAAAACCCCTTTGATTATTTCGATTTTTTTTCAAAGAAAAATCCGGCCGAAAGTTTTGATTATCGGCTATGGCTTTTAAAAAAAACGGACTACGAAAGCCGTGCTAAGCTCATCTTCTTCGATCTTTTTCACGGATTGGAGCAATCTGCCGTAGAAGAATACAATAAAAGAAGAAGCGAGGCGGGAGGCTTCTACCTTTCAAAGTATTTTAATAGGGAAGATTTTATGGACTGCGGCTTTGTCCTTGCAGAAGAGCTTTATTTCCGCGGAGAGTATTATGAATCTTTTTTACTTTTAGAAGAAATCTTTTATTTGGAAAAACAAAAGCCGTACTTTAAACACTTTTTTCCCGAAGTTACCGACTTGATAAAATCCATCATAAGCGATAAACTGCATAGATACGTTGAAGACGAGCTTGCCCTAGACTGTTATGAAGCGGCTTTGGAATTGGATTTTAAAAAGATAGATAGGGCTAACATTTTTAAGCGTATGTCCGAAATATATTATAGGTTTGGCGACACATATAAAGCTTCACAATATGTCAATGAGGCAATGAAGCTTAGTCCAAAATTAAGAGGAATTAAAATTATTCAAAATCAACTGGAGAATCATTATGATTATAATTAAAACGGAAGAACAAATTAACGGTATCAGAAAATCATGCAAGGCCCTTGCTCAACTCTTTGAAGAATTAAAACCCGTAATCAAGCCCGGAATTAGTACAAAAGAGCTGGATGATTTTTGTGTCAGTTACATAAAAAAAATCGGCGGCGTTCCCGCATGGTATTCCGAAGGCTTTCCGGGGGCTGCCTGTATTTCGATAAACGAAGAGGTTATTCACGGCGTTCCCGGCAAAAGGATAGTAAAAGACGGAGACCTTGTTTCGATGGATATAGGGATAGACTTAGGCGGCTACATCAGCGATTCTTGTGTAACCTACCCTGTCGGCAATGTTTCAAAAGAAAACCTCAAACTTTTAGAGGTTACCACTAAGTGCCTCTATGCAGGGATTGAAGCATGTAAGGCAGGCAAAAGAGTTTCCGATATTTCAAAGGCGGTCTTTAATTTGGCCAGTGCCCACAATTACGGGGTCGTTTATGATTATTGCGGACACGGCGTAGGTCTCGGAGTCCACGAAGACCCGAGTATTCCGAATGTACCCGAAAGAATGAGACCGAATCCCCGTCTAAGAGCCGGAATGGTAGTCGCAATAGAGCCTATGATTAACATGGGAACAGCCGATGTCGAGGTAAAAAATGACGGCTGGACTGTCGTAACGGCCGACAGGTCGGTTTCTTGCCACATGGAACACACGGTAGCCATCTTTGAAGACCACACCGAAATCTTATCGCAGTTATAGGAAGGCCGCTTTGATGAATTCGATTATTTCATGGAATGTAAACGGCATCAGGGCCGTAGAAAAAAAAGGCTTTTTGGATTGGCTTAATACCGAAAATCCCGATGTGCTTTGCGTGCAGGAAACAAAGGCAGCAAAAGCTCAGCTTAGCAAGGAGCTTACCGAACCCGACCTGCCTAACGGAAAATATTTTGCCTATTGGGCTTCTGCAAAAAAAACAGGTTATTCGGGAACGGCTATATTTACAAAAAAAGAACCCCTCCAAATAAGAACAATGGGCTTAAAGGAATTCGATGATGAAGGAAGGGTTTTGGTTGCAGACTTTGACAAGGTTTCGATTATTTCGGCTTATTTTCCCAACTCGCAAGACGGAGGAGCCCGACTGGACTACAAGCTGGACTTTTGTGCCGCAATCCTCGAATTCTGCGATTCTATCCAAGAAGAAGGAAACAATGTAATTCTTTGCGGGGACTACAACATAGCCCACAAACCCATAGACCTTGCAAACCCTAAGAGTAACGAAAAAAATCCCGGCTACCTCCCTGAAGAAAGGGCATGGATGGACGAGTTTACCTCATCGGGTTATACCGACACTTTTAGGCATTTTTGCAAAGAGCCTGCAAAATACACATGGTGGAGCTACCGCTTTAGAGCCAGAGAAAAAAATATCGGTTGGAGGCTGGATTATCACTGTGTAAACGATTCCTTTTTACCTAAGATAAAAGAATCGCTTATTTTAGACGGAGTAATGGGATCGGATCATTGCCCCGTCAAGTTAATCTATTAGTTAAGGCAATTTATTGGAAAAAGATTTGAAAAATCTATTGACATAATTTGGAAAAACTGATAATATCGCCTCTGTTACGCCGTTGTAGCTCAGTCGGTAGAGCAAAGGACTGAAAATCCTTGTGTCGACAGTTCGATTCTGTCCGACGGCACTTAAAGGGATATAAGAATGTCTTATATCCCTTTTTTTATTAAAAATTATCATAAATTTTGTCTTTTTTTACATATTTTACACAAAAAATTTAAGTTTTTTTTATATAAACCCGATACTATAAATACGGTCGGGGTTACAGACGGCATTATTTTGACATCCGGATGCCGTTTTTCTTAACCGATAATGATACGTTTTGAATCTTATTTCAAGAACGTTTAATTTAGAGATTGGCAAAAGTGCCAATCTCTTTTTTTTATACCTCTTTTATATTGCCTTTTTTATATGTAAATGTTATAATAAAGATATGGAAATTTATGATAAGGAGTATGCAAATGGCTTATAAAATTTCTAATGAGTGCACGAACTGTGCCGCGTGCGAAAGTGAATGCCCCGTAAACGCTATCAGCGAAGCCGGCGGCAAACACGTAATTGATGCTGATACCTGTATCAGCTGTGGTGCTTGTGCAGGCGTTTGCCCTGTTGAAGCAATCTCAGAGGAATAATCCGGCTCAAATTTTTAAGCGGGTTAAACCTTAATCACGAGTCCGGAGGGTTTTATGAGTTTTGGAAAAATTATTAAGGGATACGGGTCCGTTTTTTTCGGCCTGTTGACCTTTTCGGCTATCGCCGGAGTGTGTGTACTTGCAGGTATTGCAGTAGCCTATCCCTTGTGGCTTTTGGCTGCTACGAATGTGAGTTTGTACACAATAATTTCCATAAGCATCTTTGTATGCGGGATTCTTTACCTATTGGTAAAAAAAGCAATCAAGGCATATAAAAAAAGCCCTCGCGGACTCATCATTTCCATCTTAAAAAAAATAACCGTAATAGGCGGTCTTATCTTATGTGTCAAACTGGTTTTGACATTTAATAAAATACCGGCACTAATTGTACTTATTTTAATTTTTGTTATCTACGGTTTTTTAGCCTTCGGCATAGACCAATCAAAAAATAACGGTAATGAAGGCTTTTAAATTTCTATTTTTGTTATTCTTTTTCTCGGCCTCAGTACTAAAGGCCCAAATCTCCTACCCTCAAATAGAAAAATTAAATATTGACGATTATATCTTTGTTCAATATTGTGATGATGTGGCAGAAGCCCGTAAAGCCTTGGCTTCAGCTAAAACAGGAAATGAACTGCCTATCAGATTTTATACGTACAAGGCGAACAGTGAAGACACCATAATAAAAATCGCAGCCCGCTGTTCTATTCCCTATGATGCAATCGTTACATTAAATAGAATTGAGTCTGTTCAAACAGATATTGCAGGACGGGTTCTGATTCTTCCGACATTACCGGCGGTTTATCTTCCTGAAAATGCCCTTTCAAGTATCGAAAAACTCATTGAGGCTCTTTTTAGAAAGAATAAAACGGAACCGTTAAAAATAAAAATATACGGCCCGGAAGAAAAACGGGAGATATTTTGTTTTCCGGGAGAAATTTTTGACGGAACGGTAAGAGCCTTTTTCTTTATGCCTTTTTACCGTTTTCCTCTTAAAGATGCCGTTCTAACTTCGGGCTTCGGAAAAAGGCAGGATCCCTTTACCGGCAAGGCAAGTTATCATCCGGGAATAGACCTTGCGGCTCCCACCGGAAGTCCTGTCATGGCCTGTGCCGCAGGCAGGGTAAAGGAAATATCTTATAACAAAATTTACGGCAACTATATTATTTTAACCCACACCGACGGAAGAGCCAGCCTATACGGCCATTTGAGCAAGGTTTATGCAAGCTTGAATGAAACCGTAAAATCGGGTACAATCATCGGTGCTGTGGGCTCTACCGGAATGTCTACGGGGCCTCATCTTCATTTTGAAATACATGAGCAAGGTATACCGAAAAATCCTGCCGATTTTGTAAACACACAAAAATAGGAGTTATACATGAAAGAAGCAAAACTCTTGACAATCGAATATAAAGACGAATTCGACAAGGTTGTATCTCATCCCATTCAATCATGGGCATGGGGTGATTTTAAAGAAAGCATGGGAGCTGTTCCTGAAAGGATAGGCTTTTTTGAAAACGGAAAATTAGTAGGCGGCTTGCAAATAATTTTTTCAAAACTATCTAAAACAAAATATACGGTAGGCTATTCGGCAAAGGGTATAATCCCTGATAATGCAAAATTAGAAATTATAAAAGAAACAGCAAAAAAACATAATGCAATTTTTATAAAAATAGAACCCGATGTATACGAACCCGTATCAAGTGAAAATGAAGTTACCAAATCGTTTATCGAAACAGAAAAATATATTTTATCCAATGGAGGAGTCAGAGGAAAACCTTTATTTACAAAATATGACTTTCATCTGGATATAAACAAAGATTGTGACGAGCTTTTAGCTTCTTTTCATTCCAAAACAAGATATAATATCCGCCTTGCCGAAAAAAAAAGAGTAAAAATAGTAGACAATACAACCGAAAAAGGTATGGAAGACTATATAAGGCTGATGGAAGAAACCACAAAAAGACAAGGCTTTTTTAATCATAATGCTAAATATTTTCAAAACTTATTTAAAATATTTCCCAAAAATAGCTTAAAAATACTTGAGGCGGTTTACAATGAAGAAGTTTTAACCGCATGGATTCTATTTAATTTTAACGGTAAACTTTATTACCCTTATGGAGCCTCCGGTAATAATCATCGCGAATTAATGCCCAATAATCTTATAATGTGGGAAGCAATCAAATACGGAAAAAATTTAAATTGTTCAGTTTTTGACCTTTGGGGCTGCTTAGGTCCTAATCCGAATACGGCGGATTCATGGTACGGTTTTCATAAATTTAAATCGGGATATAATCCGCAGTTGGTAGAATACATAGGAACTTTCGACTTTGTGTATAAGCCTTTTATGTACAAACTTTTTAATATTGCAAATAAAATCAGATGGATTATTTTAAAAAATAAACGCAGATAGCTTTAAGTTTTTTTATCCTTAGCCGATAAATAAATATCGGCGGATGGTTCCCCTCCCACCCACCATCCGCCGATAGCCTGATGGGCGGGCCGGTTTTTTAACCGGCTCTTTTTTTGCCCGGCCTTTTATCCTGAGGTATACCGCAGCCGGTCTTCTCTAATCTTCAGACAAAACTAACCTACCCTACTTGTAAAAAACTTAAAATTGTGTTCTTATATAAAGATATGAATAAGCTGAGCAAGATAATATATCTATATCTTATTTTGATTTTCTTAATCCTAGCCGGAGGAGCCTTTGCCCTGGGAAAAATGATGGCAATGACGAAAAACATAAAACAAAGCGAATTATTTGTCGACTTTAATCCGGCCCTGCCCTCAAGAATATTGGACATAAGAGGCGATCTCATCACCGAATTCTCCTTGGACGAAAAGCGGGAACTTATCAATTACGGAGACATTTCGCCCAACCTTATTGCAGCTCTTTTAGCCCGTGAAGACCGTCTGTTTTACGAGCACAAGGGGTTTAGAATAAAATCGATTATCAGGGCTGTCATAGGACAACTTACAAGAAGGTCATTAGGAGGCGGAAGTACAATTACTCAGCAAATCGCAGGTATTCTCTATTGCGACAGAACCGATAAAAGTGTAAAAAGAAAGATAAAAGAACTTTGGTGGGCTATCCAGATGGAAAGGCGGCACTCAAAAGACGAGATAATGATGCTCTACCTAAATGAAGCCTATTTTGGCGGCGGAACAAACGGTGTAAGTGCAGCCTCACGCTTTTATTTCGGACACTCAGCCTCCGAACTGACGCCGGCAGAAGCGGCTATCTTAATTATTCAGCTTTCAAACCCTACAAAATACAATCCCTTTAATTACCCGAACAGGGCAAAGGAAAGACAGGAAAATGTACTTGAAGGAATGATAGGTCTTGGCTTTATATCAAAGGAAGAGGCTGCAGAATCTTTTGAAGACTACTGGGCTAACTTTGACTATACCCGAATTGCCCTATCGGCATGGCTTACCCGCGAAGATAAGGCCAGATGGTTTTCGGAATATGTAAGGCGCGAAGTGGCCGACAATATGCTATACGGCACTATGAACCTTTATAAGGACGGCTATACCGTACATACAACCTGTGATTTACGGCATCAAGAAATAGCCGATAAAGAATTTCAAAAATACATTGCGATAGCTAATGACAAGGTTTCGGCCTCGACCTCCACATCATTCAGTCAGGCAGAACAATACAGCAACCTGACTGCCCTTTTGAGCCTTTGTTTTGGAATAGAATCCCTTAGCATGGGAGAAAAACAGCTCAAGGTAAAAACAAATTCCTATTATCGAAACAAACTGAACAATACCATCGATGTACTCGCCCTAATGTGCGGTATCGACAACCTAAAAACTCTTACAAAACAGTCAACAGCTAAAATGCAGGAAGTATTGATGGAAAGGGTGGTAGAAGGTACCTTTATCTCTATCGAAAATGAAACAGGATATATAACGTCCCTTATCGGCGGAAGCCAATACAGTGAGAGCAACCAGCTTATAAGAGCAACTCAATCAAAGCTTCAGGTAGGAAGTACAATAAAGCCCTTGATATATTCTGCAGCTATTGATGAAAAGGTAATTACAGCCGCTACAAGAATGGACGATAGTCCTCAGGTTTTTGAGTCTGCTGACGGAGTACAATATATTCCTAATAACTACGGAGGAAAGTGGAACGGCACTGTTCTGGTATATAAAGCTCTTCCGCTCTCTTTAAATATTCCCGCTATAAAAACTCTTGAATTAGTAGGCTTTGATAGAGCCATAGACCGTATTTCAAGTCTTATGGGAATCACAGACCCTGTCGAAATAAATAAAACCTTTGAAAAGGTCTATCCTCTGGCTCTCGGAATAAGCGCCGTAACGCCTATCCAGCTTTTAAGAGCCTTTGCTATCTTCGGAAATCAGGGGCGTGCCGTAGATCCTATAGCCGTAAGAGCTATAGAAAATAGGGACGGAGTTACAATCATGGATCCGGAGCTTGACCTTAGAATTGAGCAAAGAAAACGCGGAGCAGCTATGCAGGTTATAAGCCCAAGCAATGCCTTTATAATGACTGAGATTTTAAAAAAGACACTCACTCTAGGCACTCTTTATGGAGCAACATCAGGCGGAAAGAAATTTGATTATAAGGATGAAAAAACCGGAAAGGTATTTAGAATGCCTATGGCAGCAAAATCAGGAACAACGCAAAACTGGTCGGACTCATGGACTTCAATATACTCTCCATACTATTCGGCCATTGTTTGGTATGGGTTTGATAGAGGCAGCCATTCACTAGGAACAGACAATACCGGTTCAATGCTTTCAGGATATGTAGCGGCAAACTTTATGCGTGAGGTTCATAAAAATAAGCCCTTTAAAGACTTTGTAAGACCGGAAAAAGGCATAATAATGGTTGATGTATGTAAAAAATCGGGAATGATTCCTTCAGAAAACTGCACGGATGAAACCATTACCCTTCCCTTTTTATATGGAACGGAACCGACAGAGATTTGTACGGAACATACAGCCGGTATAAAATTACGGGATATCGGTATAGACAGAATTAAGGACTCAGGAATGGCTCAGGGAGAAGAAGAAATAAAAATAGACACCACTCCTATTGAAATAGATCCTTCAATTTTTATGGATCCTCCGGCAGGCGGTGAGGGCGTAACCGAAACTAAAAATACTAATGAAGAGTCAGCAGAATCGGGAAATCCATGGATATAAAATAAAATTAAGTTTTATCTTGCTATTGACTTTTTTTTGATTATCTGATAAAATCCGTTTCAGTTGCGGCGGTGGTGGAATGGTAGACACGTCAGCTTGAGGTGCTGATGCCTTAACGGGTGTGCTGGTTCAAGTCCAGTTCGCCGCAAAAAAAAGAACCTAATATTTGGGTTCTTTTTTTTGCATAATTGGTTTCTAAACATAAAAAAGCCCTTATAAGAAAATCATCTTATAAGGTTTTTTTACTAAAACTTTATACAGTTTTTTAACGGCTTATTTAAAGAGCTCATATATTTCTTTTCGGTAAAGCTGATTTATCTTATGACGCATCATCTCGCCCTTTGCAGACAGTTCCCTTCCTGCTTGAAACTCTTCAGGAAGCAGAACAATCTTGTTTATCCTTTCAAAGAGTTTAAAACCGGTTTTGGAGTTAACCAGCTCCGCAACTTCAGCCTCATACATTTTTTGTACATTAGAGTCGTGTACAAGCTCAGAAACAGGAACATTCCGTAAACCGTTATTTGCAGCCCATGCTTGGAGGTTTTCTTTATGAACAACTATCAAAGCTCCCAAAGACCTTTGGTCCTGACCCAAGACAACCGCTATTGAAATTAGGGGAGACTCTTGCAATTTTACCTCGATCGGAACAGGCTCGATGTTTTCACCGCCCCTTAAAACTATTGTATTTTTCCTGCGGCCCTTAAGAATTAGCTCGCCGTCGATTGTCTTTATTGCAAGATCGCCCGTATCAAACCAACCGTCCTTATCGATAACTTCCGCAGTTCTTTCAGGTTCCTTGTAATAGCCCTTTGTTACGGCATCGCCTTTAACAAGAAGCAAGCCTTTTCGGTTATGAGGCAATTCGTTTCCGTTTTTATCGATGATTTTTGACTCAAAACATGCAAGCGGCTTACCCAGTGTTCCGAACACAGGTCTCGGCATCGGACGCACCGAAATAACAGGTGCCGTTTCGGTAATACCATAGCCTTCCATTACATTTATACGAACTGCCCAGAAAAATTCGTCAACATTGGGAGGCAAAGCTCCTCCGCCTGAAACACCGGCTTTAAAACATTTACCGAATTTCTTGCGGATTGTGCGGTAAATAAGCAAATCACCGATATAATACATAGGAGCTATACACAAAAGAGGGAGTATGGCCAAGATTGGGTATATAAACTTACTTCTTTTTTGAAAATGCGGGCACTGTCCCGTAACCCTGCGTTTTAGACGCATTGTCTTTATTCCCACATCAACAAAGAACAAGAAAAGGTAATAAAGAGGACGGCCTCTTTTTTTCATCACCTTAAAAATACCGTCATAAACAGCCTCCCAAATTCGAGGAACAGATGGGAAAAGCGTCGGATTTATCTTGAGCATATCTGCTAAAAGAATGCTTCCTATCGGCTTTGAATAAGCGATAGTACCGCCTGAAATGATTATAACGTACTCGCAAGCCCTTTCAAATGAATGCCATACGGGAAGAACAGAAATAGCCTTTTGGCCGGGTTTAAGGATAATCCTATCGGGAAGCTCAAGAAGCTGAGTCATAAAGTTTCTATGGCTCATCGTAACACCCTTAGGATTGCCAGTAGTACCGGATGTAAAGATTATCGAAGCCAAATCATCGGTATCTACATTTTCAGCATATTCTTCAGGTTTAAATTTACCTTCAATCCTAGCCGATTTACCCAAGTCGATAATATCGGCATAGGTATGGAATTCGATTTTTCTTTCTTTTAGATTAAATTCTTCTTCAAGCTTTTTAAAATCTACATTATCAATACTGATTATAGACTCCAGCAGAGGGATTTCTGCCATATGGACAAGGACCTTTCGAATTTGAGCTTCATTTTCTAAAACGGCAAATTTACATTCCGAAAAAGAAAGGATGTGGGTAATTTCCTGCTCGGTAGCATCACAGCCTCGCGGAACATCGGCAGCCCCGATATTCATAATACCGAAACTTGCATGAAGCCATTCTTTGCGGTTGTCGGCTATAAGACCTATATGGTCTTTTGGTTTTGCACCTATAGAAAGCAAGCCTGCTGCAAAATCAAGAGAAATTTCATACAGCTCTTTATAAGAAAGACTCTTAAATTCCTTATCTTCGCCCTTAAACATTTGGGCTCTTATGTTGGGATATTTTTCCGAAATCCGTTTTAATAATAACGGTAGTGATTTGTCTAGAGTTCTCATACCGTAAATGCTATCATAAATATAAGAATATATCAATATATAAAGAAAAAATGTCAATACTTTATGTAAATAAATATGTTCATATCTGCTTGATTTATATAGAGAAAATTGATATTATCTTAATATAATCACAATGGGGAGAAACGGTTATGAAACAGAAGAAAATTATTTTTTTAAGTATTTTAACCCTGCTTATTTTAACATCATGTAAGCAAGGGTTTGTAAAAAAAGTTAAGATAAAGGCCTCCCCTCAAGTAAAGGTTAATCTGGGAAGTAAGGAAGTAAAGGTCGAGGATTTTATCGATAAAAAATCCGTAGAAGACAAAATCAAGACTATGGGAACAGGTCTTGATAATGTTAAAGTCTATGAATACGGCGGTGCGGATAATACTTTGCACTATCTGATACATTATCCTGTAGATGCAAAACCAATTGATATGACCGACCATATAACTAAAATTAAAACTTTCACAGAAAATAAAACGAATCAAACTATTGATGAGCAAAAGATTAAAATTCCTGAAATTAAAATTGAAAAAAGCCATGTATTAAGCGGGACAGGAATTCAGGCTAACCATACCGGAGGCGATACTACATTAGAACTGCCTATTGAAAATTTTACCCCAATAAATGCAAGCGGAGGGAATTTTATATCTGCGAAAATTGCAGCAGGCACTCTGAATATTTCAATATCGGGAGCTAATGGTTTACCGAATACAATACACATTGATTATAGCGCGATAAAAGCAAAAAAGAATAATATTGTTTTTAAAAATTTTAAAAACAAAACCGATTCAAATGTGAAAGGAGAACTGGATTTAAGCGATCTAACATTAACACCGAGCGATTCTATCGCTATTGAAGGAAGTATAAAAATAACAGGATCAATACCGGCAAACTATGCAGGAAGCGGAGCCCTGACTCTAAATATTACAAGCGATATTAAAGAATTTAAAGAAATTAAGATCGAAAAAACTTTAGATGTTGATTACACAGTCAGTCAAGCTATAAATCAAGATTTAAAAGAGCTTGTAGACTGGATAGAATTTAAAACCATTTCTGCAAATATTGAGCTTACAAATAATTTACCAAAAGGAAATGATATAACTATTAATATTGATTCAACCATAGGTAATGACACTCACACTTTTAAAACTAAAGGTGAAAATAATACCGAAAAACATAAAATGCTTGAAAAAAGTAATTATCGATTAAATCTCACCGAATTGAGCGGATTAAACTTTACGGCAAAGCTCGGTCTTTCAGGATATGATAGTTCGGCAAATCCAAAAACTTTAACATTAAAAAATATAACAAATAATACAGAATATTCCTTAAGAGGAAAGATAAGCGTAAATTTTGACTGGAATAAGGCTTGTATAAAACCTAAAGCCCCTAACAATTCCATAGAAAATAATTTCCCTGCCAGTCCTATGACTTTGGATATTTTTCAAAACAATGATATTTTAAGTAAACTTGCACCAAAACCGGCGGCAGTTTATATTTATCTTAACTCGGATCTTATCAAAAAGGAATATAAGCCTGAAATCCAAACAAATGTAAAACTTAAATATAAGCCTGAAACAAGCACAAGTATGACCGATATCAATATAATTAATCAAGATACGGCACAAGAAGTTGCGTTTGTTGACACAAGACCCGATTTTTTGGCAGCTTCTTCATATGAAGACCTTCTTAAAAAAGCAAGTTTTTCCAATGACAATATTCCTATCAAAGATATTTTTGAAAATAAAGCAAAAGAAATCCAATTTACTGCGAAAGCCGATTTGAAAAAAATCATCGTTACAAAAGATGCATTGGATAAAATAGAAGCAGAGAATAGCAACAAAGCCGAATTTAACACCGACATTGTTCTTGACATTCAAGCTGACGCAAAAACAACCGGTGATATAACAAAAGAAGTTTTGTCTCTTCCTGATATACTTTCAAGGAAAGAAGCAAATAACAGCAATAATGATATTATCAATAAAATAAAAGATATAGAACTTGTAATAAACTATAACAATAAACTAGGAATCAATCTTACAGCTGAAATTTACAATCCTGATTGGAAAGAAAACGGTATTCCTCAATTTAAAAAAACAATAGAATTAAAGTCCGGAATAAATGAGGTCAAAATAAAAATATCTAAAAAAGAAATAGAAAAAATACAAAAGGAACTTTTTCCAATAAAGATAGAGTTTCGTTTAAAAAACGGCTCAAATCAAAAGCTAATCAAAGACGGCACCATAAATTTTTCGGCTTATACTGTAACAAATATGGATATAACTTATGAATTTTAGGAGGAAAGACAAATGAAAAAATATATTTTTATATTAACTATAATTTCACTTATTTTTGTAAATGCCCATTCTGAAGATGGTATCAATGAACAAACCGAAGATATGCTGAACGAAATTAGAAACAGAAATGGAATAGATTATTTTTCTCCTGCAGCTGAAGATGAAGAAATATATCAAAATGAAACTGAAAAAACTGAGCCTGAAATATCCGAAGCTGATACCATAAACGAAGATGAAGAAGCAAAAGCTGCAACACCTCCTAAAAACTCTTTTTTAGAAAACGGCAGACAAGCCTTTGCATTCGGTATTGATATTAAAGTTGGAGTATCAAATTCTTATTTTAAAATTACCGATTTATTTAAAAACACTCTTGAAATTGACTTATCTGATATGTCAAAAACGTTGCCTAAGGCCGGATTAAGTTTCTGCGGAGGTGCTGCCGCAAATATATACTTGGATATTTATATAAAGTCAAAAGCCGAATTCGGTTTTTTTATAAAAGCAGGAGGTTACGCTTTTTCAAATATTCCTAAAAATTTAATCGATTTTGCAGCAAAGGGAAACCTTTCTTCAAACAGTTTTAGCGGAAAAATAACGGAAACATCTCAAGGCTTTGCAGATACGGGTATTTTCTATGGTATGAAATTTAATTCATTTAAATTTAGAGTAAGCACTTCTTATTTTATACCAATACTCTATATGGAATCGGATATGGGGGATTATGAGTTTATCAATAATCCTGTAACAGGAAGTATAGTTGCAAGAGGTAAGCTAAAACTAAATATGTATTCTCATCTTCCCATATTTGGAAACCCCAATTCAAAATTCGATATAGGAGATATTTTATCAAGGGGCGGTGTCGATTTTAATTTTCACGGTACTTATACTTTTAATGAACTTGCTAATCTAAATTTTAATGTTATAAATATTCCTATTTTTCCGGCCAGACTAAATAAGGGACTTTCAAAAATATATGAAGGCGATTTTAGAATGGAATCTCTAATTCAATATATGAACAACTTTTTAACGCCTGATCAAGCATCTCAAATAAAGCCACCCAGCGGATCTTTTACTGAGACTTCAGCCTATGATTTACCTACAAAAAAGATATTCAGGCCATTAAAACTTGCAGTAAGCTCGGATATAAGGCCTTTTCTTAACAATTATTTGATTATCACACCAAGTTTAGGTTGTCATTGTTATAAGCCCTTTTATGTAGATGCCGGAGTAAAATTGGAAAGCCGATTTTTAAAAGTTCTGGGAGCCTACATCGGAATGAGTTATGAAGACAGGGTATGGAAAAATACGGCAGGGCTTTTCTTGGAAACAAGAGTATTTAGACTTGAAACAGCAGTTTCGGCAGCATCTCCTTCATTTACAGGAAGTTTTAAAGGAACCGGAGCCGAAGCAACACTAAAACTCGTATTCGGATACTAAAATATAAGGGGCGGTCTTAAAAGACTCCCCTTTTTTATGGGCAAAAAAAAACTTCGTTTTTTAAAAACGAAGTTTTTATCGGGCAACCCGGATTTGAACCGGGGACCCCAAGTCCCCCAGACTTGTACGCTAACCAACTGCGCTATTGCCCGTAACGACAGCTATAATATAGCAAAATACAAAAAATGTCAATAGGTTTTTATAAAAACAGAACACCGAATATTGCTCCGGCTGCAACCAAAACTATAGGATGAAGCTTTTTAAAGAAAATACTTACAAAAAATAAGAACCAAAAGAATACGAACTGTTTTATATGTACAATGTCCGTTATTTTACCGCTTGCTCTAAAAGCCGAAAGGTTTAAAATGGAAATATTTATTACCTGCCAACAGGCTACCGTAATCATGCCTACAGCACCGGCCCTTAAGCCGTAAAAACTTTTTTTTACCAAGGGTTTTTCTTGAAATGATGAAGCAAAGCGGGCTATCAAAACTATAACTACCAGTGACGGAAGAACAATGCCGGTAGTTAAAACTATACTTCCTAAAACACCGTAAAGTTCATAGCCGATATAGGTTGCCATATTAATCCCCATCGGTCCCGGTGTAGATTCCGAAATAGCAACCATCGCAAAAAAATCTTCGGAACTTATTAGCCCGCGGGGAATCAGTTCTTGCTGCATGAGGGTAATAGCAACAAGACCTCCGCCTATAGTACAAAGCCCTATGTACATAAACAAAAAAAACAAACCAATCAAGCTCATCAGAATTCTTCTCCATTATTTTCTTTTAAAAGCCGTCTTGATTTGATGGTTTGAAAAAGCCAGCCTGAAAAGGCCGAGCCGATTACTATCCATACCCCCTGCACTTTAAAAACAAAGATAAGAACAAATGAAAGGGCTGCTATTAAAAATGTACAAAGATCGAAAACCGTTTTTTTCCCAAACGAAAAAACCGCTTTTACCAATAACACGGAAACTGCAACATTTATTCCCTTTAAGGCTTTTTGAACCCAGACTAATTCGTTAAAATTTGAAACAAAGGCGGCTATGAGGCTAATGATTATAAGGGAAGGAAAAACAATTCCCGATGTAGAAAAAATAGAGCCTATCAAGCCACCCCTTTTATATCCGACAAAGGTGGCAACATTTACCGCTATAACACCGGGTGTACTCTGCCCTATTGCAAAATAATCTAAAATCTCATCCTCGGTAAGCCAGCCCTTAGAATCGACTAAATCTCTTTTTAAGATGGGCAGCATGGCAAGCCCCCCGCCAAATGTTACAAGCCCTATCTTAAAAAAACTTGCAAAAAGAGAGATATATGTTTTCAAACAATTTGCTTTGTTCATTTTTAAATCTTCTTATCGGAAAGATTAGTCTTCAAGAATATTTTTTGAATCAAACCAAATTTTTTCAAGGCTGTAAAAATTACGGGCAGTTTCGCTCATAAGATGCACAACAATACCGCCCAAGTCTATAAGCCTCCACTCATCACCGTCAGGAGATTTACGCTTGGTATGGTATTCTTCCAGATTGTGCTCAGGTAAAAATTCATACACTCTTTTTTCCAAACCGCCTGAATGAGCAGAGCTTGTTACGGTACAAACTACAAAAAAATCCGTCCAAATGTTTTTATCCCGCAAGTCCAAGACAACAACATTTTCACCCTTAAAATCGCGCAATAATTTTCCAAGCTCCAAGGCCGGAGTATAAAAGTCAAAATTTTCTATCATTAGTTTTTATCCTTATCATCATTATCTTTTTTATCGCTATCTTTTTTGTCCTCTTTTTTCTCGACGACAAAAAAGCCGTTAAAATCCGAACCCAAAATCAAGGTAAAGTCAACATTGGTTTCACTTCCGTATTCTCCTTCGGCCGGAAGCTGTGTAGTTTGAATATTTTTACATCTTATAACCTTTGCAACAATACCGGCTACTGAAGGGTTCCCGATTCTATCTATCAAAACCGTTTCAGCCACAGGATTTTCGGAGTTGCCTATACTGACAACATCATAAGCAAAGCTTTGATAAAGTTCGGAGGTGCTCTTTGCAAGACCTTGCACATTTGTTCCGTTTAAGATTTCTAAGGCATAGACCCGCTCAAGGGCGGAAGAATCATCGGAAGCCAATACTGCAATTGTCTGGCGGATAATTTCTTTTATCTGCTGCCCTTCCCGGAACGGAGTTAAAAGGCGTTTATCTTCGATAATTCGGACAGCTCCTGTAAGCCTCTGCGGAACCAAACGTTCGGAATCCATCTTGCTTATGGATTCAAGCAAATTTTTTAAATCGGAACCGGCAATATTCGATTTAAAATTACCGCTTAAAACCGCAAACCTTTCCTTAGAAAAAATCTCAGGAGAATTATCGCTTATAGCCCTAAAAAGAGCCAGAACAGCCTTTTGTTTTCTTGCAGCAGCTTCCCCTTCGGCATCCAATTCATCCTCATAAACAAGAAAATCCCTTATCTTATCTCCGTCAAGAGAAACGGAACCGGACGGCAAAAGAATATGCGTATTATCATTCTCTATGTCCACAGGAGAAGGAATAAATACGGAAAGGCCTCCGAGCATGTCGGTCAGCATAGAGAAGTTCTCAAGATTGCATGTAAGATAAAAGGGCACGGAAATACCTGCAAGTTTTTCTATTTCGGCCTTAAAACTCGATATACCTTTTTCGGTGTAAACGGCTCCTATGGCATCAGTGCGGCCTAAGGATTGAATAATCAAACCTATATTCGACGGTACATCGAACATAGCAGCTCTTTTCGTTTCAGGATAGTAGGCCAGTATACTTATCGAAATCGGAACACCCTTGTCTTCAACTACCAAAAGAACTTTTAAAATCTTATCGGAGGAAAGATAATCTTGAACGGTATCTCTTTGCATTTTTATAAGAACCAAAACAAAGGAGGTAATTAAAACGATAAGAATTACTAAGAGGAATAGAATATTTTTTCCGGTATCCATAAGTTTTATTTTCATTTTTTAAGCTCCTTTTGTATTTGCTCATACATTTTTTTTGTTTCAGGATGAACACTTGCTCCTTTTTTTTCGATATAGGCAAGGTTCCAATCCAAGACCGCAATCATCAACTCATTAAGAGAAGAAGATTTTACCATATTCCTAAAGTTTTCGGTATCGGGACGGCCCGGTTCTATCTTATCGGCTATGTAAATAATTTTTCCCAAGGCATCTATTCCTTCATAGCCGAAGGTGTGAAAGGCCGCAGCTTTTAAAACAGACTCATCATTGATGCCGAATTTTTTTTGTAAAACTATTGCAGCTGCCCTTCCGTGTAAAAGATTTAAGCGGGTATTTTCGACATTGTCAATTCCAAGCCCGTCAGCTTCTACAAGTTTTACCAGCTCCTCATTGGAACATTTTTTACATATATCATGAGCAAGGCCTGTAAAATATGCAAGAGCAGGCGATACGCCTTCTTCTTTATACTCTTTTGCAAGATGACGGGCATATTCCGCAACACGCACGGAATGAGCATAGCGGGATTCGGTTAAAACGCTTTTTGCAAAACGATCTATTTCTTGAGTTTTTAATTCAATATCGGAGGTATTCATTAAATCCGAAATACCGCTTTTAATCTCCGAAACCTGAATACCGTTTTCTTTATAAAGCCCGTGCTCTATAATATAATCGTAAACACCCTTGGGAACAAGGGAAGAAAAATCTTTATTTTGTAAAACCGCATCTCTGATTTGGGTTGACGAAATATTTAAGATTTCGTTTTTAAGCTCTTTGACGGAAGCCTTTGCCGATTTGGTATTTAAGAAATCAAAAGAGCCTTTAAGGCCTGTTCTTTTTCCGATAATTATGTCGGTCTTCTTTATAATTTCTTCCGCATCTTTCCAGCGGGAAAAATTCTCTTTTAAATCGTCCCCGATAATTAAGCCTATTTTTCCTTCGATATCGGGAAATTGTTGATAAAGATAATTTATCGTATCTATCGTATAAGAAACGCCCTGCTTTTCAATCTCGTAGAGTTCGCAGTACATGTAGGGCTTATCTGCAATAGCAAGGCCTATCATCTTGAGTCTGTCTTCAACTTCCGTATCCTTACAAAAAATTTTAAAAGGAGAGATATAGGCCGGAACAATAGCAATCTTATCATAGGCTAATTCTTTATAAGAGTGAAAAGCTAAATGCAAGTGCCCCAGATGTATGGGATTAAAAGAACCGCCTAAGATTGCCAGCCTCATTTTTTAGGTTTCCTTTTACGGCTTAAGCTGACCGTTGCCCCGAAGTGTTCGTCATCGTTTTTTTCTTCGTAAGAAACATCGTCAAGATCTGCCGTCATAAAATTTTTATTTTGGCTGTATGGGTCAAGACTTTCTTTTTGCGGTTTTGTTTTTTGCATTTCATCGGCCAAGCGGATAAAGGCTTTTTTTACCTCTTCCAAGCCCCATTCATTGTAAAGCGAAATACCTAAAATTTCCTGATCGGGGATTGCATTTTTAAGCTCAGTAAATCTTTCTTTTGTATCTGGTAAATCCAATTTTGTGGCAATTATAATTTTTTTCTTTTGAGCCAATTCTTTTGAATAGCTTTCCAGTTCTTTACAAAGAATATCGTATGCCCTTAAATAGTTATCGTCTGAAAGGTCTATTAAAAAGGCGAGACCTGCAGAACGGGCTATGTGCTTTAAAAATCTTATGCCGAGTCCTATACCCTCGGAAGCACCCTCAAGGATTCCCGGTATGTCGGCAATGATGACATCTCTTTCTTCGTCTACACGCAAAACTCCGAGGTTCGGAATTTTAGTGGTAAAGGGATAGGGAGCGATTTTAGGCCTTGCATTTGTAAAATAGTCGAGAAGAGAAGATTTTCCCGCATTGGGAAAACCTACCAAGCCTATATCGGCTATTATGTTAAGCTCGACGATTATTTCTCTTGTCTCCCCTTCTTGTCCGGGAAGGGCAGTTTTAGGAGCCTGATTTGTGGAGGTCTTAAAATGACAATTTCCCCAACCGCCGTTTCCGCCTTTGAGAAAAACAAAGCGGCCTTCTTCAGCATCTCCAAAATCCAAAATAGTTTTTCCCGTGTCAGGGTCCTTTATAACACAACCGGGAGGAAGAGGTATTATGCAGTCATCGCCTTTTTTACCGAAACGTTGAGAGCCTTCCCCTCCTCCGCCGTTTTTTGCCTTGTACACTCTTTTATGTCTCAAATGAACCAGAGTTCTCATGTTGCGGCGTATTTCAAAGATAAGGTCTCCGCCTCGGCCGCCGTCCCCTCCTGAGGGGCCTCCCATGGGAACATACTTTTCCCGCCTAAAGGCAATGCATCCGTTGCCGCCCTTTCCCGAGGAAACTCTTATTTTAGATTCATCTGCAAATTTTACCATAAATTAATCTTTTTTCCTACAAAAAAAGCCGGCAAAAACCGGCTTTCAGATTTATACATTTTAAGCTCGAAGCCAAATTACTTTGCTTCGATAGATGCGAGTTTTCTACCCTTTCTTTCATGGTAGGTAACTACACCGTCAGCTTTTGCAAATAATGTATAGTCTTTTCCGCAGCCTACATTGTTACCCGGATGGATTGAAGTACCTCTCTGGCGAACCAAAATTGAACCGGCCGATACCTCTGTTCCGCCGTAAACTTTAACACCCAAATATTTAGGATTGGAATCTCTTCCGTTTTTTGCACCGCTGCCGCCCTTTTTACGTGCCATAATAATCCTCCAAAAAAATTATCAAAATCTTACTCTATCTGTAAATCCAAACAATCGGGATATTCGGCCTCAATGGCCATTAAACCTATTGTTAAAAATTCCAGTAAATACTGCAATCTGGGCTTATCTTCCTCCGAAAAAGCTGTTATCTTTGCCGAAAGATATCCCGGATTATCAGCCCGTATCTCGGCCTTTAAGCTTGAACTCTCTTTTTGAGCCGAGCTTAAGCTTAAAACGGCCGTTTTAAGCAAAATGGTAACGGCGGCACAAACTATATTGCCGCCTTTTTCCGGCTTGCCGTCATTATCACCAAAATCAGCGTGGCTGCCGCCTGCATGACTGCCACTGGCGTGGCCTGACGACTCAAAGGCCGAAAAACAGTTTTCAGCATTTGAAAGAAGCCGAATTTTTACCACTTGTCTTATCCGACAATATTGTCAACAGTAATACAGGTATGAGCCTGTCTATGTCCTTGGGTTCTGTGGTAGTTCTTTTTAGCCTTATGCTTGTAAACAATAATCTTTCTTTCTCGGAAAGAATCGCCTACGGTTGCAGAAACCTTAGCTCCGCTTACGTAGGGAGTTCCTACAGTAACCTTATCTCCATCGCTGATCAAAAGAACGGTGTCGATGTCGATTTTGCTTCCGCTTTCTTCAGAAAGCTTATCAACTACGAGCTTTGCTCCTTTTTCAGCCTTATACTGTTTGCCTTTATACTCAATAAGTGCGTACATCTTTATACCTCATAAAAAAATCTTTTGCCGGCATATTAACGGGTTTATACCGGACAAATTTAAACACTAGGGACGAAGTATAGCAAAAAACCGCATAAAATGTCAATAGGCTTGATAAATAATTATAGCGGTGAATTTACACAAAGCCTTCGGGGTGTTTTTTATACCAAGCCCAGCCGTCTTTGCACATTTCTTCAAGGTTGTATTTTGCCTTCCAGTTAAGCTCTTTGTTGGCCTTGTCGGGATTTGCACAGGAACGCGGAACATCTCCTGCACGGCGTGCAGCCGGTTTAACGGGAAGATCGATACCGGAGGCTTTTTTAAAGGCGTTTACTATGTCTAAAACCGAATAGCCTATTCCTGTTCCGAGGTTATATACATCAAAGCCCTTAAAACCTGAGGCTATTTTTTCCAGGGCGGCAGTATGTCCCGATGCAAGATCCAAAATGTGGATATAGTCGCGGATACAGGTGCCGTCAGGGGTATCATAGTTGTTTCCGAAGACGTTTAGATGAGGCAGTTTCCCTAAGGCTACTTGAGCGATATATGGAAAAAGGTTATTGGGAATACCGGAAGGAAGTTCCCCTATATCGGCACTTTTATGAGCTCCTATGGGATTAAAATAACGCAAGGCAATTATGCTTAAATCCTTATCCGAAAAGGCAGTATCCTTTAAAATTTCTTCGGACATAAGCTTGGTTCTTCCATAAGGATTTGCAGCAGAAATAGGAGAATTTTCAGGAATGGGGACAACCTTTGCATCTCCGTAGACTGTGGCCGAAGAACTGAAAATAAAGTTTTTTACCTTGTATTCCTGCATGGCAAGCAAAAGATTGACAAGCCCGGAAATATTGTTTTCGTAGTATTTTAGGGGCCTTTCTACGGACTCCCCTACGGCCTTATATGCGGCAAGGTGAATTACCGCATCAATAGAGGCACTCTTAAAAAAGTTAAAGAGCTTTTCTTTGTCCTTTATATCTATTTGTACAAGCTCCAATTTTTTAGAGCATATTTTTTCCAATACGGGAATTATTTTAGGTGAAGAATTGGAAAAATTATCCAAAATAATAGGCTCATAGCCTTTTTCGCATAAGTCTGCAACGATGTGGGAGCCTATAAATCCGGCTCCTCCTGTAACCAATACTCTTTTAATCAAAATTAACCCCTAAAAATTAAACTTACACACTCCAACACAAATAAGGCCTCCTAAAAATAAATCTTTACTTTTAGAAGGCCGACAAAAACTTAAACCTTATTTGCCTGACCAAACGCCGTGAAGATTACAGAATTCGTAAGCTTCAATGACCTTGTCATCTGAAGTTAAGGAGAATTCAACTTCCGGAGCACCTGTAACAGGTAACTCCTTAAATTGGACACCTTTTTCCGTCTTGAGGCACACCCAAGCTATATGATGCTCCTCGGTCATAGGATGGGCAACGGAGCCTACTTTGACCTTTACGGTGTTTCCGTTTACTTCGATTACAGGCACGTGCTTTTCTTTTGCAGCATCAACACTTCCGATTTTAACGGCTGAAAGTTTTTCCCCGCAGCATGAAACCTCAGCATCAGGACAGCAGTCAAGGCCGATAATAGTTCCTTTTTTCTCTTTACATAAAAAAAAGCTTATTTCTTTGTTCATTAGTTATACTCCTAAAATTTATGAATTTACAGAATAAAATCTGCAATACACATAATATAACAAAAAAAGGGCTTGACGTAAAGTCAAAAATACGATATTATCTGACTATCTTTAAAGAATTTAAGGGCAATTAGCTCAGTTGGTTAGAGTACAAGCATGACACGCTTGGGGTCACTGGTTCGATTCCAGTATTGCCCAGTTTTGTAAGTCTATACTGAATATAGACTTACAGGTTTTCAATCCCCTTAAAAACTTCACTTTCTTTTCTCTTTTTGATGGACTGTCGCATAAAATGTCGTACAAATTCATTATAAACTTTATTAACTATTCTTTATTGCGCTCCCGACTATTACCGGAACTATTTGCAGAGCAAAGGCTATAAAAAGAGAAATCAATATTCTTGGTATAATGCGTGCTTTCCGAACAATTTTTTGTAATTTGATTAAGTCTTGTGATTCTCCCGTTAAATCCAAATTGGAAAATTCCAAAAAACCTTGTTGATATAAATATGTATCGGAGCCGTAAAAATCTCGTGGAGGCATACTTGTCCCAAATTTGATAAAGCCTTCCAACAAAGCATCACAAAAACCTTCGTGCCTTCCTGTCGAACTAAGATGCGCAATAATTTCTTGTACATTTGAATAGGTTTTATGCTCACACACTACAAGATAAATCAAAAAAAACGCACCGAAAACCCAAACAATAATAGGTATAAAAACAAAATCCAAATAATATGAATTTATGCCTGTCAATATCTCAATGAATAGAATCGTTGTTATTAATCCCATATTTAAAAAACAGGTATCAAGTGAAATCATATATTTTTTGACACCCCTAATCATTAAAAACAGAGAAAGAAAAAAATCAACACTTAAAAAAATAATTAAAAATATCAATTTGTTTGAACTCCTTTATATTAACTTTTAATCAAGCCTTTTAAACTATAATTTTAACATAACCATTTTTACTAAGGCTCACATATCTTTTAAATCCCATTCATTTAAAAATTCCAAAATAAAGTCTTTCATATACGATTCTCTTTTTTCTGCAATTTTTTTTGCCGTATCGGTATTCATCAAATCTTTAAGATAAAATAGCTTTTCATAAAAATGGTTAATTGTAGTCGATACATGATTTTGATACTCCTCTTTTCCCATACCCATACGGGGCCTGATCGACGGATCATAAATTGGTCTATTACGGCTTCCGCCATAAGCAAAAGCCCTTGCTATCCCTATCGCACCTAAAGCATCTAATCTATCTGCATCTTGGACACACATCCCTTCAATTGAAGACGGTTTATTCGAATCTTTACCGATGTACGAAATTTCTGCAATAATAGAAACAATAGCTTTACATAGAGCATCGCTTATTTTTTTAGATTTCATGAATGAAACAGCTCTATCTTTATTTGCAGTTGTGTGCGGCGAAAGTTTGCGGTCATC
The DNA here is from genome assembly GCF_024181645.1 of Treponema denticola. Classification (NCBI taxonomy): domain Bacteria; kingdom Pseudomonadati; phylum Spirochaetota; class Spirochaetia; order Treponematales; family Treponemataceae; genus Treponema; species Treponema denticola. Next base: position 997,619 of record NZ_CP058624.1, on the reverse strand, counting down.
TACATCATGTAATAAGGCAGCCAATTGAACAATAAAAATATCGGCATTTTCTTTTTCTGCAATGTAAGTTGCCGCATGGAACACTCTCATTGTATGAAAAAAATCATGACCGCTAAAATCTTCTTTAAATATTTTTTCTACATATTTTTCCGCATCTTGAATGATTTTTACTTTAAATTTTTCTTCACCAGTCATAATAATATCTTTTAAATTATAATTTTATCGGTATTAACCCAATATTCTTTACAATCCGGTGTACGTTCCAATAAAAATTTATCAAAAAGCTCACGTCTTAATAGAGCATGGTCATTAAATGTGTGCCAAGTTTTTAAGACTGCATTTACTTCAATTTCAGAATATTTTTTATCAGACTCGAATTTTCCTTGCAAATATTTTAAGACATTTATTTTATCAGAAGTTTTCTTGGGCCACCTGACAATACGGCCTTCCTCATCAAGAAATTGTGAAATTTGTTCTTTTAAAACACTATCGCTTATCTTCAACAATAATTTTCCCAGTTCGATATTTTCTTCAAATTTTTCACTTTTAGCTTCTTTCATCCCTTCATCATATATTTTTTTCCAATTATTATCACTAGGATAAGTACATTTTTTCAATATACCAAGCACTATTTTATACAACCCCGACGACTTATCTTCATAATTACTGTTCTTTTCGATATTTTCCCATGCTTTATTATATTTTTTTAAAATAATTTCAATACAGAGTAAATGCGCTAAAAAGAATTTTATTTTTACATTATTAGCTTTTTTTGCAGCTTCTAATGCATTCATATACATAAATTCTGCCTTTGGATAATCTTTTTTTAAATAATTTATTTGCCCTAAATACCAGTAATTCCACAAATTTTCTTCATAATTATTTTCAGATAATTTTAATTTATTCATAAAGTATTTTTCTGCCTTTTTTATTTTATTTCCATACAAACAGCATAAGTATAAACAGTCTTCAACATCTTCTCTTTCATCAGCACTTATTTTATCTTCTTCCAAGATTTTAATAAATAGTTTTTCAGCATTTGTATAATCTTTTAAATAATATTTACAAGCAGCAATAGATCTTCTTAAATACAAGGCATCTGTATCGTTCAATTTTTCAATGATAATTTTTTCATAAGCATCCAAAGCTTCTTGATATTTCCCCATTGATTCTAATCTTGCAGCGATTATAATTTGTGAATCCATTGAGTATTTACCTCCGATGCATATTTGTCTTCATTATTACACTCCAATATTTTATATCCGATTTTCCATTTTATTGAGTACCCATAAGTTTTTTTTAATATAATAATCCATTTCAATATATCCGGTATCTTTTAATCTGAAAACGGCAGAATTATTAAGATTTCCTATAGGCATTTTTAAGATTTGTTTGATTATCGCATTGAGAATTTTCCCATGAGCAACAATTAAGTATTTTCCGGGTTTTTTCTTTAATATAGCATTTATACACAATAAGGCTCTGGAATTAAGCTGAATTTCATTTTCACCGCTTTCGCAAGGAAAGTTTCTATAAATACTTTGATTTTTAGGTTCAGGGTATTTTATTTCGGCTTCTTCAAATGTTAAACCGGCAAGAATACCATTATCGCGTTCCTTGAATAAGTCATTTACTTCAATTTCGATATTCAATGTTTTTGAAATAATTTCGGCAGTCTGCAAGGCGCGTTTTAATGGAGAAGATATAATCAAATCAAAATCATAACTTTTCAATATTTCGACGATATTTTTAGCCTGCCTTATTCCGATTTCAGTTAAAGGAGAATCATATAGACCTTCATGTTTTCCTTCATCATCTGCTAATGACCTTCCGTGTCTTAAAAATATGAACTTATAATCCATAACAAATTACCTCCAACGGCTTCCTATAAATATTTTATAAGTCAATAATTTCCATAAAATTATTAATATAAAAGTCGGCTTGGTGCTGTTTATATTTTTTATCTTTGTCATATAAACAGGTTTTTAATCCTACAGCTTTTGCACCTATAATATCTACTTTTTCATTATCGCCAACCATAAGCGTTTCTGAAATTTTTGCATTTAGAGACATAAGAGCTCGTAAAAAAATAGAAGAATGAGGCTTCATATAGGTATTTTCATAACTGAAAGTATAATTATCAATAAATAAATCAAGCCCTTCTTTCTTAAAAATTTCAAGATATATTTCTTTAGGATACATAATATTTGAGACAACACCGATTTTACACTTCTTTTCTTTTAAAAATTTAAGGCAATCAATCACTCCTTCATTCGGATGAGCATAATTATAAAAATCAAGATAATCTTTTTTCAATATCTCAATAATTTCATTATAAGAAATATGTATACCCAACTCTCCAAATTTTAAAAACAAGGCTTCACAAATACGGTATTCCAGTCTTTTAATTTTACGCTCTTTTTCAACATAGTCATACCAAGGTAAAATAACTTCTTTGTCTATTTTATCGGCAATAGACTGTCCATAGATACCAGAGATATGACTAGTCATGCGTTTATGGCCGGTTTTAAGTATTTCACTTTCATTCCATTTTGGATTATGGAATTCCAATAAGGTAGAACCCATATCAAAAAGATAAGATGTATATTGCTTCATATTTAACACCTAAATTAATTTAGTTTTCTTTTTTGCATATATATAATAAATGACTTGAAGAACCGAGCAGCTCTCGCTTTTCACATGTTGCTAAGTGATATTTAACAAATAACTCAAAGTCTGCATCCGACATTTTAAAATCAGTTCTTCTTTCTGCCGTTTCTAAAATATTATCTACAGCTGCCGTAGTTAAATATTTTGTATTGTGTGATTCAAAAAGCTCTTCAAATTCCACGATATCATAACCTGTAAATAACTGATCTTCAAAATGTTTCACTTTATAATTATCATCAAAGTTCATCTCGATACCTGCTGCAAGAGTTTCTTTCAGGTAATTATTATTCATAATGGCATATACTGAAAGAAAAGCTGTTAAAATTATTCCGCCTATTTTGGTAACTCGAATTGCTTCATCTAAGGCTTTATGAACTTCTTTTTTATCATATAAATGATACATAGGGCCGAACAACAATGTAATATCAAATTGATTACCTTCAAATCTATCAAGATTTAATGCATCTCCCTGATAAGAAATAATATTTTCAATGCCGACGCTGTTGTTTTTCAGCACTTCAAGATTGGTCTCTACTAATTCAACAGCTGTGACATTATATCCTTCTTTTGCCAAGGCAATGGAGTATCTACCCGTACCGGCACCAATCTCTAATATCTTCGCTCCGGTTTTTGCATACCGATGAATATAGCTCATTGTAGTGATATACTCCAACTGTCCCTGACGGCTTCTGTTTAGCCTGCTGTTCTCATCGATATCATCATAAAACGACCTTAGTATTTCTATTCTTTTACTCATAATTAGTTTCTCCCAATGTTTAATTTTATCTTACAGCCTTTAAATTGCCCTACTTCTCTTGAATTTTACACACCTGTTTTACTATTCAATTTGTATTTCAGCAATAAAAGTATCGAAATAACCGCTTCCATATAAGTTGTATATAGTTTACTGTAACTGACCAGGTAAAATCAACTTTTCTTTATAAGGGAAAATCGATTCATACGCTTCAAAATCGCAGGGATTTTCATCAGCCGCAAAATATCCTTTCGGAGGACAATAAGTTGCTTCTACAATTCCATGCATTTTAAAGTATCCGGGAATAAGTTCCAGCACAAGAAAATACGGTACTTCGGCATCTTTCGGCTCACAATAATAGTGAATATGAAATTTGCTCGCAAGATCAAACCCCGCATGACGATAAAACTCAATATTACCTTCAATACAAACAAAACCAATTCCCATTGTTCTAGCTTTTTCAAGCGAATATTTTAACAACTTCAAGCCGTATCCCTTCTGCCTGTAATTCGGATGTATGCTTATCGGTCCAAAAGTCCATGCAGAAACTTTTTCACCATTGTCAAGCGTCAGCTTTGCTTTTGAATACATCACATGCCCGATGATTTTTTCGTTTATCTCTATAACCAATGAAAGCTCCGAAATAAAATCGGGATTATCTCTGTAACAGTGCAGGATATAATGTTCCATACAGCCGGGTCTGTACACATTCCAGAAAGAATCTCTAGTTAAATTTTCAACAACAGTATAATCTTGAATCTCTTCCATACGGATTACATAATTTGATTCCACTTATTTATCTCCAAATATTATATATTCATTAATTGCTATATCATCAACACCAAGGCTATACCCGTTACTATATGTCTTTGCATTAACTAAAAATTGGTGTGTATAAGCTTGAGCTCTTTACAAAAATTACAGAACATTATTACTTTACTACCTTTCGAATTTTTATAAGTTTCAACCATTTTCTTTGACGATGTTTATAAAAGCAATTAGCCCAAAGCCAAACAATAAATGTTTTCCAACCGGCTCCAATTTCAACTTCATCACTATAATCCGTTGTTCCATTTCCGTTATCAATCAATTTAATTCTATGATTCCATATAGGTACATGTGTATTGCTTTCGTTTGTATAAATTTCGTCTTTATTAAAATTAATTACCTTAATTGTATGAGTTCCATAAGGAATAAAGCAAAACATTTTAAACAAAAAAGAAAATGTTTGTCCTTCTTTCCAAACAATTTCCTTGTCTTCTCCAATTATTTTAAATGAAGCATATGGAGACGCAATATATTGCAAAGTTTTTACATCGGTTAATAGTTTAAATACAGAATCAATATCTGACGGAAAAGTACTTTTTACATACACTTCTTTTGTTTTCATTATTTCTCCTATTAAAAGTATACAATCTCATCTATAAAAAATGCGGATAGTTATATTTGGTACCATTTATTTACAAGCAACAAAATCACTTACACATTTTCTGAATCGGTCAATTGGCTGTGAGCATAACAGCCGCTTAATCTGCAATTGGACATAACTCCATTTGTCGGCTTTGAAAACGGTAGTATATGTTATTCATTTATACGCTTAGAAATTTCATTAACTTTTTCTTCTATAAGTCTTTTATTTCCAATTTCTATATTATACTTAATTGGATTTATTGTAGCTAGTATTAATTTTATAAATTCTTCATTACTTAAACAATTATAATCTTTATCAAAATAACATTTTGATGCATCAGCAAGCCCTATTATTCCATTTCCAAAATAGGCATTTGAAATCACATGATTATAGCAATCTTTATAGTCAATATTTTTTTCAATATTTCTCATAGTTCCAAAAATTATAATTCTCCGATCCATTGTTATAATTTTTTTATTTCCTTCATCATTCTTTGCAAAATAAAATGTTGCCATTATATATGCCATTTTATTTTTTGAAGAAACAAAATCCATAATTAAGGGAAGTTTTTTAAATTTCGGATTTTTATTATTCGTGTAAATATAACTCATAATTTCTATTTGTTTTTCAGTTAGTTCAACTGTAGTTTCATTCTTTATATTTTCATACTTTATTTTTATGCCTTTCTTATTAATATATATTCAAAAAAATATATAAGAATAAACAACAGAATAGCATAAATAAAAGTAAAGAAAGAAATATTTTTATAACTAAAGATCTTATATTTTTTTTACTTAGTGCTAATTCCATTTTTTCTCCAGATCCTACCTGTACTGTACACATACATTATTTTAAACCAAAAATGAGCTTGATCCACTTATCAGCGCTAAAGCAGATGTTAGACGCTAATCTCAAAATTCATAAAAATCATATAAATATAAATCTTCACAATCTTTCATTATTTCTTTCTTATAGTTTTCTTCAATGTTATCCTCAAAATTATTTTTTATGGAATTCCAATATTCATTATACTTTGCAGAACCATAAAATCTTTCAAATGCTTGTTGTCTTTTATTTTTATAATTTTCTAAATTATATTTTCCTTGTTCAATTATCTTTCCATTATTTACTTTTATTAAAATGTATTCCTCAAATTCTGAAAGATACCCACCATGAATATAATTTATCATATTACCTTGAGGTATAGTAAGAACCCCAGTAAAAAAATCACATACAACTGGTATATCTGTTTCAAATAGTTCTGAAAAAATTGAAATTTTTTCCGTATCAAATACTTCAGATTTATCTTTAGGAAATACATAAATCGTTATATAAATATCAATAACATATAAATAATCATTTTTTATCGCGAATTTTGCTATATATCCACGCCAACAAGCAGTAGAAATCAACGCTTTGTAATTAGAAAAAATTTTATCAAATTTATTTCTTACTTCTTCTTTTTGTAAAAACAACTGATTCAATGGATTTGTAAATAATTCTTTTATTTCATTTTCAAAAAGTAATATGTCAGAAGCCTGTGCTGTTGCAAATAATTTTGAATTTAGAGAAAACAAACTGAATAATAAAAAAATATATACCCTTACACTTTTATTCATAAATTTTCCATTCAAATATAATAGTACATCTCACAGAGCGGGTTTTGTCAGTCTTGAACTGCCTGTTATACGCTATTTGCTATTCTCGTCAAATAAAATACGAACAAAATCTCTTCTTGAATACAAAATCCTTACGATTCTTATAACTTTGTCTTCAATTCTATAAAATATTGAATAATTATTTGCAAGCACGAACTTATAATCTGTAGGAAATGAAACATATTTTTCCACAGGAATCCCTACATTTGGAAAAACTGTCAAATTTTCATAAGTTTCTATAATTTTTGAAATGGTATTATGTGCTGCTATCGGATTTTGAAGTTCATTCTCTATATAATTTTTGATTTCAAGTAAATCTGCTGCCGCTTGAGGAGCAATCTTTATCTCAAACATCAAAGTCCCGCCATTTTTCTGACTTGAGTTGTGTCCAGCCATCCATTTTGCAAAGCAGATTCTTCGCCTTTCTTCAATTCTGAAAAAAGAGTTTGCGTAGCCGTCAATTTCTCGTAATCTCTTATGGAAATCACAGCATAACACCCCCTGCCATTTTTAGTAAGAAAAACCGGCGATTCATCAGCAACATCCTGCAAAACTTCATTATAATTACGCAAATCCGAAACAGGTTTTATAGTAATCATACACACCTCTAATATTCTTAATATTTTACTAAATAATTATTTTAAAATCACACTCAATTGTCAAGAGGTATAAAGTTGATTTCAGCCTCTTCTTCATTAAATCTCTAAAGTTTTATTTTCTTCTATTGTTTTTATAATCGAATCATAATCTTCTTTATTTTTAAATGTTTCTTTTTTTAAGAAAATATACCTTCCATTTGAGAATTCGATAATATAAAATTTCTTTGATTCAGAGTTTGCAATATAGTCTTGTAAGTTATATCTAAAAATTGTACCAAGACTTGAAAAAGTCAATAACAGTGCAGACCCTAAATTCCCTAAAATGTAGTTTAAGCTGCCGGTTTTAATAAACCTGTTTCAAATAGCTCCCGATAAATCGCAGGAGGATAACCTTTCGGATTCATTGTTGTAATCCTTCGTCGGTTGTAGTACACAATAAACCTCCAGACGATTTTCTTTACTTCTTCCCTTTTCAATTTTGTTGTATCTATGCGGTATAACTTCTCCTTCTTGAGCGTCGCAAAAAAGGATTCCATCCTCGCATTATCATAACATTTTCCCACACCGCTCATGCTCATGCATTGCATGTCGGCGAGCCAACTCAAGTTTGTACGCCTCACTCGTGTATTGAGAGCCGGCATCACTGTGATGTATGAGCCCATCAGGACTTCTTCGGCTCTTGTGAAAGAATCTTGTGTATTTCGACCAGAAGAAGTTGCCAGTGTTTCATCTTTGTGCGGTTCCGTTTCCACTTGTAAAAGCCAGTTTCGTTTACCTTTAGGGTTCTGCACAGCTTTACAATTGACCACATTTTCTCTTTTGCATTTTCCAAAATGTAGCTGAATAACCCTTGCATACTTACTTCTTCCGGTCTACGACGAAAAAACCGAGAGCGTCCTTAAGTATTTCGTTTGCTTTTTTCAGCTCCTGTATTTCTCGCTGCATGGCAAGCTCTCTCTCGTTAAACGGTGTTTTATCCGATGCAATTCTCTCTTCCTTCGCCTTTCGGCTTCGCACCTTCCTCCACTCTGTAATCGTGTAATAACTGAGTCCCAGCTGTTCGGCTGCTTTTTTCACTCCTATCTCATCTGACAATAGCAGTGCCTGTTCCTTAAATTCTTTATTGTACTTGACCATATCTCCCCTTTCTTTATTTTTCGGGTTTTTAGGTCTGCACTTTTATGATAACGGTTCATGCAAGATGTCGAGCTGTATTAACATTTCGTACTGTCATATCTTTATATACTTTATGCGATATTATTTTATTCAAATGGCTTTTATTATAATCTCCCCGTCGAACATTCCAGATTAGCGCACCCTCAACATATATTAATTGTATGTATTCCTTTTTTATCGATAATTCATTTATTATGTTTTCAGTATCTATTGATTCAAATAAATACGCTACATCGGTCTTTTGCTCATCATTATTTTGCCAATTATCGGGGATGCTGCTTGCTATTTTTACCATTTCAATTTTTATCTTTACCAATACTTTTACTTCATTCCCCATCGTTATATGTAATGCCTTTTCAATATTCTCCGTAATACTGTTTTTTTTGTCATTTGATTTAAAAAGGACATTTCCGGAATTGATATATGTTGAAACGCTTGAAAAACCGTATTGTTCAAATAATATTTTCAATTCTTTCATGTTAATTTTTACCGAGTTTCCGACATTAATACCTCTGAGCAATGCTATATAATCCATAATATTCCTTATTAATTATACTTACTAAATACTATAGTCATATTTTTTATTGATATTTTATCTACTAAAAATCCATATTTAAGAAGTTATTTTTATAATTGAGAAATGAATATTCAATCTCATAACTATTTATTGTTTTTATCTCTTCAAATGACAAAACCACTGTATTTTATTGTCATATACAACATAATTCCATAAATCATCGTACTTACTCATAACATCAATCACTTTCAATATTTTTTCTCATAGACCGCCGAAGGCATGTACCTAACATTCGCTTAACCTGCACTTGCGGCTTGTCCGCAATGTCAGGTTGAAGCGGGTGTTAGGTTTATGGCCGCGGTCTAAATCCAATATCATCACTTTCACTTGATATTATTCCATCCATATATCTAATATCAAATTTACCGTCTCCATAATCACTTAGACTTGGCTTATTTTTATACTTGCTTATATACTCATCATTTTCAAAATTAGGTAATTCTCCATTCTCTTCTAAATATTTAATTACATATGCTTTTAATTTATAAAGTTCTTCTTTTATTTTATTTGTTCTATGTATGTCAAAATAAAATCCAAGTAATGTAAACATTAAAGTTACAATAGCTCCGAATGATAATAGATTAACTTTTTTATTTTCCATTGATTTCTTTATAAATAATATGGAAATAATAAGACCTATAAGGCATCCCTCTGCAACAAAAATAATTCCAAGAGGTAGTATTAACCCTCCCAAAAATGATATTACTGAAGCAAGTAATAATAATATTCCATACACAAAATTAAGCATTACCTACCTCTTTTTTAATAATATTTATTTTTTCGATAACACATTTTTATATAATCTAATTCACACTTTATATCCGAATCAATTCATCAAGTTGATGTTATTCTGAAGAGCACAATTCAATGCTAGGAAAAGCTTGATTCCTTTAATTTAAAGATAAAACAAGCGCACAGCGTCAACCTAACGTGCAGTTAAGCTGCAAAACATACCGGCGTTTAGCCGGTCGCTCTTCAGAGCGGGTTTTGTCAGTCTTGAACTGCGTGTTAGACGCATTAAATTATTTATCTTTCTATCAGCTTTCCAGTTAAATATTTATGTAAAATACTTCCTGCAAAAACTTCATATTCCATACCTTCTTCAAAAGCTTTGGCCTTTAGATTATTCATATCTTGCTTGACAAGCATTATATCTATCTTCTCTCTTTTCATAAGCATACTTTCAGCAGCCTTTTTTAAATCATTACTAAGATCATAAAAATTTTTTACCGATTTCCATTCATCATTTTCTATAGATTCATACAACTCTTTTTCACTATTCATTTTCTTCTCCTTTCCAGTCAAGATATTTCGACGTATATTTTCTACTTGGAAAAATAGTTTTCAAAAAACAAACATCATTTTCAAGTACACAAGGAACTACATATACATATCTATCAATTTCTACAAGAAGCAAAAGTTGATTTGGATATTTTTCTTTGTTTGGATGCTCTAAAATATCCAATAAACCATCTTGCTCAATTGCCACAATAATCCGCTCAAACGATATATTTCTATCTCTTTTAAGCATCATATTTTTTCATTATTCCAATCGAATATCATACTATAAATAATATATCACTTTTTCAATTTTTTAACAATAAATCTTAATACTACAAATAATTATTATAATTACCATAACCGTCCGAAGGACTTATAACTTGTTGATTTCCTTAATAAGTTTTAAAATCCACAGATAAAAGTTTATTTTTTATTACTCAAGTAGTCATTATGATAAAACATAACTTTATTCAAAAAACTAAGCTATTAATTCAGGTTTTAAGCTTTAATTTATAAAAAATACACCCTCTTTTTCAAAGTTACAGTTTATCGTGCCGTAAGGCACCTATCTAACATTCGCTTAACCTGCATTTGCGGCTTGTCCGCAATGTCAGGTTGAAGCGGGTGTTATGTGATTTTCTTTATTTTCTTAACTTTATAGTTAATTAATTCCAAACCAAAAATTTCATCATTTTCATTATAAATACGAATCGTATCATTATCAATCAATTCTGTTTCTTTAATAAAAATCCATTGAACATCTTTTTCTAAAAACGGATTATACCAGATTGAATAAATTGATATTGTTTTCTTTATTTTTGAGTCTTTAATAGATTTAATAATCATCTGACCGGTTCCCTTAAAAATTCCATCTGAATAATTTGCAATATACTCGTATCCATTATGAATTATCGATGGAACTTCTGGAGGCGGAGTCCTTTTTGCATATAAAACCAAGAGTGAAAATATAAATATACTTAATAATATGATACTTTTTTTCATTAAACATACCTATTGTAAAACGCTTCTTCTTCCTTGCTATAAAGTTCAATTCATTTTTTTGATTACTTTTTTGCGGCGAATATTTTTCTTTTTTTTCACCATGCGCCCCAGTGGGGCGTCCACATAACTTCCGCTTAACCTGCATTTGCGGCTCGTCCGCAATGTCAGGTTGAAGCAGGTGTTAGGTGATTACTCAATTAACAACTTTATATTATCTACAACAGCATTTATTTCTTCTTCTGTTGTTTTTTCTATAAAATCACAACTTCTTTTTTTATAATCAAGGTTATTTACTTGGTCGCTAAGAATACAGCCATTTATCGAATGATTATCCAATACAATTTCAAAAGGATAGCCTTTTATATGGCTTGTAATAGGACAAAATAAAGCAAGTCCGACTTTTTGATTGTATCTTTTTTGAGAAATACAAATTGCAGGACGACGACCTTTCTGCTCATGTCCTGCTTGCGGATTAAAATCAAGCCAAACTAAATCGCCTCTATCGGGAACATAATTTGAATTCACCATTCTTCGTTACCTACTGAATAATCTGTAGAGATTTCCGAATGAATATTTTCAGAAGTAACCATTGCCAGCATATCATCAAGAGTTTTTTCCTGAGGAAGAATTACGATTTTTCCTTTTTCTGCGATTACTTCTATTTTGCTTCCATGCTTTACATTATTATCTTTTGCCCAAAGAGAGGGTATTCTAAATCCGAGACTATTACCCCATTTCTGAACTACAACCTGCATAATAAACCTCTATTATTTTTAGTATATACATTGTATAGTTTTTTGTCAAGGATTTTTTCAAAAAAGCGGGCTTGCTCCACTGCCTAAATCGTTCATATTTGAAAACTATGACTTTCATGCTATATTCTTCAGCTGCTATATAATACATATTAACCAATTATCCATCCCCTCCGAATGCAGATTTTCATAAGATTATTATTCCATCAGCACCAATTATCTTATGTATTATTACAAGTAATCTAAGTCAATTCAATATATTGTTCAGAAGGGCAGTCCAGATAACGGGGTGGCGGATAAACTGCAAGAAGCGAGACTTTCATGACAAAACAATTGTTAGGTTAAAGCGAGTGTTAGACGAAATCAATTATTTAATAAGCATTCCAAAATATAATAAAAATAAATACACAGTCAATTAAAAAATATTTCCTATTTTATCTCAAAGGAAAAACATACATTTCATCCAATTCTAAACCTAAACTGATAAGACTTGATGTAATTCGTTCCAAATTAATTTTATTATAAAATACAATTGTTCCTTGTGCTAGAACTACACCATTTTCACCTGTAACAAAACCTATTATAATCGGATAAGAATTTTCATATTCTAAAATACAGATTGCCGGTTGTTTATGCAATTCATTATCTACAAAAAGATTATAAGTTGAAAGAACATAACTGGCTGGAGTAAAATCTATTTGTAAGTTATAGAAACAATCCAATACAGAAAAAGCGGCATCTTTATAGTTCTCTTCTTTTAATACATTAGATAAACTATTTTCAAATCCATGAGATAGTAAATCCTTCTTGACATACTTGTAGATAAGGATTGTTTCCTTCGTTGGGGATTTGTAATCACATTTTTTGAGTTCCTTTTTCAGATCATTGTTTATAAAACATGAGTATATATCAAGATTATCTAAATTTTTTACCTTTTCATTTATGATATCCGCGATTTTTTGAGAATATAATACATAATAATATTTGGGATTACCATTATTTATTGTTTTACAGCTAAAAAATAAAAGACTTAGTGTTATTAGTGCTAAAATTTTTTTCATAATCCTCAACTTAGCGCCCCAAGGTAGGCGTCCATATAACATTCGCTTAACCTGCATTTGCGGCTCGTCCGCAATATCAGGTTGAAGCGGGTGTTAGCACTTTTAAATTCTTTCTATGTTTACCCTGTAGCCAAGAGAATTTACAACAGATAAAAAAGTTTGATAATTTATTTTATCTGCTGTTTTATTATTTCGTAATTTTTGAATGATTGTCGGTGATACTTCAGCCTTTCTTGCAAGTTCTCTAACAGATATATTTTCCTCTTCCATTTTTTCAAGTATAAATTCCGATAGTAGAAAGTTATTATACTCTTTATCAAACTTCTTTTTTTGTTTTATATCATTTTTTATGTACTTATCAAAGGTCGACTCTTCCATAATCACATCACTCCTCATATAAATGTTCATATATTTTTTTATTTTCTAAAGCGATTGTCTTTTCTGCCAACGGCAGTTTATTCCTTCTTTTACAAAATCCATTTGTTACAATTATTTTCTGTCCTTTCTTAAAAAAACATAAATATCTATCAGGCTGAGGTTTAAATGCATAAATTTCATCTCCTTCATATCTGAATTTTGTTTTATCAAATATTTTACCGAAATCACCTATTTTCTTTACCAACATAAGAAATTTTCGTTTTTGAGAAGGTGATGCTTTTCTAAAGTATTCAAATGCTTGACTATATCCTGCTTTATCATAAAACCATTCAATTCTAAAAAAGACACCTTCATATATCAAGCAATTTTCTTTATCCATATTATATTGTACCATTTTTATGATACAATATCAATACCTACTACAATAAAATTTGAAAAAATTATTCTTTTTTTGCACCGCGAAAGCGGTGTCATGCTAACATTCGCTTAACCTGTATTTGCGGCTTGTCCGCAATGTCAGGTTGAAGCGGGTGTTAGGTTTTATTATTATTTCGAGTAACTCTGTACTCTTCATCTAGCAAATACATCATTATAAAATCCGAATATTTGCCATTATTGAAGAATCCATCCTTTTGCTTACCCTCTTCTTTAAATCCTATACTTTTCCAGAACCTTAATCCTCTTTCGTTACTTCCCACAACTCCAATTGCTATTCTGTGGAAATTTAAACTATTAAAACCGTATTCAAGCATTAAGTTTGCAGTTTCTTTTCCATAACCTTTATTCCAATAATTTCTATTCCAAATCATTAGCGAATAATCTGTTGTTCTCCATGGCATAAAAATTCTTAGAAAACCGGTTTCTCCAATTATTGAATTTGTTCCCTTATCAATAATTACAAACCATATCCTGTCATCTATTTTTTGACATCGATCATAAAAGTTATCCATTTCTCTTTCAGTTACCGGATACACCTCACCGCTTAATACTCCTATTTCTCTATCGGACATTAACTCAGCCAATTTTTTAAGATCATCTTTTTGTACCGGGCGAAGTTTTATTCTCTCACTCTCCATAAAATAACTCATATCATTCCTCGCATGCATTTTGAATAAATATTTTCAGCATTGAAGCGGTTGTTAGATTTTATAGTTATCAAATTGTGTACCTATATCTTTCAGCGTACTTGCTTAATATTTCATTTATCATTGTTTGATATTTTACATTATTTTTCTTTGCTGAAGCTTTAAAAAATGCAACACTTTCACAGTCAAGCGTTATCGTAATTTTTACTTTTTCAGATTTTCTTATTAATCTGTCAGGTGGTGGTAAAAAATCTTCTATCCTTTCAGATAATGATATTGACTCAGCTACTTGTTTAGGAGCATCACTATATTCTGTTTTCTTCTTCATATCTTCTTTTTCCTTCTCTCCAATATCCGGCACCTATTATTCTAATATTCTCATCACGCAAGGTAAAACGTACAGTCAATATTTTATCTTCAACTTTACCAAGACAAAAATATCTTTTCTCTTTATCCGAATGTCTTTCATCATATAATATAACTCTATTTTTATCAAAAAAAGCTTCCTGAGCTTCTTCAAATGAAACATTATGTTTTGTTATATTTATTTCATTTTTGTTCTTATCCCATTCAAATGTCATAATATATTATACATACTTTTTGCAATATTTTCAATACATATATTTTTATTTTAGAGAAAAAAAATATTTTATACAAAAAATACTGCCACTTTATAATTTTAATATATCTCAAAATCAAAAAAGTGGCAGAAATAATTCAATTTTAGAAAATATTATATCTTCTAAAATTTATCACGAAGTTTAAAATAACTACTCAAATCTCTCCCATATTTCTCTCTAGTTGCTTTAGAAATATCAAAAACTGTAGGTCGTTGATTGCCTCGGGTTGTAAATTCAAACTTTTCACCCTTATTCCGCCATTTTTTCCCATCATGAAAATCACGATCTGCAAACATTTCCCAAAATGCCATACTTGGCCTCCTATAAATTTATTTTTAGATCGAATAAATGTTATAGGTCGGTTCCGCACAAGTCTTTCCGCAAGCGGTTAGCTTGTCAACCTAACTTCCGCTTAACCTGCATTTGTGCCTTTGCTAACACGCTTATCGGCGACAAAGTTGGCGTAAAACTTGCAGTGCCGTATAGGCACATTAAGCAAGTTTTACGCCAAAACAAATGTCAGCGTTGAAGCGGGTGTTAGACTTTAATTATTTAACTGTTTATCAATTTCCTCTTTAATTAGGTTTTTTAGTAACGTACGAGCTTCTGAAATATTTTCTTTTTTATTTTGCACTATAATATTTTCAAGAATTTCTATTGATTCTTCAATCGTTTTTGAATAATTTTTAGAGATGTAAATGACATAAAATGATTTTAAATCATAAAATTTCTTTTTTTGTTTTTTATAAATATCTTCTATATTGTAATATAGCTTGCATAAATTGGGAATATCCTCTAAATATAGATCTTTCTTAAAAATACAATCATAATATTCGCCAAATAATTTACGTTTTTGATTTCCAACTCTATTAGGGAAGCCTTTGGTTGAATAAATGATTTGAGCTAAACGTTCTTTTGAAATTATATAATCATATTCCCTATTAATAATTCCTAAATCCCCGTTTTTTCTTCTATATAAAATATTATGCTCTTTTAAATATTCTTCGATTTGCAACTGTATTTCATCTACAGACTTTAGATCCGAGTCTTGAATTTTATTTTGACTATTTGTATATTCTGCAATTTGATTCTTAAGTCTTATATTTTCCTTAGTAATCTTAAAAATTCTAACTAATATATTTGCCGCACGTAATTTTTCAATTTTTTTTTCATCTACATGTTTTTGTAAATACTCAAATATTGATCGTATAGTCTGTCCGCCATTAACTATTTGATAATTTTCTAATTTTATTAAATATTTTTTTCCACTATTCATGCTATCAGAATCAATTATTTCTGATGTCATTGTGATACCATTATTAAACATAAAAAACTCAGTTGGATTTGTTTGAATTGTTTTCTGAATATTTTTATTATAACTAGATCTTTCTAAATACCCTCTAACATTATCAAATAAAAGCGAAAAATCTAAATTACAATTTTTTATTTCATCATCATCTTCAAGATTATATTTTTTATTTAAAGTTTCGTTCTTGGATGATATTCTTATCAAATCTATTAACGAAATTTTTACAATTAATGAATTTTGTGTTGATAACCCATCTCTTGAAAATGATAAAAAATCCTCTGGAGTTAACATAAACTCACATTTTTTATTAAATGTCGTTGGAATGCAGTAATTTGAAATCTTATCAAGATCAATATCAAAGACTTCCATTCCATATTTATTTTTTAAAATCTCGATATAATCATTTGATGATGATGCAAATCCTTTATTTTCATTTGAAACCATGTACAATTTAAGATTACAAATTTTATTACCTTCCAACTTTTCACGTATTTCCAAAATATTTTTTCTCACTTTATTGTCTTGCAAGCCTAATATTAGTCTCTCATCTTCGGCTTGAATATATTCTAAAAACTTCGTACTTCTAGATAAAGAATTTTCTTCCTTATTATTATCATTAAATTTTTCCCTATATTTAAAGTTGAATAAATTTATATTTATTTCTTCTAATTCCTCATCAATATAAACTGCATCAATTCCCAAATCATCAACAGAAATATTGTTTACTATTTTATTATATTCTGTATCAATAATTAATTCTTTATAATTATCAGTATCTTTTTGCCCAGTAATACTTTCTAAAACTAAATAATAAAAACCACATCTTTCTTTTTTGATATCATCAACTTCTATATCCTTATGAGTAAGTTCAAATAGTATTTTACTCTTATTTTTGATAATTTTAAAATCATTTAAATTAGCCATATCTTTCTCCTTTTTTTGCGGCTTTAGCCGTCAGCCTAACTGCCGCTTAACCTGCATTTGCGGCTTGTCCGCAATGTCAGGTTGAAGCGGGTGTTAGATGTTTTTTTTGTTATAATTTAATACCCAAATTGTTACCTTTAGCAGTAATTAAACCCATTGTTTTAATGAAAAATACTCTTTTAGAAAATTGATAGTTATTTCTTCACTCATACTTCTATCTACATCTACTATTGAATTTCCATGCTGCTTTAATGCTTTTAATACAATAATTTTATAATTTTCTTACAATATTCATAATAACTAATTATTTTATCAAATAGTTCCATTATGCTCTAATTTTCACATATTACATTACTATTAAGATAAACTATTATATACGCCTTTATTTCTCATATCCGAAGGCGTTCGTCTATCACTCGTTTTACTGTTGCCTCTTTATCGCTTAAACATTCAATTACTGCATTTTGTGTACATTCTCCCTTCCAGTATCTTCTTGCTATGTTTTTTATTATTTCAATATCTTCAAGATTTTCCATCTTTTCATATGCTATATCATACATTTCCATATCATATCGTTGATAGTTTTCATCATCAACATCTATTTCATAAATAAATATTGTTCCATCATCATCTCCAGGCTCTTCATAATCTCTTTTAAATAGATCTTTACACATATCTATACTTTCATAAAAGAAATTGCTGAAAATACGGCTGTAACACTTTTTAAATTCAGTCATTCTTATATATTCAAATACAGCTTCAGTACCCCATTTTGAACAATCTGACCATTCCCTCATATTTGATTTTCTCATTACTTCTCTAAAATATCTTGCATTTAGCATCGTTGCATTAAATACATCAGACCTTATTTCTAAAGTTTTAACCAGTGGAATGACAAGATTCTTAGTTGATTTATAGTCTGGTATGAGCTTCATATCTATATTTAAACCTTTACCAAGATGATACAATACCATCTATACCTCCCAATTAATTGCAGTACTACTTTCATAATATTATAACCATACCTAGCGCGCTATAGCGCGTCCATCTAACATGCAGTTAAGCTGCAAAACGTACCGGCGCTTAGCCGGCCGCTCTTCAGAGCGGGTTTTGTCAGTCTTGAACTGCGTGTTAGATTTTTAATTAATAGTACATACAGAATAATAAAATACCAACCCTCAAAATTCATACAATAAATCCTATGTTTTATGTTTCTTTACTTCATCACTATTTTCTTAGCAATTATTTCTTAGATAACCTCATCATACATAGGCAATTATTTTATCATTAATCTTATTTTTTGTCTTTTGATAACCCACTAAAATTGAACTATTTATTTAGTGGGCTATTCATCAGTAATCGGTTAATCACTTCTTATTGCTTTGTATATTCTACTGAATTTTCACCAGCAGTAAATTTAGTCTTCGTTTTTGATGAATTCAATTTAATCAACGAAACCATTTCTTGTAAATCTGTAGATGTAAAATTCTGTATTGCACTGATTGTCTTGTTCACCGGATCATGGGCAACAATAAATCCTATACCTTCCAGCCCTGATATAACATCACCTACAGAAGCTAAGAATGAGGCATCTGCCATTGAATAATCCGCATCTATTTTAAAATAACCAGAAAAATCAGAAGCCACATAGAATATTTTTTTCTCTACAACGCCAGAACCTGAAACGCTTGCCTTCCATGTTCCAACTAAATCACTTTTGTTTGAAACAGGCCTCCAATCACTGCTAGTATTATTCTGATTACCATTCGCCTGTTGACAACCGCTAATTAACGCTACTGCACTAATTATTAAAACTAATGCGCCAATCACTGAAACTAATCTCTTTTGTTTCATTTCGACCTTCCTTTCGCAATGCTTTTTCCATTGCAATTATTTTTATTTTGGTCGAAAGTCTGTTTCGATTGGTTCCGTCCCCGCCTGCCTTTAGGCAGGTCAATCTAACGTGCAGTTAAGCTGCAAAACGTACCGGCGTCTAGCCGGCCGCTCTGTAAGAGCGGGTTTTGTCAGTCTTGAACTGCGTGTTAGACACTTTTATTTTATTTATATAACTTAATATTAACAATTACGCTTTTAATTTTACACTATTTTGCTTTTTATTACAATATTTAATAAATAAAAAACTTAAAATTTTAATATAAAGCTTTATTATTTTCATATCCAACTTTACATCACTTAAAGCATATATTAAAAATATTAATTTAACTATAATACTTTATTTTTCTTTAACAACTTAATTATTATAATCACCATGACCGTCCGAAGGACTTTTATTTTGTTGATTTCCTTAGCTAGTTTAAAATCCTTAGATAAAGCTTTAGTTTTCATTAACAAGTTAATTATTATAATTACCATGACCGTCCGAAGGACTTTTAACTCGTTGACTTCCTTAACAAGTTTTAAAATCCAAAGATTAAAGTTTTATTTTTCTTATACAAGTAGATATTATAATAAAACATAACTTTATTCAAAGAATCTAAGCTATTAATTTGGGTTTTATGCTTTAATTTATAAAAAATACATTCTATTTTTCAAAGTTACTGTTTATCGTGCCGTAAGGCATCGGTCTAACATTCGCTTAACCTGCATTTGCGGCTTGTCCGCAATGTCAGGTTGAAGCGGGTGTTATGGCAAAACTATTTCTTTTACAGGATTAGATTTCTCAATTCCTTTTTTCTTTAAGAAATATTCTGTACTATTTTGAAGCGCACGCTTCTATTATTATACTTTTTTCAAGCGGCGTAAAGCCCCGTTCTACCGCGACTTTACTCTAAAGTCCAATTTCATTTCAGAAAGCAAGCTCAACTTACTTTCTGAAATATATTTTTCCTTCTACAGCCGCTTCTTCGTTCAAGTTCGAAAGTTCTATTTCATAATTTCATTGAGCTTGAATTCGATTAAAAAATATTCACCAATTACTTTTTATTTTCAATCATGTATTTTTCTTTTATAAGCTTTTCTATTTTTTCCTCTTGTTCTTTTGATTCAAAAAAATGTCTAGGAATTACAATAGCTTTACGATTTGATATGTAAATTGCAATGACTCTTTTTGAGAAAAAGTAGCTTCTGAAATCTTCAATCTTATAATTATATGATCCTCGATCTGTTGCCCAATAAATACCTTCTTCTGAAAAAGTATAAGACATTTCTTTTTGTATCACAGAATCTGTTTTATATGAACGTTTTGTAAATACTTTGTAAATTATGAAATAAATCAATATAAGGACTATAAAAGGAAAGAATTCTATAATTGCTGTTAACATATTTGGAGCTTTTAATGCTGTTGATACACAATTAAAAATTATTAATGCAAAACATAAAATTAAAATGATCAATCTATGTTTTTTATAAATTAACGAAGCTAACAGAAAGTCTTTATAATCTGTAAAAGAAAGTCGCCCTTTAATCGTATATTCCATTTTTCCCTCCATAGCAGGCCAACGGCCTGTCACCATAACATTGTTTTAAACCGCAAACCGGCTCGACCGGTTTGTCGGCTTTGAAAACGATGTTATATGATTTATTTTATTAAATCATTTACATCAATAAAAATATCAATCATATACTTTTCTAGTTTATTCTTTTTAGGAATTCCTAAATAATGTTTTATTATAGTTAATGCACCTCTCCACTCATCAATACTTTTAGGACCAGCAACTGAATTATCATTAATAAAATAAATATTTACCAAATAAGCATTGATACCGTTTAGTACCCTTAAAAAATATAAATGTGCTATTCTATTTGCATATTGATAAAATGTTCCTGACCAATCTATTGTATTATTTATATTTAAATATTCCTTCAATTCAGAAAAAGAAGTCAAAATTTTAGACTTAGATTCTTTCCCCGCTACTGTTGGAGGAGATACAACTTCAGGCAGATTTGCTTTCGCTTCAACCAAAAATATTTTTTCATCATCTATTCCTAAGGCATCCCATTGAGGACCTCTCTTAGGCCAAAACTTTTCCAAAGGAGAGTTTATTTTTGATTCTATATCCAATATTCTAAGAAAATCTTCATCTCTATATTCCGCATACTGATCATCTTTTATTGGAGACTTCCAATTTATATTAATTTCCTTTTCTAAGACTTCTGATAATTTTTTGTCTAATATTTCTTTTCGATTATTGATTAATATTTGTATATCTTTTAGACTTCCATGTGAATCACAATCTTGTACGAATCTACCCATTTTTCATATCCCTAGCTGCCCGAAGGGCAGTCCATATAACATTCGCTTAACCTGCATTTGCGGCTCGTCCGCAATGTCAGGTTGAAGCGGGTGTTAGTTTGCTGATTTTCTATAATCTTTACGGATAAACGGCTCTTGTTTCTCTTCCGATAATAAAATCTCATATTTTGTCGGCTGCCGGTATGCGTTACCATGAACTTCTCTACTTCTATACTTTCTTAATTCCTCTATATTAAAAGTTGCGATATATATTCCTTCTTCCTCTCCGGCTTCTATTATTAATGTATCTCGTGAATATGGTTCATCAATTTTATAGGCAATACCGTCAAATGCTGTAGAATGACCATTACAATCGGGTTTTCCTTTTGGATAATTAACAGTTGCAATGCCAACCATATTTTCAAATGCTCTTGCTCTTAATTGTGAAATCCTATTAATTTCCATTGGACATGCATTCGGTACAAGTAGTATTTCTGCACCTTTGAGCATGAGTATTCGTGCACTCTCAGGAAATTCTCTATCATAACAAATCATTGAACCTATTTTTACACAACCGTGCTCTGTGTCTAATTCAGATACATAAAAATCATTACCGGGCATTAAATTTTTTTCATCTCCAAAAATACATGTATGTACTTTTGCATAGGTATATAGTTCTTTTCCAAATCTATCAAACAGACATATACTGTTTCTTGGTAATGGCTCATACTTTTCAAGAAATGTTATACCGATAGCCATTTGCAATTCTTTTGCTAAATCTGAGAATGAATGTATAAATGCATCATTTTTACTAATTGCTTTACTCTTTAATTCATTGACAGATTTAGGGATTTCGTAACCAATACTCCACATTTCAGGAAATAATGCTATATCTGCCCCCATATTTTTTGCCTTGCGACAAGCAGCTATACCGATATACACATTTTCAACAAGAGAGTTCCCCGGCGTTAATTGTAGTAAAGCTATGATAATTTTGCTCAATTGCGTATTCCTTATTGTATTAAATCTTGTCAAACTAACATTCGCTTAACCTGCATTTGCGGCTTGTCCGCAATGTCAGGTTGAAGCGGGTGTTAGGTTTTAATTTTAAATTACTTAAAACTGACTATTATAATATCGTTTTCCGCATCTCCTTTATATACAGTAAAACTCATCTCTTTTGTTGAGCCGACATATGTAGTATTGCCAATTCCCCACTCAACCTCACTGCCATCAATTGTTTCAACTTTTAACATTGTTCCTTCTAAAATTTTGCTGTTACTTGTTACATTTACAGTTGTCTCGTGGTTAGTACATTTTATTTTGCTTGCATCAAATTGAACTGTTATTTTTTCTTTATTTCTTTCACTATAAACTAATTCAATTTCATTAGAACTATTTGCATCTCTAATCTTAACACGATAGTTTAATGAATTAAAGTCGCTGAAATATGCTTCTCCCTTATCTTTTATTTCCCATACAGCAACTTTATCTGATGCTATATTTTTAGGAATAAAATGCAACCAATCTTGTTCAAGAACTTCAGAATTATTTCCAATTTCTGTACCCTTTTTTTCACATCTAACCTTAGTATCATCAAAAACTATTTTTAACTTTGCAGGCGACCTTAAGGTATAACTTACATTGATATTATTTCCATCTGCATCATCTTTTGAAATTTTATACCATGTGGTAGATGATGTAGCATTTCTTATTTTCTTACCAATAGTCCACTTATCAACAATCTGTCCAGTAGGAATATTTATCGCCTTAAATCTCACCTCAGTGCCTGTTGCTAATGTTGTACCGTTTGGGACATCTTTGTTTTGCATATCAGAGCACTTTATCTTTGTATTATCAAATTTTATTACGATATTTTCCGCCATCAGTGAATTTCCACCACCGCTATTATTCGGTTGCTGGCATCCGGTAAGTAACGCTATTGCACCAATTATTAAAATTAATGCTCCAATCATTGAAACTATTCTTTTTTGTTTCGTCATTCCTAACTCCTTTTTCTTGCAAATCTTTTTTGCAAGAATTTAAATATTTTTGGAGTCGAAATATGTTTCGATTGGGTTCGCACATTTTTTTGCGCGAAGCGTCAACCTAACATTCGCTTAACCTGCATTTGTGCCTTTGCCGACGCGCATAGCAGCGACAAAGTTGGCGCGAAAGTTGCATAAAAACGGGAGCCGTAGGCGACCGCCCAAGCAACTTTAGTGACAAAACAAATGTCAGCGTTGAAGCGGGTGTTATGTGATATTCTTTTTATGGATGAATGATATCCATATTTCCAAATCCAAAAATTAGCTCATTTTCTTTTATAACACAACATAACTCAAACTTTGTTATAAGACGAAATGATATTTCACCATTCTTGAATATTTTCCAATTAGAACTTTTCTTATAATCTTTTTGATATTGATTATATTCTTCATTTGAAATTTTCATTGTATAGTAACAAGGGAATCGTTCAATATTAATTGGAATTCCATTTGCATATTGTTGTTCAATAATCTCAATAGATTTATCTTTAATTTGAATGTTCGTTTCATGAGTAAAAAGCCATTTTATAAAATTTATATTTTTACAATCAGCAATATTCAATGTGTCCTGTGAATAATATTTACTATAAAAATTTGAATAATTATAACAATCATATATAATTCGCAATTCATTTAAAATATCACATCTATAGAATTTTCCAGACTTATATTCATACATCCAATAATTATTTTGAATTGCATATTTTTTTCCTGTCAGTAAATACTCAACTTTATATTCACCATCTATAATACAAACTTTTTCAGCATTATTTATAGAAATAGGTCTTGCCTTTTTAATTTTTCTATCCATCGATATTAAAGCATTATATAGGTCTTTATTTAAAATTGCTGAATCATCCTGCGATTTCGGAATCAATCCTTTATACAGTTGTAGAGTACTATTAGAATTATTTCCCAGTAAAATTAAAATATCCATCTCTTGTTTATCATTAGCAAAGATATTTTGCAATAAAAGTAGTAATATACATAACACACATATTCTTTTATTTATCATGTTCCTTTCCGAATTCCTGCCTGAAGGGCAGTCCACATAACTAACGCTTAACCTGCATTGCCGCAAAGGCAATGTCAGGTTGAAGCGGGTGTTAGATTTTCTTTACTGTGACTGTGGTAATAAACCAATTTTTAGATATTTTTTCATGAGTTCGTAAATATCATTTTTTTTGTCGCCATCTCGTCTTATTCCTACAGCTACAATAATAACCGCAATTTCACTCTCTTTAACTTGATAAATTATTCTATATCGTTGTCCAACAGAACGAATAGAACGATAATCCTGTAAATTACCTTTTAAAGGCTTTCCCACTTTTAGAGGATACTCTTTTAATACCTCAATCTTTTGCAGTACCTGCTGTTGAGATTTATTGTCTAGTTTAGCAATAAATTCGGCGGCAATTTGGGTTAATTTTATTGTATACACATTAGACCCGCCTTGAATGTGTCAAAATCTACAAGATTGTTTTCATTTATCTGCTTAATTCCAGTAGACAGGTCTTTTGCCAATTGTTCATCTGCAAGTATTTCCAAAGTTTCTTGAATACATTCATAGGTATCCCAACGAATCAAAGCAAATACTTCTTTTCCATGATTAGTAATGGAGATTGTATCATCATAATTCATCGTATTCTCAAGTGATGTGATTTTCTTTCTTGTTTCTGTTATGGTCATAGTTGAAATCATAAAATTCTCCCATCACTTATAATGTACATTATTTTGTACAAAATAGCAAGAGCAAATGGCAAACTTGCACGACAAGAGCATGAAGACTTTTAGACAAACTACAATAGGTATACTTATACCCGGAACATCTAAAATATACCTATTGTTTTATTGATAAAATACTATTTCTTATATTTTACAGCTAAACCTGACATTATATATGTCCGTTTATTATAAAATATTCCATAGCTCGCTTGTTCATAATCGAGTGATAAGTTAATAACATCATCTGCGCCAAATTCAGCCTTTGCTTTTTCATATAATTTGCTATATGCAGCACCGCCCCAAGAGAACAAGCCTAAGACATTATGTGCTATTCCCCTATACTCAACCCTACCTAATATCTCATACTGATTTTCTGCTAAGTTTACAGAAACACCATGATCTCGAATAGGGTTTACACTTGTACAGCTAACCATTAAATACAATGCACTAATCATTACAGCCAATGCACCAGTCATTGCAACTAATCTCTTTTGTTTCATCTTTCAACCATCCTTCTTGCAATGTCTTTTTTCATTGCAATTATTTTTATTTTTCGGTCGAAAGTCTGTTTCGTTTGGTTCCGCACCTGCCTGCCATAAGGCAGGTCAATCTAACATTCGCTTAACCTGCATTTGCGGCTTGTCCTTGTTGTCAGCGTTGAAGCGGGTGTTGGGTTTATTACATTATTTCTTTCCAATTTTAAAACAAATATCATAAAAATTATTTAGTTCATTTTGCCAGATATTTTTAGTTGCAAGTTTGTATTCATTTAAGAGAAATACATATCTTTCAGAACATATTTTATTTTCTAAATCTTTATTCGCTGAAAAATACACCTGTCCATTCCTTCTATTGATTCTTATAAAACTATTAACTCTTTTACATTTTTTAATAAAAAATAAAAATTTATTATTTTCTTCCACCAAGTCAAAATCATAAATATAAATAATGCAATTTTTTCCTTTTATATTCTTTATTTTTTCAGATATTTCATGTATTAACAATGAAAAATTATTATCCTTTATCCTCGAAAATATAAAAATATAGTTATGAATAATTTTGAAAACGAGTTTTTTCTTAACTTTGCTACCGACTATAAAATCATATTTTTCATTATTTTCTATATAACTATTTGGTATATATTCTTTTACAGATTCTAATATGATACTACTAAACATTAATTAGTTTGCCTCAATTCTAATAAATTAATTGCAATTTATGCCTGAACATACAATTAAGTACGGCATAACCCTTAAAACTATTCATCCCCTTCATACATTATTTTCTATTTTTTAAATACTTATATAGCCTTATAATGTCTCTAATAGTTATTCATCATCAGCCAATCAAGTTATCATTGAATTGACTGGTAAAATCCTAAGTAAGCTATTTTGTTTTCTAAGTATATTAAATATCAATTAATAAATAAATTTCAATAAATATGTTGCTAATTTTATTTAACCTCGCGCGAAGCGTCGACCCAACTACCGCTTAACCTGCATTCGCGGGCTTGACCCGCAATGTCAGGTTGAAGCGGGTGTTATGCGCCATTATAATATATAATTTTCAATCAATTTGTATATATGCAAATAAAACAAATAGTGTTAAATTTATACATTTCCTAAATATAGAGAGCCATCATACTATATTGTAATTTTCTACAATTTAGAAAATTCACCTGTTAAATAAATAAGATAAACAGCAATTTCAGCGTGATACATTTTGAAAAAATCGTACATTGTGAGGTTATGTTCAAAACCATTCTCATTACTGCCATTTGCTGCAAACATAATATTCAGTAGCCTTTCTAAACGCATCTCAAATAAATTTTCTCTTTGCTGAAAGGAATCAAAAGAGCTGCAATGTAATTTTTCAGGAGCATACGATAATTTCCTTGCAAAATCTTCGTTTGCTTTTTTTATTGCTTTTTCATCTGTTAAATTAAAAGTTGACTCTATTGTCTTTATGATATTTTCAGAATTGTCTCTAAAATCATTCAAATCGGAATCATGCTCATACAACCTAAACTCAGAAACTATCTGAACTAACCCCGCTGCCTTATAAAGTTTAGAAATAAACTCATTATAGATCCTCTTATTTTCCTGAAAGAGATAATAAATTATAAATGTTTGAGGATTTCTCTTAGGTTTTGGCGATGTCAGTGGATGTTTATAATAGTTTCTCTCTTTTTCTTCCAACAAATCGCATAAATTTTTCTCTATATCGCAAAAAACATATAAAAGATTTTTCCAATTAGATGTTTTCATTAAATTATCGACAGAGGTATGTCTAACATGATGTGTACTCATATTTCTATCTTTATAAAGGTATCTAGTTTTGAATCCAATTTTATTTGTTTCACGATAATCCGTTACAAATTCCTTATCTTTATCATATACTGTATCTGTCTCACAAATAAATTTGCAGATATAATCCCTCCGAAGCATAAACATATCTTGATTTGGGAAATACCTCTGAAATTCAACACTACAAAAAGGAAAAATTTGACTTATAAAATTGTTTAATTTGAAGCCTCTATCAATCAAACATATTTTCTCCTGATTTTTTTTAGCGTCATCTAAATTTGATTTATACCTTTCCAGAGGTAACTTTTTTCGTTGTATTTCTCTCAAATAATTAATCTGATCTTTCATAGCACTTTGTGCTTCTACTTCAGTTCTCGATAAATTATATAAAAGCATTAGTAAAGATACATTTGATTTTTCAGTATTTATCTTAAAATTATCAAAAGTATGAGTTGGATTTTCGAAACAAAACACTTCAGCAATATTATTGAATATTTCTTCTATCGTTTCTTTTTTTCTCCATGTATTTGAACTACATGCATTAAAAAAAGGGATTGTTAAAACTTGTATTTTATGAACTTCTTTTATATCTCCATTAAAATTAGTATTATCCTTCATACAATATGAAACATTTTCCCATACACAAAAGAAAAGTAACATATTCAGTAATTCATTATTATTAACATACTGTTTGTATTGCTTCCCATCAATTATGCTAAAATCTTTTGCTACCTCATAATGTAAAGCACGTAAATCATTTTCATATAATTCAAATAATTCATCATAGTCTTTATCTTTACCTTTATTTACATCATGAATAGATAATACCTCTGAAATTAAATTCCATTCGTATACCTCTAAGCTATTGATTTCCGGACTTTTCCTATCAGGAAAAACAAGATGAAATTGATCTAATGAAAACTCCTTACAGAGCATGTATAACATAATAACAAACCCGGGATGTTGCTCTAAGTTCTGAATATTATTTCTAGCTTGATCAAAAAGCTGTGGAGCAGACTCATATGCATTATCAGAATAATAATTTATAATTTTTTTGCCTTCCGGCATAAGATTATTAACATAATCAATCTGATCATTATCCCAGTCACTTAATTCAGTAATTACCGATTTATTTAAAAATACTTTTTCAAATAACCTAAGCAAAGTATAACTACGCTTATTTGCATCGAATAAGTAATAAAGATGAATCCAATCATAAACTTCATTGAAATGATGATTTCTCATAATAGCTGAAAAAGTTTCAGGATCACGTTGTTGTAAATCTTTTAATCTTGTTTCAATAACAACCCTATCTGTATAAAAGTATCTTTTAGATAAAGTTTCCTGTTCACAAAACTCATAAAAGAAGCCAAGGATATAATCACTAATTTGAATTTCTAATATATTTGTGCTTTGAGTATACCAAGCAGCAAAACTAATTATTGACCATAAAACAGGATCAAGATTAAAGATACAATATTCATCATTACAACGGTATATAAATCGAGTTAAGTAATATAAAGCAAAGCTATAATGCTCGGTATCATCGCAAAATGCAGTTTCTGCAAGAATCTTAAATGCATCCATTTCTTTTTTTGCATTACATTCATCATCTATCGAGAATTTAATTAAAAACTCTTTTAATTTCTTTTGATATTCAGTATTAGGGAGAATATATTGTATACATGCAGATATTTTTTCTTTAAGCTTTATTGTGTCTTTACCAAGACAAGCACCAATAGTTTGGGCTAAAACAAAAAAGTGAAACATATGCATGAAATTCTTTTCGTCGATTTTTTCCTCCAGCAAAATTGAATTTAACTTTTCCCAATAGTTGAGAACTTGCTTCTTATCTCTACCGTATAAAGATTTTACTATTTCTATAATTATTTTTTCCATTATATCCTCCTATTATGCATATCTGGCTCTATATTTATTCTCATCGACATAAACATTTTTTAATACCGACTTTAAATCATTTTCCAACAAAGAACCGCTTATACAACCAGATTTATTATCAAGAAAGCAAGCATCACTATTTAAGATATAATATGAGTTCAACATTAATTCATTATTCTCACTACATATTACCTCAGAAAACTTATGATGCCGTTGAACAAACTCTAAATAATCATCTTCCTCTATCAAGAAATCCGTATAATCTTGTTTTAATCTTCCGGCAGGTCTTAGAACCTGAAGTAATTTTATTCTATCAGGCATAACAGTTTCATAAAAATCATTAAAGTTTTCATCTAAATTTACTCTGCTTACAACTGTATTTATTTTTAATTTACAGCCTGCAAGTTTTATTTTTTTACACAGATCTATATAATCATCCCTAGATAAAACACTATTTTTCACAGACCTACCAATCAATACATTTGTATTTTCATTTAAAGAATCAATACTGATACCTATAATACTAAAATCAGTAAGAATTTCGTCAAAAGTTTCAGGTTTATGATATAAATTGAATCCATTTGTAACCATAGACACAATAAAACCATATTCTTTTGCTTTTTTTACAAGAGGAATAAGTTTGGATGAAACAGTCGGCTCACCACCAACAAAATTAATCCGATCAAAATGCCCTTTTAATTTTTCAAGAACACTTATGGATTCTTCAAGCGGAAGTTCCTTACAGCAAGAAACAAAACAGTATTTACATGACATATTACAACTATTAACAAAATGCCAATTCACTGTTCGCAAAAATTGTTTTGAATTATACATAAAAACTCCTTCTACTAAAAAAGAAAAGGCGTTTCCAGAATTCTTATGTATTTATAATATAATCATATAAAATCAAAATGTCAAGAAATCATTAAAAAAGTTTTGTATATTCAATATATAAAGTTCTATCTCTGCAGGTCTTATTATGTCTTCTGGGGTCATTACATTTGTTGTTAGTCTTTAAAATCTCTGTTGATTTAAATAAATCATTTAATATGGCAAAGAATATCGCATACTTTTCTTTCGTTTTCAGACTGCAAAGCTGTGCACATAACATTCGCTTAACCTGCATTTGCGGCTTGTCCGCAATGTCAGGTTGAAGCGGATGTTAGGCATTATTGTTTATATCCACTGAGCTCCATTATTTGGGATAAATACTTCCAATAATTTTCTGCACTTTTTTTATACTTTTTAATATTTCTCTCATCTAATTTATATTTAAATTTTTCATTAAAGAATAGATAGTTGAAAAAATGATATACAAGTTTTTCTTCTTCTTTTAGTTCCGAATATTCTATTTTTTCTAATAGTGATTTATCTTCTAAAAAAATATATTTCTGAATTCCAGGATCTAAATCCATACAATAATAATAAAATCTTTCATCAAATGTTGTAGGATCATTTTTCGTATTTCCCCAAACTAACCATGGCCATATATCAAGTAAAAACTTATTAATTGGTTGCTCATATTTTCCATAATTAAAAGAACCCCGATTCCAATCATTAGTAACTAAATCACCATTTTTATTGAAAACTGCCTCTTCACCAGTTTCTTTTGTATAGACTACATTGTCATTTTCATTTCTCATTTTATGAATATTATTTTCATAAGCAAATTTTAAAATATAATTTATTATAGATATATTTTCTTTTGAAATTTCTTTTGTAATATCTATATTTAATTCTTTTAATCCGTCTTCCAGATATTTTTTTAAATCAATTATATTTTTTGAATCTTTGAATACAGAAATAATATTTTTTTCTGCAAAGATATTTGAAATCAACAGTAACATTAATGTAATTAAAATAAATTTTTTTTTCATTTTCTCTCCTGCGCCGAAGGCGTCAGCCTAACTAACGCTTAACCTGCATTTGCGGCTTTGCCGACGCGTATAGCAAGGCAAAGTTGGCACGAAAGTTGCACAAAAAGGGAGCCGTAGGCGACCGTCCAAGCAACTTTCGTGCCAAAACAAATGTCAGCGTTGAAGCGGGTGTTAGGTTTTATTTTAGTCTATGCTTATTTTTGGGATACCATATTAAATTATCAAACATTTTTTTATATCCTGTAATTAAAAATGCTATTGATATATATAGAAAAGCACATAATAAAACAATTATAAAATATTTCATTATTTTATTCTGCATATTCATTAGCAAACTTAATAATTGACTACAAACAGATTCTTTATTTTTTAAACCAATAAATAAATCAAAAATAGTTAATATAACCATAGAAAAAACTATATTTGTTACTTTCACAACATTCTTTTCATCTCGATAATATTGTTCAATTCTCATTAATTTAAACTGATCTTGTTCTAATAATGCTTCCTTATATAATATATTTACATTTGTAAAATCTAATTTTGTTTTTTCTATATTTTTATTTTGTTTTAATGGTACTTTACTTAAAATAAAATGAATTAAATTATATATTTCTATTTTTGATATAGGAATAACAAATGAAACTATAAAACCAAAGCAAATTAAATAAATAATAAAAAATTTAACATTTTCTTCAATAAAAATAGAAGAAAAATCTATGATAAGAATTGATTTATTAAACAGTAATACGAAAAAAATATCTAACGACAAAATAAAATCTAATAGTATATAGAAATACTTTAATTCAAAGAATTTTTTTACTAAAAATAAATTATTTGCAATAATTTCCGGATTATCTTTTCTCATATTAGTTTCCTACTAAAATATATTTATCTTTTAAATAATTATCATATTTTTCATCAGAAATTACTTTATCATAAGTACTTTTTACTTTACCTAAAGCAATATCTTCTATTAAATTAGAAATAAATTTCTTAAAATTAGGAGAATCTTCTGAAAGTCTATCCAATGTATCCCAATCAATATTTTCATTAATTCTAGCTGTACATATTATTTCTGATTCATTAATATTTTCTGCATTTAATTTAATAATTCTTATACCAAAAGCATTTGATAATCTTTGTAATTCATTTCTAAAATTTAAATCTTCATCAATTCTTAAACAAACTAGATACCTTTCATTTGCCCAACTTGAATTTGATACCGTTTGAAAATAACATTGTCTTAAATTTGAATAATCTAAATATTTTTTTACTTCGAAAGAAAATAGTTTTATAGAACTAATATTCAAAGATTTTTGTAATTGCATTGTTTCTTTTCCATAATCGCTAAAAGGAAAATACGCTCCAACTAAATCAGGATGTAACCATTCATTTGCACCTTTTACTTTTCTTACAGAATTTTCTTGATATATTGTTTTTGCATAACAATTAAAATGTGGATTTACATACACATATTTTACTAAAAGAGGATGTAAATCTCTTTCATTAAAATTACTTTCATTTGTTTTCTATTTTCAGATTCTTCTTTTCTTTCTATTTCTTTTTGAATTTCAGTCGAACTTATATTTATACTTCTCAATAAAAATCTTGATGGTCTTTTGAAACTTGAATAAATTTACTTTTATCTCCATTTTCTTTTATATCAACATATAAACGAACACCTATAGTCGCTGGAGGAGTTTTTCCTAAACTTCCTAATTTCTTATCTAAAGAAAGTTCTTTTGCTTTTTCCCAAATTTCTTCTGGAGACATAGGCTTCTTTACTTCATTAAAAAAATCAATAATCAATTCAACAAATGTATATTGTTTTTCCATTTTTTCCTCAATCCACGCTATTGCCTGTGAACCTAACATTCGCTTAACCTGCATTGCCACAAAGGCAATGTCAGGTTGAAGCGGGTGTTAGATGCTGACATTTCTTTGATTTATAATAATATCAACAACTTCGTCTTCACTGTATAATTTTACATCTAAATCTAAGATATCAGAAAGTCTTTGTAAAACCAGTGAAAGACTCTGATTATTTTGTAGTGCATATGAAATATTATTAAAGGCTATTGTTAAATCTTTTTCTTTTTTATTTAAATAGGTTGTCAACGCATTATTTATACGTTCTCTGTAATATAATTCTTCTTCAATAAGAGTTTTACAGTATTCTTCGATTTGCTTTCTTTGCTCATCAGATAAACGGTTTAATTCCATCGTTTGTACAAGTTGTCCATATGTTATGTTAGACATAATTGAACCAAGTACAGAGCCTATGAATGTACCTATTGCTGTACCAATTCCTGGAAGAATTAATGTACCTGCAATAGCTCCAATATTTGATCCCACGACAGAACTTCCTAAAGCAGCACCTTCTTTGCCAATATTTTTTATATATTTTTCTACAGATATTTTTCCTTTTATCAAATCGATTGTATTCTTTGCCAAAATTTTACTAGAATTCACAATAACCATTGGTCCAGAACCTTTTCCGAGATTTTTTATAATTTGTGTGGAAGATTGTTTTAATGCACCTCCCAATGCACTTGCCCCAGCAGCCGTTAAATAACTTTCACCCGCAGTTTTTGCTGTTTCTACCGTAATATCTTTTATAGCTTCGTTTGCAGTTTTTTCACCGTTTGCAACAGCTTTTAGGTTCAATACAGAACTGATGCCTCCTTGAATTGCCGAACTTGTTCCAGCAGCCTGTAATCCTGCCTTATTTGCTGTTTTTGCAATTTCTTTTGCGGTGTAAATGTTTTTATGTTTATCAGCAAAAACGATATCTTTTGTGTCTGCCGTTCCTTTTTTTATTTTTTTCTTTAATTTTTTTAATTCTTCTACACCTTTTTCATTGCCTTCATTTTTAGATTTTTCGATATAATTATCTATTTCTTGAAGTGTTGCATCATATCTATCTTTTGGAACCGTTATTGTATCATAGCGATTGATGTTACCTTCTTTTCCATTCATAACATCTCGAACAGCACTTTTTGTTGTTTGTTTACCGTATGCCTTTAATTGTTCTCCAGAACCTGAAACTATGTTTCCATCTTTGCTCAAAGAAACTAAATCAGAATTTGTGTCATTTACACTAAAATTTTGATTGCCGTTTTCGGCCAAGGTGTCGGTTAATTCGACAACTTTTGTTCCTCCTTTTATATGACTCTCTGCATTTCTCTTTGCTTTTTCTACTCGTTCAAAAACAAAACCGCCATGTCCTTTGTTCCCACCACGATTCGGATTTAGATTCTTTAAGTCTGAATGCATTTGAAGAAAATCAGCATTAGCTTCAGCATATTTCTCTAGTTCCTTACTAATAGCAACTTCGATTTCTTTTTCAAAACCTCTTTTTTGTTTCTGTTCGTCTGACATATAATTTCCTTATATTAGGCTTTTAGTAATTTTTTATATGTGTCAGCTTTTTTGTTTGCTGATTCAATAAATTCAATTGAACTACTTATAAATGCACCATTATCATCCATAAGAGGCTTTTCTATTAAACCGCTTAAAAGAACAGCACAGTTTATAGAATCTGTAATGACTCGTAATTCTTCAGGTTCAAAGATATTTTTACGGAAAAATTTCTTTATTGGGTCACGAATGGCTTTTTGGAAAAAAGTTCTTCCTTGCAATCTATCAATAACTTGTACAAGTTTATCATTTTGAACTTCCAAAACAGCATCCATTGAAATAATAGTTTTTGTAAATAATTTAGCCGCTCGTTCAATTTGATTTAATTCACATATAAGAGTTTTTACTTTTTGTACAAAAACTTCAACTTCATCAGCATAATTCATGGCACCATTTAATTTGCGTTTTCCAGAACTATACCCCATATACATTGAAAACAATGCAACGGGTGCTAGTGCTATTCCACCTAAAACCACCATACCTCCTGCCATTCCTGCTCCACCAGAAGCAAGAGAACCACCTCCGAGCCATGCTAAAGTTGCATTTTTTGCAGCTACTCCAGCAAGTTTCCCGAAAACAAGACCTTTCACGGCAAAATAAGTACCACTTGCGACCAAAGCTCCAGTTGAAACAGCTCCTGCGGATTGCAGAGCAACTTTTTTTAATGAAATTTGAGTTTTTGAAATTGTAATAAGAGAGTGCTTTACATCTTTGTAAGAAACAGTATCTGTAGGTCGCTTAAATGGTTTTCTATCTGCTTTTGAAATTTGGGTATAACAATTATAAAATTTTTCTAACGATCCCGAATAAGCTGAAAGTTTTGCATTCCCTAATTTTTCAATTGATTTTTCAGTTTTACTTCTTTTATCTTCAAGCTCTTCTTTTGCGTTAGCTAAATCTTCATCCGCTTGATTTTTTATTTTTTTTGCGTCATGCCTATCAATAGCACCAAATGTACAAAAATTTCCTAACTTCCTCAGAAAGCTCATAGTTTACTCCTCTGAAAAAATATAAGAAATAAGATTCTTTTGATTTTTAAAATGCCTTTCAACCATATTTTTAATTTCTACAAGATCTGATATTAAATCAAGTTTTTTCGCAAGGTCTTCTATAAACAGTTTTTCAGATTGGTCGTATTCTTCATTACAAAGAGCCAAAGCCATTGATTCAATTAACAAGATTTTTCTTGCTTCTTGTTCTGGGAATTTTTGTGTCACAGAATCAAGAGTGAAAGGTTCAATGTCTCCATTACTTAATGACATTTCAGCACAAATTGCTCTTAAATAGTCAGATTCAAATTCATCAAATTCTCCGTCAATATTGAGAAGATAATTCGCCAAACTTAAAAAACACTTCTTTTGATTGTATTTTAGTTGAGATAAAAACATTTTCGCTCCTTGCGGTGCAGAGCACCGTCCTTCTAACATGCAGTTAAGCTGCAAAACGTACCGGCGTCTAGCCGGCCGCTCTTCAGAGCGGGTTTTGTCAGTCTTGAACTGCGTGTTAGACACTTTTATTTTATTTATATAACTTAATATTAACAATTACGCTTCTAATTTTACACTATTTTGCTTTTTATTACAATATTTAATAAATAAAAAACTTAAAATTTTAATATAAAGCTTTATTATTTGCATATCCAACTTTCATATTACTTAACACATATATTAAAAACTATTAATTTAACTATAATTCTATATTATTTATAAAACAAATCTTTTATAAATAATATTCTCTTAAATTATAAGCTTATTCTTAACAATAAACTTTATTTTTTAACTATACAGCTTTTTAATTACTAAATCATTAAAATCTAAACTAAAACTTTATTTTTCTTTAACAAGTTAATTACTATAATCACCATGACCGTCCGAAGGACTTTTATTTTGTTGATTTCCTTAGCTAGTTTAAAATTCTTAGATAAAACTTTAGTTTTCCTTAACAAGTTAATTATTATAATTACCATGACCGTCCGAAGGACTTTTAACTCGTTGACTTCCTTAACAAGTTTTAAAATCCAAAGATTAAAGTTTTATTTTTCTTATACAAGTAGATATTATAATAAAACATAACTTTATTCAAAGAATCTAAGCTATTAATTTGGGTTTTATGCTTTAATTTATAAAAAATACATTCTATTTTTCAAAGTTACAGTTTATCGTGCCGTAAGGCATCGGTCTAACATTGTTTTAAACCGCAACGCAGCTTGTCTGCGTTGTCGGCTTTGAAAACGGTGTTATGTGTATTATTCAATTTTAGATGAAAAAATGATAGTCATTCAATAATTTTTTCGTAGCTTTTTTTATATAATTAATACGTTTAGATAAATCCTTAAACGGGTAATTTAACCAAATGTCTTCATATTTTATTCTTGGTATTGTATATAATAACAAATAAACTTCTTTTTTAATTGGAATATGATGTTTTATATTTTTCTCATAAATATAAGAGCCTTCAAAAGTGTTAAAAATAACAAAATCTAATTTTGATTTTTTCATTAGCTTTCCGTCATATTCCATTTTGTATGGTTTTTCATAACTAGGGCAATGCAAGCTAATATTAAAAGGTATATTCTCATTCTTTTTTGAGTACATTGTAAACCAAATATTACCTGTATATATATCGGAACGAAACATTTGAAAAGGTTTTCCATGATTATCTAATAAATTCAAATCAGAAAATAATGGATTAACAAAATCGACAAATAAAATATTTACAGCATTATCTTCAAACTGCTCTTCATCCTCTTTTATTGAATTTAATTTACTTAAAACTTCTGAACCTATAGAATCGATATCTTGTCTTTGCGGTAATCCAAAAGGAGCTATTTCTTTTTCAGTAATCGAAATACCTTTACTTCTAGTAGTACCATGGTCGATGGTCGTTCGTTTAGGGTCATCTCTCCCCAAAGGTGTATTTACTTCAATACAAACTTTTATTTCTCTTTTATTCATTATTATGCAACTTTTAAAATCACATCCTTTTGTATTCTGATTCATGCATTGAAGATTTTTTCCAAATTCTGAAAGTTTTAGAACTGAATAGGCTCTTAACTCACCTAAATTTGACGAAATCTGTTTTCTTTCTTTAGATTTTTGTATTTCATTTAATTTGCTATAGAACCAAGGCTTATTTACTTCATCATGTTCATTTATCGTAAATGCTTCTTCTATTTGCCATAGAAAATGATAAGTAGTTTCATTTTTTTCAATAGTTTGTTTTTCAAAAGATTTTAATATGTGATTTTCAGATAGGGAACTTAAAAAAGTCCTAAAGTGCTTAAAGTTCTCCCATGAAATATCATTTAATTCCTTTAAATATTGGTTTATATATTCTTCTTTTTCTTCTATTTTTTTCATACGTTTTTACCTCTCGTGCACTAGCGGTGTGTCCACATAACATGCAGTTAAGCTGCAAAACGTACCGGCGTTTAGCCGGCCGCTCTTCAGAGCGGGTTTTGTCAGTCTTGAACTGCGTGTTAGATTTTTAGTATAGTACATACAGAATAATAAAATACCAACCCTCAAAATTCATACAATAAATCCTATGTTTTATGTTTCTTTACTTCATCACTATTGTCTTAGCAATTATTTCTTAGATAACCTCATCATACATAGGCAATTATTTTATCATTAATCTTTTTTTTTGTCTTTTGATAACCCACTAAAATTGAACTATTTATTTAGTGAGCTATTCATCAGTATCGGTTAATCACTTCTTATTGCTTTGTATATTCTACTGAATTTTCACCAGCAGTAAATTTAATCTTCGTTTTTGATGAATTCAATTTAATCAACGAAACCATTTCTTGTAAATCTGTAGATGTAAAATTCTGTTTTGCAATGATTGTCTTGTTCGCCGGATCATGGGCAACAATAAATCCTATACCTTCCAGCCCTGATATAACATCACCTACAGAAGCTAAGAATGAGGCATCTGCCATTGAATAATCCGCATCTATTTTAAAATAACCAGAAAAATCAGAAGCCACATAGAATATTTTTTTCTCTACAACGCCAGAACCTGAAACGCTTGCCTTCCATGTTCCGACCAAATCACTCTTGTTTGAAACAGGCCTCCAATCACTGCTAGTATTATTCTGATTACCATTTGCCTGTTGACAACCGCTAATTAACGCTACTGCACTAATTATTAAAACTAATGCGCCAATCACTGAAACTAATCTCTTTTGTTTCATTTCGACCTTCCTTTCGCAATGCTTTTTTCATTGCAATTATTTTTATTTTGGTCGAAAGTCTGTTTCGATTGGTTCCGCTACCCGCCTGCCGTAAGGCAGGTCAATCTAACTACCGCTTAACCTGCATTTGCGGCTCGCCCGCAATGTCAGGTTGAAGCGGGTGTTAGATTAACTTTTACACTTTATATAATTCTTAGTATATTTTCTATAACTTAAAATATACTAAGATATTTATTTTCATTACTCTTTATACTTCACAACTACAACACCATTCTTATCTGCATAAAACTTATGTAAAGTTGTATCTATACCTATATTTTTCCCTATATAAGTTACACGACCTATTTGCCATTCTACTGCTTTACCATTTACTGTTTCAAATTCTAATGTTGTACCTTCAAGATGTTTGGAATTTGATAACACCTCCGTTCCATCTGTTTTTTTTGTACATTTTACTTTACTACTATCAAATTGTATGATAAGTTCAATCATATCTCTTTCTATATAAGTTATATTGATATTACCTTCATTATCTGCATCTTTTGCTTTTATACGGTAGCTTAACGATGCAATATTACTATCAAATGAAGCCGGTTTATTGTTTATATTCCAAACAGCAACTTTATTAGGAGTTGGATTTTTTATTCTAAAATATATTCTATCTTCTTCATTAATCTCGGCTCCACTAATAATTTCTACACCGCTTTTTCTTGCTTCAATCTTTGTACCATCAAAGATGATTTTAAATTTTGCCGCATCTTTTATTTCATAACTTACCTTAATGACACCTGAAGTATCTGCATCAGTTTTTTTTACATGATAAAATAAGGGCGATGCTTTTTTTACGGTTGTTCCTACCGTCCATTCAGCAATCTTGCCATCAGGTACACCTTTTGCATCGAAAATCAATAAATCTCCATCAGCAACCTCTATTCCTGATTTTATCGCAATACCGTCTTTCTCACATTCAATCTTTGACTCATCAAAAACAACTTTAAGAGTACTACTATTACCTCCAACTTTTCCACTCGATTGCGGACAACCTGTAATTAAGACTACGGCACTAATTATTAAAACTAATGCACCAATCATTGAAACCAACCTTTTCTGTTTCATCTTTCAACCTTCCTTCTTGCAATGTCCTTTTTCATTGCAATTATTTTTATTTTTTGTCTAAAGAATGCTTCGATTGGTTCCGTACCCGCCTGCTGTAAGGCAGGTCAATCTAACATTCGCTTAACCTGCATTTGTGTCTTTGCCGACGCGTAAGCGTCAGCAAAGTTGGCGCGAAAGTTGCATAAAAAAGAGATATGCTCAAGCAGCGACCGTTCAAGCAACTTTCGTGACAAAACAAATGTCAGCGTTGAAGCGGGTGTTAGGTTCTCTATTCTAATAATATATATTTAAATACTTTTGATTTTTTTAGATTATTTATTAATTCGATAAAGAGTATTCCATCTAAGACCATATTCATTATATTCCTTCCAAAAATTGCTTAAATTTATATATTTTCTCATTGGCTTTGAAGATCCAAATTGATAATCTGTTAAAAAAAGAGCAGTTGAATTAGGGGAAAGCTCAATATATTTAAAGATTATCTGTTCAATTTCATTTTTAAATACATCTAAAAATTGGAAATATTCATCCTGATCTGCTCTATTCTTTTCATCATCAATATTGGGAATTACAATCTCTTTATTAGTAGAAAAATCTCAATTGATAATTTTACCTGCAAAAAATCCATATTCTTTATCATACTTCATATCTGGATTACCTATATGTACCATTATTCCATTTAGTGTTTTCAAATATTCATAAAAAATAGATATATGACTTACAAGTTTATCTTCTTCAATTAAGGGTATATTATAATCCTCTTGTCTTAAGATTTTTCTATTAGCATTTACAGAAATAATTTCAATTGTTGGCATAATTAATACTTTCCTGTGCATCAGAGTCAACCTAATATACTTTAGGCTTCCATATTCGCAACATCCTCAATACATTGAATAATTTCATTTACTGGAATGGTAAAAACGCCAGCCTTACCATCATCAAAAGCTTCTTTCCATGCTACATAACCATCAGAAATATCTATATTATTTTCGTATTTTGCTGTAACAATTTTTATAACACTGTCATCTAATGTTTTTTCAGAAACAGGGGAATGAGATAAATTATTTTGGATTTTAGATTTTTGATATGGATTTTTTATATTCAAATTATCAATATAAATGTGATAAATCTTTCCAATTGTTTTATTATATTCAATTTTTACTATATATATTTTAGAATTACTTTCATTTTCTCTCGTCTTATAAGACCATACTTGTCCTTCTTTATATTTTTCATTGCTCTGCATACATCCTCCAAATAATATTATCATAGCACATACTATGTCAAAAAATAATTTTTATTTCTGTTGCCAGTTGTTTTCTTTTTTTAATAAACGTATATTTTGCACGAAGCGTCAACCTAACATTCGCTTAACCTGCATTTGCGGCTCGTCCGCAATGTCAGGTTGAAGCGGGTGTTAGACTTCGAGTTTCTTATTATCTCTTATGAATTCTTCAGGTGTTTGTACTATTATTTCTCTTTCTTTATAATCTTTTATATTTCGTGTTAATAGTATTTCTATCTTATGCCGCATCGCCGTATAATATTGTAAAGCATCTTCAAAATCTGAGAACTTTGAATTTAGAGCTAAATCTACTTCTTTTTCTTCTACAGGTATTACTTTAACAAGCAACCTCAATTTCCGTAATGCTTCTTTTGCTTTTTGTATACTCAATAACTTTCTGAGTATATAATATACATTTGAAAATACCAGCGATGTTGTATATAAAACAATTCTTTTTGTAT
The DNA here is from genome assembly GCF_024181645.1 of Treponema denticola. Lineage (NCBI taxonomy): Bacteria > Pseudomonadati > Spirochaetota > Spirochaetia > Treponematales > Treponemataceae > Treponema > Treponema denticola. Next base: position 955,832 of record NZ_CP058624.1, on the reverse strand, counting down.
CACTTAATGAAAACACGTAAGCAGCATATTCATAATATGGTTCACGTTGGCATAAAATATCTAAAATTACATCCGAATCAACAAATATCCTTTTACTCATATTTTTTTTCCAAATAGCTCATATAACTTATATTTTCTAAATCCTGCTCTCTTATAATGCCGCTCAATTCTTTAACAAGTGGAGATATTTCTTCTATCCTTTGATTTATACCCATTGAATTATTAAAAAGATCTTCAACAAATTTTGACATACTTTTTTTATTTTTGACCGCATAGTGTCTCATCGATTCAGCAATATTTTTATCTATTTTTAGAATCAATTCAGTCTTCATTTAGTCCCCTCCCTTATATATCATTTAATCCTTTTGCTTCTTTTGCTATAAAGATAATAGCTGCAACAAGAAGAATAACAGAATAACCGACTGTGATAAATGTAGCCAATAATTTTGAATATTCCACAAAATGTAAGATGATTCCGAATACAATGGTAAAAGTGCCTATCCAATATAGAAATATACCTACTTGATTAGCAAGAGGTGCCGGATTATAGGATTTTTTCTTTTCAGCAGGCATTGTATTATACCCTGCTATCAAGTTGTAGCATTTACATTCTCTGATTAAAATCCCAAATATAATCATCACAATACCGCTTAAACAAAAAGCCATAATTGTATACATTTATTCCCTCCTAGCTGATATTATATCATAAAATCTATAAATGATATAGTGATAACATTATTAGGTCGAATGTCAAGTTTTGAAAATAGCAGTAAAATAGAGCTGTATTTTTGGCGAGAACTTGTCCGCTTAGCCGCAGGCGAGCTTTTATATAGCATAAACGCTCGAAACGGTACGCAGTCAGAATCTCGCCTGCACAAAAATAGCACCTATTTCAAAACTTTACATTCTATTGGTGCCGTAGAAAATTGGAAAATTTCGAGTTTTTTCAAAACTCGAAATTGAACCTATTAGTTTTACTTCTGTGCGATAGTAAGTCTAACATTCGCTTAACCTGCATTTGTGCCTTTGCCGAAGCGCAGAGCAGCGACAAAGTTGGCACGAAAGTTGCATAAAAAAGGGAGCCGCAGGCGACCGTCTAGCAACTTTTGTGACAAAACAAATGTCAGCGTTGAAGCGGGTGTTATGTGTTTATTTTAAAAAAAGGCATAGTGAATCTACATCTTGGATAATTTGAGCATCCATAAAATTTACCAGACTTACCTTCTCTTAATTTTAACTCCCCATTACATCTAGGGCAAATTAAATTCTCCATTTTTAATTTTCTTTCAACTACAGTTTGTCTTATATTGTTAATATGTTCAATTCTTAGTTCATCGTCAACAATATTTTTACTTGAAAGTAAGTTTACAATTTTCTGAATTTCTATTTCTGTAAGACACTTGTTTGTAATATCCGAGTAAATCAAGTCTAAAAGATCATCATCATAAATTACAGGCATATTAGATTCTATGTCTTTTAATTCCGCATTACCAACAAAAACGACAATAGGAAAATATTTTATATCGCTATATTCTGCAAACAGTTCTTTTAGTGCAAAAATATGAGCCTGATTTTGTTTTACAGGATTTCTAAATTTATGCTTTTCATTATAAATTACTTGCATCCAATATTCAGCTTTTTCATTTCCAAAAATCCAACCGTTGTAATTTTTTGTTTCTATTACAAAAATTCCATAAGCAGAGATTACTATATGGTCTATCTGTGTGGTTTTACCATTTTTTGTCCGTAACATTACATCATTAAAAATTTTATACTCATTTTCATCCAATGATGATAAAATTTTCGATACATAATGTTCTCCCATTTCTCCTTTGCTTACCCAAGCCCATTTTCCAAGAAAAAAAATGACGAGAATAAAAGCAATAAAACCAAATATAATTAATAACATCATGCTATTTTAAAATTTAAAATACGGAATCGTGCTCATCTTCAACACCTCTTGCATTATTAAAATAGTAGTATAATACAAGATGTGCTTTTTCATCAACATAACCATCCTCTACAATATAATCTGCAGTACAATCTAATGCAATATATTCCAAGTCATCTATAAGTGTAGTTTTCTCACCCCATATTGCGGATAGTTCACGAGAACCTTCTCTTAACGAATAAAACCAATATTCATCTTTTTGATAATAAGAATCTGCCGTATTTTTGTATCTATCATTTACTTTTGGTTTCCCATAAGTTTTAGCAATTCTGTCTTTGATAGAAGTAAAAGCATTTTTAATTTCAGTACCATATTTATTACAGCTAATAGAATCCGAAATTGCCCTAATCTGATACAAACCCGTTTTCTCATTTACATAAACCGCATAATATGAAAAAAGAGGATGCTTTTTTATAGGTTTTACTAAATAAATTTCATCTTTTACAAAAGATGGATATTCTTCACACTGTTCAGCAATTTCATCTATTGTCATTCCCATTTTTAAACCAAACGGAGATGCAAAGATCGCAATAGATAAAAATACAAAAACATATATTAATACAAACCTTTTCATTTCTACCTCCAAGCTGCCTGAAGGGCAGTCCACATAACATTCGCTTAACCTGCATTTGTGCCTTTGCCGACGCGCAAAGTGGCGGCAAAGTTGGCGCGAAAGTTGCATCAAAAGGGAGCCGTAGGCGACCGTCCAAGCAACTTTCGTGACAAAACAAATGTCAGGTTGAAGCGGGTGTTAGCCTTCAATTTTTATTGCATTATGTACAATTTGATTACATAATTCATTATATGTAATTCCAGATACTCTTGCTTCTTGAGGCAATAAACTCGTTGGAGTCATTCCAGGCAATGTATTGGTCTCCAAATAAACAATTTCTTCATTATCTCGAATAATAAAATCTGATCGTGAATAATAACCTAGTCTTAAAGCTTTATGCATTTTATATGAAAATGCCTGTATTGTTTTCTCAATGCTTCTATCTATTTCAGCAGGACATATTTCGTTGGATAATCCTTTTTGATACTTATTTTTATAATCATAAAATCCTGACTTTGGAATTATTTCAATTACCGGTAATGCCTTATCTCCAACTATACCACATGACACTTCTCTCCCTTTGATCATATCTTCAATCAAAATACTATCTTCATATTTTTTCGCAACTCTTAATGCATTCAATAATTCTTCTTCGGTTTTAATTATTGATATCCCAATACTAGAACCACAACTAAGTGGTTTAACAACACAAGGTATTTTTGTTTCTCTCTTTATTGTATCAAAATTAACTTCTGACAATGAATAAGTTTTCCATTTTGCTGTAGAAATACCCTCAATAGTTGCAATTTTTTTTGATATATCTTTATCCATCGCCAACATACAGCCAAAGTAACTTGATCCTGTGTGTTTAATTGATTGCATTTCAAAAATTGATTGTAGCTGACCATTTTCACCTATTGAACCATGTAATGCAATAAACACAACATCTGCTTGTTTACAAATGCTCAGTACACCTTTTCCGATTTGATCAGGATACTTTTGATGCAATTCAATAAGATTTGGCTCTTCTGGTGGTATAATATACTCATATCGATCTATTGAATCTTTTGTTAAAAATGATAATTCTTCAAATTTTTTATCAGTTCCTATTAGTAAATCTAAAAGAAAAACACTATGCCCATTTTCGATTAATGCATTTGCAATTAATGCTCCTGATGATAAAGATACATCTCTTTCAGGACTTAATCCTCCAGCAAGTACCACTACCTTCATTTTACACCACCTATGATTAGTATTTATTTTGTAAGGTTAACTAACGCTTAACCTGCATTGCCGTAAAGGCAATGTCAGGTTGAAGCGGGTGTTAGGAAAATATTTCTGTGATACTAAAAGAGGTAAGTTCAAATTCAGGATCTGAATCAAGATATTCGTATATGTTTAAAAATGCTTTTCCTAAATCATTAAGTGTAAGTTTTACTCTGTAGATATCAATTTCTGATTCTCTTTTTATTGGAACAATATCATCAGGCTCTTCATACCATTCATCAAATGACTCATAATAAAATCTCATATCATCTTCTTTATCATGTCCCGTATAACATTCTGTTTCATATTCGTCTTTTTGAGCTTCCCGATGACTATCAATGTCCATTTCGAATGATGCCCATGGAATAGTTTTTTGTACAATGCCTAAAACACTATATCCGGGTGCATATAATGTTGGTAAATTAATACTTTTTGAACCATTAACTGATTCACAGCTAATAGTGATTGAAGTTCTTGATAATGATTTATTGTGCCAATCTTCAAATTCAGCATAAACACTTTCACCATTCATTATTAATTTCATCCAAGATGAATCTAGCAACAGTTTATTTAGTCTATATTCATGATAATTAAACTTAAAAATTCGTGATAAACCTAAACAATTTTCCTTTGTCAATGTACTATTTGTTGAGATCTCGATTTTATAACCTTTCCCTGTTGATATAATAAGCTCCTTTAGTACCGGAGTCCAAAAAACTTTATCATTATCTGTATTATGTAGACATATAATTACAGGAAGACTATGTTTTGTCCAATATTCAACATGGTTTGCTTTTGGACGATATATTATTTTTTCTTTATCCATTTCAGAGAAGTAACTCATTCCAGATTTTACCTGTATGGCGATTAGTTGACCAGTTGGTTTGTTATTTTCAACTATATTCTACCTGTGCATCAATTCCATTATCGCTAACAAATTGTTCACGAAAATACCAACCAACTTGTGCAAATATTTTGGTTAATTCGGCTATACCCAATCGTTCAGTAGTTGATGTCCCCATATTTTCTCCTCCGCCCGCACACCGTCCACCTAACATTCGCTTAACCTGCATTTGCGGCTCGTCCGCAATGTCAGGTTGAAGCGGGTGTTAGGTAATCTTTTCATATTCAATTGTATAACTAGTTGTATTCATTCGAGCTTTATAAACTGAATACATTTTAGAAAATTCCTTACATATTATTTTTACAATATTTTCATCAACTCTTAGCCCTAAGAATATTGAATTAATCTTCGCTGGAGAAATAATTTCTACTGATGATTCTGGGTGTAGATAACGATACTCTTTCTCGTATAACCACGCAAAATGTTTATTACCAAAATATTGTTTTTCAAGTCTTCTATATGCTCGCTTAGGATCAATTGAATGAATTTTTTTACGATATTTTACTTGAACAACATTGCCTGTATTCAAAAAATCTTGCTTATCAAAACCGATACATATTCCACGATGTTCATCTCCATAATGAGCCCATAGTAATAGCGAGTCATTTAATATCGACATAGAAAAAATCCCCCAATCACTTTCTTCAAACATAAAACTATTAAAATCATCCATGCTCGAATCTAAATCATTTTGATTTTCAATAATTTCTTTTCCCAAATTAGTAAATTCATCAAGTCCAAGTTCTACGGCTTCTTTGTCCATTAGAAGTAGCTCTTTTTTTTCATTTTCTGTATATGATTTATAGGCTGGAATTTTTATTATTTTCTCCCATGGATCATTCAATTCTTTGTAAGACGGAACATAAATTTTTTTTTCTTTGAGTAGCAGCATTGTGTGCTCATTAAATTTAAATTTTTCATCTTCTTGAGTATATAACTTACGATATTTGTAGAACATATTGAACTCCTTTGCGCGAAGCGTCAACCTAACATTCGCTTAACCTGCACTTGCGGCTTGTCCGCAATGTCAGGTTGAAGCGGGTGTTATGTGTTTTTACTATTTAGATTCTATTTTATTTACATTAAACTTAAACTATAACAAGCACCTAGCTCTAACAAATTTTTTCTTATCAGTTTCTGATAATTCAGAAACTTTCATATTGTTTGCTTTTGCATAAGAAAATAACGCTTTCAAATCGATGCTATTTTTCATTTCAGACAACAATATTGGTTGCGGTGTATCTTTTAAACTTTCTTTATAATTTTTCATCAGTCCAATCATAAGTGTAAACCTCCATTATATTTTTTGCATTTTCTTCATCTATTGCGAACTGAAACGGATGAAGAATTCCGACAAACTCAGCATTAAATTTTTCGACATAATGATCAAGTAAAATTTTATTCGCTGCAAATCCGTACATCATTCCATCAAAACCAAAGTCGATTGATTTTTTTGCAGCAATTGCAAACAAATGTCCGCCAACACCTTTATATCTAAGTTCTTCTGTAATTTGATGATTATTTTCAGGGCTCGCACACATCCATGAAATATAACATGCTTTTGCATCCTCATCTTTTACAATAGAAACCAGCCCTTGTATATCAACAGAGCCTTCCACTACGAGAGCATAAACTTCATTATCATCGATAAGTTTATCCCAGTCTGTATACCATCCATTTTTCTTATTATACTTTTTCAAAAAAGATTTTCGAGTAATTTGTATAACCTCTGTTTGAACGAGCTCGCCTGTTTTAGCATCACTGAGACAAGGCGTAATCTCATCAATAAAAACATTTATCATCTCTTTACCTCAACTAATATTCTATCACAAAATTTATTTTTTATATAGTCCCAAGAGAAAGTAAAAAATTCCAATAGATTTTATCATTTAAATTATAGAAGGTTATAAACCTTCACGCTTAACGAATGCTGCCCGAAGGGCAGTCAACATAACTACCGCTTAACCTGCATTTGCGGCTTGTCCGCAATGTCAGGTTGAAGCGGGTGTTAGATGTTCTCATCTATTTTATTGGCTTTTAAAACTGCATGTATCATATCATCATTTTTATACTGCTCGCCTAATTCTTTTATATTCTCAATAAATTTTTTACTATCTTCAATATATTCATAAAAAGAATATACCTCAAGATTTCCTTTTGCATAACAATAAAATATTTCATTATATTTTTTACACAATTTGAAAAATAACTTATAGTTTTTTGTTTTAATTAAATAATATAATAAATGCATTACAGGATGTATAATAGTATCCATTACCATATACCGCCATAATTCAAATGAAAAACCTATTGGCAAATCTTTTCTTTGTAAATCCGCTTCTGTATACAACAGCACAATATTTTTATATTCATTCAGTTCAAAGATTAGTTTCTTCTGTAATTCTATAATATGCCTATTCTTATTTTTTATATAATTTTGTTTATTGAATATATCGATATTACTTATTTCTTGAAAATCTTGATTATGTACAATAGCGTTTAGTTTATTTTTTGAAAACATAATCCATTCCAAAAGATGCGCAATGACATCTTTATAATTCCAATCATCATAATTACTGACAAGTTGTTCACTTTTGTAACTACTTATAAAATCAGCAATATCTATTTCTATTTTATTGATTTCTGTTATTATTTCTTTAATTGTCATTTTTCTTTTTTTCTGTATCCATAATTTTTATCAGCTGGTTCTTAAATTCAGGAATAATGTTTTTTGCAACATCCCACACAATTTCATAATCAAAGGAAAAATAACCATGAATGAGTTTATCTCTCATACCGGCAATATTTCTCCATGGAACTTCTTTATATTTAATTATTACATCACTTGAAATATTTTTAACGGCTTCTCCGATAATTTCAATACTTCGTGCAAAAGCTCGTTGCGTTTTTTCATCTTTTAAAAATACTTCTTCTGATATGGTCCTTGTTTCAGATTCTAAAAAAACAATTTCATCAAAAATATGCTTGAATAGCTCTTCATTTGATCGATACATATTCAACCTCATTGAGTATTCTCTGACCAATATACGGACTTAAACTTTCTATAGTTAATAAATCTATTTTTGTATTCAAATTATCTTCCAAGTAATAAACTAAATTTATAAAGTTATTATAATTTTTTTTATCAGCATGGAATTCTACTAATATATCAATATCGCTATTTTTATTTTGTTGATTATGTACATAAGAACCAAAAAGACCTATTTTTTTTACGCCATAGGACTGGAGAATGTTTTTATTATATTCTAAGAAATTAAAAATCTCTTTTTTTTCTTTAGGTTTCATACTTCTATTATACCTTTTTTTAATATTAAATCTAGATTTATACCTGAAAAATTCAGCTCGTGCAGTAGCACGAGTCCATCTAACTACCGCTTAACCTGCATTGCCGTAAAGGCAATGTCAGTGTTGAAGCGGGTGTTAGTTTGCTAATTTTCTATAATCTTTACGGATAAACGGCTCTTGTTTCTCTTCCGATAATAAAATCTCATATTTTGTCGGCTGCCGATATGCGTTACCATGAACTTCTATACTTTCTTAATTCCTCTATATTAAAAGTTGCCATATATATTCCTTCTTCCTCTCCAGCTTCTATTATTAATGTATCTCGTGAATATGGTTCATCAATTTTATAGGCAATACCGTCAAATGCTGTAGAATGACCATTACAATCGGGTTTTCCTTTTGGATAATTAACAGTTGCAATGCCAATCATATTTTCAAATGCTCTTGCTCTTAATTGTGAAATCCTATTAATTTCCATTGGACATGCATTCGGTACAAGTAGTATTTCTGCACCTTTGAGCATGAGTATTCGTGCACTCTCAGGAAATTCTCTATCATAACAAATCATTGAACCTATTTTTACACAACCGTGCTCTGTGTCTAATTCAGATACATAAAAATCATTACCGGGCATTAATTTTTTTTCATCTCCAAAAATACATGTATGTACTTTTGCATAGGTATATAGTTCTTTTCCAAATCTATCAAACAGACATATACTGTTTCTTGGTAATGGCTCATACTTTTCAAGAAATGTTATACCGATAGCCATTTGCAATTCTTTTGCTAAATCCGAGAATGAATGTATAAATGCATCATTTTTACTAATTGCTTTACTCTTTAATTCATTGACAGATTTAGGGATTTCGTAACCAATACTCCACATTTCAGGAAATAATGCTATATCTGCCCCCATATTTTTTGCCTTGCGACAAGCAGCTATACCGATATACATATTTTCAACAACAGAGTTCCCCGGCGTTAATTGTAGTAAAGCTATGATAATTTTGCTCAATTGCGTATTCCTTATTGTATTAAATCTTGTCAATCTAACATCCGCTTAACCTGCAAACGGGCATAGTCCCGTTTGTCAGCGTTGAAGCGGGTGTTAGATGCTTTACCATTTTTTTAATCCAATCTGTATCCATTTTGATTAATCTATTTTCTTAAGATTTTCCTTAATATATCATTTTATATATTTAGTTTTTTTTATTTCTAATAGTTTTTCAATTTTATTAGCTTTCGAATTATATTCATTCTAATACATAGATAATTACTTCGTTGTCGCTTTCTCTTACTTCCGCTTTGTTTATTGTAAATTTGATGCCGTCAGCCTCAATAGAAAGTTTTTCATATATATTTCCGTTTTTTGTTCCGTTAATTTTATACGCTGTATTGTAACGCGGGTCATACCATTCAAGTATTGAACGCTTAACGGCGGCTTGTCGTGAATAACAAAAACTAAGCGCATTTGATTTCAGTTTAAATGAATTCATAACAAATTCGTTAAGTCCTTTCGGATAATATTGAGAATGACCGTATAGCACTAATTCATACGGGTCGATATTAAAGCCCGTTATTTTTATTTTTGAAAAATCTACAATATAGTGAATACCGCCCGGCTTACCAAAAGAGCCGACAACTTCATCGCGGTGGTCAAATTTAGGTTTATATTCCATTACGACATCGGTATATTCTTTGCTGTTTTTTATATCTTCCGAAATTTCTTTACATTCAAGTGAAGCCGACGGTAGAATATCATACAGTTTGTCGTCAATAGTTTTTATTTCCTGAAAAATATTTTGAATCCATTCAGGAGAAAATCTGTCAAGCAATAAACTCCAATACATTCCATACATATAATATGTAGTTCCAAAATGACCTGTTGAATCACTGCGGATATCATCTATAGAATTCAACCGTCGCTTTAAGTGGTTTTGCGACGCTTTATCTTTTTTTAAGGAGGCTGCCCGATATTCGGAATATACGGCGGTACCTTCTATGAGCGTTTTGTATTTGTCATGCTGTACGGCTGTTTCCGGCAAAGACGAATGCTTTAAATACCTTGCCGCACAAGCCTTTTTAAAAAGCATAAAGGCTTTGTTGTTATCTTGTTCGTTGCAAGCGGATTTTAGATATAAGCCTTCGAGCGAAGTATACACAGCCGTATCGGTGGACATTGTTGAAGTGTCTATCGGTTCACCGATATTGATATATGATTTACCTTCATTTGCAGCTTTAAACCGTCTGCGCCACTGTTCTCTGTGGAAGGCTTCGTGGATATACACAAAAAAACGGATATCTTCGTTTTCTTCGGAAAAACTTACCTTATCGGGATCATTATTCTGCTTGGAAAAAAATATCCCCTCAGGAACAAAGAGTTCAGTGATATGTATAAAAACACCTTCAGAGTCGGTACCTCCATGGATATTGCCCAAGATTTCCCCTTTGCCTGTTTTTTTAACCGGCGGAACGGCATCGCTTTCATTTACAAAAACTTGTTTTCCGAATAGGCGTAACCCCTCTATGGGACGGAACAAATGCGGCAGTTTTTTTTCGTAAGCCAATGCCATTTTTGTTTTATCGGGGAATGTAATAAAAATACTATCGTACTTCCAGTCTTTCCAATTACGCAAAATCATATCGGCATTTTTGTCAAGAAATTCCTGCACACTCATAATAAGTGCGAATTCTTTTTTGACATATGGACTTTTAACTTCACCGATCGTTTTATACGGTTCGGGCAATGTCTCGGGAACATATTGAAAAGCCGCCGTATATATTCTGCCCCTATATTTTACCGCTATCTCCAATATATCGCCGTCGGTTTTTACGGGAAGTAAAACAGGTTTATTGCTTATATCTTCCGTAACAACCGACTCCATTTCTAATGGGTAATAATATTCTTCATCTTCATTTAAGGGAAAAGAAATAAAGATTTTAATTTCACCGTTACTATCGCTTTTGTCGCTTAATGATACCGCATATTTACCGGCAGGAAACACGGAGGTTTCTAGTTCAATTTCGCCGGTTGCATTGAACGACGCAAATTTATTAAATTCTTTTGCGTTGTTATTTTTCGCTGGTACTGTATTACAGGAAAGCAATAAAGCTGTTGCAATAAAAAGACATAATTTTTTCATTTTTCTCCTCTCCAAATTAATTATAGTATTTTTTTTCTTTTTCGCACACCATAATATCATAACCATTTGCGTCATAAAATTCTTGAGCTTTTTGTTATGCAAACTTTTATAAATTCTTTCAGCACTATTCTCATCGCAAACATCCTATTTATTCATATAGAATAAAATCATAAAAAATACAAATCTACGCTACTTATTTTAGGTATAGGTAAATAATAAAAATTTCTCAATAATCTATTTTTTTACTTTAACCGAAGAATACTAGCTTATTTCATAAATTGTATAGTATAAAAATTATATTTTTTATAGATATCAACATTAACTTCTTATTTAAAAGAGTGATTCCCTTGCACCGAAGGTGTCCATCTAACATTCGCTTGACCTGCATTTGCGGCTCGTCCGCAATGTCAGGTTGAAGCGGGTGTTAGATTTTTGCTTTATAAAATTCTCATCCTTATCAAGGCAATAAATGAAATAACTTAAAATAGTTGTTGAATAAAATTCTAGTACAAAGGATACCATAATCCTTGATAGTCGCGATCTACGAATAATTGAGTATCTTTTTTTAATGTTTTTCCATCCTTGTAGTATTCAAGCAGATGAATACTTTCTAAAAAATAATTACCTGTAGACCATTTTCTATAAGAATAAATACGATTATTTATATAGTCATATTTATGTAATTGTATGTTCTGAATCTGACCGGAAGTTTTACACTCTTCATAGATTATATTTCCCATAGTATCATATTTGTATAAATATTCTTCAGAAAATTCGTTTGTACTTTTACCGCCCATGGTAACAGTACCATCATCATTAAAAGTTGCGACAATTGTTCCGCCATAATTGGAATTCTTCCTTTTTTTACTAAGTAGGTACCCTTTACTATCATATGCATATATCAACCCGTCCGAATCCGTACAATATAAGATACCTTTATCCTTATAGTATTGATATGTCACTTCGTGCTGTTCGCCAGAGCCTTTTTTATCCATACGTATTAGATGACCTTTAGTGTTATATTCATAACGCTCTTCCGCGTAATAAACTTCTCCCCGCCTTTGACTCTCTATCTTACAACAAATTTTATTTCCTTGCCCATCATATTCATACCATGTATTATCAGTAGAGCCATTCTCTTCATATATTAATTTTCCTTCGCCATCATACTCTTTTACTTTTATGATGGACAGCCATTTATATATGGTTTCACCGTTATACTCGATTAGAATGTATTGTCTCTGGCCAGCAGATAATTCTTTATCCTGCCCCCACGCCGTACATATCTCAATAATCAAAACAAATAAAAAGCTATACAACTTAATCTTATTTCTCATCTTTCAACCTTCCTTCTTGCAATGTCCTTTTTCATTGCAATTATTTTATTTTCTGTCAAAGGAATGCTTTGATTGGTTCCGTTACCCGCCTGCCATAAGGCAGGTCAATCTAACATTCGCTTAACCTGCATTTGTGGCTTTGCCGACGCACTTAGCGGTGGCAAAGTTGGCGCGAAAGTTGCATAAAAAAGGGAGCCGCAGGCGACCGTCCAAGCAACTTTCGTGACAAAACAAATGTCAGCGTTGAAGCGGGTGTTAAGTGTTTTACCTTTTAATAAGAATATGACTCCGCTCACTAAGTAGAACGGCATATTGTAGGAAAATCATTTTGAAATGATAATCGTTCATCAGCATCTCTTGTAATATCTTCGATGATTGAATCCAATAAACTGAAAATTCCCCAATGTTCCATTTTTGTTTCAGTAGCGATTTTTTCAATTAACAAATCTTCTAAATCCTGGATTCGACTTCCTTTCCAAACTTTATCTGCAAGAGATACCACGAGTTCTTCAATCGTTGATTTTTCAGACCATACCGCATGGGAAGCAGCGAACTTTGCTTTTTCCTCCGACACTCCAAGCGAGATTAAAAGGTGCTTTCCTTCCTGCTCATGTTTATGACCTTTTTCGGAAAGTTCATTTATATGAATACATTTTCCAATATCATGTGTTGCTGCACCAAACAAAATAAGATTTTCATCAATATTTAAATTGTCCCAAGTGTCGGTTATTGCTTTGATTAATGTATGTGCGACATCGTGAACAACCAGCGAATGAGCGTATAATCGTGGTGGAACACTGAGCCTTTTTAAAATATATTCTACTTCGTCAGGAAGAGAACCTTGATTGCACAAAATTATACTCCTAAGTCAATATCTATTAGACATAATTCATTAGCATTTTTGAGTATGCAAAAATGCTATTTGTTAACACCATGTAATTTTATTTCAAACCAATTTTTTACTACATGGGTAGATAATTTAGTTTTGGCTTTTTTTTCCCAATCATTACAAAAAAGAATTGCATTTACAAACCATGAATTTATTTCCTGAGCAGAAGCATATCCATCTATATTCACATTGTTGCCATAACCACATATTTCTTCTTCCTTGCATGCAAATACAAATTTATTTGAATCTAAATCCCAAATGAATAAATCAAGTGTTACATTGTTTTCCAAAAATCTTACTCCAAATTTCTGTTGTGTGTTAGCAACATCATTTTTCCATGTATCAAAATCTTTATAATCATAATTATCGTTGCAAAATAAAGTTAATTTTCCATTTGCTTCCTCATATAAATCTTTAAAAAAATTTATAAACAAAGTTAGATTTATATTTTGCTGGAATTTATACATTGCCAGCATTTTTTCTTTCAACTGTTCACGTGACAAATCACCAAATTCTTTTAATAGTTCTTTAGACACTGCTTGTTTCATATTAAATATCTCCTTTCGTTTATGTGTGATACCTTTTACAACATCAATATATTGATTTATTCCCGATTGAAGAATAGTTTCTTCTTTACTAACCTGTAATTTTTCAAGCCAACTAATAATATCATCTGAATATGATAATGATATAAACCTCTTACTCTTTTTTAATTCATTTAACATCTCCATTGATATGGATTTTTTTGATGGCTCATTACCAAAGAGTGTTAAATAAACGATAAAAATTTTATCTGGTGCATTTGTTTTACATTCCAAAAAAGAAACATAATCGCTTATTTGATTTTGTTGATCACCTGCATCTATTTTGTTTTCTATTATGATAAAATCAGTATCGGTCTCTATCAATAAATCCATTCGCCGATATTCATCCGTTGAATCTTCTCTTGTAACAGAAAAAATCTTTGATCCTTTTATCTTTAAGCCTTTTTCTTTCAATAGAAATAAAAAGTTTTCTCCGTATTCAATATGATTATGTTTTTCATCAGGATCAATTAAAAATGATAATATATTGCTATGCTGATTCTCAAGACGATGTCTATTCATTATTTCTGCAATATTCATTGTACCCGGTATTTTTCTCCGTTTTTCATCTACAGTTTTATTAATCTTGCCAATCGTATTACACAATTCATTAACGATTGTAAAATCCATGTGCATTTCCTCCAAGCTGCCCAAAGGGCAGTCCACTTAACATTCGCTTAACCTGCAAACGGGCATAGTCCCGTTTGTCAGGTTGAAGCGGGTGTTAGATGAAGATAATTATCTAGTATCTTATTAATAATTGCTACATTTTTTTCTAGATCAGATATCAAAACCCTTTCATATACTTCATGCTCATCCATAACACCATCACCAATATTTACACATTGGATTCCTTTCGAATTTAATACACATACTTCAGGAGCTATGTCATCAAAGATTAGTTTTGGTTCTATCCCTGTTTCTTTTATGCTATCTTTTACAAATGTGATAAATTTTTCATTGTTGGTAACATCAAATCCTGGACATTGTCTCATAACTTTTATTTTGTCCGGTCCAAGCATTTTGCAGGTTTCTTTTATAAACTCATCAATATTGCTTTCCGGAGTAAGTATGCTTAATGAAAAATTGTAGGCGTTATTATTATAACTTTTAACAGTAATACCCCAATCACTTTTTGTTGTACGATTTTTAAGCCATCTTTCAATATCTTTAATATCTTTTTTTGATTTCAACAATATATTTGTCCAATATTTAGAACCAATAGTAATTTCTCCTATTGAGCCTCCATCCATTGTTATTCCAATTTCTGCTTTAATCATTGTCCTATCAAGATTTCTTGCCCCTATGAATCCCTCTTCTTCCATTCTTGTAAGTAATATTTCTATCGGTTCTTCGTCATTCCTGTTTTTTAATACATGAATGAGACAAGCTAATGAAGCTTTATTATCTGCTCCTATTGAATTTTTACCATCTGATATAACAAAACCGTCTTTGATCATTCCTTTTATCGGTTCCCCTGTAGAAACCTTATCACCATGAAAAGCGAATAGTATCGGTTTTTTATATGAACGGATATTTCTATATGCAATCATATTACCATAGTAATCGTACTGAATTTCGAACTTCATTGAATGTAATATATATTCCACATAATCAAAAAAAGCTGTCTCGTTACCGCTAGGACTATCAATCCGTGTAAGATCGAGTAACAATTCAGTAACTGTTGGTTTTACCATATATCTCTCCATATTTCAGCGCGAAGCGTCCATCTAACATTCGCTTAACCTGCAACAAGGCTTGTCCTTGTTGTCAGCGTTGAAGCGGGTGTTAGACACTTTTATTTTATTTATATAACTTAATATTAACAATTACGCTTTTAATTTTACAATATTTTGCTTTTTATTACAATATTTAATAAATAAAAAACTCAAAATTTTACTATAAAGCTTTATTATTTGCATATCCAACTTTCATATTACTTAATGCATATATTAAAAACTATTAATTTAACTATAATTCTATATTATTTACAAAACTAATCTTTTATAAATAATATTATCTTAAAATTATAAGCTTATTCTTAACAATAAGACTTTATTTTTTAACCTAGTCAGCTTTTAATCATTAAATTAAAAAAATATATAATTTTACTATAAAGCTAAAATTTTATTTTCATTAGCAAATATTTATTATAATTACCACGACCGTCCGAAGTACTTTTATTTTGTTGATTTCCTTAGATAAAACTTTAGTTTTCATTAACAAGTTAATTATTATAATTACCATGACCGTCCGAAGGACTTTTATTTCGTTGATTTCCTTAACAAGTTTTAAAATCCAAAGATTAAAGTTTTATTTTTCTTATACAAGTAGATATTATAATAAAACATAACTTTATTCAAAGAATCTAAGCTATTAATTTGGGTTTTATGCTTTAATTTATAAAAAATACATTCTATTTTTCAAAGTTACTGTTTATCGTGCCGTAAGGCATCGGTCTAACTACCGCTTAACCTGCATTGCCTCAAAGGCAATGTCAGCGTTGAAGCGGGTGTTAGGTTTTATTTATATTAAATTATCATAATCTCTTTTTGCATAGAAAATACGCATTATTGCAACTTCTTTTTTGATATCATTAATCAGATACAATGCAATATAATTTTTCTTAAAAAGAAATCTGTGATATCCTTCTGCTTGTAGTACTAAATCATTACTTAAAGGATACATATACGGATTATTTTCAATGTTTGTTTTTGCTTCTAAAAACTCCTCAAGCAAACTATCAGCAGCTTTGGGATTATAGAGCGTATTGGAAATATATGTTATTATTTCTGACAAATCTTCTTCTGCTTTTTCCATAATTCGGACATTATAAGCCATGTTTTTCCCTTATACGGGAAACAGCATCCTCGACAGAAGAATATCTACCGCTTTTCATGTCTTGTTTTGCTTCTTCAAGCTTCCCGTACACATTAGAAAGAAAAAGATTTTTTTCATAGGTTTCCATACTCATAATGACCATATCGCCGTAACCATTTTTTGTAACAAAAATCGGCTCTTTGTCCTCATGACATATTTGAGAAATTGCTATAGTATTTTTTAAATCCCTTATCGGAACTATTCTCGGCATTTGTATCTCCTCGTGGGATTATTTTACCACACATCTAGGTGTTTTGTCTATAAGAAATGAAAAACATTCTTCATTGCATAGAACACCCTATAAATTTTATTTTACAATCGTTTTTTAAGTAAGCATGTAAAAACCACCTGCTTTCATAGAAAGCAGGTGGGAAAGCAAAAATTACAGTACTTTCATAACATAATTAGTTACATTCTTCATACTCATTTTTGCTTTTTGAAGTAATACTTACTTCCACATGAAAAGTACTGCCTTTGTGTTTACAATCTGCAGAATGTTTGGAGAAATTGCTTTTTGCATAGAGTACAGCATTGTGATCATCATTTCTATCAACTTCTATAGTTTGATACTGGTAACATCCGGTACAATGCGCACTAAGCACATAATGATATTTATAACAAGATGCTGCAAAAGCTATTCCCGCAACAGTTATAAATGTTGCTACAACCAAAATAATTTTTTTCATAAAATCCTCCTATGATTTTATAAATTTATTTTTTGGTCGAAATAAATGATATAGGTCGGTTCCGCACCTGCCTGCCGTAGGCAGGTAAACCTAACATTCGCTTAACCTGCATTGTCGCAAAGGCAATGTCAGGTTGAAGCGGGTGTTATGGCAAAACTATTTCTTTTACAGAATTAGATTTCTCAATTTCTTTTTTCTTTCAGAAATATTCTTTCCATTTTTTTAAAACTACGCTTCTATTATTATAATTCCCGAAGTACCGTAAAGCCACATACTACCACTACCGTACTTCGCCCTAAAGTTCACATTTTATTTCAATTTCAATAACAGTTTTGAATTCCTCTTCTTGTCTTCCTTCTATATTTAGATTGCCTTCAATATAAAATTTATACTTCCGCTTTCCTATTTTTTTAACTTCAGTGATGTGTATCCAAGCAGCATAAATCTTTTTATCTGCTAATTCTTTTATACAATCAATTGTTTTTATTTCAGTTCCATCAGAATAATGGTAAAATACAATCTTTTTCATCATAGAGTCTGGATCAATTAAAATATTACCTTCGACATCTTCAAATGGATAGTATGAGTTTACTACTCTGACAATAGAAAGATCTTCGTAGCTTCTGTATTCAAATCTTATTCCTCCTCCAGAAGTGCCCCAAACTTTAATCAAGTAATTCTTTGTCCATTTTACATCATCACATGCCCATCCAGGCTCACATTCAGCTATTATTTTCTTTGTTTTCAGATTATATAATGTCATAAGGAATGCTTTAGCCTTATCAGGTCTATGATAAACAAGCATTTTTTTATTGTCAGGAGAAATGTAGAAATCTTGAATGAGTTCCCAGTTCTTAAAATTTGTAATCTGATTATTGTTTTCGTCATATATTTGCTTATTATATAGTTTTCCATCGATTCTAAATTTTATTTCTTGCGTAAAAACCGATAAAGATATGACAATCAATGTTGAAAATACCAAAAATACTTTTTTCATTTTCTTCCTAAAACGCAGCCCAATGGGCTGTCGCCATAACTTCCGCTTGACCTGTATTTGCGGCTTGTCCGCAATGTCAGGTTGAAGCGGGTGTTAGACGCTTTTTCTATACAAAACTATATCTTAATCTACACAAAAACCAAATCAGGAATAAACTGAAAGTCTTTGATATTTGTAGTATACAACGGCAATCCCAATTCTAATGCAGTAGCACCAATCAAGGCATCCGGAATCAAAAGACCATGACTTTTAGTATACTTTTCAATCAGACTTCTGGCTTTTACAGAAATCAATTCAGAAATTTCTACAATTTCAAAATCCGAAAAAGCTTTTTTTATAATGCCGACTTCCCGCTTGTTAAAAGCACCAACCATTAACTCCATATAAGTTATTGAAGACATTCCTAAACCTAGGCCTTTGTCTTGCTCAAGTTTTTGCTGAACTTCGGTTTTTCCACGAAGGTAGTCTATAAGAATGCAAGTATCACAAAGATAAATCATTAAGAACGCTCCCAAGCCTTGGTTCTTATTTCCTCAACAGAAAGAGACCTGTCTTTCCACAAGCCAAAAGCCGCATTAAAGTCTGAGAATTCTCTTTTATGAGTTTTCACAGGTGTATGTAAAGTCCGTACTATTTTATCAAGTAATTTGATTCTCTCAGCATAAGAAAGCATATCAACTTGTGCTGAAAGTTGCTTAAAAGCTAATTCCGACATAGCCCCCCCCTATCTATTTCTCATAGTATACAATATTTTATAAAAAAAATCATCTCCCTATAATTAAAACTAACACTTAATTTTATATAACTTAATGGTTTTAGTATAGGTGAGTTTTATTTTCCTTAATAATTAATTATTATAATTACCATGACCGTCCGAAGGACTTTTAGTTCGTTGATTTCCTTAACAAGTTAAAAAACACTTAGATAAAAGTTTATTTTTCCTTACTCAAATAGCCATTATAATAAAACATAACTTTATTCAAAAAACTAAGCTATTAATTCGGGTTTTAAGCTTTAATTTATAAAAATATATCCTATTTTTCAAAGTTACAGTTTATCGTGCCGTAAGGCATCCGTCTAACTTCCGCTTAACCTGCATTTGCGGCTTGTCCGCAATGTCAGCGTTGAAGCGGGTGTTAGAACTTAGCTTTATTAAGCCTTATTTTAAAATTAAAAATTTTGATTACACAACATACCACATAAATAAAAATCTTATTTCAACTCAATTACGATAAAATTAAACAGCATTGTATGTAATAAAAGTTTATTTACCGCTAATTTTTTCTGAATACGAATCTAAGTCAGTCGCAAGAGCAGCATCAATTTGCTTTGAACTTATAATTCCCGTTTGTAAAAACTCCTGCCAACATGCTACCGTTAATTTAGCTATCGTATCTGTTACATCAAATTCAGCAAGCGGAAAAGCAACTGTCCAAAAGAAATCTTGACCATGTAAAGTTAAACCCGGTTTCATTATTTCTGCCTCTTGCCCAAATGGAACACCTAACATAGAGCATAAACGAGGTTCCATAGATGCTATTTCATCTGAAATACTTGATTTAGCCATAATGATATTTTGCCATGTATTTGTCAAAGGACTTTCACTCCAAGAACTTGGATCAAATGCAGTCCATACACCGCCATCGTAATACTCTACGATACGATGCATTTCTAGGCGGTAAGAGTTTGTCGGAATTGTTGCTATCATACGACAAGGAATTTTTTGTGCCCGCATAAATGCTGCCGCAAGATTTGCATTTGAAGTGCAAATATAATTCATTCCGCTTTTCAAAATTCCCAAAGCATCAAGACTCATAGGTGGTGCAACATTTTCCATATTTGCAATAAAGTTTCTTATATTTAGGCAGTATTGTTTTAGTTCATCATCTTCGTTTGTAGTACATAATCCAGTTGCCAAATCAGTAATTTGCTTAGAATCAGATTGTACACATGGTGATGCAACAGTAAATAGTTCAGGGTCTATATCATTCTCTTTTATTGCCATTGGAGTAATTAAAACAACTGCAGACCAATCAATAGTAAGTTCGGTATTCTGGTCAGCATTAAATACTAAGCTTAAAAAAGCATTTCCGTCTTCTCTCACTTGCAATCGGCTTGATGATAAAGCCGATTCAGGTTTGACACTTAAACTATAAAAAATGGGAACTTGCTTGTCCACAAGTTGCGGTATCGGTAGCAACACATCATAGCTACCTTTTTGGTGAGCAATTAAATTTACACCACCGAGCACACCAACAAGACCATTTCCCTTCATTGCACGTTTAGGATAGACAGTATGAATTCTTTTGAGTTCTTCATAAACATTTGATGTTACCGGTTTTAGCTCTACGGCTACTTTTTTAAAACTATCTTTTGTTTCATATTTTATAACTTGTTTACCTTGTTGCCTCTTACAACTTACCATTTGAAACAGCAACAGAGTAATCAAACAATACAACAATATAATTTGATATTTTAACTTCATACTCCTCTCCTTCAAATCTATTCTATATTTTTTAAGAAATAAAGCAAGTATTTCATGCAAAGATATTTTTATTTTCTATGGTTTCCCTTTGCGCGTGAGCGTCATTCTAACATTCGCTTAACCTGCATTTGCGGGCTTGACCCGCAATGTCAGGTTGAAGCGGGTGTTAGGTTTTATTTTTCCAACAAAAACTAACACATTTTTTCGATTTCCTTTATATACTTTGACTATATTAAACTTCCATATAAAAACAGTTTCGCATATTTTACGGAACTTTTTATATGCAAAACTGTAAAATTATAACTATAACTTATATCCAACACTAAAACCAAGGTTAAACATAAAACCGCTCTCTTTCGTTGCTGTTGAACCCATATTTTTATTCATCTGAAATCCAAGTAATAAACTAGGCTTTAAAAATAATCTTTCTTTTACATAAACATCTGATCCAACACCAAATGCAACATAATGTCGATGAAAATTATAACTTGAATCAAGCTTCTCTTTATAATTTTCTCCATCTTTTTTACAAGAAATATTAAAATTTAAATCAAATCCAAACAGGGGATAAATCTTTGCAATACCAACTGTAAATGGATATTTTCCAAAAAAAGCCATATTAAAATAACTCATATTAATTCCAGATACCAAAGGAGTAACTTCACTACTACCAAAGCTAAAACCGAGAGTACCTAAAACATATTGTGCATCAAAAAAACATTTTACACCAAAAAAATTACCACTTGCTTTAGAGTTAATCTTAAACCACCCTGTATCAATCTCTACTTTTTTTATGGCATGTGTAAAATCAATACCACCACCAACACTCAGATCAATTGCAAACAATGATGTAGTACATAATGCTGCAACTAATAACATTGAAACTAATCTCTTTTGTTTCATCTTTCAACCATCCTTTCGCAATGTCTTTTTTTCATTGCAATTATCTTTATTTTTTTGGTCGAAAGTCTGTTTCGATTGGTTCCGTTACCCGCCTGCCATAAGGCAGGTCAACCTAACATTCGCTTAACCTGCATTTGCGGCTCGTCCGCAATGTCAGGTTGAAGCGGGTGTTAGTTTGCTGATTTTCTATAATCTTTACGGATAAACGGCTCTTGTTTCTCTTCCGATAATAAAATCTCATATTTTGTCGGCTGCCGGTATGCGTTACCATGAACTTCTCTACTTCTATACTTTCTTAATTCCTCTATATTAAAAGTTGCGATATATATTCCTTCTTCCTCTCCGGCTTCTATTATTAATGTATCTCGTGAATATGGTTCATCAATTTTATAGGCAATACCGTCAAATGCTGTAGAATGACCATTACAATCGGGTTTTCCTTTTGGATAATTAACAGTTGCAATGCCAACCATATTTTCAAATGCTCTTGCTCTTAATTGTGAAATCCTATTAATTTCCATTGGACATGCATTCGGTACAAGTAGTATTTCTGCACCTTTGAGCATGAGTATTCGTGCACTCTCAGGAAATTCTCTATCATAACAAATCATTGAACCTATTTTTACACAACCGTGCTCTGTGTCTAATTCAGATACATAAAAATCATTACCGGGCATTAAATTTTTTTCATCTCCAAAAATACATGTATGTACTTTTGCATAGGTATATAGTTCTTTTCCAAATCTATCAAACAGACATATACTGTTTCTTGGTAATGGCTCATACTTTTCAAGAAATGTTATACCGATAGCCATTTGCAATTCTTTTGCTAAATCTGAGAATGAATGTATAAATGCATCATTTTTACTAATTGCTTTACTCTTTAATTCATTGACAGATTTAGGGATTTCGTAACCAATACTCCACATTTCAGGAAATAATGCTATATCTGCCCCCATATTTTTTGCCTTGCGACAAGCAGCTATACCGATATACACATTTTCAACAAGAGAGTTCCCCGGCGTTAATTGTAGTAAAGCTATGATAATTTTGCTCAATTGCGTATTCCTTATTGTATTAAATCTTGTCAAACTAACATGCAGTTAAGCTGCAAAACGTACCGGCGTTTAGCCGGCCGCTCTTCAGAGCGGGTTTTGTCAGTCTTGAACTGCGTGTTAGATTTTTAGTATAGTACATACAGAATAATAAAATACCAACCCTCAAAATTCATACAATAAATCCTATGTTTTATGTTTCTTTACTTCATCACTATTGTCTTAGCAATTATTTCTTAGATAACCTCATCATACATAGGCAATTATTTTATCATTAATCTTTTTTTTTGTCTTTTGATAACCCACTAAAATTGAACTATTTATTTAGTGAGCTATTCATCAGTATCGGTTAATCACTTCTTATTGCTTTGTATATTCTACTGAATTTTCACCAGCAGTAAATTTAATCTTCGTTTTTGATGAATTCAATTTAATCAACGAAACCATTTCTTGTAAATCTGTAGATGTAAAATTCTGTTTTGCAATGATTGTCTTGTTCGCCGGATCATGGGCAACAATAAATCCTATACCTTCCAGCCCTGATATAACATCACCTACAGAAGCTAAGAATGAGGCATCTGCCATTGAATAATCCGCATCTATTTTAAAATAACCAGAAAAATCAGAAGCCACATAGAATATTTTTTTCTCTACAACGCCAGAACCTGAAACGCTTGCCTTCCATGTTCCGACCAAATCACTCTTGTTTGAAACAGGCCTCCAATCACTGCTAGTATTATTCTGATTACCATTTGCCTGTTGACAACCGCTAATTAACGCTACTGCACTAATTATTAAAACTAATGCGCCAATCACTGAAACTAATCTCTTTTGTTTCATTTCGACCTTCCTTTCGCAATGCTTTTTTCATTGCAATTATTTTTATTTTGGTCGAAAGTCTGTTTCGATTGGTTCCGCTACCCGCCTGCCGTAAGGCAGGTCAATCTAACTACCGCTTAACCTGCATTTGCGGCTCGCCCGCAATGTCAGGTTGAAGCGGGTGTTAGATTAACTTTTACACTTTATATAATTCTTAGTATATTTTCTATAACTTAAAATATACTAAGATATTTATTTTCATTACTCTTTATACTTCACAACTACAACACCATTCTTATCTGCATAAAACTTATGTAAAGTTGTATCTATACCTATATTTTTCCCTATATAAGTTACACGACCTATTTGCCATTCTACTGCTTTACCATTTACTGTTTCAAATTCTAATGTTGTACCTTCAAGATGTTTGGAATTTGATAACACCTCCGTTCCATCTGTTTTTTTTGTACATTTTACTTTACTACTATCAAATTGTATGATAAGTTCAATCATATCTCTTTCTATATAAGTTATATTGATATTACCTTCATTATCTGCATCTTTTGCTTTTATACGGTAGCTTAACGATGCAATATTACTATCAAATGAAGCCGGTTTATTGTTTATATTCCAAACAGCAACTTTATTAGGAGTTGGATTTTTTATTCTAAAATATATTCTATCTTCTTCATTAATCTCGGCTCCACTAATAATTTCTACACCGCTTTTTCTTGCTTCAATCTTTGTACCATCAAAGATGATTTTAAATTTTGCCGCATCTTTTATTTCATAACTTACCTTAATGACACCTGAAGTATCTGCATCAGTTTTTTTTACATGATAAAATAAGGGCGATGCTTTTTTTACGGTTGTTCCTACCGTCCATTCAGCAATCTTGCCATCAGGTACACCTTTTGCATCGAAAATCAATAAATCTCCATCAGCAACCTCTATTCCTGATTTTATCGCAATACCGTCTTTCTCACATTCAATCTTTGACTCATCAAAAACAACTTTAAGAGTACTACTATTACCTCCAACTTTTCCACTCGATTGCGGACAACCTGTAATTAAGACTACGGCACTAATTATTAAAACTAATGCACCAATCATTGAAACCAACCTTTTCTGTTTCATCTTTCAACCTTCCTTCTTGCAATGTCCTTTTTCATTGCAATTATTTTTATTTTTTGTCTAAAGAATGCTTCGATTGGTTCCGTACCCGCCTGCTGTAAGGCAGGTCAATCTAACATTCCTTCGACCCTTCCTAAATATACCATAAAAACTAATAATTTGCAATCTAAACTGCTGCAAAACAACAAATCACATATTTCTACCATAGTACAAAATCGGATAAATAAACAACTGGTAGATTAGGCCTATCTTCACTAAACGGAGCAAAGAAAAATCACATACTGTCTATGGGGCTTTGAATGCCTAGACCGCCGCGGTTTAGGACATGGGTGTAAACCATAGTGGTTTTAACATCGCTGTGGCCGAGAAGCTCCTGTATAGTGCGGATATCATAACCGGCTTCAAGCAAGTGCGTTGCAAATGAGTGGCGGAAAGTATGACAACCTATCGGTTTTGGGATGCAGGACTTTAAAACCGCTTCATGTAGAGTTCGCTGAATAACCGAAGGATCGATATGATGCCGCCCCTGCTCGCCTGTTTCTTTGTTACGCCATCGGCGTGCTTGCGGAAACACCCATTGCCATGCCCACGCTTTACCTGCAGCTGGATATTTTTTTGCAAGAGCAGAGGGCAGCGGCACCGAACCGAAACCGTCCTTGCAGTCTGCCTCATGTATAAGGCGGACATTTTCCAAATGTTTTTGAAGCGGAAATTTAAGCGAAACAGGCAGTACGGTTTTACGGTCTTTCGCTCCTTTCCCGCAGTGTACCGTAATTTCATTTTTCCCAAAATCGATATCTTGAATCCTTAACCGCAAGGCTTCCATAAGCCGCATTCCGGTTCCGTAAAGCAAACGGATAAGAAGCCCGTAATCGTTTTCAGGCAAAAGAGAGAATATCTTTGCAGTTTCCTCACGGGTCATTACGGCAGGCAGCTTTTTAGGCTTTTTAGCACGGACTATATTTTCAGGAGTCTTTATAGGTAAGCCTAATATGTTTTTATATAGAAACAAAAGAGCCGCAAGAGCCTGATTTTGGCTTGAAGCGGCAGCCTTTTCCTTCACTGCAAGACGGCTCACAAAGGCATTTATTTCCTTATCGGAAATAGTTTTAAGATTTTTATCCTCATGTTCTCGGATAAAGCGGCTTATCCAATAGCTGTATGCTTCCCGTGTACGTTTGCTGTAGTGTTTTGCAGTAATCACTTCATCTAATTTCCTTAAAATATACTGAATATCCGGTACAGTATGATTATTCCTTTCTCCAATAATTTCGGTATTCAAAGGATCGCTATCATTAAATTCAGAATTTTTAAAGTCAAAGCAGGAATCAGCCATGAAAAGTCCTTCATTATAAAGGTTGTTTAATAAAATATCACAAGAATTACGATCTGCAGGTATAATCCAGAAACATCCGGACGGTTTCCAAGCCCTGTTAGATACTTTTTTTATTGATTGCAGAATTTTGGAAAAATCTTCGCCTTCAGCTTTAAAACGCACCGATAAATGCTCTTTTTCATAAGGCCGAATTTCAATAAACATAAAAACCTCCTTAAAAAAGCACAATACACATTTTTTATGGCATAGCTTACCCATGGTCTATTATGATGATTAATGATTCCATCTCAATAAACCTGGATAAAACACCTATGCATGGCTGTTAAATTCCAACAGAATAAACAACCTGAACATAAAAAACATTGTAAGAAAAAACCAGCCTTACATAGCCGAAACATACTATAAGCGGCAGTTTTCTTATGTATAAGTTAATTATTGCATATTTTTATGGAATATGCAAGTATTTAAGATTTTTCGGAGATTAGAAGTTTTCGCTTAATTCCCATATAAAGCACTTTCTTTTATTGCTTTTATAATGTTGGCATCTTCACAGGCTGCAATACATATCCCAATCTTTGCATAATACTTGAAAGTGTCTTGAATTTTACTGTCTCTGCATTGCCACTACGTAAATTCTGGATAGTGGTAGGAGAAACGTTCACTTCTTTTGCTAATTCTCTAACCGAAATATTTTCTTCTTCCATTTTTTCAATCATAAACTCTGAAATTAAAAATTCAGTGTAGCCTTTTTCAAACTCAGCTTTGAATTTCGAGTCTTGCATTAATCTGTCAAATGTTGTCATAGTAGATTCCTCCTTTTACACGCATTTCATAATCCATTCTGCACTTTTCAGCTTTATCTTTTCCGAACTTTTACCTTCTATTGTGAAATACCATTCTACAGTGAACTTTTCCCCTGTGTATAAAACGTATTCTTTTTTACCCATAATTAAATTGTAACAGTATATTGTTACAAAGTCAATCATTTTTTTATAAAACTTTCAAAAACTTTTTTATATTGATGATAATGTCCATAGCATAAACATATCAAATAGCCAAGCCGGCAAGAGGCAAGTCGAGGACGCGAAGCAAATAAAAATTAACCAGTAAAACCAAGCCGTAAATAGAGGGAGCAAATACAAGGCGCGAGGAAAAATGAAGCGGAGGCGTGCTTTGTGCACGTCGAGCATTCATTTTTTCGCAGCAACGCAGTAGTTCGATGAAAAATGTACGTCCTTGTACATTGTTCATCTTAGAGTTTGCGGCAAGCGCAAACTCTTTGAGCTGAAACCACCCGCCATCCGTGGCGGGGGAGATTAATCCAATCCGGCAAGAGGCGCACCGAAGCCGCAAAGCGAATAAAAATTAACCGCTGAAACCAAGCCGTAAATAGAGGGTGCAGATACAAGGCGCGAGGAAAAATGAAGCGGAGGCGTGCTTTGTGCACGTCGAGCATTCATTTTTTCGCAGCAACGCAGTAGATGCCCCTCTATTTACGGCTTAGAAGGTGCCGCCGCCTAGGCGAAACGAAAGACTATACCCTATTTGCCCCTTCGTCTTTGAATTGGGACTTAAGGGATAGCTAAAAGAAGGACCCGTACTCATACTTGCAAATTTATATATTTTCCAGTTAAGAGTGAGCTTTGAAAAACCTTCAAGTTCCGATATAGCAAATTGCTGAAAAAGGTTTAGGCTCAACTTATCGGTACCGAGTTTATTTTGGCTTATATTAAGGGCTATGTAGTGTTGACCCATCTGTAAATATTTCATTTCGATAAACATACGGTCAGTTTCTGCTTTTTTATACCCGAATCCGTTGTAAAAATATTGTAAAACTATACTGGTATTGGTGTCGGCATTTGAATAAGAACCGCCGAGGGTTGCCTGAAAAAAGGGCTTATTTTTTTCGGTATAAGGGCTCATATCGGCCTTATAATAGGTATAGTCGCTTCCCCAGGCAAAAACGCCCTCGCCGAAGACGGCAACCTTTCCTGCAATACTGCCCGAAACGGTAGTAATAAGACGAGGGGCTTTTTCGTATTTATACCAGCCTCCAAATCCCAATTCCCAGTTACCGACAACAAACTCGCCCTTTGCAGCTCCTGCAGTGTATTTAGGATCATAGCCGTCTTTGCCGTCACCCTTCCCTGGAGGCAATAGGTAAAGCCAGATATTGTGCTGGGTTTTGGGAATTATTATATGGGTTCTTAAAGAAATCCCCCCTTCCCTATCGGCCGTAGGATCTTGAGGATCGATTCTTGAAATATTTATAACATCTGCAGGACTATAAAAATAACCTGTTCCCCATTTTACCGCATGTTTTCCGAAACGGAAAAAGGCAATATTCTTAGCGGAAAAATCAGTGTAAAGCTCTTGGATTTTAATATTTGCAGCTCCGTTTACGCTTACAGGAGCCGTTATACCGTTTGGGAATGAGCCTTGCAATGCAGGCGGAAGCTCATTTTTTGGAACCGCAAGAGCCCCGGATAAACTTTTTTCAAACGGAAAGCCGAAAAGAAATTTTCCGTAAAGTTTTAAGTCTTCGCTGGGACGGGCATCAAAAAAAAGACTTCCGTTTAAGTTTATGTTAAATTTTCCCTTTCCGTCTTTAAAAGATTTCAGGTAATCATCCTTCTTTGAATAGGGATCTTCCCAAGCATAATCTATTCCCATTGAAGAACTTAAACTTCCGCCTATTCTCATTTTTTTTGACTCAAGGCTAAGAGTCGCCTTTTCAAGATCAGCCTTAAACTTTAAATTACTCTTACTGTCAGAACGGGTTTCTTCGGCAGATATAAGGGTATCTTCATCTCCGCCGAAAAGATCATTTTCTAAATCGGAAGAATTTTCTTGTGCAAACACAAAAAAGGGAATAAATAAAACAAAAATAAAAATCACAATTTTTTTCATATTAGTTTATCTTCTCCAAATAAGCCTTGGTAAAAACGACATCATCAATTTTTGCAGTACTGAAGTCTTGAAATATCTGTGTTGTTTTTTCTCCCTTGATAAGCTCATTTATATATATTTGCTGAACAGGAAGCGGCATACCTTCAACATTTGCGTATTTAGGTATAAAAGTAGTTCTCATATGTTTTCCGCTCGCACCGTAACTTTCTATTTTTAAAAGGAGGTGTTTATCTTTTCGTACAAAGAATTTTTCTTGAGCATAGGCAGCATCCTTTTCCAAAGCCTTAGCTGTTACCGCATAAACATCGATCTTAGCGACTTTTGCTTCTTCAATTTTAATAATTTCCCAAGCTTGCCTAAATTGCGACTTTTTATTTACATCGGATAATTTTGTATCGCTGTTTGCCAAATTTCTTTTAAGAGAAGAATGAGTAAACTGATGAGCAATAGGATCATAGAACCAAAGATTATCCTTTTCCTGTAAATAACCGTTTCCCTTATCGGCTTCAGGTGCCAGCTGAATAAGAGTTGTTTGGTCCTTAGTATCACGCCTAAAGAGTTTAAACTGAACGACTTCCTTAGGCTGATTAGGCTTTTCGACAATCAGTGTGAGAGTACTTGTAAAATCTTTTTTAAAATTTCCCGTGTCGAAAACTTTATCCATAATCTTATACATTTCCTCCATTGAGGGAATCTCGGCAAATACTGCAATGCTTACAAAAAAAGCAATGAGTATAATCAATAATTTTTTGTTAATAAAATATTTCATATATTCTCCTATAACACGATGTTTTGTGCTTTGCACAAAACTCGACAGATAAACAGTAAGGCTGAATTTCTGCCGAACTGTTTATCGAATCTCCCATAAAAACTTATTTTCCCGACCTTAACGCTTCGGCAGGAATCATATTAGCGGCTCTCGAAGCAGAGCCCCTTACAGTAAGGAGGGTTAAACCCAACATTATCACAAACTTAAAAAAAACTAAAAGAGCGGATAAGTTCCACGCAAAGTATCCGTTTTTAGTAAAGACCGAAAAAGGTGAATCTACAGCAATCGGAATAAACGAGATAATCTGCATTACAAGAACAGCAAGGACAAAACCGCATACGGCTCCGAATAAGGATAAAAATGAAGCTTCTGCAAGGAATAGCCGCCTTATATGCTTTCTCATAACACCGCAAGAGCGCATAGTTCCGACTTCCCCTCTTCTTTCGTGTACAATAATTTTAAAGGTATTTGAAATACCTATCATTGTAATAACCAAAAGCACAATCAAAATGCCGAAACTTATACCGTTTAAGGTACTCATGAATGTAACCATCTGCGGAGCAAAATCATAAAAAGTAGCTATGCCGAATTTTGTTCCCTGCCACTTTCCTTCTTCAAGCTGCTTAAGCACATTGTTTGCAGGCTGTGAAGGGCTTATAGTTCTGGCAAGATCCCTGCTTGTAACGGGATGCGTTTCTGCGATTTTTCTTTCAAGCTGTTGTGCATAAATTTCCTGCATATCGGGATTTTTTAAAAAAAGAGAATATACCTCTACACTGTCTTTCTCCATCTCCGTAATTTTTTGCAAATAATCAAAATTGATATAATTTGTGATTCCGCCGAATGAAGAGCGGTTTACTGCAATACCTTCTACTTGAAGTTCAATAACCGTAAGCTGACCTTGCGATGTCCTAGTTTCAAGCAAAATAATATCGTGCAAGTCTACATTTAAGGTTTTGGCTACCGATTCGGAAAGGAGAATTGCATTTTCTTTTTTCATGGCTTCCCAGCTTCCTTCCTTAAAAAGAATACTGTCATGTAAAATTTTTTCTTCATCGAATTTGCAGCCGTCAATTTTAGAGGTAACTTCTTTTCCTTCAAATATCAGCTTACCTGAGGCACGGCTTCTTTTTATGATATACATAGTTTCTATTCCCAATTCTTTTACGGTCTTTTCTATAAACTCAACATCGTTTTTGTCCATATAAATTTGAGCAGGATCATCCGCCGACTTATCGGGAGCCTTTTTTGAACCTATTATATAGACATGGCCTCCTACGATTTTTGAAATTTCTCCGGCCATACTGTTTACGGCACCAGAAGTCATGCCGTCCATAAAGATAACGACAAAGAAAGCAAAGGCTATCGCAAAAACCAAAAGAATACTTCGCCTTTTTTGTCTGTTTAAATTTCTAAATGCTATTTTTAATATATTCATAATCCATTTCCTTATTTAACGGTTAATTGCTTCAAGAGGACTTATCTTTAAAGCAAGCCTTACCGGATACCAGTTTGCTGCAAGACCTGCTAAAAGCATTGCAGCCATTGTCCAAACGGCAGAACCGATCGAAATACTTACCCTAATCTGTTTTCCACCGAACATAACAGAAAGAATATCTCCAACCCTGATGTCAAAGGCATTTACAACGGCTGCAGCGATAAGAGCAAGTACCAAGCCGATAAGAACACCTACGCAAGACATAAAAAAAGATTCCGCAAAAAATATCTTTCTTACAAAACCCTTTTTAGCTCCTATGGCCCTCATCGTTCCTATCTCGGAGCTTCTTTGCATAACGGAGACAACCAATGTATTCATTATGACAATTAAAACTACTACGGAAAGAATAGCCAGCATTGTAATAAAAAGAGTTCTTGTTCCTTCTATTGCACTGTAATACATCGCCATTCCGAGTTTCCAGTCCAAGGCTTGAGCATTTATTCCTTCTTCCTTAAACCAATCATTTAAGGTTCTTATTACGCTTTGAGTCTTTGAAGAGTCTTTCAGCTTTATTACGATATGATGCCAAGCTTCATTGTCGGCTAAGTTAAGCCGATCGCGCAGTTCGGTACTTCCTAAAATATTTTCATAATCAATCTTTGTGTTTGAGCTTTGCACTGTATCTATAATATCCGAGTCCGAATCATCTGCAAAAAGTTCATCTTCTGATTTTTCGGAAAGACTTAAATCGACGGAATCGGGAATGGCCGCTGCAACTCTTGCGCCCATGGTCATATCGGCAAGTATTCGGGTTGTATCTACATCAAAGTAGGCTATGCCGTCTATTGCCGTATCGGAATGAGCATAATCAAAAAATCCCGTTATGATAACTTTTTGCTGTCTTGCCTTTCCGGCAAAGGCCGTTACCAAAATCTCGTCTCCCAAGTTTAAGGGTCTGTCATAATATTTTTCAAACTTTTCTTTTAAATCACGCGGAACCAGAGCAAACTTACCGTTTGATGTTTTAGGATATTCTCCTTCATAAATATTAATCGTATCAAAAAGATTTTTATAACTTTCAGGTTCAATTCCTAGAATCTGTGCATAAGGAAAAAAGGATCGGTTCTTGTCTTCGGCTTCCCATGAATCGGGTAAATCAAGAGCCTTGAGCATACCGCTTGCAAAAACGGACGGAGTAAGGCCTTTTACCTCAGGAAGGCTTTCAACCTTGGATTTAACTTTTTCAAAAGGAATTAAATAGGGCATCTTAGGTGTATCCAAACTTACACTGACTGTCTGAAAAACACCCAAGAGTTGTACCATTACAGTGTCTTTTTCAGACTTGCCCGTAATTAAAACATCTCCCGAAAAATCGCTTATACAAACCGCTTGAGTTTGCTGTAATGAAAAATTTAGGATACCGAAACCTAGGATAACCAAAAAAGTTCCTATTCCTATAAGCGATAAGGTAATAATCATCTTTGCTTTACTCGCAAAAAGATTTTTTACCGCCATTTTAAAAATTGTCTTATTCATAATAATTTTCCTAAGTTTAAGCTGAAACCTTTATATCTTCGAGGATTTGACCGTCCAAAATCTTAATGCGGTGGTCCGTCATATCTACAATCTTTGCATCATGTGTCGAAAAGATAAATGTTGTTTTAAGTTCCCTGTTTACCTCTTTCATAAGCTCTAAAATCTGAATACCTGTCTTTGAGTCAAGGTTTGCAGTAGGCTCATCGGCTAAAACTATTTGAGGTTTAGTAGCCAAGGCCCTTGCGATGGCAACCCTCTGCCTTTGACCTCCTGAAAGCTCGTTAGACTTATGATGCTTCCATTCGTTCAAACCTACCTTATCGATTAAATAATTAATCCATTCGGTTTGTTTTGCTTTACTCTCTTTTGCTCTTCCAAACAAAAGAGGAAATTCTATATTTTCGTATACGTTTAAAACAGGAACAAGGTTAAAGGATTGAAAAATAAAGCCCAAATACTCGTGGCGGAGTACGGTCATTTTTTTATCCAGTCTGTTGGGAACCTTAACCTTTTTGTTTTGCTTTTTTAAAAGAGAAGCAAAATCCGATTCCTTATAAATACTCTCATTGTTTATGATGAGCTCCCCGCCCGAGGGCGTATCTATTAAACCTATCATATTAAGAATGGTCGATTTGCCGGAACCCGAAGGCCCTGAAATTGAAACGAATTCGCCT
The DNA here is from genome assembly GCF_024181645.1 of Treponema denticola. NCBI lineage: Bacteria > Pseudomonadati > Spirochaetota > Spirochaetia > Treponematales > Treponemataceae > Treponema > Treponema denticola. Next base: position 922,277 of record NZ_CP058624.1, on the reverse strand, counting down.
TGCTCGATGGCAAAATCGATGCCTTTTACGGCTTCAACTAAAACCTTTCCCAATGGATAGGTCTTCTTTAAGTTTTTAACCTGTACAATATTCATACAAAACCTCCAAAAAAGTTGTACATATTATAGGTAATATGTAAAAACCTTGTTAGATTTTTACATATTACCGACTAGTTTTTCATAAGTCATTGATATATAAATACTTATGAAAAACATCGCAAATAAATCTAAGGAAAACATCGAAAAGCTGAAGTTTTTCGATGTTCATAATATCATAAAAAATTAAAAGAAGCATTTACTAAAGCTTACATTTTAACTTTCTGCCTTACATTTCTGTAAGTTTACATATTTTTTGCCCGCTTTACCAGTGACAAAAGTCATGTTTGAGTCGGTAAATAGTCACTCACTTAATTTAACCGCAAAGATCGCAAAGGGCACTAAGAATTTGTTAGGAATCTTTTTAAGATATTCATTAATTATCCTTGGCGCTCTTGGCGTACTTCGCGGTTTACTTTCGGTATTTGATTTAACCGCTGTTTAATTCTTTTTCAATATTTCTACCGCCATATATTACACGGATAATATAAACTTTTTTATCCGATTCGGACGGTATATAAAAAACCAAAAATTTATCAACAGGCATAACGCGTAAACCCTTACTATACCACGGTTCTTTTTGATAAGCTCTAAACCGCTTAGGCATTTGATCAAGGCTCATAATACCGGCTTTTAGTCTCACTAATTGAGCGGCAGCTGCCTTTGGTGAAAATAACTTAAAAGCAATATATTCGTAAATATCTCTTAAATCGGATTCTGCATGGGCGGAAATTTCGATTTTATAGATCATATCCCATAATCCTCTTGAAGCTTATCAAAAACCTCGTTTGCCGTTTTTTTATTTCCCTCATTTATATCCGAATAGCCTTTCATCAGTTCCATATTCAGCTCTTCTTCAGTTAAATATCCTAGAACAAGAGGATGATTTACCGGAAGTTTTAAGTCGAAAGGAATACCTTTTTGCAAAATAATTTGTTTATAGAACATATTTATTGCATTAGACGCCGGAATACCAAGGGAATCTAAAATACTTTCAGCCTGTTCTTTTACATTAGGCTCAATTCTCGCATAAAGATTTGCTGTTTTTGCCATTTTTCCTCCAAAATATATATATTATACACTAATGTACTTACAAAAGCAAGACATTTAACCGCAGCGGCCGCGGGGAACGCAGAGGGGGTATATTTTGATTACAAAGTAATACTTAGTATCAGCGATAATCCAAACCCTAAATTCCTTTGCGAAGCTCAAGCGCAGCTTGAGCGCTTTGCGTTCCCTGCGGTTCACTTTCGGTATTTGATTTAACTGCAAATGGTATAACGAGTTATCTAGCTAGATAGTCTACATAAATTATGAGTTTTGTCAATAAGTTTTGAGAAACTCATATAAATTTTTTTGAATTTAGCAAATTAATTAGTTCCGGTATAGATTTGGAAGCAATTTCTCATTTGAATATGTCAACATATCGTATATATAGCTTTTATCTCTTTCATTAAGCTGCATATAGTATTTCCTTTGTTTTTAAAATATTCTCTCTACGATATGGATTACGCAATCCTTCCGGTTCAACAATATCAACAGGACGTTGTGTAATTTTTTCAAAATACTCTTGGATATCAATTATATCATATAAAGAAATAGTTTCCGAATTATAAAATTCGATAAATAAATCTATATCACTATCAGTGTCAAAGTCATCACGAATAGAAGAACCGAAAACCGATATTTCTTTAATGGAATATTTAGCCGCAATAATTTTTATATTTTTTTCCGAAATATTTATTCCGTTTTTTCTAAGTTTTTCAAAAGCAGACATACTTCCCCCAAGGTACATCTAAAATATACCATACATTTTTATATACATCAAGAGAAAAATTTGTAAAAAGGTTTTACAATTTTGCTTATTTTTTCTCTGTATCCATAATTTTTATCAGCTGGTTCTTAAATTCAGGAATAATGTTTTTTGCAACATCCCACACAATTTCATAATCAACTGAAAAATAACCATGAATGAGTTTATCTCTCATACCGGCAATATTTCTCCATGGAACTTCTTTATATTTAATTATTACATCATTTGAAATATTTTTAACGGCTTCTCCGATAATTTCAATACTTCGTGCAAAAGCTCGTTGGGTTTTTTCATCTTTTAAAAATACTTCTTTTGATATGGTCCTTGTTTCAGATTCCAAAAAAACAATTTCATCAAAAATATGCTTGAATAACTCTTCATTTGATCGATACATATTCAACCTCATTGAGTATTCTCTGACCAATATAAGGACTTAAACTTTCTATGGTTAATAAATCTATTTTTGTATTCAAATTATCTTCCAAGTAATAAACTAAATTTATAAAGTTATTATAATTTTTTTTATCAGCATGGAATTCTACTAATATATCAATATCGCTATTTTTATTCTGTTGATTATGTACATAAGAACCAAAAAGACCTATTTTTTTTACGCCATAGGACTGGAGAATATTTTTATTGTATTCTAAGAAATTAAAAATCTCTTTTTTTTCTTTGGGTTTCATATTGATATTATAATACACATTTTTATATACATCAATAGAAAAATTTGTAAAAATTCTCTAATTTTTTTTACTTTTTACTTGACAAACACTATATATAGTGTTAGAATGGCCGATATAAGGAATAGAACGCTAAATAACGCTTTATTCCGAAAGCTGGGAGGAAAAAATGAGAGACATTGAAAAAGTCAATGCAGAAATTGAAGAGGTAAAAAAAGAACTTGAAAATGTTCATGGTACGGGAACCGAGGTTTATGCCAGAATTGTAGGCTATTACCGATCGGTCCGCAACTGGAACAAAGGAAAACGGGAAGAATATAACCATAGGCTTATGTTCTCTTCCGAAAACGAAAGGATTGAAAAAACTCTGTCCGGCTGTGATTGCCCGCCCATCAGCGGCTCCTTAAATTTTTCAAGTTCGGAAAACCTTTCAGAAAAAAAAGAACAAATAGCCTAATGCTTGCAGGTTTACAAAAAACCACATTAGTTAATTTTCCCCGCCGCGTCGCAGCGGCGGTTTTTTTGCCCGGCTGCAATATGCGATGCCCCTACTGCCACAATGCAGAGCTCGCCCTAGCCTCTCCTTCTTCCTTTAATGCAAATCCTGAAAGCTCCAATGATTATTATGAGCTTAGCGAAATCTATACGTTTTTAGAAAAAAGAAAAGACCTTATTTCAGGCCTTGTAATATCAGGGGGGGAGCCCTTCATGTCCCCGGCCTTGTTCGAGCTAATTGAAAGAGCCAAGTCCTTAAACCTTGCAGTTAAAATAGATACAAACGGCCTTTTTCCTGAACGCATAGAAGAGATTTTAAGCTCTCCCAATCTTAAACCTGACATGATAGCCCTCGACCTAAAGACTTCACCTGAAAGGTACGGGGAACTTTTAGCCTCAAAAACCGATTCAACCGCAGAAAAAGCAAAAACAGCACTTATAAAAACCCTAGATATTCTAAAATCAAATACCGAAAAAACGGAGGTAGAATATAGAACTGTTTTGGCTCCGTACCTCATATTTGAAGATGAAATAAAAAAAATAGCCTCCATCCTGCCCAAAACTGCAAGATGGAGGCTAGCCCAATTTGTACCGGGAGCCTGTCTAGCCCCTGAGTGGAACTCGGTAGAGCCCTACCCTCTCTCCCAAGCTCAAGCCCTTACAGCCATTGCAAAAAGCCTTATCCCCGATACGGAATTACGCTGATACTAATTCTTGACCACATTATTTTTACAGTAAATTTATAAAAAAATTCATATTTATACTTGACATAATATTATATTTTATATAATATATAAACATAAATAATATGCTAAACAATATTATATAATATCGGATATAACAAGGAGGTTAACGGGATGATTTTTTCGATAAATACGGGCTTGCTTGAAGCCTGCGTTCTAGCCCTTTTAAAAGACTCGGATTCTTACGGCTACAAATTAACGCAGGATGTCAAAAGCCTTCTTCCAATATCGGAATCTACCTTATACCCTGTTCTAAAAAGACTGCAAACAAGCGGATATTTGGAAACCTACGATCAGCCTATCGACGGGCGGAACCGTAAGTACTACAAAATAACGCCTGCGGGATTAAGGCAGCATGAACTCTACATTGGAGAATGGAAGTCCTATAAGGAATTAATAGACAAGATTTTTAAGGGAACAGCCCTTTAGGAGATTAAAGATGACAAAGGACCAATTTTTAACTGAACTTAATTCTTATCTTTCAGTTTTAAAACCTGAAGACAGAAAAAATACGATCGAGTTTTATGAAGAATACTTTGAAGATGCCGAAAACGAAGAAGCAGCAATTGAAGAACTCGGCTCACCTAAAAAACTTGCAGAGGAGATTATAGATTTTCATAAAACCTCATATAGGGGTGAAAACACTCAAGTTTCCCAGCAGTTTTCTCCCGATGAAAGCATTTCGGAAATTATTTTAAACATAACAGCCGCAAAAGTTTTAATAAATGCTTCTCAAGAAGAAAAAATTGAGTATACTACTCAAAATATTGCGGATGATGATTTTTCGGCAAAGATTGAAAACGGAAAGCTTATAATAAAGGAAAAGCCCGTTTTCTTTTTCAGCAAAAAAGGCTTTGCTTCCTTTTTGGAAAATTTTAACATAAACACATCTTTTAATGCAAGCAAAAGAGAAATCCTCATAAACATTCCCAAAGATACTCATCTTGAAAAACTCGAATTTAATTCCCAGATGGGTTCTTTAAAAATAGAAGAAGTAAATGTAGAAGTTATTGAAGGCTACACAACATGCGGAAATTTTGTAGTAAAAAGCGGTCTACACAAAAAAATAGATTTTAATACTTCTGCAGGTGCTATAAATATAAGTGATATTGATATTGAAACTATGAAGCTTTCTTCTTCGGCAGGTGCTATAAAATTTGAAAACATAAAAGCCGGTAATATTTCCGCATCGACAGGGGCAGGAACAATTGAGCTTATAAAAACCGAAAGCTCCTACATCAATGCAAATTCGGGAGCCGGAAATATAACGGGAAATGAATTAAAATCGGATAGAGGAAAATTCAATACAGGAGCGGGAACGAATAAATTCCAAAAATGCGATTTTAATGAAGCTATATTAAACACCGGAGCAGGAAGCATAATATTCCAAGGAAATTTACACAGTTATGCTAAAATCAATTCTGCGATAGGTTCAGTGGATCTTAATTTACCTGATAAAGTAGAAAATTACGATATAAATATTTTTTCTAAACAAGGCAGGGTAAAACTAAATGGGGAAAATGTTGAAGGAAAAGGAGACAGGCTTAACCTCGGAAGTAAAACTTCAGATACCAATATAAAGATCAGCACTGCTTTCGGAAAAATTAAAATAAGTACTCGGGAAGGAGAATAAAATGAAAAGAAGAGAATTTATTGAAGAGCTTGAAGACAGGCTTCGGCATCTGCCCTATAAAGATAGAAAGGAAGCAATTAAATTCTATGAAGAATATTTTGATGAGGCAGGAAGTGAAAATGAGCAAACGGTAATAAAGGAACTTAGAAGCCCTGCCCACATTGCTTCAAAAATTCTTTCGGACTATGCAATAAAGGAAGCCGAAGGAGCAAGAAAATCTGCAAGGGGCGGCTTAAGAGCCTTATGGTTTACAATCCTCGGAATCTTTGCAGCTCCGATTGCAATACCGCTGGCCGTAATTCTTACCGTAGTAATAGTTCTTCTATGCGTAGGACTTTGCGTTGCCTCTATTGCCCTTGTTTTCGGCGGCGGTATATTGGCAGTATTCGCATTCGGTATGCTTTTTGTAGACTTAGGTACAGGCATTCTTTTAATAGGAGCTATTTTAATAGCCATAGGTTTTACCAGACTTTTATACCTTTTTGTTACTGCGATTATAAGAAAAATATCGCAGCTGGTAAAAAAAATTTAATTTATGGAGGGAAAAATGTTAATTGCTTTTTTAATTATTGTTTTTGTTTTCGGAATTATTGCTGCAGTCTTCGGGATTGTCGGGGGAATTTTAGTTCTTGCATTTAAACTGGTTTTTTGGCTGATACCGGTTTTATTTGCGGGTGCAATTGTTCTGGGTATTCCGGCTTTAATAATACTTGCGATTATTAAATTATTAAGATAATCGATAAACAGTTTACACAAAACATCGTTAAGGGGATTTATATGAAAAAAATAGGAAAGACAATTTTAATTATTCTTTTGGGACTTATGCTTGTCGGCATAGGTTATAGTTTAGGCGGAAGATTTTTTTATAGATCTAAGCGTAGAATTCATGGACGGAATTTTATTGACAGAGCATATAATAAAATTATGTCGGCGGCAGAGAGTATCGAAGATATGGAAGACGATATAGAATCTTGGGGGGATGATATGGACGAGTATTTTGGAGATGAGTACAAAAAGGCTGAAACAATCAGTTTGGAAGGAATTAAGAATTTTTTTCTTAAGGCAGAAGTCGGAGAGGTAAAAATAGAAATAAGCGATCGTGCGGATGAAGCCTCATATAAAATTGAGCGCATTAACCCCAAGTATTTCGATGTAGAAAAAAAAGGAGACACAATCAGTTTTGAAGACAACACTCCTTCAAAGTTTTTTAAGAATCTTGGTTTTAATTTTAAAAATAATTCGCCTAAAATATATATCAGCCTGCCGCGGAATATCGTATTTAATAATTTTGAAATAAAGAGCGGAGTCGGAGAACTTAATATCAGCAAAATAAATGTAGAAAAATTCAACCTTGCAGCAGGAGTCGGAGAAGTAAATATTTATGATGCAAAGATTTCAAAGGATGCCGAAATCAGAGCCGGAGTCGGAGAAGTAAACCTTAAGGATTCAAAAGTAAACAATATGGATATAAAATCCGGTGTCGGCTCATTTAGCTTTTCGGGTACGGCCCTGGGTAAGACCTCAGTCAAGGGTGGAATAGGCGAAGTCGATCTTAAAATAGATGGAGCCGAAAAAGATTATGATTTTGATGTAAGTGCAGGTTTAGGAGAGGTTATAATAAACGGAAAAAAATCAAAAACCTTTTTAGCCGACAGACAAAAAAGCGGTTCAATCGCCCAAAACTCAATAACCGTCAAAGGCGGAATAGGTTCGGTAAGAATCAGGTTTAAGGATTAAATTGGTTTAAAGATTAAAAAAACAGATAAGTAAGTAGTTTTGCTTCTGCAAAACTACTTAAAAAAATTATGGAGGAGAGTATGTCAAAGAAAATTCTTTCGATATTGTGTTTAATTTTTATGGGATTATGCTGCATACTGGCAGGTATAATGCTCGGCGGAAATTTTGATTTTTCAAAACAGAAACCTTTTAATAAAACATTTCGAACTCAGGGAAACATTAGGGTCAATAACTTAACAACAATATCAAAATACTCGGCAAAGGCACAATCGGAAAATCCGCACAAAATTAATGTCCGCTCTGATCTTGGAAATATAAATATTACGGGCAGTGTAGAATAGATCTTTCTAAAAATAGCACACATATACAGCCATACATCAAAACTATGGCAGAGATAGACTTTTGAACCTCTAAAAAGCTGAATTTTTTAGAGATTCTCAATTCCTTCAGCAAAGGCTATTTCACGCTCTTCAGCACGCTGTACAGCTATATCTGTTTCATAATCATATTCGGGTATCTACTGCGTCGCACGGATGGCGGTGGTTTCAAATGCTTTCGATTTCTTCTTTGGCAAGGCCTGTAGCTTCTGCTATATTCTCAATTGACAGTCCTAAACGGAATAAATTCCTCGCTGTTTCGATGGCTTTTTGGTACGCCCCATCGGAAAAACCTTGCTGTATTCCTTGCTGTATTCCTTGTTGCATGCCAATCCTTAGACTTTCTTCTCTTTGTACTGCAATATCCGTATCATAATCGTATTCGGCTACTGACACTATTGATTACCTCCTCTTTTACAAATATACGAGTATCTACTGCGTTACTTCACAAAAAACAGTCCTCGACGTGCAAAAAGCACGCCTGCGGGTGTTTTTTGTTTGTGCCTTGTATCTACCTCGTCTATTTGCAAAAGTCATTTCAGTACCGCCACGGATGGCGGTGGTTTTAGCTTTACGATGTTTTGAGCTGTGCTCAAAACTCGAAGTCAAGGAATGTACACGGAAGTATATTCCTTGACTGGGCATATTCTCGTTTATAGTGGATTGGTGTTCGGCAAGAACAATAATCTTATTGTCTACAAGGCAGGAAACATCATTTATTATGTTCATGTACATAACATTGTCAAGCCTTATATTTTCTACAGGGCAAGACAGTTGTAGATTTGTGCCGTGCAAGGCATTATAAAGCGATAAAAAGTTTTCTTTTGCCTTTTCATCTTCACTGAAAAGGTCAACGAATACTGAATCTTTATATTTTCTATTTAAAGTACTCATAACGCCCCCTTAGATGATTTTATTATACCATATATTAAAGGATTTTAAAAGCCATAGCAACACTATAAAACTATTGTCTTTTTCAGCTCAAAGCGACGATTGAGCGTCTAAAAAGCTCTTCTTCGTTCTTAAGAGGATCGGAACCTGCGGCCTTCATTTCTTCGGCTATTTTTTCGACTTGGACGATTACGGATTTTCGTTCAAAGCCCATTTCGGTTAAAGCCGTAACGATGTCTTCATATTCACAAGAAACGGAAGCCTGCCCCTTTGAGGAAACCTCGTTTAGATTGGTAAGTTTTCCTTTTAAGGCAAGAATCATTTTTTGGGCAGTCTTTTTGCCTACTCCGGGAGCTTTTTGAAGGGTATCAAGGTCGCCCTCCTCCAAGGCTTTTTCAAGGGAAGAGGAATTAAGCCCCGACATTATCTTTAAGGCTTGACGGGGTCCTACCCCCTCAACCTTTGTAAGATCCAAAAACAAGGAGCGCTCTGCCTGATTGGGAAAACCGAAAAGCCTCATCTGGTCTTCCCTGTGATAAAGCCATGTATAAACCTTTACCTCTTTCCCGACAGTGCCTAAGGCATCGAGGGCCAAGGCCGAAACAAAGATTTCCCACTCAATACCTGAATTTTCAACATAGACGGAATCGGTTGTTTTACCGCTTAAAATTCCCGAAATGCTGTTAAACATAAGCCTGTACCTCCCCTACATCTCCTAAATTTATTTTTGTAATGGCAGCAGCCAAGGCATCGGCCGCATGATCAGGCCTAGGAATTTCCTTTAGACCTAAAATCAATTTTACGGCTTCCTGTACCTGCCTTTTTTCGGCTTGAGCAATACCCGTTACGGCTTTTTTAATGGAATTGGGAGCATACTCTCCTACCCTCACCCCCCCTTGAGCCAGAGCCAAAAGAACCACGCCGCGGGCTTCCGAAACGGACATTGCACTCGTCGCATTTTTTGCAAAATATAAGGTTTCTATTCCGGCCTCCTTAGGCCTGTATTTTTCAATAAGAGCCGAAACCTTATCGAAAATTTTTAAAAGCCTCATCCCTTGGAGTAAATGGGGCTCGGTACTTATTGAGCCGTATTCTATACACTCAAAGCGGTTATTTGAAAAACTTATAATTCCATAGCCCGTATTTGCCAAACCCGGATCAATCCCTATAACATAGGGGCGGAGATTTTTTTTGCCTGAAGCTGCTTTTAAAATACCCATTTAAAATTCCTTAAAGCCCTGTTTAGACTTCCTCAAACCCTCTCCGAAAGAAGGGGCTCGGGATAAAGTTCTTTTATCGTTTCCTTTTGAGCAAGAGCCGAATCGGAAGCCAAGACTACGGAAGAAAGGGAATCCCTTTGAACCGATAATTTTTTTGCACAATTACGCAAATCCTCAGCCGTAGTTTCCAGCATCTTTTCAACTACTTCTTTTTTTTCGGAATATGAAATACCCGAAAGAAGATCCCTAAAGGCAGCCGCCCCTCGTCCTGCAGGAGTCATTGGGATAATCTCCTTGCTGTATCTTCCCGTAATAAGTTTTTCTATCATCTCTTCCGAAAAGTCTTGGCTAAATGTCTCATCTATCGAGTTTAAAAATTCGGAAAGAGAATTTATCGGGTTCGGATCCCTGTAGGAAACAAAGGCTAAAAGTTCTTCCAAGGACATAGGAACGGTAAAGGCACCGTAGGCTCCTCCTATGCTTCTTATCTTTTCCCACATTGGGCCGCTTGAAAGCCATTTACACAAGATTAACTGTGAGGCTTGCTCCTTCGAACCGAAAGCTGCCGCCTTAAAAATCGAAACTGCAAAGCCTACTTGAAGAGAAGCCGGAATAAGTTCCAACCTCTTTTTTTCAGAAGGCCTAAATTTAAATGGATTTTCAAAGACAATCTTATCGGTTTTATCGGGAGCCTTAAAGCCTTTTAAGTTTTTTTCAAAGGCGTTTTTTAAAGCGGCCAGATTTTCTTTTGTACCGGTAACTTCAATAATCAAACCGGATTTTATAATCGATTTATATACAGCACTTAATTTATTTGATAATTTATTCAATTCGGAATCAGCGTTTTCGGAGTCGGCTTTTTTAGAATTATCTTCTTTAACTTTTAAATAAAGCTCCCTCAAAAATTTAAGCTGACTTAATCCCGAAAGCATCTCCCTCCGTGCATTTTTTTCGGACAGGGGTGCACCAGCCCTAAGAAGAGCGAGGCTGTTTCCGTCAAGGGCGAGGAGACTTTCAAAATCGTTTTTCCTCTGGGTTACCAAATCGTTTAAGCGTTTTTTATCGTCAAAAGAAATTTCGTTTAAAAACTGCAAAACAAAGCAGACAGCTTCAGGAATCAATTCGCCGAGTACCTTTCCCGAAATAAAAAGCCAATCTCTTCCGGCTATATCGGAGAGCCTTATCTTATCCGCATTTTTACATAAAGAAAGATTTTTGTTTGCCGTAAAAACACCTGCACTTGCCGAAAAGCCTCCAAGTAAATTTGCAAGCTTAGAAGAAACCTCGCTCCATAAAAGGTTTTCGGTTCCCATTCCTGTAAGGCAGCTTGAAAGAAGGGGCAGATATTTATAATCTTCTTCGCTTAAACCGTCTGCCGGAAAGGCCAATTGAAAATAACCTATCCCGTTTGTAGGCTGCTCATGCATAACAAGGGGAACATTTCCGATAAAGGCGATTTCTTCATCTATCGGAGGCGGAAGCGGAGGCAGGTCTTTCTTTGAAAGATGAGGAATAAGGGCGAGCATTTCAGGGGAATCGCTTTTTTGTTTAAACTCGTTCATCTTCTCCTGATCTTTGAGCATGGCCCTGCGAGCATCCTCAGTTAAACTTGCATTAAAATTTTCAGCCCTTTTTTCCAGACTTTCGTCCAAGCGTTTGCAAAAATCCGCATCGGGGTAAACTCTTACAAGGGCATGATGTTTATTCTTTATTAAATACTTTTCAATCAGTTTTTCGATGTACCTTTTATCGGAGGCAAGGTCTTTTTTTACCTTTTCAAAAACAGGAGTGTATTGAAGAGTTTTTTCGGGACTTACCCCGTATGTCCAGCCTGCCATAGCACGCTCCATCAGGTTAATACCGAAGGGCCCGTAGTTTCTTCTTATTTCTCTGTTGCTAAAATCTATGGAATGAACAGCCGTTTCAATCTCCTTAGGGTCGATTCCTTTTTTTACAAGCTCTTCAAGAGCATTAAGAATCAGCTTTTTAAAATCCTCATGCGTTCCCTTTTTAATACCCTTCATTCCTATTGTGAGGGTGATGTTTCTAAGACTCTTTCCTATTCCGTTATAAGGATAAAGGTCTTCCCCTATTCCCGATTCCAATAAGACCTTATTTAAGTATGCTCCACTGTGCCCGATTAAAACCTCTCCTATAAGATAGGCCTGCATAAGTTTTTCGGTATCCGAAGTTTCGGGGAGAAGCCAGTTAAGCATTACGGAATCCTTAGTCATCTCTTCGGCGGCTGCAGAACCATCTGCCGAGTCAGGACTGCCTGCCGGGGCCGGACCACCAGCTGGGGCCGGTACCGAAAAGAAGCGGGGCTCGGCATAGGGCTCAATCGGCGGCACAAAGGGAGGCTTTTCGGCAGCTTCAAATTTAGAAAGAAATTTTTCTTCTAAAAATTTCATCTGTTTTTCGGTCGGAATATTTCCCATTAAAAAAATTCGGCAGTTTACGGGATGATAATATTTTTTGTGAAAGGCCTTATATTCTTCATAAGTTAAATCGGGAATCTCCAAGGGAGAGCCGCCCGAATCCTTAGCATAGATACTTCCCTGACAAATAGAAGCGGCTGCCCAATCATACATTACCCCGTCAAAGTCGGAATAATTAGCCCTCATCTCGTTTAAGACAACTCCCTGAACGCTCATCTTTCCGTTTTCGTCCAGTTCAAAGCGGTGTCCTTCCTGCTTAAAAGCCCATTCGTCAAGGTTGGGAAAGAAGACAGCATCCCCGTAAACCGACATAAGGTTAAAATAATCGGCTTCAACCAAGGAGCTTGCAGGATAGACGGTCTTATCGGGATAGGTCATGGCATTTAAAAAGGTATTAACGCTCTGCTTTGCCAAAACCATAAAGGGGTCTTTAAGCGGATAGTTTTTAGAGCCGCATAAAACCGTATGCTCGATAATATGAGCTACCCCCGTTGAATTGGGAGAGCTCGTCATAAAATTATATGAAAAAAGATTTTCATCTTCATCGTTTAAAATATGATAAAGTTCAAGCCCCGTCTTTTTATGCCTTGCATAAACGCCTACGGCATTAAATTCGGGTAAAGGATTTTTGCTTATAATTTCAAAGCCGTGAATAAGAGTGCTCATAAGGTCTTCCTAAGTTTAGATTAAATTTAAGCCTTCTAAAAAAAAGTTTTAATTTTTAGAAGATGACTATATTCTAAAGAAAAGGAAGAAGTGTGTAAAGTATACCCGAATTTCAGCCCTGTGCTGCAACCGGATAGCCGTTTTCAGTATCTATTGATACCGCTAAAGCCGGTTGATTTTTAAAATGACCTTTTTCCCATTGTTCTTTTGTAATTTCAGGTATATCCGATAAATCAATTTCACGAGCCGTTATTTCCGCAATCCGCTCAGCCGTTAATAGTTTTTCTTTTTTCATAATACACCTCTTTTTCCAATCTTGTTGCTCTACGAGCTGAAATAAGCCGTATTTTACCGCGTTCGGTATAACATACAACAACTACAAGAATTCCGTCAACTGTACCAATTCCCACAAAGCGTTCTTCTTCGACAGAATGATTTATATCATATATTTCATAAAAATACGGATCATCAAAAACAGGTAAAATTTCCGCAAAATCAATACCGTGCTTTTTTATATTTATATCGTTTTTTTCGTTATCCCATTCGAAACGGCCTGAAGATTCTGTCATGCTCTACCCTTGATTGTATTTTACCTCCTTAAAGAGCATATGTCAAGGCATAATCTAGCTGTTCTCAATAATTACAAAGTTTCGCCGATTTCTAGGCCTCAGTTACCTATCTTCGATTTTAAATTTTCAAGTTCTTTTTCTTTTGTTTGAGTTTCGGCATCAAGGGTTTTATTGCTATCTTCAAGCTCTAAGCGTTTTGCTTGGATTTCTTTTAATTCGGTTTCGATATACTCTTCCAATGACATAGTATCTCCGTCAAGGCCGGAATCGAACCTGATTTCTTTTTTTAGAGGACTTAAAATAAGTTTTATAAAATTTTCGGCCAGTTTTAAAACGGCAGCATTCATAAAATTCGTTTCAAGGCCCTGACTTAAACGGGTTTGGTATTCTTGTTCACATAGATCTGCATATTGATTTGCTTTTTTTACCTCGGATTGACCGTTTAAAATATTATATGTTTTAATATTGTTTTTTATATCGACCCGTCTTATTTCGGCAACTTCTTTTACATGCTTGTTTTTGCTTGCTCCTAAAAATTTAGGCTGAATATCCTTTATCCAAAGAATATTCGGAAAATCCTTTGATACGGTAATTTTAATCTTTTTTAAATCGACACCGAATTTTGCATCGATATCGTGAGTTAAAATAACAAGCCCTTCATCATAGTATTGATCAGCCTTTAAACCCATTCCGGTCGAAATACCGCTTAACTGTTTTCGATACAAGGTGGTCTGTTTTAAATTCGCTTCCAATAATCCAAGCTCCAATATTTCCTTAAAACTCTGCATGTTCAGTTGAGTATTTTGTAAAACTCTTAAACTGTCTTCTAAGCCGCTTATTTCGATCGACTGTTTTTGCATGTTTATTTTATTGTCAAGAATTTCTTTTTCCTTTTCTTTTAATTCTTGATTTGCTGCAAGAAGTTTTATTTGAGCTTTGCGTGCCTCAATTTCGGCAAGTTGACTGTCAGTTACCTCGTTAACTACCTTTTTATTTACAAAAGAATTAAATGCCGTCATCAGCGGAATCATTAGAATACAGGATAAGGCAGTTGACAATACTATTGCAAGCACAGCATTTATTTTTCTTAATTTTGTACTTGCAAAAAAGAGCACAAGAACAATGCCGATGATACATGCCGCCATGACAAAAAAAGACATAGTCATGCTGACCTTATCCTGCACCCTATAAAAAAACATCGATACACTCATTAAAAAGTTTTCCATAAAGTTTACCTATCTAATCTTTTCTAAACAGTCTATAAAATAAGAGCAAAATATTATACCAAATATAACCGAAAAAAGTAAATATTCTAAAAGGATTTTTAAGCACGGGAATTATAAAATCCCGCCCGGAATTAAAAAGTTTTTCGGAGGGGCGTTTTTTAAATTTGGAAAAAATATCGATTAGGTTTGCATAGCGGATAAAGATTCCGGAATTAAAATGCTCCTTGTTGCGGTAAATCCATTTTCTCCCGCCGGGGACTCCCTTTCCTATAATGACTACGGAAGGAGCAGCCTTTGAAATAGCCGAAATAATATGGGGCTCCATCGATTTATGATAGTAACCGGCAAAGCGGCCAACCAAGCGTAACCCCGGAAATGTGCTTCTAACGTTTTTTTCGGCGATAAGAAGACTTTCCTGCCGGCCTCCGAAAAGATAGAGGCTCTTATAGTGGGAATCTATTACGTTTAGAAAATCTATAACTACCGAAAACTGCTGCCTTCTTACGGGGACATCTTTTTTTAAAAAGCGGGCACCGCGTATCAAGCTTTTTGAAACCGGCAAACAAAGAGCCGCTTCTTTAACCATATTTCTAAACTCTCCGTTGCGGCGTGCTCTAAGAACATCCCAGATGGTCATAAAGATAATCTGCTGAGGCCCTTCTTTATTTAAAAGAGACATCACGGTTTCTTCCATATCTTCTTCATGTAAAACATCAAGCGGAACATTTAAAAAATTAATTCTTTTTACAGCCACCTTTTTCCTCCATTATAACCTGAGCGGCCGCAATCGAATAAATTGCAGCCGTTTCGGCACGGAGCACATTTGTATTAAAATGTACTTCTCCAAATTTATGTTCTTTTAAAAATTCAATTTCTTTAGAAGCTATGCCGCCCTCACAGCCTATAGCAAGCACTACCGCCTCAGTCTCGGCCGATAAACAGTCAAAAAAGCTAAACGAACCTACCTTTTTTTCACTCAGCATTATAAAAGCGGTTTTCCTGTTCGCCGTATACTCCAAAACAGAATCCAAAGCCGCCTTCAATTCTTGGGCAGGAAGAATCTTGGTATTTACAATGGAACCTGACTGCTGCCTTGCTTCTCTTATAATACGCTCACGCCTTTCGGTTTGATTTATATTTTCTTTTTTTATAACGGAAAATTCTCCCAAAACAGGAACAATGAGCGAACAGCCGGCCTCTGCAGCCTGCCTTACCGCAATATCCATGTGATTCCCCTTTATAAGCCATTGCATTAAAATAATTTCTGCACGGGGTTTATAAGGTTCGGCATCTAAGTCAACTTCTTCCTTTAAAAGCTTAAGCTCTATATATTTTTTTTCGGTATTAATTTTAAAAACTTCAGCTGAGGCAGGCTTAACTCCATTTAAAGAAACTTTTAAGACCTGCCCTTCTTTAACTCTCCGCACGGAAACAAGATAGTTATAATCTTTTTTATCGAGCCGGATTATATCCTTATCCGGCCCTGCGGAAACAATCAGCTGCTTCATTATTTTTTATCTTCGGTTTTTGCCTTTTCTTCAGCTTGAGCTTTTTCTTCTTCCTGCATCTCAAAAAGAGTCTTTGTAGTTTTACAAAGAGCATTTACGTCCTTTGTTTTTAAAAGTTCTATTGCAGCTTGCAACTGTTCATCATCTTCATTTATAACAGGACTTTCGTGAGAGCGGTAGTATTCAACCTTTATAAGATTTAAAATAAGCTCATGTCTTACATTGTATTCTTTTTCAAGTTCTTTAGAAAAATCTACCATTTCAGTTTTTGAAAGAGAAGGCTTGCTCCTCGTAAAGTTTGCAATTTTAGAAGTCTTTAAAAGTTCGAGTACGCTCTTTTCTTCATCGGGCGTAAAACTAGGCCTTGTAACTTCCAAGTCGGGAAGGATTCCCTGCTTATTTATATTTGCACCGCTCGGAGAATAGTATCTTGCTATTGTAATCTTCACAAGCTCCTTTTCGCTAAGCTGAACGACGCTTTGCACCAAGCCCTTGCCGTAAGAACGGGTTCCTACAAGATAGGCCCTCTTATGATCCTTTAAAGCGCCTGCTACAATTTCGGAAGCGCTTGCAGAGCCTTCATTTATGAGAACAACTATGGGCATATCTTTAGGAAGTTTTTTTACAAATCGGCGGACATTATAAGTTTCGCTTGTGTTGCGGGCTCTTCCCTTTGTCGAAACCACAACACCCGATTCTAAAAAGATACTCGCTACATCAATAGAACTTGTAATCAAACCTCCCGGATTATTCTTTAAATCAAAGATTAACTTTGTACAGCCTTCTGCTTGTAATTTTTCTATAGCTTCGGTTATTCGTTTTGCCGAGTTGGGGTTAAACTCTATTAAACGGATATATGCAATATCGTTTCCGATTTTTGTATATTTTATGGTAGGAACTTCGATTATGGCACGGGTCAGCGTAAGATCAAATGTTAGGTTTTTTCCTCTAAGAACTTTTATTGTAACCTGAGTACCTTCTTTTCCCCGAAGCATATTTAAAACTTCATCTTGGGTAATCTCTTCGGTTTTTACTTCGTCAATTTCGATAATATAGTCCCCCGGTTGAAGTCCGGCCTTCCAACCCGGAGTTCCTTCAATAGGGCTTGCAACTTCAACATAGGCAGGACGCTCAGGGGTAGATACATTCGGTTTTGTAATATGAACACCTATACCGCCGAAAACACCGGTTGTAGTATCCTCCAAATCATGGCCGGCCGTCGTATCCTTAAAAATATAAGAGGTATAAGGGTCTTCAAGAGAATTAAGCATTCCTTCCATAGCACCCTTATATAAAAGGGCGGGGTCTATCTCATCGACATAATTTTCTTGGAGCAGTTTGTACACGGATTCAAGATATCTTAAATTTACATCGGCATTATCCGTATCGGATTCCGAATTCGATGTAGCCGGAGCCCTTTGGGGCATAAAAAAAATAGCCGCCAACAGAAGACTTAAAAAGATAATAGTATTTATCCAGGTTATTCTTTTATTCATCTTTCTATTTTGAACTATATTGTAAATTTGTCAATAGGGTAAAGAATTTTAACCTTCGATCAGTTCTATCAGCTCGTTCCAATCGCTTATTTTGGTAAATTCAAAATCGGGAGAAATATGGCTTTCGTTGTCATAGGGACAGACAAAACGGCTTGTATATAAGACAGGTTTTATTCCGAGAGAGGCGGAGCCTATGACATCGGCCCGCGGGTTGTCTCCGCAATACCAAACCTCATCGGCCGAAAGGCGGGCTTTTTTTAAGGCAGCCTCAAAAAGAAGTAAATCCGGCTTTCTAAACCCATACTCACTTGAAGCTATTATAAATTCGAATTTGTTTTGCGGAAGATATTTATTTATTCTTGCAGTCAGGGCTTTTTCCGAAAAAGCAATATTGCTTATGACGGCAGTTCTTATATTTTTGCCTTCCAAAAAGAGCAAAAGTTTTTCGATATTGGGCATTGCCCTGCACGGTGCCAGAGCTTCCCAAAAAAGGATTTCCAGCTCCGTGTAGGATAGGTTAAATTCTATATTAAGGATTTGAAAAAGACAATTATAAAAATTATGAGTGTGTATTTCTACATCGTTTTGTAAAGCCCGCGATTTTACCCTCTCAAAAATAGCCATTCCCTTTTTATAAAAGGTAATAAAATCTATTTTATCGGGATTTTTATAAATTTGAGCATAAAGAGCCTTATAGGCTCTTTCTAAATCAAGCTCCTTTTCATAAATAAGAGTATTCCCATAATCGAAAATAATCATCGCAGGGCTTTTCATAGGGTTAAGCCGGCTACCTTTCAAGCTTTCTGTAAACGCCTCTGTGGGGAGTATCGGCATCCTTACCGTATTTTTCGCGTCTCCATTCGGCATATTCCGTCCAGTTGCCGTCAAACCAGACGACTTCGCCGTCAGCTTCAAAGGCCAAGATATGGGAGCAAACCCTGTCCAAAAACCAGCGGTCATGGCTTATGACAAGGACTGAACCTGCAAAACTTTCAAGGGCTTCTTCCAAAGCACGAAGGGTGGTAACATCCAAATCGTTTGTAGGCTCGTCTAGCATTAAAACATTTCCGCCTTCTTTTAGCATCATAGCCAAATTGAGCCTATTCCTCTCTCCGCCTGAAAGTACACCTACCTTGCGGGACTGGTCTTGTCCCGAAAAGTTAAACCAAGAACAATAAGCCCTTGAGTTTACCTCGCGCACACCGGAAGATCCGTCTGAGGCTCCCAGCTTTATAATATCAAGCCCGTCTGAAAGCTGCTCCCAAACGGTCTTGTTAGGATCAAGTTTTTCTCTTGTCTGGTCAACATAGCAAAGTTTTACCGAGTCTCCTATTTTGATTTCACCCTCATCTGGTTTTACGATCTGCCTTTTTTGATCGGCTCCTTCCGGGGTTTCAAAACCTGCAGCCCCGACTATCATCTTAAAGAGGGTTGTCTTACCGGCACCGTTCGGACCTATGATACCGACTATGGCTCCCGCAGGAACCGAAAAATTAAGCTTATCGAAGAGGATTCTGTCGCCGTAATGCTTTGCGGCATTTTTAACATCTATAACCAAGTTCCCCAGCCTCGGTCCCGGCGGAATGGTAATCTGAGAATCCTTTATTTTTTCCTTTGAGCCTTGGGCTAAAAGTTTTTCGTACTCGTTGATACGGGCCTTGCTCTTGGCATGTCTTCCCTTGGGGCTCATACCAATCCATTCAAGCTCCCGTTTTAAAGCCTTTTGGCGTTCCGTTTCTCCCTTTTCTTCAAGAGCAAGTCTTTTTTGTTTTTGATCGAGCCAACTTGAATAATTACCCTTCCATGGAATACCCTCTCCTCGGTCAAGCTCCAATATCCAGCCTGCAACATTATCCAAAAAATAACGGTCATGGGTTACGCAGATAATTGTTCCTGCATATTGATGAAGGTGCCTTTCAAGCCATGCTACCGTTTCTGCATCCAAGTGGTTGGTAGGTTCGTCCAATAAAAGAATGTCGGGCTTTTGAAGGAGGAGCCTGCAAAGGGCAACCCGTCTTTTTTCTCCCCCTGAAAGCACATCGATTACCTGATCGGCGGGCGGACATCGCAAGGCTTCCATAGCAAGGTCGAGGCGGCTGTCCAAATTCCAAGCATCGGTTGCATCCAGCTTTTCCTGCACCTTAGCCTGTTTTTCCATCAGCTTATCCATATCGGCATCGGGGTCGCCGAATGCCTCATTTATCTTGTCGAATTCTGCAAGAAGGTCTACCAATTCCTGAACCCCCTCGGAAACAACCTCTCGAACGGTCTTGCCGCTTTGAAGCTGTGGCTCCTGTTCAAGATAACCTATAGTATAGCCGGGCGCCGAAGAAACTTCGCCCGTATAATCCCCGTCAATTCCTGCCATAATACGCAAGAGGCTTGACTTACCGGATCCGTTAGAACCTATAACGCCTATTTTTGCACCGTAAAAATAAGAAAGGCTTATATCCTTTAAAACCTGTTTTGTTCCATGGGTTCTTGAAACCCTATCCATTGTGTAAATAATCTTTTTATCGTCTACTGTCTTTGCCATGCGGTAAGTCTATCAAAGATGCACTAAAAAAGCAAGGGGAATGGAGAAAGGGAATTAAGAATTAAATTAAAGCCGATAAATTTATCTTCCGAAAATAAAATAGAGCTGTAGTTTTTTTAGTCTATTTTGAGAGGGAAAATAAGATGCTTCATAAGATTGTTTTTCAGGATAATTTGTTTCAAATAACCAGAATGTTGGACGTAATAAAGGACGGTCTTAATTTAGACCTTTCCGAAAGTATTTTTGCAGATAAGATGATGAGGGATATTTTATTTTTTGATGCGGCTCTGCAAAAACTCTTTAATCAGATAGAGCCTCAATCCCACTTGCCTGATTATATAGATACAATGAACTGTCTTTATTTTTGTATCAAAAAATATATGAGCGTTTTGAAGCTTATCCTAACTGAAAAACTTGGAACCGAATCTATTTTTAACACGGAAAAAACCCGTATTGAAGGTATTTACAAAAAGCATCAGGATTTTCTCGGCAAAATAAATATAGATATTTCCGATACGAATGTTGAAAATGAAACCTACAACATAGTTTCTCAAAATGAACTTTCAGAGTTATTGAACTTAGGATAGGTCTGTGCTATAATTATTCCCATGAGAATAACCGGCGGCAGTTTAAAAAACAGGCAGGTAGAATGTCCCAAGGGGATAATACGGCCTGCAATGGACAGGATGAGGGAGTCTGTTTTTTCCATACTTGGAGATCTTTCAGGCCTTTCTTTTTTAGACCTTTTTACGGGCTCAGGAGTCTGCGGTTTGGAAGCCTATTCTCGCGGAGCCTACCCCGTCTATCTTGTAGAAAAAGATGCCGATAAATTCCCAGTTTTATTAAAAAACGTTTCAATGGCAGATAAAAAGCTCGAATGTAAGAGGATGCCTGCAGAAACCTTTATAAAAAGAGCTAAGGAATCATTTGATATTATCTACCTTGATCCACCCTTCCCATATAAATTTCACATAGAACTTCTCGAAAAAATAGAAGAATCAAAAATATTAAAAGAAGGGGGCCTTGTGATGATGCACAGGCCATCCGAAAAGGCTATGCCTCAAACAATAGGCTCTTTGACAAAAAGCGATGAAAGGGTATATGGAAGATCCATCGTGGACTTTTATCGTAAAAAATCTATGGAGGTTCGATAAACATTTCGGTTTGAAATACAAGCCGAAATGTTTATCTTCGAGTTTTGTGCTTCGCACAAAACATCGTATTATTGTATGCGGTTTGTAAACAAACCGCGTGATATGGAGGAATGATGTTTAAGTTAAAAGAAAACTTTTTACTTGGGGTTGCTACGGCTTCTACCCAGATTGAGGGAGGAAGGGTAAACTCCAACTGGAACGATTTTTGCGACCGCAAAATGACAAATGACGGCACCGACGTTGCCCGTGCAAATATGCACTATGAAAAGGTTGAAGAAGATACCAAACTTTTAAAAAAGATGGGGATTCAAACTTACCGCATGTCCTTGGAATGGGCACGCATTGAGCCTGAAAAGGGAAAATTCGACACTAAAGCCCTTTACCACTACAAGGAAGAATTGAGCCTTTTAAAAAAAGCAGGTATAAGGCCCTTAATAAGCCTTTACCACTTCAGCCATCCCATGTGGTTTGAGAAATCGGGAGGCTTTACAAAAAAAGAAAATGTCGAAGTCTTTTTAAATTATGTAAAGACCTGCATAAACGAGCTTGGAAGCCTTTGCAGCGACTATGTTACAATAAATGAGCCGAATGTCTATGCAGTTCAGTCCTTCTTTTTAGGCCTTTGGCCGCCCGAAAAAAAATCGATTCCAAAAACTATAAAGGTAATGAATGTCCTAATAGCCGCACACTGCAAGGCCTACGATTTAATCCACGAAATACGCAAAGAAAAAGGCCTTACGGACACAAGGGTGAGCTTTGCCCACCACATGCAGGCCTTCCATCCAAAGGATAAAAATAGAAAAGCCGATCAAAGGGCGGCAAAAAGAATAAGCAAAATTTTCCAAGACGGAATTATGGAAGCCTGCTTTAAGGGAGAGTTTTCATTCCCCTTTAAAAATATCCTAAACATAAAAAAGAAAAACTATGTCGATTTTATAGCTATCAACTATTATTCAAGGCAGGCAGTAAGAGGGTTCTCTTACAAGGCCTTTGAAAACACGCCTAAAAACGATTTAGGCTGGGATATTTATCCCTTGGGCCTAATCGAGTGCGCTCAAACCTGCTACAACTGCCTTCCCCTTCCGATAGTCATAAGCGAAAACGGAACCTGCGACAATAAGGATGAGTTTAGATGCCGCTATATTTATGACCACTTAAAACTTATAAGCGAATCCCCCCTCCCCTTTGAGGCCTATTATCATTGGTGCTTTATCGACAACTTCGAGTGGAAAGAAGGAGAATCCGCCCGTTTCGGCCTTGTGCACTGTAATTACGAAACTCAAGAAAGGACTATCAAAAAAAGCGGAGAATTCTACAGCGAAATGATCAAAAAAAGAGGTGTCGATAAATCGATGGTAGAAAAATATATTGAACCTTGTAAGTATAACGTAAAGTAATGAATTACAACAGACTTGACAGTCTGTTGTTTTTAAACTACAATATAGATATGCGAACGATAAAAAAAACTGAAGTATTTGACACATGGCTTTCAAAACTAAAAGACGAAAAAGGAAAAGCCAAAATTATTGACAGGATAATGCGCCTAAAAAGAGGAAATAAAGGAGATCATCGCATAATTGATAAAGATATCTACGAGCTGCGTATACACTTTGGTCCAGGTTATAGAATATACTGCACAGACAAGAATAACGAAATTATTTTGTTATTGATCGCAGGAGATAAATCGACCCAATCAAAAGACATTAAAAAAGCTCAACAAATGATAAAGCTATTAGAACAAGGAGATACAAAATGAAAATTACCGACTTTGACCCAGCTGATTATTTAAATACAAAAGAAGCAATGATAGAATACCTAAATGAAGCTCTTAAAACCTCTATCGAAGACAACACCCCCGAACACTTTACGGAAGCCCTAGGAGATGTAACACGAGCCCAGGGATTTACAAATGTTGCAAAACATACCGATTTAAACCGAGAGCATTTGTACCGTTCTTTATCAAAGAAAGGCAATCCTACATTTTCGACAATACTAAAACTCTTAAACTTCTTGGGCTTGGAAATAAACATAATAGATCCGCAAACGGCAAAGCCGGCATACTGCTAATTTAGATGAATTTATAATAACTAAAAACATACATAGTTTTGCTGTTTACTTCCCTCTATTTCTCCTTAAAAACGAAAGCTTTGTTTCGGAGATTATAATTGCAATAAAGATACAGGAACAACCGAGGGCTAAGGCAGGCGTAAATCTTTCGCCGGTGAGCATTATCGAAAGAAAGATACTGAACACAGATTCAAGAGAAAAAATAAGGGCTGCCGTAGCCGGAGGCGTATTCTTTTGCCCCACAGCTTGAAGCAGGACGCAGAGGGCCGTACAAAGAACGGTTAAATAAACAAGCGTAAAAACAGACTGATAATTCCAAACGGTATTGGAGTTATCCTCAAACAAAAGAGAAAAAATGAGGGCATACGTTCCTGCAAAGGCAAATTGAGCTATTGTAATAAGGGGAGCATCGAGGTCTTCCATAAATTTAGGAAGAAGTACTATGTACACGGCAAATATAAAACTGCTTATAAGTGAAAGAACATCTCCCCAGTTTACCCCGTTTTGACTTTCCGAAATCAAATCCGGCATCGAAATTGCAAGGATTCCTGCAAAGCAAAGAAAGGCAGCAAAAAGATTGAATTTATCAGGCCTTTTTTTTAAAACTACGGCGTTTACAAATGGAACAAGAACACAATAGGTTGCCACCAAAAAAGAACTTCGGCCGGGAAGCCCCCCTGCAGTAGTAATTGCAATGGCCTGCAAAGAATAACCTGCAAACATAATCAGGCCTAAAATCATTCCGGCCTTTACATAACGCTTGTCAAGCTGTTTTAAACGCTTAAAGAACACGGCACAAAGAATCAGACAGGCAGGCAAAAAGCGGCAAGCCAATAAGAAGTTGGGTTTAAAAAAATCGTTTGTACTGCTTACTGCAACAAAGGTGCTTCCCCATAAGAGGGTAGCCGAAAAAAGAGCAAGCCGTGAGAGAATTCTAATACGGCTGCCTAATTTTAATTTAAAAGACATAAGAATTCCTAAAAATGATAGCCTTAAAATCAATATTCAAATGAAAAAGCAAAATCCAAGCCTATTTTTTGCTTTTCCCAAGGTTTATTACCCAGTTCCTTTAAAAAGGCAGAAAAATCTATCTGAAAATAGGTAAAATCAAGACCGACTCCCAAATGAGGGTACAGCTCATACATACCCAACCTAAAACTCAAAACCTTGTGAAAAACTATTTCAGTTCCTGCAGCAATATTAAGCAAGGGACTTCTGTTTCTATTAAAAATCGGCTCGAGAATATTTTGATAATCAATATAAAATGACCATGAAGAAACGGTAGTCCACATATCGTCAAAAACAGGCATTGAACCAATGCCGGCACTCAAATTAGGCAAAAGAGTTTTATACTGTGTTTTTCCTGCCGTAATTGCCTTTTTATAATCTGAAAAATTATTATAAGGGGTTAAAAAGACCGGAGTATAAGCATCTTTACAAGCAATACCTAAAAAAAAGTAGTTATCATACTTATATAAAAAACCTGCATCCAAACCAATACCGCTGGCTAAAACAATGTTTAAGTCCTTTAAGCCTGAATTCACAGCCAAAGCCATATCTGCCTTACTCTTATTCAAAGCATAAGAAAAAGTTTGAAAAAAGCCCTTCATCTGAAAACCCAGCGATACCTTATTAACATCATCGTCATAAAGACAGATACCGTAGCCTCCGGTTACTAAAAGCTCTTCTCCCATTAAAAGTTTTTTCATTATAGTATTTTGTACATCAGCATGAACAATGGATCTATTAAAAATGCCTACTGCAAAATTCCTATCGGCTAAGCTGAGGGCCAGAGGGCCTGTAGCAGAAATGTCAAAATACTTACTGTCACCTTTGTAAAGATATTCCGCAAGGGTCTTTAGTTTTTCAGAGGCAAAGATAGAACCAAAGCCTCCGAAACTGTCTTCATTTGCATGGAGAGCAATCTTTCCTGCCGACCAACGTTTCTTCAAAAAAGGAAATATAGCCGGGTTTGTAAACAAGGTCTCGGTTCCGGCCTGATATGTTGTAAAAGGAACTCCCAATCCGCTTATACGGGGAGAAACATATGAGGGAGTAACCGGTTCAGGCATAGAAATCTGTGCAAAACACGCCGAACCAACAATTATACACAAAAACAAAAACGCAATTACTTTCTTCACTTTTACCTCCGCTCAAATTCCCTATATCTTTATTAGACTTTATGTCATTCTATCATAAAACGAATTAATCCGCAAGATATGCAATTCCATCATTTATGACAACAAAAAGTCCCTCGCCGCCCTTATAATTTTCGGCTTTCTTGTTCAATTTTAAAGAAAGACCTAGATAATTTTCGGTTACAATCCTCAAATCTTCATTGTTTTGAGGTTTTTCGATAACGCCAAAAAACAACTTTCCGTTACAAGAGGCCAAATAACTTTGATAGTTTTTTTCGCTCAATTCCGAAAGAAGCGAAGCCCTTCTACCTGCTTCTCTTTCAGGAACCTTCGGTTTCATCGCAAAAGCCTTTGTTCCCGGGCGGGCCGAAAAAGGAAAAACATGGATACCGGGAATTTTTAAATCCTCACACATATTAAATGTTTGTAAAAAATCCTCTTCCGTCTCGGACGGAAAACCTGTAATGATATCGCATCCGATAAAAGGATTGTCCTTTACCTTGCGTAAATTATCTACAGCCCTTCTGATGTCGGCCTCCCTATAGGGCCTATTCATAGCCTTTAAAATTTTATCGCTTCCCGACTGTACCGAAAGATGAAAATGCGGACAAATCCTTTTATTTTCTACAATTTTTAAGATGCCGTTATCTACACATTCGGGATACATGCTCGAAATGCGGAGCCTTATTTTTTTTGTGTTTTCTAAAAGCATGGCCAAAAGATTTGCAAAGCCTCCATAGGTTTCGTCCCTATATTGGGATAAATTTACACCCGACAAAACAACCTCTGCAGCTCCGTTTTTTTCTATTTGAACTATCCGCCTTACGGCTTCTTCAGCAGGCAGGGAAACGGAAGTACCGCGCGCAAGCCTTATTCTGCAATAGGCACAAGCATTATTACATCCGTCTTGTATTTTTAAACTGGCTCTGGAATGAAAAACAAAAACGGGAGAGCTCAACTTAAACATTGATTTTCTTCTTTCCGTTTCCTTTATCAAAAAAGATTTATCCGGTCGGCTTTCTTTTGAATATATTTTATTTCGAAAAATAAGAAGATTTTTTTTAAGATTAACGGTATCTTCTTTTAAATCTTTATTTTTAAGGCAGGAGTCTTTTAAAAACTGAGGAAGACCATCAAGCTCATCTTTTTTTTTGCCTGAAAAGGCTATAATTCTTTTATTTATTTTTTCGATAAAATCGGCTTCAAGCTCTGCATAGCAGCCTGTAACAAAGATTACGGCATCTTCATGCTCCTTTAGTAAAAGACGGATAAGACGGCGAGCCTTTTGTTCCGCCTTTCCCGTAACCGTACAGGTATTTACTATACACAGTTTTACAGGCAAAATTGAAGTCTCCGCTTCTTTTGAAAACACATCAAAACCGCATTCGGCAAAACGGACGGCAAGCGCCTCGGATTCCACCTGATTTAAGCGGCAGCCGAGCGTTTCTATTCTAACCGAAAAAAAATTACTCATAGATTAAAAACGCTGCAACACCCTTTCACGCCCCTTTTGAGCATCAACCAGGTTTTTGTTTAAACTCAAGGCCTTATTATAGGCTTCAAGGGAATAACGGTATTCTTTTATCTGTTCTCGGGCATAGCCTAAACGAACCCACCAAAGACTGTTAAAGGAATCAAGGGTAACGGCTACGGAAAAAGCAATGTCGGCATGCCTGTACTTTGCCATTCGTAAATATATTTCTCCCATAAAATAATAGGAAGAAGGAATACGCACTCCATTGGGAGCATAAGAAATATAATCTTGAAAAAGTTTAAGGGCTTCGGAATTCTTACCCAAATAATAACAGGCCTCAGCCTGAGTTGCTATAAGGCGGGGATCGGTTTGTGCAATTTTACGTCCGGCTAAGGCTATATCATAGGTTTTTTGGTATTGGCCGTCAGCCAAGAGAGCCCATGTCATTACAACATAACTGTCCAAATTATTGGGAGACTGCTTAATTTCGGCCTCACAGACGGCAACAGCTTCGGCATAGCGGCCGTTCTTATACAAGACCAGAGCATCAGGCTTATTTTGAGAAAAAACAGGAGCCCAACACAGCATAAAAAAAACAAGAGTAAATTTAAAGATAAAATTAATTTTTGTTTTTTTATCTTCCAAATTGCTTATCCTTTGTCATGGTACAAATACCGTTAAATACGCAGCCGCTTTCAAGAACAACTTCCGGAGCCGTAACATCGCCTATCAGTTTTCCGCAAGAAAAAACATGCACCATAGTATCGGCCAAAACATTACCTTCAACAGCCCCCTTGATAACAACCCTGTCAGCTCTGATATTGGCCTTAACAACAGAATTTTCATCAATGGTTACATCGCTTGTGGAAACCAAAAAGCCTTCCACATTGCCCTTAATCATAAACGGTTTTTTACACTCTATCTTACCGCTAAACTGAATATCAGGTGCTAAAACCGTATCATAATCTTCTTCATCCAAATCCAATAAATTAACTTTGTCTATCTCAGCCATTATTCATCCTTTTTTTGAGATTCACTTTTCATTGAGGGTGCTTTTTCAGTCTTTTGCATAATAATATAACCAAAGCCTAACAAGAGAGAAAGGCCTAACGCAGGAAGAAGCCATGGGAAGCCTATACCTTCAAAAGGAAGAGTCTTTAATACGTTGATGGTGGTATTAAAACTCATACCCACTTGATCCATTGCCGGAAAGGCTTCAAGTTTAATAAGCAAGTTGTTGATAAGCTCCTGAGCTGCAACCCAGCCTTGGAGGATACTTATTGAAAGAGTGCCTATTACTGCTCCATGAAAAAAATACTTGTTCGGTATAAATTCAGCAAACAAATTTAAAACTATCAATACAATCGCTACAGGATAAATAATTTCCAAAATAGGACCGGCAATAGAGATAATATTATCTACACCGAAATTTGAAAGGAAAAAACTTACAACACAGATAATGATAACGGTGGCACGGTAGCTTATGTCATCTTTAAATCTTTTGGAAAAATACTCTCCTGCAGTTGCGGTAAGACCTATTGAGGTCGTCAAACAGGCCAAGCCTATTGCCAAACCTAAAACTATTCTACCAGCCCTTCCCCATAATATCTCGCTGGACTGAACTACAATTTCGGTTCGCGAAAGGTTATCGGGTAAGACGGCACTTCCTGTTGCTCCTACATATACGAGCCCGCCGTAAACAAGACCTAAGCCTATACATGCAATAAGCCCCGTCCAGATTGTCATTTTTAAAAGAGATTTTTTTTCCGTGTAGCCTTTTGCACTGATACTTGAAATAACTATTGTGGCCAATATCATTGAGCCCAAAGCATCCATAGTTTGGTAGCCTTCTTTAAAGCCTCTTAAAAATATCTTATCGACTGAAGGATCTGAGGGTTTGCCGATGGGAGTAACAAAGCCCTTTATAACCAATAGACCTAAAACGGCTATCAATGCAGGCGTTAAAAACTTTCCAACCCTATCAATAACATTATTAGGAGTTAAAACAAAGAAAAGGGTAATCGCAAAAAATATAAAGGACGATAAAACAGAGCTTATCCCGAAGTTGGGTCTGATAGCTATTTCATAAGTAGTAGCTGCAGTTCTGGGAATGGCAAAAAGCGGCCCTATTATAAGCATAACAAAGATTATAAAAAAAGTTCCGAATAATTGGTTTATATTTTTGGTAAAATTGGAAAGATGGCCGTCGCATTTTCCCATAGATATGATACCCAAAACGGGCATTCCTACTCCCGTTACCAAAAAACCTAAAAGGGAAAAAATCCAGTCCTTTCCTGATAAGTGTCCCAAAGTAGGCGGAAATATCAAGTTTCCGGCTCCTAAAAACATAGCAAATAAAGCAAAACCTATAACAATAATATCGGTGGTCTTTTTGCTCATAAATTGTTCCCATCCTTAAAAAATTATTTATTAAAACAATGGGCGATTATATCATTATTTTGAGAAAAGAAAAAGAGGGTCGATGAAAAATGTACATCCATGTCCGATTTTTACAATTTAATTCAATTTATAAAAATATTTTTCTAATTTACTATTTTTTTCAAATATTTTCTATAAATATAATGGGGAGGTATGATAAACAGTTCGGCAGGAATTCAGCCTCACTGTTTATCTGCCGAGTTTGCCTTTCGGCAAACGTCGCATTATTATATGTGCTTTTTCACTTTGTTGCAAAAGCACGGAAAAAACTTTTTTCGCAAATTGATTCGCTATCCGCTTTAGCGGATACGATGAAAAATTTCCTTACAGAACAGAGCCGAAAAGCTCTGATATTTGCTGCAAAAAGTTTTTATGGAGAAAAAATAAAAATTAGGAGAAAAAAATGGTAAAAAGATTTGAAGATTTAACACTACAGGATGACTTCATGTTCTGTAAAGTTATACAAAATCTGGATTTGTGTAAAAAGCTCATCGAGATGATACTGACCGATACAATCGGCAAAATTGCATATATCTCTATACAGCATAATATTAACACCTATGAACAGGCAAAATCCGTAAGGTTTGATGTTCTTGTACAAAAACTGAAAACGGTAAATTTTATGATGTGGAAATGCAGGTAAGCAACGAGAAGAATATACCTAAAAGAATGAGGTTCTACCAAGCAGCTATAGATATTTCGTTCTTGGATAAGGGGAATTTCTATAACGATTTAAATGACAGCTTTATAATTTTTATTTGTTTATTTGATGTTCTAGGCAAAAATAGATCTATTTATACCTTTGAAAATATTTGTCTTGAAGATAAAAACATATCTTTACAAGACGGCACGAAAAAGGTTATAATAAACGCAGAGGCATTTAAGGATACTAAAAACAAAGAATTAAAAGAATTTTTAGAATATCTTAAAACAGGTAAAACAAAAAGCGAATTTACAAGGGAGATAGAAACTATGATACAAGCAGTCAAAAAT
The DNA here is from genome assembly GCF_024181645.1 of Treponema denticola. NCBI lineage: Bacteria > Pseudomonadati > Spirochaetota > Spirochaetia > Treponematales > Treponemataceae > Treponema > Treponema denticola. The sequence continues at coordinate 891,886 of NZ_CP058624.1, read as the reverse complement.
AATGAACAGGCAAGACAAGAATATAGATTAATGTCTACTTTTGAGATGGATGCTAGGTATAAGGGTATTTATGAAACTAAGCGAGAAACGGCTAAAATATTAAAACAGTTGGGTGACTCTTTGCAAAAAATTATGCAAGTTACAGGTCTTACCGAATTCGAAATCGAAAAACTGTAATTTTACCCAACCTCCTTTGTATTCATCTCAACCAAAAAATAAACCAGAAACTTTGTAACAAGGCGGGGTTTCCAAAGGGGATACCCCTTTGGCAGTGCGAGGAAGAGGGATGGGGTCTTAGGGGAAGGGAGGCAACCCCTGCTCTGACTTGAAAAGCCCGTAAGGGAACGGGGTGTTCTCTCCCCCTAATAGTTTTAATCCTCCTTAGTCTTCAATACGGCTAAGAATGCGGACTGCGGGAGCTCTACATCGCCTATCATCTTCATACGCTTTTTTCCTTCCTTTTGCTTTTCGAGAAGTTTTCGCTTTCGGGTGATGTCGCCTCCGTAGCACTTGGCAAGAACGTCCTTACGCAAGGCTGAAATCGTTTCTCTGGCTATTATCTGACTTCCGATAGCTCCCTGAATCGGTATCTTAAACTGTTGACGCGGAATTTCGTCTTTAAGTTTTTCGCAGACAAGACGGGCCTTATCATAGGCACTCGGTTTATATGCAAGCTGGGCGAGGGCATCAACCGGCTTTCCGTTAATTAAAATATCTATCTTTGCCAAATCGGTAGGACGGGTTTCTATAACCTCGTAGTCAAAGGAAGCATAACCGCGGCTTATACTTTTAAGCCTGTCATAAAAATCGAACAAGACCTCGGCTAGTGGCATCTCGTAGGTCATCTCAACCCTTTTTTCATCCAAGTAAGTCATATTGGTCTGCACGCCTCTCTTTTCCATACAGAGGGACATAACATTTCCGAGATAATTTGTAGGCGTTATAAGCGTTGCCTTTATATAGGGTTCTTCAGCCGAGGCTATAAGTCCCTCATCGGGATAATCGGCAGGGTTATCGCAAATAATTTCTTCTCCCGTACGCATGGTAAGTTTATAGCGTACCGAGGGAGCCGTAAAAATAACCGACTGATCGAATTCTCTTTCCAACCTTTCTTGTACGATTTCAAGATGAAGGAGGCCTAAAAAGCCGCACCTAAAACCGTGGCCGAGGGCAAGAGAAGAGTCTTTTTCCCAAGTTAAACTTGCATCGTTCAGTTTTAATTTTTCAAAAGATTCGCGGAGCTCCTCATAATCGTTTGTATCCGTGGGATAGACGGAAGAAAAAACTACGGGCTTTACTTCTTTAAAGCCGGATAAGGGAGCTTTGCATGGAGCGGCAGCATCGGTGATGGTATCTCCTACACCTACATCCGAAACGGTTTTAATGCCAGCAATTATATAGCCTACTTCTCCTGCCTGTAAGGAATCCTGCTTTACAAGGTCTAGGACAAAGGTTCCCGTTTCTTCTACCTTGTATTCGCCTCCCGTATTCATAAAGCGGATAGTCATTCCGGGTTTTATCATTCCTTCAAAAACACGCACATGGACTACAACTCCCCTGTATGGGTCGTAATGGCAGTCGAAGATAAGAGCCTGTAAGGGATTATCCTTTGAACCCTTGGGAGGCGGAAAGGCTGTTATAATCGCTTCAAAAAGGGCATCAATATTTTGTCCCGTTTTTGCAGAAACGGCCACAGCCGCATCGGAGTCAAGTCCCAGGTCATGGTCTATCTGATGTTTTGCAGCATCTATATCGGCGGCAGGTAGATCTATTTTGTTTATGACGGGAAGAATTTCCAAATCATGCTCAAGGGCAAGATACATATTTGAAAGGGTTTGGGACTCAACGCCCTGAGTAGCATCTACGATTAAGATTGCCCCTTCGCAAGAGGCAATGGCACGAGAAACCTCATAGGAAAAATCTACATGCCCGGGAGTATCTACAAAGTTTAAAACATAATCTTTACCGTCCTTAGCCGTATAAGGAATTCGGACGGCATGGCTTTTTATGGTAATGCCCCTCTCCCGCTCTATATCCATATCATCGGTCATCTGATTGCGGTGATAGCGCTCATCGATTATCTTAGTCTTTTCGATAAGCCTATCGGATAAGGTAGACTTACCGTGGTCTATGTGAGCTACAATACAAAAATTGCGTATATTTTCAGGATTTAACATAGGGCTCATTATAATGAAAAAATAAGATTATGTCAATTTTTAAATTTCATTACCATATTTCTTAACTTATTTTTAAAACCCATTACTTGCACAAAATGTAAAAATATGGCATTATTAAGAGAAGGCCTCTAAAAACATCAGTTTTTAGAGGGTCTCCTTAAATTTAATTTGCGATGTTTTTCATAAGTCATTGATATATAAAGACTTATGAAAAACTCGTCGGGCATCTCTAAAAATCTAACAAAGTTTTTAGAGATGCCCAGGAGAAATAAAGTTTTATTGGAGTATGCATGAATATTATTTTATTGACCTTGGCCGTATCGCTGGTATTGTCTCTTTTGTTGGGCCTTTTGTTGGGCTTTTTTAAGAAAATTTTTTATGTAGAACCGGATAAGACGGCTGCAGCCGTAAGAGAGGTTCTTCCGGGAGCAAACTGCGGTGCCTGCGGTTATCCCGGCTGTGACGGATTTGCAGCAGCAGTTGCGGCAGGAGATGCACCCGTAAACGGATGCCCTGTAGGAGCGGCCCCTGTTGCCGAAGCCATAGGAAAGATAATGGGAGTTGATGCCTCGGCTTCCGCCAGAGTTGCGGTTTTAACCTGCCAAGGCTCTCACGATGTTTGCCGAGATAAGTGCGACTATGTAGGCGTAAAAACCTGTAAGGCCGCAAAGATTTCGATTAACGGAACAAAGGAATGTGATTGGGGTTGTATAGGCCTTGGCGACTGCGAGCGTGCATGCCCCTTTGATGCCATTCATATCAAGGAAAACGGACTTCCTGAAGTAGACTATGATAAGTGTACGGGCTGTGCTGTCTGTGTTGCCCAGTGTCCGCAGCATGTTCTAACGACAGTTCCTATCAATCAAAAAGGAGCTATAGCCCTCTGTTCATGCAGAAACCCGCGTAAGCCTCAAATTATGAAAAACTGTAAGCGAGGCTGCATAAAGTGCATGAAGTGCGAAAAGAATTGTCCTACGGGAGCTATCAAGGTAATAGACGGAATACCCAAGGTAGATTATACCCTTTGCGATTCCTGCAATAAGTGTGTTGAAGGCTGCCCGACAAAGGTACTTATGCTTACCGAAAACAAGGTAAAGTTTAACTCTTGCACATCTTGCGAAGGATGCCAAAGCGCATAAAATGAACAGCGGAGTTGTAACGATAATAGGCCGCCCTTCAGCCGGAAAGTCAACCTTTTTAAATACGGCTTCAGGCGAAAAGGTTTCGATTGTCTCATCAATTCCGCAAACCACCCGAAACGCAATTAGGGGTATCGTAAACACTACCAAGGGACAAATAGTTTTTATAGATACCCCCGGCTACCACAAATCTGAAAAAAAATTAAACCTAAAACTTCAAGAAATCGCGAAAACCCGATTAGAAGAAGGGGATGCTGTTTTATATCTGATAGACCTTTCACGGGAATTCGGAGAGGAAGAAAAAAATATCTGTTCTCTTCTTATCCCCCTGCAAAACAAAACCGTAATAGGCCTAAACAAAGCCGACCTCAAATCCTCAAAAGCTGAACTTGTAAAAAAAGAGCTTTTAAGCCTCTTACCCAATATTCCGCAAGAAAGAATCTTTGAAATTTCCGCCCTAAAAGATAAGGGCATAAACGAAATTCTTTCCCTCCTCATAGAGCTCCTCCCCGAAGGAGAAGCCCTCTACCCCGAAGACATCTACACGGATCAGGATGTAGTCTTTAGGATTACGGAGATTATAAGGGAACAAGCCATTCTTCACACAAGGGAAGAAATCCCTCACGCCCTCTATTCAGGGGTAGAAGATGCCGAAATGCGTAAAAACGGTAAAGAACTCTGGGTTCGAGCCTTCCTCTATGTCGAAAAAGAAAGCCAAAAGGCTATGCTCATAGGCAAGGGAGCCGCAGTAATTAAGAGCATAAGGATAAAATCCATGGCCGAACTGCGTAAAATTTTCCCCTACAAGGTTCAATTGGATCTTCAAGTCCGCGTAAACAAAAACTGGCGTCAAAAAGATAATATCATAAAAAAAATCTCATATTAAAAATTTCTAATGCTTAAAATGCCTTACGCCCGTTATCAGCATGGCCATTCCGCGTTTGTTACATTCTTCGATGCTTAAGTCATCACGGATTGAGCCCCCTGGCTGGATTACGGCTTTTATGCCGGCCTTTGCCGCTTCCTCGATTGTGTCGGGAAAGGGGAAAAAAGCATCGGAAGCTAGGACAGAGTTTTTAACTCTTTCACCGGCTCTTTCGATGGCTTGGCGGGCTGCATCTACCCTGTTGGGCTGACCGCAGCCTATGCCGACGGAACAAAAACCTTTTTGGGGATTTGACAAATCTATCGGGGCAGCGAGCAAAATGGCATTGGATTTAACCATAGTACAGGCCTTCATAGCAAATTGTAAAATAGCCCTTTCTAAAGGCTCAGCCTTTCTTTCCGCTGCGTCTTTATATTCCGTACTTTCGGGGTCTCCCAAGTCTTTTTCTTGCTTTAAAAAGCCGCCCAAGACAGACTTATATTCATACGCTTCTTTTTCTTGAAGAATGGGAGCTTCGATTAAGCGTAAGTTTTTTTTGCCGGATAAAAGTTCTTTTGCTTCTTCAGTAAAAAGAGGGGCTATGATGCACTCAACAAATAAGGTTCCAAGGGCTTCAGCCGAAGATTTATCGAAGGGACGGTTTAAGGCGATTATACTTCCAAAGGCCGAAACGGGATCGCAATCGATGGCTGCCCTTAAAGCAAGAGAAACTTCCGAATTAGGGGAAACGGAGGAAGAATTTTTTAAAGGTTCTTCATTTATTTCGGCAAGGCCGCAGGGGGTAAGGTGTTTTACCACAACGGCCGCAGGTTTTGTAAACATAGAAACAGCCCTCCATGCAGCGTCTGCATCGAGGATATTGTTATAGGAAAGAGCCTTTCCCTGTAAGACCTTTCCTCCCAAGGGGCCGGCCTTAGGCTCGTTTGTATAAAGCCAAGCCTTTTGATGAGGATTTTCCCCGTAACGCAAATCCTGCCCGGGATAAGCACACAGGGTAAGAGAGGTTTTTTCTTCCATACCTTCGCTAAGCCGGCTTAGCCCGCTAAGCCAAGAAGTTATTGCAGCATCGTAGCGGGTACAAAGGTCAAAGGCCTTTATTGCCAACCTTTTGCGTAAGGAAAGAGGAATCTCTCCCGTCTTTTCAATTTCGGAAGAAACTTCGTCATAATCGTCCGGGTCGCAGATAATTGTAACACGGGAATAGTTTTTTGCAGCAGCCCTTAAAAGAGCTACACCGCCTATGTCTATGTTTTCGATACAATCGCTTTCAGTTGAATCGGGGGAATTAATAGTTTTTTCAAAGGGGTATAGGTTGGCTATAACAATGTCTATGCCGCTAAAGCCGAGCGATTTTAGCTCTGCCCTATCCTCTTCGGTATCTCGGGCTAAAATCCCGCCATGAATCATAGGGTGAAGAGTTTTAACCCTCCCGCCTAAAATTTCAGGAGAAGATGTGTATTCCGAAACTTCTTTTACTTTAATACCGGCCTCTTGTAAGGCCTTAGCCGTTCCTCCTGAGGCAATAAAATCATAACCTGCCGCTTTTAAGCGGGATGCAAAATCCTTTAAACCAGTCTTATCGGAAACCGATGCCAATACCAATCCCATAATCTTCTCTCCATGCTTATCAAACCTTTGATAAAAATTTTAGCGTTTTTATTACAAGGCGATGTTCCGCCTCATGCACTCTTTTTTCAAAATCTTCAAGCCTGTCTCCCTTAAAAACCGGAACTTCCTCAGTAAAAATTACAGGCCCCGAATCGACTCCTTCATCCGGGACAAAGTGGGTCATAATCCCGCAGCGTGAAATTTCCCCCTTCATAAAGGCCTCGTACTGCCTTTCGATAGCCTCCGTCCCCGGAAATGTTCCGGGCAGGGCCGGATGAAGATTTATAAGCCTATCCTTAAACGAAGATATAAAGCTGTCAGTTAAAATTCTCATCCAGCCTAATAATAAAACATAATCGGGCTTAAACTCCTTAACCTTTTCGGCAAGGAGAGCATCATATTCATTTCGAGATGAGCCTTTTTTAAAAGGAAGATAAATAGTCTTTATTCCCTCCCTTTCGGCACGGCTGAGAGCAAAGGCTTCTTTTTTGTTTGAAACCACAGCCTCAATCTTATAATCAATGGAGCCGTTTTTTATTCCGTCAATTACGGCTTGAAGATTAGACCCGTTTCCCGAAACCAGCACCGCAAGTTTTTTTTTCATTCCTAATTACCCAATTAAAATTCTTCCATCAGCCAATTACCGATAGTCCTCCGGCCTTCATCAAATTCGCAGCCGATAAGTTTTATTTTTTTACCGCTTGCTGCATAAGGCTCTGCATAGCCTTTTTCCCGTATTTGAGTAAGGGCATCATTAACCTTTCCGGCAGCACTCAACTTAAACTCAAAGATATAAACCGTATCCTTTGTTTCTACAATGCAATCAGCCCTTCCCCTTGAGCAATGAATTTCGGTCAATACAAATTGTCCCATCAGCTTGAATATAAGGTAGACGGCCGTCTGATAGTTTTGTTCACGTAAAGAAGTTTTATCGGCAGACAAGTTATCATAAGGAACTCCTGCCAATATAGCACGCAGTCTTTCCATAAAACTTTCAACATTGCCCTTGCATATATCTTCAGCAAAACGCCAAACGGAGACACCGGCTTCATCAAGGCCTAAAGAAGTATAAGCGGGAATAAGATTTTCCAAAAAAGCGTAACGCACTTCATCATTTGGAAAGCCCAATCGATAAATTCCTCCGCTGCGGATATATTCCTTAATAGTCAAATATCCGGTCTGAAAAAGAATCGGTATGGGGGCTCCTGTTTCTACCCTGTAGGCATCAAGACCTGTTTCTGTCATTTCAATATTTCCGTCTAAATCGGGAATATTATAATAGGCATCTTTTAAATAATCTACCAAAAATGTGGGAGTTCCCGTAGTAAACCAAAAGTTTTTAAGCTCCTTTGCAGAAAAAACACTCAAAATACTAAAGGGATTATAAACCGTATTGCCGTTGGCACTAAAACAATATCCGTCATAACGTTTTTTTAAAAGAGATAAACACTCCTCATATTTCAGATCCTCAGTTTCGCTTAAAATTTTTATTTCGGGTGCAAAATAAGTTTCAAGCTCTTTCTGGCTTATACCGCATATAGTATCGTATTCTTTTAAGAGACTTAAATCCTGTAGATTATTTAAATCACTGAAAATACTTACCTTACTGAATTTTGTAACACCCGTTAAAAAGGCAAATCTTATATATTGATCACAAGTTTTTAATACGGAGTAAAAGGCTTTAAGCATATTGCGGTATTTATCGCTAAGAACCTGATCCTGTCCTATAGTCTGTAAAAGAGGCTTGTCATATTCATCAACTAGGAGTACAACCTGTCTTCCGGTCTTTTGATATGCACGGCGTATTATCCCTTCAAAACGGGTTGCAAGACTCTGTTCAGCCTCCAATCGTCCATAAATATCTTCCCATCGGCACAAATTCAGATTTATACCGATATATAATTCTTCTTCATTCCGGTAGTTTCCCGTATTAAAATCCAAATAAAGAACAGGATATTCAATCCATGGTTCAGAGCCTTCAGAAATTGCTCTTTTTTCTTCGGCTGACTCGATATAAAGCCCCTTAAAAAGCTCTTTTTTTCCTAAAAAATAATTTTTTAGCGTAGAAAGAAAAAGGCTTTTCCCGAAGCGGCGCGGACGGCTTAAAAAGTAAATGCGGTTTGAATGAGCAAGGCGGAATACATATTCCGTCTTATCTACGTACATGAACTTATCATTCCGCATAACCTCAAAACTTTGAACGCCTATAGGCAGCTTTCTTGAAAAATCCATATCATCACCCGTTTTTTCCGCAGCAGTGTTTGTATTTTTTTCCGCTGCCGCAGGGACATGGATCGTTTCTTCCGACCTTGGGAACGGTACGCACAACCTGAGCATTTTCAGGACGGCTTCGTGAAGAAAGGGCTGTGGGTCCCATTCCCTGACCTGCACCCGAAAAACTTCCCATTGAGTTGTGCTGAGCATTTCCCTGAATGGAACGCATTTGGCGTGAAGCATGGGCTTCTTCTTCCGTGCTGATTTGAACACGGACAAGACGGGAGGCTATTTCGATTCTTATATCGTCAAGCATGGAATAAAAAATATCGAAGCCTTCAAGTTTGTATTCGGTTAAAGGATTTTTTTGTCCGTAGGAGCGAAGATAAACGGCTTCGCGCAAGGACTCCAAATTTTCAAGATGGTCGAGCCATTTTTTGTCGATAGCCTGCAAGTATTGATAGCGGATAAACATGTTTAGGTTTTCTTTACCTGCAAGAGCTTCTTTTTCTTTAAGCTCCTTTGTAAAATGCTCTACAAATTCGTTTATCTCTTCTTCATGATTCTTTTTATCGATGTTTGCAAAATCTTCTTCGGTCAGAGTATAGGCAAACTTTTCTCTAAAGATATCTTTTATAAGACGGGCTCTTTCTTCTTTTTCGGCCTTTGAGCTTGAACTATACTCATCGAATTTTTCGCTTATAAATTCTTCGAGGGTTGCGTAAATACGCTCGATAAGATTTTCGTCTGCAAGGATTGCATTTCGCTGCTCATAGATAAAGGAGCGCTGTTCGTTCAGTACATCGTCATATTCCAACAAATGTTTTCGAATATCGAAGTTGCGGTTTTCTACCTTTGTCTGAGCCTTTTCGATGCTCTTGTTTATCCAAGGGTGCTCGATGGGCTCCCCTGCCCTCATTCCTATCTTGGACATAACATTTTTTAAGTTTTCGCCTCCGAAAAGCCTCATCAGGTCATCATCGAGGGAAAGGAAGAATTTGGAGCGTCCCGGATCTCCTTGACGGCCTGAACGGCCTCGAAGCTGATTATCGATTCGGCGGCTTTCATGACGCTCCGTACCTATTACATAAAGGCCTCCTAGTTCTTTTACCTCATTATAGTCGCTTTGCCATTTTGCATATTCTTCGGCAAGAACTTTTTCATAATAATCGGGATTAGGATTTGTGCCCGTGCGTTTTTTAGCCCTCATTTCGGGACTTCCTCCCAGCTTAATATCCGTACCTCGTCCCGCCATATTGGTGGCTATGGTAACGGAACCCTTTGCTCCGGCTTCTGCAATTATAAGAGCTTCCCTCTCGTGATTTTTAGCGTTTAAAACCTCGTGTCTTACACCTCTCTTTGTTAAAAGTTTTGAAATAAGCTCGGATTTTTCGATAGAAACCGTACCTACGAGGACGGGCTGACCCCTCTTATAAGCCTCGCTTATTTCGGTACAAAGGGCTTCAAATTTATCGTTTTCGTTTAGGTAGATTACATCGTGTTCATCTTTTCGGGCAACGGGGAGGTTTGTCGGGATAACGACAACATCCAAGTTATAAATCTTTGTAAACTCTACGGCTTCCGTATCTGCCGTACCGGTCATGCCGGAAAGTTTATCGTACATTCTAAAAAAGTTTTGGAAGGTAATGGTTGCAAGGGTTCTGTTCCTTTGAGCGATTTTAATATGCTCCTTAGCTTCAATAGCCTGATGGAGCCCGTCCGAATAACGGCGGCCCTCTAAAACACGGCCTGTGAACTCGTCTACTATCTGTACCTGACCGTCCTGAATAACATAGTCCACATCAATATGGAAAAGAACATGAGCCCTTACCGATTGGGTAAAATAGTGAATATATTCAAAGTTTTCTTCATCAAAGAGGTTTCCGCTTTTGATAAGTCCCTGCCTTTGAAGGATATCCTGAATGTGGAGCATACCTGAATCGGTAAAAGAAACTCTCTTGCTCTTTTCGTCTATCGTATAGTCTCCGATAACTTCTTCTCCCTCAAGCTCATTCGGATATTCGCCAGTCTCGGGATTTTTTTCGACTTCTTTTAATTGACCTATGAGGCGGTCAACTTCAAAAAAGCGCATTGTATCGTCTTCGGCAGCCCCCGAAATAATCAAAGGAGTTCTAGCCTCATCTATCAAGATAGAGTCGATTTCGTCTACTATTGCAAAAGAAAATTCTCTTTGGGTCTTGTCCTTGAGCCTCATCTGCATATTGTCGCGGAGGTAATCAAAGCCGAACTCGTTATTGGTACCGTAGGTTATATCGCAGTTATATTCTATACGGCGGGCATCGTTTTCCATATTGGAAAGAATGACACCGACACTTACACCCAGATAAGAATAAACGGGTCTCATCCAATCGGCATCCCGTTCTGCAAGGTAATCGTTTACAGTTACAATATGAACACCCTTCCCCGTAAGGCTGTTTAAGTAGGCGGCGGCAACGCTCATAAGGGTCTTACCTTCACCCGTTTTCATTTCAACAATCTTACCGGAATGGAGAACAAGGGAGCCTAAAATCTGAACATCGTAGGGACGCTCTCCCAAGATACGTCTGGCAGCTTCCCGTGCAAGGGCAAAGGCTTCGGGGATAAAAGAATCCAAGGATTCCCCTTTTTGATAGCGTTCCCTAAACTCATTTGTTTTTGCCTTAAACTCCTCCTCGGAAAGAGAAAGAGCCCAAGCCTCTTTTTCGTTTATCTTGTGTAAAATCGGAAGCATGGCCTTAATATCCCGCTCATGCTTTGAACCGAAAAGAATTTTAATTATAGAATCTAACATATACCTTATAATGTATCAAAATTTAAGAAAAAAGAGAAGAGGGAAATGTAATTCCAAGTTTTTTAATTTAACCGCAACGAGCACAAAGACCGCAAAGTTTTTTTTATGCATCGATTACAAAAATCTTTTTCTATATGCAGATAGGCTGCCTATACTTATGCAGATAGGCCGCCTATACTTATGTAGGTAGGCGGCCTATACTTATGCGAGTGGAGTGCCTACCCTTATGTGAGTGGACAGTCTACCCTTATGTAGGTAGGCTACCCACCCACTGCAGCCCGTTAAGGCTCAACAGTCGTCAAAAAACCAGTTGAGGCGACATACCAAGGAATACCATCTTTCGGCGTTACCTTAAACTTTTTGTAGTTTTGCGGTGTACCCGTTATTATACTGCCGTCAAGCACTTGCACGGAGGAATCGTAGACATCAGGCGTAATGAGTGCCGCTGTACCGCTTGTGGTCAACTCACCGGAAAGGTATATATTACTGGACAAGCCCAAATACACATCGTTGTTTTCGTTAACTTGTGTACCGCCTTGCATATTTAGTTTTCCGTTTCTTCCTACATATATGCCGTTGCCTAACATTCTTGCCGTGTTGCCTAAAATTTTCACACTCTTTATTGCCGTAAAATCTTGCAGTGTCAGGGAGCAATCACCACCGACATAGATACCGCCGCCAAAGCCGCTGTCTTTAAGGTTGTCCGCTTTGTTTGCATCATTTGGCTCCGTACCGCCGATGATTCCGCCTTTGATTGTTATGTAGGAGGCAGGGTTATTAGTGGAAAGAGCTTGACTAGGCTTGAGCTTACTTGCGTAGATTGCGCCGCCGAAAACCGCCTTGTTGCCCCTAAAGGTACAGTCATTTATGGTAACAGTTGAGCCGTATGCACAAATGGCACCGCCTTCCATTTGGCTTACATAACTAGGGTTATTAGGTAACTCCTCCTTGTTGCCCTTAAATATACATCCGGTCATTATAACGGTTGCTTTTTCAGCATACAGGCCGCCGCCGTGGTCTGCCATATTACCTATAATCTGTACGGGCCTTCCATCGGATTTTTTTTTCAGTGTCAAGTTGCAGCCCTCGCCGACATAGATACCGCCGCCGTAGCTGCTTCCCTTTGCTATGTTTGCATCTTCATCTCCCGTGCCGCCGATGATTCCGCCTTTGATTGTTATGTAGGAGGGATTGGTAGAACCGTCATTCTTTATTGCAGCGACGGCACCGCCGTACTTCGCCTTGTTGCCGGTAAGGGTGCAGTCTGTTATGATAACATTAGCACCATCAAGTGCACAGACGGCACCACCGTAGCCGGCTGTGCCTTTGAGTGCGTTTATGTTGTTCTTAAAGATGCACTTTGTTATGGTAACATTACTTGGTTTAAATGCGCAGACACCGCTGCCGTCCTTAGCCTTGTTGCCCGTAAAGGTGCAGCCTTCTATGGTAACATTCGCCGTGCTAACCATGCAGACGGCACCGCCTTTACCAGTTTCCCCATCGTGCACGCCGTGGACACCATTGGTTAAGATCATGTTTTTATCAAAAATACAGTTTTTTATGATAACATTCGCCGCCTGAACTGCATAAACGGCACCGCCTAAGCCGGATGATCCCGTGTTCGTGTCATATGAGGCAACATTGCCGTCAAAAGTGCAGCCGGTCATAGTAATGGTTGTGCCTGAGCCGGCGTATATGCCGCCGCCTGAGTTGGCTGCATCGTCTGATCCCAGAGCCCTTCCGCCTGTAAGTTTCAGTTTTTCAAGCGTAAGCTTTTTATTGTTTGCCACATTAAAGATGCGGCATTTAGAATCGGCATTAATAACTGCATTTGCATCAAAACCCTTTATTTTAACCTCTCGGCCCACATTTATTTGTTCGTAATTCTTTATGGTTTGTACGCCTATGGTTATGCTGCTGTTTTGCGCTTTTATTGTGTTTTTTATGGTAATCTCAGGTTCATTTTCGTATTCGACGGCATATTTTAGCTTAGCCCATGCGTTAGGTTCGTTGCCGTCAATTACCGAACCCACTTTCCGTTTCAGCTCGTAGTAGACGAATCTTTCGTTATCGCCAAAGCCCGGCGTCTTTTTTGCATTAAACTTTACTTTATACCTTATTGTGTCTCCTATGTCGGCGGGTGCAGAAAGCCGTATAGTTTTTAGATGGTTATTCGGACTTGCCGTTTCTTCTCCGCTTTTTATTAACTGAGTAGTAGGATTTTCTTTCCAAATCCAATATAAAATATTTACATCTTCATCTGGGGTTTGGCACCATACTTCCAATTGCACACCGTCCCCGTCACAGTTTATCTTGTATCGATCTGAGAATGAACCGGTTCCGCTTGAGTGAGGAGGAGTTGACAGTACCTCTATATCTCCGATCTTTCTTATACAAGTGCTGCCCTGAACTTTATTTGAAAGGAGGCCCGCCTTATCGCTGAGCCATGCCTCGTATGTTTTTAACGCAGATGAAGTAGAAACCTCGACATCCGTTTTAAAATATATGAGCCAGTCACCTGTAGGGAGTGGGGGCGGTGTACCCTCACAGTCCTCTGCGGCCAACTGAGTTGCACCGGATAAGAACTTGTAGCTGTCCGTCCAGTTAATTTTTTTATTGGGAAAATCTATATTGGATACGGTGTAATGAGCTGCGGATTCATCTTGTTTTACGATGTGCAGCTTTTCTATGTCTTCATGTACATAATGCCCTGCTGTTGCCGATTGTTCCATGTTCTTTGCTTGGAATATAAGCACATAGTACCATTTTCCTCCTGCATATGTTTTCCCCACGCCCTTGTAGTCAAAAGAAGGAGCTGTGTTCACCTTTAGGTTCAAACTAAACTTCTTATTGAATTGTCTGCCGTCTGTTGACTTGAGTGTAATTTCGGGGCCTATGTCGGCAGTTCCCCATTCGTGCTTCTTCAAAAAGGACGATTTATATTTAAGCTTCAGTGCCTGCTTATCCGGTGTTTGCTCTAATGTATAATCATTGTCTGCACTGTATTTAGGCTGATGATCTGCATCAAATCCAGGAAAACGGATAATTTTTTGCACATCTAATGCCGAGGATGTAGAAGAAGGCATAACTAGGCTGAATTTTTTAGGATTTCGCAAGTAAATCGTAACCGTTACAGAACCATCCGACAACAAATAATTATTCGACGGCACACATATCACACCATCATTACTTATTAGGTAAGGCTTAGCAATATCAATATCATAACCTGTAGGGACAACTTCCGCAGCCCAATAGCTTAAAAAATCTTCAGGGTCATCCAAAAACTGTTTACAAGTTGTAAATAATACGGCAGTTGTCAACACTGCCGCAACCATAGTTAAAATCTTTAAAAGTTTTTTCATAAGTTAACTCCTCTTTTAGGGGGAGAGAACACCCCGTTCAGAGCAGGGTTTTCTCTCCCCCTATGACCCCCTCTTTTTCCCGCGCTGCCAAAGGGGACACCCCTTTGGAAACCCCAATAAGATTTTGTTTTTGGTGAATTGTTCCAATCTGTAGAACATACTTTTTTATGTGAGAAAATTTGGTTGTGGGTGATTGTTTTATTTGGACACAGGAAGCTCTCAGCTGTGAAGCTGTGAAGCTGTGAAGCTGTGAAGCTGTGAAGCTGTGAAGCTGTGAAGCTGTGAAGCTGTGAAGCTGTGAAGCTGTGAAGCTGTGAAGCTGTGAAGCTGTGAATTTTGTGCCGATCGCGGTTTTATGTCAAGTGCTTTGCACGGTGCTTTTGCAAAAATTTTTGCACTTTTTTTGTGAGAATTTTTGTATCTGCTATCGGTATACATTTCCTTCATTATAGCACAGTATATCACAGTTCATTAAATATTACAATCTTTTGAAGAAATTTTGAGCATTTTTTTTTATTTAACCGCAAGGGACGCAAAGATCGCGAAGATTTTTTTATTAATTTACTATTTTTTTCAAATAAATCTTACAAATATAATGGGGAGGTATGATAAACAGTTCGGCAGGAGTTCAGCCTCACTGTTTATCTGCCGACATCCATGGCGGACTTTGAACATCTTATCCTATAACTAAGTATCTTTGCGTAAACAACCTTTAAATTTCGCTCAGAATCTTTATTTCCTAACTCAACCAACGGATTGGCCAGAAACTTTGTAATAATGCGGGATTCCAAAGGACTGCAAGACCTTTGGCAGCGCGAGGAAAAGAGAAAGGGTTAAAGGGGAAGGGAAAAACCACCGCTCTGAACGGGGGGTTGTCCCTTCCCCTTTCAGAGGTTATAATAAATTCGGAGGCTTTTAAAAGTACAGAAGATAAGGATTTAAAAGAATTTTTAGAATATCTTAAAACAGGTAAGGCAAAAAATGAATTTACGAGGGAGATAGAAGCTATGATACAAACAATAAAAGAAAACGAACAAGCAAGGCAAGAATACAGATTAATGTCTACTTTTGAAATGGACGCCAGATATAAGGGAGCTTATGACAAAAGTATAGAAACAGCTAAACTTATGAAAAAGCGAGGTTATCCAATTTCTGAGATTTTGCTGATGACAGGCCTTCCCGAAGCAGAAATTGAAAAATTATAGTTTATTGCCCGCTATTTATTACCAATCACCCTTCGATTATAACAACGGCGGCGGCGGTTGTTTTTTCGTGAGTTAGTGAAAGATGAATATCGGCCCCGCCCTTTTCTTTTAAGGCTTGAAGAGCTGTGCCGGAAAGTTTTAAAAAAGGCCGGCCCGTTTTATCGTTTACAACGGCTATATCTTTTAACTCTATACCGGTGAGGCCTGTTCCAAGGGCCTTTCCAAAAGCCTCTTTTGCCGCAAAGCGGACAGCCAAGGACCGGACTGCACCATCTCCCTTGGAAAGCACATATTCAAGTTCTTCTTTATTAAAAAACCTTTCAAGGAGCTTTTTATCATTCAGCCATTTTTCGAGACGGGAAACTTCAACTATATCTATACCGAGACCGAGTATCATCTTATTCGGAAGGCTTTGCTTCTTTTATCTTGACTTCAAACTGAATATTTTTAGGATTTGCATCTATAAGAGAAAGCTTTCCAGGAATGACGGCTTGAACCGGCAAGCTGTACACGCCGGGCTTTGTTATATTGCTGCAGTTTACCCTCAAAACATTTTCAGGCGGAGCCCATGATGAAATTACGGATTTAGCACCTCTGACTGTTACATTACCGGCAGATACATCTGAAACAATCTCAAATCTTTCATCTAAATTATCAAAATATAAATTAACTTCGCCATAGGTTTGAACACTTACTATTTCCCGTATCTTAATCGAATAGGCAATTCTGGAAGTTCCTATCACGGAAACAAGAGGATTAGACGCAAATATATCTACATAGCCTGAAAATCCCGTTTTGCGGTTATCTATTTGTACACTGTTTGTCAGCATTTCTTCAATTTGAGAAACGGCAGAGTGAGGGCCCTTTATTTCTACTGTAGCAGGATCCACATCTCTTTCATAAACCTCATAATTTTCTGCCGGAACGCCACCCAGATTTAAGCGGACATTAACCCTCTTAGATAAACTCTCCTCAAGAGTTAATTTTATATCGGAAGGGTCAACTTCAACCTCAAAATCCGTAACATCAGACGCAAAGCCCTTTAGTTTAGCCTGTATGGGGATGCGGTACTCTCCGGGATCGCTGATTGCTGACAAATCCATGTAAGCCGTTATATGCTCTTCCATAATCGGGGCTATTACGGTTGAATCTCCCCAAACCGAAACTTTAACCAGTCTCGGAATATTCACAGCCGGAACCAGATCTCCCGAATTTTCTATAACAAGAGGAGCATAAAAATATTTTTTTTCTAAAAGGCTGCCCTTATATAACTGTACCAAAACTATGGCAAGGGCAAAACTTATAACCTTTGCAAGCCAGTTTTCCGCTAAACGGTCAAATATTTTTCTAATTTTCATCTTGTAAGGCCTCCGCTAAATCCAAAGATTCTTCTTGAGCAAAATATTTTTTTATTTCCAAAAGCTGCTCAAGCTGGGCTACAACTTCATCCGCACTTAAATCGTAATAAAGATGGGAATCATAGGCAAGACTCAAGGCTCCTGTTTCTTCGGATACAACAAGAACTACTGCATCCGTTTCTTCGGAAACACCTATTGCCGCCCTATGACGGGTTCCAAAGCTCTTTCTTATATCCTGCTGTTCCGAAAGAGGAAGAAAGCAGCCGGCAGAAATTACCATTCCGTTTTGCACAATGGCAGCTCCGTCATGAAGAGGGGTATCATGCCCGAAAATCGTAACCAAGAGGCTGGATGAAAGCCCTGCGTTAAGCTTTGTTCCTGTATCGATAATATCCTTTAAATTATTCCGGCGCATAAAAACTACCAACATTCCCCGCCTTTTATCGGATAAGATTTCGGCAGCAGTAACAACCGAGTCGATATGGCTGTGGTTTGAGTGCTTTCCGGTTCTGAGCCAGTTGCTCTGTCCTATCTTTAAAAATATTTTACGAAGTTCGGGCTGAAATACGATGGCTACGCCTATAACAAGACCCGGTCCCAAGGTATTTAAAATCCATAAAAGAGTTTTAAGATTAAAAATCATGGCAACAGCATAAATGACCAATATAGACATTGCACCCTTTATAAGCTGAATTGCCTGAGTTTTTAATAAAATTTGATAAGCCTTATACATCAAAAAAGCGAGTAAAAGCACATCAAAAACGGGCCTTAGATATGAAGAATAAAAAGCCGTAATGTTTCTAATAAATTCCATATCCTAATTCTCCTTTACCGGAATAGAGGTAGAAGCCGAAACGGTATGAGTTTCGGTAAAAAGCAGCTCTGCTGCTTGTACTATGTGTTCAGCCGATACACCTGCACCCTTAAAAATTTCGGAGCGGGTACCATGGGGGAAGAACATATCTTCAAAAGCCAATACCGCAGTTTTTTTATTTTGAAACCCGGTCTTGTTGCTTCCAGACCTTAAAACAAGGGATTCCAAATATGAGCTTAGACTGCCTATCTTCATACCGTCTTCTACAAAAAGAATGTATGAGTAGTCTTTTGTAATGTTTAAAAAATAGCTTTCGTCTATAGGCTTTGCAAATCTCACATTATAGATATCCGTAAAAAGGCCCTTATGAGCAAGAATTGCAGAAGCCTCTTTAACTTCATTGTACATTCCTCCGGTACAGGTTATTAAAATGCGGCTCTTATCGGAATTCTTTATAAGTACACCCCGTCCTTTTTCTATACTTTGAGAAAATTCGGGGATTTCTTTCGGACAGTCGGCCTTAGGATACCTTATTGCTATAGGATTATCCTGCATAAGAGCCCAAGAAAGCATTAGGTCCAACTCTTTTTCAGATGCAGGACAAAGAATTGTCATATTGGGGACAGGACGCAGCAGGGCTATGTCAAAAAGCCCCTGATGGGTTTCTCCGTCGGCCGGAACGGGGCCTGCACGGTCTATAGCAAAAATCACGGGCAAATTTTGTATTGAAGTGTCATGTATAATCTGGTCGATTGAGCGTTGTAAAAAGGTACTGTAAATTGCCGTAACAGGCTTAATTCCGGCTGAAGCGAGGCCTGCTGCAAAGGTAACGGCATGGCTTTCGGCAATACCTACATCAAAAAATCTTTCAGGAAATTTGCTATGAAATAGAGAAAGGCCTGTCCCCGATTCCATTGCTGCCGTTATAGCTGCAATTTTCGAATTCTTTTCGGCTTCTTTTACCAAAGCCTTTCCGAAGGCTTGCGTAAAGGTAATCGCATCTTTTTTTTCTACCTTTCCATCGGAAATGTTAAAGGGCCCTATCCCATGAAAGGCAGCAGGATTTATTTCCGCCAAGGGATAGCCCTTACCCTTTATGGTTTCTACAAGCATTACAACGGGGCTGTTTAATTTTTTTACGTTTTTTAAAACCTTTTCAATTTCTCTCATATTGTGGCCGTTTATGGGGCCGACATATTCAAAACCGAAATCCACAAAGATATTATTCTTGTAGAATATTCCCTTCATTCCTCTTTTTAAACGCCAAATTATGGAATTAAGTTTGTTTCCCACAAGGGGGATTGAGCCCACAGCCTTATCAAAGAGGTACTTAAAACGCTGGTAGCCTTCATGAACCGTAAGGCGGCTCAAGTACTCGGAAAAAGCTCCCGTATTTTTGCTTATGGACATTTTATTGTCGTTTATTATAACTATTAAATCTTTTTTTAATTCTCCTGCATTGGAAAGAGCTTCAAATGCCATTCCGCCGGTCATAGCACCGTCACCTATAACGGCTATAACCTTTCCGGAATCCTTGTTTAATCTTTTTCCTTCAAGAATACCTAGGGCTGCAGAAATTGAAGTTGAAGCATGGCCGGTATTAAAGGCATCGTGAACACTTTCTTCTCTTTTTGGAAAACCGGAAAGGCCTTCCCAAAGGCGTAAGGTAGAAAAGCGGGATTGCCTACCTGTTATCATTTTATGCGTATATGACTGATGACCGACATCCCAGACAATAGCATCATGGGGACTTGAAAAGACCCTGTGAATCGCAAGCGTAAGCTCTATTACACCCAAATTACTTGCAAGGTGACCGCCGTTATGGCCTACTACAGTGAGAATTTCTTTTCGTATTTCCACAGCGAGGTCTTTAAGTTCATCATAAGAAAGGAGCTTTATATCCTCGGGGCCTTTTATTTTACTTAATAAGCTGTTTTTTGTCATTATATTCCGCTCAAATCTAAAAAAAAGGGGCTTCAAAGCTGAGCCCCCCTTCCGTTTAACCGAAAGCTATAGATATTTGAACAATTAGGGGTATACCCTCCCAATTTATTTCTTGTTCTTATGTCGATTCTTTCTAAGCTTCTTCTTTCGTTTATGCGTCGACATCTTCTTTCGTTTTCGTTTTTTTCCGCAAGGCATTCCGGCTCTCCTTAAATAAAATAGTATAGAATCAATAATATTACAAAATAGAGAGCTTGTCAAGACTAATGCCCCATTTTTTACCGGATAATTTAAAATCATCTGCAAGTCTTTCTACGGACTTCCTTGACATTGATAAGTATTTGAATGTAATATCATAGCATAAATACTTTTATTTTGAGAAGGATGCTATGGCAAAACAAAAAGTACCGGCAGCTCCATCTGTGCGGAGGCTGCCTTCTTATCTTCAACTTGTAAAAAAAGCTGAAGCCGATAAGCTGGAATATATATCGGGAACGGTCATTGCCGAAGAATTGGAACTTGAACCTATTCAGGTAAGGAAGGATCTGACAATTACAGGAATTGTAGGTAAGCCCAAAAAAGGTTATCCCGTCAAATTACTGATAACGGCCATCGAAAAATTTTTAGGCTGGAATAAAGAAAAAAGAGCCTTTGTAATAGGGGCCGGAAGTTTAGGGACAGCTCTTTCAGGCTACCAAGGTTTTAAAGAACATGGGCTGGTCATTTGTGCCGCCTTTGATTCAGACAAAAGAAAAATAGGAAAAGAAATTCATGATCTTCCTGTGTTTGGAATGGATGAATTGGAAAAAAAAGCTAAAGAATATAAGCCCGAAATCGCTATTTTGACGGTTCCTTCAAAATATGCTCAAGAAGCCGCAAACGCCATCGTAAAAGCCGGAATCAAGGCAATTTGGAATTTTACAAATATCAAAATCACCGTGCCCGATAATGTTATAGTCCAAAAAGAAGATTTAAGCTCTGGTTATGCAATGCTCGGCGTTATGATAAATATCAAAAAATAAGATGCAAAAAAATCAATATCAGGCGGAGCTTTTTAAAAACCGCCTTCAAAAAAGATTTAAACATTTGTCAAAGTGGGCAAAACGGGAAGGTGTTTTTGCTTACAGATTGTATGACAAGGATATACCTGAAATTCCTCTTGCAGTAGACATCTATTTTGCCGAAACAGACGAAACGGAAAAAAGAGCCTTTTTGCTTATCTATCTTTACAAAAGGCCTTACGAAAAATCCCAAGAAGAAGAAAGGGAATGGCTTTTAGAAATTGAAGAAGCGGCATCCTCAAGCCTTTTAATACCTAAAGAAAGAATTTTTATAAAATTGCGTGAAAAACAAAAAGGAAAAAGCCAATACGAAAAGTCAGGCTCAAGTAAAAATCTTATAAGGATAAAAGAAGGAGAATGTTTTTTCTACATAAATGTAGAAGACTATCTTGATTCAGGCCTTTTTTTGGATCACCGCCCTGCCCGTTCCATGGTTTTTAAAGAAGCAAAAAATAAAAAAGTTTTAAACCTATTTTCATACACGGGAAGTTTTTCGGTTCATGCGGCAAAGGGCGGAGCCGCCTCAGTTGATTCGGTAGACCTTTCAAATACCTATCTAAATTGGGCAAAAGAAAATTTAAAATTAAACAAGCTCGGCGATGAAGAAAAAAACCGGCTTATAAAAAGCGATGTAATCCTTTTTTTAAAAAAAGCAATCGAAGAACAAAAAAAATGGGATTTAATTATCTGCGATCCTCCTACATTTTCAAATTCAAAAAGTGCGGATATTTTTGATGTAAACAGAGATTGGCTAAACCTCTGCCTCCTCTGTCTAAAAGTGCTGGCAAAAAACGGAAAACTTTATTTTTCTACCAATTCCCAAAAAATAAAATTCGATGAAGCAGAGCTTATCAATTCTTCCAAACAAAAGATAAGGATAAAAGACATAACAAAGGTCTCAATCCCCGAAGACTTTAGAAATCAAAAAATACATAAGATGTGGATGATTGAATATTCGGAATAGTTTTTATATTGACATATTAAAAGTCTTTTGCTAGACTCATAAGTATGAAAAGACAAGCTATTTTTTTTAAATGTATTTTTTTGATTATTATTCTTATAAGTATTTCTATTTCATGTAAAAAATCTCCATCCGAAAAAAATGAGTCTGCCGATGAAATTACGAAATCCGTAAACTTAAGCGAAACCGCCAAAGAAGATAGGTCTTCAACTAAAACGGATGAAGAAGCGCCCGAAAACGAAAATACTCCCGCCATCATATACAACTCCGATTATGAAATAAGACATAATCCCCCAATGAATATATATTTTGAAACGGAACAACCCTTTCCATCGGCCCATAAAAAATATTTAAACGAAAGCATGACTTTTAAGGCCGTACCCGACCAATATGTAAAAGCAAAAAGAACGGCAGTAGTAGGGAGCGATGTTTGCTATTTTTATCCTAAGATTTCTTTAAAAACCGATGCCGATTTAAACAAATTAAAAAAAGGAACTTTAATCCCGTTCGGCACTATCCTTGCCATTGATGAAAAGCCGATCGAAAATGAAGACAAAACCGAACACGGAACAAGTCTTTTCCATTTTGAAGAAAATCAAAATTGGTTTTACACCACAACTTGGTTAGGAAAAGAAGGAATGGTTTTCGGATCCGACTTGGAAGGCTTGGATGCAGATCCTGAACAAAACAAGATTACGGCTCTCTTATACAAAACAAACGGAGTTTTTGACAGTTTTTACCCGATTACCGGTTATAAATACCTTTCCGAAGAGCAACAAGAAACTCTAATCAAAGACAAACTGATTTTCCAAAAAGTAAGCAAAAATGAGTACTATCTTGGCACGGAAACCCCCGATGATATGATATCCCTGTATCAAAATTACGGCGTAAATTTGCGGAACAAAATATCTCCCAATAACGAGAAGACACCCATATTTATTACGACAGACCTTATATCTCATTCTAAGCACTTAATATTCGATAAGGCTATGCAAGATATTGAAGAACAAATTTTTATAGTCAGATTAAAAGACTTGACCGATATTTTTTTAAAGGAACTGGAAAAAGTAAACACGGAAAATTTTATAACGGCGCCCGAAGAAACAAAGACAAAGGCCATTCTTTATTTTCAAACGGCTAAGGCCTTACTTGAAACAGCACCCATAAAAAAAGAAAACGAATATTCTCCAAGCTCACAAGTGTACGCTTATGAAGGAACCGACAAAAATAAAATCTTAAAAAAATATCCTAAAGCTGTTCAAGAAGAAGTTGAGCTGATATTAAACGCAGCCGGAACTTCATCATCGCCTGTATTTACTTTTGAAAACGGGAAAGCAATAATTCAAGATTACAGCCGCTATATTGTTCGGGGCCATTATACAAAAAACGGAATTCTATCAACTTATTTTAGAACAATGCTATGGTTTTCTTCCATCGATTTTCCGATGACAAATATAAAAAACATATCCGGTAAAAATTTTGAAGCGGTTTCCGAAATGCAGGCTATAGGTCTTTTAATTGCGGAAATAACAAAATCGAACCAAACAATATTTACAATTTGGTCGGATATTTATAACCCCATAAGCGATATAGTAGGTTTAAGCGATGATCTTTCTTTTTATGACCTCATACCTTTTTGGAGAAATTACAACATAGAAGATTTTAACACATGGGTATCAAATGAAGATAATCTGATGGAATTTAGAAATAGGGCCGAACAAAATTTGAAGAAACCTTTTATGAATTCGTCGGCAATGTCATGGAAACTTTTCGGGCAAAGATTTGTTTTCGATTCTTATATACAGGAAAAGGCAACTTCTCCAAATGTCGAAGACCGCTTTATACCATCAGGCTTGGATGTTATGAAAGTTTTAGGGTCTAAAGCTGCCGATAAAATTTTGGCCTCATCTGAATATGAAAAATATCCGGGCTTAAAAGAAAATTTAACACGGCTTCAAAACGATCTTATGACTGAACCGGAAAAAAAATTCGGACAAACATATTATTCAACCGTACTAAATGAAATTGCAGTACAGGCTCGTTTTGAAAAAGGATCCGGTTTTTACTTTACCGAAAGCGAAGCATGGAATAAAAAAGCCCTGCTTTCGGCACATGGAACTTGGGCAGAACTTAGACATGATACAATTTTATATGCGGTAATGGGATGTGCAGCCGAATGCGGAGGGGACGGAATTGAAAGGCCGACTTTTAGAACAAAGCCGATACCTGAACCGATTCATTACATAGAACCTAACCTGCCTTTTTGGAAAAATGCAGCTTTATCGATCAGGTATTTTGCTTCGATAGTCAAACAGTATAAACTGATAAGACCGGCTTCTATAGAGAGAATAGAATCTTTTGCTGCCATATGCAATAAAGCAGCTTCAATAACCGAAAATGAAATTCAAAATAAAAACATATCATTGCAAGACATACGCTGGATTCCTACGATAGCAAACGAGCTGGCAAAATTGGTTCTGGAATTTACACACGGCTATGTTGATGATAAGGATGAACTAAAAATGGCACTGATAGCTGATGTCTTTAAAATCGGTTCAGTAAGTCTTCAAGTCGGTACGGGAATTCCCTACAGAATATATGTTCCATTAAACGATGCCCAAGGCGGAAAAAGAATTGCCGTAGGATATTGCTTCAGTTATTATGAATTTCTACAACCTTCAAACGACCTATATACCGATAAAACATGGAAAGGCCTTGTATATAATTACGGCGAATTAGAAGATAAAAAACCCGAATGGTCAAAAAATATTATGATGCCCGCCGAATAAAGCGGATTATGATTGAGGCGGGTTATCTCCCTTAATCGAAAAGCCTGGCCTATTCCCTAATCGAAGAGGCCGTCTTGCCCATCCCCTAGTTTAGGCGGATTTAAGCCGAGGTGTTCATATGCTTTAAGCGTAACCATGCGGCCGCGGGGAGTGCGCTGGAGGAGGCCGGACTGGATAAGGTAGGGCTCATAATAGTCCTCTAAGGTATCCTGAGACTCTCCTATAGAAATTGCAAGGGTTTCGGCGCCGACGGGGCCGCCCGAGTAATTTTCGATAATGGATCGGAGTATCTGCCTGTCATAGGTTTCAAGGCCGAGGCCGTCGATGTTTAGCTGCTTTAGGCCTGCGGCAACCGTCATCTCGTCAATCGAGCTTTTGCCGGCAACTTGGGCAAAGTCCCTCATACGCCGCAATAAGCGGTTTGCAACCCTTGGAGTTCCGCGGGAACAGCGGGCTAAGGCAAGGGCAGCCTTCTTTTCTATTTCTATTTCGAGGATTGAAGCGGAGCGGCTTATAATTGAGGCAAGCTCCTCATGGCTGTAAAATTCAAAACGCTGCACAATACCGAAGCGGCTTATAAGGGGACTTGAGACCATACCGGCTCTTGTGGTTGCTCCGACAAGGGTAAAAGGCGGAATCGGAATACGCACGGTTCTGGCTCCCGGCCCCTGCCCTATTATCCAGTCAAGTTCATAGTCTTCCATTGCGATATAAAGCATCTCTTCAATGGCCGGCTTTAAACGGTGAATCTCGTCTATAAAGAATACGGAGTGTTCCGTCAAGGTAGTAAGAATACCTGCCAGATCCTTGGGCTTATCTAGGGCGGGAGCCCCCGTAACCTTAAAATCGACACCGAGCTCGTTGGCCGTAATTTGGGCAAGAGTTGTTTTTCCCAAGCCCGGCGGGCCTATCAAAAAAAGATGATCTAAGCTTTCTCCCCTTTCGCGGGCAGCCTTTATAAAAACGGAAAGATTTTCTTTTGCCTTTGTCTGCCCCTGAAAGTCGACAAGAGAGCGGGGACGAAGAGCTCTGTCCTTTTCGTCCCCGGCCTGTTCTTCGGGACGCACTACCTCAAAATCATCGCTCATATTTTACTTAAAGAGCTGCCTTAAAGATTGCATAAACATCATCGGCTCGAAGTTCTTGAAAGCCGTAGATAACTCCGTTTTTACCTCGGTGAGCAACAGCGGCTTCAGCCATTTCTTTTAAATGCTCCTCGCCTATTCCCGCTTCCCTCAATGTCATCGGAATGCCTAGAGATTTAAAAAAGTCCGAAGTACACTCGATTGCCTTTTCGGCCGTTTTATAAACTTCTTCTCCTCTTGGAAGGCCCCAAACATTTATACCGTAATCTGCAATCTTTTTAACGGTTTTATCGTTTAAGCAATGCCTCAGCCAATGAGGAGTTAAAATAGCAAGCCCCACTCCGTGAGTGATGTCATAAAAAGCACTCAGCTCGTGCTCCATAGGATGAACAGACCAAGCCGTTTTTTTACCGTCACTTAAAAGACCGTTTATAGCCCATGTACCTGCCCACATAAGGTTGGAGCGGGCTTCATAGTTTTCGGGATTTTTAATAGCCAAGGGTCCGTATTCGATACAGGTTTTTAAGATACTTTCTGCAAACCTGTCTTGAAGATATGCCCCGTCATTTAGGCTAAAATAACACTCGAAGGTGTGGCTCATAATATCGGCCGTACCTGCGGCTGTCTGATTTTTAGGAACGGAATAGGTGTATTCGGGATCAAGAACCGAAAATTTCGGAAGAAGGGGCGGAGCTCCGAAGCCCAGCTTTTCCTTCGTTTTAAGGTTTGAAATAACGGCCCCGCAGTTCATCTCGGAACCGGTAGCAGAAAGAGTAAGTACCGTTCCTATCGGTAATACATCTTTAATTTCGGCCTTGCCCGTAATCAAGTCCCATGCACTTCCTGCATAATTTACACCGGCAGAAACAGCCTTAGAGCAGTCGATGGTGCTTCCACCTCCGACAGGTAGAATAAAATCCAGCTTGTGTTCACGGACTATCTTTATTCCCTCTTCCACTTCTTCAATGCGGGGATTTGGCGAAATACCGGAAAGCTCCTTATAAAAGATTCCGGCTTGATCCAGTTTTTTAATGATTGTATCATAAAGCCCCATTCTTTTAATACTTCCGCCTCCGTAACATAGGAGAACTCTTTTTCCGTATTTGAGAATCTCAGGTACGAGGTTCTCAATACTGCCCTTACCGAATAAAATTTTAACCGGCACTTCAAATTCAAAATTATACATAACATTCCTCTCTAAAAACTTTTTGCAGGAAACATTAGTTTCCGAAAAAAGTTTTTTCAAGCGGTTTGTTTACAAACCGCATACGATAAACGATGTTTGCCGTTTACGGCAAACTCGAAGATAAACAGTGAGGCTGAATTCCTGCCGAGCTGTTTATCGTACCTCCAAAAACTTTAGGCCCATTTCATTGAGCGTTCTACAGCCTTTTTCCATCCGGCATAGAGAGTCTTTCTTTTTTCTTCTTCCATATCCGGCCTAAATTCCCTTTCGATATCCTGTATCCGTTTTATTTCGCCCTGTTCTTTCCAAAAGCCTACGGCAAGACCTGCAAGATAGGCAGCTCCCAAAGCCGTCGTTTCTTTTTCGTAGGGGCGTAAAACAGGCACATTTAAAATATCCGACTGAAACTGCATTAAAAAATTATTGGCACAAGCTCCGCCGTCTACTTTAAGCGATTTTAAGTTTATCTTGGAATCCTTTTCCATAGCATAAAGGACATCCTTTGTTTGATAGGCGATGGCTTCCAAGACCGCTCTTACAATATGCTCTCTTTTTGCCCCCCTTGTCAAGCCCAAAAGAGCACCGCGGGCATACATATCCCAGTAGGGTGCACCCAGACCTGAAAAGGCGGGAACAAAATAAACTCCATTTGTGTCGTTTACAAGCCCTGCATAGTATTCCGTTTCGTGGGCAGTATAGATAAGTTTTAACTCATCTCTCAGCCATTGAACTGCAGCACCGGCTATAAAACTACTTCCCTCCAAGGCATATTTTACACTATTATCTATACCGAAGGCAATAGTCGTAAGAAGCCCGTTTTCTGATTCTATTATCTTTTCTCCGGTATTCATTAACATAAAGCAGCCGGTTCCATAAGTGTTTTTTGCAGAACCTTCTTCAAAACAGGCTTGCCCGAAAAGAGCAGCCTGCTGATCACCTGCAGCCCCCGCAATCGGAATCTTAGCTCCCCCGAATGTATGCTCATCGGTATAGCCGTAAACATAACTTGAAGGTTTGACTTCGGGCAGCATAGATTCGGGGATATCCATAGCCTTTAAAAGCTCCTTATCCCATTGCAGAGTGTGAATATTAAAAAGCAAGGTGCGGGATGCGTTTGTATAATCGGTTACATGCACCTTACCTCTGGTCAAATTCCAGATAAGCCAAGTGTCGATGTTTCCGAAAAGAAGCTCGCCTTTTTCGGCCAGAGTTCTTGCTTCGGGTACATTATCCAAAATCCACTTTATCTTGGTTCCCGAAAAATAAGCATCTATTATCAAGCCGGTTTTTTTTCTGATAGAATCGGAAAGGCCTTTTTCTTTAAGAGCATCGCAGATATCGGCGGTTCTGCGGCACTGCCAAACTATGGCATTATAAACGGGACGGCCTGTCTTTTTGTTCCAGACAACGGTTGTTTCCCGCTGGTTGGTAATTCCGATTGCAGCAATCTCTTGGGTGGAAACTCCGCTTCTTTCCAAAACTTCGCGGGCTACACCGCTTTGCTTTCCCCATATTTCCATAGCATCATGCTCGACCCAGCCCTGCTTAGGAAAAATTTGAGAAAACTCCTGCTGGGCAGTTGCAATTTTTTTTCCGTCTTTATCGAACAAGATTGCCCTGCAGCTCGTAGTTCCCTGATCAAAGGCTAAAACATATTTTTTCATTTTATATCCTCCAGTCTTCCCTGTTTCATTGCATAAACTTCCATACTGTCTCCCAGTTTAAAAAGTTTACTTATAGCCATGCCTATGGCCATAACTATGTTCCAAAGTATTCCGTTCTTTTTAAGATTTTTACACCACTTAAATCTTTCAGGATGATGGCCTATCGAAACAACCTTTAAAACTTTAAAGCCGTACAGATTGAGTTGATCCTTTACGGTTTTTGCATCCCATATTGAATAATGGTCGGTAGGACTTTCTGCAAAAAATTTATAGGGCGAAAAAGTTCCCGTAACACCGGAAAAGTTTGGAGTTGAAAAAGCAAAAATACCGCCCGGCATTAAAAGATCGTTTACTTTTTTTAAAACGGAATCCAAGTCCCTAAAATGCTCGATAACAAACCACATAGAAAGGGCCGCAAAACCTCCGTCTTCAATAGGTCTTGAAACCGATTCAAATCCGTTTCCCGTCATTCGTTTTTGGTAAATATACTCATAGGTTTTCGGGAGAATCGGAAAAGCCGAAACAAAGGCCGGCAGCTTTAACTCGTCCGTTACATATTTTACGGCGGCTTCCGAAATATCGGTTCCGACGGCATACCAACCCGAATATTTTGCAGCAAGGACAAAGGGGCCGTAGGCACAGCCTACATCCAATATTTTCTTTTCACCGTCAAAAATACTGTATTCCCTTTTTTTATAAAAAATATCTATATAAAGTTTATCGATAATTTCCATTCGGCGCATACCCTGCTTTCTTATAGACTCAAAATCCTCTAAGTAGGTTTTACCGTATTGGGCCTTGTACTCATCAAAAAAATAAGTTTTGGTATATTGTTTTGGAGGACTTATTATAAAAGAAATATGGTACATTCCGCACTTTAAACAATGTGCCATAGTCCTATCGGGAGTTCTGGCTGTAATTTCGGAGGTACCGTCTTCTCCGCAAATAGGACAGAGATACCGTGAACCGAAAGACAAATTTTTTATCAGAGAAGATAAATTCTTTGATTCAGAATAAGGCGTAATAATCTTAGGTATTTTAATTCCATGAGAAAAGGCATTAGCAAAGTCGGTACTGGAAGGTATCCCTGCAGGAAGAGATGTAAAGCCGGCTGCTAAACCTAACTTATAATGATAGTCGGTAGGAGAAACCAAAAGCACATAGCATCCTGCAGCCAAGGCTTCAAAAGCCGTAAACCCGTAATGGGTTACAACCAAATCCCATTCATAAAGCCGTTCTTTTAAATTATCGATTCTTGAAAAAGCTTTAACCTTTCCTTCAAGCCGTTTTATATCTTCAAAGCTTAAATTTATATCTATTGCAGAAACGTCGAATTTTAAGGAGGCTAGAATTTGTGCAATAGGAAGGGTCATCCTATAAGAATTTTCTCCGCCGCAAACTACAAGAACCTTTGTTTTAGGCGGATCTAAATGGATACGTTTACTTTTTTGCAAAGTTTTTAATGGAAAATATTTTTTTCGATTAACGGGAAGAGAAATAAATTCCGGTGAAAAAAGATTATAAATCCATTCGGAGCCGGAATCATCATCAGACGAACTTACATTTTTAAGTGAAGGTAGTATATCCAAAATAAAATCGGCAAATCTTCGGCCGGTGCCGCCATCGTCAATTGCGATAACAGGCCCCCTATTCTTAAAAAAAGCCATCTCATCTTCAGATGTTCTAAACCTGTCCAATACGATTAGAGCCGCTTTTTTGGGGAACTCATTTACGATTATTTCGGAAGGAATGGAATCTAAAAGAGATTTTGAAAAATTAGGATAATCCGACTCGGATATATAAATCAAACATCTTAACTTTCCTAAAAGAGCTCTCGTTAAATCGCAAACCCTGTGCAAATGTCCGCTTCCCCTGCCCGGAGTAACCGAGGGACAAAATACAACCAACCTATCGGCATAACTTACAGCCTCAACTATGTCGGCAGGCGTAAACGGAACCGTCTTCTTATTTGAAATTAAGTACTTATAAATTTCTTTTGCTTTTTCATAGTCTTCGGCGGTATCAACGGTAGTCCGCAGTTCGGGATAATACCACACAGGCGGAGCTGTCTCTCTGACACATCTATATTTATCGGAATGGCCGTAAATTGCAGGAGACACATGCTCATGAGCGTATTCGTCATCGGTTTCGGAAGCGGCTTTTAAAAGAGAATCGGCCTTGATAATTTCTATACCCGATCCGTGCGGAAGACCTGTGTAAGTAAAATAATCGGGGTCTCCCAATTCAAAATAACGGCGGATTGAGGCTTCGGCAGCTTGCACAAAAAGAAAGGGATTATCGGCTGTAACCCTGATGACGGCCTTTAAAGGTCTATTCGGAAAATTGGAATTTATAAACTCAATGGCATCACAAAAACGCCTTAAAACATCTTCTTCGGAACCGTCAATACAAAGATAACCCAAGGATTCGGCTATGGGCTGAAATTCTTTTTTTGAATTGGTATCGCAGGCCAAAATAAAATGTTCGGCAGGTAATTCTCTAACCGAATCCAAAACCCTGTATAATATAGGCCTGTCACCCAAGTCCAACAAAGCCTTTCTAACCAAACGCTTGGAACTTAATCGAGCTTGAACAATTACGGCCGTTCCTTCGTATAAACCAATCATACGCTGGGCTCCCATTTACAAATTAAGTCTTGAGGTGATTTTACAAAACGGTATTTGTTTATATGCACCCAGTCTTGTACAGCCTTAAAATATTTATAGGCCTTAAAAGGATTTAAGCCTGACCTTATCGCATAAGAAAAAAATAAATACCAAGGCAAGCCCCCTCCTTTTTTACCTACAATAGGCGCTAAATTTTTTAAGTAAAATTTTATATAAGAATCATCTGCGGAAATATCTTCAAGGGGACAAGCTCCGGCATATTTCATTTTATATAAATTTGAAATAAGAATCTCCATACCCCATAGATGGGCTCTAAATCCGAAATCCAAATTTTGCCAATAAGGATTTTCTATAGTGTAATCAAAGCCTCCCATCTCGATAAATTTTTCCCGATTATAAATACCGGCAAAATCATACATATAAATTGTATGAGTTAAATCTTTTCTGCACAAAAATTGTTCCGTCGAAAAATCTCTGCGAGTAAGAGAAGGAACAATTTGAACGGGAATGAGAGCATTTTTTTCATCGATTAAAACCGGAGCTACACAGATTACATCCGATTGGGTAAGGGTATCTATCACGGTTTCAGGAGAGGCTGAAGATGACAAAGCCATATCGTTCCACAAAACCATAACATAATCCGAAGATACCTCCGAAATACCGAGATTAATCATCTCCCCTGCAGTAACCTTTTCAAGCGGAAGTAAAAATTTTACTTCAGGGAATTGAGAAGACAAAGCCTCTACCTCAAACCCCCGCTTTGAGCTGTCCACAAAAACTATTGAGTTAAAACCTAAATCTATCAGGTTTTGAAAAAGAGAAGAAAGATAATATCGGGCACCTCGGTTTAATACCAAAACGGAAACAGGAGCTTTAAAATCGCCTGAACTTTTTCCTAAAACCGTATAAGGGATTTTCCGTTCATTAAAAATTGTAGGTATAGTATTCATCGCAGGCTCCGCACAAATCTCCGTATCTGCATTCCAAATGCTTCTTATATACCTCGAATGTTTTTTTACGGATTGAGTCTAAGCTGTCCGAAAAAGCATTTCCTAAAATATTATTTCTTTTAACATCTTCTTTGCAAAGAGGCACCGAGCCGTCAGCCAAAATATACATATCCCTTTTTAAATGCCAGCATGGATGTCTATTAAAAGGCGATAAGTCTGCAACTCTTTTATCTTCAAGCAATTTACAAAAGGTATCGTATTTTTGAATAATTACATTAACACCCAAATTTTTCCAAAAACGATAAAAGGGCTCAACCTCTATCTCGTTTTCTTTCATCCGCATAATTTGAGCCCATACGGCATCGGGAAAAACTTTTTTTAAACTGTCGGTAAAAGTAAGAGCCTGTTTTAATTTAATGTTTGCCTCATCTTCGGAAAGGCCGTGCACCTTAGCATACATTCCTGAACTGACCGCATCAATACATACAATCCAATAAACCGGAAGCATCTTGTTTTTTCTTTTGGGAGAGACATAAATAACTTTTTCAAGCCTATCTATAAATGATGAAGGCCAATATAAACCGCAAGTTTCAATCAAAACGGATAACTTCGGAAACGACAAAATTTTTTCGATTACCGAAAGGCAATCCTGATACATTGAAGGCTCTCCAAAAACCGAAAGAGAAATTACGGCATCATCGGAATATTCTGCAATTTTTTCGATAAGAGAAAAAAGAGCAGCCTTATCCATTTCTTTTTTTTCCGCAAGCCCTAAAACCTCATTCGGCTTATATATCGATTTTAAAGGATAGGAAGAATTTATCTCAATACCGTAATATGCAGGAAGAGTAAAAAGCTCCGCCTTTTTTTCTTCAATCAGTTTTGCATAGTTTTCAGCATTTATGCCTGCAAAGCGGCTGCATAAAAGAGCATTCCGTTTTGAGTCGGCTGCAAAGCGGAGCCTTAGATGCCTTAAATCGAAGGGGGCTATCATAGTTTCAATATCATAGCTGTTTATTTCTTTTTTTATCGTATCAAAAATAAAAGAGCGCTCAAACAAAGTTTCATTTTCGGAAAGCTTTGCAAGAATAGGACAAAGGCCGGATGTAAGAATTTCAGGGATAAGGCCCTCAGGGTATCCGTCGGCAAAGCTGTATTCTGCCCTGTATTCCAAATGCTGCTTAAAAAGTTTTTCCGTTGCATTTAAATCGATAAAAGACTCATCACCATGCAAAAAGAAAACATTTTCAAAACCGGAAGATTCCGCTTCGGCTTCTTTTGCAGCCTCGGAAAATATGGCTTGCGGACTTATTTTTTCCAAAACCTTAACCTTCCACTCTATTTTTAGCTCATCCGATTTTATATTTTTTAATATGGAAACGATAGAGGCTTCACAAGAAGCGGAGGTTAAAATAATAATTTTTTTGCAATCGGGAAAGGCCGCAGCCGCACGGAAAGAGGCTTCAAATGGGATGATGCCGCTTTCGAGTTTTTTAAACGAATATTCCGAAATATCATAGGCGGATAAAACAGCAAAAGACTTCATAGCTCCTATATCGGCAAAAAAAGGCCTTTATTTTAATTTTTTAGCCGCAGTCAATACTTTTTCTTTAGAAGAATAAAGTTGAACACTTGACCTTTGAATCCAGCCTTTTCCTAGGTTTACCCAAAGAATCTGTTCTCCATCTTCTTTTACAATCTCGAGCCCCTCAACGGGAAAAACATCCAGTTTTCGGGCGTGCGAGACGGTTATGCCGTCATTTCCCGGCTTATCTAAAAGAGAAACATAGGTTTCGATTATTAAGGCAAAGCGGTTCGCATCGTTCATAGCCGAATCCGGCGGCAAATCCAATGTCTGCAAAGCATCTTCCTTTGAACAAGACAAAAGACTTAAAAAAATAAAAAATAAGAAAAAAAGAGCGGACCGCTTCATAAATTAAAACTCTATTACCTGTAAATCCAAATACGGCAATATTAAAGAAAGATAGCCTTTGAAAATAACAGGTGTAGGACGGAAGAAGCCAAACATACATAACCGATTATTTCGTCATAATTTTTTACTAAGCCGAAAAAATCCGGTAAGGTAATATTTGAATTGGACTCCAAATATCTTCCTAAAAATACTATCGAACCTGCAAGTCCTGCAACAACGGGTAAAAAATCGCCCAAGATTACTATATTGGTTCCAATAGGACTTAACATTTTTGAAATTGCCGTAAACCCGGAAAATATTGTAAGCAATAGCAAAAAGGTTGCGTCCCTTAAAACAGGATATCTATTTTCACGGTCAGCCGGCTCATCACCTCTGACAGTCTTGTCAAAAAATACAAGAATAAGTCCCATAATCAAATTTGTTGTGATTGAAAGAAAATAAAAAGGTAACATTTTGTCCTCCGGTACATTGTTGAATCCTGCAATAACTGCATTAGATTAAGTTTAAGTCATTTTATATAAAAAATCAAGGGGTAAACTTAGGTCCGGAATCATGAAAACTTAAGGATATCTTAATCGGTATTAGTCTTGATTTTTGTTTATAAAATATGTATTATCTTTATGATGAAAATAGAAAAAGACACAACAGTCAGTTTGGAATACACACTGAAAGATGCTAACGGCGAAGTCCTTGACTCGTCCGATGTAATGGGTCCATTGGAGTATATCCACGGATATAATATGATTATTTCAGGCTTGGAAAAAGCCCTTGAAGGCAAAGAAGAAGGAGCCGAGTTTAAGCAGGTTGTTCCTCCTGAAGAAGCCTACGGCGAAGTCTTTGATGACATGATAGTAGAAACAACCAGAGCTCAGTTCCCTGAGGGTGTAAAACTTGAAGTCGGTATGGACTTTGAAGCAGGTGAAGGTCATCACGCCCGAATTGTAAGAATTACAAAAATAGACGGCGACAAGATTACCATAGATGCAAATCATCCGCTGGCAGGAGAAACCCTCCACTTTGATGTAAAAGTCTTATCGGTAAAAAAGACCACCGAAGAAGAATTGCAGGCTTTGATGCAGCAAATGTCCGGAGGCTGCGGATGCGGGTGCGGTCATGAATATGACGAAGACGCTTGCGGCTGCGGATGCTCAGGTTGTCATTAAAAGCAAAAAAGGCGGATTCCCTTATTCCATTGTTCGGAGGATTTTGTTTTTTTCTTTCGGCAATCGAGATAATGATACCCAAGCCGGTTCCTTTTTTTAGAATCGGCTTGGCCAATCTGCCCATAATTTTAGGCATAGACCTCTTCTCTTTTCCGGCCTTTGTACTTCTTTTAGTTATAAAGGTTTTAGGTCAAGCCCTTATTTCGGGAACTCTTTTTTCCTATATTGTTCTTTTTTCCGCAATCGGAACATTTTCCTCGGGGCTGTTAATGTATGCCATGAGAAAAATTCCGCGAAAAACAATTTCTTTTATGGGGATAAGTTTGGCAGGGGCCTTTGTTTCAAACAGCCTGCAATTTCTTTTAGCAGTCTTACTCATGTTCGGAAAATCGGCTGTCTACGTAATTCCGCCCGTGTTTTCTTTAGGCACCTTAACGGCCTTATTTTTAGGCTGGTTTGCATCCGAATTTGAAATACAATCCGTCTGGTATCAAAGAGTAAAGGCCGAAAGATTCGATTTTGTCCCTGATAATTCACAAGCGGTAAGACATTATAAGAGTGAAAACGAAACTGAAAAAACAAAAAGCCGGACTTTAAGAGACAGGTATCTTAGAATAGGTTCGGGTATAAGCCTTTTTTTAATCTTACTCTTTGTGCCTTTTTTACCGGTACAAGCCCTTGTTTTGGGAGCTGCCCTGATTCTTTGTGCAGCCGACAGACAAAAACTTAATTTTTTAAATTTAATCTTTATGTTTACGGCAATTACCGTTTTCAACCTTTTCCCACCCATAGGCAAGATAATTTTTAGCATAGGAAGCATAGATATAACTCATCAAGCCCTACTACGCGGATTTGAAAAAGCTATTGTGTTGTTAGGAATGATATATATATCGAAATGGATGCTGAAAGCAAAGATGAATTTTAAAAGCCGAATAGGAAAATCAATACAGGAAGCGTTCAGTGTCTTTTACAAATTATTATCGGTAAAACACGAAATCAAACCCAAAATGATAATTCCCACCATAGATTCGGTTTTATTAAGCATAAACAGACTTTAAGGCAGCCAAGCTCAATAGATTTTTTCTGTAATAGCCCGCCTTTGTGTGCCTACAATTTTTATGTTTTTTTTAAAAAAAAGTATTGACATAAATTTTAAAAATCTATATAATATCCGAGTCTTGCGGATGTCGTATAACGGCTATTACCCCAGCCTTCCAAGCTGGAGACGTGGGTTCGACTCCCATCATCCGCTTATCTTACAACTATATATCCGGTCTACACTTATATATTTTCAATCCGTAATAAGACTTTTCTTTTTTTGATGGACTGTCGTATAAAATGCCGCACGTTTTTTCAGTGGGTTTTTGCTTTATTAGCTGCAAAGATTGCTGTTTTTAGAAAATATATCGATACTTGTACAAAGCCATAATTTATGATATAATCCTCTTCAGTTTTTTTAACTGCGGAGGATAAGATGCCTAAGATTGAAGTAAATGAATCCCTTTTTTTTAAGATGCTAGGAGCAGAACTTGAAGCGAAGCTCGGTGCAAAGCATGACTACGGCAAACTTGAAGAAATTTTAACATCAGCCAAGGCAGAACTTGACGAAAAACCGGACACCTCGCTTCCCGAAAAAGAGCGCATAATTAAGATAGAATTAAACGATACAAATCGTCCCGACCTTTGGTCTACGGCAGGCCTTGCAAGGCTTTTACGCATCCATGCAGGAGGAAAATCAAATACAAAAAACTATCAAAGCTTCCTTTCATCAAAAGAAAAAACGCAAGACTCAGCCGAGCGCAGGGTTAAGGTCTCGCCGGAGCTTAAAGAAATCCGCCCCTTTGCGGCAGGCTTTGTAATTTCGGGTAAGCCCATAGACGAGCTCATGCTTGCCGATATAATCCAAACACAGGAAAAACTTTGCCGCAACTTCGGAAGAAAAAGAAAAACCGTTTCAATGGGCGTTTACCGCTCAAAACTTATAAAATGGCCAATCGAATACACGGCCGTAGATCCCGACAAAACAGAGTTTACTCCGCTCGATATGGAAAAACCTCTTTTATGCCGCAAAATCCTAAAGGAACACCCCAAGGGAATCGAGTATGCCTCATTGCTTGAAGACAAAAAGCACTTCCCTCTTTTGAAGGATGCAAACGGAGAAGTCCTTTCAATGCCTCCCGTTATAAACAGTGCTAAGATAGGGGCCGTTCAAGCAGGAGACACCGATCTTTTTGTCGAATTTACCGGCACGGATATGACAAGCATTTTGCTTTCAGCAAATATAGTCGCATGCGACTTTGCCGACTGCGGATATACGATTCTACCCGTTAAAATAGAGCATCCTTATGAAACGGGATACGGAAAAACCGTTACTACCCCGTTTTATTTTCAAGAAAATGCAGAAACTTCAGTGGAAGCCGTCAACAAGCTCTTGGGCTCTTCTTTTAAGGCGGAAGAAATTGCCGATGCTCTAAAACGCATGGACTCAGAAACCGAAATTTCGGGAAACAAGATTAGGCTGAAACCATCCCCCTACCGCAACGATTTTCTTCATGAAGTGGACATAATCGAAGATGTAATGATGGGTAAAACCGTCAATTTCTTTACGCCCGAAACACCCAACGAATTTACAATCGGAAGGCTTTTGCCTGCAACAATGCTAAGCCGAAAAATAAAGGGGCTTATGACAGGCATGGGCTATCAGGAAATGATTTTTAATTATTTGGGCTCCAAAAAAGACTATATTGAAAGAATGTGTATAGATGAAGCTTCGGTTATCGAGATTTCAAACCCGATGTCCGAAAACTATCAGTTTGTACGCAACTCTATTCTCCCCTCTCTTTTAAATGCTGAGATGGGTTCTGCAAATGCAGTCTATCCGCACAAAATATTCGAGACCGGAAAGATAGCCTTTTTTGACGGCACCGACTCCACAGGCACAAGGACAGCCCAAAGCCTAGGCTTTTTAACTGCAGAACAAAATGCCAACTTTAACACGGCAGCAAGCGAGGCGGCAAACCTCTTATACTACCTCGGAATAGAATACAAGGTTTGCGAAACCGACGACCCCCGCTTTATTCCGGGCAGGCAGGCAGGCCTTCTTTACAATGGAGAACAAATAGGCATATTCGGGGAAGTAAATCCTCAGGTCTTGGAAAACTGGGATATAAACATTCCCTGCTTTGCAGGTGAATTAAATATCGAAAAAATTTTGAAGAGGCAAAACTAAAAACTTTTTATGAAAAACAAGCTGATTAAGGCTGTCAGGACAATCGCTGATTTTGATCTTAATCTTTTTAATGAGCTTAATTTAGGACTTGAACTTCAAGATTTTACCGAGCCATGTTTAACCGACTCGGAGATTTACTCTCTTTTAAACGAATACGAAAAAAAGCTGCCCTATTTAAAAGGAATGAAATCCATGCACGGCAGCTTTATCGATTTAAATATAGCTTCTTTTAATAGGGACATAGCCGCTTACAGCAGAAAAATGTACAAGAGGGATTTATTTTTTGCAAAGCTCTTGAACCTTGATTTTATAATTTTTCATACCCAGATTATGCCTTGGTTTAAAGAAGATTTTAAATTCGATTTGTTCTTAAAAAGCAATGCGGAATTTTTTAACGAGGCCGTAGAAAATTCTGGCTTTAAGGGCTGTGTGGTTTTAGAAAACGTCTGCGAAAAGGACAGCCGCCTCGCTGCAAAACTTATAGAAGCCGTCGCCCTGCCTCAAGTAAAATTAAACCTCGATTGGGGACATGCTCTGGTTTCGGGCGAAAAAATCGAAAACTGGTTTTCCAATAATCAAAAACACATAGCCTACATGCATCTTCATTCCAATGACGGAAAAAGCGATCTACACAACCCCGTTTCAAAAGAAGACTTTATAAACCTGTCTAAGCTGTTAGAAAAACACGGGCTCAACTGTCCTATCTGTTTGGAATATTGGGACATCGATATAAAAAAAGAAATGGAAAGAATAGCCTTATTTTAAAATAACATGATTTTAAAAATCTATTCTACCTGAAAAATAAAAGAAGCCTTTTTTTGATTTCCGCTTTTGTCGAGGACGGTAATTATAAGCTCAATCTTTCCTGAAGGTAAATTTATTTTTCCCAAATGCATCGTACCTTCTTTTTCATATAAAAGGGATAAAGACGATTTTTTATTTTGCAAATAAAGGTCTTTACCGTCTGAGCTCAAAACCTCAAAGGGAAGATCCGATATATTCATTCCGTTAATTGAAACCGTAATTCTAAAAGGAGCAAGCTGCGGACCCCCTTTTTCGGCTGAATCGGAGATTGAAGAATAAAGGTCATAGGAACCTTGTTTTATTTTTTTTACAGTTTCCAAACTGATTGTCTGCTTATCACCGTTTATTAAAACGGTATTTTGAATTTGAGGCTCCGTTTTTTCTTCAATCTCAGGCATAAATAAAAGAGGGTTTATTAAAACATTGTTTCGGACGTCCGCAACCTGAAAAATCAAACTCTTTTCTTCAGTCCATGCCGATTTTCCTGCATATCCTAAAATAGAACCGGCTTCGGTTTCTTTTCTGGATGTAAATAAATCCGTATCGGAAAGATTTGCATAAATACTTTGAAGCCCCTCATCATCTATAAAGACAAGAGCGTTTCCCAAGGTGCTTGGGAAAAAGCGGCTGCTATTTTTTTCCTCGATACTTATTATGTGTTTACCGTAGCCCGAAGCCCTAACCGTATCAACTTCTTTAAACACCAAAGACTGTGAAACGGAAGCCTCATCCCTTTGAGCAAATAAACGCAAAAGCAAAGGATTTTCTACAGGCCATTCAAAGGAATAAGAGTATAAAAAAGTCATAAAGAACAAAAATATATAAAGATTTTTTTTCATTTAAAGCCCCCGTATATCCAATGCACTAATCTTTTCATCGGTACCTATGTAGATTTTATTTTCCTTTTGAATTAAAAAGGCATTTTCAGACTTAAATTTCGTTTTTCCCATCATCAAATCGGGAGGGTCTATCAACAAAAGAGAACATTCATCATCTTTTTGAAGAAGCACCGTAAGTAAGGCGTTTTTATCTTGAAATCCCAAGCCTGCAATAAAACCTTCTTCTTTTAGAATCGAAAGAGTTAAATTTCTACAATCAATAATACCTATTCCTTCAGCGGATTCAAAAACGGCAAAATGCCCCGCTTTATCAAATGAAGCAAAGGCCTGTCTTCTTAAGTCTTCTTCAAAATATGAGTGATATACTATTTTATGCTGACGGCCCGAAATATTTATAAGCACAACCCTTTGCTTGTCAAGACCGCATAAGCAGAGAACCTGTTTTCCGTCTTCCGAAATTGCAGCCCCCATTATCGCCTGATAGGTGCTGCCTCCGGGGTAAAAACTAAAAAGAGTGTTTCCCTCGGAATCGAGGCATACTAAAAGCCCGTCCGAATGACCTACAACACAGCCGGCCTTAGATGACTGAAAAGCCGTTATAGGAAAGGTATGGGTATAGTTCCATAATTTTTTACCGGTATTATCATATTCTGAAATAGAAGAACCTTCAGGCTCAAACAAAAAGATTCTATCCTTGTCGAGATAAACATAGCCGGGCTTATCGATACGCAAAAAAGGCTTTTCCAAATCGAATTCCTCAGGCTTATAAATATCCGTAAAAAGAGGCTTTTGAGAATATTTTGTCCAAGCATAAAAGGAAGCGCTGAATCTTTCTTCCGCAGCTTCGGCCCTCAAAATTTCGCCGTCCTCAGTAAAATACCCGAACAAATTGCCCAAAGAAAAAGGAACCGGAGTTTTTCCGGCAAATTTTTGTTTAAGTTCATCGGCGGATGCCCCCGCCTCTCCGAAATAAATTTGTCCGGTTTGAACCTTAGGCATAGGCGAAGACCACTTAGGCATCAAGTAAATATCCTTCCGCATGGGAACGGCAGCGGCAAAAATATATATAACAAGAAGAATTATTACACCGATAAAAATAAATTTATTTTTTCCTTTAAATAACATAGAAAGTATGATATACTACTTTTATGGAAATTTCAAGTCAGTTAGAAAACTTATTCAAAAAAGCCCTTAAGGCTGCAAAAAATGCCTATGCCC
Source organism: Treponema denticola (assembly GCF_024181645.1). Classification (NCBI taxonomy): domain Bacteria; kingdom Pseudomonadati; phylum Spirochaetota; class Spirochaetia; order Treponematales; family Treponemataceae; genus Treponema; species Treponema denticola. Next base: position 850,879 of record NZ_CP058624.1, on the reverse strand, counting down.
CCTACTCCAATTTTCATGTAGGAGCGGCTATTTTGTTAAAAGACGATTCGATTGTAACGGGTGTAAATGTAGAAAACCGCTCGTACGGCCTTACAAACTGTGCAGAGCGGACTGCAATATTTAAAGCGGTTTCTGAAGGAAAAACGGATTTTAAGGCCATCGCTATTGCAACGCCCGATGCGGACTATCCCGTAAGCCCCTGCGGAGCCTGCAGGCAGGTTATTTCGGAATTTATGGGCGGAGATACGCCGGTAATCTTCGGTTCATCGCTCGATAATGTAGTGCTTACGGATGTTAAAGGAATCTATCCATTTGATGCCCTGCACGAATTAAAAAAATGACCCGTAGACGATTCGAACGTCCGACCTGCTGCTTAGGAGGCAGCCGCTCTATCCAACTGAGCTAACGGATCAACAAGAAAGAATTATACTCAAAAAGCCCTAAAAGTTCAATACGGCAATTTAAAAATAATTATATTTTTTTTACAATTATACTGTGCAAACTATATACTTTTGCGGTAAAATGGTTTACAATAAAAGAGAGGAAGGCCGTTTAATAGAAACCTACAACGAACTAACAATTTGCAATTTGGCTTCTGACAGGAGGGAAAATATGCGTAAAAGATTGTTTTTAATTATAGGAATTTTATTTATTCTTTTTGCAGGCTGTAAACAGTTTTTAGACGATATCGAAAAAGACTTTAAGTATTGGTCATCAAGGGTTTTTGTTACGGATACCATTATCCCCTCTACCGAGCAGGACAGCAACGGCTATCCTTGTCTTACAAGCGATGCAGACAAAACCATAACCATAAAACTTACAAATCCGCAAAACTATGTCATACAGACACCTGAAGATTCAGGAGCCCCTTCCGATATAGTGAGATTCGGGAGCGGAACAATAGGCTCAGGCTCGGGCTCCCCCCCCCGAGTACAGCACGGATTACACTCTTACTCGAAATGGTTCTAAGGAGCTCAAGCTTACCTTAAAAGAAGCCTTTCTAAAGAAAAACGAATGGGGTAGATATGACTTAAACCCTGAAATAACTATTTATAATAAAGAAGGCAGAAAATTTTTAACTCACTCCTTTAAGTTGAGAGTAAATACCTCGCCTCCCAATCTTGAACAAATAGCCTTATTAAAAACAAACGGCAATCCGTCATACTATGTTTTATGCTTGAAGGGTGAAAACATTAACGCAATAATAAACGGCTCACAGTTTTTACACGGCGACGGCAATGATGGTTCCGACAACAAACTAAAAATATTAATAAGAAAAGGAGATGCCCCTCAACCGGCACCCTATAGTCTTACCTTCGGGGCATCGGACTTTAGTCACGATGATAATTTTGTAGGAAGCAGCAGTCTATCAACCTTGGACGGTTCTTCTATACCTCTTGCAGTAAGTGCCGATTGGGTAATCCGATATAAAACCGATATTAAAGTAGATACAGGTGCAGCAGTAAACTATACAATCCGGTTAGCGGATAGAAAAGGTCTTCAATCTAATCAGATAACATCAGGAACGCAGTTGCCCTATCCTACAATTAAGCTTAATAGGATAACTGATCCTACTGATTATATTAATACAGGTATTTACTCAACCGGAAGCGATATAATTACCGATATAAATAAGACAAACTCATCATCCTCAAACCCAATACAAATTTACACGGCATACAAAGATGAGATAAAATTGGAAGCTTTCGGAAATTACGGCAGCGGAGTTGTGATAAAGGCTAAGCTAAACGGTACTCCTGTATCGAATCCTTCACAAATAAGTCTTACCGCAAATGAGGATGGAGCAGCTTATACACTTGAACTTTGGGCAGAAGACGGCGGCTTTCCTCAAAGTAAAAAACAAACCTACCATTACAAGGTTTTTAATACAATAAAAGCACAACACTCTGCAGTACCTGTATGGGGAATTCTTAAGACGGCTGTAACTAAACGGAGTGCAATAAAAATTGACGGTACAATAAAAGCTACAGATGCTGACAATAACAAAGGCCAAATTCTCATAAACAACGATGTACACATAGTGGGTAAAAATAATGCAAGTCTTGATGCAGACAATAAAAACCGCATTTTCTATGTAAATACCAACGCCCTCCTTAAGCCTGAAAATATAAAGCTTAGTAAAGGAAAGGCTGAAACCGGAGGTGCAATATATGGAAAGGGTTCGGATATATATCTTAAAAAAGTTACCATACAATTTAATACGGCAACCAATAATACAGGAAAAGACTTCTACTTAGTAGGCAACAGTAAATTACACATGGAAGATAGGATAACGTTTGATTCTGATAATCAAATATATATTGAAAGAATCGTCTACGACTATGCAAAGTTTTATTTAAAAGAGCCGAAGATTCAGCGACCTATCAATATAAAATATTATAATATAGACTTTTTTAAAAATAAGGAGGTTATTACAAGCGATAATAATTATACCCTCACAGAGGAGGACATAGGAAAATTTAAACTTCTCGATAATAGATTTGTCATCAATCTTAAACATGAAGAGAATAAGGCTGTATTGAGTAAGATACATCAAGCTGCAATAAGTACCTGGAATGAGCTTCAAGGTGCTATCAATGGTGCTGACTCCGGTGATACAATTAAATTTAATCAGAGTATCAAAGCCGACATTACCACCGTCCCTCTAAAGGTTACAAAAAACTTGACAATAATCGGTACCGACAGCTACACTACTTTAAATGCCGATAATAAGCACCGTGTCTTCGAAATGGACGAATCAAATATTAAACTCACATTAAAAAACCTAATTATTAAAAACGGTAAAATTAGAAATGGCTACGGAGCGGGTATATATGTTTCCGATAACTGTCAAAACAGCATCTTAACACTTGTAAATACGAGGGTAGAATATAACACGATTAAAATAACCGACTCTGTAGGGACATACTGTGGGGCAGGTATTGTGATACCAAATCAAAATGTAAAAGTTTTTATAATCGGCGGCTCAATAAGTTATAATAAAATAGATTGTACAGGGTCAAATAGTTCCCCAAATTGTATACCTCAGGGTTGCGGCTTATGGCTTGGAATTGGCTCGACTACGATTATAAAAGGACAAACCGAGATTAAAAATAACTCTTATACAAAAGCAGCCAGCTCCACTATAACGACAGAATGCTACGGCGTAGGTATATATATTAAAGGAGCATCGACGCTGACAATAGGAGAAGCCGGTGCTGCCGATAATATCAGTCCTAAAATATCAGGTCATATAAAAGTAGCTGGCACTGAGTGCCATGGAACAGCCATAGCTATCGAGAAGTTTAACAGCTACGGCCCAACAGTAAACTGGAATAGCGGTCAGATAACGGGTAATCACAGTAGTCAAGCTACCGTAGTGTATAATAGAGGAGGTACGTTTATTAAACACCCTAGCAACCATAACACAGCGGATTAATCGGCAATTTCCAAACCGGCACTTGGCGTTCCTTACGGCCTTTGCGGTTTCTTTTAATTTAACCGCAAGGGACGCTAAGAGCGCAAAGAATTTTGATGGCAATTTGATAACACATTCTTTAATTTTCCCTTGGCGTTCCTTGCGGCCTTTGCGGTTTCTTTTAATTTAACCGCAAGGGGCACTAAGAGCGCAAAGGAATTTAAGGGGAGCTTTGTTTGAAGTATTGTTTACTTTCCTCTTTGCGAACTTTGCGGCCTTAGCGGTTTTTTTAATTTAACCGCTTTTACCTCTTGGGCAAAAAGAACGGAAGCTCCCATAATCCACAAAAACACCGGCACACAGAGTACTGTTTTTACATAATTTTTCTTCACATCAATTCCCCAAACAATTATTAATTATACTTTATTAATTATACATTATCAATTAAACCAAATTACCAATTGCATTACTCTTTCCAGCTTATTTTAATCGTAACATCGGTGTCGCCTTCGCTGTGCCGGTATTGTTCCGTAAATTCCACTTCATTGGCAGAGCCTTCATTAATCTGTTTATAAATATTTACTCCTTGGTTTCCGTTCTCATGGCCAGAATCTCTATACCCCCATTGCCATGCGTCAGCATTGTAATGATACATCAGCTTTGCATCAGTCGTACCGATATGGTCATCGCCATCGTTGTCGTCTTCCCAGATTTCGATATTTACCGGTATCGTTTCATTTAAAGAGAAAAAGTTGAATTTACGGGTAAAACTTGCGTCGATATCTTTATGATCACCATCTCCCGCAACCCAATACTGGCCACTTTGGTCCTCGATTTCGCTTATCATCTCTCCGTTAACTTTCATCTGCCAGTAATATTCTGCCGAAGGGCCGGCATCATGTTCTTCAACACATTTTATTTTCACAAAGGTAACCGTCAGTGTTGCCGGTACAAACTTTATAACGCCGTCCTTCTTTTTATACCGCCAGTGTTCGTTGCCGTTTTTAGGCGTTACCGTAAAGTTTGCTTTTTCGGCAGCGCCCGTTGCAAGGACTCTGCCGTCGGTATAGCTGTTAGGCGTTATCCGTGCGGCGGGGTGGTGGCTCAATGCGCCGGTTACGTCAATGCTTTTGCCGGATGCTAAATAGACGTCGTTTTTACCCTTTACGTTTTCATCGCCGCCGGTAGAGGGGGTAACGATTGCATTGCCTTTCATCTCGAATGTGCCGGCTACGTATACGCCGCCGCCATCATTTGCCTCGCAGTTAGTGATAGCGCTTGAGTCTTGCATAATGAGCGTACCGTTGTTTACGTATACGCCGCCGCCTTTGTGCGCCGAGCAGTTGGTGATAGCGCTTGAGCCTTTCATAATGAGCGTGCTGTTTACGTATGCGCCGGCGCCTGTGCGGTTTCCGGGCTCTGTGCCGTTTTTAAGCGTTATATTTTCAAGGGTGAGCTTGTTGTTCACATCAAAAATACCCGACAGATTGCTTGCATTCAAAGAGGCGGAAGAGCCGCTGCTCTTGATAATAAGTTCTCTGCGGATACTAATTTTTCCGTTATTGTCCGGGTCGTTCGTTGCCGTTATTTCCCCGCTGATAGTGATGGTATGGGCGCCTTCCGTTTTTTCAACTTCTTTTTTAAGGCGCTTCCACGCATCGGGGCCGCCTGCTAAATCGAATACGCCTGGTTTAAACTTGACCGTTACGGTTTTATTGCCGGTTACATTGGAAAGGGTATAGGTTGTACCCGTTTGACCTGATACTGTGATGCCGTCAACTTTCCAGCTGTCTACTTCCCAGCCATTATCGGGATGAGCGGTAAAGGTTACGCTTCCGTTGTGCACAACTGAAACGCTGCTGTTTGTTGCCGGAGCGTCTGAATTGGCTTGAATCTTGCCTTGTCCGCCCGCTACGCTGTAGTTTACGGTGTATTCTTTGCGTTTTACGGTAAACGTTATGGTCTGTTTTACAGTACCGTCTTGAGCTTTTACCGTGATTGTAAAACTTTTTCCCGTCCCTTCGGGAATGGTTACGGCTCCTTGAGGAGCTACGCTTGCCGTTGCTCCTGTGCTGGCGGAATCAAAAGTAAAGTCCGTTACTGTTGCCGTATCGGAAGCTACCGTGTATTCGCCTGCAAAAGGAGCTGTTTTGGTTTCTCCATTAAGCTTAAAACTTGTTAAGTTTGCAACATTGTTTTTTGAGCAGGTTATACTTACCGTCTTTGACCACGCAGGGTAATTGCCCGGACTTGCCGCAACATTTATGATAATGTTTCTAGTCTCTCCCGGCATTAAGTTAAGCGGCAATGTAGGAGTTACGGTAAACGGAATACCCGGATGTCCGCTAAACTCAAGTGTTATATCGCTTTGCTCCACTTTAGTTACGCCATAAGGCAGTGTAACGGAACCGCTTTTAGCGTCTTGTCCGTGTATTTTAAGCGTATTCAGGGTTAGGGCTTTAAGCTGTACAAATTGTACGGTTACAGTTGTATCTGCCTTTACGGTAAGCGTGGCAGTCTGGCTTCCGCTTGCTCCTGTAAAGTCTGCCGAAACTGTACAAGTCCAGTCTCCAACCTTGTATTGGTTTGGATCTGTAGGCGTTGCGGTAAAGGTTACCTGCGTCCCATGCGGAACGTTCTCAAGCTTTACCTCACCACCGTCTTTTTGAGCCGTCTGGCTGTGATAGGAGCCGTCGTCGTAGCTTCCCTTCAATGTTCCTTCTCCATCCGCAACTCTGAATTTTACGGTGTAATTCGCCTCCGTCCACTTTGCATAGAGCCTCATATTACTTGTTACCGTATTGCTGCCAAAGTCCCATTGTGTTAAATACGAGGTGTCAGTATACCAGCCGCCGAAGATATGACCCGGTCTTTCAGGATTCGGTGACGGCTTTGTTACCTTATCACCCTTTAGTATATATTGAGTATTGGGCGTGTAATTTCCGCCGTTTGCATCAAATTCAACTTTAAATTTCTTTTCTAGATCTTGGGTAACGCTGTCCGAAACAACGCCTCCTTCGTCGCGCAAGGTTATGGTGTAGGATGTTTGCGCGTTGGCGCTTTCTACCGGTACCTCGGTTTTAAAATACAATACCCAGCTCGCTCCTTCTGCCGGTATGTCTTCGGTTAATTTAGCTACATCCCCATGTTCGATAAACGAGCCTATCTGAGTGGTTCCCGCAGGTATTTGAAAGTCTGAGTTGCCATTGTATAAAAGAGTGTAATGGGCATCGTTTATTGTGATCTTTGCAATATCCTTGTGTACCGGTACGGTGCCGGAGTTCATCGCTACCGTCTTTGTCATTTCAGTGGAATTGAATTTAAGGCAGAGCACATACTTCGAAGGAGATGTGTTTGTCTTTGCAATTATGATTTCTTTAGGTTTCGGCGGCGGGGTGTTCGATTTTATGCCGAAGGTGTAGGTTTGCTTAAATACCCTGCCGTCTTTAGCTTTAAGGGTGATGGTCGGGTTTAAACTGCCTGAACCTTGTTCGTACTTTTGTAAAAGGGACGGTTTATATGTAAGCTTCAGCATGCCGGAACCGGTTGGTTTCAGCTCATAGTCAGTTTCTGCCTCAGGCTGAGGAGAAAGTTCTTTAAATTCGACAATGCCCGCAGGTGCCGAAGAAATCGGCATAACGAGCGGAAAGTTTTTCGGGTTATGCACTGTAAGCGTAATATCTACGCGCTCCGAAGAGCCGACACACGGAACACCTGCTCCGTCCGGCCTATGTGCTGAACCGATGCTGTGGTCTTTGATAAAGGCTTCGCTCGCCCAATAGCTTAAAAAATCCTCCGGATCTTTCAGAAATTGCTCGCAGGCTGTAAAAAGTACAATTACGGCAACTGCCGTTATTAAAGTTTTCAAAAAAGTTAAACGTTTTCTCATCATATCCTTATATCCTCCTTTTTTGAGGAAAAAAACACCCTGTAGGTCTAATATTAAGTATCCTGTAAGTCTAATCTTTAAGTATATAGTATCACAATTTTAATGTTTTATCCATAATAGCGGGCTCATATTGCTAAAAAGAACCAAGGTTACCGAAAAAGAACTTTGGTTACTCGCTCAAAATCGTACATCCGTATCCGATTTTGAGCTTCGAGTTTTGCCTTGCGGCAAAACATCGCGAGAATGGAACCACCGGACATCCTGTCCGGTTGACCTTGAATAAGGGTAGGCTTTGATATTACTAAAATAGCCGGAGGAACAGGTCTTTCCAAAGAAGAAATCGAAAAACTTTAAAAAGTATTCACCAATTATTCATTCTCCATTACCAATTAGTTAATCGCTTCCACTTCTTCTTTACTGAGACCTGTCATTGTACAAATTTCGGCAATGGGGTAATTATGCATACGCATAAGTTTTGCTGTTTCAAGTTTTGTTTGGTACGAACCGTCGGAAAAACCTTGCTGTATGCCTTGCTCAATTCCTTCGGCAAAGGCGATTTCATGTTCTTCGGCTCGCTGTACTGCAATATCTGTTTCATAATCATATTCTGCCAGTAACATATTCAATACCTCCTTCGTCTTGCGTTTTAGATATTCACGCAAAATATTATTTTCTATACATTCTTCAACGGCTTTTTCAAAACCGTTTTGACTATCTATCTCTTTCCACTTGCGCACCGTTTCCACAAATATACTGTATTCCTGCATTGTCCGGCAATTTTCCAATACCGGATGACGGTTTTGCCGGTTTATGTTTATTACTTTAACGGTCAACTCAAGATTAGTTTCCGTTCCTCTTTCTATAAAGGACTCCGATAGTTTCAGAGTTTTATCGGAAGGATATGGTTCCTCACCATTATAAAAAACATAAAACTCAGGAACCGGAATTTTTAAGAGCTTACGGCTGTATTTTTCTTTTGATTCAAAGAGGGTTTCATACAAGCGGCTGACATACTCAAGACAGCGGAGAGGCATATTGGGATTTATCGTCGATTGATGTTCTGCAAGGACTATTATTTTGTTATCGACAAGATAAGATACATCGTTATAGAATGTCATATAGAGAACTTGATCGAGCCTGACCGTTTTTAGCTGCTCTGTATCTTTCAAGTCCGTTCCATGCAGAGCGTTATAAAGCGACAAAAAGTTTTCTTTTGCTTTTTCATCCTCACTGAAAAGGTCGACAAACACCGAGTCTTTGTATTTTCTGTTTGAAGTACTCATAGGCACCTCCCCATGTATATTATAGCACAGATGAGCGTATTTTAAAAGTAACCGATGTCACATAATTGCCAATTACCCATTAACCATTAATTTACGTCTACTTGCATTTTATAGCGTATTTTTTTATACTAACTCTGTTATGAGAAAATTTTTTACCGTAAACCGTATTATGTATGCATCCGCTTTTTTTGCGTTGTGTGTTGCACTCGTGCTTAATATTACCACTCAAATTCCTCTTGCCGGGTTCATTTTGGTTGTACGGTGGATTGATGTTGCCGTTAATGCGGTTGCCGCCTGTTTGTGTGTCTTTTTGTTTATAAAACCGGGCTGCAAAATGATTACGTATTTATTGTTTTTTATCGAAGGCGGGGTTACCGCCCATATGGGTTTTGTCGGCATAGGCACCCTCCTTTTTACCGCAGGCTGCGTTATGGTTTTTGTAAACGGAGATTTTAAAACCCGCTATAAAGAAAAGATCGCAGCACTCTGTTTGTACTGGATACTCATTACGATAGGTCTTTATTTTTCGTTTAATATAAAAATGGCAATCTTCGAAATTGCACTTACTCTTTTTCACTTCGGGCTTCTGGTCTGCCTCTATAAAAAACTGGAATCAAAGCTATCCTTTCTTTTGCCTGTTGAAGAAATTATTAGTCCTGAAATTCCGCTCCCTGCCAAGGGCTCAGCCTTATGCTTGTCGGACTACGGCATTTCGGATCGGCAAAAGTTTTTTATTCAAGGTACGGTAAACGGCGGAAAAACATACGAAGAGCTTGCTGCCGAATATCATGTAAGCACTTCGGTTGTAAAAAAAGATATGGCAGCAGCATGCCGTCTTTTCGGTGTAACAAACAAAGAAGATTTAAGAATTTTGCTGCTGCAGTATAAAATTGAGTAAAGATAATAGATAAACGCTATCGGCACTTTACGCTCGCGTCGGGCTTGTTGATTTTATCTTAAACCGTCGGCTTTTTTCAGCCATTCATAAAAATCAAGACCGGAAACATCCCCGTCAGGCATAAAGAGCCGGCCGTCAATAAGCGGAATTACATCTTCTTCTACCAAGCCTATGATTGCATCAAAGAAAACTCCGTCAATGGCGACATCCTGTATGGGGCTAGATTTTCCGCTATAGACATATTGTCGGCTGTATTGAGTGAGGGCTTCATTGTCATTCCCTATAAGAAGGTGCCACAAAAAAAGAGCTGCATCCTTCCTTGTTGCCGTTCCCTTTGAAATATTGACTGAATCGTCATACCAGCCCGCAGCCTTTAGCCTGTCTGCAAGCATTGCAGGCCGCCAAAAAGCCGTACCCGTAATTGAATCAAGGGCATGGGTATTGTCCTGAGTAAGGGTTGTCATATCTATTAAGCTTATCTTGCTTTGAGTTAAAATTTGAGCCGTAGAGTTTTTAACATCCGAATCCACCTTATAGAATTTACGGCAGTACTCCCTCTTTTCACCGTAAAGAAGACTATACTCTTCATTTAAAAAGTCCAAGGAAGCATCAAAGGCAACAAGCGCCCTAGTATAATCTTCCATACGATAATAGACAAAGCCCAGCTCAGATTGCAGCCTGTATGCCCTCGGATTCAATTTAATCATCGAAATCAAATAATCTCTTTTGTCTTCAAGCTTGTCGGTTAGCCGCGATTTAACCAACTGCACGTATTCTTCATGCGGATTATAGCTTTCCGCAGTTTTAAGCATTTTTTTTGCAGAAGCCTTGTCCCTGTTTAGTAAAAAGTAATCGGCATAAAGGGCATACACCAAGGCAAGATAGGACCTATCCGATGAAGGAGAGGCTAAAAGAGCATTTAAATCCTTTTTTATCTCTTCAATCTTTTCTTGATTGTTTTCCCTGTACTGCCTGACTATGTTAATTTCAATATGTTCTACATTCCGAATATTATCTTGAGATAACGTAGTAGAATAAATCGAATCTTTTTGTATTGTTGAACAAGATACAAAAACCATCAAAACACAAAGCAGCAAAAGAAGAAATTTATTTTTCATTTTGAAACTCCCATATAAGAATGAATGCGGTTATCTATACCGCAGGTTATCAGTTCAGGCCGGCCGTTTCCGTCCACATCGATTAGATAAGGGATTCCCGTGCCTGCAACAGGAAAACCGTTTATAGGAGAAAGGTTAGCACTATAAGCATATATGGAATTTCCTCCTCCCGAAACAAGCACATCATCATAACCGTCCGAATCAAGATCAATTAAGGTAATAAGATAATCGGATGCATTTTTTTGCTTTAAAGGAATTTTATCTATTATGTTGCACTCGGTATCTATCTTATATAAAAAGCCGTTATCGGTAATCAAAAAAAACATTTTTAGCTTTTCGGAATAAACGGGTTGAGTTTTACAAGAGCTATTAAGGTCTATGGAATAAACCTCTCCCTCTTTTCCCTGAATAAGTGAAGGCTTAAGAGAGAACAAGCCCTGCTCCGTCAAGACGGCTTCATAAGTATTATTTTTATATAGAATAGGCTGAACCGCCGAAATACCGTCAAGCTCTTTAGGATAACCTGAAATAATTTTTCCCTTATCATCAAAAACATACATATAGCTGTCAAAGGAACGGGGAATAGCCGTAATAAAATTACCGTACACTGCGGGAGTGGTCTTTAAACGCGTATTCATCTCATCCGAATAATAAAAGGAAGCTGAGCTGTCTACATATAAAAGAACGGGCTTATTTGCAACGGGCACAACTATCTTGTCCTGTATAATCGCCGGAGAAGAGCTTAATTTTTCTCCGGTTAAAATAGGAAAGCCTGAGGACACTTCCAGATTATAATCCGTTTTGTAAACGGTTCCTCGAGCAGATACGGCCCAAACGGAATTCACAATGCCCTTTTTAATATCGAGGTTCAAATAAGCCTTATCATCGAGTTTAATCGACTTTAATTGTTTATCGGCTAAATTTAGGGCATATAGGTTTGTTCCGCTTACCCAATAAGCAAAGGGCACATTGTTTGTTCCCTTTCCGCAATAGATGTACGAGCTCAACTTTGAATTAAATTCGAATGGAAAGGCGGAAAGCTCTCCCAAGGAATGAGCCTCTGTTTTTTGGGCATAAACCTCAAATTTAACGGTTCTTTCTTTTTCAAACCGGATTGAGATCAGACCCCGTCCGAAACCTTTTAATACTGATTGTAAAACCTGATTTGTTCTTAAAAAAGAAGGAACCTGATTTTCCAAATTATAATAAACAAAGACGGAGGTTTCGGGAGAAAAAGCTTTTGTTATGTTTTTCCAGTTTTCGGTTTTTACAAGCAAGTCGCCTCTTTTTACGTCATTTAATGTAGAAGCTAGAGCTTCGGCACTCTGCGAAAGATAAAGATAGCCGCCTTCAATGACATAAAAAGGAGTGGGAAGCTCAACCTTAAAGGCCCGTAAAAGAGCCGTTAAAATATCGGGAAATTCTATACGCGGTATTCTTATGCCGTCAACAAGGGCCGAGATATTTCTGTTTACAAAAAATGAGGTATAGATTAATTCGAAGGCTTGCCTGCATAGTTTTTCGTCTTTTAAGGAAACAAAAAAGATAGGAACATCTGATTGTTTTACTTCAAAAACGCCTATCTCTTCGCCCATCCACGAAAAAAGCAAATCATCGATGCTCTTATTAAAAATAAATTTGGATGCCTTATTTGCAGAATTATAGGATTGTAATATAGATGAACCTAAAATATCTTTTCCGTTTTGGAATAAAAATTGAGGGTCTCCCATGTTTATTAAACTGATATAGTCGGCCGATTTCGGAAGCCTGTTCAATATTCCCGGAATAAAGGCCTGCCTTTGAAGAATAGTATTTAAGCCCTCGGATTCGGTTTCCCACTTACAAAGTCCTGAAAGTCTTATATCTTTATAATCCAAACTAAGATCTATTTTTGCATTTTCCGGAAATTTAAGGGCACGCACAACATTATTGCTTATGGAATCGTCGTTGGGCGTATCCTTGGTAAAATAATTTACATCGCTTAATATGCTTAAAGTTCCGCCCTTCTTTTCTTTGATAAATTTACGCAAGGTTTTAATGTGTTCATCTTCATGCTTTTTAGACAGGGCCGAAAAAAATAAATCTTTGGATGTAGAAGCAATTACGGAATCCTTATAATTTAAGAGATATATAGCTTGACCGCCGCCCAAATCATATTGCCAAAAACTTATACCGTTTTCTTCAAGAGCTTTAAGCTCTTTTAAGTCAGCCAATAAGTCAGGTTTAAATTTTAAAATAAGGGGTAAAAGCCTTGTTCCTGCCGAACGGAAGCCCAGTTTAGCAAAAATCAAGAAACTACCGTTGGGATAGGCAGCTATGTCTAAACCGATATTTGAGGCAGAACCGAACCACCATGAACTCAGCATTGGAGAGGCTCTAAAAGAACGGATAGTTCCCTGCAACTGAGCGGTTTCAGGCGAGTTTAAAACCGAATCAAGGGTCTGCATTGAAAGAGTTTTTTGTAAAAGCTCCCCTGCAGAATCTATGTTCACATAGGCATAATGCCCTTCAGGTAGATATTCTATAGGATTTATACCGTCAATTGCGGAATAAATAAGAAAACCTGCAACAGGTAAAAGCAATACAAGTACAATGACCAAAAAAGTCATTCCGATTTTAAAGAAAACACCGTGCTTTTTTTTGACTTTTACTTCTTTTTGTTCGGGCCTTTTCTTTTCTTCCAAGGAAGCTTCGTTATCATTTTCTACAACATTATTTTCTACAACAACGGCTTCATCATTTTTTTGATCTAATACGGTTTCGGGATTATCGCTCATCTAAATTCTCCAAATTCAATTGTGCATACTATTATAGAACTAAAGAAGCAAAAAATCAAGCATCGTGAAAATAATAAAAAACGGCTCATCCTTTGAATGAGCCGTTTTATGCAAGAGCTTAAACCTTAAGCATTTCTTGAATAGTATTCAACAACGTTCTGGATATTTCCTACGGGCTGAATATCCGTAGTAACAGGTAAAATATTTACCGTTGCAGAAAGTTTTTCGTCATCAACTGTGAGCCAAGAACCTCTCGCACTTTGAGAAGTACTCATATTATGACGGATAAGGTTTTGAATACCTTTTTTATTTTTTGTTGTAATAACATCGTTTACACTTACGCACATCGAGGGAATGTTTACGGGCTTTCCGTTAATAAAGAAATAAGCATGCGTGACCATTTGTCTGGCCTGTGCACGGCTGATAGCAAAGCCCATTCGATAAATCGTATTATCCAAACGCTGTTCCATCAAGGAAATCATATTATCACCGGTAACACCGGGCATTCGGCTTGCTTTTTTATATAAATTCCTAAACTGCCGTTCCGAAATTCCATAAGCAAATCTGAATTTTTGTTTTTCCTTTAATTGTTCACCATAAACAGAAGTCTTGCCCCGTTTTCTTGCGCCGCGTTCTTTTCCGGGACCATTCGGCTTGCGATCCAAAAGTTTGTCATATTTTGGGTTGCCGTAAATATTAACGCCGAGTCGTCTAACTGTTTTTCCCTTAGGCTGTTTAATCGCCATTCGTCACCTCTTATAACAATAAAATAGATTTTTAAGCCTATCAAAATCAGACTGTTTTGTCAAGTAATTAAAAATTATGGAAACAGTAAAATAGGCGGCAAATCTATGCGCCCGACACGATTCGAACGTGCGACCTGCGGATTCGAAGTCCGATGCTCTATCCAGCTGAGCTACAGGCGCAAAAGATGTAGAACTTTATCAGCTCTGCATAGGGTGGGTAGTGGGATTTGAACCCACGACAACCAGAACCACAATCTGGCGCTCTACCCCTGAACTATACCCACCAAGTACAAGGGACATTATGCTAAAAAACACAAAAAATGTCAAGGTCTTTTTTTTACAAAATTAGACAAAGTTCGGTTTTTAAGCCTTGAAGACTTAAAAAAAATAGTGTATAATTTTACTTATAAATCAAAAGGAGATTTTTATGTCGAATTTAAAAGCAATTGACCTTTTTGAAGCTTATGCTCAAAACAAACTTCCAATGGATCAAGGATACATCGTTTCATCCTTTTTTAAGGAAGATTCGGCCTACAGTGTTTATGAAATAATTTCATATTCAACCGTAAAAGATATTTATATGACAGGAGACGGATTAACCTTCCAAACAAACGGAAAAAAACTTTTCTTATTGGTAGAACCGGCAAACTTCCCGCACAAGGCAACCGAACCTGTATTTAGAGATAAGAATTTTCAGGTACCTTTGAGATTTAAAGAATCCAATGTGTACACTGCAAAAAATCAATCCACCATTATTTACAGCAAAGCTCCCCAAGAAGCTATTTCGGCTTTTACGGTAGTAAAACCGGTGGGCATCAACTTTGCCTTCCTTTTTTATCCTCTTCCGGATACATTTAAGTCTATAGAACTTTTCTTTGAAAAAACCTTAAATCAAGAAGCAGTTATCCCTGTAAGCGATGCAAAACAAATAGCTAAGGAGTTTGCAGCCCTTTGCGAAAAAGTTTTGACATGGCCTAAAGACTAAGAAGCTCAAAATAACAAGATTTAAAGAGGTACCTATGATTAAAAAACTCCGGGTACCTTTTTAATTTTATAGTGCATCTTTATTCTATCGTATATTCGATAAAACCTTCGGCTTTCCGGCTTATAATTTCGCCTATTCCGGCCCTGACGGTTCTAATATTTTTATAGTTTATATCGGGCATGTTTTGTCCTGTAAGGGCATTGTGACATAGGGCTATGTCTAGTCCCGAATCCGTAAAATCGTTTTCAAAATTTTCAAAGTATTTTACAACATCCCCTGCAAAAACAACTTCAATTTCGGCAGTATCGCCCGTTTCTTCACAATATCTTTTATAATTAGTTATCTTGTGTTTTAACTTGTCTATTAAGTTAAACTTTTCAATCCTAAATAAAACCTTATAATGCATAATTCCTTCCTTCTTATAAATCTTCAGCCGGTGGTATAGACGGCTCAGGCGGAGGTCTCCGCTTTGAATTGTGTTTTTCGATTTCGGCATCCAAATTTTTAATATCGGATCTAATCAAAAATGGAGAGCCCATTGCAAAGACTTTCCCGTCATCCAGTATATAAAGAGGCAAATTTTCTAAAACCGAAAACTGTGCCTTGGGATAGGTATCGGGAACGGCATGAGTGCCGGGGCCTGCACCAAGGGGCTTAAAGCTTAAAAATAGGCCTTGGGTATTTTCAGCATTTGAATCCGAAGAAGTTGTGTATTTTCCCGTTTCATAATTGCGTAAAATACTGCCGGTATTGGTAAGGCATGAATAAACAAGGCTGCCTCTCTTTAAAAGGCGGGGAAATTCGTAACCGGTTCCGTCATTTCCCTTTACAATTACTTTTTTGTCATTATACTCAAGGTCATCAAGCCAATATCGGAAACGGATATAATCGTCTCCGGTAAAAAAGTAAGCATCGATTGAAGCAGGAGCCTCGTTAGGATAAAGAAGGATACCGTCAGGACTGCCCTGCTCTATCCAAAATCCGTCCAAGATATTCTTTTTATCGTCAAGGGAGCTTTCAGAATTTTCATCTTTTGTTTCTAAAAGATTATCCGAACTTTCTTTTTTTACCTCATAAGGGATTTTTTTATAAAACGAAGTAAAAAAGAAGTTATTTTCTATACATACGGGAAAAACAACGGCTTTTTTAACATAGGGATAGTTTACTCTTAAATAAAATTGACTTTTAGAATTTTCAAGAGCTTCTATAGAGGAAGAAAAATTTCCCATTTTTTCATACACAAAGCGGTAATAAGGCTTTAAAATAACCCTCATATCGAGAGAATCTTTTTCCCTGTCTCGTGAAAATTCTATAAACCGGCCTCCATTCTCCCAGATGCCCTCTATACCGAGAGTCTTTTCGGACAAGGCAGTTTCGGTATTTTCTTGCCCAAAAAGATTAAGAGCAGGCCCAAAAAAATCAAAGGCCGGCCCAAAGAAATTAAAGGCTATAAAAAGAGTGAATATAAAGCTAAACGGCCGAAAAAAACGTTTTTTCATAGGCACTTCCTTGATTAAAGCTTAATAAGGCTCCCCGTCAGCCTTGGGAGCCGCCGAATGTTTACTGAAAAGAACAAGGGCTATCAATGTTACCACATAAGGGAAAATTTTAAGCCAAACAGGCGGAATAAGGCTCAAGGAAGGAATAACCTGAGATACGTTTGCAACCGTACGGGCAAAACCGAAAAAGAAGGTTGCACCCAAGATGCCTAAAGGCTTCCATTGACCGAAGATTAGGGCTGCAAGGGCTAAAAAGCCAAGGCCGTCAACACTGCCGTTAAATTCGCCGGAATAGGTTACAAGAATAACGGCTCCGCCTAAACCGGCCAAGGCACCGCTCGCACATACGGCAAAGTAACGCATCTTATGAACATTTACGCCGGCACTGGCTACAGCCGAAGGATGTTCTCCGCAGGCTCGGAGCCTTAGGCCGAATGAGGTCTTATAAAGTAAAAACCAAGAAAAAACCAAAATAGCCAAAACAAGCCATGTACTCCAATAGCTTTGAGAAAAGAATAATGGCCCCAAAACAGGAATATTCGCCAAACCGGGAATATCTTTTCTGATTATGCTGTTTACACGGACATTTCCCGAACCTAATATGGCTCTTGCGGTATAAACCGTCAAGGCTGCAGCCAACATATTTATGGCAGTACCGCTTATAATCTGATCAGCCTTTAATGTAATTGAAGCAAAGGCATGTAAAAGAGAATATAAGATTCCCATAATTACGGCAGCTAAAAGGCCTATGGGGACAAGAAGGCCTGAGGGTATCAAGCCTTCTAAAAGATGGATGGTAATAGCTGCAGCAAAGCTGCCTACAAGCATGAGGCCTTCAAGCCCTAAATTTACTACTCCACTCCTCTCGCTATAAAGACCGCCCAAAGAAGTAACTAAAAGCGGAATCGTATATGCTATAACATAGGGAAATATTGAAGTTAAGGTATACCACATAATTAGTTCGCCTCCTTGACGGTTTTTTCCTTATTTTTTTGGATTTTAGACCAAAATTTCTTTAACAATAAACTTGTAGCCGTAAAATAAATGATAACTGCGATGATGGTATCGGCTATTTCGGGCGGAACATTTGTGTTGGCACTCATAAAGCCCTTCCCCACATGGAGAATACCGAAAAAGATGGAACTTAAAGCAACACCTATCGAATTTCCGGCACCTAAAAGAGCAACGGCTATTCCGTCAAAACCTTGAGAAGGTAAAACACCGATCTGCATGTTAAGGGAATAACCTGCATAATAGGTTAAGCCTGCAAGACCTGAAAGAGCTCCGGCAATCATCATAGAAAAGATAATATTTCTGTTTACTTTGATGCCTGCATATTCAGCTCCGCTCTTATTATATCCTGCAGCCTTCAGCTCAAAGCCAAGAGTCGTTTTATCCAATATTATTTTTACAAGAATAATTCCTAAAATACCTAAAAATATGCCGTAATTTATATACTCGCTTCCGAAGAGATTACTCAGCCATTCTGCCCTCAAAGTGTGTTCTACAGCAATGGAGCGGCTTTCGGTCTCGATAAATTCGGCTTTTAGATAGCCTTGAACCGAATAATAAACTATCCAATAGGCTATCCAGTTCATCATTATGGTAGAAACAACCTCATGTACATTGAATACGGCTTTTAAAAGTCCCGGCAAAGCAGCCCAAAGGGCTCCTCCAATCATAGCGGCTATTATTAAAACAAGCAACAAAACAGGGCGCGGCATTGAGCTGTTTAGGGCTATAAAGGTCGCAAAAAGACCTCCAATCAGCATCTGTCCTGAAGCACCGATATTAAAAAGCCCCGTTTTAAAAGCAAAGCTGACCGAAAGGCCTACAAACAAAAGAATCGTAGCCGTTGCAAGGGTGTTTCCTATACGCTCTATATTCATTAGGCCGCCCCGGAAAAGGTAGGAAAAGGCCGAAAACGGATTTGTTCCTAAAACGGCTATAAAAACGGCACCGGCAATAAGGCCGAGTAAAACAGCGGAAAAACTGATAATAAAATTGTTTTCGGCTATATTAAAGTCTTTAAATCGTATTTTAAGCTTACTCATTTTTACCTCCCATGCCGGCCATCATAAGCCCCACTTCTTCGGCGGTGGTTTCTTCTGGGCGTACAATCCCGCTTAAAGCCCCCCTGTGCATGACCGCTATCCTATCGGAAAGGTTAAATATTTCGTCAAGTTCAAAAGAAATTAAAAGAACAGCCCTTCCGTTATCCCTGTGTTTTACGAGTTCCTTGTGGATAGATTCTATAGCTCCTACATCAAGACCTCTAGTAGGGTTTACCGCTATTAAAAGAGGCGGATCAAGGGTAATTTCCCTGCCCAAAATCGCCTTTTGCTGGTTGCCGCCGCTCAAATCCCCTGCTTTGGATTCTATGCCTGAACCGGAGCGGACATCGAAGACTTCGCTGATTTTTTTGGCAAAGCTTTTTATTTTTTCCTTATTTAAAAAGCCGTGTTTTTGAAAGTTTTTTGTGTAATAGGATTTTATGACCATGTTTTCGGCAATAGAATACTGTAAAACGAGACCGTGTTTTTGCCTGTCTTCAGGAACATGGCCTAAGCCCGATTCGGCTCTTTTTCTTACGGAAAAGTTTGTAATATCTTTTCCGTCTAAAAGTATACTGCCGGACTCAACCGGCATGAGCCCTGAAAGGGCATAAACAAGTTCACTTTGACCGTTTCCGTCTACGCCGGCTATACCTACGATTTCCCCTGCCCTAACCTCGAGAGAAAAATCGCTTACGGCAGGCAATTTTTTTTCTTTTAATACGTTTAAGTTTTTAATTTCAAGAATCGGCTTTCCCGGATTTGAAGGCCCTTTCGGAACCTTAAAGTCTACAGGACGGCCCACCATCTTGGAGGCAAGTTCATTTTTGGTTGTAGAAGCGACATCGACAACATCTATTAATTTTCCACGCCGTATAATCGTACACTTGTCGGCTGCATCCAAAATTTCCTGTAATTTATGGGTAATAAGAATTATGGCCTTACCTTCTGCGGCAAGGTTCCGCATAATCTGCATAAGTTCGTTTATTTCTTGAGGGGTTAAAACTGCCGTAGGTTCATCGAAGATGAGAATGTCGGCATTCCTGTAAAGCATTTTTAATATTTCAACCCTTTGCTGCATACCTACAGTGATATTGCTTATAAGAGCATCAGGCTCAATAAAAAGACCGTATTTATCGCTTAACTCTTTTATGCGCTTTTCGGCTTCTTTTTTGTTTAGGATAAAACCGCCTTCTTTACCCAAAATGATATTTTCAGTTACGGTAAAATTATGGATGAGCTTAAAATGCTGATGCACCATTCCTATCCCCAGATCGTTTGCATCGTTAGGGCTGTTTATTTTTACCTTGTTTCCCTTTACGTAGATTTCTCCTCTATCGGCATGGTAAAGACCGAAGAGAATACTCATCAGGGTCGACTTCCCCGCTCCGTTTTCTCCCAAAATCGCATGTATCTCTCCCTGTTTAACGCAGAGGCTTATATCATCGTTTGCCACAATTCCGGGAAATTCCTTGCGGATATTCTTCATTTCAATCACATAATCACTATGGGACAATTTGAACTCCTCAAAAAATAAGAAACGGCCCCCTTCCTTGGAAAGGCACTTTCTTTAGAAAGAGGGCTTTGTAAACTTCTTTAAGTTTTATTTAAATAAATCACCTTGAGCTGCACTTACTACAATCTCGCCGTTCTTTATTTTTTGATAAATTTCGTTTACCTTTTGCTGTACATCATCGGAAAGGTTAGGATTTTTAGCAGGAATTCCTACACCGTTTTCTTTTACAGAGAACAATAATGAGCGCCCGCCGGTAAATGTTCCATTCAATTCTTCTTTAATCATATCATAAGAAGCTTTGTCAAGATACTTCATTGCAGATGTAAGAATTATAGAAGAACCGTCTGCTATGATTCCTTCTGCGTATTGATCAACGTCAACACCTACTACCCAAACTTTTTTTCCTGCCTGAGTTCTGGTTTTAGCTTCATTTATAACGCCTACACCAACACCTCCGGCTGCAGCATGGATTACCGTAACGCCCCTGTCATACATGGAAGCAGCAATCTGCTGACCTGCTGCAATGTCGGAAAATCCGCCCTGATATATGAAGTTTTCAGGATAAATCTCAATTTGGGTACCGAGGTTTTCGTTTGCATATTTAATACCTTGCTGCCATCCCCAGTTAAATTTTTGTACCGCAGGGATTTCCATACCGCCGATAAAACCGAAATTTCCGGTTTTTTGCTGTAAAGCAGCGGCAACACCGGCCAAGAAACCGGCTTCATTTTCTAAAAAGCTGATTCCGATTGTATTAGGTCCGTTTTGAGCATCCCATGCATCGGCAGGATGAGCATTTCCGTCGATTATGATAAATTTTGCATCCTTGTACTTGGACTGGGCCTTAAATACAGCCGTCTCAAATTTAAATCCGGGACAAACAATAAATTTATATCCTGAATCATATAGGTTTGAGATTTCTTTGATGTAGTCGGCTTCGGTTGTTCCGACAGGTTTTAAATATTTAACCTTTACACCAAGATCTTTTTCGGCTTTTTTAATACCTTCCCATGTTCCTTGGTTAAAGGATTTATCGTCTATAGTTCCGGCATCTGTAACCATACCAACCATCAAAGCCTTTTTGCCTTCTTCTTTGCTGCAAGAAGTCAGCACACCAAGAATTAGAAGACAACCGATGAAAATTTTAACAATATTCTTCATAGAAACTCCTTTTTGTATGCTAATTGTCAAAAAGTTAAGAATTAAGTTTCTTATAGACAATTAACCTAACAAAGTTAGTAAATTATACACTCTTTTTAGATTTATGTCAAATTATAAAATAGGCTTTAGAAGAATTTTTAGTCTTCATATTCCAGTTGAATATTCATTCTGTCTTTTGAAAGGATTGTTTCGGGGAAAACTTCTCTGGCATGGTCCAAAAGGACTTTGAGTTCGTTATCGGTGTACCTCGGACTGTAATGAATCAGGGCCATCTTTTTGACCTCGGCATCCTTAGCGATTTGAGCCGCCTGCGTACAGGTCATGTGTTTTTTTTCGGCAGCATCTTTTTCCATACCTTTTTCAAACATCCCCTCGCATACAAAAAAGTCGGAATGTTTTACTTCTTGAGCAATGGAGGGTAAATATTTTGTATCGGTTACAAAGCTGAATTTTCTGCCCTTTCTTTTAGGCCCCATAACATCTTCGGGGCGGATAGTTTTTCCGTCAGCGGAGACTACTTCATTTCCTCCTTGAAGTTTTGACCAAAGGGGCCCGCATGGAACATTTAAGGCTCTTGCAGCATCGGGATTAAATTCCCCCGGCCTCTCAAACTCTTCAAAGGTGTATCCCATACAGGGCTTTGTATGATCCAGCCAAAAAGAACGTACCTGAAATTCCTCGGTAGAATAAACGATGCCCGGCTCCTTTATTTCTTTTACGATAATTTCATAATTGATATACATATCTAAAACTTTCCGGCTGGTTTCCACATATTCGGCAACCTTTGGAGGGCCTATTATATAAAGAGGTTCCTCCCTGTCAACTTGGGATGAAAGCATCAGAAGTCCCGGAAGCCCCGTTATATGGTCGGCATGAGTATGGCTTATAAAAATAGCATTGATTCTTTTCCAGCGCAAATTTAGGCGGCGCAAGGCAACCTGAGTCCCCTCCCCGCAGTCAAACAAAAACAAATCGCCCTCACGGCGAAGCAAAACCGATGTTAAATGTCTATATGGAAGCGGCATCATTCCGCCGCAGCCTAAAATAAAAGCTTCAAGATTCATTGGAAGCCGATTATAAGCGATTTTTTACAAAAAAGCAAGGCATTGAAAAAACTGCCGGAAAAGAATTACTCGCCTTTGTTTTTTATCCAATAGTCGCAGTCTTCGTATCCGTCGGCAACGGTGTGTTCTCTGTAAAGAGTGCCGCCGAAATGTTCCATAACCGCCTTATCCGTTTCGCAAAAATACGGCATCAATTCACCGTATCCGTTCTTTTTTGCAAAATCGGCAATGGGGCATCCGATCAGGTGAATGCTGATTCCTTCTTTGTGATGCAGCGGGTTTATTTTCATTCCCCATGTATTGTTCCATGAGCCGTCTTCTTTGTGCTTGTTCAGCTTGCGTGCTCTAAGCCCGAAAAGCCCGTGAAAGAGTTTTTGCACCAGCCTATTGTTAAGGTTGAACCGCGAAAGCTGACCGCCTTTTTTATTGCCGATCATCATACCGTAACACATAGCCGTAATTTCATCGGGAAGCATACTGCGGTTCATACATTCATAATACGCAAAGGCCGAAAGGGCTCCGTAAAAGTTTTTAGACATCGGATTGTCTTTGCCGCCGATGCTCGGTGCATCATTTGCAAACTTTTCGTAGGTTTCAATAACCTCCCGATACTTTTTTTCGGCCTCATCAGGTTGAAATTTCTTATTCAGTTCATTCCTGATCCAATCCGCAGACATTTGCGGAATTTCAAAATTTTTTTCAGCTGTCATTTTCATTCCCCCATTCCTTTTGCATAAGTGCAATAATTCCTGTTTCATATATTTTTCCTATCATTTCCATACACCGGATAATTGTTTCCCTGTCCTTGTCCGAAATGATGAGCCTAAACAGAGTTGCAATATAACCTTCCATCAAGACTTCTATCGTCTGTTCTTTAATAGGGCGAATGGTTTTTTCTTCAATATTTTTTACGGTTTTATTGATAGTCACAGCGTTTCGTCCGGCTATGGTATCAAGAAAATTCTCGTACTTTGTCCCCTTTGCCCCGTTTACAATGAGTTTTACGGCATCTCTATCCGCAATCAGAATATCAACGATCTTAGGAATATTCGGGTAGTAGACCTTGCCCATACCGTAGAGCCGTTCTTTTTTAGGCAAAGCATCCATCTCGCTTCTGATACGGTCAAGTACCTCCATCAACTTATTTACTACCGGATCGGTAATTGCATAAAAAAGCTCTTCTTTTGAGTTGAAATAGCCGTATAATGCTCCGGGCGTAAATCCTGCTTCCGATACAATCTTCCTAAGAGGAGCCGCCTGATAGCCGTATTCAAGAAAATATTTTTTTGCACTTTTAAGTATCAGATCTTTTGTATCTTCCGTCCGCTTGCAGGCTTCCATCTTACCCTCCAATTATATTACTTAGTAATATTACTAAGTAATATAATACTCTTTCTCGGCACACTTGTCAAGCCGATATTGCATAATTTTTTATATAGCCGTATTGAATATTTTGATAAAATTATGATAAGATTATGATATGAGAGTTTTTATTGGAGGTGTTAATGATGCAAATAAGACCTGTTTCAGATTTACGAAATAAATTTTCAGAAATAGAGAATATTGTTATTTCAAATAAAAGTCCTGTGTTTCTTACGAAAAACGGCTACGGTTCTATGGTACTAATGAGCCTTGATATGTACGAAAGTCTTACAGATAATGTAGAAAATAGACTTGATGAGGCTGATTTTCAGGCTGCTTCAACCAATGTTAGGCTTTCCCATGAAGATGTATTTTCTACTATTCGCTCTCGAATAAAGTTAGATTAATGAAAAAGTATATTTTGCGTTATCTTCCTTTAGCAAAACAGGATTTAGACGGCATTATAAATTATATTCAAAATAATTTACAGAATTCTATTGCAGCAGAAAACACACTCTCAAAGATTGAATCTGCAATACTTGAAAGACTTGACAACCCGGAAGATTTTGCAATATGGAACTCAAAAAAACAACGGCCATATCCATACAGAAGAATAAATGTCGGAAATTATACAGTCTGGTATGTTGTAATTGATAACATTATGGAAATAAGGCGAATTTTATATTCAAGGCGTTACGAAGAAAATTTAATTTGATTGATTTATAGATATAAAAAACACATTCAAAATCTTTGCGCTCTTTGCGCCCCTTGCGGTTAAATAAAATCATTCTTTGCTACAACCCAATCTGCAATTTTGCTTTAAGGGCATTTTGCAATTCTTGCGAAAAATTAAGATTGGCTGTTTCGGCCTTGTAGTTTAACCATGCCGGAATGGTAACCGTCTTTTTCACCGATTTTTCTGAAAATTGCCTGCGCCATTTATCCGTATCGGCTATAACATAGTTTACAAATCCGTTTTTTATTTTTACCTCCGATATATTACTGGCTTTTGGTATTGCTTGATTGTTATCTTCATAATGGGCAAGCATCATAGCTATGGCATCCTCTGCCATTTCTATAGCTTCAGTTACTGTGTCTCCGAATGTAAAACAGCCTGAAATATCGGGAACTCTTACCCCTATTTTTCCGTCATCATTTTCAAAAATAACAGGATATGTATATTTCATTTTTACCTCCACTATCCTATTTAATACCGGCTTCTTTTAAAATATTATGTGCAGTTCCTTTTGGAATATCACCTTTATGACGCGGTATTGCTATCATTTTTCCGCTTTCTTTGTGAATTGCTTTATCATGTTTTGCTCCGGCTATTATTTCATAACCGGCTTTTTTTAGGAGCTTTATAATTTCATTGGATGTCATAGCTCAACCTGCAAGAATATTATAGCACGTATTAACACGTATTGTCAATCGTTTTTTGTGGAGTTTATCTTGTTGGCTAAATTGTAAAAAATATGCAGGTATTAAACAAAGTAGATTGACAAAGAAATAAGCATCATATATGATACCATACAATGGTAAAAGAAGGTTCAAAAATTGATAACATTTCTATAAATCAGTTTATAACGGCTGCAATAGGCGAAAAATTGACAGCACTACAAAGCGAAAACTATCTTGAAAAACGAGCAAAAAAAGGCTCTAAAGAAAAGTTTTTAGCCGTTTTGGATAAAGCTCCAGACATCAGACCTGAAGAATATGATATGTAATTGTGGGAGCTTAATTAAATTTTAATGGGTTATTTTTTATTTAGATTTCTAAACTCTAATCTTAATTTCGAAACATAAAAAACTTATTCTCATATCTTGACAATACAACTTATATATTGTATTATTTAAATATGACAGGTAAAGAAATAACCAAAATATTAAAGAAAAATGGATGGACTATTGATAGAATAAAAGGGTCACATCATATCTTCATTAAAGACGACAAAACTATTCCTGTGCCTGTTCATGGAAACAAAGACTTACCTATAGGTACCGTAAAAAATATTTTCCGCCTTGCCGGAATTAAGGAGTGATGATGAAATACTACTGTACATTAAAAAAAGAAGACGGAGTTTATTATGTTGCTTTTCCTGATCTGCCGCATGTCTTTACTTTTGGGAATACAAAAAAAGAAGCCTTAGAAATGGCAGGAGAAGCATTAAACGGAGTTTTAGAAAGTGAAACATCACGTGGAATAAAAATAGCTCTTCCTAATTTTATTTCTGAATATGCTGTTGAAGTTGAACCTAATATTGCATTTGCTATTATGCTTCGTAAAAACAGAGGAAATAAAACGCAAATTGAAGTAGCAGATAAACTCAATATATCATATCAGCAATATCAGAATTTAGAAAACCCTAAAAAAACAAATCCGACACTAAAAACAATAGCTAAATTGCAAAAAATATTTAACTATAAATTTATAAATTTTTAGACCATAAAAATTTTCCCCCCAAAATTCCCAAATTTAAGACTTGACAAATCATCGTTTATGTCCTAGTATCACCTTTATGGTAAAACTAATTTTAAACGGCTTACAATTTAATTTTTCTCAAAACTCAAATTCGATGTTGAAAAATACAGAGAAAAATGTTAGCCTAAGTTTACCCCCCCCCATTTCCTCTATTAGTTCTAATATCTCTAATCGATAGATGTTTATTTTATTTTTTTTCTCATGTTAAAGAATCTTTTTTATTAAGCAGTACTTTCAATAAATTTCTTAATTATCAAAATTTTTCCGCACGAATAAATGCTAATCCGGCTAAAATATGTTTGATTGACCTGTCGATAAAAAGACGGGTAACGGAACCGATCAATATTTTATATAAAAAATTAAATTGCAATGAAAAAACATTGCAAGAAGGATGGTTAAAATGAAAAAAATATTGATAGTTTTTTTCTGTATGATTATGGTTTCTGCAAATATTTTTGCACAATCGGATTTGCAGGGAAACGGTAATGGCGGAAAAGATAAAATAGGAGGCTGGCTAGGTTTTCCAATTGTAGGTTTATCATATTCACATGAATTTAATGATTTGATGGAATTTGATTTGCTTGTAGGAGTAACAGGTCTTCCCTTTATTTCCCGACAGCTAAATATTCGCAGCGGAGTTCTTTTTACGGTATGGGATCCTGTTCTTAAAGGACAAAAATGTCCCCTTACAATAGGAGCGGCTCTTGATATCAATTCTTATATGATTCTTATTAAACCTGCGACTATAGGTATGTCGCTTGTATGTCCGATAAGATGGGAAATAAATTTTGGAAAGGTACCTAAATTTAATATGTTTCTCGAAGTTTCTCCGTCTATAGGGTTTTCATATACACGTTTAGAGGGTGGTGTGAACTTTGGAAATATAGCAATAAATGATAAATGGAGTATTAGTTGTATACCTCAGTTCGGTTTAGGTCTTAGAGCCAGACTTCCAAACAAAAAAAATAAATAAATCTCAGGCATATTTTTAAGTTCCGTAAAAATATGCCTACCTAATTAAAATTTTTATAATAATTTCTTGAGAGCCTCTAAAAACATCAGTTTTTAGAGGCTTTCCTTAAATTTAATTTGCGATGTTTTTCATAAGTCATTGATAAATAAGGACTTATGAAAAACTCGTCGGGCATCTCTATTCCGAAGGAAGCGAAGCAAATCCAACAAGATTTTTAGAGAAACCCTCTTAATTAAATCTCTTTTTAAATATATTCTCCATCTTTGATTTACCGTGCAGGCGATAAATATCAAAATCCAAATCTATACTGATTATCCGATTGATTCCTCGCTCTTCTGCAGCTGCTACCAATGTTGCATCTGCAAAATCCATTGGCCTGTCGGAATATTTATTTATTAATTCGGAGATTCTCTTGATAGTGTTTTTATTAATATCATGAATAATAAGCCCTTTTTTCATTACCCATTCTAAAAAATTAATTTGAACTTTTATATTAAAATCAAGCATGTACATTACTTCGGTTAATACAGCAATAGTCGATACAAAACTATAATTACCGTCTTTGATAAATTCTATAATACTTAAATGATATTTATCGTCTTTATCAAACAAAGCAATAAGGGGACCTGTATCAATGAGGACGGTATTTAGCATTTATTTTCTCCTTGATTTTTTGCTTATAAGAAACCGATAGATTTGAGTTTCCGCTCCCGTATTTGCCGAAATATTCTTTTCCCAGCTCATACGAATCAATTTCCATTTCTTCATTGCGGAACAACATATCAAGAGCTTCTTTTATTAAATCGCTTTTATTCTTTTTCTTTACGGTAGATAGAAAATTAAGCCTTTGTTCATACTCTACCGGCAATCTTACTGTTGTCATGGCAACCTCCGTATTACAAGTGTAATACAAAAAAAACGGCTTGTCAAGTACAAGTATTTTTTGTGGCATTGACCTTTCCTCCCTCCAAAAATTCCCAAATTCAAGACTTGACAAATCATCGTTTATACACTAGTATACCCTTATGGTAAAACTAATTTTAATCGGCTTACAATTTAATTTTTCTCAAAACTCAAATTTAATGTTGAAAGATACAGAGAAAAATGTTAGCCTAAGTTTACCCCCCCCCATTTACTCTATTAGTTCTAATATCTCTAATCGATAGATGTTTATTTTATTTTTTTTCTCATGTTAAAGAATTCTTTTTGTTAAATGACGCTTTCAATAAATTTCTTAATTATCAAAATTTTTCCGCACGAATAAATGCTAATCCGGCTAAAATATGTTTGATTGGCCTGTCGGTAAAAAGACAGGTAACGGAACCTATCAACATTTTAGATAAAAAATTAAATTGCAGTAAAAAAACATTGCAAGAAGGATGGTTAAAATGAAACAGAAAAAAATAGTTTCAATGATTGGAATGCTTATTTTGTTGATAAGTGTTATATTAGTTACAGGCTGTTCAAGTATGAGACCTGTAGGAACGACAGCACAATTTCCTGCTGATGGAAGTAAATATGTAATATTAGGCAGAGTAGAATATCAAGGAAAGCTATCGAGCTCCGGAGCCGGATATACAAAATTGCTTGAAGTTGCAAAAGCAAAATATCCGAACGCAGATGATGTTGTTAATATAGTTATGGATGCAAAATACAAAAAAGGTTTATTTGGCGGTGCAACAATGGATTATATAATTATATCCGGCGTTGCCATAGATTACCTTGAAGTAAAGTAGCAGAGAACAATTAAAAAATCAAAACAGTTTTATATTATTAGTTCCGAAAATATAAAACTGTTCCCCCTTCCCCTAATCCATTAGTTATGCTAAAATACTCGGAATACCATACATATCGATTGGAGGAAAGAATGCCGTATATTTTGGGAACAGCGGGACATGTGGACCATGGAAAGACTGCCTTGGTAAAAAGGCTTACAGGAATTGAAACCAGTCATCTGCCTGAAGAAAAAAAACGGGGGATGACCATAGAGCTCGGCTTTGCTTCGCTTGAAGATCCTGTTCACGGTACTGTCGGCATAGTAGATGTTCCCGGCCATGAACGCTTTATCCGCAATATGGTTGCAGGCACATGGGGCTTGGATGCAGCTCTTTTAATAGTGGCAGCCGATGACGGCTGGATGCAGATGTCCTCCGATCATTTGCGTGTACTAAAGGCTATGAAGATAGACTCCATTCTTCTTGTAATCACAAAATCCGACCTTGCAGAAAAGGACATGCTTGAACTTCTAATCGAAGATGCCAATGCCCAATGCGAAAAAATAATCGGAAGGAAACTTCCTGCCGTCGCCGTATCTTCCCTTACGGGAAGCGGAATCGAGGAACTCAAAGCCGAAATTACAAAACTTCTTTCTTCATCAAAAAAGCAAAGCCCGCCTACTCCCTTTTTATATGTAGACAGGGTCTTTGTACTAAAAGGCATAGGAACCACCGTTACCGGAACATTAAGAGGAAAAGGCCTGCATACGGGCGACAGCTTGCAGATATATCCTTCAAATGAAGAATGTAGAATTAAATCGATACAAAACCATCATAAGGATGTGGAAAAAATAGAGCCAGGCACGCGGACAGCCCTCAACTTAAAGCTGGGAGAAAAAACAAATCTTGAAAGAGGAATGCTCTTAGCGGAAAAAGATTCAAATTTTGTTTTAAGCGGAAAAGAACTTTTAGTACGAATCGATGAGGTTTTTACAAACAAGGAAGGGGGCTTTAAAAATCATGCCGAAATTGAAATAGCCCTCGGAAGTGCCCATGCAATAGGCAGCATTCACTTAAACCAATTCGACAGGAGCTTGGGCCGTCTTTCTTTAGAAGAACCTATTGCTTCTGCTTGGAATCAAAGAGCCGTTTTAATAAGGCACGGAGGAAGCGAAATTCTAGCCTCGGCCAGAGTGCTCGCAAGTTTTCCAAGCTATAAAAGAATACAGTTTAAGGAAGCCTTTGAGGTTTACAGGGACAAGGAACTTCCTTCCATTCACAGTTACAAGTTTAATATTGAAGGCTTTGTCGAAGATACTAAAATCAAAACCCAAGAGCTCACATCGGATAAGAGTGAAGTCATTGAGTATGGCTCTTGGCGTTTTTTAAAAAAGAGGCTTGAGTTTTGGGAAAATAAAATTTTAAAAACGGCTCAAGAAAGTCAGGCAGGCTTCACCCTTGAAGAAGTGGACTTACCTGTTCCGCAAAGGGTAAAAACTACCGTATTAAAAAAACTTTGCGATGAAAAGAAGCTGGAAAAAGAAGCTCATATTTATAAACTGAGCGGAAGAACGGGTGAAGATATTTCTAAAAATGCAAAGGCCCTTTTGGATGCAGCCTTTAAGGCGGGCTTTGAAGGCATCGAAATAGACAAGATAAAGCTCCCTCAAGCCCGAAAAGAAGCCAGAGATCTGATAAAATTAGGCAAGCTGATCTGCCTTGAAAACTTTTTACACTACCATACGGATTTTTACAAAAAAGCCGTAAATTCATTATTTGCAAAATACAAAACAGGGGACAAAATTTCGATAGCCGATGCACGGGAAGTAACCGGCCTTTCCCGCAAATACATTCTTCCGATTCTTAACCTTCTCGAAAAAGAAGGCAAGCTAAAAAGGCAAGACAACGACAGAATTGTATTGTAAAAAATAGTTGGTAAAAATTCTTATTCGGTTTCGGCAAGGGCACGGGAAATACTAAAAGCAAAATCTCCTATTTTTTCCAGGTTGCGGACCATGTCGATGTACAAAAGCTCGGCCTTTACGTTTGCACCTTTTTCCAAGCGTGTACGGGCAAGATGCTTTAGGTGTTGTCTCATCGCATCGATAGATTCTTCCATTTCGTGGGCCATTGCAAGCTGTTCCGCTGCAAGAGGTTTATTTAAGTGCTCGTGAACAAAATGAATAAACTGATTTACAATTCCCATATAGGGCAAAAGTTTATCCATATCGTCTTGACTGATGGGCATCTTTAATTCTATACTTCGGTTTATAAAAAGACCTAACTCAAAAATCTGATCGGTCATATTTTCTATATCGTCTACAATACCGAGCATAAGGCGTACATTCTTTCTGTTTTTTTCGGATAAAGAAAGCTGAGAAGTTTTAATAAGGTATACAGAAAGCTCTTCCTGCATCTGATCGGTATAATCTTCTTTTTCGGTCAACTGCCTTATCACAAACTCTCTTGAAACGTTTTCTTCTTTGCTTAAAAGAGAACGCAAGAGGCTGAACATTTCCCGCACAATACCGGACATCTTTAGAATTTCAACCTCGGCACGAAGCACGTAGGCCTCCGTGTTTTCTTTCATGCCGGGTGCTTGAAATGTAAGAACATAGCGGGCAGGCTCTTCATCTTCTCCGGGTTTAATAAGCCGGCACACAAATTTTGCAATCTGATTTACAAACGGAATGGCAACAAGAGTGTTGATTACATTGAACAAGGTATGGAATACTGCAATTTTAGTCATAAGACTGCTAGAAGGGCAAATCAAATCCACTAAGGATAAAAACGGCGTAAAAAGAATTAGGGTAAAAACGCTGCCTGCAACATTAAACAAAACGTGTACGGCCGCCGCCCTCCTTGCATTGAGCTTTGTTCCTATTGAGGCCAATACCGCATCTACTGTAGAACCTACGTTACTTCCCAAAATTACAGCCGCAGAAAATTCCCAGCCGACTACCCCGGTATGAGCCATCGTCAAAAGAACCGCAGTTGTCGCACTCGACGAATGGAGAAAAACGGTAAGCACCAAGCCGAGGATAACACCGATTATAATACTATGAATACCTGTCTGTCTAAAAAGAGAAAAAAGGGCAATATGTTCACCCGAAATATTCGGCACGGCTGAAGCCAAAAAGTCCAAACCGGTAAAAAGGAGACCGAAGCCCATGATGGCCTCACCCAGATTATCTTTTTTAAGTTTTTTAAAAAATGTTAAAAAATA
Source organism: Treponema denticola (assembly GCF_024181645.1). Taxonomy (NCBI): domain Bacteria; kingdom Pseudomonadati; phylum Spirochaetota; class Spirochaetia; order Treponematales; family Treponemataceae; genus Treponema; species Treponema denticola. Next base: position 818,714 of record NZ_CP058624.1, on the reverse strand, counting down.
GCCTATTCCGAAGGCAGGAATGGCTATGCTTGCTATAGAAAATTTAAAACCTAGAAGTGAAACTATCCATGCCGTAACGGTCGTACCTATGTTTGCACCGAAAATTACGCCTATAGCCTGTTGAAGACTCAACATTCCTGCATTGACAAATGAAACGGTCATAACGGTTGTAGCACCGGAGGATTGAACAATGCCGGTAACAACTATACCCGTCAAAACAGCTAAAAATCTGTTTCCCGTCATAAAATTGAGTGTACGGTGTAGACTTTCGCCGGCACTTTTTTGAATACCGTCACTCATCATTTTCATTCCGTATAAGATTAAACCTAAACTTCCAAGCATCTGGAATACAAGAGAAACTACAGACATGAAACCAGTATATCAAAAAACGGAAGAATTTTCAATCCACGCTTGACAAATAGGGGAATTTAAAAATAAGAAATCAAAACTGCAATTAGATCAAGGCGGATTGAAGTCAAGATGCTATACCTGTTCCTTCATTGGAGGAGCAACGGACCTATCCGAAAATGCTTTTCCCAACAAAATAGGCACAATCATGGAGGAAACGATAATCAGCAAAATGACCGGTGCAAAGTATTCGGCTTTAACCATCCCGGCCGCAAGTCCCTTTTGAGCTACTATGAGGGCTACTTCACCGCGCACCATCATTCCCAGCCCTATCTGGAGCGATTCCTTCCGCTTAAAGCCCAACGTCAATGCCGAACCGCCGCAGCCGATTATTTTGCTGATACAACCGACAAGCACAAAGGCTATCGAAAACCATAGTAAGCTCATATTCAGTCCGCTAAAGTCCGTTTTAAGTCCGATAGAGGTAAAAAAGATAGGACTAAAAAACATATACGAATTGATGTCTATTTTCTTTTCCATATAGGAAGCATCATGCAAGTTGCACAATACAACCCCTGCAACATAGGCACCGGTAATATCGGCAATACCGAAAAATCGTTCGGTACAATAGGCAAAAATCAATGCAACCCCTAGCCCGTAAATCGAAATACGGTGAGTATGAGGATGCCTCTTATCATACCATTTGAAGATTCGGTAAATCACATAGCCTACTACCAACGAAGCGGCAAAGAACGCTGCCGTTTTTATAATAAGTGCGAGGTAGTCGCCCTTACCGGAACTTGCACCGAGTACAACCGTTAATGCAATAATGCCTAAGACATCATCGATGATTGCAGCACTGATAATTGTTTGCCCGACTTCCGAATTTATCTTTCCCAGCTCTTTCAATGCGGCAACGGTAATGCTCACCGAAGTCGCCGTTAAAATAGTCCCGATAAATAGGGCTTGATAAAATACGGGCGTTCCAAAACCGTCGAAGCCCCAAAAGCCTAAGGCCATAGCCGTACCTAAAACCAATGGAACGATAACGCCGCAAGCAGCGATCACTGTGGATTTGATACCGGATGCAACAAGTGATTTTAAATTAGTACCCAATCCGGCGGAAAACATAATCAGGATAACGCCGATTTCCGACATATATCCGATAAACTGATTGGTTTCGGCATAGATAATGTTCGGTTCAACTCCGCCGAAATTACGAAAAAAAGGCAGGTAGCGTAATAAAAGCCCTGCAACAATTTCACCCGCAACTTGCGGAATATTCAATTTTTTTGCAAGAAGGCCGAGGTACTTTGCAACAATAACGATAATTCCAACGGAAAGGACGATTTGCAAAGCAATTTCGCCAATAGGTATTTCACCAGCAGACATAAACAGCTCCTATTTTTAGTCCATTATATCACAGTATCATTTATTCGTATAGTGCCGGATTTGCCTCACCTTAAATCTAATATAAAATAGACACTGTGAGATTTTACGTCCACGCTTGACAAATAGGGGGTATTTTTAATAGACTATAATTATAGGAGAATTTTAAGCATTATGAAACTTTACAGTAGAAGACAAACATTAGTATTTTCGCTCATTGCAGCCTTGGTTTTTGCAAGTGCCGGTTTTTTTGCCGGTATAAAATACAATACAGGAAACGCCGGCTTAAGTGAAATTGAAAGTGAAGCTTCAAACGGCCCTGCCGATTTTGAAGAAAATGCAGAAAACGGATTTGCTCAGACAGAAAATTCGCAAAATTTAAATATGCAACAGTATGGAAATACGGCTGCTTTAAGCACTTCAAATGAAACAGGCTACATAGGCTATACTCCTGCCGAATCACAGAATATTCATGTATACGAATCGACCAATGAAGCTGTCGTAAACATAACCACCGAAACCATGGGAGTAAACTGGTTTTTTGAACCTGTTCCCGTCGAAGGCGGCTCAGGTTCGGGTTCCATAATCGACGAAAGCGGATTGGTACTGACCAACACACATGTAATTGCAGAAGCTTCAAAGATTTTTATTTCTCTTTCTGACGGAAGTCAGTACGAGGCAAAAGTAGTGGGAACAGATGAGGAAAACGATTTGGCGGTTTTAAAATTCGATCCGCCTAAAAATATTAAACTTACGGCAATAAAATTCGGCGACTCAGCCAATTTAAAAGTCGGCCAAAGAGTTTTAGCTATCGGAAATCCTTTCGGACTGGAAAGAACTCTTACAGACGGAATAGTCTCGGCATTAAAACGCCCGATTCAAAACGATAAAAATATCATCATCAAAAACATGATTCAAACCGATACGGCAATTAACCCCGGAAACTCAGGCGGCCCTCTTTTAGACACTCAAGGAAGAATGATAGGAATAAACACCATGATTTATTCCACATCGGGAAGCTCGGCCGGAGTCGGCTTTGCAGTTCCAGTAAATACGGCTAAAAGAGTCGTTGCAGATATCTTAAAATACGGAAAGGTTATCCGCGGTTCTATCGATGCCGACTTGGTTCAAGTTTCAGGAAGACTTGCCTCTTATGCAAAACTCCCCGTTTCTTACGGGCTCCTTGTTTCCGAGGTAAAAAAAGGAAGCAATGCGGCAAAGGCCGGCCTTCGCGGAGGAAATGAAGCTGTGCGTTCGGGAGTGGGCAGATACAGCTCCGTCTTTTACATAGGCGGCGACATAATCGTTGAAATAGGCGGACAAAAAATAAATAACATAACCGATTATTACTCGGTACTGGAGGACAAAAAACCCGGTGAAACTGTAAAGGTTAAAATTATCAGAGGGAAAAAACTTGTTGATTTAAACTTAACCTTATCGGAACGAAACTAAGAGCCGATGATCGATTTAAAAAAACTCTTTAAAAAAATTTCATGGAAGATTAAAGGAGTCTCGGTTTACGCCCTTGTCGGTGAAAGCGGAACGGGAAAGAGTTTTAGGGCTCAACTGCTTGCCGAAAAATACGGTATTAAGCTCATCATCGATGACGGGCTTTTAATCTATAACGATAAGATAATTGCAGGCCAATCTGCAAAAATGGAGAAGACTTTTTTGGCAGCCGTAAAGGTTGCCTTATTTGACGATAAAAAACATAGAGACGGGGCGGCAAAGGCTTTACAATCGCATAGCTTTAAAAAGATTTTAATATTGGGAACTTCCGAAAAGATGGTAAACAAGATTGCCGCCCGCCTTCAAATTCCTCAGCCCCAAAAAATAATTAAAATTGAAGACATTGCAAGCAGAGAAGAAATTGAAACTGCAATGAGATCAAGGCGGGTTGAAGGCAAACATGTTATACCTGTTCCTTCATTGGAAGTTCAAAGAAACTATCCGAAAATATTTTACGATAAGATAAGGCTCTTTTTTAAAAAGAAAAAAACGCCCTTTGTAGGAACCGAACAATCAAAACTTTTTGAAAAATCCGTAGTCCGCCCGGAATTCTCAAAAGTCGGTACGGTCGAAATATCCGAATCAGCTTTAAGTCAAATGGTGTTTAATTGTATTGAAGAGTACGATAAAGAAGTAGTTATTAAAAAGCTCAACATTAAAAAAGAAGAAGGCGGATACAGACTTGATCTGACTGTTGATATTCCTTTTGGAACCCAACTGACCGGAAAGATTAATCAACTCCAAAAATATATAATCGAACAAATAGAGCGGTACACAGGTATATTGATTATTCAGATAAATGTTATAATCGATAAAATAATTAGCAAGGAAGATTCTAACCCTTAAAATCCAAACCTATTAGATAGGTTTCAAAACTTGAACTGCGGCATGCTTCAGGCTTAAAGGCCCTTGCCGTCTTAAAACATTTTCGTAAATTGTTTAAGTGAATCTGCTGATCTCCGCCTTGGAATATCTTTACGACAAAAGAACCGCCTTGTTTAAGCTGCTCTTGTGCATAATAAAGTGCAAGCTCTACCAAACCTGAAGAACGGGCCGTATCAACGGTTTTGTTTCCTGTTGTTGCAGGAGCCGCATCGCAGATAACAGCATCATAAGGCCCCAATTCTTTTACCGATTTTATGATTCCCTTATCGAACATATCGCCTTGAAAAAAGTTAAGCCTCTCATCATAGACCGAAGAATCCAAGGGCTTTAAATCGACGGCAGTTACCCTTCCCTCCTTATTTAAAAATCGCAAGACATAGACAGTCCAGCTTCCGGGAGCCGCTCCCAAATCCAATACCTTATCATTGGAAGAAAAAAGATTAAATTTTTTATTCATCTCTTCAAGTTTGTATACGGAACGAGCAGGATAATTTTCGGCAAAAGCTTTTTTTGACCAATAATCGGGTTCGCTGTATTTATTTTTTGCCATTTGATTTTTCCTTTTTGGATTGATTTTCTTTTTCTTCCAACATTCGGGAAGTATCATCTTTAATCTCCGCCTCATACTCATCAAGTTTTCGATGGAGGGTTCTCCTGCCTATTCCCAAAATATCGGCTGTCTTTGATTTATTGTTATTTTGGTTTGCAAGAGTCTGTAAAATAATTTGCTTTTCGGCTTCGGCCATATTTACTCCCATAGGTATACGGATTGAAGAAGCCTCGGCCTTTTCGCGTAATGTTTCCGGTAAGTCGTCAAAGTGAATTACATTATCGGAGCTCATTACAACGGCACTTTGAATACAGTTTTGAAGCTGCCTTATATTTCCGGGCCATTCGTAATTATAAATTGCAGCTCTTGCACGAGGCTCTATAGAATCTATTTTTTTGCCGTTCTCCTCGGCGAAGTCTTTGATAAAAGCAGCGGCCAAAAGAGGAATGTCCTCCTTGCGTTCACGCAAGGGAGGAACATGAATATGCACTACATTCAATCTAAAATAAAGATCTTCCCTAAAATTTCCTTTTTTTATTTCTTCTACCAAATCCCTGTTTGTGGCGGCAATTATTCTTGTATCTACGCTGAGAGTTTCAGAACCTCCTACCCTCTCAAATTTTTTTTCTTGAAGAACACGCAAAAGTTTTACCTGTATCATTTGGTTGACTTCGCCTATTTCGTCCAAAAAAAGAGAACCGCCGTTTGCAATTTCAAAGCGGCCTCGGCTGCGTTGTACGGCCCCTGTAAAGGCTCCTTTTTCATGGCCGAAAAGCTCGGACTCCAAAAGGCTTTCGGCAAAGGAAGCACAGTGAACTTGAACAAAGGGCTTATCCTTACGGTTTGAAAGATTATGAATGGCTTGAGCTATCAATTCTTTTCCGACTCCGGTTTCTCCGGTAATTAAGACGCTGGCCTTTGTAGGAGCAACTTTTTTTATATTCTCAAAAACCTTTTCCATAAGAGGGCTCTTGCCTATAATATTTTCAAAACTTTGTTTGGTTTCAATGTCATGTAAAAGTGCTCTATTTTGAAGAACAAGGGCTCTGTTTTGTAAGGCTCTTTTTACTAAAAGAAAAAGACGTTCCAAATTCAAGGGCTTGGTTAAAAAATCATAGGCCCCCATCCTCATGGCTTCAACAGCCGTTTCTACCGTACCGTGTCCGGTTAGAACAATTACGGGAATTCCCGGGGTTTTTGAAATAACTTCACGTAAGACATCTTCGCCGCTTATTTCAGGCATTTTTAGATCGGTAATTACAAGATCGACTTCGTCTTTTAAGGCAATATCCAAACCTGTTTTTCCGTTATCGGCAGTAATTACTTCATAGCCTTCATCTTCCAAGGCCATCGCAAGGCCTTCACGAATATTTTTTTCGTCATCAATAACCAAAATACTGAATTTCATTTTATATCCTTTACCGAATCAAAATCGAAAGTTTTATCGGAGAGTAAAAGCATTGCACCCTTACGCTCTATCGGAAGAGAAAATTTAAAACTTGTTCCCATGCCGTAATCCGAATAAACATTTATGTCTCCTCCATGTTCTTTTATAACCTTATAAGTCATGGTCAGCCCCAAGCCCGTTCCGTCATGTTTTGTCGTAAAATAAGGCTCAAATATTTTATGCATATCTTCGGGTAAGATACCCTGCCCTGAATCCGAAATAGTTACAATAATAAAATCGTTTACTGCCTTTGTCGATATATCCAAAAAGCCTCCATTCGGCATTGCGGCTTTTGCATTTGTTAGGACATTCATAAATGCCTGCCGCAAAAATCTTTCATCGCCTTGAATCTTAGGAAGCTCCTTTGAAAAGCTAAGAGAAATAGCTATACCGCTGTCATTAAACTCGTCAAAAAAAGTATCGTATAAATTCTTTAAAAGGACATTTATATCTACGGGAACAAACTCGAATTTTAAGGGACGCACGGCAAACAAAAAATCCACCACAATTTTATTGAGCCTTTCAATTTCTTCTTCGATAACGCCTATATGTTTTTGAGCCTTTTGGTTTATTGATAAATTACAGGCCGTAAAATTTTTCTTTAAAAGCTGTAAATGAATGCTGATTGCTGCAAGAGGATTTTTTATTTCGTGAGCAACGGCAGCTGCCACATTTGTAAGGCTTGCAAGATTTTCAAGACGGCGGTTTTTAATTTCTTCAATTCTTTTTTCGGTAATATCCGCAATCATAATTATCGTACCTTTAATCTTTTTTTCGTTTACCAAGGGAAGAACCGAAACTTCAATATATTTATTTTTACCTTCAGGCTTATCGGCTTTTAGGTTAAACTCTTTTGAAGTTTGTCCGCTTTCATTTTGAATAACCGAAGAAACAAAGCCGGCAATATCTTGAATCTTTATATGTTCCCAAACATTTTTTTCATGACCTTCTCCTAAAGCGGAGCCTCCAAGAGAGGAGCTTCTAAGGGAAGTGCCTAAAATTCTTTCTGCAGCCCTATTCGATTTTATAATCTTATTTTCGGAATCTGCAACTATAACACCGTCATTTAAAGAATCCATTACTGAATCCAATAGAGAATACTCGTTTGCAAGCAGCTTTACAAATGTACGCAGCTGAGCTTCATTCATGTTTGGGGACTTTTGTATTCCCCTTCTCATAAACTCTCTCATATAAGTTTTTCCTTAATTTCTTCTGCCAAGTTTTCTAAAGCGGCTTGAGGAGAAATATTAAAAATATCTACGGCAGCTTCGGCATTTTTTATTAAAGCCGTTATTTTAAAATAAGATTCAAGTTCCAAGGCGGAACATTCTTCATTTTTTAATCCGGCTTGTAAAAAAAATAAAAGGCTGTTTAAGAACAAAATATAAATCGTATGAGGCTTACATTTATTTAAAAGATTTACAATGTTTGAAACCGTGCAATTTGAATTGTCATACTTGTTTTTATTTTTGTAATTTGAGATCGAATTATAAAGAGCCGAGGGAAGAATTTTATTTTGCCTGTCTATGAGCAAAAAAACATACTCATAAAATAATGCTGCCGCATTTTGAATTGTACGAAAACTTACCGGTAAAAAGCCGTAAAGGTAAGAACTTAAAAGATTGAACTTACCGAATGGTTCATGGCAAGGCTCTCCTTTAAAAACCCGCCTTATAACTTCTTCTTGGGATTTTTTATCTCTTTCTTTAAAAGTATAAGTGCGTACCCTTGACAGTATCGTCGGCATAATCGCGCCCCGATGAGCGGTGGTTAAAACAAAGACGGCATAAGAAGGCGGCTCTTCTAAAATTTTTAAAAAGGCATTTCTAGCACCTTCCTGCATCTTATCGGCATTTTCGACAATCAATACTTTTTTGATTCCAGAAGGCATTAGACGTACCCACGAGGAAGCCTTTCTAACCTGATTTATGGGAATAGTATCGTACATACATTCGTCTTGAAGTTTTGCGGATTTTAGGACAAGAGCCTCCGCAGTTTTGTTAAGCACATTGTCATCTATAGTTTCGATAGGGCCGGAACATAAATCGGCTAGGAGTTCTTCAATCTCTGCAATGACGGGGGCGGCTTTTACGAATCTTGTTTCATCCGTATCCCAAAGACGGGGATCGAATCGGGAGGTAAGTTTTCTAATAGCCCGCAAAAATAAATATCTCGAAGAAAGAGTTTTTGTTTTTAATAAGGTCTCGCAGGCTGCCTTGATTTCAGGGCTGTGGTCCCGTGCTCCCAAAATAAGAACATCGGGAGCGATCATCTCTTTTTGCCTCAAGCATGAAGAACAGGTACAGGTCCAGTTTCCCGATTCGGTACAAGAAACGGAACGGGCAAGCTCAAGGGCTGCGGTCAGCTTCCCGGAACATTCAGGCCCCGAAAACAAAATCGAAGGCGGAAGTTTTTTTTGTTTTATATCTTGAATGAGCCTAAGCCCCGCTTCTTGATCTATGAGATTTTCAAACATCTATACCCCCTACCCTAAAACTGCTTAGTTATATCTAAAATAAAAGGAGAAAGGATTTTCGCAAAAATACTTTCACTTAATATTTTATCGAATGAAACAAAGGTTTGAATATTGATGAGCATGAGGATAACTCCTATAACAATCAAGCCTTCTACAAGACCCAGACAAAAACCCAATGACCTGTCTAAATTTTTTAATGACTCGCTTGAAAAAAGGGAGCCTAAAAAAACTTGCACCAATTTTATAATCAAATAAGTAGATAAAAATAAAATCAAAAAGGCTATCACGGCAGATAAGGATTTTCCTCCAAGAAGCTCGGTAATTACGGGAGTAAGCAATTTATAAAATAAAAAAGCTATAAGTCCGCCGACAATAACCGCAGCCTTTGAAAAAAACTCGTCTATAAAACCGGTTACTGTAACCTTAATAACAAAAAAACTTAATATAATCAAAAAAACTATATCGGCACTTCCTATCCGCATTTAATTATTCTCCATCATTTAATTATCCTCATCTATTTAAAGTTCCTAATCCTTAACGGTAAAAAAGCTTTTTAAAAAATCTGCAATTACAAGGGCAGGTCTTTCACCTGCTAAGGCAGCTGAGGCCAGAGCCATCTTTTCTAGCCTTTCGTTTCCGCTTATGTTTTCTTCAAAACCAAGCTCCCGTAAAAGCCTTATAAAAATATCGGGCCTTACATCTTCACCCAAAAGAATTTCTGCGGCACCTTTTTTCTTAAAGAATTCGGCATTTTCTATTTGATCGCCGCGGGAGCTTCCCTTTTCAAGAGGAACCAAAATCATAGGCTTACCGGCAGCTGCCGATTCCCAAACCGTATTGGCACCTGCCCGCGACACCACAATCGAAGAAAGGCTTAAAACATCGGCCATCTCTTTTTTTATAAAGGGATAGGGTTTATAGTTATCTGCAAATTCAGGGGAAGAGTTTAAAAGACCATCTTTAATTTTTTGTCCCTGATCCATATTGGCTTCCCCAATCTGATGAACCACAACAAAACGCCTTACAAGATATTCGATTGAATCTGAAATCAAATCGTTTAACTGTCTTGCACCTAGACTTCCGCCTAAAACAAACAAAACAGGTAAGTCCGATTTTATGTTTAAAAAGGAGAGTCCCTTTTCAGGCCTGCCCGAATAAAAACTTAAGCGGACGGGATTCCCGGTACATATAACTTTTGAGCGGAGAGAGGCCGGTAAGAGCTCCGCCGTTTCTTGATATGAAACCAAAATATGATTTGCAAATTTAGAATTAATCCTTGTTGCAAGGCCGGGCGAAAAATCACACTCGTGAGTGATAACCGGAATTTTTAAGAATTTTGCAGCGGCACAGGGAGGCACCGAAACAAAGCCGCCCTTAGAAAAAACAAAAATAGGTTTTAACTTTAAAAGAATAAAAAAGGACTTTATAAAGCCTGCCGCAACCTTAAAAACATCTATAAAGTTTTGAAAACTAAAATACCGCCTCAATTTTCCGGCAGGAATACCTATGAATTCAAGAACTGAAGGATAAGCCGAGTAAAGCTCGGAAGATTCAACTATTTTGCGGTCAACTCCCTTAGCAGAGCCGATCCAAACTATTCTACATTCCAAAGAAGAGCTCAAGGCCTCGGCAACGGCAAGTCCGGGAAAAATATGCCCCCCCGTTCCGCCTCCGGTAAAAACAACACATTTCATAAGCATAAGTGTATCACAATGACACAATTTTGAAAAGGGCTGCAAAAAACAAAAAGAATTTTAATTGAATATATGTAATTATTTGGTCATTCAACTACCATATCGGTTGCATGGAAGTATTACGGCCATAGTATCAAACCATAAACTTTCAATTCTTCTCCCTCCGATTGACTTTATTTTGCAATTTATTCATAATGCCATTATGCTTAACGATGATGCTTTAATTTTAAAGACAGGAAACTGGGAGCCTCAAAATAAAAAGAGGCTTGAAAAACTGATACGCGAAAAGGCCTTTAACGGGAATTATGCCGTTTTTGACTGGGATTTTACTTCAATTTTTTATGACACACAGGATAATCTTTTTGTGTACCAGATTGAAAATCTTTGTTTTAATTTAAACCCTGAAGAATTTAATCAAACCATAAGGGCGGGAATTCCTCAAGACGAGATTTTGCCCCATACAATAAACCTTGAAGGCAGAGCCTTAACTGCCGGAGAACTTTCCGACGATCTAAACGAACGCTACGAGTTTCTATATAAAAATTATTTGGGTTTTAGCGGAAAAATGAGCCTTGCAGAAATTACATTGACCGAAGAGTTTATAGATTTTAAGGCTAAGATGCTCGTTTTAATGCGGGGAGCAGCCTCCCTTTGCGGTGTGGACATCGGCCAATCCGTAAGCACCGGTATGACGATAGAAGAACTTTCGGCCCTTACCGAAACGGCGATAGACCAAGGCCTAAAAGACGAAATAAAAACTTATAAGATACGCTCCTCATCGGTTTTAAAAGGAAGAACCGGAGAAGTAGAGGGCGGCTATAGAAAGGGTTTGCGCGTTCAAGAAGAAATGCAAGACTTGTTTTCGGCTTTAAGGAAAAACGGAATCGAAGTCTATATTTGCTCGGCCTCCCAAGAAGACAATGTCCGAGTTTTTGCCTCCAACCCAAAATACGGATATAAGCTGGACACTAAAAACGTTTTCGGAAGAAGAAGACTCCTTGATGAAAATAAAAAGCTTACCGTTATAGACGACAGCTCGATTCCTGCAACAAGAAAAGAGGGAAAGGCCGAAGCAATAAAAAAAGTCCTAGCCCCGAAACACCAAAACAAAGCTCCCGTTTTAATAGCAGGCGACGGGGACGGCGATTTTTACATGATGGATGCTTTTAAAGACGAGGCCTTGATCCTAATCTTTAACAGAAGCCCCAAAAAAGAGGCTAAAATATATCCCCTTTTAATGACCGGAATTAAAGAAAGAGAAAATCCTGATGCTCGGATAATTGTTCAGCACAGAAATAATCAAAAAGGATGTTTTATCTCAAAGGCCCCGGAAGAAGAAAAACCTCTGGACAGCCTGCCTGAAAAGTAAGCCGCCCTTTCTGTAGTTTACTTTTTATTTAACCGCAAGGGACGCAAAGCGTTGAGCTCACGCTCAACTTCGCAAAGTAATTTTTTTTCTAATTTACTATTTTTTTCAAATAAATCCTACAAATATAATAGGGAGGTATGATAAACAGTTCGGCAGGAATTCAGCCTCACTGTTTATCTGCCGAGTTTGCCTTTCGGCAAACGTCGCATTATTATATGTGCTTTTTCACTTTGTTGCAAAAGCACGGAAAAAACTTTTTTCGCAAATTTATTTGCTATCCGCTTTCGCGGATACGATGAAAAATTTCCTTACAGAACAGAGCCGAAAGGCTCTGATATTTGCTGCAAAAAGTTTTTATAGGGAAAATGTGAAAAAAATAGGAGAATACAAATGATTAAAAATGTTTGAAGATTTAACAATGCGGGATTCCAAAGGGCTGCAAGTCCTTTGGCAGCGCGAGTACAACCAGCGGAGCTTCAAGGTAAAAAGGGATGGGGTCAAAGGGGAAGGGGCACAACCAACGGCGTTTCGAGGTAAAACCACCGCCCTGACTTGCAAAGCCCGTAAGGGAACGGGGGGGTGCCCCTTCCCCTTTTAGAGGTTATAATAAACGTAGAGGCATTTAAGAACACTAAAGACAAAGAATTAAAGGAATTTTTAGAATATCTTAAAACAGGCAAAACAAAGAGTGAATTTACAAGGAGGATAGAAGAAATGATACAAACAGTAAAACAAAATGAACAAGCAAGACAAGAATATAGATTAATGTCTACTTTTGAAATGGACGCTAGGTATAAAGGTTTCTCGGAAGGCTTAAAGCAAAAGTCAATAGAAACAGCTACAATATTAAAACAGTTGGGAGACTCGATACAAAAAATTATGCAGGTTACAGGCCTTCCCGAAGAAGAGATTGAAAAACTGTAAATTAGGGGAAGTACAGCCAGCGGAGCTTCAAGGCGTACAGCCGGCAAAGCTTCGAGGCTAAACCCTTTTTCGTACCATTGCGGTTTATATTCCTTTATTTAACCGCAGCGAGCGCAAAGAACGCCAAGAATAGTATAATTTAATGGATCATTAGTAGTTAAATAAGAGAAAAACAGCTAAACTTATGAAAAGCAAGGTTACCCGTTACCAATCAATTAATCGATTCCACTTCTTCTTGGCTGAGACCTGTAGCTTGCATTATTTTTTTTACGGAATCGCCAAGTTGTTTTAATATTCGTGCTGTTTCAAGTTTTGTTTGGTATGAACCTTGAGATATTCCTTGTGATATTCCTTGAGCAAAAGCTATTTCACGCTCTTCCGCTCGTTGTACAGCTATATCGGTTTCATAATCATATTCGGCTAGTAACATATTTAATACCTCCTTAGTTTTGCGTTTTAGATATTCACGCAAAATATTGTTTGATATACATTCTTCAACAGCTTTTTGAAAGCCGGTTTTAGGATCTATTTCTTTCCATTTTCTTACCGTTTCTACAAATATACTGTATTCCTGTATTGTCCGGCAGTTTTCCAATACAGGATGACGTTTTTTTCTGTTTATGTTTATTACCTTAACGGTCAACTCAAGGTTAATTTCTGTTGTTCTTTCTATAAAAGCATCTGAGAGTTTTAGAATCTTGTCAGATGGGTAGGAATCCTCGCCATTGTAAAAGACATAAAACTCAGGAGTTGGAATATTTAGGAGTTTACGGCTATATTTTTCTTTTGATTCAAATAGGGTTTCATAAAGACGGCTGACATACTCAAGACATCGTAAAGGCATGTTGGGATTGATAGTAGATTGATGTTCTGCAAGTACTATTATTTTGTTATCCACGAGGTATGATACATCATTATAAAACGTCATGTACAAGCCTTGATCAAGGCGGATATTTTTTAACTGCTCTATTGCTGTAAGTTTGGTATTATGTAAAGCATTATATAGCGATAAGAAGTTTTCTTTTGCCTTTTCGTCTTCACTGAACAAATCGACAAACACCGAGTCTTTATATTTTCTATTTGCCGTACTCATAGCTGCCTCCTCACCTGTTCTATTATACCACATTTCCATCATTTTTGTAAGGGCAGTTTTTTTATTTAACCGCAAAGATATAAAGGACGCAAAGAATTTTTTAATGGTGTTTTAATATTTATATTACTTAATTTACCCTTGGCGTTCCTTGCGGCCTTGGCGGTTTCTATTCCTTTATTTAACCGCAGCGAGCGCAAAGCGTTGAGCTCACGCTCAACTTCGCAAAGGAATTTTTTTCTAATTTACTATTTTTTTCAAATAAATCCTACAAATATAATAGGGAGGAGAAAAATAAAAAAATTAGGAGAAAATAAATGGTAAAAAGGTTTGAAGATTTAACACTACAAGATGACTTTATGTTCTGTAAAGTTATGCAAAATCCGGATTTGTGTAAAAGGCTCATTGAAATGATATTATCAGACACAATAGGTAAAATTACTTATATCTCGGTACAACATAATATTAACGCCTACGAACAAGCTAAATCCGTAAGGTTTGATGTTCTTGTACAAACTGAAAACGGTAAATTTTATGATGTGGAAATGCAGGTAAGCAACGAGAAGAATATACCTAAAAGAATGAGGTTTTACCAAGCAGCTATAGATATTTCGTTCTTGGATAAAGGGAATTTCTATAACGATTTAAATGAAAGCTTTATAATTTTTATCTGTTTATTTGATGTTCTAGGCAAAAATAGATCTGTTTATACCTTTGAAAATATCTGTCTTGAAGATAAAAACACATCTTTACAAGATGGAACAAAAAAGATTATAATAAACGCAGAGGCATTTAAGAACACTAAAGACAAAGAATTAAAGGAATTTTTAGAATACCTTAAAACAGGTAAGGCAAAAAGTGAATTTACAAGGAGGATAGAAAAAATGATACAAACAGTAAAACAAAATGAACAGGCAAGGCAGGAATATAGATTAATGTCAACCTTTGAGATGGACGCTAGGTATAAAGGTTTTTCGGAAGGGGCTTATAGTACTAAGAAAGAAACAGCTAAACTTATGAAGCTAAAAAACTTTGATATAGCCTTAATTAAAGAAATAACAGGCCTTCCCGAAGAAGAGATTGAAAAACTATAAATTAGGGGAAGTACAGCCGGCGAAGCTTCGAGGCTAAGACCCTTTTTCGGAAGAAAGGTGTTTGACCTTGAAACTGCGTTGGTTGTTACCCTCCCCTATAACCCCTCCTTTCTCCAAAATTCCGCTTATGGGCTGCGCCCCTAAGAACCCGCATTGTTATCAAATTTTTAGTTTAATCCAATTTATAAAAATATTTTTCTAATTTACTATTTTTTTCAAATAATTCCTACAAATATAATGGTATAAAGGTTTTTATGTAGCTAAGAAAGAAACAGCTAAACTTATGAAGCTAAAAAACGTTGATATAGCCTTAATTAAAGAAATAACAGGCCTTTCCGAAGCAGAAATTGAAAAATTTGTAATGCTTAATTAGGAACAACTTCCTAATTAAGCATTACTACTACACCAGGTTTAATTAAGGTGTTATTGCAGAAAACTTAGTATCACTTGTTCCCATAGTGGCCGCATTATCCTTATAGGTTTGAAGATAAATTGAAGGAACCTTTATTCCCCCTGCATTCAAGTCATAGCAGCCCTGAAAAGCATTGACAAAACGGCAGCCATGATAACCACGATTAATTTTTACTTCTTTCAACTTTGTACAGTTCAAAAAACATTCCTTCATATTCGTAACGCTTGAGGGAATATCTGGACCGATCATTAATTCTGTACATCCTCTAAAACAGCCCTCCATATCCATCACCATATTCGAAATACCGGGAACTGTGGTTAAACCGGTACAGTTCAAAAAACAGTCCTTCATATTTGTAACACTATCAGGAATAGTGGGAGCTGTGGTTAATTTTTTACACCCTTGAAAACAGCCCTCCATATTCATAACACCATCAGGAATAGATGGAGCTGTGGTCAAACCGGTGCAGTTCAAAAAACAGTTCTTCATATTTGTAACGCCTGAAGGAATGTTCTCCAGAGAAACAAGGTTGCCACAACTTACAAAACAATTTTTCATCGAAGTAACGCCTGAAATGCCGGCGGGCAGTTTAAGCGCAAGTTTTTTAGCACCGGCTTTTTGTATTTTTTGTCCGAGAGCGCTGGCACCCGATCCGCTAGCAAAGTGATTTTGCGGTATCTCATCTGTTATTTCGATACGGTTTATTGCGGTTGACGAAGCTTGAGGCGAAGTAAGGAAGGCTTCCAACTGATCATACCGTACTTTCGTATATCTTGTTAATTGCCCATTATCATCTATTGACCATGTCTGCGTATTGCCGCTGCCTAAATCTTCCGGCGTTACTGTAAACCTATCATTATAAGCCCCTACATCCGCACTGCCGTCCGACATCATTAGTACCGTTTGGTCGACACCATAGGATTCCGGAGTAATACAGGCAGCCTTTGGTTTCGCTATAGGTTCACTTTTGTCAATTTCTATTTTGACAAGGTAGTCGCTTATCGAGTTCTTTCCTAAATACACATCATTGCCGTCTTGCAGGGTACCGTTGCTTTCCCATTTCCCTACACAGGCTTCGCCGCCCATGATAAACTCACCGTCACTCATACCCGGATAAGGAGCGCCTGCTACATAAACGCCTTTTCCCAGAGTGCTCATATTATTCTTAATTGTGCCGCCATGCATCTTAAATATACCGTTTACACCCACATACACGCCGCCGCCGTCTGCCTCTGCGGTACAACCCTTTATTTCCGTATCTATCAAGATAATTTTACCATGGTTGTGTACATAAATACCGCCTCCATTTTTTGCCTCACAGTCTTTGATAATAACATCTACTGCTGTCAATTCTCCTGATAAACCACTGTAGATCGCACCGCCGCCTTTGTCAGTATCGAGATTCTTTCCATTTTGGAGCGTCAGCTTTTCAAGAGTCAATATGCCATATAGCTCCATATTAAAAATAAAGGTTTTATCATCAGCATCCAATATATCGATATTCTTATTAGAGCCCATTATTTTAACGGTTCGACTTACATCAATTTGGTTATTCGGTCCAGGAGCTTTAATTTTGCCGGTAATTTTGATTATGTCGACAGAGGTCGCTTCTACCGCATTTTTTAACTCTGTCCATGCATTGCTTCCACTGTTAATAGTTATCGTCGTACCTTTTCTTACTTTAACATAAAACTCTTTAGCAGTGCCATCAGCAAAACCGTCTCCGCCTGTAGTCAGGCTTATTTTATATTCTATCTCAGAACCGATACTAGATGGAGCCTCCAACGTTATATCAACCTCGGTATTAGAGCCGCTGTTGATGCCGTTGTTAACCTCCAACCATGTACTGGAATTTTTCTTGAAGAGTGTACCCCTTATTGTCGCACCTATTGTTTCCGTTTTTGCCTTAACCGTAATCGACGATTCGGTACTTATTAGATACGGACTGCTTGAGTTACCGGCTTGTGTAGATATGTCATTTGAATTATAGTACAGCTTTGCATCTTCCGCCTTCGTTGCAGGGGTTGATACGTGAATGTCAGAAGATTTTAAGCCTGCTTCATCTATGAGAGTGAATGTATAGTTTTTTCTTGCAGTCTTTACTTCCGTATCGGTTCTATAACGCAATGCCCAAGAATTGTCATTAAGGCTGGACCAGTTTAAAGGAGCTGCCGGTCCCTCACCGCTTGCAAGCTGAACAACTTCGGCTGAAGCAAGCAGTCGGCCGCTTGCAGCAAAGCCTGTACTTCCAAATACTATGTCAGCCGAATCACCGCCCGTTACGGACAGCTTTTTTATATCTCCATGTAGATGATCAAGAGGCGGCGGCAGCGGATCGTCCACGTTCTTTGCTTGGAATATGAGCACATAGTACCATTTCGTTCCTACCTGCGTTTTTCCAACTCCCTTGTATTCTAAAGAAGGAGCTGTGTCCGCCCTTAGGTTCAGACTGAACTTCTTATTGAATGGTCTGCCGTCTGTGGAAGTGAGGGTAATTTCGGGGCTTATGTTACCCATGCCCCACTCATGGTCTTTCAAAAAGCCTGGCTTGTATGTGAGCTTCAATGCCGTTTTGTCGGGCGTTTGCTCTAAAGTGTAGTGCGTGCCGTATGTCGGCTGCGTTAAAAGCCCGGGAAAGTTTATAATCTTCTGCACATCTGCTTCTGAGGACGTTGGCGTAGGCGTAACTAAGCTAAATTTTCTCGGATTACGCAGTTTAATTGTAAGAATTACGTCAGTTGCAGACGGTATGCACAGTGCTCCGTCATTACTCGTTTGATAGGGCTTATCAATACTGAAGTCAATAGGAACAACTTCGCTAGACCAGTAGCCT
This sequence comes from Treponema denticola, assembly GCF_024181645.1. Lineage (NCBI taxonomy): Bacteria > Pseudomonadati > Spirochaetota > Spirochaetia > Treponematales > Treponemataceae > Treponema > Treponema denticola. Next base: position 800,694 of record NZ_CP058624.1, on the reverse strand, counting down.
AGGAATTCTTCAGGGTCTTCTAAAAACTGTTTGCAGCTTGCAAATACAATGGCAGTTGTCAGTAATACCGCTGCAATTGTTAAAATTCTCAAAATCTTTTTCACAAAAAACTCCAATACTAGAATTCCCACCCTACAGAGAGCGAAGGCTGTACTATGTATTTGGGGAAACCTTTTCTAAATGGAATTATATGATCGAGATTTACTTCGATATATAATTTTTTATAAACATAAACCTGCAAGGCTGTGCCTAAATTCATTGTCAAACCCCAATACCATGATTTTGGGCTTTCAAACCCGGAAAAAACAAATTGTGTATTTACCATAAATGCAGTGCCGAAACCTAAGTGAGCATCAAAATTGAGGCGGTGTCTTATTATAGATTTCATATAAACAGCCTGTATGCCGGTTAAAAGGAGACCTGCAGACAAGGTATAATCCGAGTCTTTTTTTCTTAAATACATTCCCGAACCGGTAAAATTAAAACCGAAGTTTCCGTAGGACCGCTTTATCGGTACAAGGCTGAACCTTAAAACACCGCTTAAGGCGGCAAAATTTTTTCCAAAGTATTCTTTAAAAAGCTTGTTCCCTGCAAAGCCGTTAAAGGCATAACCGCCTGACAGAAAAATATCAATAGGTTTTTGAAATTTAAATATCATTTTCTGTTTTGAATCTTTTAAACCGCTTGGGTCGGTAACAACAAATTCATATTGTCCCGGATTGATTCTCAACATATTAAAACTTATTTTTGCCTTAGTTCCGTCAGGGTTTATTTCGACAATTTTGCCGAAAATAGGAGCTCCACCTTCCTTTTGAAGAGCAAAGGTTGTCTCTTCTCTAAAATGCTTACCGGTAATGTTTACAATGTCGCTATATTCTTCATCAAAATAGATTGCAGCAGGGGAAACGGAAGAAGTCTCAGGCTGATAGGCCACAAGAATGTCAAAATAACGGTCTGCACTTACCGCATCAACCTGGCCGAGAAGGTTTATAACCTTTATCCTGTACCGGTACTTTCCGGCAGGTAATGAAACCTCAAGAGAATTTTGCTTTAATTTCTTTTTATCTACAACAAGCCACTTGCCGTTTTTTTCTTTTTTTTCAAGCTCGAATTCAAAATGCAGGATACCTTCTACATTTTCCCAAGAAAGCGTTTGATAAAAAACCGTTTTTTTCCCTTCCGTTTCAATAATATAATTTTTCTTTACTTCATTAGTCTCTTCAACCTTTTGAGCAAAGGCTCCCAAAGAGAACAAAAACAGCAAAAATAAAATCACTAAATTCCTGATAAATACTCTTTTATCTTCCATAAAGGACTCCCGTTTCATCAGTTTCTACATTATCTTTTTTAGGTAAATCGATGTCAAAGCGTTTTCTTGAAGGAGTTCCGTTTTGAAACACCAATCCGCTGTCCAAACGCCGTTCCGCAATAACTTCTATAAAAAATGCACCGCGCGATAATCTGCTTAAATCCTTAAATTCATAAACAAGATCCTCTGCTCCCGATTTTGCTTTAATTTCGGTGCTTGCAATTACTTTGTTTTTTTCGTTATATATTTTCATAACATAATGAGTTGCCTTATCAACAGGCTTCCACTTAAAGACTATACTTCGATGAGAAGAAAAGAAAGGAATTCCTAAGACTTCTTTTTCGCCCGGGAATACAAACCTTGCCTTTGGAAGAGGCGGTATGGGCAAAACCGTAAATGCGGAATATTTTTCCGACGAAATATCGAAGCCGTCTTCAGTTTCGGCTATAACCTTCCAGCGGTATTTTCCTGATGCTAAAGGCGGAAGCTGCACCTTATACCCCGCATCTTTTAAAGCAAAAACCGGGGTGCGTACGCCTACCTTTTCCAAAATAAATTCGGCACCTACAGGCGGATGAACGGACGACCACTCTGCCTGAGAAGGATTCAAAGCGGCTTCAATACCGTCAATCTTTTCACCTTCGGCAGGCTTTAACAGCTCTACAGGCCTCAAATGTTTTGCCGCAAAACCGTGTGCCTGAGACTTTCCAAATTTTCGGCTTGAAGTCAATGTTGCATTTGCAAAAGCCTGTATATTCAATATGTAGTCCCCGTCTTCAAATTTACCCATAGCAATTTCGATTTCGGTTTTTGAAGCATAAAGGTCTTCATAAAAAGGTTTAGAGCCGGGAATTCTGTCTGTCAGTTTTACCTGATAGTAATCTGCGCCTTCTACCGGTTTCCAGTTAAATTTGCTTTTACGTCCGGGCACTATTACAATACTTTTTTTTGCATTTTCCAGCTCAGGTTTATCGAGAAGAGGAATAACATTTAATTTTTTTATATCGGATGTATACAGCTTTCCGTCCAATTCGGTACATACGCGCCAATACCATTTGCCTTCAGGTAAGGTAATGCCGTCAATGCCTAAACCTTTGGTAGATTTATTAACGGTAAGAGTTTTAAAATCTTCAGTATCCGAAACCTGAAAAAACTGCTCCGAATCGAAATTACTCTTCCATGTAAAGAAAGTGTCTCCTGTCAGAGGCTGAAGCAAACTATAATCATTAGGCGGAAAAACGGCACGTAAAATAATCTCGGAGTCCATAGTTATAAAGGAGGCTACATCACTTATGCCGATTTCGTTTTCTTTTGCATCAAGAGAGGCAACGGTCATAAAATACTCTCCATTAGGCAAAAGTTTTGAAGCTTCTTTTAAGTCCAAATAGCTCGTTATAACTATATCGTTTATAAGCACATCGCTCATCGCCTTATCTCTGGCTATTTTTACTCTGTATTTTGCAGCATCCAAATTAGGCTTCCATGAGAAAGTAAGGCCTTTTCCCTTCGAGGTATCCATAACTTTTTTCATATGAAGAAGTTTAGGTTTTTCGCCTTCTTCGGTCTTTTTTATTTGGAAAATCGAAACATCCGAAGCTTGAGCTTTAAATGAAGAATCGAATCCGTATTTTGGAAGAACACGCCAATACCAAGTTCCTTCCGTCAATTCCGAAAGCGAAAAAGATTCCGTACTCGAATTCTTGACTACTTTAGGATTTTCCATATTCTTATTGTCTGCGATTTCAACCGTATAATATGAAGAAAGATCGTTACCTTCCCATAAAAATCTGATATTGGGAGGATTCGTATTATATGCAAAGGTTTTTTCCGCTTCGGGAAGAAGATTTACCGGGGCCGGGGCCTTTATAACCGTTACTTTTCCGGATACGGTCTCTTCGCTTTCAGCGCCTGCCTTGGCCGATAATCTCCAATGCAAGGCTCCGCTGTCATGCCGCACGGTAAATTCTTTTAAACCTCTAACATCATATCTTTTAGTATCTACGCTAAAATTGCTTAAAGGAGAAGTTTCAAGGAAAATTTCTTCATTACCGGAAAAGGAAGATTGCCATTTAAACTTAATATCGACACCTAAATCATCCCTCGATTGATTTAAGAGCCTCGTATTTTTGCCCGGGCTTATCATAACTAGTTTTGCTTCTTTGCCCTGCTGTAAAACGGAACCGGCTTCAAGAACTTCGGTTTCTCCGCTTGTACTGCCGGTAACGGAAACGGAACCTTCTTCTACCGCAAGCTGAAGACTTTCAGCATCACCTTTTTGCACATGCAATACCGAGCCTTTTTCGATGTTTATGTCAGCATTATCCGATTTTAAATGTAGATTATTGTTTGCCGTTTTTGCCGAAACCGAGCCCAAATTCAAATTAAGTTCCGATTCTTCATTTTTGGCAAAAATCTGAACCATCGTGTTTGAATCAACCTCGACTACATTGCCTGCGTCTTCATTTCCTAAAAAATGAATGGTCGCAGAAGCTTCATTTGCAGTTCTTATCGTATCTCCGTTATATAAATAAGAATTTTGAACGGGACGGTCCCATACGGCTCTATCGTTGAATTTACGCTGAACGGTTTTGTATTTATATTCAATGGTAGCTATGGGAGTATCCATGCGTTCAAATGTTCTGTTTAGCTCCTTTACAAACAAAAACAAGTCAAAAAATATAACCGCCAGAGAAACAATGACCACAACGAGGTCTAAAAAATTACTGTTTGTTTTGTGCTTGGATGTTGTATTTCTTTTCATCTTCATTTACATCTACCTTATTCAAATCGGGAGTAGGAATTCCTAATTTTGCTCTAATTTGCGCCAAAGTCTTCGGGCCTTTTTCTCCGGCTCCGGGAATGCCGGTTTCTTCAGGCATATTTATAACCGCAAACATTCTTAAAGGAGCCGATTTTCCTTTAACCGTAACCGAGGGCATTTCTTCAACCAAAACCTTATCTTTTACAAGATTGTAAGTGTTTTCGGTAATAAGAATATCCGTTCCAAGGGGTTTATTTAAGGATTCGGTACGGGAAGCCAAGTTTACGGCATCGCCTATTACCGTGTACTCCATCCTCTTTTTGGAACCTATCTGACCTGCAACTACAGGACCTGAGTTAATACCGCAGCCTATGCGGATAATCGGTTTTTTGTCCCCTCCTCTTCCTTGATTGAAGATAATCAGTGCAGCCCTCATCCTTAAAGCAGCCCTTATACAGTTAAGAGCATCTTCTCTCGGATTTCCCGCACTTGTAGGAGCACCCCAAACAGCCATAACTGCATCGCCTATAAATTTATCTACTACACCATGGGTATCGTTTACGCACTCTACCATCTGTGTCATGTATTCGTTGAGGAATTCTACAACCTCATTCGGTTCAAGTTTTTCGGAAATTGCCGTAAAGGAGCGTATATCCGAGAAGAAAATAGTTGTTTCTTTTGTTTCGCCTCCCAGTGCAAGCTCACCCTTCATAGCAAGCTCTGCAATTTCCTTGTTGATAAAGCGGCCGAATGAATCCTTGAGCCTTTCTCTTTCAGCCAAGCCCTTACCCATTCGTACGAAACTATTTGTCAAAAGGCCTATTTCATCCTTTGTTTTAGCCTTTAGATCAAGCTCATAATTTCCCTGCTCTATTTCGCCGGCAGCCGAGGCAAGAGCCTTAACCGGAGAACTGATCGATTTGGAGAAAAACCAGATAAAAAGGATTGCAAGAGCTAAAACCGCAACACCTAAAGTAACATTTTTAAAGGTTGACCTGACTACTGGCTCCAAAACCTTATCGGCCTCGGCCGTGGTAAGAACTGCAAGATCGGCTATCGAAAGTTTTCTGTATGCACCGAACTGTTTTTTTCCTTCCTTGTCGGTAAAAAGGATTTGCCTGTTCATGTCGCCTTTTTCGCGCATTTCTATAAAGAGTTTTGAATCGCTTATGTTAATTCCGTTTTTGGTAAGCTCAAAATCGGGATGAATTAAAATATCGCCCAAATTATTTACAAGATAGGTTGTTTGAAGTTTTCCCGTACCTATATTCTCGGATAGGGTCTCAGCCGAAAAGAAGATTACCAATCCCTGATCCAAGCCCTTTTCCTTATAAGGGTAAAAAAGAACAAGGATGGACTCTCCAAAAAACGGAGAAGCATTTATAACCTGCTCTATGCCTTTTTCCGCCTGAATAGCCGTATCCATTTCATTTTCGATAAATTCGTCGATGGCGGAATAATCCAACTCACGGGAAAGAAAAAAGTTGGTACTAACGAGTTTTCGATAAATACGCTTATTCATTCTTGCATCGGTAACCAAAACAGCCGCTACCTGAGGGTTTCTTTCAAAATAAAAATCGGCAGTCTGCTTTGCTATGCCTGACCCGGTTTCCGTTGAGTTAAGAACATCCAAGAACAAAAAAGCATTGGCCTTTATCGACAAAAGTTCTTTTTCTGCCGCAGCTCCGGCTTGAAAATTTACCGTCCTGTTGCTTTCTTCAGACATAGTTTGAATATCTTCGCCTACAAACCATGTAACAAGGCCTGTTATAGTACCCAGAGAAAACACAACCAAAATCGAAATAATAGTTATCAGTTTAGCACCGATTGAGAATTTGACCTTCTCGTTTACACCCTCATTTTTTAACATAATTTCTCCAAAAAATCAGCATTACAATTAGTAGATACATTTTATCACAAAAGAACAAGATTTTCAATAAATTTGACATAAATTTGACGAAAAAATAAAATTTTATTCACTTAAAGGCGATTAAAAAAAGTCCGATAATCTAAGTGTATGGAGGATATAGATGGTTTCAAACAGTTCGCCGCTTCAAGCCCTTTCTCAACTTGCAATGCCTAAGATTTCGGCCGGCGGAAGAGCCTTTGTGCCCGTCAAGGCAAGCCAAGTCCTCTACTCCCATTTTAAATATGTTTCAGGTTTTGCTCAGGCTCAGGGCCAATCGGGCATGAGTATCGACAAGCTGCGCATTTTAAACTCAATAATAGACCAACTTGTATCCATGAAAACCAATGAAGCTCAAAAAGCAAAACTTACGGAATCTGCAGCAGCTCAACTCGAATCGGAAATAAGCGAAAACCAAATAGACGGGCTTTTGGATTATTACCACAATCAAATCAAAAATACGATGATACAAACCGAAAATATCGGCTACGGCGGAAATCCCCTTCCGGCAGCCGTCCTCGACTTGACAGCCTAAGTTTTTTTACGCATAATTGCAGAATATGCAATGCAAAACAAAATTCATCTTTTTTATTTCCTTTTTAACCTGTGCACTTATACAGCTAAATGCTCAAAATCTTTTTGTTCAAAAAACAAAGTATTTCGATATAATTTATTCTCCGATATCGGAAAAGACGGCAGCCCTAATTTCGGAACATGCGGATAATTATGCCGAAGAAATCTCTCAAAAACTAAACCGTAAAATTCCAAAAAGAATGCCCATCTATATTGAAGGCGGAAAGGAAGCCTTAAACGGTTATTATACCTTTTTTCCATACCGCAGGATTGTTCTTTTTGATACCTTGCCGGAAGAAGGTCAGCTAAGCAATTTAAGCGATATAATCTTAAAAGTCCTCTATCATGAATTAACCCATGCAATTTCGCTCACGTATTTTTTACCCCTTCTCCCCATGTCCTTTACAGAGGGTGTCGCCGTTTCTTACGAAAGTGCAGAAGACGATCAGGGCAGACTAAACGATCCTCTAATAATGCACCACCTAATGCAGGGGCGGCTTGAAAATGCAAGTCCTTCATGGAAACAGGCGGCAGGAGCTAGAGATATTTACCCGGGCGGTCTTTGGCCTTATATTTACGGCGGAGCCTTTGCCCAATATCTTCAAAAAATTTACGGAATAGAAACCTATGTAAAATACTGGGCTAATCCTCTTTCTTCTTTTCCTCAGGGAAAAACAAAAAAGATTTTTGACAAGGAACTTGATAAACTTTGGAATAATTTTTTGGAATCCATTCACTTTCCCGAAAAGGCTCTCAGTCCTCAAAATCCGATTAAGGAAGCCGGAGGTTTCAGTCTTATTGCAAGCTCTAAAGACGGCTTTGCCTGTTTTGATTTTACAACAAAAAACGTAATATTTTTTGACGATTCGGGAAAAGAAGAAAAACTTTTTACGGCTAACCCTACCCTTTCTTTTTTAAGTTTTTCGCAAGACGGGAAATTTCTTTTGGTAAGCGATTTGGTGAACATCCCTCTCGGCGAGCACAATAGGGCAATCATTTTTGACATGCAGAAAAAAAAGTTTTTAAGTAAAGAATATCCGTCTTTAAGGTATGCATCCTTTTGCGGGGAAACGCTTTGCGGAATCGAAATAAAAGGGCAGTTTTCCGAACTTGTTTTAATCGATCAAGAATCTTTTGAAAAAAAAGAAGGTCTTTCCAAGACCGGTCTTTTAAAGGCAGGTCCGGGACTTCCTTATTCGGCTATTTACAATCCGGTATTTGCAGGCAAAAACAAAATTGCCGTCATCGCCGCCAACGGAATAAACCGCGACATTCTAATACTCGATACGGTTTCAAAAAAAATACAAAAACTTGAATTCGAAAATCCGCTTCCTGCAATAAGATATTTACAAAGCAACAATTCGGAAGAAGAACCTGTTTTAAGTTTTTCTTGGGCGGGTAAAGATAATCTTTACAGGTCGGCTTTTTTTAATTTAAAAACAAATGAATTAAAAGTTTTGGAAAAAGATATTTCCGGCGGTACTTTTTTCCCTGTTGTAAGACAAAAAAAAGATACTAAAGAATATGAAATTATCTATGCCGGAGTTTTTACAAAATACAACTCGCTTTATAAAATAGATTCTTCACTTTTTACTGAAAGGAAGGCATCGTTAAAACCTATCGAAATTTCGGCTCAAGAAATAAAAACAAAAATTCCTAATACCGATATTTTAACAAAGGATAAGTATAATTATTTTTCGTGGATACATAAACCCTTTCCCCTGCCCATCATTGATCTTTCAGAGCTCTTAGGAGAAAACAAAACCGTACCAATCGGTCTAAAGTTATATTGGAATGATCCTACAAATCTTTTATATTTTGAAACGCTTTCTTTTTTTTATTTTAAACCTTTTTTTTATGAAACTTCAATTTTACTCAAAGCGGAAACAAGGCCTGCCGATATCCAAATTAAATTTTATGATGAAAATAAATCCTTTAAATATAGAAAAATCGGAAGCAGCATAGAAAGCGAATTGTTCCTGCCCTTAAATTCTTTTTATCATAATGTTTCGGGAAAAGCCGGTTTATCTATTGAAGGATTCAGCTTTTTCGGCTCATCCTACAAAAGTGCAAAAACTCTTTATGAACAGAAATTAGGAAATCCTGTCCTATCCGAAGAATTGTCCGCCGTTTATACTTATCAAAAATCTTCTCAAAAGTTAAACACGAATTTTTTTACAAAAGATTTTATAATGCTTCAAGCGGCGGCCGGATTAAAACACGGCTTCCATTTTTCTTCAAAAACAAATGCTCTTGCCGTTCAAGCCTATGCAGCTTTTAGACCGCCTATAGTTCCGATTAAATTAAACTTGAGCTCATATTTCGGGTACAATGCCTTTGCTCTTCCGCACACCGGTAGTTACGGATTTTTTAACAGTACGGCTTTAATGGGTATGGCATCTTATCTTCCCAATATGAGCGAATATGAAAACGTAAAAAAAGTTATCCGTCCGGGAAAATTAAATTACGGATTCGGCTTTGAGGGAGAGGTAAATCTTTTAAGTTATGATATTCAAACAGGAAGTTCATGGCTTCCCATATTTTTTAACAGGCTAAATATTACAACAGGATACAGGACAATCTTTAACTTTTTAGACGCCGGAAAAAATACGGCCGATATTTACCAATCGGTTTACGGCAAACTTTATATGACCATAAGCACAGCCGCAAACATAGGTATAGAATACGCTCATCCTCTTGAAAATATAAAGATAGGAAAATTTAAAGCTATTATACAAATAAAATTTTAAGTTAAGGTTTATCGCTATTTACCGGCTTTACGCCACTCATCAAGCTGGGCCTGAATGAGGGCTTTTCCTTCTTCAAGAATCTTAATCTGCTCTTCCTTTGTTTGAGGAGCATCATAAATTTTTAAAAGTTTAATCCTGTATGCGCCGCCTTTTAGGTTTTTTGCCATACGGGTCAGCGAAGATATTTTCCAGCCTCCGTCAACAGCACAGACTGCTACAGGCATGGGGGCTGCATTTAAAAGCCGACGAAAGCCTGCCGCATGAAAAGTTTTTAATTCGCCGTCCTTTGAGCGGGAACCTTCGGGGAAGATAACGGGAATAAGATTGTTTTTTACAACATGGTCTGCAAATTTATCTACGGCCTTCATTGCTTGGGTTGGGCTTCCGGTTCTTTTTACCAAACAATGTTTTCCGCTTTTAAGCATAGGAGAAACAAGAGGAACATTATGTCCGAGTTCTTCTTTTGCAACAAAACGGAGACGCGTTCCGTTATAATAGTTCATGTGAACCACTATGTCCAAAATGCTTTGATGATTGGCTATAACCAAATACTGTTCAGGAAGCTGATTTGTAAGGGTATAATCTCCTTCAAACTTAAAACCGATATATTGTTTAAAAATCGCAAACAATAAACGCGGAGCAGGTCCTACAATTACTTCGCTATTAACCCAATCACAACCGCGTCTGTAAACAGAATGACATATACCTATCAACGCAGCCCTCCATGACAAGGCTACCAGACAACATAAAATCGCAATAAGAGCACCCATCTTCTTCTCCTGTAAAAAATCGAATCTAGTTATTATACAAAAAATCTTCTATTTTGTTCAATACGGCTTTTGTTTCCGAAAAACATTGAATTGTTTGCGGAATGCTTTGAATAAATATTGAACCGTAACGCTTTACCAAAATTCTTTTATCCAAGACGGTAACTATGCCCCTGTCGGTATTGGAACGCATGAGCCTTCCAAAGCCCTGCCTAAATTGTACAACAGCTTCGGGAACACTCAGCTGCATAAAGGAATTTCCGCCCGATTTTTCTATCAAATCAGCCCTTGCCTTAAATATGGGCTCGGTCGGAACCGCAAAGGGAAGTTTTACCAAAATTACATGGGAAAGGGATTCTCCCGGCACATCCACCCCTGCCCAAAAAGACGAAGTAGCAAAAAGGCAGCTTGTAACATCATCTTTAAATTCGTATAAAAGCTGCATTCTATCAGCCTCGCCCTGTTTTAAAATCTTTATTTTTTCATCAATATGCTCTCTTACATATTCGCAAGTTTTTTGAAGAGAATCATAAGACGTAAACAAAATAAGGGTCTTGCCTTGAGTTATTTCCAATAAGGCGAGGACGGTTTCGTTTACGGCATCTTGAAAATTGTTTTCATCAGGCATGGGCATATCTGTCGGAATATTAAAGACAACATTTTTTTCGTACGGAAAAGGAGAAGGGAAAAAATCTTTTATAATTTTCTTTTCGGTAAAATTATAAAGGCCGTTTCTGTTAAGCCAAAAGTTAAAATCGTCTCCGATTTTTAAGGTAGCGGAAACGCAGATGACGGTTGCCATGGGCATAAAAACCGAACGCCGCATTATCGGGGCCAAATTTAACGGTGTCTGAATAAAGCGGACAGCCTCCCCTTGAGAGGTTTTTATTTTTTCAAACCAAAAAACATCGTCCGCGAACTCGCGGCTATTTAAAAAGTTTTCCATTACGGAAGCCATTTTTTTTAAGCGGCGAAGAATTACAAAACCGTCTCTTATATAGCCTTCTTCATCTTCTTCTCCATCAGCTGCATTGATAAGGCTTTCAAGTTTTATGTTTAGGTTGTTTATGTTTTTAAAAAAATTGTCTACACAAGATAAGAGTTTTTCTTTTTCATCGCTGGAAGTTTGTGCAAGGCTTTTTGACTGATAGCTTTGTAGAACTTGCAAGGCTTGTTCTTCAAGAATATTAAAAGAAGCTGCAGCAACTTCGAGAAGGTTTATGATTTCGGTAAAGAGTTCCGCCTTTTTAGATATTGAAACTATGCCGCTTAAAATGCCGGACTGCTTTCCCCGCCTAAATCGGTAAAGTAAGTTGATTTGCTTGTGTAAGGCAAATCGGGAAATATCGCTTGAAAAAAAGCTTTGCGCAGCGTCTTCAATTCCATGAGCTTCATCGATTATTATATTGTCGTAAGAAGGAAGAACTGCCGTTCCCTGATAGCCGAAGCCTTCAGCCCTCACGGAAAGGTCAGCAAATAAGATGTGATGATTAGCAACCAGTATGGAGGAGTTTTCCGCTTCGCGTTTTAGCTTCATCACAAAGCAGCCCGAAAAATAAGGGCACTTATTCATCGGGCAGTTGTCGGGTTCGGAACAAACAGTAGACCAAACTTTTTCCGTCGGCATAAAATCAAGGTCAGAGCGGCTGCCGTCCTTTGTTTCGGTTGCCCATTCTTTTATCTTATCAAGTTCTTCCTGCCCCTCAGTAAAAAAATCGTTCTCCCTTAATGCCTGAGTCATTCTGCGTAAGCATAAAAAATTATGCCGCCCCTTTACAAGGCAAGCTTTCATATCCTGAAAGCTCTTTCCCAAAATTTTTTTTGCAGTAAGAACATCCTTTTCGATGAGCTGCTGCTGCAAATTTATAGTCCCCGTCGAAATTACAACGCGTTTTTTATTTTGTTTTGCCCACATCATTGCAGGCAAAAGATAGGCAAGGCTCTTCCCTACCCCGGTACCGGCCTCAAATACGCCTATAGCCTCTTCATTAAAACAGCGGCAAATCGATTTTGTTAAAGCAAGCTGGGGCTCACGGGCCTCGTATTTTTCAAAAAAAGAAGCAAGGGGTCCGTCCTCCTCCAAAAGGGAAGAAACCGTTTTAGGGTCCAGGGGGTATATTTTTTCGCCGTCAAAATAATCATCATCAAAGTATTCCATGCTTTAAGACCTATCACTCAAGACGGCGATTTTATCATATTTCCCTGCTGATTTCAAGGGCGGAATTTTACTATTTATTGCAAACAATTTCTATAATAATCATGAGAGGAGAAAAATTTTTCTTCTTTTCAAATAATTTTTATTAGAGGTAAAAAATGGAAAAATTATTTAAAATAACTTTACGCAATGACTACGCATTTAAACGAGTCTTTGGAGTAGAAGAAAACAAAGATATTCTTCAGGATTTATTGGAGTGTATAATAGACATCCCATCTGAAAATATCATAGGTTTGGAGCTCCTGGATAAAGAGTTTCATAAGGAGCTTTTAAGTGAAAAGTTAGGTATCTTGGATATTAAATTAAGACTAAAAGACGGAACTTTTGTCGATATTGAAATTCAAAATGTGTGGCATCGTGATTTTGCTGAAAGAACCTTGTATTATTGGTCCAAGATGTATAATGAAGCTATAAAACAAGGTCAAGACTATACAAATCTCCCAAAATGTATTACAATAAATCTGATAGGAAAAGGCTTTAATAAAAATAAGCGTTTGCACAACAAGTATCTTGTTCTGGAAAAAGATACAAAAGAGCCTTTAGCTACAAAACTTGAGATTCATATACTAAACCTTGAAAAGGCTAAAATCTTAAAAGAATCTCAATACAAGGATGATAAAATAAAACGCTTATTAAACTGGCTGAAATTTATCGAAACTAATAATCCGGAGGTAAGAAAGATGTTAGAACAAGAATCACCAATGATGAGAAAGGCAAATACAACAATAGAATTAATGGAAATGAGCCCTAGAGATAAATGGCTTTATGACTCTCGTATGAAATATGAACACGACAGGGCCTCATGTATAAATGAAGGTTATCAAAACGGTCTTGAACAAGGCTTTGCCGACGGCTCATACCAAAAAGCTATTGAAACTGCAAATCTTATGAAAAAAGCAAACTGTAAAATTGACTTTATCATACAAATGACAGGTCTAAGTAAAGAAGAAATAGAAAAACTATAGAAAGGACAAATGACAAGTTGGCGTGTAAGGTCAAACCGCACCTTCGTAAAAAAACTTTTTTTAATCTGCTTTCTCTCTAGTTTTTGTCTAAATCTTCTTTTAGGGCAAGAAAATTTATCTCAAGGCAAAATACTCATTACGGAAAGAGCCGATTACTCCGTCTACATTGACGGAAAATATGCGGGGCTTACTTCCAGAGAAACCCGCCTCTATATGAGCGAAACAAGGCTTAGCAATGAGGGGGCTTATCTTTACGAGGGAGAAGCCTTTGTACTTCAAAAAACCCGGAAAGATGGGCTTAAAGCTGCTTTACCGATAGATTCGATCTTACCCCTTTCATTTAAATTTATTCCGGAACAAGATGAAGAAGATATTGAAAATCCTTACCAACCTCAAATTTTCGATGAAGATTCGGGTTACCCTCTTTTAAGAAATTTTCCGATTTTGCCTGAAACAGAGTTTACCCCCGCTGACATAGGAAAAACTTGGGAAGGAAAATGTACCGTAGTAGTAAGACCCAAGCCTGAAAAAACCGCTGTAAGGATTCCTGTAAATGCAGGTTTTAAATATAAGGGAAAAACTATTTTAAACGGCCAAAGCGTTCACCATGTAGAAGCCGCCTTAGGACTCCGCTACAAACACTCAGACATGCTGGGCGATGAAGAACTTATGAGCTCGGAAGGCGGAAGAAAGACGGACATCTATCTTGACGATATAAATAGGCCCATTTTGATACGGGAAAAAATAGATGAAGAGTTTTTTTATGCGGACGGAAAAAAAATAAAGCACCGAGGCTTTTTGCTTCATTTTTATTCTTACACGGTACGAGCCGAAATCAAACCCAATAAAGATTTTGAAGTAGCTAAAACAAAACGGGGCACAATGCTGAGGCTTAAAAATCTTCAATTTGAACCTGATAGGGCTGTTCTTTTAAAAGGAGAAGAAGCAAAGCTTGATGAAATAGCAAAGATTTTAAAAGAATCGGAAGGAGAATTCTTTTTTGTAGAAGGTCATACAGCCGATGTCGGTAAGCCGGAAGATGAAAAAATTCTATCCCAAGAAAGGGCTAAGACCGTCATCGAAAAACTTGTAAAGATGGGCATACCAGCCGAAAAGTTTATTTATCAAGGTGCCGGCGGAACAAAGCCCATTGCCCCAAACGGCACCGAAGAAGGACGCGCTCAAAATAGACGCGTCGAAATTACAATCATCGATTAAATCTTTGACATATTCTTAGGTTTTGTCATGTTTTCGGGTTTTAAAACCTCATCCAATTTTTCTTTTGAAAGAAGGCCTCTTTCCAAAACAAGGTCATAGACGCTGCGGTTATCACGCAAGGCAGTCTTTGCAATATCCGAGGAAGCCTCATAACCGATGACGGGATTTAAGGCCGTAACCAAGCCGATACTTCGGTGAACGCTCTCCTTACAATGTTCATAGTTTCCTACAATACCCGTAACACATCGTTCTCTCAAAGTCTTCATTGCATTTATAAGAAGTTTAATAGACTCAAAGATAGAATAAATCATAACGGGTTCAAAAACGTTGAGCTCAAGCTGTGCAGATTCCGCAGCCAAGATAACGGCAGTATCGTTTCCGATAACCCTGTAGCAAACCTGATTAACAACCTCAGGGATAACGGGGTTTACCTTTCCGGGCATGATAGAAGAACCTGGCTGCATCGGAGGAAGACTTATATCGTAAAGTCCTGTTCTGGGGCCTGAAGAAAGAAGGCGTAAATCGCTGCATATCTTTGAAAGCTTTGCAGAAAGGCGTTTTAACTCGGAAGAATATGTTACAAAGTCGGAGGTATCGTTCGTGGCGGCTATCATGTTCTTTGCAGCCTTTAGATCAAGCCCCGAAATCTTTGCCAAATGCGAGGTTACTTTCGGTGTATAGTTTGGATCAGAGTTGATACCTGTTCCGATAGCGGTAGCTCCCATATTTATCGTGTGAAGATTTTCCCTTGCAAATTGAATCTGAGGAATTTCGTTTTCCAAAGAAGCGGCATAGGATTCAAACTCTTGGCCGAGGGTCATGGGTACGGCATCTTGAAGCTGGGTTCTTCCCATCTTGATATTGTCGCCAAGTTCTTGAGCCTTTTTTCTAAAAGAAGCAACAAGAGATTTGAGTTCATCTATAAGAGCCGGTGTATTTAACGAGATGCCGAGCTTTGCAGCTGTAGGATAGGCGTCATTTGTAGACTGGGCAAAGTTCACATGATTATTGGGATGGCAGGGCGAATAAGTTCCCTTAGCCTTTCCTAAAATTTCGTTTGCACGGTTGGCGATAACTTCGTTTGCATTCATATTGGTAGAAGTTCCCGCTCCGCCTTGAATCATATCGACTACAAATTCCTTATCGAATTTGCCTTCGGCAACTTCTTTACAAGCTTGAATCATAGCCTTGTAAACTTCATCGCTTAAATAGCCGAGTTCATGGTTGGCTTCGGCTGCAGCCTGCTTTGTATAAGCTAGCCCCTTAATAAAATCGGGAAAATCACAGAGCCTTAATCCTGTAATTTTAAAATTCTCAACACTTCGGAAAGTTTGAATTCCGTAATAAGCATCTTCCGGAATATCCAATTCTCCGAGTAAGTCATGTTCCCTTCGCATAAAAAACTCCTATTTTATTGATAATTACAAGCATTATAGTACTAAAACAAAAAAGGGGCAAGGGGCAAGAGAAATTTAAATTTCTCCTAAAATTTTACTACATAAATCATTTTTTTTATAAAATAATAGTAGAGAGGCATGATAAACATTTCGGCTTGAAATACAAGCCTACATGTTTATCTTCGAGTTTGCCCAAGGGCAAACGTCACAAATTTTTGAAGACCCCCTCTAAAAACTGAAGTTTTTAGAGACAAACAAAATTTTATCATTAAAAGACAGGAGTATATAATGGAAATTTTAAGTTTTTCGTCATTCGGGTATGAAGGAGAATTGATTAAGGTCGAGGCAGATTTAAGGCGGGGCTTGCCGGTTATCGACATAGTGGGACTCCCGGGTTCTGCCGTAAAGGAAGCAAGGGATAGGATGAGAGCTGCTATCAGGAATTCGGGGCTTGAATTTCCCGCAAGCAGGATACTGATAAATTTAAGCCCTGCCGATCAAAAAAAAGAAGGGAGCGGTTTCGATCTTCCTATTGCCATCGCCGTCCTAACGGCAAAAGAGGCGGAAAAAAATTCGGCAGAGGTTAAAGCAAAAGCTCAAACTATAATTCCCCAAGATGAAGACAGGGAAAAAGAATCCGTGATGATAATGGGTGAGCTTGAGCTTTCAGGCAGGGTAAGGCCTGTGCGCGGACTCATAGGAGCTATCTCGGCAGCCCGTTCTCAAGGCATCAAATACTTTATAGTTCCAAAAGAAAACGAGGCCGAGGCCCTCATCGAAGACGGCATCAATGTATTCGGAGTGTCCGATTTAATCGAAGCTCTGGAATTTTTCTACCAAATAGAAAACGGGAAATTCAATACAAAGCCTCAGGGGTTAAAAAAAGAAAACAGCCCCTATACGGGAGCCGTGCCTCTTTTTGTATGGAGCAATACGGAAGAAACGGAAAATTTCGATTTTCAAAAAGACTCAAAAAGCGGGCTCGGCTTGGTAAAAGGCTTTGAGGATATCCGCGGACAAGACGGCCTGATACGGGCATTAGAAATAGCGGCGGCAGGCGGACATAACCTCATAGCCTACGGCCCTCCCGGCTGCGGAAAAACTCTTTCTTTAAGCCGCTTTCCCCTCCTCCTCCCCGACATGGACGAAAAAACGGCAAGGGAAACCATCCGTATTTACAGCATCGCAGGCCTCTTGCCTCAATCGAGCCCCCGTCTTTTAAAAAGGCCGCCCTTTAGGATGCCCTCTCAAAATGCAAGTATGGAAGGCATCATAGGAGGAGCCGGAAAATGTATGCCCGGTGAAGTTTCCCTTGCCCACGGCGGAGTTCTTTTTTTAGATGAAGCCGCTCAATTTAAGGCAAGCGTTTTGCAAAGTCTCCGTGCCCCCTTGGAAACGGGAAGCGTAACCTTGAGCCGAGCCGGAAGAAGCAGCACCTTCCCTGCCCGCTTTCAGCTCCTCCTTGCGATTAACCCATGCCCTTGCGGAAACTTCGGAAGCCCCGGAAAGGTCTGCACCTGCCTCCCCTACGAAATCGAAAAATACTGGAAAAAACTTACGGC
Source organism: Treponema denticola (assembly GCF_024181645.1). Taxonomy (NCBI): domain Bacteria; kingdom Pseudomonadati; phylum Spirochaetota; class Spirochaetia; order Treponematales; family Treponemataceae; genus Treponema; species Treponema denticola. The sequence goes on along the minus strand of NZ_CP058624.1, from coordinate 783,271 downwards.
CCCCCTCTTGGACAGAATCGATATAAGGGTTCCGGTAATGCCGCCCAAGCCTGAAAACATTTTGGCGGAGGCAAAATATTCTACCCAAACGATGAGAGAAAAAATAAAAAACGCAAGGCTCATTCAATGGGAAAGATTAAAATTTACAAATAAGGAGAAAAAAATGCAAAACATAATTTATGAAAACGCAAAACTTTCACCCCAAGAAACGGCTGAAGTTTGCAAAATGAGCGGCGAGGCGGAAAGATTTTTTTCCGTGATTGTTGACTCAAAAAAACTTTCGGGAAGAGGAAGCCACGCCCTCTTAAAAATATCCCGCACAATCGCCGACATAGAGTCAAGCGAAAATATTTCCTTAGCCCATATCGAAGAAGCGGCAGCCTTGAGGCAGTGGATAAAGTATCTTCCGGATTTTTTGTAAGGCATCTTAAAAATTTCGGTCCGATTTTTTTATGCCGAATTTTCATACCCTTGCAGGAAACCTCTGAACTGTGGTATAATTATAGAGTTATAAATGGAGGACTTTTTATGGATAAAAATGAAATATTAAATAGAGCAAAAAAATATGTTTCCGAAGAAAAGGAAGTAAAATTCGCAGAAGATGTTAAGGCTTTAATCGAAAAAAACGATGAAAAGGAATTGTATGACCGATTTTACAGGGACTTGGAATTCGGAACGGCTGGTTTAAGGGGAATTATAGGGGGCGGCACAAACCGCATGAATCCCTTAGTAATAAAAAATGCAACCCAAGGACTTGCGGACTATCTGATTGAAGCAAAGCCTGAGAAGGCCAAGGCCGGCTCTTTAAGTGCCGTAATTGCCTATGACTCAAGACGCTTTTCGGATGTTTTTGCAAAAACGGCTGCTCTGATTTTTGCGGCAAACAATATCCGCTGTTACCTTTTTTCGAGCCTTAGGCCTACGCCGGAACTTTCTTATGCCATAAGGGAACTCGGCTGCGATACGGGAATTGTAGTAACAGCCTCGCACAACCCTCCCGAATACAACGGCTACAAGGCCTACTGGTCGGACGGAGCCCAGATTACCCCGCCCCATGATTCGGGCATCATCAAAAAGGTAGGAGAAGTTTCTTCAATCAAAATGATGAGCGAAGAAGAAGCTCTTAAAAACGGAAAGCTCGTAATAATCGATAAAGAAATCGATGAAAAATACTGGGCTATGCTTAAAAAGAAAATCAGCCGTCAAGAAATTATTAAAAATATGGCTTCCAAGGTAAAGATAGTTTACACTCCCCTTCACGGAACGGGAGCTATGCATGTAGAAAAGGTTCTGGGAGAAATGGGCTTTAATGTTATAAGCGTTCCCGAACAGCGTGAACCTGACGGAAATTTCCCGACGGTAAGCTATCCCAATCCCGAAGACCCGAAAGCCTTAAAGATGGCCATGGATTTGGCTATAAAGGAAGGAGCCGATATTTTGATGGCCACCGATCCCGATGCCGACCGCTTTGCCTGTGCAGTAAAAAACGATGCAGGCGAAATGCAGCTTATAAGCGGCAACCAGATGGGAGCCCTCTTTGCGGATTATATCTGTCTTACATTAAAAGAACAAAATAAGCTGCCTCAAAATGCCGCAATAGTACGCTCGATAGTAACCTCCCCCTTAAGCGATTTGATTGCTGCCTCTTACAATGTGCAAAGCGAAGAATGTCTTACCGGCTTTAAGTGGATATGCGGCGTTGCCGAAAGGATGGTAAGCACGGGCTCCCACTCCTATCTTTACGGTTATGAAGAAAGCTTCGGCTACAACTTCGGAACCGAGGTAAGAGATAAGGACGGTATTGCCTCTTCTGCAATTTGTGCCGAGATGACCCTCTATTGGAGGAGCAAGGGAAAGAGTCTTTTAGACAGGCTAAACGAAATCTTTTCTAAATTTGCCTTTTACGGAGAAAAGACCATCAACATGGTATACCCCGGTGCAGAAGGCTTAAAGATTATGCAGGACATGATGGTAAGAGTGCGGGAAAGAAATTTAAGCGAAATCGCCGGCGTGAAGGTAAAAACCATCAGGGATATTCAGGAAAGCACGGAATATTCTCCTTTAGAGCCGGACAAAAAAACTACAGTTACTTTACCTAAAAGCAATGTTCTTCAATATTATTTGGAAGACGGCTCCATAATCTGCATAAGGCCCAGCGGCACCGAACCTAAGATAAAGATCTACATAATCCATTCCGAAAAGGTTGTTTCATCGGTTGAAGAAGCTAAAAAACAATCGGATAAAAAGATTGCCGAATTCGAAAAAGAATTTAACGGGGTACTAAACGCCTAATGAGTTCTTACGATTGGATTAGTGCCGTCTATGATAAGGCGGTTTTTACGGCCTTCGATACCGAAACAACGGGAACGGAAGCCAAGGCAGAAAGAGTTGTCGAAATCGGCTGCGTAAAATTCGATATTCGCGGAGTTATCGCCCGCTACAATGTTCTAATTGACCCTGAAAAACCCATGCCTCCCGAAGCGGGCAAGGTAAATCAGATAACCGATGAGATGCTTGCAGGCCAGCCTAAATTCGCAGAAGTTTTGCCCGACTTTTTGGACTTTATCCGCAACACGGTTTTGGTTGCCCATAATGCAAGCTTCGATATAAACTTTATAAACTGCGAGCTTGAAAGGTGCGGAAAAACAAAGCTTACAAACAAGGTCTTTGACACCCTAACATTTGCACGCGAAACCCTTCCGGGCTTACAAAGCTATGCCCTGCAAAACCTTGCAACACAGTTCGGCGTTCAAGCCGTAAATGCCCACCGTGCCGAGGACGATGCCAGAGTCTGTATGGAATTCTTCAAAATAGCCGTAAGTCATTTCTTTGAAAAAAACAAGGATATGCTTGACTATTATAAAAAGGATGTCGATATTTCCGAATATTTGAGCACCAAGGATCCCGAAACTGACGGCGGCAAACTAGTTCAAAATTTATTTTAAAAAGGCTCAAATTCAAAAAGCCTCGATTGATTCTTTTTTGAGGGAAGCAATCGAGGCTTATAAATATTTTATCAAAAAGATAAAGTTATTTTTTCTTTGATTTTTTTACGAGCTTTTCAAATTCGCTTATCTGATCCGTAAAAATCTTTATGCCTTCTTTCCAGAAGTCCGGAGTTTCGATATTAAAGCCTGCACTCTTTGTTACCTTAACGGCATCCATCATACCGGTCTTTCTTAAAATATCCTCGTAAACGGAAGTAAATTTTTCTCCTTCCTTTTTATAGCGGTTATAAAGACCGAGAGCAAAAAGCTGGCCAAAAGCATAGGGGAAGTTATAAAAGCCCAAGTCGGCAGAATAATAATGCCCCTTAACAAGCCACATATATGGATGAAGCAATTTAGAATCAAGCCCGTTTCCATAGCTTTTCTTTTGAGCTTCAAGCATCAGGCGGCAGCAATCTTCAGCTGTGAGTTCATGCTTTTCCCTTTCTTCCATAAAGGAGCGTTCAAAATAAAAACGAGAAAGAATATCGATCAATACCTGACATCCGTCTTGAAGGTGAATTTCCAATAGAGCCGTCTTTTGCTCTTCATTCATTTTTTTAATTTCGCTTTCAAACAAAATAGTTTCTGCAAAAATAGAAGCTGTCTCGGCAAGGGTCATAGGATAGCTTTGATTTATTACGGGCATATCCTTTACAACATTAAAGTGAAAAGCGTGACCCAGCTCGTGTGCTAAGGTACTGACCGAAGAAAAAGAGCCGTCAAAATTGCAAAGAACTCTGGGTTCCTTTGTTACGGGAAAATGAGTACAGTAGGCTCCGCCGACCTTGCCGTTGCGTACCTCGCCGTCTATCCAGTTGGAGGCAAAGGCCTTTTTTGCAAAGTCTCCCATGTTCTTTGAAAATGAAGAAAAGTTTTCGATTACCAATGCCTTTGCTTCTTCCCAAGTATATGTCGGAAATGATTTTGAAACCGGAGCAAAGAGGTCATAAAAGGGTAAATCCTTTTTGCCTAAAAGCATGGCCTTAGCCTTTAAATACTTTCTCCATGCAGGAAGAGAATCTTCGATGGCGGAAATTAAGGAGTCAAGAGTTTTTTGAGTTATATTTGCCTGCTTTACAGATTTTTCGATTGTGCCGCCCTTCCAGTTACGCCTTTTATTTAAGGTGATGGAAGTTCCCTTTACGCCGTTTAAGGCTGCGGCAACGGGCTTTTCGATGGACTTGCAAAGCTCAAGTTCTTTTTTAAAAGCCTTTTCTCGGACAGCCTCATCCTTATCGTAGGCCATTGCTCTAAGCTGAACCAAGGTTTTTTCTTCCTTAGTTTTTTCATCCCAAATACATGAAGCTGTGGAAGTCATCGTGCTCTGTAATTTGCTCCAAGCCGAAGCACCGGAGCGGGCAAGATCGGCAGCCAAGGATTCCTCTTCTTCGCTCATCTGTTTTTTTTGCCAAAACAATGTATCTTCCAAATAGAAGGAAGCATATTTTAAATCCTTGTCGTTTTTAATCAAGGCCTTTACCTCTTTGGAAACGGAAGCCAAGATATTAGAAAAGCGCACTCCAAGGGGCGTAAACGGAACAAAGAGAGCCGATATCGAGTTAAGCTCAGATAAAGCTTCTTTGTTTTCGGTATCGGTTGTATACACGGCCGAAGCATAGGCATAAAGAGTTTCGGCTTCGGCATTAAACTCGTTTAAAATATCCAAAGCTTTTACCAGCCATTTTTTTAAGTCCTTATCTGAAAAAGCCTTTAAGTGTTTTTCAAACTTGGAAGTCAATGCAGGAATTTTCTTTTTTGATTCCGCATATTTTTTTGATTTAAAATCGGGATAAATATTTTTTAAATCCCATCTCGGTGCAGTTTTGTTTTGCATTAGTATCTCCTTATAAAATTTGTAGAAAAATTAAAGTTTAAAGAATATTGAAGCTTCTCCATAGTCTCCGTTCCTATCGGTTATGCTAAGTTCAAGTTTATTCTTACCGGAAAATTTTACCCCATCCGTTGAAATCTGTATAAGAAAGGATGTCATTTGGGCATCAGAAAATTGTTCTTCAACATAGGAAAGAGTCAATATTTCGCAAAATTCACCGTTTACAGATACGGTTAAAGATTCTTTACCTATATCGGGAACAATATTTTTTTCGTTTGCCTTAAACTTACTTAGGCTCATGGGTCTAAAGTAGACCATTAAATAGTTACCTGCTCCCTTAACTTGAAAACAGTGTAAACCGTATATCTCAATCACATCTATTTTAGGATTAATTTCCAAATCCTCATCAAGGTCTATATTTTGACTCCAGTATTCAAGATAATTTTCTTTGTACTCTTTTACAGCAATAAAAAACGGATAATACTTCGGCTCAGCAGATAAATTGAATTTTCCTTCATTATTTGTTTCATCGGAATATTCAATTTCGAATTTATTGTTAAGGAGGGCTACGAGGGCTTTTTCAAGAGGATTGTTATTTTTATCGTAGACCGTTCCGTATATTTCTTTCATAAGTCATTCTCCGGTTTAGCTATAAAAGCTGACATAATTTTATAACATAAGAGAGCTTATGTCAATAATAACTAAGCCCTATTTTTAAAGATAACCCTTTGACAATTTTCAAACTGATGCCTATAATATAAATGATGGCTGAATCAACAAAAAAGAAAAGCGATACCTACACGGAAATTCTCAAAAATGCAAAAGCTGAGTTTTTGCAAAACGGTTTTGAAAAAGCATCGATGCGTTCCATTGCCGCAATGACCGGCATAACGGCCGGGGCTTTGTACAAACATTTTCCGTCAAAGGCGGCAATATTTGAAGCTCTCGTACAGCCGCTTATCGGACAAACCTTGAGTATCGGTACCGATTTTTCCGAAATAGCAATACATTTATACGAAACTAAAGACTTTTTATCAACAAAAGAAGCAATACGCATATCTTTACAGAATTTATGTACGCTGGTTTACAGCCGCTTCGATGATTTTAGGCTTTTATTTAACCGCTCGGCGGGAACAAAATATGAAAACATCCGTCACGATTTCGTCATGACTGATGTTACAGCATGCAAAAAATTCATTGCCGACTTAAAAAAACGAGGTATAAATGTCCAGCCCTTAAACGACGACCAGCTTCACTTAATTTACAGCACCGCCTTAACACCTCTTTTTGAAATCATCACACATGAATATTCTTATAAAAAAGCCCTATCCTTTATAGATATCTTGACTGATGTAATGTATTTTTGCTGGAATAAAATTATGCAGCCGGAAACGGAAATAAACAAAGAAAATTGATTTTTCCTCTTGACAAATTTTTACTGTAGGGCTATACTAACAATTAGTAAACGGTGTTTACTAATTGTTAGTATTACAAGAGGTTTGTACTATGAAACTTGAAAGTTTGCATATATTTTTTAAAAGGATCGGCGAGTTTCAATTAAAATACCGCTGGTTGTTAGTTATCTTATTAGCAGCTCTAACCGTATTTGCCGCAATGGGCCTAAAAAAGTTTAGAGCCTCATCAATGACCGAAGAAGCCTTCGTAAACCTAACCGCTCAGATGAAAGAACATGAAGACAGGTTTAAAGAGCTTTTCGGAAGCAATGACACCATAGTTTTGCTTATAGAATCCGATGATGTTTTTAAGCCTGAGGTTTTAAAAATGATTAAGGAAATCGGAAGCGAACTTTTGGAAAAAGTTCCGTACGCCGATTCGGTTACTTCTATCACCGATATCGATATAAGCGTCGGAACGGAAGAAGGAATCGAAATAAAAAATCCCTTTATAGACGGCATTCCTGAAGATGCTGCCGAACTTAAAAAGGCAAAGGATTTTATTTTATCCCGAAAATCCATTGTAAATAAACTGGTTTCAAGCGATGCAAAAGAAACTTGGCTTGTTCTTTCGCTTAAAGCAACTCCGAGTAGAGAAGAATGGATGAAAACTTCGGATAAGGAGCTTATGTATATCATGGGAGAAACAGCTATCGATATTGTAACAAATCCCAAATACAAAAGCTCTGCCTACACAATAAAACCTGCAGGTCTACCCTACACTGAAACGGAAGAAAAGATTGTTATGAACGCAGATATAAAAAAATGCGTAAGTCTTAGTTTTATGTGTATGATAATTCTTCTGGTTATTTTTGCACGCTCGCTAAGAGGTACGATAGTACCTATCATAGCCACCACAGGCGCAATAGTTTCAGTTTTGGGCTTTATGGGACATTTAAATATTGAAGGAAGTTCCGAAATGCTTTCCGTTCCAATAATTCTTGCAATGGCTCTTTCGGTAGGCTACTCAATTCACCTTGTAAATTCTTTTAGAAACAGTTTTTACGCAATAGGAAAACGTAAAGAAGCCGTCATCGATTCAATAGAAAATACGGGCTGGCCTTTATTTTTTACGGTTGTTACGACAGTTGCTTCCGTTTTATCGTTTTTAACGGTTGACCTCGAGCCGATGCATTGGATGGGGCTTGCAAGCGCCGCTATGGTTTTTGCAGTTTATGTCTATGTGAGCATCTTAATTCCTATTTTGATGAGTTTCGGAAAGGACTGTCCTCCTGAACAAAATAAGAGTGCAATAAGATATAAAAAACTTGATTCTTTTTTTGAAAAGTTCGGAAGGTCCGTATTAAAAAAACGAAAACCGATTTTAATTGTTTTTGCACTTGTAACAGCCCTTTGTCTTCCCGGTATTTTTATGATAACCGTAAACATGGACAGCTTTAACTTTATGGGAACCAGAATCCCCTATGTAAAACGCATTTATGAAATTACACATTCTCAATTGGGAGCCTATTTTAACTACAATGTTATGCTGACATTTAAAGAAGAAGATGCCGTAAAAAAACCGGAAAACTTAAAAAAACTGGAAGAGTTAAGCCGCCTCATATCGGGCTTTAAATTGACAAAGCTGAATAACGGAGTGCCGAAAATATTTTCAATTTTAGATGTTGTAAAAGATATGAATCAAACCATGCATGCCGATGATCCGGCCTTTTATTCAATACCTGAAGATGAAGACCTGTTGGCACAGCTTTTGTTTTTATACGAAATATCGGGTGGAGAAACTTCCCGCTGGGTTGATGACGAATTCCGGACTCTCCGAATGACCGTCGATGTTGCCGCCTTTGACGGAAATGAACTTGCCGCCAATTTGGAAAGCGTCTATAAAAAATGTGCGGAACTTTTCCCTGATGCCGAAGCCTTTTTAACCGGAGCTGCAGCCCATGCCGCAGAGATGAATAACAAAATAGTATATGGGGAAATAAATTCTTTTTTTACTTCCCTTGCAGCAATCGGTGTTTTAATGATGATTGTATTCGGAAGTATTAAAATGGGACTTATCGGTCTTATACCTAACATTATGCCGATTATTACGACAGGAGCAATTATGGGCTACTTCCATGTTCCTCTTGACATGGTAACAATGGCACTTATGCCCATGGTTCTCGGTATAGCGGTAGATGATACAATCCATTTTACCAACCATACAAAGTACCTATTTGAAAAAGAAGGCTCTTATGATAAAGCGATTGTCGGTTCTTTTTATTCTATCGGAAAAACCTTGGCAATGACTACGATAATTTTGTCGGTTACTTTTTTAATGTACATGGCGAGCAAAATAGATGCATTCCTGCGTTTAGGAATTTTAGCGTCAGTAGGTCTCTTTTCGGCTCTCATTGCCGACTATTTGATGACACCGGTATTGATTTATATAACCAAACCTTTCGGAAAAGAGGAAAAATAATTATGAACTACTTACACATGGAGCTATTATGGATATCTTAAAAAAACATATCGGAGCAATTATCTTTCCGGTGCTTTTCGCAATTATCGGAGTTGCCTGCGGCATTGTTCCGTACTTTGCAGTTGCATCTATTGTAACACAGCTGATAAACGGTGTCACGGATTACCGCGTTTTATTGCCTTATGCAGGGCTTATTCTTGCAGGGTTTGCAGGGGCGCTTATCGGGCATTCTATATCGACAATCGGTTCCCATAATCTTGCCTTCAGTGTCATCGAAGATACGCGGAAAAAGGTTGTGGAAAAACTTAGCCGCCTTTCGATGGGCACAATAGAAGAAAAAAGCAGCGGCAAGTGGTCTCAATTTGTGGTAGAAACACTTGATAAGATGGAAAAACCTATTGCACATGTAATCCCTGAAGTATTGGCGAATGTGCTCATTCCGGTTGTCATTGTCGTTATCATTTTTATATTAAATTGGAAGATCGGTCTTGCAAACCTTGTAACACTGCCGCTCGGTATACTTTTTTCGATGCTGATGATGAAAGATTACGAAGCAAAGTCCAAGCGGTACATTGAAGCGTCAAAAAAAATGAATGCCGCCGCCGTCGAATATATTCAGGGCATCAAAGTTATCAAGGCTTTTAATAAATCGGCTTCCTCCTATGATAAATTTCAAAAAGCGGTGGAGGACAATCGGGACTCTATGCTCGACTGGTATTTAAGCGTATGTTTTGCCATGATAGCTGCGATGGAGGTTCTGCCGTCTACGCTCCTTATCGTATTACCGGTAGGGCTTTACCTCTTTATGACCGGAGGGATTACAATTCCTACGCTGATTATGTGCATATTGCTTTCGTATGCGTCATACAAGCCGCTTTTAAAAGCGATGGCCTATACGGATGCGATGGCAAATGTGCGTGTCGTATTCGGGGAAATAAAATCGGTGCTCGATTTACCGGAACTGATACGGCACGATACGGCCCCCGATCCGCAAGGCTTTGATGTGCGCTTTAAAAATGTGGTATTCGGCTACGGCGGAGCGCTGTGCGAAACAGCCGGTACCGCTGACAAGGACGGTACAAAGGTGTTCGATGGATTGAACTTTACCGCCAAAGAAGGCGAGTTGACTGCGATTGTCGGTTCTTCCGGCAGCGGCAAGTCTACCATTGCAAAACTGCTGGCAGGCTTTTGGAATATCGACAGCGGACACATCACCATCGGCGGCGCCGACATCGGCAGTATGAGTTTGGAACGGAACATGCAGCTGGTTACATATGTGTCGCAGGAAAATTTTTTATTCAACAAGAGCATTCGGGAAAACCTCAGGATGGCAAAAGAGAATGCAACGGACGAGGAAATCGAAACCGCATGCAAAAAAGCAAGCATCCATGATTTTATCAAAAGTCTGCCCAGCGGGTATGACACCAATGCGGGAAATGCAGGCAGTAAGTTTTCAGGCGGTGAGCGGCAGAGGCTCACCATTGCCCGTGCACTGCTCAAGGATAGTCCCATTGTCGTACTCGATGAGGCAACCGCCTACTCCGATCCTGAAAACGAAGCCATTATTCAACAATCAATCGACAGCCTCGTAAAGGATAAGACCGTTATTATGATTGCACACCGGCTTTCCACGATTGTCAATGCGGATAAAATCATCGTGCTGGATAAGGGCCGGATTGCCGCAGAGGGAACGCACACCGAACTGTTACAAGATTCACCGCTCTATCAAAAAATGTGGCAGTCCCATATCAGCGGCAGGGATAACGGATAATTGGAGGAATGCTAAAATGTTTGATTTATTGAAAAAGATATACACGATTGCGGGAAAGCAATCAAAGCGCATAACAACGATGTTTATCTGCGACATGCTCAAAAGCATATTCGAAGGATTCACTCTCGGCGGACTCGGATATTTTTTACTGACGCTGAGCCGTGCAGTGTTTCAGGCGCTGCCGGTTACAAAAAACAACAGCATTACGGTGTTCTGTATTATGCTTATCGGCATAATAGGAAAGATTATCTTTGGGTATATTTCCGACCGAAATAAAAATATCGCATCGTATACTATGGGAGCGGAGAACCGGCTCGTCATCGGGGATAAGTTAAAAAATGTGCACATGGGATATTTTTCCGAAAGCAGACTCGGAGATATTTCCGGTGCATTGACAACGGTTATCACAGATGTTGAAACAATCGACATGATGATTCTCGAAATGATGTTTGCAGGAAGCATTCAAACGGTTATCATGGCACTGTTCGTATTCCCCTTTGATATGGTAACAGGCTGCATTATTTTTGTTACCCTTGCAGTAGCGATTGTATTCAATAATCTGTTCCAAAAAAAGACGGATGCGGTAACGGCAAAACTGACTGAGCTTAAGCTGCAGCTGCGTACCGATATTTTGGAGTATGTGCAAGGAATCGGCGTGGTAAAGGCGTTCGGCAGAACAAGCGAAGCACTCAAAAATGTGACGGAAAGTATTAAAAAAAGCAAAACAGGTTTCTTTGCCGTAGAAAAGACTCTGACACCTTCATTGCTGGTTTTTTCTTTGCTGCTAAAATTAGGAACAACCGCAATTATCGTGAACGCCTTATACCGCTATTCGATTGGGACTATAGATATTGAAAAAACGCTGATGCTGATTGTCGCGAGCTTTGTGGTATTCGGCGGTTTTGAAATAGCCGGTACAATGCAGAGAATGCGCGGCGTAGCGGTACAGAACTTGGATACGCTCTTTAAGGTTAAAAATATTCAAGCCTTACCGGAAGGTTCGCTCCGGCCCCATGGAAATGACGATATTACCGTCAAGAATATCACCTTCGGATACGGCGGAAAAAAGAACACTGAGGAAAAGCTCTTCCGCAACTTGGATGTGTATATTCCGAAAAACAGCGTAACCGCCTTGGTCGGCTATTCAGGTTCGGGGAAGACAAGCCTTTGCCAGCTGATTGCCCGTTTTTGGGATGTCGATGCAGGTGAAATAAGACTCGGCGATACCAATATAAAAGATTTTGCATACGATACATTTTTATCGAACTTTACATTTGTATTTCAGGATGTCTATCTCTTTGAAGACACGATAAAGAACAACATCAAATTCGGAAAACCAGATGCAAGCGATGAAGAAATTATCGCTGCGGCAAAAGCCGCTCAATGCCACGATTTTATCATGGAGCTGCCGGATGGTTATAATACCGTGCTGCAAGAAGGTGGAAGCAATCTTTCAGGCGGAGAGCGCCAGCGTATTTCCATTGCGAGGGCAATGCTCAAACCGAGCTCCATTGTTATTCTCGATGAAGCGACTTCAAGTGTAGACCCCGAAAACGAAGAAAAGTTGATGAGTGCCCTCGATGAACTTTTAAAAAACAAAACCGCAATCATCATTGCGCATAGGCTTTCAACTATCAAAAACGCCGGTCAAATATTTGTCATGGATAAGGGAAATATCGTACAACACGGCAAACACTCCGAGTTGATGCAGCAGGACGGTATTTATGCTAACTTTGTCGGTATGCGCGAAAAAGCTGCATCGTGGCAGGTGTAGATAAAATATACAGAGGCAATAAGCCGGAGAGGATAATTCGGTTTAAAGTACAGTGATTTCAATAATTAGGAATTATAAATTATTTGGAGGTTAATATGAAAAGGATAAAACATTTGATTGCTTTTGCCCTATTTGCGGCAGCAGCAGTGAGCTTTGCATTTGCACAGGAATTAACGGGAAGAGAAATAATGCAAAAAGCAAGTAACAGGGAAAAGGCCGTAACCGATTCTTTTAAAATGAGGATGACCCTTATAAACTCAAGCGGAAAAAAAAGAGTTCGGGAAGTTACAGCTTATTCAAAAGATTACGGAAATGAAGAAAAAACCGTCATGGTGTTTTTACTTCCTGCAGATATAAAGGGCACAGGTTATCTTGCATACTCTTATGATGACAGTTCAAAAAGCGATGACCGCTGGCTTTATATTCCTGCATTAAAAAAAGCTAAACGCATAAGCGGTTCATCAAACCAAGATGACTTTATGGGAACGGAATTTACATACGACGACATGGGAGACCGCAAAGTGGACGATTATAAACACAGTCTTTTAGGCGAAGAAAAAATCGATTCCAAGGACTGCTGGAAAATAGAATCCGTTCCTGTAAAAAAATCCATGTACTCAAAATATGTTTCATGGATAGACAAGGAATCTCTTTTAAACATAAAGGTAGAATTTTATGATGAGCAAGGTTCTATTTTAAAGGTGCTTACCGTCAGCGGTATCGAAAAAAAAGACGGTTTTTGGACTGCAAACAAAATGGAAATGAACAACTTGCAAAAAAAACGAAGTACAATAATTGAAATTTTAAAACATGAATTTAACAAAGAGATACCCGATTCTTATTTTAGAGTCAATTCGCTTGAGGAAGGGAAGATTAGGTAGAACTTTTGCAAAAGGCTTTTTTTAAAAAGGAGGTGTTCATCTGGATATAATCAGGGCAATATTGGACGGCATAGCGATGGCGGCCATATTTAACGGTTCGGCGGCGGCTCTTGTAATAGCTAACCCAAGATATTTAATGGATTCATATCCTAAGGGGATTCAAAAAGCGGCACCTGAACCGATGAGTAAAAAAGAAAAACGGGTAAATAAAATATTTACGGTTATAGTAATGGGAGCGTGCTGGCTTTATGGAGTAAGCAGTACATTATATGGCAGAATTCATACATTTAGGCTACTATTTTGTACCGCATATATTCATTGGATTATCGTTAATTTCGGAGATTTTTTCTTGTTGGATTGTCTTTTATTCCAAAAGTGGACTAAGTTGATTGTCATTCCGGGAACAGAAGATAACCCAATCTATCAAACAAAAAATTGGATGAAGGTTATAGGAATACCGGAGCATTTTTTGTTGTGGCCGTTTATAATAGTGCCGTTTTTTTCTCTGGTTCAAACAGGCATTGTAATGCTGATACAATTTCTGTTTTCCTTCTAAGGCTTAAATAAAAGTATACAGCAGAAAACGATTTCTTACGGTAAGCTGTATATCGAAAAAACTTTTTTCAAAAAGTTTTTATGGGAGGTGTGATAAACAGTTCGGCACAAATAGTGCCTCACCGTTTATCTTTCGAGTTTGCCTCATCGGCAAACATCGCATTATTGTATGTAGTTTTGCATAAAGCAAAACTACTTGAAAAAACTTTTTTCAGGATTTGATTCGCTATCCGCTTTAGCGGATACGATGAAAAATTTCCTTACAGAACAGAGCCGAAAGGCTCTGATATTTGCTGCAAAAGTTTTTATGGGAGGTATAAAGATATGAAAACGATACGAAAATACAGACAAGCGTTCTTGTTAGGTACTACATTCTGTATGTTATTTTTTGCATTAACATTTCCGTGCGGTGCACAGGAAGCAGGAGGAACATTATCCGAATATCAAGCAGCCGATAATTCAGATGATGAAGAATTTACTGATGATTTGGAAGATGACAACGGAAAACCGGTATTTACGGTAAGCGGAAAACTGGAAACAGCCCACGGTCTTAGATGGAACAAAGGAGCCGAGTACAGTCTGTCCCGTTCTATTGCTCAAATAAAAGGAGAAGTTCTTGCAGGTTCGGCCTATGCCTTTCTTTCAGCCTCGGCAGAATACAATTACCGCAATCCCGCACGCACGGGCTTTAAACTTAATGAAGCCTATTTCCGCTATTCGGGTGAGATTTGGGATTTAAGTTTCGGAAGACAGCTCATCAACTGGGGACAGGCAGACGGCTTTTCCCTTACCGATGTGCTGAGTGCAAAAGATTCTTCCGCCTTTTTAGCCCTTTCTTCCGATGATACAAAACTCGCGTCAGACAGTATCCGCTTAAGATTTTTCCACGATATTTTTACATTTGAAGCGGTCGCCGTTCCGTTTTTTACACCGAACAAACTGCCGCGTTTCGGCTTTGAAGACGGTGCAAAGGATGACTTATACTATATCGATACGCCGGCCACCTACGATACCAAGACACCGCTTGGCTCAATTCCAATTAAGTACACAAAAACCGAAAGCGCTAAACCCAAGATGTTTACCGACACGGAAGCTGCCGCTCGCCTTTCTTTCTTTTTACCCGGCATAGATTTTTCAGTTTCCGGTTTTTACGGCTGGGATAAAAACCCTCGCTTTGTAAAAAGCGGCTATGCGAAAAAAGGGCTTTTTAATCCTGCCGCTCCGTTCGGACCTCTTAATCCATATGTACCAAAAGAACTACACACCAATTTAAACGAAGAATATTACCGTATCGGAATGGCCGGTATTGACGCAGCGATTCCTGCAGGAGATATAACGATCAGGCTTGAGACCGCTTATATCGGAGGACGGTATTTTGAACCGAAGAATTTGCTTACAGAAAAGTCTATCAATGATTTAAAAATACAGACACCTGATGATGTTACGCTTGAGTTTAATTCAGCAATTAAAAAACACCAGCTATTGGCACTCGCAGGCCTTGATTGGATTAAGAATTCTTGGACACTTAGTGCACAGTATTTTGAAGATCTAATTTTAAACCATAAGGACGATATAGAAAGGCCTATGCACAAGGGTTTTGTCAGCCTCAATATAAGCAAAACATTTTTGCGGGACACGCTCAAAGTCTCTGCAAGCGGAGCAGTCGATATAAACTACGGCAGTACATTCAGTACTTATGCGGTTGACTATTCCCTTACCGACAACATGCATGTAATTTTGGGCGGAGACCTTTACACCAAAGGCTATGACGGCAAAGGAGACTTTGCACAATTAAACAAGATAAGTTCTATATGGGTTAAGGGACGATTTAACTGGTAACCTCTTTTGAAAATATGCGGGCATCTCCTGCGTCGCTACGCAAAAATAAATGCTCGACGTATACCCGATACGCCTCCGCTTTATTTTTACTAGGCTCCTTGTATCTGCTCCGCCTATTTTCAAAAGTCCTGTCAGTGGAGCGGTTTAGTAAATTTAAAAGTTCAATCTCCGATGTTTTACCGAATGGCAAAACTCGAAGCTCAAAGGTGCCTAAGCAGCTTTGAGCGGCGGACAGCTCAATTTTGTTTTTCCAATTTCTCTCCGCCACGGACGGCGGTGATTTTAAGCGTATAATTTTTCTACCTTTTACCTGTTATATTTTTCCATTACTATATCATATTTCAATAATATTATATAATTTATTTTACAGAGCCATTTATCCAAACAAAGACATACTGTGGAAACTCTTTATAAAACTTCTCTAATCTATCATTTGAAATTGTATCCCAATTTATAAAAATTTCATTGAGATAGTTTTTTGTTTCGTTTTCAAAATTTTCTAGTAAGTCTTTATCAGAAGAATACCTTCCTCTTACTATTTCTTTATGATGCAAATATTTATATACATTAGAAATACTCCAGAAATTATTTTCAACCTTTATATCGATTTCCAAATAACCTCTTTCAATTATCACTTGAATATCCGGAAAACCTGGTTTTATAAAATAATATTTTGAATACAAACTTCCCTCTTCATTATTCTTTTCAAACAACTCATATTGGAAATATGTTTTTAGAAAACAAATCAATTGTTCATAGTTTAGATTTTTTCCTGCAAACATTATTTTATACCCTCCCAGCATTCAACTTCTTTAACTACTGTTTTTACAAATTCATATCCGTTCTCTGCTAATTTTTGAACTTCCATTGCATAAGCTGAATTTGCAGTAGCTTTTGTAGGGTCAGAATTTAATAAAATTCTTGCACCTGATTCTATTACTCCATCAAGCCTTTTTTCATTAATAATTCTTCCAAGATTAGAATTTCCAATTTTTATTTTTCCGTTTAATTTTTCAAGACTATCGCCTAACTTGATTAATACTCTTAGACGATCTTCTTCATCAAATAATCCTTTTTGTTTCATACCTCAGTTTATCATCTTTTTAATACTTTTTAAAGGGGGTTTTTAGAGGTACCCTTCAGTTTTTTGAGGTTTTCATTAGATTTATTTGCGACGTTTTTCATAAGTCATTGATATATAAAGACTTATGAAAAACTCGTCGGGTATCTTTAAAAATCCAACAAGATTTTTAAAGATACCCATTAGGCTTTTTTTAGCTTAATAAGCACAAATGCAGCAAAAACAATCATGCAGACAGCAAGAACTTGGATGTATGTCATGCTTTCTTTTAAAAATAAAAGGCTGACCGCAAGGCTTGTAACCGGCTCTAAGGTGCTCAAAATTGAAGTGTATTTTGCCCCTATCTTAGCGACGGCTTTTTGATATAAAAAAGTTGCTCCTATAGTTAAAATGCAGGAATACAAAATAAGAAGGCCAAACTGGGGAAGACTAAAATTAAATGAAATTTTTTCCGGCAAAAAAAGAGAAAAAATAAAGATCATAAAACTGCCGAATAAGTTTACATAAAACAATACTTTCACAAGATTAATCTTTTTAGTCTTCTCCAAACTAAATGAATAAAAACTGTAAGTAAAAGCAGAAACACCGGCATAGATAACACCTCTTGTACTTGAAACATCTTTAAAATCGCCGAGAAAAAATAAGCCTAATACCGCACAACTTATACATATAATTTCAGATATTGAAGGCCTTTGTTTTAAAATAAAGGCAGAAAAAATAAAAATTATTACGGGATATAAAAAATGTATGGAGGTTGCGGCTCCCGAATTTATATATTTGTATGAGGCAAATAAGGTTATACTTGTAAGAGCAAAAAATATAGAAGAATATAAAAGAACAAAAAAATCTTCTTTATTTAATTTCATATCAATTTTTGAAAATTTTGAATAAACAAAGATAAAAATCAAGGACAAAGACATCCTGTAAAAACCGGAGCCTATAGGATTTAAACCTAAATCGAATAAAATCTTTGTAAAAAGCGGCATGAGCCCAAAAATAAAGGCTGAAGCCGCAGCATCTATAAAACCTGATATTTTAATTTTGGATACCTCCTGCTTCTTTTAAAAATAGAGCCTCCTGCTGCGGCGTTTCAAAAAAATTAAACCTCAACGTACATAAAGTACACCTGCGGTTAATTTTTTCTCTCTCCCCGCCACGGATGGCGGTGATTATAGCTTTGAGCTGCGGACTGCCAATACTTGCTTATCATTATAATATAAAAGGAAACAACTATCAACTCCGCCATGGCTGACACCGTAAAAAGGATTTCCGCTCCAATCGCTGTCCGAGAAGTGAGATAGCTGGGTTGTGAATAAATGCAAAGTTCTGGTTTCATGCTGTTTTATTATCTCCGAGCTTTCTATTTTTATGTATATACGCAGTTTATTAATTTGATACTTGCAGAATTATTATAAAAAATTCTAAAAATCTCTATATGCATTCCTACTTAAATTTCTCTAATAAAAACAAAATAACGGTAAATATTATAACACTAATAAATAAGAAGATACAGAATCCAATAAATCTTTTAATACCCAATTTTTTTCCGTTTAAATGTTTTTGTTTTAAACTATTTAAAACTTCATCCTGCGTTATTTTTTCATAAAAATTATTTAAAGCTTCATGTGTTGCAGGACTAGATATACCGTATACACAATCTTCAATTATTTTTATCTCTTCTACCATATTTTTTGAATATAAATACTCCAGCATTTCAGCATACGAACGTTTCCAAAATCTATATGTCGGAACTGCATATATGATTGCAGAAACTAAGAAATAAATAAACATAATTACAGTCAAAATATTAGAAATCATTTCATTTTTACTCCTGTGAAAATTTAAATTTATCTATAGTTGGCGTAATAGTTAGGGGAGGAAAAGCTCTTTTGCCAGATAAAACTTTCTTTACCTCGAAACCTTGTTGGTTGTTACCTTCCCTATAACCCTTCCTATCTTCAAAATAGCTGCTTAAAGGGCCGGTACAAGCACCTTGCCCTTAAGAATCCCGAAGCTTTCTTATAACTTTTATTATTGCACAAAATATACAAATAAGCAAGTATCGGCACCGCGCTTGCTTCGAAGCTGCGCCTATCGGCTTGCTGCACCAATACCGTTCTAATCTTTTTGCTGCATTATTTAACGGAATACTCATCTTTAAATTCACCATCAATATATAGCCTATATTTTTCGGTAATAAAATTATATATACACTTTTTATTTTTCTTTCGATCTTCCAATATAAGCATCAAATTTTTATTGTCAAATTTTATCAAAAAACCATATTCTTCATAAGCTTGATATCGTTCTCGATGATCAACTTCCAGTGTTTCAATATTTGAATCTAATAGCTCCGATATCGATTCTGGATATCGCGAGTAAATATTTTTATATTCGTTAATCCATCCAACAACTTTTACTGTTATATCGGTTATGTCAATTACTTTTTTACCGGATAATCCGGATACGACAAAAAGAAATAAAAATGCCATCATAATTATTTTATTACTGTAATTCATCAAAATTCGTTCTTTCATATTCCTCCCTATAACCTTTCCTTTCAATATCTACTTCTGTGAGAGGTATTACTCAGCAATAAAGCAGAATGAGTATTATTATAACCAATATACACCATAAACCACAAACATATATTATAAAATATGATAGAAATTTATAAAATTTATGAATCCAATATAAATCACCTTTATTTTTATCCAATTTTAATTTATAGAATTCTTTCCATACTTTATCTTCAAATTTACTATCTTTACATGATAAAAATGGTTTAGAGTAATTCTTTCTTTTTTCAATTATGTATGATATATTATGGGCCAAATCATTATATCCATACTTAGCAAGAAGAGTTGACACTCTATATCGATACCTAATATTAAAAACAGCAATCAAAACAATGCAAATAAAATGCGATATCATGAATATCGTAAAAAAAATATCAAATAACAACATCATAGACCATCCTACTATGTTAATCTAAATTAAAATCCTCTTTGAAGTGCTCCATATATGCCCGTTTAAAATGTTTAATCGCATCGCTAGGTAAATTATTTAATAGTCCGTTTTCCAAGGCGTTATTCCACGCCTCTAAGAAAGATCTTCCTTCACCGTATAATTTAGTTGTTGTTGTCATAACAAGAGCATGTCCTTCCAGCCCTTTAGGACTACCAATACCAGCTGGATGTGGTGAAATAGAAAAATTCCATACCGAACCTTCTAAAGGAATATTTACATCCATCCCTAGTGCGAAAAGGCCAAAACTGTATGAACCACCTATAGTTTCTGTCATACCATCCATATAGTTTATCTTTTGTGCAAATGGTGCCCAAGAAAAAGAAGCAACTGCACTGGCACCAAACCCCGCAAGGAATCCCCCTCCAGATATTTGATACGATCCAATTTGATAATTGCCTTGTTTATCAATACTCAATATTATTCCAGTTTCATATGAAAGAGCCGTACCTGCACCAACTGTAACAGTTATACCGGCCATAACAACATCTCTCCCATCCGGATCCACATACTTCACCGGATTATATAGCTCGAAGCTGCACTGCGAATACCCTGCATAATGATACACATGCAAGTTTACCGTGTTGTATATACCGCCCATGTCCGGTAAGCTCTCATTATGCTTTTTAGCTTCGTCATTTACAGGAGCTGTGGTTAGGGGAGGAAAGACACTTTTGTCAGATAAAAGTTTTTTTACCTCGAAACGTTGTTGGTTGTTACCCTTCCCTATAACCCTTCCTATCTTCAAAATAGCTGCTTAAAGGGCCGGTACAAGCACCTTGCCCTTAAGAATCCCGAAGCTTTCTTATAACTTTTATTATTGCACAAAATATAAAAACAAACAAGTGTGATACCGTGCTTGCTTCGAAGCTGCGCCTATAGGCTTGCTGCACCAATACCGTTCTAATCTTTTTGCTGCATTTGTCTTCACGGGCAAGGCTCTTCCCTCCGATCAGAGCTTGCTTTTTGCTTAAACAAACCGCAAAAAGGATTTCCATTTCAATCACTGTCCGTGAAGTGAGATAGTTGGGCTGTGAATAAATGCAAAGTTTTGGTTTCATAGTTTTTTCTGTTATGCTAACATATTTTATCAATCCCCAATATTTTAGATTTTGAACTTCAAATAAGAATATCTATATTTCACCCAAAGATGTAATAATTTTCAGTTCAAATTTTTCAGCAACATATAAATCTTTTTCCCATTCAATAAAAATTCTTAATTCTAAAGATCTAAATCTTTGTAACAATGGAATTTTCAACATATCACGTAATGTGATCGTTTCCAATTTTTTATCATTTTCAAATCTATAACCCAGCTTTAAAGATTCTATAGTATAAGTATTTATAATTTTACCATTTGAAAAAATACATGCCGTTAATTTAAATGGCAGCCTATTAATATATTCCTCATCACCAACTTGAGACAGAACAACTTTATATGGAATAATCGGGTTTAGTATTAACGGCATAATATACTCTATTTGATTGTATATAAGTATTATATGGCGATCAATATGCGTATCGTCTTCAACCATATATACATAACCTATTACTAATCCTATCAATAAAAACAGACTAAAAAAAATAATCACCATCTTTATTTTATTTATAAAAATCATAACCCCAACTCCAACTTTTGTTGAAATGCAGCTTCTTTCTCTTTGTCTTTTTTCCATTTATCTTCAATTCTCTTTTTTTTCTTCAAGAATATTTTTTTGTTCTTCAGGTGAAAGTTGATTAAACAACTCATTATATTTTTTTCTTATCGCATCACAATAATCTTGGCAATTAAATTTTTTATCACCCGGACCTATCTTTCCAAAAAAGAATAATTTATATTTATTCTTTTTGGGCCCCACTTCCTCAATTGCCTTGCGCATAAGATCATCATCATAATATATACTATCAGAATACTGAAAGTTATTTTCATCTTCACTATTCCAATCTACATGCCCATCAAAACCAAAATATCCGATATTATCACCTGTACCATCATCAAAAAAAACGTGTTCATGTGATATCTCCGTATTAAATAAATCATCAAGAGGGTTATTTGAAAATATTCCAAGCCATGGAGCAGCGTCCAAATTACGTTTTGCAAAATGAAATTTCCCATCCGGATCCACATACTTAATCGGATTATATAGCTCGAAGCTGCGCTGCGAATACCCTGCATAGTGATACACATGCAAGTTTACCATGTTGTATACGCCTCCCATGCTCGACAGGTTCTCGTTATCTTTCTTCGCTTTATCGTCTATCGGAGCTGTGGTTAGGGGAGGAAAGACACTTTTGTCAGATAAAAGTTTCTTTACCTCGAAACGTTGTTGGTTGTTACCCTTCCCTATACCCCTTCCTATCTTCAAAATAGCTGCTTAAGGGCTCTGTCCTTAAGAATCCCGAAGGTTTCTTATAGCTTTTATTATTGCACAAAAGATAAAAATAAACAAGTACCGGCACCGCTCATTCTGCTTCAATCGCTGTCCGAGAAGTGAGATAGTTGAGTTGTGAATAAATGCAAAGTTTTGTTTTCATAGTTTTATTACTATAAATATTATATAATAGTCAAAAACTAATTATAATACTTTAATCTAATAATATTCTATTTCTCTTAATATAGTATAAGATAGTTCTTCATCATCATTAATATACACATCAGCTTCAAGCCAGTTTCCGAAACTATCATGCTTTGTAAACACATAGTGTTCAATATAATTAGGATTTCCAAAATCAAAGACAGCTCCAAGTATTCTATCATTGTCATCATAATCAATATTCGAACATGACCAACCTCTATATTCATTAGGTTTTATTTCTTGCAACAAACCTTTTTCATTAAAATAAAATAAAAATGTGGTATTTAAATTTGGAATATTGATAGCCTCTCCTGATTTCATTTTTTCCATAAGCTTATCCAATAAAGAATATTTATATATAAGTTTATCTTTTTCAATTTGTTTTTTATCTTTAGAATCATAATCATATATTGAACATAACCATCTATCTTCTACTCCATCGATCTCCATATATTCGTATAATCTATATCCTTGAGCCTTTTTTGACTCTAATTCTTTATAAAAATCTTCTGTAAACGGCTGTATATTAACATGCAATGTAGAATAATTAGTGCGGATCACACGATTTTTTTCATCATATTCATTAATATTCCAAGGATAAATATTTATATACGGAACATCTTCCAGTTCTATCAAAACCTGTCCACTTTTATTAAACAGCTTTGCAATCTTTAATTCGGTCTTGCCTACATCATCAAGAGTATATACTCGTCCCCAATTATCACCATCTGGCGGTAGTGATTCTATTTGCCTTTCGATCCCTCTTTTCTCCCATCTTTTTCGGGAAATCAAACTTTTATATTTATACCCGTTTTTCAGATGATCAGGTTCGGTGGGAAATAAAGAAGTTGTTCCTTCTAAAGGCAATGTAAGATCATAATCAGGTCGTTTGAGTTTTTTTTCATCACCTTCAATAAAATCTTGATTATTTTTATCAGCCATTCCAAGAATACCAGAAGGCAATTTTTCTTTTCCAAATTCTTTAGAATCGATATTAGATTTCTCATCATTACAAGAAAACAATATTAACAAAGCAAAACAAAATAAAATAATTTTTTTTATCATATAATACCTCTTTTTAAATAAAACAAAATTTATTCACTAATTGAAAAAATATCAATACGTAAAATATAATCACTATTATCAATAATATCTTATAAAACTCAAAGCTTTCTTATAGTTTTTATTATTGCACAAAAGATAAAAATAAACAAGTATCGGTACAGCGCATTCCGCTTCAATCGCTGTCCGAGTGAGATAGTTGAGGTGTGAAAAAATACTAAATTTTGTTTTCATAGTTTTTCTATTTTAGTTTAACGGTTTTATCAATTAGGTTTTCATTTTACCTCCGGCCTTTTTATATCATAAAGAAAATCTAATACATTCTTCCATAGGATAGCTTTCATTCAAAATGTATTTTGAAATAACAAAATTATCAGGGGAATCTCTAAAGCCTTGCAAGTTTTTATATTTTGTAATGGTTATCATTGCAGCAGCTTTAGATGAATATATTCCTATTAATTTTATATCTGCTCTCATATCTTCAAATTCATGTATATGAGTTAATATAAACACTTCGTTAATTTCTTTCATCTACAAGTTACCTCCAGTATTGTATAAGGCATAACTTAAATTTAAGTTTTTAATAATAGCCTATAAAGTTACAGTTACATATCCATCTGACCAAAAGCCCATATTCAATTTCCACTTGCCAATATAAAATCTTTCCGAATAATCTTTAAACTTATCACATTTTTGATATTCCAATAATGCTTTTTCTGCATTTTCCAATGCTGAATATACACCTATTATTTTTACCTCGCTATCTTCTTCATTGATCGGTATCTCATAGGACAATAAAAATACATGTGTCATCATACACCTCCAATATCATTTTAAATATTTATAAAATATTCTAATCGCATCATCCATTACATTACTTAGAATAAGTCTTTCTTCTTTTGTCCATTTAGGAATATATATTTCCGGAGAGTCTTTTTTCAGAGCCGGCGGATTTGTTCCGTAAAACAATTTATTATATACGTCTAATATTACACAATTCACACCATCATCATCACCTATAAACGATTCTTTCAATGTATAGGCCATGTCAGATGCAATATTCCAAAAACGCAAAATAAGATTGCAATCTATGTCATTCAGACATGTTTTTTCTATAAATGCATCAATATCATACAATACAGCAGCATCCATCTGAATATCTAAATTATGAATTTTACAAAAAGCTCTCATTTCATCTTCACAATAAAACATAATTACTTTTTCATTTTCATCAATCAAAAATGCATCACGATTATCGGAAAACCATAAACAATAATATGTTTGATTAGACATCTTAAATTCTATTAAACAATATTCAATTTCCGTATTAAATTTCATTCAAAACCTCATAAAATCATTCTTATTTATTAATTCATATACTTTTTCCATAGACAAGTTATAATAAGCAATTACAAGATCTCCATTATCAAGAAACTTAGTTTTTTTCAAATCAAAAAGTAAATACTTAATTGCAGTGTTATCATAATTACGATTTATATAACAATAATATATCTGTCATCATGCCATACAGCTGTAACATAAGGCGGAACACCTATCAATTTATCGTCTAAATATGTTTTCAAGGTTAAACCGTCTTCTGTAAAACCTATATGTATATCATCGCCATTAATATGCCACACCTCATACCCATTAACCAATACATATGACCAGTCCAATAATCCCGAACATGAAGTTAGCAGCATCAAAAAAAATATTAATAAAATTTTACTTTTCATTATGATCTTCCTATAAAACTGTAATTGTACAATCTTTTTTGTCTATTTCAACAAACACCGTAATTCTATGATAATCTTAAAGCCTCCTCAGAAATAAAATATAAGTTAATCAACTGTCATTCATAATACTCAATATCGCGGAAAATAGTAAATGAACAATTCCCATCGTGATTATAATAAATATCAGCCTCAATCCAGTTTCCGAAACTATCGTACTTTTTATAAACGGTTTTTAGTACATACTTTCTATCATTATATTTACTTTCAATTAATTCACCATTTTTATATTTTACATCAAAAAATTTCTCCTTGACTTTATTATTTGTAGTTTGCACGGCCTCAAGTATTTGTCCATCCTGATTATACAAAAACTTCCATACGCCATTCTCATCTTTTATTTCTTCAAGCCGATTATTTATTAAAATAACTTTCTGATTATTATAAAAAAAATAATCTTCAGTTTTTCCTTCTTTTATTGTAGAAATTAAATCTTTTTTTCCGTCAGAGTGAACATAATAAGATTTACATTCTAATACATCGTTTGTTTTATTTATGGGAGTATACTCCTTTGAACCTTCCTGCGTTATAATGCAGTTTTCAGCCTTTTGATCATACTCAGCGCTGTAAGGAATTAAATCAATTTCAGGAATATACCTGCTATATAAAGCAGTACATCTATGATATGAGTCATACTCATATAGAGTTTCCATTTGCCCGCCTTCACCGTAAAGGATAGGTTCTATACTTGATACAAGGCATCCGTTTTCATTATATTTATAGCCTGCAACAAGCAGCTTTTTTCCTGTATCATCTTTTGTATAAGACTGACCGCCGATCTCTCCTCCTTCAGCATAACTTTGAAGCAATTTATCCATTCCGTATTCGGTATATGCCTTCCATATAATCAAGGTTTTATAGTTTACTCCCTGTTTAGTATAACTGTATGATGAAGGGAGAAAATTACTGTTACGCCCCTTAGGTATAAAAGAATTCCAATCAAGCAAAAAGCTTCTTTCATAAAATTTGTCTTTATCAAAACCGGCAGTCTGTTTTGAAATTTCTTTTTCAGTATTAGTTGTAATTACTTCAGTTTTTTTAGAAACTTTACCTGAAAGTTTTTCTTCATCGCTTTTTTTGCATGAAAAAAGCAAAGCAAAAATCATTAATAAAATATATAGTTTTTTCATAATCAATCCTCACTCCGACTAATCATAAGATATAGCTATTCTATCAAAAATTAATGAGATAGTACAGCCTTTTACTTTTTTTCTAAAAAACGTCTTCATTTTATTAATAGTATTTATAAATAACTCATCACTCCTCTATTATTCGTAAATAAAAAAATGTACAAAAGGCAGCTGAAACTATTCCTAAACCGACAAAACTCCACATAGATCTATTAAAGCCGGTCGTATTAAAAATAATAAATAAATATACAAGTAAATATATAAACCCTAAAACAAGCATAAAAATTTGGAGCCCAAAAGTATTTTTTATATAATTAAACAAAGTCTTTTTACCGAAAATAAGCATTCCAAAATATATCAAAAGCATCCATGAATATATGCGTAACATAAATAACATATCATCCATTTTATATTTATTTATTATTGCATAAATAATTAAATAAATATAAGTAACTGATAAATAAATAAACAGCATATAAATATATTTTTTTGAGCGAGTCATTTACATTATCTCCTTAATTTCTTTTAACATTTCTTGTTCGATATTATCCAAGATTGTATCCAGATTTTTAATACTATCAATGACTTCTTTTAGTTGTTCCGAGCTACTATTTTTCTCCGTGGTTAATAATTTTGAACCTTACAGAACCTATAAAATTAACACCTTCACCAATTATCCCTGTATAAGTATATGAATATACCTACCATCCGGATCCATATACTTCACCGGATTATAAAGCTTGAAACTGCACTAGCTGTACCTTACCCTTAATAATCTCGAAGCTTTCTTATAGCTTTTATTATTGCACAAAATATAAAAATAAACAAGCATTGGTACCGCGCATTCTGCTTCAATCGCTGTCCGAAATAAGAGATAGTTAGGTTGTGAATAAATGCAAGGTTTTGTTTTCATAGTATTTTCTGTCTTTTGTTTGTCATTATAATTCTCCTACTATATCATATTTAAACCATTTACACAGATTTTATAACAGGCTAGTAAAGTCGATATTATAACTTTAAATTCCTATTTTTTTGATTATATTCATGATTTCATCGCTACATTCTATATACAAATCGTTTTCCGCTCTTGCAATATACCTACCACTAAATTTATATCTCACCATCTCATTATCAATTTCAAGGATTATTATATAATCTATAGGAGCTTTCAATAATTTTGCTTTTTCCATATCAAGTTTATCAATATATTTTTTTATAATATATTTTTCATTTCCAAATACTTCAACAGATTTTCCTGTCTCTCTGTTTTCAATATATATGTTATAAGAATTAGTATCATTTGTAAAACCTAACAATGATATTAAAAGATAAAATAATGAAAACAGAATATTTTTTCTCATACAGCACTCCTTATTTCAATTAAATCGTACAAGTATTAATATAAATATAAAACCTATTATATCCATGATTATAAAAACTATTAAATCTTTTTTTGTCTGTTTTTCTCCTTTAAAATATGCGTCTTTACCGGATACCAAAAAGTATAAAACATAAAATGCTTCAAATAAAAATGGAATCCCTAAAAAATAGAAGAATCTCGTAAAATATATTAAAATTACAGCAACTAAAAAACCACTAAGCATAACAATAAAACCTTTCCAACCATCCATAATTTTCTCCCTTATATATGCGGTACAACATATTCCCTTAATTATTATAACAGTTTTTGACTCATATATCCATAAGAAAAACAAGTTTTTGCCGATATATATAAAGTTATCCAAAAGGGAACCTCTAAAAACCTCAGTTTTTAGAGGTTTACCTTAGATTTAACTTGCGATGTTTTTTGTAAGTCATTGATATATAAGGACTTACAAAAAACTCGTCGGGCATCTCTAAAAATCTAACAAAGTTTTTAGAGATGCCCAAAAGCTAATTTAAGTAACACTTTACCTATAAAAGTGTTTTACTAGGCAGTTATGCCAGCTTTTAAAGGAGCTCAATATGATTTTGTTTAAATTCGGTTTAAAAGCGAAAGTTTTTTTTGTTTTATGCTTTTTTATGATAGGATCGGCAGTTTTTGCCTATGATCCCATGCCCGGAGGGGAAGAAAAGCCCGCGCTGCAATCCCCCTCAGTTGCCGGAGGACAGACCTCTGTTACAGGCGGACCTTTCGGGGACACTGTGCCGGGCAGTCTTGCCGTAAACCCTGCTTTGGGCGGGGCAGAACAAAGGCCTATTCTCGATGTTTCCTATTTTTTACTTGCAGGCCTCAGCAAAGAAAAAGGTGTCGGCCATGCAGCCAATGCAGGAGTCCTCTACCCCTTTAGATGGGGAAACCTTGCAGGAAGCCTTCACTTTTTAAATTCGGAATTTGATTCCTTAAAACTTGGAACGATGGGAGGCTTGCGCTTTTCATATTCAAAAGATTTAACCGATAAACTTTTAGTAGGAGCCGGAGCCTATGCCGACTTTGGAAAGGACTGGGGACTCGGGCTCGATATCGGGGCTCTTTATATGTTCGGAGACCTCGGATTTTTAAAAAACTCTAAGCTGGGCGTTTCGATAACGGGACTCGGCAAAACCTATAACCCAAAGTCAACAGGCATAAAGGGCGGAGCTTCAAGCGGCAGCCCTGCAATACTCACTCCGAGGGTAGGCTTTGCTTCAACCTTGGTAGATATTGACGGCTTCCAACTCGGAATGCACGCAGACCTCTCGGCTCCCTTTTTCCAAAATCTTATTTTTAATACGGGACTTCACATGCTCATGGCCGATATGATATCCTTTAAAACAGGCTTTGTCATCAACACGGTCGAAGCAATTTATAAAAAACAAACATTTATCCCATCCTTAAACATAGGAGTAAATATAAAAATTAAATCTAAAGGATCAAATGATTCATTTTTAAAGAAAAACGGCTGGGAAGAAAACGAAATCCGTCCCGAGTTTGCAGCAAAACCATTCCATAACGGAATTTGGGCCTTAGGCGGAGGTGTAAATATTCACTTCGGGGTAAAGGACAACGAAGGGCCTAAAATCCAAGCCGAAATGCCCGAAAACGGCACACTGTACTTTTCTCCCAATAATGACGGAGAAAACGATGCAATGGAAATCCCCCTAAAAATTACCGACAAAAGATATATAACGGCTTGGAGCTGCGAAATAAAGGATGAAAAAGGAAACACCGTCCGCACAATTTCGAACAAAACTCCTTTACGCGAAATGAAAGACGCAGCTTCGTTTTTTAAGCTATTAGGAAAATCCAAAGAAGGCGTTGAAGTGCCCGATACCCTTCGTTGGGACGGACGCACCGATTCGGGAGAAATAGCCCCCGACGGAAAATACAGCTTTGTAATAAGAGCCGAAGACGACAATAAAAATAAATCGGAATCTCAAGTTTACACAGCCTATGTGGATAAAACACCTCCCGCTCTTACATTTAATAAACCTCAAAACCAAGAAGCCCTCATCTTCAGTCCTGACGGGGACGGAAACAAAGACATCTTTGTTTTCGACAATACGGGTTCAAATGAAGACCTTTGGACGGCAAGCATAAGCGATGCCCAAGGCAAGGTCGTAAAAAAAATAGAGGTTAAAAATAATGAACTTTCTCCTTTAAGCTGGGACGGAAAAGACGATTCGGGTATTTTTGTACCTGACGGAGTTTACAGCTATAAAATCGAGTCTATCGACAGGGCAAAAAATAAAACAGTATCAAGCCTTTCAAACATCATTGTAGATACCTACAAGCCCTCGATCAACATAAATATAGATAAAAACGCCTTTTCGCCGGTAAGCAGCTCAAACAATAAGATAAGCTTTATTCCTTCAATTCCTATTACCAAGGGGCTTGAAAAATGGAAGATTGAAGTAAAAAATCAAACAGGTGCAACCGTAAAAACATATACGGGAAGCCCCTCAAAAATAGAAACCAAAAGTTTTGACGGAAAGGACGAAACTGGAAAGCTCTTACCTGAGGGTTCATACAAGGCCTTTATTTCCGCAAGGTATATAAACGGACATAAGCCTTCAACTCAAACACCCTCTTTTACCTTGGACATTACACCGCCCAAGGCTGAAGCAAGTACAAACCAAAAACTATTTTCTCCCGACGGCGACGGAGAACTGGACAGCATTATCTTTACCCACAAGGAAGAAAAACCCGGCTTATGGACGGCGGAAATCTATAGGGCCTCAAGCGGAAATGCAATCAGCGGTACGCCTATTTTTACAAGCAGCCTTGGGGACAAGCTGCCTCCTCAATTTGAATGGAACGGAAGAAAGTCCGACGGCAGCTTTGCCGAAGACGGTAAGTACATCTATGTATTAAGGGGAATTGATGAGGCTCAAAACGAAGCCCTATCGAATACCGTGCTTGTAGAGCTCAACACCGAAAAAGCGAATATCATTCTCCAATCAAATTATACGGCCTTTTCTCCCAATAATGACGGGGTAAAGGACAGCATGGAATTCTATCCTGTCGTAAAATCAAAAACGGCTGTCAGCTCATTTACTCTTAACATTAAGGACTCGAAGGGCAAGCTTGTTAAGACCTACAAGGGCAACACTCCTCCAAAGAAAATAACTTGGAACGGAGAACTTGATAAAATTTCCTCTTCGGAAAAAAATGGAACAGCCTCTGACGGCGTTCCTGACGGAATATACTCTGCGGAATTTGAAGTAGAGCTTGCAAACAAAAATAAGGCAAAATCAATTATTTCATCGATAACGATAGATACCGTTTATCCTGAAATTCAAATTTCCGCTCCCTATCTGGCCTTTTCTCCTGTTGAAGGAAACAACAAGCCCAACCTTCCTATAGATCAAATATCTTCTTCCGAAAAAGAATGGGTAGGACGCTTTGTCGATTCCAAAAACAAAACGGTAAAAACCTTAAAATGGAAAGATAAGGCCGATAATTTTATCTGGGCAGCAGATGACGATACGGGCAATAAGTCAGCAGATGAAAAGTATACCTACATTGTCGAGGCTGAAGATGAGGCAGGAAACAAAACCGTTCAAAAACTTGAAGGCATCATCGTAGACCGCCGTCAAGCCAAGGGCTATATAACCGCCGAACACAAGGTATTTTCTCCTACAGGTAACGGGATAAAGGATGTTCAAAATATTTCGGTACTTACAAACATTGATGCCGAAATAGATAACTGGAATATTCAGATTTCGGATGTAGAAAGCGGCAAGGTTTTTGCCGAATGGACTTCCAAAAAGGACGGAACTCTGCCTAAAAAACTTATGTGGGACGGCAATAGCGGAAACTCTAAGGCTCCCGACGGCAGGTATATGGCAACCATGTACATAGAGTACAAAAAAGGAGATATCGTAACGGCCTTTACGGAAGACTTTATCCTTTCAACTCAGGCGCCTAAGATCGGAGTCAGCACAAGGCCTAAATATTTCAGCCCCGATAATGACGGCACCGATGATGACCTCTACATAAGCCTAAAAGCCGATTCAAAGGCCGGCATCGAAAACTGGAAGTTTGAAATTACCGAACCGGAAGAAAACGGCGGAAAGCTTTTCTGGAAAACCGGCGGAAAAGAAAAGATAACTAATGAACTCATCTGGGACGGACGCTCTCTTTCAGGAGAAACGGTACAGTCGGCAACGGATTATCCTTTTACCTTTACGGTAACCGACAAGGTAGGCCTTACCTCGGTTTACAGGGGCTACATTCCGGTAGATATCCTTGTTATTAGGGACGGGGATAAACTTAAAATAGCCGTACCTTCGATTATATTTAGGGCAAATGCAGCCGACTTTAATGGGCTCGATAAGGCTATTGTCGATAAGAACAATAATATCTTAAAGCGTATTGCCGTTATCCTCAATAAATTTCCGGAATATCAGGTTCAGGTTGAAGGACATGCCAATACTACGACAGGTTCCGAAAAAGAAGAAACGACAGCCCTCCTCCCACTATCAAAACAAAGAGCAGAGGCTGTCCGCCAATTCCTTATAAAAGAAGGCGTTAGAAGTTCCCGTCTTTCTTCGGTCGGAATGGGAAGCTCCAAGCCCGTTGCCTCTCTTAATGACAGGGACAACTGGTGGAAAAACCGCCGAGTAGAATTTATTTTGATTAAGCAGTAAAACAATAAGGCTGTTCCCCATCAGGGCGGACAGCCTTTTTTAGTGCAAAAATTTTTTAAAAAAACTACACTACCTTACCAAAAAACAAGAACAGCAGTTTTGATAAATTTGTTCCGCCAATGCTTCCATGGATTTACCTAAAATCTCGGAAACTGCGGCATAGGTGTATTCTATTAAAAGAGGAGTATTTATCTTTCCTCTAAAAGGAACAGGGGCTAAATACGGGGCATCAGTTTCAAGCAGGAGCTTATCGGCAGGAATCGCCCTTACAAGCTCTGCAATCCTATCCCTATCGGCCTGCTTTTTCGCGTAGGTTATATTCCCGGGAAAGGAAATATACCAGCCCCTCTCCAAAAAGGAATAAGCCTCTTTAAGCCCGTAAGAATAGCAGTGAATTATCCCCTTGTGATGGCCTACCTCATCAATACATTTTAGGGTATCTTCATAAGCATCCCGAGAATGAACTATCACCGAAAGATTTTTTTCTTTTGCGATTTTTAATTGCTCTTTAAAAAGAAACTCCTCCCCTTCTATATCGGTTGTTCCTCTTTCTTCAGAATTTAAATCCGCTCCCCTTTTTTCGGCAGCAGGGCCGTTCCAGTAACGGTCAAGCCCGCATTCTCCAAGGCCGCAATAAAAGGGCTTTTTCGGATTAGTCTTTTCCGCTTCGGCTTTTTGTAAAAAAAGAGTACCGATATCGGCTTTTAGGGCTGCAAGAGCCTTTTCAGGCTCGGCAATGCTTTCGGCATGGGGCCAAAGTCCCGCCGCAAAATGCATAAAATCGGGGAAACGCTCAGGCAAATGAACGGTCTCTTGCCCTTGTATTTTTCCGTCAAAAACATCCGAAACAAATTTTTGTCTTTCTTTTAAATCTCCCGGTTGAGTACCTATATCCATGGCAAACCTGAATTTGCGTTCCATCATTGTATGTAAAAATGAAGCATCGCCTTCATTTCGTTTAAAAATCATAAAAAAATGTGCATGAGAGTCGGAAAACATCTTGACCACCTTTAAAATTTATGATA
Source organism: Treponema denticola (assembly GCF_024181645.1). Taxonomy (NCBI): domain Bacteria; kingdom Pseudomonadati; phylum Spirochaetota; class Spirochaetia; order Treponematales; family Treponemataceae; genus Treponema; species Treponema denticola. The sequence goes on along the minus strand of NZ_CP058624.1, from coordinate 749,988 downwards.
GTATATCACATCTGCTGAAGTGGTGGAATAGGTAGACACTAGGGACTTAAAATCCCTTGGCAGTAATGCCGTACGGGTTCAATTCCCGTCTTCAGCACAAAAGCCTTAAACTTAACCGGTTTAAGGCTTTTTTTTCTAATCTTCTTTTTTTTTATTCCGATATTGAATATATAAGATTTTAATTCGGGAGGAATTAAATGAAAAAAGCAATCCTTATGTTAATTTTGTCCTTATCCTTTATGCACTTTTTAGCTGCACAGGGAGAAATTATAAGCGAGGAAACTTATGCTTCGTACTACGGGGAAGCCTTTAACGGAAGGCCGACCGCAAACGGAGAAATATTCGATATGAATGCTTACACTGCGGCTCATAAAACTCTTCCGTTCGGAACTCTTGTTGAAGTTACCAATTTAGAAAACGGAAGAAAGGTCATTGTAAGAATCAACGATAGAGGCCCCTTTGTAGGTAACCGCGAAATAGATGTTTCGAAGGCTGCTGCAATCGCCTTGGATATGCTGTCCGGCGGTGTTGTAAGGGTAAGGCTAAGAAGGATAGATCCTAACAATATGAGTTCCTTTACGAGTACCGAAACTTCAGAAAAGTCTTTCAATCAGGAAAAGGCTCCCATAAAAACGGAAGAAACAAGCAGTAGAGCAAAGGACTTGGTAAAAACAAAAGAGCAGAATTTTCAAGCTTCAACCGACAGCGCAAAAAATCAAAATCTTGTTTATGTGCCGGCTAAAGCCTCGGAAACAGAAGGCGTTTTATGGAGAATTCAGCTGGGCTCATTTAAGCGGGAAGAAAATGCCCTAAGGCTTGTTATAAAACTAAGAAAGATAGGCTTTGAACCTGCCTACGAAAAAACCGAAAACACGACAAGAGTTGTTCTGTACGGTATTAGGCCTCATGAACTTGAAAAAGTAAAAAGAGTGCTTGAGTTAAACTCTTTTAACGATTATGTCTTACGCCAAGAAAGTTGGTAAAACATAGAACCTCCTAAAATAATTTTTCCCAAGCTTCCATAGAAGGGAGCTTGGGTTTTTTATTTAAAATTATCTGAAAAATCTATTTTATTATATGAAAGGTAAAGCCTAAATTGATACGGGTAGAATATAAGGCAGCGCCAACCGAACCGGTAGATGAGCTGCTTTTTAATATTCCTGATTTTAAATAATAAGCAAAAAGTTTTCCATGGTAGGCCGTAATCGAGGTGTAGTCAATGGAAGAAAAAAAAGAAAAATGCTTTGAAAGTCTTTTTTCTGCTGAAAGATATAAATAAAAAGACAGATTTTTCTTTTTAAAAACATCTACAAATTTTAAGCCGCCATCCTCTCTTTTATAATGGAAATCTTCTGCAAAACCAATAACACTCGGGCAAAGTTGAGTAGATAAATCAATCTTCCACGCCCTTGGAAGCTCAAATCTAAATAGAACTCCTACACTTGGCAAAATAAAGCTTTGTTTATACCTTATCCCAAGTCCTGCAACGGAAATGGTAGGAGTATCCGGTAAAACCGGACTTGGAGGATTTGTATCGGGAGGATACTTTGTGTAACCGTCCACGGCATCCCATGCATTTAAAATATACCTTATGCCTATGGATGGCGAACAGTATATTTTTATTTTCTTATCTGAAGGGGTTTTATATGCAACAAGAAGCTTCATAAAGCCGATATTTAAATTTAAATCCAAGCCTTTTTTAACATAAGCCTTATGCTCCGAAAAATGAGTCAGCATTGAAGAATCATAGGGATTCAAATAATCGTAGTCAAACATTCTACCCGAATAAGCAGGTATTATAAATGAAGAAACAAAAGAAAAGTACAGTCCGTTTTTAAGCTTAAATTCGGTACCGGCAGTAAAGCCCCCTGCAGGCAGCAGAGGCCAATCAAGTTTGCTTCTAATATGTGAGTCACTGCTAAAGACATACTCGAATCCCGATCCGGCTATAAGAGACGGAGAAGCAGAAAAACTAAATGAAGTTTTTCCTTCTTCGGATGATATAAAGTGAGCACTTATAAAAAGAAAAATAAAGATAATGATCCGCCTGTCAAAACCGCTCATACTTTAGATTAGTTTAGTTGCTCTTAGAGTTTATGTCAAGTATTGCTAAAGCTGTTGGCAAAGAAAAATATTTGTGATAAAATAAAATTACCTATGATAAATTTTGATTGGAGTCATATAAAATGAAAATTGCAATTTTTACCGATTGTTATTATCCTCAAATAAACGGAGTTGTAACCTCTACGATGAACTTACAAAAAGAGCTGGAAAAGCTTAACCATGAAGTTTATATAATCACAACCACATTTCCGGATTTTAAAGATGAGGATGAAAAACATATTATCCGTATTCCTTCAATCCCTTTCTTTAAATGGTCAGAATTCAGAGTAGGATTATTTTTAAAACATACAAAGGCATACAATAAAGTAAAAGCTTTAAACTTCGATATAGTACATACTCAAACGGAATTTTCCATGGGCAATTTCGGTACTTTCATTGCAAAAGATCTAAATATTCCATGTTTACACACATATCATACTGTCTATGAAGAATATACACACTATATTTCCAATTTCGGCAAAAGCCCTTTAAAAAAAGTAGTAAGAAAACTCTCAAAACGCTATATTGCCCGTCTTTCAGGAGTTATAGCACCCACAGAAAAAACAAGAGGTCTGCTCATAAGTTATGGAGTAAAAAATAAAATTTATGTAGTCCCTACAGGAATAAATATTGAGAAGTTTAAAAAAGATATTCCCGATACCGAAACGGATAGCTTACTAAAATCTTTTAACATAAAAAAAGATTCATTTAAACTTATATTTTTAGGAAGAATATCAAAGGAAAAAAATATTGAAACTTTAATTAATATAATGCCTAAAATAATAAACGAAAATAAAAATATCCAACTAATAATTGTAGGTGACGGGCCTGATAGGTTAGAGCTTGAAAAAAGAGTAAGACACTTAGATTTACAGGAGAATGTAATATTTACAAATAGAATTCCAAACGACAAGGTTCCTATATATTACAAAACTGCCGATTTATTTATAAGCCCATCAAAAACTGAAACACAGGGCCTGACTATCCTTGAAGCAATGGCCGCAGGCGTTCCTGTTTTGGTATATGATGACACAAATATCAAGGGAATCGTCTTGCACAAAAAAACAGGCTTATTATTTAAGGAAAACGATGAACTTTTTGATAACATTAAATTCGCATTAAACAACAAAGAAGAAATTCAAAGCTATGCAAAAGAAGCATTTAAGATAGCCGAGGACTTTTCATCTGCTAATTTTGCAAAAAAAATAGAAAAAATTTATAAAGAATTAATAAATTAAGTCTGGTAAAATTTCAAAAAGCATTATATAATTATAGGAGGAGGATGCCTATGGCAAAAGTTCTTTCCATAATACTTGGAGGCGGAAAAGGAACTCGTCTTTATCCGCTTACCATGCATCGGTCTAAACCGGCTGTACCCTTTGGAGGTAAACATCGAATTATCGATATCCCTCTTTCTAATTGTATAAATTCAGGTTTTAGGAATATTTATATTGTAACACAATTTAACTCGGCATCTTTGCATATTCATATTGCAAAAGCCTACACTTTTGATACGTTTTCAAACGGATTTGTAGAAATTCTTGCAGCTGAGCAAACTTTCGATAATACAGGATGGTATGAAGGAACGGCTGACTCTATAAGAAAAAACCTTCATCATTTTAGACATCAAAATCCATCCCACTATTTAATCCTTGCAGGAGATCAGCTCTACCGCATGGATTTAAAAAAATTTTTAGAATTTCACAAAGAATCGGGATCCGATATTACCGTAGCCTGTACTCCCGTCACACGAGAGGATGCATCAGGTTTCGGTATTATGAAGGTTAATTCGGATTCTGTAATTACCGAGTTTATGGAAAAACCCGGCCCCGACAAAAACATAGATGATTGGAAAATTCCTGAAAACTCCCTTATCAAACCGAATGATCCAAATAAACAATATCTGGCTTCCATGGGTATTTATATTTTCAGTGCGAAGATTATGGAAGAATGTTTAGACAGTGATCATACCGACTTCGGAAAAGAAGTAATTCCTGCAGCAATAAACGGAAAATATAAGGTTTCAGCCTTCCCTCATAACGGATATTGGTCCGACATAGGAACCATCAAGTCTTTTTATGATGCAACCCTTGACCTGACGGAAATAAGGCCTAAATTCGACTTTTATGATGCCGAAAAGCCAATATACACCCATAACAGAAACCTACCTCCATCAAAAGTAAACTATGCACACTTGAGCAGATCTATCTGCAGCGAAGGCTGTGTCATAACGAATTCCACAATAAATCACTCCGTAATAGGTGTCAGATCTATCATAGAAACAGGCAGCTTTGTAGAAGACTCTATCTGCATGGGTGCAGACTATTACGAAACACATGAGGAAAAAGAAGCCCGATTAAAAGAAGGAAGCCCCAGCCTAGGTATAGGAAATCATTGCCGCATACGTTCTGCAATAATAGACAAAAATGTGCGTATGGGAAATAACGTATCCATAGGTATGGATCAGACACCTCCCGACGGCGACTACGGTTTCTATCATGTTGTCGACGGAATATACATTATAGTAAAAAATTCCGTAATACCTGATAATACTTCAATATAAAAAGTATCGGCGCATCAGTTGGATTCGACCTCACATTTAACCGGTGCGCTGTAAGCATCTTCATAATTAGGGCTTTCTTTAATGCTGATTATTATATCATTCTCTGAAGCCGAAAAATCTACAAGGGCAATCTTACCCTTTGAGAACTCTCCGCTTATTATTTTAACGGACAAGACATCTTCGATTTTATTTTGAAGAAGTCTTCTCATAGGGCGTGCGCCGTAAGCCGGATCATATCCTTTATCTACAAAAAAATCTTCAGCCTCTTTTGAAAGCTCAATATATAAATCCAGCTTTGCAATTCTATCTTCAAATTTTTTAAGCTCAAGTTTTAATATCCGTTTGATGTCATCCTTATCCAATGGCCTAAAAACAAGCATCTCATCAATTCGGTTTATAAATTCGGGAGATAAGAATTTTTTTATTTCGTTAAGAGCGCTTGCTCTTATTTCGGAATAAGCCATTACGCCGTCTCCCGAAGGATTAAAGCCCAGCTGATTTTCTTTTATGATAGACTTAGAGCCTGCATTACTGGTCATAATAATAACCGTATTTTTAAAATTCACAATATGCCCGCTGCTGTCTCTAAGCTCACCCTCTTCTAAAATTTGTAACAGAATATTAAAGACATCGGGATGAGCTTTTTCTACCTCATCCAAAAGCAAAACGGAATACGGATTGCGTCTTATTTTTTCGGTTAAAAAACCGCCTGAATCAAAGCCTATATATCCTGGAGGCGCTCCGATAAGTTTGGCGGCATTATGTTTTTCCATATAGTCGCTCATATCGACCCTGATTAAGGCTTCCTTTGTGCCGAATAAAAATTCGGCGAGAGTTTTTGCAAGAAGAGTTTTTCCGACACCGGTAGGCCCCAAAAACAAAAATGAACCTATGGGTCTGTCGGGAGATGAAATCCCTGCACGGGACCTTCTAATTGAATTGGACAAAATCGATATGGGTTCATCTTGCCCTATCACCGATTTTTTTAATTCTTCTTCGATGTGCAGTATCCTTTCGGCCTCACCTTGGTTCAATTTATTTACGGGGATATCCGTCATCATTGCAACAACTTCTGCTATATCGTTTTCGTCAACATAGGATATCGGATGATGATATGAAGTCATCCACTTATTTTTAATTTGATATATGTCGTTTTTTAGCTCAAGGACTTCATCTCTAATTAAGGCTGCTTTTTCATAATTTTGCATCTCAACCATCTCGGCTTTTTCAAGCATCAAAACCTTTATCTTATCTTCAATTTCAAAAAGTTCGCCGGGTTTTTTGTCAAGGATAGTTTTTTTCATTGCCCCTGCTTCATCCAATACATCAATAGCCTTGTCCGGAAAAAATCTATCCGTAATATACCGTTTTGAATATTCAATTATCTTGGTTACAGTCTGAGGTTCGTAGATGACGTTGTGGTGTTCTTCATATTTATGCTTTATACCGCATAGTATATCAAAGGTTTCTTCAGGATTGGGTTCTTTAACTTGAATCAGCTGGAAGCGCCGCTCAAGGGCCAAATCGTTTTTAAAATATCTTCTGTATTCATCAACTGTTGTAGCCCCAATACATTGTATTTCACCTCTGGCTAGGGCCGGTTTTAAAATATTGGCTGCATCCATAGCTCCCTGAGAGCCGCCTGTGCCTATGAGGGTGTGAATTTCATCTATAAACAAAATTATATTTTTATTTTCTTTTATTTCATTTATAATTTGCTTCAGCCTTTCTTCAAACTGACCTCTATACTTTGTTCCTGCAATTACGGAACCGAGATCCAAAGAAACGATACTTTTATTCAATAAATCGTGAGGTACATTTTCGTTTATTATGGCAAAGGCCAAGCCTTCAACGATGGAGGTCTTTCCTATTCCGGGCTCTCCTACAAGGATCGGATTATTTTTTGTTCTTCTGGAAAGGATTTGGATAAGTCTTCTAATCTCTTTTTCGCGGCCTATAATTGGGTCAAGACTGCCGGAACTTACAATATCGGTCAGGTTACGCCCAAATTCGGAAAGAGCCGATTGTTTTGACTTAGACATATCAGCTGTTTTAGCTGTTCGGACAGAATCCATCTGATCGGTTATTTTTAATATTATCATCCTAATGTCTTCAGTTACGATATTATAACGCATAAAAAAATCGGATATTATGGAATTTTCTTCTCTGACAAGGGCTACAAGAAGATGCTCGGTACCTACCATACTTTGCCTCATAGACCTTGCTTCTATTGTTGCAATATCGACCAAAGACTTAATTCTTCGAGAAGGAGGAATTTCACCTATGATTCTATCCCCTGTACGGATAGGAGTGTTTTGTTCTATAAATAACTGTAAATTGAGAATATCAATATTTAATTTTTGAAGAATTATATAACCCTTACCTACCTTATTACGGATCAAAGCAGATAAAATATGCTCGGGTTGAAACAGATCCGCATTAACCCGCCTTGCTTCCTGCTGACCAAAGAGAGTAAGCAGCTTATGAGCATCTTGTGAAAGACCTTGACACATATAACACCTCACATTATAATTCGGACTTTTGAACAAAGTTCTTGAATGGTACGAGCCCTATATTCTTCTATAGAAAAATCGTTTAAATCTCGATCAGATATTCCCGCATGACTATTTAACAATAAAAAAGCAAGATGCCCCATTTGGGACTTAAAAATCATCGAGTTGCATTCTTCATTGGTAATACCGGTAATTAAGCCCATATTTAAGCCGAACTTTATTTTAAAAACTATGTCGGCAGCTTCCTTAAAATCCATAAGTTTTGCACTTTGAGCTACAGCTATAGCTCTTCTAAGCATATCTTCAACCTTCAATCTATTTTCATCTAGAAAAGTTTTTTTCTTCTCTCTTTCAATTTCGATTATGGAATTTACACAGGAAATAAAATCCGCAGTCTGAATCTCTTCATTATCGCCTGCAGATACGGCATTTGAAATCAAAAAAAGAGCTCCTATGGAATTCTTAGAATTAGGCGAGTAGTAACCTGCAACATTGAGATTGCTTTGCTTTGTTAATTCCAAGACTGAACCCAGGCAGTTGGAATAAAGGATTCCCGGAAAAGAGCATAAAACCGAAAACTTCAGTCCCGTTCCTATCCCCATAAGATTGGAAGTTAAAAAACCTAGGTCTCTATCTTCGGCAAATTTAATTTTTTCTCTCATTTTGACTTCCATAAAGGAAGACCTTGCACAGACTTCTTCCGGATCCATTCCGGCAGCAAAAGAACTTATGTTTATATGATCTTCAAGGTTCAAGCCTATATAAAGAGAGCCGTTTTCGTGCACCAAAACAGCCTTTTCTATCTTTTCAGGCATATCGGGAATAATAATTCCTTTTTCTTCAAGCAGCTTAACGGAAAGCGGATCTATTGTTCTAAGTTTTAACTTTTTAAAATAAGCGGAATCTCCCAAAGTGCAAAAAAAAGAAAAAACAAGGGAAACAACATCAACAGAGTCGGAAATATTAATTTTATTTGGGAACAAAAAACCGGATATATTGCGGGCTATATCACAACGGCTGTATAGGACTACATCGGTATCGGGACCGTTTTCCGTATACCAACCGTCAAATTTTGATATCATGGTTTTTCTCCAAAGCTTTGATCTCATCCCTTAAAGCGGCAGCCCTCTCATAATCTTCAGTTTCGACAGCTTTTTTTAGCTCTTCATGTAATTCTTCAGAACTATGAGTTTCAAAAAAGGTTTCGGAAGACTGCTCATCCGTGATAAAGCCGGAATACTTTAGATTTTTTTTCTTTTTTCCCAATATTTCCATAATTTCGGCTTTAAAAAATGAAAAACACTCCGGGCATCCCATCATTTTTTTAGATTCGATTTCTCTAAAACTTAATCCGCATATAGGGCATTGCTCCGATTTTCTGCCGTCATCATTATCATTAGCTTCAAGGATTTTTGTTATGGAAATATCGATAGTTTTAGAAAACATACCAAATCCGAGCCTTTGTGAGCAAGCCGGACACAGATAAATATTTTTAGTCACACCGTCTGCAACTTGTTCCACAGAAATTTTAGCCTCATTTAACTTACACATATCGCAAATCATAATTTCCTCATAATTTCTATTGGCTTTTCTCTTCCTGCCCGTACTGCAGGAATCAAACACACTACTACTGATAATATTAACATAGAAACGGCTATTATGTAAAGGTCAAAAAGGTTTAATTTTACAGGAATATGCTCCAAATAATAGGCAGGGTCTAAAAGGTGAATTTCAAGAGGCTTTCCTGCTCCATAAAAGAAGGTATAAAAAACGTTTTGAATATGGTTTAAAATTTTTTCTGCATAGGCAAAGATTTCGTTTATATGTATGGCGGCTAAAATTCCTAATGGCATTCCTAAAATAATTCCGCCTAAGCTTGTTAAAAGACCGGCAAGCAAAAAAGCAAGGCTTATAGACGATGGATGGGCTCCGGCAGCCTTTAGTATGGCAATCTCCCTTCTTCGCTCCATTACAAGCATAACAATTGCCGATGAAATATTGGCAGAAGCGACTAAAACTATTAAAAACATTATAAACATCAGTATATTTTTTGTAGTCTTAAAGGAGGTAAAGGCAGGGCGGTTTAAGTCGGCCCAAGAATAGATGGAAAAAGTTTCGGGTAGTATCGAGCTTAATTTTAATTGAAGCGCCTGCATCTTATCTTCATCAAACGGATTCTTGGTCGAAACCACTATTGAGGTCAAAGAAGAAGTCAACGGCATAATCTTCAGCCCCTCTTCCAATGGAATAAAAACCCATAGAGCATCCAGTTCTTGATAGCCTGAAGATATAAGACCAGAAATTTTAAATGCACTTACGCGGGGAATTGTTTTACCTTTTTCGTTTTTATTTAAGGTTATAATTCTGCATGTATCCCCTACTTTTAAGCCGAGCTTCTCAGCTATAGCTGTTCCCAAAATTGCAGACTTATTATTTTCAAATTCGAGAGAACCGGATATGACTTTTATAAGATTAAGAGCCCTGATATTTTGAGTAAAGAATTCAGGTTCGACTGCACGGATTGCACCGCCGCTTCTTCCGTTTTTACCGATAACCAAACCGTTTCCCTGCCTCTCAATCCAAGCGTTTTCAACAAAGTTTCCCTCATCAAACTCAAGAATTAACGAGCGGATATTTTTTTCTGTTTCGGCATTTTTATAGCTTGATATCGACCTCATATTTATAGCTTGCAGATGTCCCGTTCCAAGCTCGATTGTGCGGGAAGTTATTCCTTGAATCATACCGTCAGAGACAACCAAAACTACAATAAGGGGAACTATACTTATGCCTATCCCTAAAACGGCACCGAATAAACTTTTACGGGCATTGGAAACCGTCTTTCCCGAACCTATACCTAAAAATCTAAATGACATTTTTATAAAGACTAAATTTTTCATACTTCTTCCAAATTGCCCTTATAAAGTTTATAAGAAATATCCGTCATTGAGGCGATATTTTGATCATGGGTAACAAGAACCAAGGTCTTTTTGTGTTTATCGACTACAGAAAATAAAAGGTTTTGAACAGTCTCGGCATTGGCAGGGTCTAGGTTTCCCGTAGGCTCATCAGCAAGAATAAGAGAGGGACTGTTTATCAAAGAGCGGGCAACAGCAACCCTCTGTCTTTCGCCTCCCGATAGCTGAGACGGAAAATGATTTTTACGTTCGGCTAATTTTACATCCTCCAAAAGGGAGAGAGCTTTTTCTTTTATTTCTTTTTTTGATCTTCCTGCAATAAGGGCGGGAAGCATTACGTTTTCAAGAGCGGTAAAATCTTTTAATAAATAATGAAATTGAAAAACCAAACCCAAAAAGGAACTTCGATATTCGGTGAGAGATTTTTCATCAAGCGAATGAACCTTATAAGAACCAGCAATAATCTCGCCGCTGTCAGCCGATTCAAGACCGCCCAGTATATTTAAAAAGGTACTTTTACCCGAACCGGACTCTCCGGTAATCGAAATCTTTTTCCCCTCTTCGATAGAAAAATTCAGTTTATCGAATATTACAAGTTTTTCACTTGCTGAAGAAAATGTTTTGGTTAAACCGGAAATTAAAACTATATCCTTACTCATAGCGTAATACCTCCGCCGGCTTTAATTTCAATATCCGTCTCGCAGCTATCATAGCCGCAGCGGATGAGGAAAAAACGCCGAACAAAAAAATCAATAAAATCTCATTAAAAAATATTCTAACCGGAACGGTCTCCATATAAAAATAAACCGGACTAAATACGAAAAAATCCGCATCGGAAGAATTTTGAAGCAATATGGATACAAAATTCAAAACCGAATTTACTATATTTTCTATTAAATTAAAAATAGAATTTATTTGAACCGAGAGCAACAGCCCTAATAAAAGACCGGCACTTGCACCTATCAAACCTATTGTAAAACCGTTTGCAATAAAAAGGGCCTGTATATGTTTGGAGTAAGCGCCAAGGGAAGCAAGAACGGAAATTTCTTCCCTCCTCTCATAAATTGAACGCCGCATTCCGTTATAAATATTAACCGACACAACCAAAAAAATTAAGATGACCAAAAGCATCATCATATTTTTTTCTATTCTGAGCGCTCCGAAAAAAGCATGATTATAAGTACGCCATGATTCCGCTTTTAAATTAATGGATGAAGCATTTAGGGAAGATATATAGGCAGCATCATTGTTTTGGTTTTGTAGTTTGACGGAGGCATATAGCTTCGACTCTTTTCCGAATAAGTTTTCTCCGTTTTCTAAAGACATAAAGGCAAAGGACGAGTCGACCTCATAATATCCCGTTTTAAAAATACCCGTAACAATTAAGTCTTGATTTTCAGGAAAAAGGCTTGTTTCGGATGAACCTGACACGGCTATAATATTTACATTATCGCCAACCTTTACGCCGAGCTGGCGGGCCAACTCGTAACCCAAAATCACAGAATCTTTTTCCAAGATATTAAAAGAACCGGAAGTTATTTTTAAGGCAGAGGCAAGTCCTTTGTCTTTTTGCATTATATCTTCTTCTACAGAACGGATTAAAACGCCGTGCTGCTTGCCGTAATTTCCCTGCATAAGAGTTTGAGATTCTTGAAAAATAAAAAAAGCCTTATGGAGGTTTAAATTTTCGGCTTCTTTTAGATCTTCTTTTTCGCCATATAACCTTATATGTCCCGAACTAACTTGCAGGATTGTATCTATATATCCCATCTGAAGACCGTTCATTATGGATAAAACAACAGTCAAGACCATTACACCGAAGGCAATCCCCAAAACAGAAAAAAGAGTAGAGATGGAAGAGCGTCCCTTTGTATCTGCTGAATTAAATCTATTTAAAACAAAAAAAATCCATCCATAATTATTCTTTTTCATTTTATATTTCTTCCTCTATTACACCGACTTCTTTTCCATATTCGAATAAATGAACTATCTTTTTATCCGTCATATATTCCGTGTAAGAAATTTTATTTCCGTTCACAAAGTCGGTTTTAGATTTTGTTTTATTTTCAGGCCCGTATTCATATTTTGAAATATATTCGGTTCCTTCTTTTTTTAAAAAGGACTCTATCAATAAATTGTTTTCGTTATAAGTATAAATATTTTTTTCAAGCTCGTTTTTGCCTTCCGCATCGTAAATGATTTTTTCGGTTTCCATTCTTTTTTTATTATATTTTATTTTGATAAGTTTATCCGATAAAAAAATATCACAAGATTCAAGATAACCGTCTTTGTAGGTATATGCTTTTTTTTCTATAAGTTTATCTTTTTCATATAGAACGGAAATAAGAGGCCTGCCCTTATCATCCAGTTCTTCAAAAAACCATCGGTCTCCAAAACAAGCTGTAAGTCCGGAGCTTTGAATGGAATAAAATCCCTTATCTGATTCTTCCGGATCTTTTTTGTTTTCGGATAAATTTTTATTTTCGGTTTCTGTACCGGAAGGCACTGTAGTATCGGCATTTTCGGTTTCAGGCAAATTCTGATTTTCCGTTTCTGTCGCAGGAGGAGATTGAACATCAGAATTTTCCGATCCGTCTGCAAAAATAAAAAGAGAGTATAAAATAAAAACAAAACATAATATTTTTTTTAAACTCATTTATATTTTTCCGATAAATTCCTTTACATAGTTTTCAGCCGAAAAAGGCGATATGTTTTCGTACTTTTCTCCGGTTCCGACAAAAAGCATAGGAAGGTTAAGCTCTTTTCCTGCCGTAACGGCAACACCGCCCTTCGCCGTAGAATCATACTTTGTTAAAAAGACTGCATCAACTCCTATGGCCTCATGGAAAACTTCAGCCTGCCTTAGACCGTTTTGACCGGTAGTTGCATCCAATACCAATATCTTTTTATAGCAGCCTTCAGAAGCCTTTGTCTTTGCAATCCTGTCGATTTTTTGAAGTTCCCTAACCAAATTTTCTTTATTGTGAAGCCGTCCTGCCGTATCTGCAAGGACAAGGCCGCCGCCTGATGAAGCCATTGCATCTCCTGCATCAAAGATGACTGCCCCCGGATCTCCCCCATGCTGATGCGCGACAACCCTCACATCATTTTTTTCTCCATGGAATTTTAATTGCTCTATGGCAGCAGCTCTAAAAGTATCTCCGGCGGCCAAAATGATGGGCGTACCGTATTTTTCTTTATAATAATGAGCCATCTTTCCTATTGAAGTTGTTTTTCCTACACCGTTTACACCTAAAACAAGATAAATAGAAACCTTATCTTTCTCAGGAACTAAAGAAGTTACCTTGACATAGGGTAATAAAATATTATAAAGACCGTTTAAAACATCATCTTCAGAAACAAGTTTTTCCTTTTTACATAACTCTCTTAAAGAAGTTTCAATTTCGAGGGCTGTCTTTGCACCTATATCTCCTTCTATAAGTGTATCGGTTAAATCTTCAAAAAAAGATTCATCCGGCCCCTTATATAAACCGAATAGTTTTTTTAATCCGGCAGCAAAACTTTTATTTTTCATTTTTATTCTCCTCATCTTTAATTGCCGTATCTTTATCGTTAACTACAGTATCTTTATCAATATTAACATCTTGATAAACAGGTTCAGCATAATTAGGTTTTATTTTCCGCGGTAAGGCTCTATCTGCCTTTACCAGATAGATTATCAACTGTACAAAATAATTAATACCCAAAGCAATCGTAAGTCCTTGAAGAATATTTTGGGTCAGTACGAGTTTATTTATACGATCTGCTTCGGATTGTGTATAAGGAAGTTTACCGCTTTTAAAAGCGTATACTTGATCATCTACTTTAGAATTTAAAATCATCGTTATAGGCAGACTTATATACAAAGCCCCTAAAGACCAATATAAAATTTTCCGTTGAGTTTCTATCGAATCTTTTACATTTTTTTTATTTAATTTGATAATCATGTTTTGAACATTTTGAGGAGAAAAAGTGTTATTCTTCGGCTCAAGAACACCGAAAGTATGCACACCATTTTCCTCAAATTCAAAAATCGACTTCATCTTAGGTATAGTTATAATTCCGGGAATGCGAATAGAGTATTGCGATTTAAAAAATAAATTGGGAGAAGCACTTTTAAGATTAAAACCGATTGCCATAGATTCTTCTTTTTTTAAATTAATTTTTAAGGTATAGGCAGCCTTATTTTTTAATTCCAGTTTTTTTGTTTCTTCAACATAATCTTGAGCAGAAGCTCCTATTTGATAAAATCCTTCACGCAGCATTATAGGTTTTGAAAAATCCCGTATCAGCTCACCGTCAATATAAACCTTTGCATTTTTAGGATTAACATCAAAAAATACTTTTACTTCTTTTGTATTTTGAATAATCATGTATATTTGCCGCACCATCATTTCTACGACTTTTTCAACATCATCATATCTTCCGGCCCCTGAAAATTCGTGAACCTTCATTCCGGGAATCCCCATATCCAAATAAGCGGTTATAACCATGTAGCCTGAAATATCTTTTACCGAGCCGTAAATAAGAGCCGAGATATTTTCTTTTTTTAAACTTTCGCCTATGTCGGCATTTTCAGACAGCTTATATAAAGATTCTCCATACTTCCATAAGTTTATATTTTTAGGATGACTTGAAGTAAAAAAACGGGTTTCTTCAATTTTGATATCTATATCGGCTTCATAAATACTTTTTTCTTTTTTTAAAATTTCTTCCGTAAGTTTTTTCTCTTTTTCATCTTTTATTTTTTTGTCTTCCACCGACAAAAAAAGCTCATCTCTGTCTTTAATAAGTTTTGCCCTTTCTTTTATAAGCCTGAGCTTTTTATTTGAAGCTTCCATAATAGCTCTCATTTTTTTTTCTTCAAATGGGACTATCCTTTTTGCTCCGGTATCCATGTAGATTAAAAACATTTCAGGCACTATCGTTTTATAACTTTGATAAGAGGAAGGAAGTCCCTCCGTTTTAAATTCGGAAACGGCAATAGTCCAATCGGAATTTTCATCTTCATTATTTTGTGAAAATAAAAAGGAAACTATAAAAAAAAATGCGGATAAAAAAATAAGTTTTTTCAATTTAAAGGAGAATCTCATAAGCAATTTATAACTCCTTTTTCGGTAAATGGACATAGTAAAAAATCCGAGGCGCCGCAGATAAGAGCTTTTTCTGCAAGGCCTTCATCCCCGATTGAAGAAATAACAACAAATTGGGTATGAGGGCTTTTTTTTCTAAAAGAAGCCGTATCCGTAAAAAGGCTTGAATCAAAAAAAACGAGGCGGACATCTTCATTTGTTAGTGTATGCAAAAGAGAAACTTGAGGCAAAATCTTAATTGTTTCGTTTACATGCGAAAGACATATTGCTCTTATATCGGCTGCCAAAAATTCGGATTTGCATACAATACATATCATAAAGCATCGTCCTCATCAATACTCATATCTTCAATCTTCGTATTTAAAAAGCTGTTTATAAATTCGTCTATTTCTCCATCCATTACAGCTTGAATGTTTCCCGTTTCATACTTTGTTCTGTGATCTTTTACCATTGTGTAAGGCTGAAAAACATAGGAACGGATTTGATTGCCCCAAGAAATACCTTTTTTTTCGGCAGCAAACTTCATGTTCTCTTTTTCTTTTTGTTCTTCATAATAATTATAAAGTCGCGATTTTAGAACATTCATAGCCGTAGCCCTATTGCTGATTTGGCTCCTTTGAGTTTGGCAGGCAACAACTATTCCGGTTGGAATATGGGTAATACGCACGGCCGAGTCGGTTTTGTTTACGTGCTGACCTCCGGCTCCTCCGGCTCTGTATGTGTCGATACGCAAGTCTTCAGGCCTTATATCCACTTCTATCGTATCATCAAGAACCGGAAAAGCAAAGACCGAAGTAAAAGATGTATGCCTCCTGCCGTTGGAATCAAAGGGACTGATACGCACCAACCTATGAATCCCCGTTTCGCTTTTTAAAAGGCCGAAGGCAAACTCCCCTGAAATCTGAAATGTTGCAGACTTTATTCCGCCCTCGGCTTCTATTAAATCGATGGTCTCCGTTTTAAAACCTCTGGACTCGCACCAGCGCAAATACATGCGTACCAGCATACCGGCCCAATCGCAGGCTTCAGTTCCCCCTGCCCCTGCATGGACTGTAAGATAGGCATCGTTTTTATCCACCTCGCCTGAAAGCAAGCTCAAGATACTTAATTTTTTATATTTTTCGTAAACTGAGTTATAATTTGAGCCGATTTCTTCAGACAGTTCTTCATTGCCGGATTCTTCCGAAAGCTCCATCAAAACTTCCAAATCGGAAACCTCATCCATTAGCTCCTGCCAAGGATAAATTCTGTTTTTAAGGGCCTTTATCTCGCCCATAATTTTTTCGGCTTTTTTACTGTCATTCCAAAAATCGGGAGCTAAGGTTATAGCTTCTTTTTCGGCTATTTTTGCTTTAACCGCCTCAGGGTCAAAGACGCCCCCAAATATTAGAGATATCGTTTTTTAAGGCTTCTAAATTTGATCTATAGTCTTCCATAAGGTTTAATTCTCCAACTTTTTTGCAGGCGGGCGTACAAGCACCCTCCGCCACTTTTTTTTATAAAGCGTAGTTACGGCAAACACATCCTGAATAGGATATTGATAAAGGCGGACTATATCATAATAGTCGGTAACTCGGTCTATATCCTGCTTTAATGTAACAAGGCCTTCATCGTTTATTGTTACCGATTCCCAACAGGCATGCTGAACCCGCTCAAAGCCGTTGGCCGTTAGAACTTCTGCGAGATGAGAAGCCGATTCCCTTCCACCCGGATCTATAACAACTGAAACAAACATGTATAACAGAATACGACAAAAGGAGAACTTTGTCAAACCCCTAAGCCGGTAAAAATCTTTACTTATTATATACTTATACAAAAAGGGAAAAATGCCGATAAGTGTGGTATGGAAAATAGAAAAAACTTTGTTGAGGAACTTTCGGTAATCCTTGAAACAAAAAGAAATGAGTTTAATTCTCAAATTCTTCCCAAGGTGAGGGAAAACTACAATATTCAAAGCAGTGCACTTCACGCAGTCAGAAGCACTCTTTTAAAAAAACGGGTCATCCATGATGATCCTTATAAATATGACAGTAAAATGACTGAGGTTGAAATTCCCAGCAAAGAAAATTTTGCAGACTCGGAGAAGGCTAGCGTTATAGGAACCCGCTTGGCCCATTATGAAACAATGCTGGAATTTGTCAACAATTATTATCAGTTTAATACCGAGTTTTTAACTCCCAAAAGAATTTCCATCCTTCTTGAACTAAACAGCACCTTTATTTGGTCGGATTTTACAAATACATCAAATCATACAAATACCCGAGCTATAGCCGATATAATAAATAACCTTTTTAAAAGTCCGGACCAATTATCAAGCAGTCTTTTACGGGATTCTGTAGCCCATCTTGGAAAAAGCGAAACATATATCAATACCCAGCTTAAAAGCCTTTCCATCTTTCACCGTGAAGAATACAAACTTTTAATACGCAGAGAAATTATACCTTCAGTAAAGATAACCAAGGCGGATTGTGCAAATCCTTCAAATATACTAAGGGAAATAAAAAAGATTTTCACCCTAAAGCTCAAGAAAAAGCCTTTTTACACGGATCTTATAGTCGAAATAATCAGAGAAGATTACGGGGATGATTCGGCCATATTACAACAGGAGGTTCTATCCCGCCTTGAAGTTAAACCAAAGGAAAGTTCTTTTGAAAATAAAGAAGTCAACCACAGACCTATTTTAATATCGGGCTTAAAGGTTCTTTCAAATTCCGCTCCTCACTTAAAAGCAGCTCTGGATAAAATAAAATCAAATCAAGAGCTCGTTTATAAATCCGAAAATACAATATTTAGAAAAATTGCTGAAATTTTCAGACAGGTTTTAAAATTGGAGCCTCCTGAAAAGCATATAACAATCATTATTACCGATAATATCAATCAAAATACAAAAAAACAAACAATTAACTATTCCGTTTTTGAAAAAGAAGTGCTTCAAAAGATAGCCTTATTCCAAAGTATTTTGATGCCGAATTCGGTTGTGAATCAAAAAATAAAAACAATGCCGAACGAGCTTCTTTTTAACAGCCTCACAAAATACATAAGCGACAGCAATGAAATCCTAAAACAGCTTGGAGGGCTTGACGAATTTTATAAAAACGTAAAACCTGAGCTTAGAAGCAAAATAAGAGGTATTAAGATAGAAATTACAACAATCACAAATTCGATTATAAAGGCAAACCAATACCGGGCCGAATATCAGACTCTCAGCGAAGAAGTAAGCCAAATGAAAAAACTCGGGGTTATCTAAAGTATAATCCGATTGAATAATAATAAAAAAAACAATATAATATCGGCTATATGAAAAATAAACTATTAGCATTATTTTTGTTTTTACTATCCTTTTGCCTGTTTTCGCAAGAAGACCCAAAAAAAGAACTGAATATTTCCATAAGTTCAGGGATACCAATGCTTCACCCTCATACGGCCTTCGATGCAGGAGAAGCCCAAATCTTAACGGCCCTTTGTGAAGGCCTTTTTGTATATGATCCTTATACATTGCAGCCCGTTCCGGCACTTGCTGAAAAGCACAGTGTTTTAGGCGGAAGAACATGGCGTTTTACAATCAGAAAAGATGCAAAATTTGAAAACGGAAAGCCCATAACGGCTCAAACCTTTGTCGACTCATGGCTGAATCTTTTAAATCCTGCCGGCAACCATCCCTATGCTTCACTTTTAGACTGCATAGATGGAGCCGCCGATTACCGTAACGGAAAACTAAAAAATAAAAATCAGGTGGGAATAAAAGCCGAAAGCGGGCAAGTTCTTTTAATAACCACAAATACAGAAATTGAGCACCTTCCCAATATTCTATGCCATCATGCCTTTTCAGCGGTTGAAACCTCTCAGCTTGAAGCGGCCTTAAAATTTTCTAACATAGAAAGAATAGAAAAATTAAGGGACAGCTTTAAACCCATATCAAGCGGTGCCTATAGGATAAAAAAATTTTCCGAAAAAGAGCTGATTTTGGTAAAAAACGAACACTATTGGGATAAGGATAATGTTCAAATTCCTCAAATAAACCTCTTCCTCGATTTAAACAAGGAAGAAGCTATCGAAAAATTCAATATAGGAAAGATTCATTGGCTTTCAAGAAGCGATGTGATTTCTAAAATAGGAGATCAGCGTTGTGTAAATATCGATCCTCTTTTTGCAACGGATTATTTTTTCTTTAAGACTTCATCTCCGAATATTAAGGCGGCAGAGTTTAGAAAAGCTCTTCTTTTAGCTGTTCCATACGAGGAATTACGCAAGGGCTATCCTATAAAGGCTGAAACTTTGATTTTTCCTCTTGCAGGCTACCCCAAAATTCAGGGTGTAAATGAATATAACCTGCAAAAAGCCCAAGAAATCATAGATAAGCTTAATTTAAACGAAGAACAAAAAAAGGTAGTAATTAAAATACCTGAAAATACATATTATCAAGAATTAGCCGAAATTCTATCGGCCGCATGGGCAAAAATCGGGGTAAAAACCGAAGTTAAGCTTATTTCTTTGAACGCTTATTATAACAGCCTAAAAACAAATGATTACGATTTGGGAACAATCACTTGGATAGGGGACTTCGCAGACCCTCTGGCCTTTTTGGAGATGTTCCGGCCGAATTCCAACCTCAATGACTCGGACTGGAAAAATCAGGAATTTGAAAGAATAATCCTCAAGTCCCATGCCGAAAAAGACTTTAAAAAACGATACGAAATGTTGAGCAAGGCAGAAGAGCTCTTGCTGGGAGAGAGCGTGATTATTCCGATATCCTATAGGTTAAGTGTAAATATTATAGATATTTATTCCATAGGCGGCTGGTATTCAAATGCAATAGATATACATCCATTTAAGTTTATAAAATTTATCAAGCCTCAGCCGGTGCCGGGACTTGTAAAATTAAATAAATAGCTCAAAAAGAAGCGATGAGACTGCGGCAAAAAAAACTTCATTTTTTTACAAAATATGTATTGACATTTTTTGTGATTTGTAATAATATCCATGTCATTGGGCGCTTAGCTCAGCTGGTACGAGCGTCTGGTTTACACCCAGAATGTCGGCGGTTCGATCCCGTCAGCGCCCAATCCTTCCTTTAATCATTCATTACCGCTTTATAAACATTTTTGCAGGAGTTCGGGGTTTCGAAAGGCCTCATCAATAATACGGCTTAACACAGAGCTGTAGCCTTTACCTAGAGCTTTGACTTTTTCAGCGGTTTCGGGTGAAAGCCGGATTGCTACTACCTGTTTTTTTCGAAGTTTGCGCTGTTCTTTGGCTATACGTGCAAATTCCTTTATTTGCTCCTTAGTTAAGGGCGGGCAATCTTCATCGTATACAATGGGCATTTTTGCGGCACGCCTAATCTCTTCAATTTGTTCTTTGGTCGGTTTTTCGTTACCGTGTAAAACCGATGTAACTATTGCCATAAAGTCTCCTTTCCGCTTTTGTGGCGGCTCTTGCGGATATGATCCGTGTTTTTTCTCCTCGTTCGGTGTAAACAACAAACAGCACCTTATCTACCTTTCCTATAGTAATAATACGGTCTTCTGCCCCGCTGTGGTTTATATCGAATAATTCAATTCGGTTGTTATCATTGAAAACGAGTTTTGCAGTTTCAAATGAGATTTTATGTATTTTTATATTACGCTGTTCTTTCTCGTAGTCCCATTCAAAAAACCGCTTTGTTGTTTTTTCGTTTTCCATATTCTTATTATACAATATGTATTACTTTTTGTCAACTTATATAGTTCGGTTTTATAATTCAATTAGCCTGAATCCCACTCCCCCATTGCTGGACAAAAGGTTTATTTTTATGTAAAATAAAGAGAAATGCGGCTTTAAGGAGCATAGAAATAGATGTACAAAAACGATTTTCCATTGCTTATGCAAAATCCTAACATTCATTATTTGGATTCGGCGGCAACAGCACAGAGGCCTATGCCGGTTATAGAAGGCATTAAAGAATATTTTTTACACTCAAACGGAAATGCGGGCCGAGGTTCTCATTCCCTTGCAATAGCTTCTTCTATTTTGGTTGAAGAAACACGAAAAAAAACGGCCGAATTTATCGGAGCCGACAAAATTGAAAGCATTATCTTTACAAAAAATTCTACCGAGGCTCTCAATATAATTGCCTATTGTTACGGCTTATCACAGCTTAAAAGCGGAGATGAAATTTTATTGGCGGTATCAAACCATCATGCAAACCTCGTACCTTGGCAGTTTGTTGCAAAACAAACGGGGGCTGCCGTAAAATTTATCTATCTTAACAAAAACGGCACCTTGGATATAAATGACTTTAAGGCTAAACTTTCCTCTAAAACAAAGGTGGTCGCCATCTCAAGCGTGGTAAATGCTACAGGAATTATAAACCCTGTAGAAGAGGTAATAAAACTAAGCCATGAGAGCGGAGCCGTTGTTGTGGTTGATGCAGCCCAAGCCATTGCTCACTACAAGCAGGACGTATCAGCCCTTGACTGCGACTTTTTAGTTTTTTCGGGACACAAGATTTTTTCGGACTTCGGTGTCGGGGTTCTTTACGGAAAAAAAGAGCTCTTGGACAAGATGCCGCCTTTTTTATACGGCGGAGATATGATAAACTTTGTTTCAGAAGAATCAAGCGAGTTTAAGGAAGCCCCCTACAAATACGAAGGCGGCACCCACGATACAGCTGCCATAGTTTCTCTTAAAAATGCAATAGAATATATCGAAAAAATCGGTTATGACAATATAGAAAAAACCGTAAAAGAATTGGACTCTTATGCTCTTTCCGAATTAAAAAAACTTGACTTTGTAGAAACCTACGGCACCGATGCTGAGGAGAGGGCGGGTATAATAGCCTTTAATGTAAAAGACGTGCACTCGCATGACACCTCCTACATCTTAAACGAATACGGCGTTATGGTTCGAAGCGGACATCATTGTACGCAGCCCCTGATGGCTTACCTAAATATAAATTCCTGCTGCCGTGCAAGTTTTTCTATTTTCAACACCAAGGAAGACATAGACGTTATGATTACAGCCTTAAAAAAAGTAAAAAGCGTTTTTTTAAAGGATTAGAAAAACTTAAAAATAATATCGATAAGGAACATAAATGGACATAGATACAATTTATCAGGAAATGATTTTAGAATACTCCCGAAAAAAAGAAAACTGCCGCGAACTTTCGGGCGAAGGAGTAAAGATAGAAAGAGGTCATAATCCTTCATGCGGTGATGACCTTACTCTGCTTATCAGGGAAAAAGATGGAATCATAGAAGAGGCTTCTTTTTTAGGAAGGGGCTGCGCCATTTCTACAGCCTCTACAAATATGCTGATTGAACTTATAAAAGGAAAAAAAGCCGAAGAAGGAAAACGCAAAGTAGAAATATTTTTTAAGATGATGAACGGAAAAGAAATTTCGGAAGAAGAAAAAGAAGAATTGGAAGATGCGCAAATCTTGGAATACTTTGCCGAAATGCCGGCACGTATAAAATGTGCAACTTTAAGCTGGCACAGTGCCGATGTTCTTTTAAACGAAAAAAAGTGAGACTTGTTGTAAGGGACTGTGTAAAAACAAAGTCCCTTTTTAAAAAAAATCAAGTAAATCTTATTTTTCGATATCGCTTGATTTTACTTTTACCACATGGCCGGGTCCTGCATCAAAGATAATTAAAAAGTCTTTTACTTTGATATCGGCGTACTTAATTGTAATCTCACCCTTTTTATCGAGTTTACCGGTAAATAGAACTTTCTTTTTTGCATCTTTTTCCTTAGGGTTTTCGATTCGGATTTCTATGCCGGCGGCAGATGAGCCGTCGGAAAAACCGCCTTCACAGGTAAAGGTTCCGTCACCATTGTCATAGCAATACAACATCGGGGCATGAGCAAACAAAAGAGCTGCTCCCAACACTAAAAAACAAATAAAAATAGCTGTTCTTTTTTTCATTTTTCTTCTCTCCTATCGGCAGATAAACAGTGAGCAATACTTATGCCCAACTGTTTATCATACCTCATATAAAAAGTCTCAATACAATTATTTTTCAACAATACCTTTTAAAATCTTGCGGCAAGATTTTTCAACTCTCTCTGCAATCATTTTGTTTGGTGTATTTGCAGGTATACATGTAGGCTTCTCTTTAATTTTGGAAAAATCTGCATCATTCATACCATACCAAAAATGGAAATGTAAAGGACTTCCGCCAGGGTTAGTAAAAGAAATTATCTTAAACATTCCGGCATCTTTTTTATCCGTAGATACGGCCAAGCCGGGTTTTGCAGCATTTTCGGCAACTCTCTTATAAGCTGCCCTGTAAATTTCTTTTCCGTCCTTATACATGACAAATTCGTTCTTTCCGTTCTCGGTAACAAATTCGATGTGAGTATAAAGCTCTGTTGTTCCGTATGCTTTTTTCATTTCGGCAATGATTTCGGCCTTTGTAAAGTCTCCGCCCTTAGGATTTTTTCCGGCAAATTCTTTGATGATTTTGTCGTAAGCAGCATTAACTTCAGCACTTGTATTATCGTAAATTAAGGAGCTGTTCATCCATTTTCCTTCTTTAGCATAAACGGCAAAGGGTGCAGGAAGTTTGGCAGCACTTGATTCTATCGATTTTTTAAAATTTTCCAAAAGTTTTTCATTGCTTGTCGAACCTGCAACATAGGTAGGCCAATAAGAAGGATCGGCTTTTTTTACAAGGGTATCAATATTCGTTCCGCCGAATCTTACATGCCAGTGAACCTGTCCTCCGTCATGGCTATGAGGATGAGTACAGATCATATACTTGGCCATAGTAAGTCCGCGTACATTTTTTACAGCCTCAAATGTTTCCCAAAAAGAACCTTCATAACCGGGCATAGGAACCTTGCCTAGATATTTATATTCGGCAACGATCTCTTTTTGTTTTCCGTCTGCATCAATAACGGTAAAACTTATCTTATTAGTCCCGTCAAATTTTACCCTTGCAAAAGGCGTCTTTCTTCTTCCTTCAATAGCATCTTTGATACCCTCTTGGGTATAATTTGAATTCTTTGATGCAGCTTCTTTGTATAATTCTTTCAAAGAAGGATCATTTTTTACAACATCCACCGAAACCCATTCACCTTTCCAGGCAGCCAATTCCATTCCGGGAATAAGTTTTTCAACTTCAGCCTTAGCCGACTTAGCGGCTTCAGGCATGGACTTACATGCAGTAAATGCTACCGCAACAGCAATCAAAATAAGTGCAATTTTTGCACCGATTTTTTTATTAGACATAACATCTCCTTAAAATAAAATTATGACTAAATGCTGCCGATTTATATTTAAACAATCGGCAGCAATTTCATTTTTAATAACAGAACTATTTTCCGGTTAATGCTGAAAGAGTTCTTTTTGCGGATCTTTCAATACCGCTAGCTCGGATATCGGCAGGAACATCTACCTTGTAACAGGTAGGGGTACCTCTCTGAGCAGCAATATCCTCTTCGGTTGCTCCGTACCACAAATGGAAGTGATAATTAGGAGCACCATGAACAACTACAAAGGATATAAGAGAGAACATTCCGGCATCTTTCTTTTCGGCTTTCATTGTCATATAAGCCTTTGCCTTGCCGGGCGCAACTCTTACATAGTTTGATCTGAAGATTTCTTTCGAACCTTTAAAAACTATAAGCTCATTTTTTCCGTCTTTTATATTAAACTCAAGATGAGTAAAATCTTTTAAACTGTCATCGCTTTTTTGCAATTCTGCAATAATTTCTGCTCTGGTAAAGTCTCCGCCCTTAGGATTTTTTCCTTCAAACTCTTTGATGAGCTTAGCATAGACATCCATAACCTCTTTGCTTGAATTTTCAAAAACAAGGAGACTATTGATCCACCTTCCGTGTTCTGCATAAGACTTAAAGGGAGCTGCATCCGTCCATTTAGGCATAGTTTCAATTGAAGATTCTGCACCCTTTAACATATCGTTCTTTTTTGTTGAGGCCGGAACAAAGGTAGGCCATGATTTTTCTCCGTTTATAAGCCAATCAAAACCGTAGTAGCCGAAACGAACATGCCAATGAACAGGACCATCTCCGTGTTGATGAGGAGGCATAATAATCATATTTTTTACAGCCTGCAATTCTTTTCCTGGGTTTACCGCTTCAAACGTATACCAAAGTGAACCCTCATAACCGGGAACAGCCTTCGTACCCATGTATTTGTATTCACATACTACATTGGATTTACTACCGTCTTCCTTCTGCATTGTAAGAGTAACCTTATTGGTACCGTTAAATTTCATAGCGGTTACAGAACTTCCATACATATCTTTGACGGCAGCCTTCAAACCGCCTTCAGTATAATAAGGCATCCCTTCAGCAGTCTTCTTATAGGCTGCATTCAATGACGCATCATTCATTACCGTATAAGTAGAAACCCATTTACCTTTCCAAGCTGCAAGTTCTTGTCCTGCTACCAATTTATCGGGACTTACTTCCACTACAGCAGGCATAGACTTACATGCAGTAAAAATAACTGCGAGTGTAACCAGTATAAGTGCAATCTTTGCACCCATTCTTTTATTAACCATAATTAAACTCCTTTAAGTTAATATAAGTTATGTGTAGCTAACTTTTTACTTAAACAAGAAACAACTCTTGGCTTAAAGTAAAAAGGAACTAGCCTTTTTTATTTTCCGCAGAACAACCGCAGCATCCGCAACCGCAGCCGCTCTTAGGATTGATATTTTTTTCTCCGCAGCTGCAGGCCGAAGCCTTACCCTTAAATATCCTGTAATATTTACGGATGAGTAAGAGAATCACACCTGCAACTATAGAAATAGTCAAAACCATTCCTACTGTCATAATGAAGACCTTATTTTACAGGCACTGCCTCAATCCAAAGTACAGCATCCTGTGAAAGTTCTTTACCGGCAAATTCTTTTACATTACCTGCACCGAGGGCAGCAAAGCCCCAGTATCCGGCCTTATGAGGAACAAAGGAGAAGTTTCCGTTTGCATCGGCTAAAATAGTAGCGGCGGCATTTTTTGTTTTTGCCTTCTTCTCAAATTTGCTTTTTTTCATGTTTAAGTCAAAGTTGATATATTCAACTTCAATTTCTGCATTGGGAACAGGCTTGCCTTTTGAGTCTACAACAGTACCTCTGAAAAGTCCGCCTACCCAAACATCATAGGGCTTTACCAATGGCATGATTTCGGGATAACCTTCGGCACATCTTGCACTCCAGTCCGTATCAAGACCTGCCTTATTGATAAAGACCTTGGTAATCTGCTGAATATAGCCGCCTTCGGACTCTTCATAGTAAGGATGAGGAACAGCTACCAAAGCCCAGTCTCCGCCTCCCTTAAAACCGTTATCCTTATTTAAGGTAAGGTCATAGGCTGAAGCCGAATTTTCTGAAGTTGAAAACTCTGTTTTCTTTAATGAGGGAAGAAGATCTTGAATCTTTTCCTTGTGCACGGAAAAGAATTTTTCAAAACCCTTGATTTCTCCGGCCTCGTTTTTACCGATATCCATTGTATGGCCTGATTCTGCAGGATGTGTAAAAACAATCTTAAAATCAACGGAATTGCCTTCAACTACTGAAGTCGGGGTATAAATCATTTGGAAGTGTGCAAATGAAGCCACAGCTACAAAGAATAAAAGTAAAACTATTCCTGTAATTTTTTTCATAGAAACTCTCCTATAAATATTTTAGTCTAAAGACTCATTATCTTAAGTTCAAAAAAGATAGAACCAAAAGTTTTGCTTTAAACTCACGGAAAAATCTTTTTTTTCAAATCCAAATGTAAATCACCGCTTACAATCTATCTTATTCTTTAAAAAAAAGCAAGCCCCCAAAGACGGAACAGCAAACTTTTAATTAAAAATAAATCGGAGATTAAATAAAGAAAATACGAAAAACGCAAGGCATCAGTTTCGCTTATAGAAAAAGCTGACAGTAAAATAGAGTTGCACAATAATGAGTTTTCCGATTTTCCTTCCCTCCGAAGGATTTCGTAATACAAATAGGCAGGTCTCCTGACTTATGATTTAAAGTTTATCGCCTTCCCATATTAACAGTGGCTTATGCCTCCAATACATGAGGCATTATGATAAACAAACTCAATTACAGTAGCGGGGGCTGTGCCGGTTTTTCACCGGTTTCCCTTTTAATCTTAAAAATTAATTTAAGAACCTTATTTGTCTATAACCTTCGGGTAATTATAAATATTTTCAAAAAAAAAGCAAGCCCCCAATGGGTCACCAAAGGGCTTGTTTATCTATTTGCTACCTACTTATTTTCAGCCTTATCCGAAATCTTTTTAAAGATAGGAGGCCAAGCAAACATAACTACAAAAAGCAAGATTACTATTATGAGGGACGCAGGCGAAAATCCTTCCTTGGGTTTTGCTCTTTCAGAAGGCTCTCCGTCAGAAGAAGATATATCGGCTTGTTTTGTACTATCAGCCTGTTCGGCCGCATCTTCAATCTTGCTGACCTCAAACCAAATAACGGCATCTTGAGAAAGTTCTTTCCCTCCGAATTCCTTTTCCTTCCCTACCCCAAGAGCAGCAAAGCCCCAATATC
Organism: Treponema denticola; assembly: GCF_024181645.1. Taxonomy (NCBI): domain Bacteria; kingdom Pseudomonadati; phylum Spirochaetota; class Spirochaetia; order Treponematales; family Treponemataceae; genus Treponema; species Treponema denticola. The sequence continues at coordinate 722,290 of NZ_CP058624.1, read as the reverse complement.
CAGGACAAGGAGGAATAAACTCGAAAACGCCGGTATTATCCGCCATTATCATTCCGGCACCTGCTTTTTGCAGTTTGGGTTCTCCGGTAAATTTCTTGTTTGCCATATCCACATCGTAATTCATGTTTTCAAATTCAACCTGAGCATAAGGCACGGGTTTTCCATCGGAGTCCAAAACAAGGGCACGGATCACACCGCCTTCCCAAATCTCATAGGGCTTTACCAAGGGCAAAATTTCGGGATAACCTTCGGCAACCCTTGACTGCCAATCGGTTGAAAGTCCGGCCTTATTGATAAAGACCTTAGCTATCTGCTGAATATATCCGTCGTCGGCTGCTTCAAAATAAGGATGAGGAACGGCAACCAAGACCCAGTCTCCGCCGCCCTTAAAACCGGCCCCCTTATCAAATTCAAGGGTATACGCAAAGGCCTTGCTTTCAGCGGATTCAAATTCTCCCTTTTTTAAAAAGGACATTAAGTCGGTCTTGTTTTCTTTATGAACGGAATAAAATTCCTTTAACCCTTTTACTTCACCTGCCTCATTTTTACCTATGTCCATGGTAAGGCCTGAATCAAAGGGATGGGTAAAAGAAATTATAAAATCTACCTTGTTATTTGAAGCTTCGATTATTGAAGACGGAGTATAAATAATTTGAAAGTGAGCAAAAAGGCCCAACGCCGTACAGCATAGCAATACGGAAAAAAATAGCTTTTTCACTTTTTACACCTACCTTTTTTGTTTTTTGAATAGGAAAACAATCAGTACCGAATTTATTACGGCAAGTACAAGGGCCAAGATTGCCGTAAACGAAGGACCGACACCGGGCATTGCCGAAACGGTATCCATAGGAACCCAGCCTGCGGAACTTGAGACAGCAACGGGCTTTTGAGCCGGAGCAGCATCTCCGGCTGACTCGTTTTCTCCCATTGATTCAGAAGAAGCAGACTGACTGCCGAAACCGCCTTCAGGCTCGGGGCCGTTTTTTACGATAATATGGCCGGGGCCCGCATCAAAGGTTACCGTATACGGAACATTCGGGATAGGCAGATTGAGTTCGCCTACATCGGGGAATTCTCCTTCCCAGATTTTTTGCCCTGAAGCCTTATCGGTAAGATAAAGTTTAACACCGGCAGCCGAAGCTCCATTTGAAAATCCGCCTTGAACATAGATAGTTCCGTCTCCGTTATCTTCAACGGTCAATAGGGGCGAATGTGCAAAAAGCATAATAGAACACATCATTAAAACAAATACGATAAATATTTTTTTCATCTATAAACTCCCATAAATTTATAATTCTAAATGTGAACCTCTAAAAGCCTCAGCTTTAGAAGTTTTCCTTAAATTTCTTTTACAATCAAAAGCCGAACAATCTTCCCAGCTGGAAAACTAGGACGGCAACCAGCGAACTCAGGACCACTGGATACATAACACTGAATAGCGTCCAACCCACACTCTGTGTCTCGGTCTTTGTTGCCATAACGGTAGCAATACAGGGCGGGAAAAGGGCTATCAAAATCATAATGGTAAGACCGTCTAATGGGGTCAATCCCGTTTCCTTATCCTGAATGCGGGCTTCCAAAACTTTACCCGAATCCTCGCTTGAAGACTCAACACTGTAAATAGTGCCCAAGGTCGAAACAAGAGCTTCCTTTGCGGCAAAGGAACCCAGAATTGCGATATTTACCTTCCAATCGAAGCCCGCATATTTTGTAACGGGTTCCATTGCCTTTCCCAAATATCCCAAAACGGAGTTCTCCAAAGTTTCTTTACGCAATTGTACGGAGATAAGCTTTAGGTCTGCACTTGCAGGGCGTATAGCCTTTGCAGCGGCAGCGGCTTCGGAATCGATTACAGCTGTGCCTGAAATTTTCACTTTTCCGGTTCTGACAAGGGCGAAGAAGTAAGGATTCAGCTTTTGCCAATAAGCATAAAATGAAGCCTTTAAAATAGGCTTTTGAAATTCTTGAGCATCATTGTATGCTTTATCAAAATCTTTTTTTGCGGAAGAATACATATCAAGATAATTTTTAAAAGTTCCTATATTGCTGCCGAGTTCAATTTTTCCTTTTAAGGCTATTTTTGTCATTTCGGGATTTTGTAAAAACAACCTGTTTATATTCCTTTCCATGCCCTTAGCTCCGCCGAACCGGTTTATAGCATCATACAAATAAAGCTTTTCGGTTAAACGCTGATATTCTATAAATCCCTTTTCGGAAGCAAAATATTGGGAATAGGAATTGTTTAATTTTCCTGCAAAGTCCTGAATGTAAGCTGCTTTTCTTGCTTCATATTGAGCAGTTTTTTCAGAGTTCAAAGAGGGAAAATTTACACCTGCCCAAATTATAACTGAAACGGCAACTACAGTCGTTGCAACTTTTTTTATAAAGCTCCATAAGCGTTCAAAGGTGCGTGTTAAAACACCTCTAAGGGTCGGCATATTATAAGCCGGAAGCTCAAGTACAAAAGGCTCAGGTTTGCCGTGAACAACATAGAGGCTGAAATATTTTGCAACAATCAGGGCGACTATCAATGTAAAAAACGAAATTCCGCCTAGAACTATCCATTGGTAGCTTGTAAAAAATATTCCCGTAATTAAAACATAAAAAGGAATCTTTGCCATACAGTTAAGAAGGGGCAAGATAAGAATCGTTACCAATCTTGACTTATCATCCCTGATTGTCCTTGTGGACATAACACCGGGAACAACGCAGCCTCCCATTATAACACCCGAGAGAATCATAGGAAGGGTTGACTGTCCGTGTAAACCGAACTTGCGTAAAATCCTATCCATGATAAAGGCAAGGCGGGCCATGTAGCCGACATCTTCCAAAAAAGCAATGAGAGCAAACAAGCAGAAAAAGATTGGGACATAGTTTAAAATCATTATTGCCCCATCAATTATCCCGCTTAAAAACAAACCTCTTAATGGGCCCTCGTTTATAAGTCCTTCAGGATAAATAAGCTGAGAAACTATTGTTCTGACAAATTTAAATATCGGGAAAACCTTGTCGGTCATCTTATAACCCAAAACTACCGTTATCCAATAGAAAACCAAAACAAGCTCAACCAAAATCAAAAGACCGTAAACCTTGTGGCAAAGCACTTTGTCGATTCTGTCGGTTGAATTTATACTGCCTGAACTGCCTTTAGTATAGATAAGAGCAGCTCCTCCCGTAAAGGCAAAGGCTCCGGCTATACTAAGAATCAAGCGTAGAATGCTATTTGCAAAGATAGGAATTGGCAAAAGCAAAAAGAGGGAATCCAAAATCTCATAGGTTACAAAACAAAGAATAAGGGCGGCAATAACCTCGGTAATTTTTCTTTTAATATTTAAGGACTCGACGGCTTTTTGTTCAAGCTCTTTTTTTGAAACCGCAGCTTCAACAATTTTTTTTGCCGCAGCGGATCTGGCAAGAGCTATTTCTATTTCAAAGCTGTGCTTATGTTTTTCCTTGTGCTCGGCTTCTATTTCTTTTATAAAAGTTAAAATGGAATCAAAGTTTGTAAAATTTTTACCCTCTTCTTCGATAACTGCGGAATCCTTTTCGCAAAGCTTGATTGCAAGCCATCTTAAGGGAATAGGAAAAAATTCGTCCTTTGCAGAATTCTTTAATTTTTCGACAATTTTTTCCAAATAGGATTCCATATCCTCACCGTAGGTAAGCATAAAGGGATTTTGCGGGTCGGAGCTTTCAGCCGTTTTTGAAATAAGTTCTTTTAATTCGTTTACCTTTTCTTTTTTCTTGGCCGAACCGGCTATTATAGGAATACCTAAAAGAGAAGAAACTTTATCGACATCGATTTGCAAGCCTGCATTTTTTGCAGAATCCATCTTGTTTAAGTACATAACAATAGGACAGTTCATTTCCAAAAGCTGAAATGTCAGATAAAGATGTCTTTCCAAATTTGAGGCATCGGCAATGTTTACCAAAAGCTCGGGCTTTTCACGGAGGATAAAATTACGGGTTACTCTTTCTTCCGGTGAATAGGAAGTAAGGCTGTAAGTACCCGGCAAGTCGGTAATAAAAACCGATTGATCAAGAGCAAAATACTCTCCCGTTTTTTTCTCGACGGTGATACCCGGATAGTTTGCAACATGCTGATGAGCTCCCGTCATCATGTTAAATAGGGTTGACTTACCGGAGTTGGGCTGACCGGCAAAAGCAATATTTATTTTTTCTTTTTTCATATTCTAAACTTCTTTTACAATGATTTTTTTAGCTTCATCCTTGCGGACTGCAACAAGCGAACCGCAGATGGAAATATCAAAGGGATCTAAAAGCGGAGCCTTTCTTACAACCGAAAGTTCAGCTCCGGGTGTAAACCCAAGACTTATAAGCCTTTGCAAAGTCATTCCGCTTATCTCAAGATCTTCTATTATTCCTTTTTTTCCTTGTTCCAATTCATCAAGAGTCATTTAAATCTCCAATCTCCTCAATACTATAAACGCACCAAAATTTTAGAAGCAAGATTATAATCTACCGCATATTTTGAACCGTTTACCAAAAGCAAAATAGGCCCTTTTTTATCGGCCTGAGAAGTAACAACGGTTATTTCCGTATTTATATCTATTCCAAGACTGCGAAGGCGGGAAAATTCGGCCCCCGTTCCGTCAAATTTAAGTACGGAGGCCTTGTCGCCTTCCTTTAAAATAATTAAGGGTACCAATGTCAGCAACCTCTCACAAAATGTTGCAACGACCATACATTATTTTTTTATTTTAATCAAGGCATAAATGAAAAAAAATTAAAAATTCAGTTTTAATCTCGATACAAATCAGCCTGAGCAGAATAAAGCATCCGATACTCCTCACAAGAAGAAAAAAGCTCGTCATGGGTACCTAAAGCTATGAGCCTGCCCTCCTTCATAAGGGCAACCCTGTCGACAAGCCTGCACAAGCCCGCCCTATGCGAGATAATTACAGCGGTTTTGTTTTTGATAAGGCTTATAAACCGTTTTAGAACAAGACTTTCTTCGATAGGATCGAGGGCCGAGGTCGGCTCATCAAGGATTAAAAAATCGGCATTTTTAAAACGGCAGCGGCTTAGGGCAAGCCTCTGCCACTCTCCCCCTGAAAGTTCAGCTCCATTAAAAATACGCCCAAGTCTTCCGTCCAAACCGCCTGTTTTTTCTAAAAGATAATCTGCATCGTTTTCCTTTAAGGCTTCTATAATTTTTACCTCTTCGTTTATCTTGCTCAAATCTGAAATTGCAACATTTTCTCTCAAACTAAAATTATATTGAACAGGCTTTTGAAGAGTAAGAGAAATATTTTTATAAAGAGCATCCTTGTCAAGAAAATTTAAATCGGTACCGTCCCAAAGAATAGAACCCTCGTCCACCTCATAAAGCCCTAAAATAATTTTAGAAAGAGTGGTCTTACCCGAACCGTTTTCGCCTATAAGAGCTATTGTTTCTCCTTTTCTAATGGAAAGATTTATATCCTCAATAGCTTTTTTATCTTTATTCGGATATGAAAAAGAAACGTTTTTCAATTCGATGCAATTTTTTAAACTACAAGCCGAATTATTAAATTCGGCGGCCGATTTTTTAGACTCGGCAGCTTCTTCTTCGGCTAAATCCAAAAAATCGAAAAAATGTTTTGTGTGAGCGGCATACATTGAAATCGAGCCTAGGGCTTCCAAAAGTTTCCGCATACAAAACTGAATCATAGTAAAAGCACCGATGGCCGCTCCAAAGTTTCCGATGCTGATTGTTTTATTTAAGGCAAGGTAAAGACAGATAAAAACGGCAACTCCATATCCCATAGAAGAAAGCATGTCGCAAAACAAAACGGAAAAGGCATCTTTTTTCTTTAACTTCCAAAATGGATCAAAAACTTCCTTGTTCTTTTTAAGCCATTTTTCTTTTATGTACTCATCGGATCTTGAAATACGTAATTCTTTCCCTGCACTCTTGTCCGTAAAAAGAGACCAAAGATAATCCAGTTTTCTCTCCTCAGGAATTTGAATCGATTTATATTTATACATTTCTTTTCCGCGGATAAGGCGGGTAATAAAATAAGGAATAACCGAAATGACTGCAACAAAGAAAAGCCGCCAATCGAATTTGCTTATTACAAATGTTAAAGAGGCTATTTCGATAAATCGGCAAAAAATATAAATCATACGCATTACAAGATAAGGCACATATTCGTTTTCTATGTTATCCTTAGCATACTTATACATGTTTAAAATATTTGCATCTTCAAATTCGATTAAGCGTAAGCGTGAAGCTTTTTCTGCAATTAAAAGATTGGCATAATTATTCGGTTTTTCATACATTCCGATATTCATTGTGCCGTTATAGACAAGAGACCATAATTCCTGTAAGACATAAAGGGAGGCAAAACTCAAAGCATAAAGCAAAAGACTTTTTGCTTCAACCCTTTTTTGAGAATAAGCTATAACGGTGTCAATAAAACCGCTTAAAAGAAGAGCTGCAATAGAATGAAACAAGGCTTGCCAAATCTCCTCAATTAAAACCAGAATATGTGAAACGGGACTTACCCCAAAAGTAAATTTAAAAGAACGATATAGATAATTATTTTTCATAAGTTTCCTCCGTATTAGTGTCAGGCTCATCCTTATACCAAGAGGCCTGCTCCTTGTACATTTTAGAATAAAGGCCGCCGTTTTTTATAAGTTCATCATGGGAGCCTTTTTCTATTATTCTTCCTTCATCGAGCACAAAAATTATGTCTGCCATTTTTGCACTTGCAAGACGGTGAGAGATAAAAATACAGCCCCGCCCCCTATTGGAAGTACCTATAATTTTTTGAAGATTTTGATACATCTCTTTTTCGGCTGAAGGATCCAATGAAGCCGTAGGTTCATCAAAAATTATAAAATTAGTTTTAGAGGCACAAGCCCTTGCAATTGCAAGTTTTTGTTTTTGTCCTCCCGAAAGCTCCGTTCCCGATTCTTCCAATTTTCCAAGATGCTTATCCAGATCATCAAAAACAGGATCATCTGAAATAAGGGCAAGGGATTTTTTTAGGTGTTCATCATCGTTTAAAAATTCAATGCTTCCCAGTGCTGCATTTTCACGCAGAGTCATCTGATAGCTTGCATAATCTTGAAACACAACACTAAACTCCCTATGAAGAGCATCGCGGGAAAGAGAGTTTATGTTTTTTGAACCTATAAAGATATTTCCGGCTGAAGGCTTATAAAGCCCCGCAATCAGTTTTATCAAACTTGTTTTTCCGCTGCCGTTTTTTCCTACCAAGGCGATGTGAGCTCCCGCTTCTATCCTAAAAGAAATATTTTTTAAAACTTCTTTTTCAGAATTAGGATAATGGAAAGAAACATTTTCAAAAATGATTGCATTTTTTTTATCGAAAATGTTTTGTTCCAAAATGTTTTCCTCATGCCGCATCTTGTTATAGTGAATATCATGTGGAAGATCCATAAATGTGTACAAAAAGCCGATACTTTTGTTATCATCGATTAAACCCCAAAAACTTTGAGACATAAATACAAGCAAATAATAAATTTCCGTTATTGAAGCTATAAGACCTGTAAACATTCCTACAGACACTTGTCCTCTTATGATTAACCGAATCAAAACAAAGATTAAAAAAGAAAACCATGCTATCATTATTACGGAAGCAATCCCCATATAACGGTAAGATTTTAGGGTAATCGATATTCTTTCCTTTAATAAAACCTTATACTTATCCTTAAATTTTTTTACGATAAAAGGAACAGCAGAAAATATTTTTAATTCGGGCAAGGCATCCTTATTTGAAAGGATAGAGCTTAAATCTTCGAGTTCTCTTTCATCAAAAACTTGAGAAGCATAGATAGCTTGGATTTTTTTTGTTGCAATATATTCGTTTATAAAATCCAAAACTAAAAAAACAAAAAAGCCGAGACTCAGCCAAGGGGAAACCCTTGAGAAGATAAAAACCATTCCAAAAAGTTTTATACTGTCACAAAGGAATGCCCTACATTCTTTAAAAAGATTTATAACTTTTTTTGCAGGCCGGCTCCTGATTTCCTTTAATGCATCGTGTAATGCAGCATCCTCAAAACATGCAAAATCTATCTTAAGCATCTTGGTTAAAATAGCTTCGGATAAATTATAAGTCAATTTTTTTTCAAGATAGATAAAGGCTATATTGCTTATAAAATTAACATGATTCATAAAAAGAATGATTAGGGCTAAAACAGCGGCATTCCATAAAACGGAAGACAAAACAACAGACTCTTTTAAAAATAAAATTATAGAATCGATTAGTTTTTGAGTATATAAAACCGTAAAAGGAAGGGTCAGTCCCGTAAAAACCGAAAGAAAAAATAAGACTACAGCCGGAAAGGCTCCGTATTTAAAAACAGTGCAGATGCACTTAATAAAATTCTTTAACATATTGAACTCCTAGACAAAAGAAAAAAGTTTACAACTTAAAAGGCACACCATTACAGCACTCCTCAAAAAACAAGTTTTTAGAAGTTATCTAGTTTTAAAAGAAACTTAAAATCTGTAATCGGCGGCTATTTTTGTCTATTTATTCAATTTATTTTCCTCTCATTTTATATCTATTAAAAATTACAATCTTTGATACATGTTATCAAAATTTATAAATCATGTCAATGTTTCGCTTATCCGCCGCTATCGGAATTCGTAAAGAAGACTTGACCCTCATTAAAAAAAAGGATAGTATTTGTATATGAAAAAATTTGAAGAAAGACTGGAAAAACTTGAAAAGATAAGCGATGACATACGCTCCTCCGATATTCCTTTGGAAAAGGCTCTTTCCCTCTTTGAAGAAGGCATAAAGCTTGCCAAAGGGCTCGAAAAAGATATAGAAAAAATGGAAGGAAAGATTGAAGTCTTATTAAACCAGCCAGTACTGCCAGAAGAAGAGCCGGAGCTCGACCTGTTTACGGTAACGGAAAACGTTTAAAGGAAGCCGGCATGAGAGAATACAAGCCCGTAAAACTCTTATCAAAAGAAACCGCAAGCAAAATAGCCGCCGGAGAAGTTATCGAGCGGCCGGCCTCTGTTGTGCGGGAGCTATTGGATAACTCGATAGATGCGGGTGCCTCTCAAATTATAGTAGAAATAGAAGAAGGCGGAATAAGTGCAATAAGGGTGAGCGATGACGGCTGCGGAATGACTAGGGAAGACTTGGAACTTTGTACCCATACCCATTCCACAAGCAAAATAGAAGAGGCTGAAGACCTCCTTCACTTACGGAGCTTGGGCTTTAGAGGTGAAGCCCTTTCATCGGTGCAGGCGGTAAGCTCCCTCGAAATTACCTCCACCCGCGAAGGCCCCGCAGCTTGGAAACTTTCCTTAGGAAAGATTTCTCCTGCCCGCCTAAATAAGGGCACAACAGTCGAAGTTAAAAATCTTTTTGAAAACTTCCCTGCCCGAAAAAAATTTTTAAAACGTCCTCAATATGAGGCAGCCCAATGCCGTCAGACCTTTGTCGAAAAAGCCCTGCCCCACTACAATATCGAAATGCGTTATATAGCGGACGGAATAAATAAGCTCATTCTTCCGCCTCATTCATCCTTAAAAGAAAGATGCCTTGCAGCCATGAGCCTTAAAGAACCTGAAGAGCTTTTTTATGAGATAAACCAAGAAGGAGACGGCTTTTCTTTTAAAGCTGTTTTAGGAAGCCCCGCAGTTGTCCGCTCCGACAAGCGGAATATCTACATCTTTGTAAACGGAAGGCGGATAAACGAATACGGCCTTGTTCAAGCCCTTTGCTATGCCTCGGAAGGCTATTTTCCCAACGGAGGCTTTCCCGCAGCCTTTGTGTTTTTAAATGTAGACCCCGAAAGAGTCGACTTCAATATTCATCCTGCAAAAAAAGAAGCAAAATTCGAGGACTATAAAGAAATTCATCACAGCCTAAGCTCAACCATAAGCTCCTTTTACAAGCAAAAAACGGTTTCCGATCTTTTAAAGGAAAGCTATCAGCCTGAATATACGCGAGGCTTTGATTTTGAAAAAACTGAATATGAAGCTGCCGATTTAAACCAAAGCTATAATCCGGCCGGCACAAAAAACTATCGCCAGAGCAATACCTTCGACTATCGGCAGAACAGCACAAAAACCTATTGGCCGTCATCTCCGATAAAGCAGCTTGAAGCCTCGATAGCTTTTCAGGAAGTGTCAACAACTCCGCAAGACCTCCCCAAATCCGACTTTAAATTTTTAGGCCAATTTTGCGGCACCTTTATCGCTGTCGAAAAAAACAATGCCCTCTATATAATAGACCAGCATGCCGCCCACGAGCGTATCCTCTTTGAAGGCTTAAAAAAAAGCCTCGGCCCCTCGCAGGAGCTTTTAATTCCTTACCGCATTGAAACGGAATCCGAAAAAGACGATGAAATCATAAGGCTAAACCTCCAAGAGCTTCAAAAAGCAGGCTTTAATATAAGTGAAGAAAAAAAAGGCCTTTGGATTATAAGGGCGGTTCCCATAAGATGGCAGGGAACGGAAAAAGACTTAAAAGAAGACCTTGCAGGTTCAGGCAAAGATCCTTCGGGACTCATGCACCACATCCTTGCAAGATCAGCCTGCCGTGCCGCCTGCAAGGACGGCGACATAATCGATCCTGTTTCTGCATACAATATAGCGGTTAAAACTTTCGCCCTCCCCGAACCGCTCTGCCCCCACGGCCGCCCCCTCTATTTTATAATCGACCGCACGGAACTTTTTAAACGGATAAAACGAACTTAAATCCCGTGCTTGACTATGAGGCCTTAAACGATTAAAATAAACGCATAAAATTTGTTTTAAGGAGTTTTAAATGAAAGAAATCATCGCAACAAACAAGGCACCTTCAGCCATCGGCCCCTATTCTCAGGGAATTAAGGCAAACGGTTTTGTATTTACGTCGGGGCAAATCCCCTTGGATCCTGCTACGGGAGCCTTTCCTGAAGGAATTAAAGCCCAAACACGCCAGTCCTTACTCAACGTAAAGGCAATTTTGGAACAGGCAGGAACAAGCATCGACAAGGTAATCAAAACCACCGTTTTTTTAAGCGATATGAATAATTTTGCTGCAATGAACGAGGTATATGCAGAAATCTTCGGCTCTTCAAACCATCCTTCAAGATCGGCCGTACAGGTTGCCCGTCTTCCTAAAGATGCTCTCGTCGAAATAGAAGTGATCGCTCTTGCATAGTTTACTTAAAGTGCGGGTTTTTCCTGTGCTTCTGGCTTCGGTCCTCTTATTTGCCGCTTGTGCAAACAAAGAGGCCGAACCTGAAACAGTCTCTTCAACAGAAAAAGCCGAAGCGGAAACCGAACCTGTAAGCACGGTCTGGTATTATTTTACTCAAGACGAAGAATCGGAAACTCCATGTTTAAAGCAAACGGATTCTCCCGAAAAAGTTCCCGAGCAAGACTTTAGGCCGTGGACAGAGGCTGTAAGAGTGTCGGGCTTAGGGCTGATGTATGATCCGCCCCTCTTTATTGTAAATAAGGCAGGGATTTTACCTGCATTTTCCATTGAAGAAGAACCTATAATAGAAATAAAAAACGAATTTTATACAAAAACGGCTGAAGGTTTTTATAGAACGGACGTCGGAAGCCTTATAAGATTATATACAAACACTATCTTTTCCTCCATCCTTCAGGATGAAAGCCCTTCAAGTCTTTTACGCTATAACAGCGTAAACGGAGAGCTTTTAAGCCTCATCCGCCCCGAACACTTTAAACTTAAAAATATTTCACAGATTTCAGCCTTGGAATTTAATAAAAAATGGTTTGCGGCTCTTAAAACGGAACAAGAGGGCCGTGTAGAATTCGATTATTTTTCCTTTTCTTCTTTTGAAGAACTATTAAAGGGAAACTATTCCAAAATAAACCAAGAAGAATTTATCAACGCGTCTTCTCCTGTTACCGACTTTCAAGATAAGGACGGGATAGGTAAAATTCTCAAAATGACTGAAAAAAACATAAAAGCGGAGATGTTTTCGGAAGATTTAAAAACAAAGCAGATAATTTTTTACCGAAATTCCAATACCTCATATGCAGGAGATTTTGAAATTACAGCCTCGGTATGTGAATTTTCACCTGAAAACGCTCAAAAATCTATTAAAGCCGTTCTTTTAGAAACAGGCCGCCTTTTTTACACAGATCCGGAAACGCAAGAATGGAAGGAAACAGATCTTCCTGCTCTCCCCGAAGGATTTATTTATACATATTTCATAATCAAAAATGATATTATAATTTCTGCATGGGAAGAACAAAGATTTTTTGAAACAGGACGCTCCGGCCTAGTAGTATACAAAATCCGGCAATAAATTATATAAAAAAGACAAAAATTTGATATTATCTAGTTGACAAAAATGCAAGCTCTCATCTATTATAATTATATAGATATAAACTAATAGTAGTACAAGGGGTTGTTTATGCTTGAAAATCTTGAATTGGAAAAATTCGATAATGCCTTAATTTTTAGTGATTCTTACAATGATGACTTTGATGACGACGATTTCGAAGATGACTTTGATGACGATTTTGACGATTTCGACGACGATGATGATTTTGACGATGACTTTGATGATTTTGATGATGATGACGACTTTGACGATGATGATGATTTTGACGACGACTTTGATGACGAAGACTTTGAATATGATGATGACGATGATGACTTAGATTATGATGATTTTGATGAATAATATTTAAAAATAAATCTTCCTAATAACCAAAGAGTTGTCCGAATTCTACTCTTTGGTTATACTTTTCTTCCATTAGTTATTGAATTAAATCAAAAACTAGGGTATAATGTCCGATAATTGATTGTATAAATAAGATCAGCTTTATGTTGATTTGTTATGCTTTGACTTCTTATTAGAAGAAGTCTTTGATGTAACATTTTACAATTAATGCTGTTTTAAATTTGTTAATGCTTACTATTTTTACAGTCGTACAATATGAATTTAAATATTTATATAAGTATATTTAAAGGGAAGAATATTGCAAAAAATTGAAGAAGGTTTTATAAAAACAAGCGAATTGCCTGTTAAAACCTTGACTGCAGAGCAAAAGGCAAAACTCAACCTTCGAGGTAATGAACTTTATAATAAAAAGGACATAGCTGCTGCAGAAAGGATTTTTATTACAACAGGTTATTCGGACGGCCTTGTAAGAATAGGCGATTATTACACAAACCAAAATGAACACCTGAAAGCATTAAAATTTTATCATCTGGCTCATAATACCAATAAAGAAGGTATTTTGCTGGATAAGTTGGCAGAAATTATACGTATGCTTATTTAAAAATTGCAGCGTTTAATTAATTTTAGATGTACGTACACACATTTATGGAGGATTAATGTCAGACATCAAACATGAAAAAAAGTTAGCAAATATAGATAGTCCCGGTGAGACTACAAAAAGTTTCGAAAACAAATTAGATGAAGAGATTCCTGACCTTGGGGAATCTGATTTTATAAATAGACCGCCCTTTAGTGATGAGATACTCAGCGCTGAAGATTCAAAGCAAGTAGAAATATCCGAACTTTCAAAGCAAGCCTACTCCCTTTTAAAAGGAAACAGTATTACCGAAGCGATCAATGTTTTTAAAAAAATATTGGAACTTGATCCTACAAATAATTATGCGCTAGTAGGCTTAGGTGATGCAGAGCGCAAAAACAACAAATTCAATGAAGCAATACAATTTTACAAACAATGCCTTGAACATCATCCAAGTAATAACTATGCTCTTTTCGGCCTTGCAGACTGCTACAAGTCAATGAACCAATTTCCAAGAGCCATAGCTATCTGGGAAGAATACCTTAAGTTTGATGATAAAAATATTACCGTATTAACCCGAGTAGCCGACGCTTACCGAAAGACCAAAGAATTTGAAAAGGCAGAAAAGCTTTATCAAAAAGTATTGGAAAAATCCCCGAAAAACGCTTATGCCCTAATAGGCTTGGGCCACCTAAATTACGACTTTAAAAAATATCGGGAAGCCCTCGTATACTGGGAAAAGGTAATGGAATCGAGCGGAGAATTGGTAGATATACGTATCTTGACATCTATTGGAAACTGTTACCGAAAAATGAAGCTCTTTGATAGAGGTGTATATTATTTTGAAAGAGCCCTTGAACGCTCACCCGATAATTTTTACGGCCTCTTTGGTTTGGCTGACTGCTACAGAGGTTTAAACCAGCAATATAACTCCATAGTATACTGGAAAAAAATACTTGAACTTGATCCTAACAACAAGGTTATTTTAACGCGAATAGGTGATGCCTACCGCAGCATGAATGACTTTGAAAAAGCAAAAGAAAACTATCAAAAGGCCCTTGATATAGACTTTGATTCATACGCAATGTTAGGCCTTGCAATATTGTGCAAGCTGCAGCAAAAATATGATCAGGCTATTACTACCCTAACCCATCTTAAAGATACCGAAGATACAAATTATAGGGTATATCTTGAACTTGCCCAGTGCTATATAGAAAAAAAAGAAAAGCAAAAAGCCATAGAAACCTTAATGGATTTCCAAAAACTTGGAATTAAAAATCAAACGATTTCGGACCTTTTGTTTGAGCTGACAAAAAATGACCATTAAAAAGAATGAAACTGCTCTTTCGGGAATGTTTCCTGAAGAGATTCAAAACTTTTGCGGTCTAAAAGAAAAATTCAGAGCCCAACAAATTTTTCACTGGATAGCCTCAGGCGTACAGAGCTTTGATGAAATGACCAACATTTCATTGGATATGCGCTCTAAACTAAAAAAAGATTTTTCTCTGTTTTCGACAAAAATAAAAGAAACATTAAAAGACAAAGACGGTACAATCAAATTGGCTGTAGAGCTTTATGATGGAGCCGTAATAGAAACCGTCTTGCTTACCGATAAGGCAAAAAGAAAAACAGCCTGTGTTTCATGTCAAGCCGGTTGCCCGATGAAATGCGCTTTTTGTAAGACCGGACAGATAGGCTTTTTAAGAAATCTTTCGGCTTCAGAAATCGTAGAACAATTTTTACATTTGGAAAAAGAAGCTGGAAGTTTGGACAATATAGTCTTTATGGGGATGGGAGAACCCATGTTGAATTTACCCGAAATAGATAAGGCAATCAACATTCTTGCTCATCCTAAAGGAAGAAATCTTTCCAAAAGGCGCATAACAATTTCAACTTCCGGTCTATGTAAGGGAATCTATGAGATGGCAGAAAATGGGCCCGAAGTACGCCTTGCCGTATCATTGACAACTGCTGACGAGACATTAAGATCAGAACTTATGCCTGTCAATAAAACAAACAGCCTTGACGAATTAAAGCAAGCAATAAAATATTTTAATTCAAAATCAAATAAAAGAGTAACTTTAGAACTTGCCCTTATGAAGGGGCTTAATACCGATAAAAAGGCAGCTCAGCAGGTCATAGAATTTGCAAAAGGCCTTGAATGTTTTATAAATTTAATACCTTGGAATCCGGTAGAAGGCTTGAAGTTTAAAAGTCCATCGGAGACGGAAGTACGTAACTTTGAAACTTATCTAAAGAAAGACGGCTTAAATATAAGCACACGGCAAAAAAGAGGACAAAGCATAGGAGGAGCCTGCGGCCAATTGGGCTCAACTGCAACAAAACAAAGTTAGTCTAAAAAACCGATAAAATATTAGTTAATTCCTGTATTTTTTCTTCAGGTATGGGAGTAATATCAAAAGACGGCTTTGCAAAAAAGTAACCTTGGAACAAATCTACACCAAAACGCAGTAGAACATCTATCTCATCTATTGTTTCAACACCTTCGGCCAATATTATTATATTTCTTTTTTTTGCATAAGAAACAAGGTTTTCCAATACGTTTTGCTTATCAAGACTCTTATGAACATCCCTTACTATGGACATATCTATCTTTACCAAATTAGGCGATAAGAACAAAAGAGATGACTCGTTACTATAACCGCTTCCGAAGTCATCAATTGCAAGCATTGCATTCCAATTACGGATTCTTTCATTTTTTAGATCATAAAAGTTTGTGTTAAGAGGCTCGGATTCCGTAATTTCCAAAACAATATTTGAAAGATAAGGCTTAAACTTTTCCTCAAACTCGAAGAATTTGGCATCCGATAAAACTTGAGAGCTTATTGTATTTAAAAATATCTTTGTATCTTTAGATATTTCGCCATTTTCTATCTTTTTTGCAAAAGTTTCCATAGCACCAAAAAAAGTAAGTTCTTCAAGTTTATGAAGCTTCGATTGAGCTTTTGCAAGTCTCAAAACAACCTCAGGATTTTTAAATTCGGGAACTGAAGAACGCATCAGCATCTCATATCCGTAAATATCGCCGGTACCGGAAGTAACGATGGGCTGCATAGCATATTCTATGAGGTTTCTCTCAAGCATCTGATTAAGAGCTTCCGTACCGTTAATCATTATATAATTCTTTTTATAAGCATCTAAATTAAACTCGTGTAAAGTTCCTTTAAAAGAATTTTTTACATCATATACTGCAAAATTGGAATACCTAAGTAAATCGGCTTGATTGTCCGCATCATAAGGATACCAAGCCAAACCTGCCGAAACACGTAATTTTGAATTCTCTCCATTAGGAAGCATTATACTTGTTCCCTGTATTTCCTTCCAAAAAGAAGTCAAAATAAGTCTTATTTCATCAGATGAAGAAAAATCATAAAAGAATGTATAAAACTCATCTCCGGAGTACCTGCACACAATACAGTATTCTTGCTGAAGAGCTGCGAGTTTTTTTCCAAAAGATGTTAAATACATATCGCCATATACATGCCCAAAAGAATCGTTAATATATTTTACGTTGTCAAGATCCCACATTACAAGAGCACATACACCTAAATCTTGTTTTTTTAATATTTCGGCAAGTTTTTTATCAAAAGCATATCTATTATAAAGGCCTGTCATTTCATCATAATTCATTTGAATCTCAAGTTTCTTAAGATCTTCAACTTCTTTGGTAATATCAACCGCTATACCGAGAACCTTATCTTTTTCCTTCATTTGCATAAATTTTATCCAGCGAACTTTTCCATGTTCTTCTGTAGGAATGGCATAGATAGTCTTAGTATCATCTTGTTCATCTATATAATATTCATAACGTTTAAGCTGACTATAAAATTCCTCAGTCCTTAAAACGGAATCTTCTGAATAAGATTCAATGTTAAATAATTTAAACCAAATAGAATTACAAAATACCGTTCCCATCAAAATATTTTCTTCAAAAACACCTATAGGAACTTGAAGCGTTTCTATAATTGTAGATACACGCGACGCAGCATTAAAAACACTGGCACTTAATTTTTCTATGGCAACAATGAGGGTATCAACCTCGGTTATATTCATCTTTTTAATATTGAGCATTTTTCGAGGATCACTATCTCGCAGATTTGCTACAACTTTTTTAAACATATTGGAAATATGTTGACTCGATAAATATGATCCCAGTAAAAACAAAAAGCTTGAAACAAAAAGAAATTTCCAGAACATGTTTTTTAGACTTCTTAAAAAGAAAAGTACATTGGCTTCCGGAGTCAAACCTATCAACACCCATTCTTCATTTCCATACATTCCGCTATTCTGATAAAGATGGAATGGTTCAATAGCCAAAGAATATTTATCTGTAAATTCCTGCTCATCATTAAGCATATCAACGTTTCTATACTCATCATTGATTCTCTTAAAAATAGGAAGGTTATTTACTTTCAAATTATTTGCAGCACTATTAAACACTACAGGCAAAAATGTTTGAGTATTATCATTAGTATTGTGAACAGCTATACAATATATTCCTTCTTTGAACATATCCAGTTCATCAAAATTCAAAAAAGACTGAAGATACTTTGCGGATAAATCTATACCGATAACCCCGTAAATATATCCTTGTTTATCAATTATAGGAATCGAATATGTAATAACCTCATTACTTAAATGGTCCAGTTTAAATGAAGGACTCCAAAATCCTAAATCTTTAGGCGACCAATCAGGGTGTCTGAATACTCCAAAAATGGGAGCATTAAAATACCTACAGGAACTATCTTTATTACAGCGGGAAATAGTAAAATTAGGTTCCCAATTCCCGCCTAAGGCAATATTATGCTTTTGCACAACCTCTGCAGGGCCTCTTGATACAAGAATATCTTCATTATTTGAAGAATAAGAAGCCGGATCATCATTTCTGATATATAAACCCGGATAAAGAAACTCATCTACTTTTATCATAGGAGTCGGTGCATCAATAACCAAAAAAACACCTGTAACATAGTTACGTCTTGCAGTATAGATGAGTTGGGGCAAGAGTATATCAAGAATACGGTTTTGCAAATCAGGTCTATCTGCAAGCTGATAAATCTCCATATTATTTTGAGATAATTCAGCTTGAATTACATTTAAAACCTTTTTATGCAAATCTTCAATTCTCGACCATCTATTAACCATTTCATTTTCGATAATTATTTTGCGGTTTAAAACTTTTTCACCTAAAATTCCATAGGCATTATCTACGGATTGTTGAATAATATCCGAATTGAAAAACATCAGCACCATTACTACAGTCTGAAAAACAAATACAAAAACCATAGGAATCAGAAGCCGTACCAACATCGATGCAGAACATTTTTGCTGTTTCAATTTTTTTTTCATTATCTCTCCAACTATTTTAAATCAAATAACTGTTTTTCAAGTTCTTTTAACCATTCTTCAAAAACATTATCGCCAAGAAATTCGTTTACAGCTTCGTTATATTTTTGTCCGGCTTGAATCTTTTCGAGAACCTTAGCCCTATCTCTTTTTGCTCTTTCTTGAAGCAAATCAGCAAGAATATTCCTCGCCTTATCCGAGTTTTTAAAAGCCGGCTGAAAATAAAGGTCTAAGGATTTCATTGTTTCCATACTTATCCTAATAGCATCCTGCACTACAGGTAAAATACAAACGTCATCAGTGCAAAAAGCCGCTGTCAGGGATTCAGTTTCAAGTTCTTTTTTCTTGACAGGCAGATAACCTGTAGAAACTGCAAATTCGGAATATTTTTGCATCTCGGTAAACCATTTTAAAAATAGAACAGCGGCTGTCTCCCGTTTTATATCGCTTTTTAGTACAGCCATACCGGCCCCCTGCTGAACAACGGTTTTACGCTTTGCATTTCTAAAATGAGGAATGGGTAAGACATCTAAGTCAATAAAAGTAGAATTACCCGCAGAATCTATAACCTTCGACGGCAAATATATTGCGGATGAAGTCGAAGTTACACAGGAAATGATGTCTCCGGTTTTTAAATCATCAGCCCTAAACCTGCCCTTTGCAGTAAAAAAACCTTTGACAAACGGAACATAATAATTATCCCAACAGGTACGCAAGGTTTTCTTATCCAAGACAAGCTCAACATCACCGTTTTCCAATACATTGAAAATACTGTTGCCGAGTTCATAAGTACCGACTAAAATATAGTTACTCAATGCATCCCGCCCAAAAAAAGGTTTACCGTCATTAGGCTCTGCTGTTAATGAATCGGTCCACTTATGATATAATTCTGCAACTTTTACTAAACCTTCCCAGGTAACTAAATCACGGTAAGAAACGCCCATGGCTTCTGCAAAAGGCTTCCATGCAGTCTTATTTAAAACAAAAACCTCAGTAGCTTTTGCAACAGGAAAGAGTTTAATTTCATCTTTTACTCCAAACCCGGAGGAATATAAAAAACTTTTTACATATTCATCCTTTTCTTTTTCGGTAAAAAAATCGGCTAAATCCAACAAAAGACCTTGTTTGTTGAAATCATAGGCCGTATCGGGATAGGCCGAAAAAATATCGGGAGTTTCATCTGCTCCAAGTTTTTGAGAAAGAGCATCTGCTAAAAATGAAGATATTTCGCTTGCATTTCCTGCCCTTCTGATACCACGGACATACACTCCGTATTTAGCCCCCTCGGAAGCATTAAAATTATCTATAAGACTGTCAAAATTTTCTTTTTGACTTGCACTATAATAATGCCAAATATTTATGGTAATAGGTTCATTTTTATTTAAGACTTCATCGATATTATACTTAACGGCATCGACTTCAGATAACCTTCGACTGCATGAACTTATAAGCAAACAAACAATACAAAAAATGAAAAGCTTCAATATTTTCATAAAATGCCTCGCACGCTGATTCTACCATATCGTATTGAAAATTTCAAGTATTTTTTTATACAGTATTTTTTTTATACATATAAAACTATGTATTCTTTTTTATTTCAACATAACCCAATGAAATAAGACTGCTATAAAGAGGTCGAAAGCTTTTATCAAAGCCGTAAGTTGCAGCAAAGACTGCAACATAAAATGAATTCGTAGAAGGGTTACTTGAAGACTGAACATCATCGTCCCCGCGCTTTGCAGCAGTAAAGTCTTCACCGAATTGACGTAAGACCTTACCTTGTATTGTTCCGTCTATACTAAAAACATTAGGATAGGAGGTAAGTGCTTCAATACGGAATCTCACTCTACGGTTGACAGGAGAACCTGAAGCCGGAACAATAGGTCTATCTTGATAGGAGTGTCCCTGATAGGTTAACAGCTTATAATTATAAGATGACAGTAGGTAATTAACTGAGTTGGCAGGATTTGACTCATTATATTGCACCATATTTTTTATCAGATTTTCACAATCTGTTTTCGATTCATAAATACGGTAATACACTTCAAAGCCCTTAAAAAAACCTAAAGCAGCATTTAAATTTTCTTTATCTGAGGTTTCAAACTCAAAATACATCTGAGCTTCATCGATATATCCTGTAGGATTATGAGTTAATTTTGGAGGCTCCAAATAAACAATATCATCTATACCGCAGGAGAAAAAAATAAAAACACTTAATAAACATAATAGTTTTTTCCCAAGCATATGACCTCTGTTAAGGATAAACCGGGTAATACCGAATTTATCCTTAAAATAACTTACTGCTTATCGTTTCCTGTAAGAACAATTATACGGGATTTTGCAAGAAGTGCCCATTCATTTTGCGGATATCTTTCCAAAAGCCTGTTATAAGAAAGAATGGCATCTTCTTTTTTTGACAAAGCCTCATACAGGCGGCCCGTATTAAAAAGAGCCCTAGGAATCAGCGGAAAATTTTCAACCTTCGAGGCTCGTTCGTAATAAGCGAGAGCTTTTTCTTTATCTCCTAACTCATCAGCACAGGCTGCAGCATTAAAAGAGGCAACTCCTTCTATATAAGAATTTTTTACGGCTTTTGCTGCAAGCTCATAGAATTTTAAAGCGTCTTCATACATTTTTCGCTGAAAATAAATTTCGGCTATCGTAGTATTTGCCCTAAAGCCGGCATAGGAAGAAGAATATTTTGAACCAAGGGTTTTTAATTCTTCAATAGCCTTGTCCTCAGCTTCTTTTACGGCTGCAGAAACGGTTTTTTCGTTATCCTCGGCATCATCTTCAGCTGTAGGATTTTTAGCTCGATCTTCACGTTTAAAGTCTTCAAACTCATAAATAATTTTTTCAACACTTGTTACCGAAGTTTTCTTGGAATTTTCAGCGGTTACAAACCAAACAATAATACCGGCAACGGCAACCAAAATACAAACTAAAATGCCAAGCACTATTCTTCTATACTGGACTAAAAAGTCATTAATTTTTTGTGCCAAATCTTTATTTTCTTCCAAAACCATTTTATATCTCCTTAATTTCGAGCTCTTTTATCAATCTCGATAAATATGTACGCTGTATTCCGAGCTTTTCGGCAGCAGCTGTTTGATTCCATTTATGTTCATTTAAAATTTTGACAATAAAAGATTTTTTAAAATCATTTACGGCCGATTTTAAATCCGGATTTGAATAATTAACCTCAGGTTCAAAAGAGGAGGATTCAAATTTTAGAAGCAAATCCTTTTCCTCAATATAGGGCGGCTTACCCAAAACACAGGCCCTCTCAACGGCATTTTCAAGTTCCCGAATATTTCCCGGCCAAAAATAAGCATTTATAAGCTTTTCCGCATCAGGCGAAAAACCTAAAAACGGCTTTTTTACTTCTTTGCTGAACTTCTTCAAAAAGAAATGGGCCAGCTCCTGTATATCATCCTTCCTATTTCTAAGAGGCGGAATATATATCGGCAAGACGTTTAAGCGGTAGTAAAGATCCGATCTGAATTTCCCCAGTTTTACAAGCTCTTCTATATTTTTATTTGTGGCAGCAATAATTCGGGTATCAACCGTAAGAGTTTTATTTGAACCTACTCTTTCAAAGGCCATTTCCTGCAAAACCCTTAAAAGCTTTGTCTGTAAGGTTAAAGGGATATCGCCTATTTCATCCAAAAAAATAGTTCCCTTATCGGCCAGTTCAAACCTGCCCTTTCTATCCGAAATTGCATCCGTAAAGGCCCCTCTTACATGACCGAAAAGCTCGCTTTCAAGCAAGCCTTCGGGTAAGGCTGCACAGTTCACCCTTATAAAGGGATTATTAACACGCCTCGAATTCAAGTGAAGCTGTTCGGCAATCAGCTCTTTTCCAACCCCGCTCTCACCCAATATGAGTACGGAGGCATCGGAAGCCGCTATATTACGGCATAGCTCAAGCTTTTCGCTCATCACCTTGCTTTTTGCAATAAAAGTATGGTAGCCCCTATCCTGCTCCAGCTGATCTTGAAGGCAAATAATTTCTTCCCGGGACTTCTCATAATGCTTTGCATTTTGATAGGCAATAGCCGTCTGCGTAGCAAAAAGTTCCAATACGTTTAAATCGTCTGCATCAAAATCTTTTTCGTCTCTCTTGTTTAAGACTTCAATCACCCCGATACATTCGTCTTTAATACGCATGGGGACTGCAATCATATTACGGTTTTTGTAACCTGTAACCTTTTGCACGGTAGGATCAAAGCGGGGATCGCTTAATACATCGTTTATGATGGCACTCCGATTGTATTTTATAACCCAGCCGGCAATACCGTCCAAGGCAAGCACCATCTTTTTTGCTTCAATCCCCTTAGGACCTATTGCAATTTCAAACCTAAGTCTTTCACCATCCGGCTCAAGCATTAAAAGAGACGCCGCATCCCCTTCCACAACTTCCATTGCCGATTCCACAATCTTCTCCAAAAGAACACTCAAATCCGAATAATTTGAGTTTATCAGCAAGCTTGTGTTTATAAGAGTATTAAGCTTATCTCTTTTAATGCTCTCAACCGTACTCATAAGACAAACGGATTTACTCCGGTTTATTCTTTAAAAGGTCTCCAAGAGTATAAGATGAATCATCATCTTCTTGTTCGGTTGACATGTACTGAGAAATTTCTTCCTGCTGTTGTTTTCGCTTAAAATCTTTAATCGAGAAAGCGGTTTTTTTGTTTCTCGGATTTATTTCGATTACCACAGCCTTGATCTTATCTCCTACAGCATATTTAGCAAGAGCTTCTTCAGGTGTTTCATCTCTGGACTCAACCAAATTTTGCTTGTGGATTAAGCCCTCGATATCTCCGGGAACCTTTACAAATACGCCGAAGTCGGTAATTGAGGAAACTTCACCTTCAACAGTAGAACCGACCTTATAAGCGGCTCCGAATTTTTCCCACGGATCATCGGTAAGCTGTTTAATGCCCAAACGGATTCTTCTCGATTCGGCATCGCACTCGATAACAATAACTTCGATTTCTTTGCCTACTTCAAGCTCGCTTCCGGGATGCTTTACTCGTTTAATCCATGAAATATCGTCTGCATGTAAAAATCCGTCAATACCTTCTTCAAGAGAAATAAAGGCGCCTGCATTTGTAATTTTAACGACCTTTCGGGTTAAGCGTGTTCCTACAGGGTAACGCTCTTCAATCGTATCCCATGGGTTGTCTGTAACCTGTTTTAGACCCAAAGAAACTCTTCCAGCCTGAATATCGTAGCCGAGAATCATACATGTTACCTTATCTCCGGGCTTTAAGATATCTTCAGGCTTATTAATCTTTTTAACCCAGCTGAATTCGCTGATGTGGGCCAAACCTTCGATTCCTTCATCCAATTCAATAAAGGCACCGAAGTCTGTAGTCTTTGTAACCGTTCCGGTAACGATATCGTCAACATGGAACTTCTCTTCAAACTGAAGCCAAGGATCTTGACTAAAATGCTTTAATGAGAGGTTTATTCTCTTGTTCTCCGGATCAAGGCGGATTACCTTAAGCTCTATTTCCTCGCCCTTCTTTACGAAGTCCTTAGGACGGGTTACATGGCCCCAACTCATATCATTGATATGTAAGAGGCCGTCAAAACCGCCCAAATCGATAAAGGCACCGAAACTGGTAAAGCTCTTAACAGTTCCCTTTACGGTATCGCCTATCTTTGTATTTTCAAAAAAAGCGTCTCTTGCTTTTTCGGTACGCCCTTCCATGTACTTACGCCTGTTTACAACAATATTTTCACCTGAGCGTGAATTAAAGCTCAATTTTTCAATGTAGAATTTAGACTTTACGCCTACCAAGGTTTCAGGCTTTTCCACTCTGGATACATCTGCCTGACTCAAAGGTAAAAAAGCAGTCAATCCGCCGCCGAGCTTTACCTCATAGCCGGCCCTAACCTGCTTTGCGATAGTACCCTCAATCGGAGTTTTATCGGCATAAGCCTGTTTAAACTCTTTTTGAAGAATAAGCCTATCGGCCTTGAGTTTTGATACGGATAAATGACCGTTTGAGCTTTCGGTTTTTTCGATAAGTACATTTACCTTATCGTTTACCTTAGGTTCTTCATCAAACTCATCCAAAGGAATATGACCCTCGGATTTACCGCCTACATCGACAAAAACGGTTCCGTTGTTTACAGCAACAACATAACCTTCTTTAATTGTCCCCGCCTCAGGAGCCTCAAAATTATTTAAGTACTCCTCTTGTAATTGTGCTTGGATGTTTCCGTTGGAGTCTTTTTCAACATCCTTTACCACTTCCATCTTTTCCATAGATAACCCTTTATTATTGATATTTTCCGACTTTGATGCCGGCATTATTGCCGACACCTCCGCCAGCATTTTTGCATAAACTTCATTTATATTTAAATCAGATGTATCCAGATACACCGCGTCAGGAGCTACTTTTAAGCTCCCTTCTTTTTTGTTTTTATCAACCTCATCTCTTTCGAGAATCGTTTTTTTTATTTCTTCAAGCGAAAGATTGCTTGTTCCCTGATCAAAGCGCCTTTTTGCCCTGGCCTCTACAGAAGCATCAAGATAAAACTTAATATCGGCATTAGGAAAAACAACGGTTGTCATATCCCGCCCTTCGCAAACAGCTCCGGTTTTAGCGGCTTCTTCACGAATTTTCTTATTTAAAATATGCCTTATAGGAACTATAGCTGAAAGAGGGGCGACAATGGATTCTACAGCATCGCTTCGAAGATAAGCCTCAACATTTTCATTACCTAAAAACATTGAGCCGTTTATATAAAAAAGTTCCGTCTTTTCTGCAAAGGATGTCCATTTTTCTTCATCCGAAAGATCGGGAGTTTGTCCGCCGCTTCCGTCATTTCCGCCTCCGAAAGAACGCAATACAGCCAGAGCTAATGCCCTATAAAAACTACCCGTATTCATAAATGTAATGTTCAAGTGTTCAGCAAGCATCTTTGCAAGAGTACTCTTGCCTGAGCCTGCAGGTCCATCAATCGCTATTATCATATCCTACGATTATACAATTTTTTTAACATTATGTATATACTTTTTTATAAAAAGTATAGTATTTTTTTCTAAAATATATTATTATGTGGGTAATTATGGGAAAGAAAAATACATCTTTAGGCTGTTTTTTTTGGCTTGCATTTATTTTATTGGTTGCCCTGCTCTTTTTTATCAACAAGGACAATATTGCCCGTGTTTTTGAAAAAACGAATGCAGTAAGCATATTCCAAAAAAAAGAACCGCAAGAAGAAAAGCAAAATGAAGTAGACCTTGAAGGCATTCAAAACGAAATAGAAAAAATCAGAGCAGAAGAAAAAAATGAAGAAAATTCTTCTGAAGAAAAGGTCAAAATCGAACCTAAAAAAACTGTCGAAAAAGAACAAAAAACCGCTAAAAAAGATTCGGAACAGGAAAAATCTACGGCTGCGGATAAACCTAAAGAAGAAAAAAAGCCAAGCACTCAAAAATCAAATGAAAAACCGGCTAAAACGGAAACTCAAACCGGCAAAAAAAACTCTGAAGCCAAAAACAAAGACGAATCTAAAAAAGAAGAAGCTAAACTTGAGCAAAAAAAAGAAAAAATATCCGAAAAACGTAGTGCTAAAATTTATTTGGTAAAAATAGATTCGGACGGCAAATTAGTAAGAAAGCCGGTTATGAGGCAGCTTGTAAAAACGGATTCACCCTTAACCGATGCCATAAACAGCCTCCTTAAAGGTCCCACAACGGAAGAAGCAAAACAAGGATTCCGCTCCTTTATTCCTCCCGATACAAAGCTTTTATCGATTGAGGTAAAAAACGGGGTTGCAGAAGTAAATATAAGCGAAGACTTTCAATTTAACAGATACGGGATAGAGGCCTATCAAGCCCAGCTTGAACAAATAGTCTTTACGGCATGCGAATTTTCCACGGTAAGCTCCGTTCAGTTTTTGATTAACGGCAAAAAAAAGGAGTACCTAGGAGCCGAAGGGATATGGATAGGTTCCCCGCTCTCGGTTAATTCGTTTGTAAGATAAAAATAGTTTTAGAAATTCAAAGATAAGCTTGGAAACACCTATTGCAGTTTATAAGCTTTATTGAAGAAAACTTGCCTACAAACTGCAATGATTTTAATAGAACTAAAATTTAGCCCAAAAAGACTTGAGCATTATTATCGATAGCCAATATAGTTTTACATTCCGAGCATCTAAAACGTCCGGCCTTAGTGGCCTTGAGTTTCTTTGAACATATAGGACAGGCAAATATTTTGGGAAATACTTGTGTGTTTGCAGTTGTACTTGAACTTTGGAAAAATGACACTGCATCAGACAAAGCATCCTTAATATTAAAAAATTGTGAAAAGCCTAAAAGCTGAAATATTTCGTATACCTTTGGCTGAATATCCAATAAGACTATATCCCCGCCTCTTGGTTTTACTGTTTTTAAAAAGGCTGTAAACGAACCTATACCTGTGGATGAAACGTAATTTAAAGCCGCACAGTTAAATACAATCTGTATAAAACCGCTGTCTATAATCTTAGCAATGCGTTTTTGAAAAAACGCAGAGTTATAGGTATCAATGTAGCCGTTCAAAAAAACAACTACGCATTTGTCAAGTCCATCTACTCTTTGAAGCCGAATCTTCAAGCTATCATCTTTTTCATCATCAAAGCCGGCTATAACACTGTTATTACTCATAATTCTCCCGATTTATTTTCAAAATAAAGAAATAATCCAGTATATCCAAACTCTATTATACCCTTTATTTAAAAAAAAGTCAAATATAAAACAAAAAAAAATCTATTTTTCCGTAACTTTTACTTTTAATAATTCAAAGAATACCATACAATAACAAAGAACCCCTTTTACAGTTACAGTATCGGCTAATATTTATAAGGTTGTAGTTTATTTTTGCAAATTTTAAGATTTTTTTTAATTTCTCTTGACATAAGGGCTGAATGACGGCAATATACAAAAATGAACTTTGAAAAAACAATTATTCTTTGCCGACCTGAAACAAGTGCAAACATAGGAGCCGTATGCAGAGTTATGGCAAATACCGGTTTTAAGGATTTGAGAATTACGGGAAACAAGGAAGATTACGATGAAACGGAAGTCTTAAAACTGGCCCTTCACGCCTCCAATGTATGGAAAAATGCCCATTTTTACCCTCCTACCATCGATGGCCTAAAAAAAGCCGCATCTGATTGTTCTGTTTTAATAGGAACCAGCAGACGAACAGGTCATAAACGTAAAGATTTAGGAATAAGCCCCGAAGACCTCTGTCTTGATTTAAAAAAATTCTACGGAGGCAGATTAGGCCTTGTTTTTGGAAATGAACGCACAGGTCTTATCGATGAAGAGCTTAATATATGCTCTTTTTCCGTTAATATTCCCGCTGAAAAAGACTTCGGCTCCTATAATCTTTCCCATGCCGTGCTTATTCTTTGCTATTCCCTGTATATAGCGGAAAAGAATAATCCGCTGACAGAAAAGAATAATCCAAACATAGAAAAAAACATTTACTTGCAAAAGGCTTCAATGAAGATGATTCAAGAAAACTCGGAACAGATATGCAAATACCTTTCGGGCTTAGGACTATTTAAAAAAGGAGGAAAAAAAATAAACGAGACCTTTTTTATTGAGCTTTTATCGTCAGCCGGAGCCTCGGAATTCGATATAATGCATTTAACTGAAATTTTTAAGAAACTTTTTTTTATGTATAGTTGTTAGTATATAAGCAATTATCCTTGAGGAGGGATAGTATGGTAACTGTTTTGTCGGTAGGAGGCTCTATAGTAGCCCCGGATAAACCGGATTTCGATTTTTTAGATAAATTTTCAAAAACTATCAGGACTTGGCTTTCGCAAGATTCATCACGAAAAATTATTATGGTAATCGGGGGCGGAGCTCCTGCCAGAGAGTATCAAAACACATATAGGACAGTTTGTGACCTACGAAAGGCCTCTGCCAAAAATGATGAAGCAGATTGGATAGGAATAATGGCTACAAGACTCAATGCCCAGCTTGTAAAGGCTGTTTTTGAAGATCTTTGCCCCAACCCTGTCGTTTATGACCCGACAACAGTAGATATGTTCGGCGGTCAAATACTGGTTGCAGCAGGCTGGAAACCGGGTTTTTCTACGGATAATGATGCCGTAGTCCTTGCAGAAAGATTTTCAGGTGAGCTCGTTGTTAATCTTTCAAACATTGCCAAAGTCTATACCGATGATCCTAAAAAGAATCCTGAAGCAAACCCCATCGATTCAATTTCTTGGGAAGATTTTATAAAAATAGTCGGAACGGAATGGGTACCCGGAAAAAATACCCCCTTTGACCCCATAGCAAGCCAAAGAGCTCAAAAAGCAGGTATAAAGGTTATATGTGCTGCCGGAAAGGATATTGAGAATCTGGAAAATATTCTCGACGGTAAAGATTTTAAAGGAACGGTGATCGGCTAATGGAAAATTATTACAATACACTGAATGTTTCTAATAATGCTGATGAAGATCAAATTAAACAGGCATATAGAGCCTTGGCTATGAAGTATCATCCCGACAAAAACCCGGATAGCAAGGTAGCTGAAGAAAAATTTAAGCATATAAGCGAGGCTTATTCCGTTCTCTCTGACCCTCAAAAAAGAAGAGACTACGACCTCAGTATGTCAAGCCCCTTTAGCTCCTCTGCGAGAACCTATACTTACGGTCAAGACACAAACCCCTTTGGAGACGACATTTTCAGCTCCAATTGGTGGAAAAATTGGAGGAAGGTCCGAAGTGAAAATGCAAAGAAAAGAGAAAAGATTAGCAGAAGTGAGGCATTCAGAATACTTATACGCGGCATAATACTTACCATAGTAGGTCTCCTGCTGTTTAAGAGTATCATCTTTTTAGGAATTTTTGGATTTCTTTTAGCCTTATCCCTTGTTACAGAGGGCGTCCTCCGAATAAGGAAAGGCTATATGGCGATATTCGATTAGAGCTTATCTCTCTCTGAAGATAATTCGGCCTCTTGTCAAGTCATAGGGGGATAAGGCAACTTTTACCGTATCTCCCGGTACGATTTTAATATAATGCTTCCGCATCTTTCCCGATAAATGAGCCAAAATAACATGACCGTTTTTTAACTCAACCCTAAACATAGTATTGGGAAGAGACTCCTTAACAATACCTTCAACTTCAATTGCTTCTTCCTTAGCCACAAGACCTCCAAAAAAATGAATAAATTCAAAAAAAACGTTTGCTTTTTGCTTGATTTAGTCGTATAATTCTAAAGTCTATTAAAAAAATTGTCAACTAGGAGATGTGTATGAAAAAGAAGTTTATTGAGGAAATGAACGAATATTTGCTAAAAGAGAGGGAAGAAATACTCGCTTCATTGCAGAAAAACGATGAGGAGTATGAAGAAACCTTAGCGAACAGCATTCCCAAAGACTTTGCAGATCTGGCATCATATAGTACCGATAGAGATATGCTCGAATTTATCGGAGAAAATAATGTAAAAAAGCTGCAAAAGATTGATTCTGCATTGGAAAGAATAAGAGAGGGTAAGTACGGAAAATGTATTACTTGCAAGGACCATATACCTGAAGACAGACTAAAGGCCCTGCCATATGCTTTAAAATGTATTCAATGCCAAGCAAAATCGGAAAAAAAGATGCATTCTTAAAAATAAACCGAGTTCATCTAAAAAGGCCTTGAGCTTAACGCTTCAAGGCCTTTTAATTTTAATGGGGAAAATTATCCGAAAAGTCCGCCGGACATCATTTTTGCTTGCAACCCCTTGTTTTTTGACACCTTTCGCATCATTTGACGGGTCTTTTCAAATTGCTTTAAAAGCTTGTTTACATCGCCTACAGAGGTTCCTGAGCCCTTTGCGATGCGTTTACGGCGGGGCGGTCCGATAATGCGGAAATTATCTCTTTCCTTTAAGGTCATCGATTGAATTATGGCTTTTTGGCGTTTGAGAAGAGAAAGGTCAAGCTTATCTTTATCTATTTGGCCTGAAAGCCCGGGAATCATATCGAGCATTGACTCTAAGGGCCCCATTTTTTCGGCCTGCTCCAACTGCATTAGCATATCTGCAAGGCTGAAACTTTCGCTTTGCATCTTTTTTTGAAGCTTTTCCGCCTCTTCTTCGTCGTAAAGAGCTTGGGCCTTTTCTACAAGAGAAACAATGTCGCCCATGCCCAAGATACGGCTTGCAATGCGGTCGGGATAAAAGGGTTCAAGGTCTTCGAGTTTTTCGCCTGTTCCTATGTAAAAAATGGGCTTACCTGTTATGGTCTTTAAGGAAAGGGCGGCACCGCCTCGAGTATCGGAGTCGAATTTGGTGAGGATTAAGCCTGAAAGCCCTACCTGCTCGTCAAATTCCTTTGCAACATCAACGGCACTTTGACCGGTCATTGAATCTGCAACAAGAATGGTTTCCATAGGTTTTACGGCAGATTTAATATTGACGATTTCCTTCATCATGTCTTCATCGATTTGAAGACGGCCTGCCGTATCAACTATGACCGTGTCATAAAAGTTCTTTTTGGCAAAGGCCAGAGCATTTTTTGCTACTTTTACCGCATCTTTAGTTTCTTCCTTGTAGACCGGAACGCTGATATTTCCGCCTAAAACGGAAAGCTGCTCTACGGCGGCAGGTCGGACAAGGTCGCAGGCAACCAGCAAGGGCTTTCTGCCCTCGTTTTTAAGCTTTAAGGCCAATTTTGCGGCACTGGTAGTCTTTCCCGAACCTTGTAGACCTAAAAAGAGGATAACCGATTGGGTATCAGGCCCCCTTAGATCGAGGGCTTTTTTCTCGTCCCCTAAAAAGGAGGTCATCTTATCGTATACAATTTTTGTAAACTGCTGCCCGGGATCGACGGATTTTAAAACCCTTTCGCCCTTGGCTTCTTCTGCTGTAGCATTTATAAAACGGCGTACAACGCGCAAGTTTACGTCGGCATCCAAAAGGGCCGTTTTTATTTCTTCGATTGTATCTTCAATATTTTTTTCGGTAATTTTGGATTTACCGCTCAAAGAGCGCATTATCCCGCTGAATTTTTCGGTAATATTTTCGAGCATTACTTTGTATCTCCCTGTAATAAGTTTTCTATTAAGTCAAGAGGTTTTAATTCTTTGTTTAAGATTTTATAAAGCCCCGAACATATGGGCAGCTTTAAATTACGCTTTTCTGCAAGAATGTTCAGGTATTTACAGGCCACTACGCCTTCCGGCAAATAGCCTATCTTATCGATATTTTTAATAAGATCGTCCAAATTCTCAAAGGAAAGAAGAATCTTTTTTGTGATAATTTCGTTACCGAAACGGCGGTTTCTTCCGTATTTACTTCGGCAGGTTACGTCAAGGTCGCCTACTCCGGAAATCGATGTAAAGGTTTCGGGATGAGTCGCCCCCATAGCCCTGCCTATAGCCTGAATCTCGTTTAAACCGGCAGCCAAAAGGAGGGATTCGGTATTGTCGCCGAAAATATCGGAGGTTACGGTTAAAGCATCCAAGACACCGAAGGCGACGGCTATAACGTTTTTAGCAGCCGCACAAACTTGCACTCCGATTATATCCAAGCTGGAATAAACAAGCAAACTCCTCGACCTTAAAATCTCTCGGCAGCGGATAGAACACATGGGATTTTGAGATGCAGCTATAAGGCCGGTCAGCTTACCTTCGGCCACTTCCTCTCCATGACTGGGCCCCGCTACATAAACCAAGTGATTTTTATAAAAATCCGGCAGCATTTTTTCCAAAACATCTATTATAAACTGAGGCTCTCCGTTTTCATCGGGAATAAAACCCTTTGTCAGCACGGCGATTGTAGGATAAGGCATTTTGCCGTCATCATGGCTAAAAGGAGCAAATTTAAGAAGTTCTTCAACTGCTGAGGTTAAATAGAGTGAAGGGCTTGCTAAAAATATAAAGGAAGCATCTTTGCATACCTCTTCCATATCCGTAGAGGCGGAAACGTTTTTAGGCAATTTATGCTTAGGTAAATATTTTTCGTTTATATGGTCAGTATTTATCGAATCTGCAACGCCGGCAGTATGGCTCCAAAGCACAACCCTATGTCCGTTTTTTCCTAAAGAACAGGCCACGGCTGTTCCCCAAGAGCCTGCTCCGATAATAGCAATCTTATCGTTCACAAATTTCTCCTGTTTATCATATCTGCTGATTCATACTCTATCATTTTTTGATAAAAGTTTCAATAATGAAAAAACAAGCTTTTTCCCGTTCTTTACAATTTACGGATACTGTGATATATTTGTTTTATGCGTAATAAATTAAACTCAAAGGCAGCTTTTTTTGCGGTGGTTATACTAGCTGCATTGTTATTTTCATGCAAAAGAAATGAAGCTTATGAAATGTCTGCTGATGATACATCTTTAGCCGAGGTTCTCGTAAGATCTAAAATTATTGTAGGAGTAGACTCACAAAATCCGCCTATGTGTTCTTACAATAGCGAAAACGAGATGGAAGGATTTGATGTTGATGTTTTTAAAGAAATAGCGAATATAATGAATATTGATGTGGAATTTAAGACAATAGTGCCAAGTGAAATAGAAAACCTAATAAATAACAGGCTTGTAGATTGTATTGCATCTGGACTTTCGTATTCGGATGCAAGAAATGAAATTTATGAACTTACACGGCCATATTTGCGTAATGCTGTGGTACTTTTAACTTTAAAATCAAGTAATATTAAAAATATCGAAGATCTAAAAGATAAAAAAATAGGAGGGCAAATTGGAGCCTTAGGACTTGCTCTGATCAGAAACAATTCTCAGCTGATGAATCAAATCCGTTCAGTAGAATACTCATATAACACCTTACCCCAAGTTTTAAACAGCTTAAGAAAACATGAAGTAGATGTCTGCGTCGGAGATATTTCAATTATGGCAACATATTTAACCAAGGAACCTGATACTTATAGCCTTGTTGAAGAAGCTATAGCTTTGGATTCTTATGTATATGCTTTTAAAAAAGGAAGCGAAGGCTTAAAAACAGAAGTAGAAAAAGCCTTATTTTATCTGGAAAAAACCGGAAAACTTGAAGAAATTTCAAGAAAATGGTTCGGAATAAATTTGGTAATTTTTGGAAAATAAATTAAGGATGTAATTATATGAACAAAAATCTAAATTATCTTTTTAAACTTAGCTTCATATTTTTATTTACGGTTTTACTAATTTCAGCTTGTACTCCAAAAGAAGAATCAGAGAAGAAAAAAAAGAACGATATTTCGCTTGCAAAAGTTTTTGTAAAAAAAGAATTTGTAATAGGAATTCGGAATGATTACCCGCCTTTTTCTTTTCTAAACCTTTTTACGGCAGAACCGGAAGGCTATGACATTGAAATAGCTAAAGAATTATGCAAAAAAATGAAGATTAAACCGGTTTTTAAAGTTATCAAATGGAGTGAAAGAGATAAATTACTTAAAGAAGGAGAAATCGACTGTATATGGAGTGCCTTTGCATTCAGCAAAGAACGAAGTGAAACATATTCTCTTACAACACCCTATATAAAAAGTGCTGTAATCTTGATTGTAAAGGATAAGTCGCCTTACTATTCCATTCAAGATATAAGAGAAAAGAAAATAGGAGTTATGTTCTCATCCTCTATACAGGCAAGTCTTAAAAAAGCGGAATTTACCCATGGAGTATTTAAAAGAACTGTTGTTTTTAGGACTACACAAGAGGCCTTAAATGCCCTCGAAAAGGATGAGGTAGAATGTGTAGTAGACGATCTTCTATCTACAAGCACTTTGATACGAGCAAATAAAGGCTCTTATCGAGTGCTGGATGAAGCTATCTCTTACGAAGAATATGTAATAGCTTTCAGAAAGGAAGATATAGCCTTGATGAATGCCGTTGAATCCACCTTAAAAGATATGGCTCAAACCGATTTTTTAGAAAAAACGAGTAAAAAATGGTTCGGGGCAAACATATCCATTATAGGCCGCTAAGCCCATAATAAAGAACTTTATTTTGTATAAACGGAAACTATCTCGCAAATATAAACATAATGGAAATCTTTTTTTGGATATGAATCTATAATAATCTGCGGGTCAACAAATAAATCCATATCGAATTCGCTTCGGTAGAGCTTTCGGCATACAAGAACGGTTTTAGCCTGTTCAAAAGATATAGCACCGTCTTCAAGCATCACAGGCTTTAAGCCTGTTTCCCTTGCTTTATCGGCATTTCGGCCCGAAACGGAGCCGCAAAAAGCCAGCATATCCTTAGCCCATGGATCATCTCCATCAAAAAAAGAAAGAGTTATATAATCTTCTTTATCAATAAATTCGGAAGTATATCTGGTAGGTCTTACATAAACGGTAGCGGTAAGTTTATTCCATAAAAAACCTATAGATCCCCAGCCGGCAGTCATTGTATTCCATTTTTCACGCTCAGTTCCGCATCCTGCAGTCAATAAAAACCCTTCATTTTTGGCACCGGTAATCGATGAAATAGGCTTTATCAATTTATCCAGAACTTCGGCATTAGCCTTTTGCATTTTAAATTTTGACATAAATTACCTCCGAATTCATTATATACAATAATCCGTTGATGTGCAAGAAGAAATTTCTCTTCTTTTCTATTTTTAAATTTTATGATACAATGGGCAAATGAAAAAGTTTTTGTGCATTTTTTTTGTTACCAGCTTAATCTTGTCATGCCGCTCGGCTCAAATATCAAAGATAAAGAGCGATCCGGCAGATGCAGACATTTATAAATCGGAAGAAACCGAAGGCAGCTTTTTAGGCTTTCAAACGGATGTAAGTTTTCCTCCGGATGAAGAAAAATATGATCCTTCAATTTTACCGAACAGCTTTATTTCTTTTAAGGCTTATAAGGGACAGGGCTATGTTTATTTTCATACCGAAAATGTAAAAAAATTTCTTTTATATTTAAACGGAAAAAAAATAGATACAAAAAAAATCTGTAAAAATAAATACACTAAAATTTATATCGGAGATGAGGTAATAAACGGAACCAATAACTTACTCATTACAAACATTGAAGCAGAAAAAGATGATAAGGGCTTTTTGAAAGCCTATACCTTATCGGTAAAAATCCCCTACCCTTCCATTATCGAAAAAAAAGAAAAATTAAATAACGTAAATTATAGAGCCTTTCAAATAATAGATGACATTATGGAGGCACAAACAGCAAACGGGTTTCCATCGGTTCAGCTCGTAGTGGTAAAAAACGGAAGGATGATAAAAAACTCGGCCTACGGCTATATCAGCACCGTTGACGAGTTTGGGAAACCCCTGATGAAAAAAAATAAAAAGCCTATCACAAAAGAAACTCTTTTTGATTTAGCCAGTAATACCAAAATGTATACGGTAAATTTCGCCTTACAAAAACTTATATCCGAAGAAAAAATTTCAATCTATGATAAGGTAAAAGATTTTTTTCCTGAGTTTAAGGATAAAAAAAGAGCTCTTTTTAAGGGAAAAAGCGATATTACCGTTGAGGACTTATTAAAGCATCAGGCAGGTTTTCCGGCAGGGGCACAATATTATGTGAACAAAAAAATAACACAAAAAAAGAAAACCGATAAAAGACAGAACAAGGAGATTGTTTTAGAGCTGATTTGCAACACTCCTTTAATATATTCTCCGCGCACTGAGGTTTTATATTCAGATATAGATTATATGCTTTTAGGTTTGATTATAGAAAAGGTAACGGGAATGCCCTTGGATAAGTATACGGAAGAAAACCTTTACAAACCCTTAAATTTATCTTCGGTTTGCTATGAGCCATTAAAAAAGGGATTTACAAAAGAGGATATTACCGCAACCGAGATACGAGCGGTCAAAAGAACAAAGGACGAAAAATTTAAAGATATAAAATACTTGCCGGTTCACGGAACGGTACATGACCCTGAAGCCTACAATTCAATGGATCAGGTAAGCGGTCATGCAGGACTTTTTGCAAATGCCGAAAGTATAGCAGTCCTGGCTCAGGTCATGCTGAACGGAGGCGGTTACGGAAATATCAAACTATTCGATTCAAGCGTTTTGAATTTATTTACCAGTCAGGGGAATTTTTTTTCGCAGGCAGGCTTGGGATGGAGGAGACAGGGGCTTAATAACAGCTATGCTTGGGCTTTCTCCCAGCTTGCAAGTGCGGACACAATAGGACACACGGGCTGGACGGGGACATTAACCTTAATCGATCCTAAAGAAGATTTAATAATCATAATCTTTACAAGTGCAAAAAACACCCCTGCCCTTTTTGGAAAAAACTTGCGCGGAAAATATGAGGGCGATTTTTATCTTGCAAAAAACTATGGAGCCATTACCACCCTTATTTATTCCGCATTTAAAAACTATGATAATGCTCTGCTGGATCAAATGCTTATAGAACTTGCAGCAGGCAGAAAAGAACTTATAAACATGATTCCTGAAATTTATGATAACGAAGGTTCCCGCAAGGATTTGACAGCCATAATGGAAAGCATAAAAGAACAATCAAAGCAATCTGCAGTCCTAAAACAATTTTTAAAAAGTGAAAAAGCTATGGCCATACTTGCAGAAATTCAATCAAGGAACTCAAAGAAAAACTTGGCAAAAAAACAAGCTGAAGGAACAGCAAAATGAAAAAGGTGTTTTTTTTATTTTGCTTTTGCAGTCTTGCCCTCATGGTTTTCGCAGAAAAAAAAGCAGGTAAGCCGGGCGAGTCCGATTTTAAAACGGGAATTGAACGCGTCGACGAATTTTTTAATCTTTTTAAAGGAAAAAGAATTGGATTGATTACCAATCAAACAGGTATAGACTCTTTAGGAAGATCAAGCATCGAAATCTTATACGAAAAGACTAATCTTTCAAGCCTTTTTTCTCCGGAACACGGAATAAGGGGAAATGCAAGGGAAGGGGCCGGTATTTCCAACACGGTAGATAAAAAAACCGGCCTTAGCGTTTACAGCCTTTACGGAAAAACAAAGCGGCCCACAAAAGAGATGCTTCAAGAAATAGATGTTTTATGCTTCGATATTCAGGATGTAGGAGCAAGATTTTACACATATATTTACACAATGGCCTATGCAATGGAAGCATGCGCCCGTGACGGAAAAACATTTATTGTGTTTGACAGGCCCAATCCTATAAACGGAATAAATGTCGAAGGGAATATTTTGGAAGAGAAATATAAATCCTTTACAGGCTACTTTCCTATTGCGCAAAGGCACGGCATGACCGTGGGAGAATTAGCCTTAATGTTCAATAAAGAATTTAAGATAGGCTGTAACTTAAAAATAGTCCCCATGCAGGGGTGGAGCCGTGAAGATTATTTTGAAGACCTTAATTTAATGTGGGTGCCTCCTTCGCCCAATATTCCTACAGCCGATACCGCCTTAGTTTATTCGGGCTTTTGTATCTTTGAAGGGGTAAACATTTCGGTAGGAAGAGGAACAACCATGCCCTTTAAATACATAGGAGCCCCCTATATAGATGCCGAGGCTTTAGCAGAAGCTCTAAATGCCCTCAAGCTTGAGGGAGTCTTTTTTAAGCCCGCCTATTTTACACCTGCCCTTTCGGTTTATAAGGATGAGCTATGCGAGGGGGTTCAAATCATCGTCAGGAATAAAAACAAATTCTTGCCCGTAAAAAGTGCAATCGCGGTGATGTACACAATAAGAGAAATGTATCCCGATAAGTTTAAGATAAACAACTACCCTGCCGAACTCTGCGGTCTCAATTTATTAAGCGGAACAAACAAGCTAAGCTCGATGAGCCTTTCCTTAGATGAATACTTTAAATTTATCGAAAAAGACGAAAAGAAGTTTTTGAAGATGAGGGAAAAGTATTTGATGTATTAAAAATGGCGGAAGCTTAAAAAAACTATTTGACAAATACGTATAAAATGCGTATACTAATATTATGAATGAACGGAAGCAAGCAATAAAAGAGTTGGAAAAAGCAGGATATTTTTTAAAACGGCACGGAGGCAATCACGATATATACTGCAATACCAAACTAAAATGTTCCATTCCTTTAAAACGGCATGATTTTAATAAAAATGACCTACGGTATATTTTAAAAGAGATTGAACAAGGAGAGACAAAATGAAATACGCTTATACTGCAATTTTTACTGAAAAAGACAGTACAATATATGCAAGAGTTCCCGATCTTAAAGGGTGCATAACAACCGGCAAGAATTTACAAGATGCAATAGAACAAATGGAAGATGCTATGGCGGCATGGTTGTGTGTTGCAGAAGACGAGCATTTTAAAATAGCAAAAGCGACTCCACAACATCTGATAGAACATAAAAAAAACGATGTACTATCAATAATAAGAGCCGATACATCTCGATACCGTGCTATAGTTAAAAATAAAGCTGTCCGCAAAAATGTAACCATACCGGCATGGCTGGTAGAAGCTGCCGAAAAAGCTAATTTGAATTTCTCGCAAGAATTACAAAATGCGATAAAAAATAAATTAGAAATTGCATTGTAATTTTTTTAGTTGAAAAACTGTTATGCAACAATTCATAAATTTACTTTTGAGATATTCACTCTGCGTCTTTTAATCATCTATACAAAAAATTCAAAGGCATCGAAGGGATAGCCGGATCGTAAACTTGGGAGGGAGGCTTCGATCTCAGTGTTTGAGGGGACTTTATAAGGCAAATCAAGTTTAAAAATACGGTTTACGGCCTTACCGCAAAGTTCGTTAAGTCTTTTTTCGGAACAGCCGGCCTTGCGCAGTTCTTTTAAAAGAATCAGAGAACCGGCAAAACCAGGAATACCGGAAGCACCTTTTTTCTTATCTTCATATGTGTGGGGAGCGTGGTCGCTTTCGATCCAGTCAATCTCTCCTGAAATGAGAGCGTTAAAAACGGCTCCTTGTTCCTTTTTTTCACGCAAGGGAGGGTTCATTTTTACAAAGATACCCGACTTTTTATAAGACTCAATGTTTAAGAGAGCGTGATGAGCCGTAGCTCCGCACGAAACACTAAGGCCGTTTTTTTTTGCCTCGGCAACAAGCCTTATTCCCTCTTTTGTGCTTATATGACAGATATGAAGATGTCCCTTAAAGCCCTCGCTTTGCATAAGCTCAATCTGATCCTTTATGGATTCCGTTTCGGCAATAGGAGGTCGGGCAAGGCTGTGAGTGATAGGATTTTCAATATCGAAGATCGAATTATTCATAAGGTTTTCTTTTTCGCAATGAACGGCAAGAATACCCCTGTAATCGAATTTTTTAAGCGCTGCATAGACCTTCCGTTGGTCTTCTTTTTCAACTATGCCCATGTTTCCGGTAGAATGGCCTGCAAACATCTTAAATCCTACTATTTTAGGAAAGTATTTTTTATAGAATAAAACCATTTTTTCTATTTGAGAAATATTGGAAGTGAGACCGCCGTAAATACCGTAAAAGGCAGAAAGGCCGGCCGACTTTATGGACTTTTCTGCAAGGGCAAAACGCTCCAAAACAGCCTCTTCATTTGTAAGAGGAGGATTGGTATTCGGCATATCGAAAAAGGCCGTAAAACCTGCGGGGCAGGCCAAGGCCAAGGCGTGGGCTATAGTTTCCTTATCGGATAAAAGACCGTCTCTAAGGTGAACATGGGAATCTATCATAAATCAATCTTATCTAAAAACATATTTAGAAAAATAAAACGGCTTCGCCGTAATTTTCATCTTTTATAATGCTTATTTCAAGTTTATTTTTTCCATCACATTCGATACCGTCCAGGTTTATTTTTAGGGCATAGGCCTTTATAGGTTCAACACCTTTATTAACGGTTTCGCTTATAACCCTCATAGTAACAATTTCATAAAAATCCCCGTTGACGGAAATGGTTATATCATCGGTATTAAGCTCCGGAGCTATAGTTTTTTCTTCTCCTAAAATAAGTTTTGAGCTCATAGGCCTAAAATAAACCATCATGGTATCATCCGTATCTAAAGAAGGAAAAAATATCAAACTAAAAATTTCTATTTTACCAAGAACAGGGTTTATCTCAAGGTCACGCCTTAAATCTATATTATAGCCCCAAAAATCAAGAAATTTCTCATTAAAACCTTTTGAAGCTATAAAATAAGGATACTTTTTAGCATCGGCTTCCAGACAAAAACGGCCTGATTCATCAGCTTCACCGCCGATTATAACTTCAAACTTTTCCGTTAAAAGAGCAACTTTAGCATGACTGACAGGCTGTTTGTTTTTATCCCGCACAATTCCCTTTATAACACTCATAAAAATAACTCCTGTAACCTAGATTATACCGTAAAAAATAGAATATTGTCAAGCAAAAATTAGAAATTTCAAATTAAAACTATTTACGCTTATACTTTGAGGCAGAACTTAAGCCTTCTTTTTTTCTCTGAGTTCCATTTTTCCGCTTTTGCCCTCTTTTACCCTTACCGATAGAACCGTAATTAGCCGGAGCTTCAGTTTTTACGTCAATATGCATATGAGTCAGGCCCCTTTTCTTTTTACAGAGGCGCAAAGCATCATTTGCGGCATTTTTAGGCATTGTCGCGAGGGAAAACTTATCCATAACCTCTATGTCATCTACAAGCCGTTCGGGGATTGAAAGAAGCCGGCTTAGCATTTCGGCAAGTTTGCGCTTTGTGATACCGTCTTTTCGGCCGACACCTATATAAAGACGCAAAGAATCCTCATCCGATTTTCGCGCCCTCCCTTCAGAACGCACAGGCTTGATTGTTTTATAATGAGCAGGCGATAAAAATAAGCCGTATTGCATTTGAAGAATAAAGGAGAGAACTGTTTGAGCATCTCCGTATTCTACAAGTTTATTTGCAAAGGCAGCAAAGCCCTGTTCGGGTTTTTCTTCGCTAATGCGTTTTTCGATTTGGGCAGCAGTTTCTTTTAAGATACGGGTACGCTTGATTTCGATGACTTGTTCGATTGAAGGAATTTTGCCTTCTTTTAATTCTCCGCGGGCATGTTTGCGTAAGTACTCTATTCTTTTTAGCTCGTTAGGGCGTACAAAGCTGACGGCAATTCCTGCCGCTCCTGCCCTGCCCGTTCTTCCTATACGGTGGGTATAGGTCGGCCCATCATAAGGAATTGCATAATTTACAACATGGGAAATGCCCTCGATGTCTATACCCCTTGCGGCAACATCGGTTGCAACCAAAATGCGGGTCTTTTTTGATCTAAAGCGTTCCAATATTTTTTCCCTTTGGCTTTGAGGAATATCCCCGTGGAGGGCGGCAGCTTCGTAGTGCCTTTCGTCAAGCTCCTTTGCAACATCATCGGCATCGATTTTTGTTTGGCAAAATACGAGGCCGTAAAAGTTAGGGCTTGTATCGATAAGACGGACAAGGGCTTCGGTTTTATCCCCTTCCCTTACAACCCAAAAAAATTGTTCCGTTAAAGATGCTCTTTCTTCTTGAGGTTCTTCTTCGACAATTTCATAGTCGCCCATAAAGTCGGAAGCTATGGTCAGTATCTGCTTGGGCATCGTCGCCGAAAACATTAAAACACGGGCTTCAGGATTTGCCTTTGAAAAGATATTTTCTATGTCTTCGATAAAGCCCATGTTAAGCATCTCATCGGCTTCATCCAAAATAAAATATTCTATATCTTCGATTTTTAGGGAGCCCCGTTCAAGATGATCCATTATGCGGCCGGGAGTTCCTACAACAATTTCGACGCCGGTTTTTAGGCTTCTGAGTTGAGGGCCTATCGCCGCTCCTCCGTAAACGGTTGCGATACGGGGATATTCTTCGATTCTAAAAGATTCAAGTTCGCCGGCAACTTGAACGGCCAGCTCTCTGGTAGGAACCAAAATAAGGGCTCTCACCCTTCCGGTGTTTGAACGCAGCTCCTGCACAAGGGGAAGGCCGAAGGCTGCCGTCTTTCCCGTTCCTGTCCGAGCCTTAGCGATAACATTTGCTTCTCCCGAAAGAAGGCGGGGAATAGCCAAAACCTGAATAGGAGTAGGTTCTTCAAAACCTTTGGCTTCAACTGCTTGCAGGACTATATCGTCAAGTCCCAATTCTTTAAAAGTAATTAACATAATCTATTAAATATAATAAATAAGCAAAAAAAAATCTATAGCTTAATGATAATTGACACATCTTCCGTTTTAGGCTAAACTTACCGCCAATATGAACTACATCGACTTATTAAAAACTTCGGCAAAAAAAACGAATAACTGTGCATGTATGGGCTTAGACCCGATTTTTGAAGCTATTCCGAATAAAACGGGAATGGTAAAGGATAACCTTGTAAGCTTTTTTAAAGAGCTTTTAGATAAGATGCAGGAAAAGAATTTGGTTCCCGCAGCTTTTAAACCTAATATAGGTTATTATTCGGCCCTTGATAAGCCCAGGGAAAAGGATTTTTCGGGCTCCGAAAGCCTTGCAGAAATTTTATCCCTAATCGAAAAACACTTTCCCGACATTCCTGTAATCCTCGATTCAAAGCGGGGAGATATTGCCCGATCCAGTCTTAACTATGCCATCGAAGCCTTTGACTGCTGGAAGGCGGATG
This sequence comes from Treponema denticola, assembly GCF_024181645.1. Classification (NCBI taxonomy): domain Bacteria; kingdom Pseudomonadati; phylum Spirochaetota; class Spirochaetia; order Treponematales; family Treponemataceae; genus Treponema; species Treponema denticola. Next base: position 679,239 of record NZ_CP058624.1, on the reverse strand, counting down.
CTGTAACGGTAAGTCCCTACATGGGAAGCGACTCTATTCTTCCATTTATTTCGGAAAAATATTTGGATAAGGGAGCTTATATTTTAAACCGGACCAGCAATCCCGGAGCAAAGGATTTTCAAAATCTTAAAACCGATTATGACGGTAAAAATAATCCGGAGCTTTATATCGAGGTTGCAAAAAAGATTGCTTTTTATGCAAAGGAATTTCCGGGAACGGGAGCCGTTGTCGGTGCTACGGGAATGGAAGAGCTAAAAATAATTTCAAGTATTTACGCCCAAGCGGGAGAGGTTCCCATGCTGATTCCGGGAGTCGGTTCCCAAGGAGGAGATGCTAAAACGGTAATGGAAGTGCTTAAAAATTCCGGCTGCAATTTAGCCCTTATAAGAATAAACAGCTCCAGTGCCTTGACCCATCCTTGGAAAAAAGCACCCGTGCCTGAAAACTATTTGGAGCTTTGTATAAACAATATCGAAAAACTTTTACACGATACTGCGATTAACAACATCAGTTTTTAGAGATGCTCGTCTACTTTCAAGCATCAGTTTTTAGAATTCTCAAAAATAGAATTTAAGATGGAATCGATGCGGCGTTTTGTGTATCCGCTTATGACATAGGAATTATTAGAAGCGGAATCAAACAAAATAAAATCGCCGCTTTCCATCGGTGTAAGAAGAATCTCTATTTTTTCTCCGGTACCCAAAATTAAATTAAGCTCTTGAGTTTCCGAATTGGTAATCGGAAATGCAGGAAAAATATCTATACATGAAAATTGTTTTAAAAATGTTTCCAACTCGCCGAATTTTTCTTTATGTTTATCCGAACTGGTGATAAGCTGTTTGTTTTTTTCGATAAGCTGAATTGAGTTATTTTCAAATTTGTATTTATAAATTTGCAGGTCGAGCCAGAAGTTAGATTTTACGGTTAAAAAAGAAGATAAGACATCGGGCATAATAAAAATTTTCGTGCGGGCATCTATTCGGACATAGCGGTTTATCCCCAGCGTATCGTTTTTTCCGAAAACGAAATCGCCCATTATGGTTTTATCGGAACGCAATAGCTGTAGACGGGCAGCATGATCTTCATCCAAGCCGAAATTAATATATTGTTTTATGTCATCGCTTACAAACCTAAAATTTTGTTTAGTACTTAAAACGGAAAAAAGTCTTTCTATTAAGGCCGGCTGAACCTTATATTCTCCAGATTGAGTACTCAAAACAAACTTATCTTTTTTTTTGATAAGCCTTAACTCGTTAAAACGCGGAGGAAGGGAATTATCCGGAATAGTAAAAACAATTTCATCTATGTTTTCTATATTTTGTTTTAAAACGAGAGAGGTGGTAAAAACATTTGCTTCATTTTTTGGAATACTTACAAAAATCAAATTTAAGAGAAAAAAAATATTTGCAAAAATCAAAGCTTGAGTATATTTTTTTAATTTAAAAAAACTTTTCACCTTGATCTCCTTTGTTTTATAAACATATAAAGCCCCAGAATAAAAACGGAAAGAGGAAGAAGTATAATAGAAATTAATCTTGCCCTAAATACAAGGCTTGTTATTTTTTCTCTATCTTCAAATTGTTTAAAGGGAGGAGGAGAATGTTTTTTATTTTTTAACAAAAGGAGATTATCTTTTAAAGAAACATACTCCAAACAGTTTACCATAAAATCCATATTGTATGTGGAGCCGGTGTAATCGATTGCCCTGCTTATCATATACTCATCGCTTATAACCAAGATACGGGAAGGCTTTGTTTGCCCTGCAACTATAACCGAAGGCTTAAACGATGCATCTTCAAATTTTTTAAAATGATTTTCAAGAGGATCGGTGCTGTAAGAATCAAAAACCGTCAAGGAGTTTTGACCTGTAAGTACATAGGGGACAAGCTCGGTATTTTTATTTAAATCCAAATCTATTGAAGAAGGCCAAAAAGAAATCAATGGCCGGTAAGCGGCAAATATCGGATGGTCTCGGTTAATACCGCTTAAAGGAAACCGAATCCAAAAAGGATAATTAATTAGTTTTGTACCTTTATTATCAACTTGAGCCATCGTAATGCGGAAGTTATTTATTAAATCCAAGGCCATATCGGCATTTATATAAAAGCCGTGATGAGAAAGCACATCCAATAGAAAATCTTTTACCTTAGGCTTAGCTTTCCAAGAACCTTTTACATCGACCTTATTCCCTGAAACAAAAAAAACAGCCCTGCCCTCTTTTTGTAAAAACATATCTATCGCAGCAGCGGAAGAATAATCTATATAATCCGAACCTATAACCAAAAGAGGAAATTCGGCAGGTATATTGCTTAGAGGCAATTCCAAAGGTAAAACATTAAAACCTGCATATTCAAGCCAAGGAATTACATAAGAATAATCGGTTTCAAGCAAGGCAGGATCCGCAATAAGAAAAACCGTTCCCGCTTGGGCATTTCCTAAAGCATCAGACCTCATACTTAAAATAAATCTTGCAAGGTCATACTCTAATGTATCAATATCATCAATAAAGGGTATAATTCTTGTTTGCCCCATATATTCTATCATAAGACCCGAGTACAGCTTATGGATTATCTTCATTGCATTGTCTTGAGCTTCTATTTCACGGGGGATCAACCCTATCTTGCTTATTGCATCCGATGAAAGGCTTGCAGTATCTTTTATTACAACATCAAAATTTCCATTGGAATATAATTTATACTCTGAAAGCATATCGTTTAAATATTTTAATGAAGGAAAAAAACTATCTACATTTGAACTTTTAAACCAAGTTACCTTTACGGAGCTTTCAAGATTCGTCAATAATTCTTTTGTATAATTTGACAAGGTGTAATTTTTTTCTTTTGTAGTATCAAGTCTAAAATATATTTTTGAAGAAACAAGAGAAATTAAAATAAGCACCAAAACAAAAAGCAAAAATTGAAACTTATATTCTTTTTTCATCTTACATTCCTTTGTTGGGTTAAAATAAAAACATTAAGCTCAATTCCTAAGGCGACTAAAATTAAATAGAAGATAATGTCGCGTGAATCAAAAAGCCCTCTCGCAGCCGATTCAAAATGGGAGCTAAAAGAAAGATAAGCAATAATTTTATTCGGCAATAAGGGGAGATTTAAATTTTTTGTTAAAGGATAAATAATTGTAAAAAACAACACAGTCAAAAATGAAAGCAAAAAATTAATTTCAGTTTTACCGCTTACAGCCGAAAGTCCAAAAGAAATAGAAATAATACCAGCACCGAATAAAAAAATAGAAATATAAGAAACAAAAAAAGAGCCGGAATCGAAATAGGCTAATGAAAAAACTGAAAGCGGTATTACCAAGCTTAAAGCGAGCATAATAGACCATATTAAAATAAGGCTTAAATATTTTCCAAGTACAATACAGCGGATTGAAACGGGCAGCGAAAATAAAAACTTATCGGTAAATTGTTTTTTTTCATCACTCCACGAACTCATCGTCAACATAGGAATTACAACACAAAATAAAAGAGGCATATTCAAAAAAAAGTTTTTTAAGTCAGACAAGCCTGCATTAAACCACGAATCGGAACCGATAAAAGCAATAGCCGCACCGGCCAGAAAAAAAAGAGAAGCAGCATAAAAGGATGAACTTTTATACATCATCTTAAATTCTTTTTTTGCAATAAAAAAAATAAGATTTTTATTCGTTTTTTCTAAATTCATTTTTGTTTATCCCTGCAAAAAATTCAAAAGCTTTTTCCAATACAGTATAATTCATTTCCGAATCAAACTCACAGCCTTCCGTCTGCAACTGCTCTTTTATTTCTAAAAGATTACCAACGGCTATTATTTCTCCCTTATTGAGCAAAATATGATTGGAGCAAAGCTCCGCAGCCTGCCTTAAATCATGAGTGCATATCAAAATAGTTTTTTCTTTTGCAATATGCAATATTTTTTTTTCAAAATCTTTTACCTGCACCGAATCAAAACCTGAAGCGGGTTCATCCAAAATAATCAATGGGGGATTATGTAAAACAGCTTGAGCCAGTCCTACACGCTGCTTAAAGCCCTTCGACAAACTTTTAATTAAATGATTTTTTACTTCATCTATTTCACAAAAATCGATTACCTCATTTAAAGCATCGTCCAATTTTTCTTTTTCTATTCCATGCATTTGACCTGCAAAATATAAAAAGTCATAGACCGTCATATTTGAATAAAGAGGATTTTGTTCATATAGGATGCCTAGAAGTTTTTTTGCTTCAAGTCCATCAGTTAATATGGAGTACGAACCTATAAAAGCATCTCCTTCATCCGGAGTATAATAACCTGATATACAGTTTATAATACTGCTTTTACCGGCACCGTTTAAACCCAAAAGCGAAGTTATCTCTCCCGTTTTTAATTCAAACGAAATATTTTTACATCCTACAACCGGAGCTTTTTTGCTTCCGTAATACTTACTTAAGTTTTGTACTTTGAGCATAGCCTTATTTTTTCTTAATTCCCAAAATAGTTAAATCGTCATATTGCTGGTCTTCACGTACATTTGTATAATAAAGATACTCGTTATAACTGGTGTTAGGTACACGGTTTCCGCAATAAGTTTGATATTGCCTAAAATGTTTATTTAAAAATAAATCTATTTTTTTATCTACCTGAACCATATCTCTTTCGGTAGCCTTAGGATCCTGATACATTCGGAATATTTTTTCAACTGAAACAAGGCCTATAACCGCATCTTCAATTGTTCCCTCAAGGTTTGTAAAATCAAAATCAAATTGTTCATTCTCAATCGGATTATGCCATTTCTTTAAGCTAAAAAACCTGCGGGCAAAGATACTTTCGATAATTTCGCATACGCGGGGCTTACCCAACTCTTCTCCATCCTGACCTACACTATGAGTTTCATGCTCGGCATCTTTTTCAAGTCCGGGCTCTTCGCATAAAACAGGCTGTAGTTTGGAATTCCTAAACAAGCGTTTGGCTTCTTCAATACCGTCAGTGTATAGGAACAGAACATCTCCGGAATTTAATTTAACGGTTTCAACCTTAAAGCCGCCTTTCATATCTATCATAAAAGTCGGGAAAACTCCCGCAGCAGAAACTTCGGTCAAAACAACTTCTTTCATTTTCTTTGAGGCTGCATCATAAATATTTATAATATTATCCCCTGCATTACAAAAATGAACATTACCGCTTATCGAATCCATAATACAAAGGGTAAAGGCCGCAAAGCGTCCCTTAAAACCTCTGGATTCCAGTAAGTCGTTTATTCGTGATACAACCTGATCTATTTTTAATCCCTGCTTTTTATAGCTCCAGTCTCTAAAATAGTCCAAGAAAAGAGTTGCGACCTCGACCATTATAAGAGCGGCGGGAACCCCCTTACCTGCAACGTCGCACTTTATAATTGCATAATATCTGTCGTCCAGTTTTATATAGTCGAAATAGTCTCCCGAAACACCTCGGGCTCCTTCATAATAACCGAAGAATTCTACATTATCGTCTACAGTCTTTCCTGATGTAAGTTTTCTTCCTGCTTCATCTAAATCTAGGGGTAAAAACATTTTTTGAATTTCTTTACCCATGGTCAAATCCTTTGAAGCAGCAGCTGCCTCGACAAGACCGCTTGTCATTTCATTTATGGTTGTTCCTAAAACACCTATTTCATCCTTTGTTTTAAGTTTAACATCCTTACCCGCAAGTAGTTCCTTGTCTTCAGTAGCAGCAATCATTGCAACATGCTCTACAAGTTTTTTTATCGGGGCAGTAATAATTGAAGACAAAATATAAGCACCAAGTAAGCCGGCTGCAAGAGCACCTAACGAAATCAAGAATATAATTTTATATAGTGCAGTTGTTGCTTCATCAATTTGTTCAATCAAGCCCTGTGTAGAAACCTGAATATAAACCATACCTTGAACAAAATTAGATTGTCCTCCTGCATCTCTATACAGAATAGGCTTATAAAAAAGATAGCTTGTAATATCCCTTGAAAGTTTTTTTGAATTAAATTCGGGATAAGAACCGGCGCCCTTTATACTCAATCCGTTAAGTTCGGAACTAAGTTTTGTTTCCATTTGATTTATGGCAGATTGAATTTCGTTTCGTCTTTCTACCGATTTTCTATCCGTACTTAAGGCAATTTCCATAGCCGTATTTGTTAAAGATTGAATTTCATCGGCAATTTCACCTACACTATTTCTAGCTTCCTTATCAATTTCATCAAGTTTTTTATATACATCTTCCAATTGAGGCAATGACAATTCGGATTTACCTACAACAAAATCAGGAGTATCTATTTTAGAAAGAATATCTTCATCATTGGAAGCCCAAACAAAATTATAACCTACTTTTTTATTATCAATATGAACACCGGTTATCGTTGCAAAATGTGCTTCTTTGAGTGCAGATACTTGTGAGGGTAAAAAGCCCAGCTCCAATACATTTTTTGAAGGAAGATAAGCTTTGGCACTGGAACTCAAACTTTCAAGCAAAACCTGAGTATTTGAAGCCAAACCTTCAGCCAAAAGTCTTTCCTGTGTTTCCGAAAATCTGAAACCCAAAGGAAGAGCCAAGGTTAAAATAACCGATATTATCAAAGTACTTGTAAACATCATAAACTTCAACCTTAATCCGCCGCCTCTAACTTTTAATGCAGACAGTTTTTTTTCTTTTCCAAATGCCATAGCACCTCCGCGTAATAAAACACTTACTTCATACTTTATTTTTATAGCTTCTTTTACGGAATAAATAACTCCCGTTATTGAAAGAATCATAATAAATAAAATAAATATGGTAAAACAAATAATTAAAAAATAATCAGAAAAATCGGAATCCATAGCCGAAAGAAGCCAATTATATTTATAGGCCTTTCCATAATCACCCAGCTTAATATTTCCTATATCATCAAAAGATATGTTTTTTTGAGCAAAGTAAACGCCTCGTTCTGAGTGCATCAATCCCACATAGTATTTTCCGGGATCCAGATAATTTATTTTTATATTCGATATAAGTTTATCACTAAGAACAGAAAAATCTTTTTTTTCTATAGTTAGATCATACGGAGGAAGTCCGTCATCATCAACATAGATCGAAGTTACTTCGCCTCCGGCAGCAAAGCCCTTACCTACCAGAGAAAGAGAGATAGATCCGTCCAGCGCTTGTACCGCATTTATATCTGCAACATAAGTATACGGAATATATTTATTTAAAGCAAAATACTTTACTGCCGGAGCACCGATATTTCCAAAAGCGTCTACGGCAGAAACTGTTAAAGCATAAAGACCGTTTTCATAATTTTTAAATTCTCTTTTATTTGAAACGGAACTTATTTTTGATGTATTTAATTCAATATTTAAATTATCAGACAAAACTTTTTGCACAACATCATCATCGATAAAATCGGTACCGGCTTTTTTTAGGTATAAAAGAAATTTATCTATATCGCCGATATAAGAAAGATTCCATATATAACCGTTTATAGCCGTTTCAGGTTTTCCGTCTATATCTAAATCGGGAGGATTCCATTGAATATCAAACGTATTCGATTTTACAAAACCTTTTTTATCTAAGGCCAATAAATCAAATATAGGAGCTGCAGGAGGAACTATATCTCTTTCATAAGAAACAGTAGACATCTCGGACCAGTTTCCGGCATAGTCGCAAACTCTAACACCCAAGTACCATAAACCGTCTTCTTCGGGTTCATACACCAAAACGGTTTCGTCTTTTAATTTTTTAATCACAGGTTCTACAGATTCGGGAGGTACATCCTTTGACCATTCATACGAATAACCGGCTATACCTGATGAGTCATTGGGAAATTTAATCTTCATTGTAATTTTTTGTCTTCCCTCTGAAGTTTTTGAATCAAAATCCAAAGGTTGAAGCTGAGCTTTCGCTACCTCATGGTCAGGTTCGATATGCATTATTTTTGCCGAGCGTACTCCTTCTTGCCAAAGGATATGAAGATTACCGTCTACAAAAAAGGGATTTACAAAAAGCAAGGATCCGGTAATAGATGCAACAGAGTCGGTTGTCCAAATTGAATCCTCTTTTCTTGCAATCAAAATGGATGATTTGCCGTCATAAGTTTCTGACCAAGAAATAAGAGGCTTACTATTATAAGCTATAATTCTAGGACTAAATATCGTTCCGTTTCCGGATGGCAGTATTTCAATTGAAGAGGCAAGTTTTCCTTTGCTATCTAAAACGGCATAAGCGGGAGAATTCTTTTCGCTGCGGTAAGATGATTGTTCCCAAACAATGAAAATAGATTTTTCCGAATTAATATATAATATATGAGGTCTTTGATTGTTAAAATCAAAATTATCCGTTATTCTCACAGGCTCCGACCAAGAGGAACCGCCATTAGAAGAAAATGAAGAAAAAAGCTGGTAAGTACGCCTGTCCCCGCTCTTATCCAAGGCTTGAAAAACCAAGACATCATTTCTTGCAGAAGCCGTATGTGTAGGAAGAAAAATTCTATCCATTTTTTTTGCAAAGTTAAATTCAGAAAAAGCAGGCCAATTAAGACCGTCTTCAGATGAAGAATAAAATATAGAAAACTTTTCATCTGCACCGTGAGAAATAAACATAAGATACTTACCATTTGAAGCAACGGATAGTTGAGGAGAAAGCAAATCGTATATTTCTGTGGTAATATTTTTAACCGTATATGTTTTACCGTAATCGGTACTTTTTAAAATTGTAATAGTATTACGGTTTTTTACCAATGCGATTAAAATACTGTCATCATTTCCAACAGCGATAGAAACAATTGACGGAATATCGGCCGTATAAGGAATAGGCGGAATGATTCGTTCATTTATTATCCATTTGTTATTTGCATATACACCTGTTGATATATATATCAGTCCCTCACTATCGGAAGATTTAACGGCTTCTTCCCAGACAGAGGCCGAGATGTTTGCATTTGAAGCGGACTTTAAAAAGTATCCATTTCGGCCGCTTATAACGGAAGGATTTTCCCAATAAAATTCTTTTGCTGATAAAAAACTTATAAAAAATAAGAACATTAAAAATATAATTAAGAATTTTCTCATATGTTTTTTTCCGTTAATCATAATAATGCATCTATCCTCTTTTTTAATTCTCTAACCTTTGCAGAATTTTTTGCATTAGGACTTTGCATAAGCTGTTCAACCAATGCAGCTGCTATAACCTTATTTCCTTTTTGTAATTCGGAAACGGCTTGCTGATACTTTGCTTCATCGGCAGCAGAAAGTACAATAACTGCAGCACCGCCCATAGCCATTTGAATTGAGTCCTTTAATTGTATCGCAACAATATTTTGCGGATTAAGTTTAATAGCCATATCCAACTGCTGCAAAGCAATCGGGAATGAAAGCCTATCACCGGCTGTATATATTGCTTGAGCCGACTTAGTAAGATTGGCAGATTCTGAGATTGCTTTAAGATCGGGCGGCGGCTGTTTAAGTCCTAAGTAAATTTCAATTTCATCCTTCAAAGCGGCAAGCCCCGAAAAGTTTTTATCAATGCTATACAAATCCAATAAGTCGCTATACGATTTTTGAGAATTACGCTTGTACTGAGCTCTTATAGTTTTAACTTTCCTTTTGAATTGCTCGTTAAAGTTTGCAGGATCTATCAACTTATCGATTTTTAAATTTAATTGTCCTGCAATTTCGTTATACGGGAATATCAATAATACCTGCCGTATATTATCCTTAGCTTGATTTAGATTATTTAAGGCAGCACTCCTCTGACCCGCCTTTATTTTTTGCTCTGCTTCCAAATAAAGCTGATTAGCATTATTTAAAAGCTGTATCATTTGAGGATATAGGGGAGCGGAAGCCGGAATAGATCTTCCTGTTTTTAAGGTTCCTGCAGTATTTACAATTGCCAACCAGCTTTCAACTTCTTCGTTCGGTTCAATATTGGTTACAGCCCAACGGCTGCGTGCTGCATTCAAAGTTTCTTCAGCTTTTATAAACTCGGTATTAAAGTACTCCTTTTTTGCCTTTTCCAAATATGCACGGACATCTTTAACAACTACAGCGTTTTCCGCATCATTAATTTCTTTACCCAACTGTTCGAGTCTTTTATCCGTCATGCTTCGATATTCTTCATCTTCTTCAAGCTGTAAGGCATCATTTGTTCTTGTTCTTGACAGTTCTATGCTTCGCCTTGCTGCAGAAAAATTACCGGATTTTAAATTTCTTTTTGCTTCCTCAAACCTTAAGTCAGCTTCATTTTTTGCTAACTTTATTTTTAAAATAGCAGATTCCGTCAATGCCAAATCCGAGTCGATAATACCGGAAAGCTCTTTAAGAGAAGTAATTGTTGTTTCAATACCGTTTTTATTATCTGCAAAAACCTTACTTGATTCCGATAAGGAAGAATCGGTATCTTTTATAAAATTATTTAAAATACGCAGATCTAATTTTATAATCTCTTTTAAACCTAAAAGTTCTTGTCTGATTTCTGCCGGAGAGGTCTTATCGGTCTTTTGTTTATTATTCATAAAGCTGTCATATCGTTGTTTTATCTCAGCAAAGGCTTTTTTACCGGATTTATTATTTATGATTGCAAGCTCCTCATAGCACAAAAGGCGGGCCTTATCCATGTTACTAGACAATAAACTGTTTTTGGCTTCTAAAGCTTCTTGTTCTTTGCCGAGATCGTTTGCAATGTGAGGTATTGAAGATTCGGATAATTTTTTTACGGAAACTATCATAGATTCCAATTCTTGAATTTCAGCTTTTAAAGTTTTAATTTTAGGATTTCCGGAATCACGCAATTCATCGGAACTGCCGGTATAAGAAGATGAAATAGGCTGTATTTTTTCTCTTATAGCCAAAAAACGGCTGTAATATTTTTTTGCGGAATCTATAATTTTATTAAGTTCAGCTAAAGAGTTTCTTTTTTTATCTTGAGAATCAACTGTCTTTCCAAATCTTGAGCCGGAACGTGTATTAATAACGGAATAAATTCCCGTCAAGCTTTTTAAATGAAAATCAATTAGAGAGAGATTTTTATCGATAGATATGTCACTTTCAAAATCGAATGTATCGCAAGATTCAAACCATAGTTTTTTAATTTCTAACCAATGACTGTCTGCCAAAGAATAAAGAGGCTCGTGCACTCCCGCTTCCATAGCTCCTTCAACGCCTTCATATTCTTTTGCCGAATCCCGTCCGATAGTTAAACGGTAAGCAAAGGGAAATATGCTTTCTTCGATCTCAACATTTTTTTTCCTTTCATTTAAATAAACCTGCTTTAACGAAGCACCCGATCCTATTAATGAACCGGTAATACTTCTAAGCCGAGAAGAAGAATTCTTCAAAGCATTTAATTCATTTTCAAGAGAGGATAAGGATGATGAAAAAGCTTTAGCCCTATATTTATTCACATCCGAAATAAATTCGGCATAAGCATCTTCGTATTTTTTTGTATCGGATTTAACCGAATCAAGTTCGTTTTTCAAAATGCCGCTTATTTGGGCACTTTTATCTTCATTCATTGCCTCGCCGTCATACATTGAAAAACCTTGAATAAAGGTCTTGGCGGCATCATTATATTTTTTCTCCTCTATAAGTTTAATACCCTCACTCATCAAATCATTAAATTTTATACGGTAAATAGCATAGAATGATGATATTTTTACCTTGTCTAAAAAAGCCCTAAGATCCGGATCCATATCGGATTCCAAAATTTCCATCTTGTTTATTATCGCAATTCTTTTTAAGTTATTGCCGGGGTCTACTTTTAAAAGTTCTATAAGTTCATGGAAGGTTTTTTGAAATTCGGCCTGATTTTCCATTGTTTTTCTGGCCAGACTTATTCCGCTTTCAATAGATTCAGGTTTGTTTTCAATAACATTAACTATATCCTGCAAGGCCGCAGTATTTTTTGACTCTTCCAAAAGGCTTCTAGCCGTTGCATAATCTTCTTCGGCAGATCCTTTTGAAAAGGCAGAAATAGAGAGAAAACATATAAAAAGACCTATAAAAAAACGTTTTTTATCCAACTTACCAAACCTTAATTTGATGCACTTAAAAAAGTCATCTATACAAAAAACTCCTATATCAATTTTCGGCTTTTTATACTTTTTTTTAATAAAAATCTCTAAAAACTGCTTAAAAAAAAGCCGAAATTCATATATAATAGTATAAATATGAAGAGAATTTTTCAAGCCGTTTGCATAAGTATTTTTCTCATTTTTTCAAAAACAGGCCTTTTTTGTGCAGATATTTCCAATTTTTACTCGGGAGTATCATCAATTTTTGATATATTTACACAAAAATTTGAAGGAGAAACAGCTTTTCGCTCCCTTTTGATTCCCTCAGGAGGCCGCTTTGAAGGTCTTGGAGGTACTTTTACAGCTCTTTCAAACGATATAAGTTTTTTTGATGCAAACCCTGCTGCGAGTGCCCTTTTAAAAGAAACCGAGCTGAATGTTCTGCATAACAGCTGGATAGCAGATTCCAAGCTCGAAACGGTAGGCTATACCCAAAGGAAAAATCATCTGGGCTGGGGAACATCTCTAAGGTGCTTCTACATTCCCTTTACCGAATATGGAAAATTAGGCGAAAAAAAAGCATCAGGCTATTATAGCGAAACCTTTTTAACCGCAAATATAGCCTATAATTTTCTTGCTGGCTATGATTTTAAGGGCTTAACTATAGGAGGAAGTATAAAAACCGGCATAAGGTCAATGCCTCCTTTTTCAGGACAAGATGAACCGGCAGATCCGGATAACACTGCCCCTCAATATAAAAATGCTTCACAACAAAACGGATATGCAGTTCTTGGAGACTTTGGAATTATGATAAGGGCCAATGTTACAAAAATTTTTTACAGTGATGAGCCTAATTTCTATTTCGGACTTAGCTTAAAAAATTTCGGCACCCCCATAAGAGGAGACATTCCTCCTTCATATATCTCTCTAGGCTTTGCATACCGTCCGGTTTCTTTCTTTTTATTCGGAATAGATTTAAATCAGGGGATAAATGTTGTAAATATAAAAAATTCAGGGCTTCCTTATGGAAGTTTAGGATTTATGTTTTCAATCACAAAATATTTTAATCTTCTAACAGGTTTCGGCATTAAGGGAGGAAATCCCCGATTTACCTTGGGAGGAGAAGTAAACATCTCGGATGTTCAAATTTCTGCAAATTATACCCTGGACCTGTCCAGTCAGGTTACAAATATCAGCCGTATCAGCGTGGGAGTAAAGCTCCTTTTAGGTCAGGATAAAAGAGATGAAAAACTTAGCACTATAAAAAAGCTATATGTTCAAGCTTTAAAAGAGTACAATAATAAAAACTACGAAAAAGCTATAGAGCTTTGGAAAGAAATTTTAACGATAGACAAACGCTATGATCCTGCAATCGAAGGCATAGCCAGAGCCGAACAGCAGCTTCAGCTCTTAGAAGAAATCAAAAAAATCTTGTTTCTCGATTAAAAGCCTCCTTATTTATCGGATGCTTTTTTCTTCCCTGTTTTTGAAGTCTTTTGAGCCTTTTTAATCAATGATTTTTTTTCAGACAGTTCTTCCGCAGAAAGAGCCTCCCGTACCGAAAGGCGTACGCCTTGGGCCTTTAAGCCCTTCTCGGCAAAGGAATCGGCCTTAAATTCTTCTTCTATTTTTTTTACTCTAGGTTTAGGCGCATAGTTCAGCTTAAAAGAAAACTTAAGCTTAGTACTTGCAAAAAGCACCTCGGTGTTGTCAGGAGCAAAAAGGTAATCCCTGTTTAGGATATAGCCTTCTACCCTAGCCCTCTTTATATAGGCATACTTTGTCTTGGAATCGCGGTAAATTACGGTAAAAAGCACCTTAGAAAGCTCTTCTTTTTCGGCAAAGCCGCAATACCACATTCCGGTATCGACAAAGACTCGGTCGGGCACATCCATTACGGTGTAAACCCCGCTCTTCCGCAAGACAAAGATGCGGTCATAGGGGCTGACCCGTAGAATCTCTTTTCCTGTGGTAACGGATGTACCGAGATAGCCCGTTTCTTCATCATAGCGGAGGGCTGTATCCCTTGTTACGGCCTCTTTTACATCAACCTTTGTAAAGCCGGTAATCTCGGTCTTGCGCTTAAATTCTTCTGCCGGAAGCTTTGCCGCAATTCCGTCCAAAACCGAAATAGCATAGCCCTTTAAGTTCTTTAAAAGCTTTGCTATTTCCTTTAAGCGGTTATTTATCTCCCTAACCTCTTCACGGTTTTTGTTTATATCGTAAAGAGATATTCGGCGGATGGGGATTTTAAGCAATTTGTCGACATCATCTTCGGTTACAGCGCGGATTAATTCTTTTTTAAAGGGAATAAAGCCCTTGATAACCGCATTGATTACCCCCTCTGCCGTCTTCATAGTTTCTATCTTTTTGTATATGCGTTCCTCGATAAAAATACGCTCAAGGGTGCGCATGTGCAGACGTTCGGTAAGCATGGCTCTTTCATATTCGAGCTCATCCTTTAAAATCTGCATCAGCTGCTTGGCATGGTATTTTATTATGTTCGTTACGGTAATTTGAACCGGAAGATTGTCCTTTATAACCAAAAGATTGCATGGAATAGACTGCTCGCATTCGGTAAAAGCATAGAGGGCATCCACCACATCGGCAGAGTAAACCCCTCTGGGGAGCTTTAACTCAATCTCGACATTTTCGCCCGTATAGTCGCTTATTTCCGAAATCTTAACCTTTCCGGCCTTTGAAGCAGCCTCGATAGAGTTAATCATGCTTTCGGTGGTGCTTCCGAAGGGTAACTCCCTTATTACTATCCTCTTTTCGTCGGATGTGTCGAGCTTGGCCCTGACTAAGACTTTGCCTAAGCCGTCTTCATATTCCGAAACATCTATCAATCCTCCTGTGGGAAAGTCGGGGAAAAGAGCAAAGGATTTTCCGCTTAAAAAGGCTTTTTCGGCTTCAATTATTTCGAGGATATTATGGGGCAAAATTTTTGTGGACATACCTACGGCAATTCCCTCTGCCCCTATCGCGAGGATTACGGGGAGTTTTGCCCTAAAGGCTAAGGGTTCCTTGTTCCTTCCGTCATAGGAAACCGTATAATCGGTTATATGGGGATTATAAAAGATAGTTTTTGCAAAGTCGTTTACCCTGCACTCTATGTATCGGGGAGCGGAAGCTTCATCTCCGGTAAAAATATTCCCGAAGTTTCCTTGAGTATCTATAAAAAGCTCTTTTGAAGCAAGAACCACGAGGGCGTTTCCTATTGAAGCGTCTCCGTGGGGATGGTACTTCATACAGTGCCCGATAACGTTTGCTACCTTGTGAAATTTGCCGTCATCCATCTCAAAAAGAGAATGTAAAATTCTCCTTTGAACAGGCTTTAAACCGTCCTCAAGGTCGGGTATGGCCCTGTCGCGGATAACATAACTTGCATATTCCAAAAAATTCTTATTAAAAAGACTTTCAATATAATCCATCTTTTTCCTCGAAAAAAAGTATTCTAGTATGATATACTAAAAGCTGAAATTTGTCTACACGAGCGGAAAAACCGGCCATAAAAAAAAACCCCCTTGCCTTAGAGGCTTGGGGGCTTTAGTTTAAAAAGCTAAATTAAAAAACGGTTTGCTCCGAAATAGGTGTTTCAAGAGCTTTTAATGCTTTTTCAACAAGTGATCGGCGGAGTTTTTTCTCATCTGCGTCGTTCATTTTAGGATCACCGAGCGGGTGAGGAATAGCTACGGCCGGCACAATTCTGTTAGCACCAACAGTCTTTGAGATAGGAACAACAGTTGCAATATGTACTACCGGGAGGAATCTCTCGATTTCTTTAACCATCGTTGCACCGCAACGAGTACATGTGCCTCACGTAGAGGTAAGAATTACAGCCTGCACTCCGTCTTTTACAAGTTTTTGAACAAATTCTTCAGCAAATTTCTTTGCACGCTTAACGGCCGTACCGTTTCCTACCGTTGTATAGTACTTGTCATGAAGTTTTCCGATCTTTCCTTCTTTTTCGAGATCACGCAAAACGTCTACCGGAAGAACTCGGTTGGGGTTTGCGTTACAATAGGTCGGGTCATATCCGCCGTGAGCTGTTTCGCTGTCTTTTGATGAAAGAGCTGCCATACCTGCGATTGAATATTCGCCGTAGTGTGAAGCGTTTGAAGCTTCAATGTGGTCGGGGTTACCCTTGGGTACAACACCGCCTGAAGTTACCAATGCAACCTTTGCCTTGGTGATATCCTTAACGGGCGGCTGAGGAGGTACTCTGTCGAATACGGGCATCGGATATTCGGTTACGAATTCTTCACCCTTAATCTTCTTGATGAGCATGTCAACAGCTCTCTTTGCACCTCTTTCTTCTGCAAAGTAGTTTTGGCGTACGCCTCTGGGTAAGAGACCTTCTTTTTCGGGGCAGCAAATTTTTTCGCCTGTCAAAAGTTTTTTAGCCAAAGCTCCGATAGCAGGAACAGCTTCTCTCATGCTTACAGCAGAGTTGCCTGTCTTGATTGTGTACATAAAGGCTTTGAATACATCATAACCGGGGTTTTCTTCATAGAGACCCGAAATAGCGGGGATACCAAGCTCAAAGGCAACCTTTGCTGCGTTACCGCAAGCCATACCGTATCGTCCGGCGTTAAATCCGGGGCCGGCAATAAGAAGGTCGGCTTTTGTTTCTGTAAGAACTTTTTTTACGAATGCAACAGCTTCTTCTTCGTGCTCGTTAAAAAAGTTATCACCGCAGATAATGGTCTTGACGATCTTTCCTGCATCTCCTAAAGCACCTTGAATTCCGGTACCGGGACCTGCTGTTCCGTCAATAACCTCCGGTTTGTAGTCAGCCATGTCTTCTCCGCCCTTTCCGGCAAAGAACTGATTGATATAATGAACAATTACTTTACTCATAGCTTAACTCCTTATAGTCCTCTTGCGCTAAGATTCCAGAATCCGAGCTCGTTTGTAGCACCGGTAATAACCTGAATTTCAGCTTCGATTGTTCCGTCGGCATGTAAACTTCCGTCCCAAGCACCTGCAATAACATTTGCCTGTTTTACATCTCCGATGATGGTCTTCATCGGGGGAAGTTTTACAACAGCGTTTGCGTTTCCGTTAGAAACTACAGCATTTCCTAAGGGGTTCGAGTCAGCAAGAGACTGACTTGCACCGTCTTGACCGGCATATTCGTCGGTTACGAGAACGGTCTTGATACCCATTTCTTCGATCTTGCGGCAGTTCATGATCAAGTCGGCATCGGGGTTTCCGAAACCTTCTTCAGAAACGATAACTGCATCGCAGCCGAGCATCTGAGCCAACTTTGCTGAAAGGTTAGAAGATCTTTCCTTGTCTGCAAGAGTAACGTTTTCGTTTGTAACAATTACGCCCATGAAGTTGATGTCTTTTCCGTGTCTCTTATAGAGTTCATGGATAATGGGGCTGTTCTGGTGAACATAGGTCGGGTTTTTATCGCATGCAGAAACGCAGTTACCGCTTACGATTGCACCATCCATAACTTCTGTGGGGTACATCATGGTGGGAAGAATCTGCTTTACGTCGACACCGTAGTAGTAGGTATCATGTAAAAGTCCCTGACTCTGGAGCATGTAAACATAGCCTACCTTGGGAAGGTTGGGATATTGTTTAGCCTGCTCTACGAAGGGAAGTGTTTCGTAGGTTTCTACAGAAGCGGGTTTTACGTTTTTAGCAGCTTCTCCGAGGTATCGGGCTGTTTTTAAGCCCATAAGGCGTAAGGCCTTTTCTTTAATAGCACGGGTAACATCGTCCTGAATCTTGCAATCAACAACGAGGTTTACGGTCTTTGAGAAGGGTGTATATTCAGCACCCGGGCCGCTCATGTCGATGATACCTTCCTGGAAACCTACAACGGTTCCGGTTGTAACTACAGCAGCACCCTTCAATACGTGGGTTTTACCTGCTCCAACAACAGCCTCTTCGCCGGTAAAGAAACCGGGGAAGCAAACGCCGCTGCCTTCTACCTTGCATCGGGGTTCAAGAACATCTTTTACAGGGATAATTCGGGTATTGTCACCGGGCTTTGCAATGTGCAATTCAACACCGGTTACAAGCGGATCTTCCTTGATAAGAGCCTCAAGTTCAGCTTTGTTTACTTCAAGGCATGTTCCGTTAACGGCAGTTTTGTTTCCAAATTTCATGTCGTTAATGGGGATAATACCTAATTCAAGTTTCACTTTTGACCTCCTAATATTTATAGTCAATAGATTGATTACTTTGCTTTTATTATAACAGGAATTAAGTATATAGTCAATTCTAAAACTTGAATTTATGAATATAAAATGAGTAAAATTTTATCGTTTTGAGTATTTGCAGCCGCAGTAGTCCTGTCTGTAAAGACCGTATTTTTTACTTAAATTTATAGAATCAAGGTAGCCGTTCCTTTTTTTAAAATCGCTCGGCAGCCATCTACAGCCTTCGCTTTCAAGGGAAAAACCTATAGAATTAAGTTTCTCCGCATTTTTTAAGGGACTCACCGAAAGAGTTGAGGTAAAAAAGTCAAAACCGTCCTTTTTAGCCCTTTCGGCAGTTTTTTTTAGCCGAATAAGGTAACAACGCATACAGCGCTCTCCCCCTTCGGGACAATCTTCCAAACCTTGAGAAATCTCATAGAATTCTTGCGGATCATAGGCCTCTTTGATTATTTCTATTTTGTGAGATGATAGATTTTCTTCATTGTATATGGAAATAAGATGCCCTTGCTCTTCCGCTCTTTTTTCGTACTCTTCAGAAGTATCGATATTGGGATTATAATAGAAAACAGTAAGCTTAAAAAAAGGAGCGAGCTTTAAGATAACGGAAGAACTGCAAGGGGCACAGCAGGAATGGAGCAATAAGGTCTTATCATTTGAACCTAAATTTTTTATCGTCTCCTGCATCAGCCTGTCATAGTTTATTTTTTGAGGCATCATTTCGGAATGAGGGTTTTAATTTTTTTAGAAATTTTTTCTACATAACCGGGAAGATCTTTGATTTCCGTTTTGGGGAACCTAAAGCCTATGGCACCGGGATGGCCTCCGCCGTCTTCAATACCGAATTCGTTTAAAATAGGTCTTACATCAATTCCCTTTACATCTCCGGAAGCCCTTATTCTAAGCTGAATTTTATCGGATATTTCCGCAGGATCAAAGTATGCCGAAATGCCCACTCCATGAACTTCTTCGGCTATATTATCTGTAGCACGCTTTATAACACCCAAAAACTGATTATAATCAATCCCCGAACTTAAAGCATCGGACTGTTTTTCATCTAAGATTATAACACCAACGCGGCCATCATAAGAAGCGTTTTTCATTACCGATTCATAAATTCTTGCATCTTCATCTGAAAGTTTTTCCATTACATCCACAATTTCATTGACGGAACTTATGTTTTGAGAACCTTCGTTAAATTTCTCATGAAGAATAGAATTAAACTTTTTTGAAAAATAATTATAAAAAGCCTTATCACGCTGCTTAAAAAGATAGTCCCCCATCTTTGCATCTCCAATCATACCTGTAAGCATAGCAAGAACTATGTTGCGGGAATATAACTCATGTATACCGTATTTTTTAAGAATTTCAGGGCGTTTTTCAAGCTTTAAACACATTTGCCCTATTATCTCGCAAGTGCTTGAAGCCCTCAAGGTAAGTCTATAATCCTCATCCCCCGAATAATCCGCATCCGCTGCAAAGTGATGATCAATCTCAACCTTAGGAAGCGTTTTATCCTTTAAAAAAACGTCAATATCATCATTTGAGGCTATCATATCAGGCTTAGGTGTATCTAAGATAACGACAACATCGGGCTTTATGACCTCAGTCACATCATTAACAAAGAAAGAGATAAAATTGTATCTGCAAATATCCGCAAAAAAAGAAAGATTATCGGGAACATTATCTTCTAAAAAAATATTTACGGTTTTCCCGAATTTACGCAATAATAAGCCGAAAGCAACAACCGAGGAGAAACAATCCTCATCGGCGTGCTTATGCCCTAAAAGCAAAAACGATGATTTATTATATATAAGTTCAAAAATCCTTTCCATTACCGCATTTTTTCTGCCGATATTGATAGGTTTTATTTTTTTTGTTTCAGAATTATTAGAGCTCATCGCATTATAGTATATCACATTACGTTAAAATATCAAGTTCCCTTTTTCCCTTTTTACAAATATATCGAATTTTTTGTCAAAATTCTTATTTTACGGAAGAATATTACTAAAAAAAATAAAAAATTGCTTGTAAAATACGGATTTTTACAGTACTTTATATGTATGGAACTAAAAAAGCAAGCCCAAAAGGGGACTATTATATCTGAAAAATTTATAGAACCGGAAAATTATAGGGTCATTCTTCTTAATGATGACTTTACCCCAATGGATTTTGTTGTGGCCGTCCTTATTTCCATATTTAATAAGTCGCAGGAAGAAGCCGAAACTTTGATGTTTAAGGTTCATAAAACGGGACAAGCTTCTGTCGGTATCTATGTATATGACATAGCAACAACAAAATGCTTTCAAGTATTAACGGCAGCAAAAAATAATAATTTTCCGCTGCAATGCAAGGTTGAAAAAGTATGAATTTTACGGTAAGTCTAACTGTCAGACGCATTTTTCAAGATGCGGTTGAAGACGCAAAAAAAAGAAATCATGAATTTGTTACTCCGGAGCACCTCTTGTGGGCTATTATGTTCAATCCTAAGGCCTTGGAGCTTTTTACCCTTTCAGGTTCGGATTTAGGCTACATCCACGATAACCTAAACACCTATCTTGAAAAGAAGATTCCGGTAAGGACACAAAACAATCAGGCAGAACCGATTCAAACAGTAGGTCTGCAAAATGTTTTTGAAAGAGCGATTTTAAACTGTAATGCTGCAGAAAAGCCTGTTATCGGGATTAACGACATAATAGTAAGCCTTATGGATGAAGAAAAAAATCATTGTTCTTTTTTTATGAAGCAAAGCGGAATAGACCGCCTAAGACTCCTCCAACTGGTCAGCAGCCCCGACTTCTATGATGACGGCAAAAATAAAAGTGCCTATGAAGAAGCCGAAGATGTTCGGGAAGCTCAAGGCTTAAAAAAAGACTCTGCCGCCCATAGTGCTGAAGAAAAAAACACGGATAAAAATAAGGCACAAAAAACTTATCTTGAAAGGTTTACGGTAAATTTAACCGAAAAAGCCCGCAAGGGCCTGCTTTCTCCCATCATCGGAAGGGAAGAAGAAATAGAAAGAACTATTCAGATTTTATGCCGCAAACAAAAAAACAATCCCATTCACGTAGGAGGAGCCGGAGTCGGAAAAACGGCCATCACCGAGGGGCTTGCACAAAGAATTACCGCAAATAAGGTTCCCTGTTTTTTAAAAAACGCAAATATCTACAGCTTAAGCCTATCGGATCTGCTGGCCGGAGCAAAATTTAGAGGCGACTTTGAAGAGAGGCTTAAACGGATTGTATCCGAAATTTCAAAAGAAAAAAATGCTATTCTTTTTATAGATGAAATCCACACCATTGTAAATGCAAACTCAGGCGGAGGCGGAATTGAAGCACCTGATCTTTTAAAACCGATTTTGGCGAATGGAAAGGTTCGCTGTATCGGAGCTACAACCTTTGAAGAATATAATAAGTATTTTACAAAGGATGCAGCCCTTGCAAGGCGTTTCCAAAAAATAGATATTGAAGAGCCGAATGAAGAAGAAGCCGTTAAAATTTTAAAAGGCCTTCGCGAAAGCTACGAGAATTTTCATAAGGTGCATTACAGCGATGAGGTTTTGGAGTCGGCAGTCCATCTTTCGGCCCTTCATATCAGGGACAGGTTTTTGCCCGACAAGGCCATAGACCTTATCGACGAGGCCGGAGCCCTCATTAAGATAAGAGCCGATAAAGAAAAAAACGAAAATGAAACTGATAAAAAAGGCCTTGAGGAAACAGCTTTGCCGGAGGTAAGCCTTTCCGACATAGATAAGATAGTTGCAAAAACAGCCAAGATTCCGGAACAAAGGATTTCGGTAAACGAGACGGAAAAGCTTCGGCATTTTGAAGAAATTCTTTCAAAAAAAATCTTCGGGCAAGATACCGCCATCGAGGGCGTTACCAAGGCAGTAAAACGTTCCCGAGCCGGTTTCCGCTCTAAGGATAAGCCGGTTGCAAACTTTTTGTTTGTCGGCCCCACGGGCGTAGGCAAAACCGAGCTTGCTAAGACCCTTGCAGAAGAGCTGGGTATTCCCCTCCTCCGCTTCGACATGAGCGAATATCAGGAGAAGCACACGGTAAGCCGCCTCATAGGTTCTCCCCCCGGTTATGTAGGTTTTGAAGAGGGTGGACTTTTAACCTCTGCCGTGCAAAAAAGCCCTAATGCGGTTCTTCTATTGGACGAGATAGAAAAGGCTCATGCCGACATCTATAATATTCTCTTACAGATTATGGACTATGCTACCCTTACCGATAATCAGGGCAGAAAGGCAGCCTTTAACAATATAATTCTTATTATGACAAGCAATGCAGGCTCTTCCAATATAGGAAAGCCCTTAATCGGTTTCGGAGGAGAGCGTATTTCGGAATCGGCTGTCGATGAGGCTGTTGAAAAGACCTTTACGCCCGAATTCAGAAACCGCCTTGATGCAATCATAAAATTCGGCCCCCTTACGATGCAGGTTATGAGCCTCATCATCAAAAAAGAAGTAGAAAAAATACGCTCCCAGCTTGCCGAAAAAGAAATTTCCCTTGAGCTTGAAGAAGATGTTATTCCTCTTTTAGCCGAAAAAGGATATTCGGAAGAATTCGGAGCACGCAATGCGGCCCGCCTTGTCGAGGACGAATTTGTAACTCCCTTAACGGATATGATCCTTTTCGGGGAAACAAAGAAGGGCAGCTCAGTAAAATGCCGAATCGGGGATAAACTTAAAAAGCCCTATTTGGTATTGAACATAAAATAAAAAGGTGCGGCTTTTTAGTAAAAACAAATGCAGACCGATTTTTCTTCATTATCGCTTTTAAGTTCTATGGAAAAAAAGATACTCTTAAAAAGAAGTCAAAAGGATTTTCCTTGGCTTGAGAGCGAGGATTTTTTTGATTTTAATAAGGCCTTGGGAGAGGAAGATTATATTCAAAAATCCCAAGATGATGAAGTCATATCGGGAGGGAACCTTTCGCCGGGGATGATTCTTTCGGCCTATAAACATTCTTTTTTTCCTTGGTTTTCCGAAGAAGACCCGATAATCTGGTTTTCTCCATCTCTGCGGTTTGTAATCGACAAGGCTTCTTTTCATATTCCGTCCCGCTTAAAAAGAGAAATAAAAAAGACGGATTTTAGGATAAGCCTAAATGAAGCCTTTGATCAGGTTATAGAAAACTGTGCCCTAATCAAACGAGAGAGGCAAAAAGGAACTTGGATCACGGATGACATGCTTCAAGCTTACAGGCTTCTTCATAAGCTGGGATTTGCCCACTCTGTAGAAGCATGGAGAGGCGGCGAATTGGCCGGAGGCTTTTACGGCCTTTATATAAACGAGGTCTTTATAGGCGAATCCATGTTCAGCAAGGTAAGCGGAGCTTCCAAAACAGTCTTCTCCCTCTTTGCCCAAGACTTCTTTGAAAACAAAAAGGGCATTTTAATAGATGCCCAAATTCCTTCCGAAAACATAAAACGCTTCGGCGGCTTTAAGATGCTGAGAAGCAGGTATCTCGGAATTTTGAATTCCTGATTTTTATATAACAAGTATACTTGCGAACACTAGACAATTTATAAAAAAGCGGTTAAAATGGTAAATATATAGTAAAAACAGGTTTTGGATTTACTTACCACAAAATTTGGAGGATTAGTTTATGAGGAAAAAGTTTTTTTTGTTTACGGCTGTTTTAATTGCCGTATTTTTATCGGGCTGCGATCAAAATGTGGACACGGCTAAAAAAACCGAAAAGCCGTCCATCGTCCCCCCCCCCGTCTATAGAGGACACAAAATACAAAATTAGTATAACCCAACCCGCAAACGGCAAAATTGAAGTAAGTCCCTCTCTTCCTGCCGACGGAAAGGTTGATAAGGGCAGCGAGCTTACCTTTACGCTTTCCGCAAATACAAACTATAAGGTTAAAGAGCTTATTATAAACGGTATAACATATTCGGATGTTACAGATAATACCATTACGAAAAAGGTAAAAATCGAAAAAAATACGGCAGTTTCCGCTGTAGTGGAAGCGGAAGCAAGCCAACCGGCAGAACAAATAACTATTGGAAATTCGGTTATCTATGTTACTAAAGATGCGGGCGGTAATATAATTAAGGCAAGCGGAAATATAACATTAGATAAATTAAAAGAATTAGCAGAAAAAAGCACTAATAATGTAATAATAAATACAGATGCTCTTACCATAAAATCGTTTAAAACGGAAAATAATGACTTCACCGCTTACAAAATAAGTAAAACTGCATTAAAAAAAGCTGCAAAGGCATTAAGTGTTTTAAATATCGAAAATGCCGACAGCACCAAACAAACTATTACACTTGATGAAAATGCAAACATAAAAACTATCAGCGGCGATATTTCATTAGAAGATATTATGGAATGTACTAATGAAGAAACAACAGAAATAGCAAAATATATTGCTTATAATTTAAAAGAAAAAACAAATCCCGATTTTGATTCAGCAAACTTAAAAATAAATACTTTTTATAAAAAGCTAAATTCCGAAAATATTGAATGGGAATATATATCGACTCCTATTACTCCAAAATTTTTAAAAGAAACTAAACTTAATGCTCTTAATAAAGCAGTTTTGAATTTTAAAGATGGTGATGTAAATGTTCCTGTAGCATTTAAAAGCACTTTAACAGATTATTTTGATGTAAATGAATTTTATAAAGAAGTAACAACAAATGGAAAACTAAATATATTAAAAGATACAAATATAACTGTAAAAAGTGATAAACCAAATAGTATTCAAATTTTATTAAGGGATTTACAAGAAAAAAATCTTAACAGTTCAGGTCATACTTATACTCCATATATTGACAGTGCAGATTTATTAACACTAATTAAAAATGAAAAGTTGAAAGATGCTCTTGTTATCGGTGACATGTATGTAAAAGGTAATGTAAAAAATTTACTGCCACTTCTTATAGGATCAAATAAAATTGAAGAAATTAATAATGGTATAAAATTTTTAAATGTAAAGGAGTTTAAGTGTCCAGGACCAAATGTTACTGAATACAATGGTGGAAAAGATAATACAGAACCTTTACCTGTAGACCAATTATTAGAATTTCGTAAAAGAACTGATATATTAGAAGATGAAGTTTTAAACAAATATACTAGATCAACAAGAATACAAAATTTAGTTTTAAATAATATAGATACTACTACTATGTCACAAGAAAATTTAGAGTTATTAAATTTTGAGGGAGATTCTGTTGGTGGGAATATAACATTTAAAAATAGTAACCTATCAAAAATGCAATACAAAGGAACAACAGGACCAGTAGATTTAACTTTTGATAATACAACTTTACCAACAAGTATGGAAAGTGTTACAGCCAGGGCACTTGTATTAAAAAATGCAACTTTAGCAGAAGAATTAAAGACATTATCTTTAAAAAAAATAATA
Organism: Treponema denticola; assembly: GCF_024181645.1. Taxonomy (NCBI): domain Bacteria; kingdom Pseudomonadati; phylum Spirochaetota; class Spirochaetia; order Treponematales; family Treponemataceae; genus Treponema; species Treponema denticola. Next base: position 653,701 of record NZ_CP058624.1, on the reverse strand, counting down.
AAAAGGCTCCCTTTTGTAAGAGAATCATTAAAAATATATAATTTGCAAAATAATTTTCTTGATAAGTGGACTAAAGAAGAAATAGAACAATTTGAAGGAAAAGAATACGGTCCTGAAGAATTCGTTGGTCCAAGAAGTATATGGGATAAATTTTTATATAAAAAAGAAACTGAGTTTGGAACACCTACTATATTCATTGAAGATAATACAACAGGTTCCATAAAAAAACAACAAAGTCAACTTCTCGCTTTATTACAAAATCAAGACATGTCTCACGGTTAGTTGATTTGTGCGATTTTTTGAAAATATGCGGGCAATTACTGCGTTACATTGCCAAAAGCGTACATCCTTGTACACTTCTGGCAGCGAGTTTCGGCACTGCCGAAACATCGCTTCTGATGTAACCGGCGGCATCCATGCCGCTTCTGAAAATCCTCGACGTATCAGAACTACCATGGATGGCAGTGGTTCTGAACAGTAGCGAGATTTGTGTTATGCACAAATCTCGTCGTTGAGCCGTGTACACGGATGTACACGACTCAACAGACTATTTTCAAAAAGCCTACTCAAAACCGCCACGGATGGCGGTGGATCAAATGTTTTCTACTTCTTCTTGGCTGAGACCGGTTGCTTGTATTATCTTTTTTACGGAATCGCCAAGCTGCTTTAATATTTTTGCCGTTTCAAGGGCTTTTTGGTATGAGCCGTCAGCAAAGGCTATTTCCCTCTCTTCTGCTCGTTGCACGGCTATATCGGTTTCATAATCATATTCGGCTACTAGCATATTTATAATTTTTCTATTTCCGCTTGAGTAAGCTCTGTACCCTCAGCAATTTTTGCTATCGGTATACCCATTTTCTTAAAAGCTAAAGCTGTTTTTATTACTCCATCGGAAAAGCCTCGCTTAATACCTTGTTCAATACCCTGTTGTATTCCTTGTTGTATTCCTTGTTGTATTCCAATTCTTAGACTTTCTTCTCTTTGTACTGCGATGTCTGTATCGTAATCATATTCGGCTAGTAACATATTTATAATTTTTCTATTTCCGCTTGAGTAAGCCCTGTACCCTCAGCAATTTTTGCTATCGGTATACCCATTTTCTTAAAAGCTAAAGCTGTTTTTATTACTCCATCGGAAAAGCCTCGCTTAATACCCTGTTCAATACCCTGTTGTATTCCTTGTTGTATTCCAATTCTTAGACTTTCTTCTCTCTGTACTGCAATATCCGTATCGTAATCATATTCGGCTACTAGCATATTAATTACCTCCCGTGATTTTCTCTGTAAGTATTCTTTTAAGATTCCTTTTTCTATACATATCTTTACCGCATTGGTAAAGCCGTTTTCAGGATCAAGTTGCGTTTGATTTCTTACCTCTTCTACAAAGAGGCTGTATTCTTCAAGCGGTTTGCAGCGGCTTAATACTTCTGCACCCTTGTTCTTATTTATGTTATATACTTTTACCTCAAGTTCCAGCGGTACCTGTTCAGGTTTTGTAATAAAGGCGTCAGATAACTTTAGAACTGTAGTTTCAGGGTAGTCTTCTGTACCATTGTAAAAGACGTAAAACTCAGGCGTAGGTATTTTTGACAGCTTTCTTAAATACCTGTCGGTCGGTGCTTGAAGCTTTTCATAGAGCCTTGCTATATATTCTAAAAAGCGTAGAGGCATGTTTTCATTTATGGTGGATTGATGTTCTGCAAGAACTATAATCTTATTGTCTACAAGACAGGAAACATCGTTTATTATGTTCATATACATGACATTATCGAGCCTTATATTTTCTACAGGACAAGACATTTGCAGGTTTGTTCCGTGCAAAGCGTTATATAACGATAAAAAGTTTTCTTTCGCTTTTTCGTCTTCCGAGAAAAGATCAACGAAGACCGAGTCTTTATATTTTCTGTTTGCCGTACTCATAGCTGCTTCCTCACTGGTTGTATTATATGTTGTATTATATCATATATGAGAAGGTTTTTAAAGGGTATTGACAGGGTATTTTTGTTCTATAATGCAAATATTTTCAGAGGTATGATAGACTTAAATATATATTTAGAGGCGAGGCTAAAATTAAAGATTATGCGGCAGCTTTAAAATACCGCGAAATCGGTATCTCGGGATTTTGAATTCCTGATTTTTATATATCAAGTATACTTGCAAGTATACTTGACAGATAAATAAAAAAGCTTTATACTAAGAATGGAGGTATGGAGCAATGCCGCAAATATCTTTATATGTAAAAGAAAGTCATTTTGAAAAAATTGAAAAAGCTGCCAAAAATGCAAACAAATCCATTTCAGGCTGGGTTTTGGAAAAAATTCTTCCTCAAATTGAGCCTTCTTACTCCAAAGAATTTATAAATCTTTTCGGATCGGTAGATGATAAAACCTTTCAAAGACCGGAACAGCCGAAATGGGAAGATGACAGCCCCAGGGAGCCCTAATGTATTATTTGGACACAAATATCTGTATTTATTTTATAAACGGAAAGTATCAATCCCTCAAAAATAAAATTTTATCTATTCCGCCTTCTAAGATAAGGCTTCCTTCAATTGTAAAGGCAGAGCTTTTATTGGGAGCATATAAGAGCAGCAAAAAGAAAGAAAATCTAAAACGGCTTGAAGTGTTTTTTAAAGAATTTGAAGTAGAGCCATTTTCGGATCAAACGGCATACACCTATGCGGATATCCGTTCAAAGCTGGAAAAAAGCAGAACCCTTATCGGGCCTAATGACTTACTTATAGCATCAATAGTTCTATATAATAACGGAACCTTGGTAACGAATAATACAAAAGAATTTAAAAGGATAAAAGCCCTAAAACTCGAAAATTGGGTTGAAGAGTGAGTCCTCAAAGGTTAAAATACTTGTATGCAAATTAAAAAAAGAACGGAAAAGCGTAATTTATTTTTAATTTATTTCGGTACAATAACTTCGCTGATAGGCGATGAAATAGGAAGCGTAGCAATTTCAATCTGGGTTGCCCTTCAAACGGATAATCCTATAAATTTTGCCCTTGTTTATTCTGCAGCTAAATTTTCAAGAATTGTTTTTTCTCTTTTTTCGGGTTCAATCGTAGACAGCTTTAACAAAAAGAAGATTTTATACTTAAGCGACTCGGCTCAATTTGTTTTAAATATTTTTATTCTATTTTTGATTCTTTTAAATTTGGATTTTAAGTTAAAGGTATTTTTGTTTTGTTTTATAAGTGTTGTACAAGGTTTTTGCCTGTCCATCTTTAAACCTTCGAGCAGAGCAATTTTACCCGAAATAATAAATAAAGAAAATTTAAAAAAAGCTAATTCTGTTTTGGAAATGAGTAAGAGCTTAATTTCGATGCTGGCAGTCATCTTTGCGGCGGGGCTTGTGATGCTCTTAGGCTGTGCGGTCTGTGTTTTAATCAATGCCATAACTTTTTTTATATCAGCCCTATCCGAAATTTTTATCCGTTACGATTTTAAAAAGAAAGATGAGCAAAAAAAAGCGGAGTCAAAGTTAAAAAAAATCTTTGACGGATACCGCTATGTTTTAAGCGAAAAAGAACTTTTAAGATTTGCATTATTGGCTTCATGCTTAAATTTTTTTTGTACACCCATTTTTTCGAACATACTGACCTATCAATTTAAGACGGTTTTTATGTTTAATTGGCAGTCGGCTTTTTCTTTTATAAATAAATTTTTAAAAGATGAAAAATCTTTTTTAACTCTTCTTTCAACAATTGTTTTTTTCGGTTTAGGAATAGGGAACATACTGGGCAGCCTTGCTTCTCGAAAAGTTTCCGGTAAAAATATAAAATTTTTTGCTTTGGTTTTGCCGGCCTTTTCTTTTTTGATTTTAGGTTTTTACTTTTGGTTTTTAAAAGAAAACAACTTTTTATTTAATATAATCTTACTCAACAGTATTATCAGCTCATCCGCCCTACTTGCAGGTTTCAGCATGGGAGTTTTTAATGTCTATGTAACAAGCCTTTACCAAAAAAAAGTACAACCCGAATTCTCAGGAAGATTTTTTGCCTTTAATACGGTGCTGATTCAAATATCTTCTCCGATAGGAATGCTTATCGGCAGCAGTATCGCTGCAATAGGCATTTTTTATCCCGTCTTTCTTTTTGCCGGCGGCATTTTATTCTTTAGTTACATAGTCTATTGCCGCTCATTATAAGCAAAGCGCAAATTAAAATGAGCGGCGATATTTTAGACACTTGTTTTAAGCTTTTTTATCTAAGACCTTTTTTTTAAATGTTCTAAATTCAAAAAAGAGAAAAATAATGGCGCAGGTATTTAAAACGGTTAAAATTGTGGGGAGCTTACTAGGCCTCTTTGTTTTCCCGATTTTTTTAGATTTTGCGGAAGAATCGCCGGAAGCGGATTCGGCAGTTCCGCCTTCGTTTGAGCTTTCTTCTTCGCTTGCTTCCCAATAGGCGACATGGCCTGCCCCATCCGAAGCTTCGGCCGACATTACTTTAAGAGAAGGATCAAAGCGGTAAAAGCCCTTATCGTCTACCTCGCCTTCTTGAATTACATCAAAGCCTCCATCGGAATAAAGAATTACCTTTGTTCCGGGGGTAAAGCCTCCGCCATCGTACTCAACCTGAAAAACTCCCGGTTCAATGAGTTCCAAAAACATTGCATGAGAAAAAGCAGCAAAGCTTACAACAAACAAAAACAATAATGTTAAAGTATATTTTTTCATAATTTTACCTTCTATTTAAAAATCAAATTAATACGAAAATTATTCTATAAATTCCGTTTAAACCAATCGGGCCTCGCCTTCATCATAAGCTTGACAGCAAAACCGGTAATTACAGCCTCGACCGCCATAACTACGGAGTGAGAAACAAAGATAGCTATAAATGTTTCTTTTGCAAAACTTCCGCCCGTCATAAGAAGAACCGATAAAACCAAAACTACAAAGATAACAGACAAGGCTCCGATAACCATTCCCTTTAAAAGCACATTATCGCTTTTCCAATTATAAAAAATAATTGCCGATAATATCGAAGAAATAGAAAGCATCAATGTGTTGGCTCCTAGAGTTGTAATCCCGCCGTGCTGGAATAAAAGGGCTTGCAGCAGCAGTGCGGGAAAAAATGCAAGGGGAGCCCTACGCCCGACAATAATTCCTATCAGTCCGCACATGAGCGGATGAACCGAGCTCGGCGGTATCGGAATCATAATCAATGAAATAGCAAAAAAAGTTCCCGCCATAAGACTTATTTTCGGGATATCCTCTTCTTTTGTTCCTTTGACGGCAAAGGCAATTCCTACCGCACTTGCCGCATAACCTACGGCACAAACCGCCGTCGATAATCCTCCATCGGATATATGCATAAATTCCTCCTGAATCAAAGATAAACAGTGAGGCGGAATTTCTGCCGAACTGTTTATCAAAACTCCTTTTATTTATAATAAATTTAGAGCATCTTCAACAGAACGGGGAGCAGGGTTTTTATGACCGAAAAGCCTTGCAAGTTTAGGCATAACAATACCCGCTCTTTGCAGCACTTCCGCATTATTAAAAATGCTCACGGCATCGCCCCCTGCAATCAATTCTCCCTCGTTCATCACATAAACATTATCGGCCCACTCATAACAAAAATCCTGATCATGGGTCGAAAAAATAATCGTCTTTCCTTCTTTGGAAAAATCGTCCAAGATAGTTTTAAAGGCTGCCTTTACCTTGCTGTCAAGGCCCGAAAAAGGCTCATCGCATACGATGATTTCAGGTTCCATGACAAGGACACCGGCTATGGCACATATCTTCTTTTGCCCTAAACTAAGCTGGTAGGGCGAATAATCCTTTAGGTGCTCGATATTCAGTTTTTTTAAGATACGGTCAACGGCAGTTTCTATTTCTACCCTGCCCATACCCAAATTCTTTAGTCCGAAGCCGATGTCTTCGTAGACGCTTGTCAAAAAAAGCTGATGGTCGGGATAATCGAAGAGGAAGCCCGATTTTTTTCTTACGGAATTTAAGGTCTTTTTAGAAACCTCTTCACCCAAAATATTCACCCTTCCCGTTTGAGGCAAAATTGTTCCGTTAAGATGATAAAGGAGGGTCGACTTTCCCGAACCGTTTAGACCGACTACGGCCGTCTTCTTTCCTTTTTCAAAATGAGCATTTATATTCTTGATTGCATTCCTTCCATCAGGATAAGTGTAGGATAAATTTTCTATTAAAACAGCCATGGAATCTCCATAAATCTTTCTATTAGTGTGAGGCCTATAAAAAGCAAAACGAAGAAGACAAGAAGGCCTATGTAAAAGGGCGAGGCAATTTTTTCGGGTTTAAATTTGGTTTCGGAGGTAAAGCCCCGTGCCCTCATCGCATTATAAACCTTGTCGCCGTGATCCGCCGCCTTTAAAAAAAAGCCGCCTATCATTTCGCCGTAGGTTGAAACTTTGGCAAAGGTGCGGGCATTGTCAAAACAGCGGGCACTCATAGCCTTTGCAGTCTTGTCCAAATCCGTTCTTACCATAAAAAAATATCTGAAGGTAAGGGAAATAATTTGATTTAAAAAATTGGGAAGGCCGAGCTTCATAACGCCTTCAACCAAATAAAGGTAAGAATATTTTGAAGAAATAAAGGAAATCGTCATCATCGCACACATTAGCCGCAAAATGAGCTTTGCAGAAAAATATCTTTGTTCTATAGGAACATTGTAAAAGCCCCTGATTACAAAGGGAAGCAGAACCATTATTACAAAAGGCAAAACGCCCAGAACCGATTTGAGGTTTTTAATCCTTTCAGGCGAAAAAATCAAAATCACGGAAATAACAACAAAAACCCAGACTATCAAAACTTCTATGTGCTTAACGCTCGAAAGATAGAACAAAAAAAAGAAAAGAATATATAAAGTTATGTGAGGTGCTTTTTTTAATCTTTCCATGATTTGCGGTCCTCGTAACCGCTTACTTATTTTATAGCACTTTTAGAGGAGAAAGACAAGGGGGCGATGAATCATAGTTTCTCCACCTCTTCCTTACTAAGCCCCGTTCCTTCAGCTATTTTTTCGATAGCAATACCCATTCTTTTAAATGCAGCTGCCGTTTCAAGTTTTGTTTGGTAAGTGCCGTCAGCAAAGCCTTGTTCAATACCTTCTTGTCTGCCTTTTATTTCTCCCTGCACTATTCCCTCTTGATAACCCACATGTTTCCAAGAAGCCTTGTCGTGCTCGTATTTCATACGGTTTTCATAGAGCCATTTTTCTTTTGGACTCATTTCCATTACTTCTATTGTTGCATTGGCTTTTGCCATAATCGGTGATTCTTGTGCCAGCATATTACGTACCTCCTCGTCATCGGTTTCAATAAATTTCAGCCAGTTGTAGAGCTTCTTTTTCTTTTCGTCCAGCTCAATGTTTTCTTGATACTCTTTAACCTTGGCTAAGTTTAAAAAGTGGATTTCAAGCTCATCGGAAAGTCTATCATTTATGTGCTTTTCTACTACATTGTATTCACTATGGATAAGCGAATTTAAATCAAAGCCTTCACCCACTATATTTATTGTAATACATTTGGGCAGTTTTGTATATACTTCACCCGTTTTCAAGTTTTCCGTGTACATTTTAGCCCAATAAAAGATGGTTCTTTGAACAAACTCGCTGTTCCACCTGTTTTGAATTTCGATGTCGATAATCGTGTTGTTCTTTAGACGTAATTTTACGTCTAAGACTCCGGTTTTATCGCTTATCGAATCCTTATGAAACTCCTTATCCAGAAGTTCCAAGCCTACGATTGTTTCAGGCGGAATGTCTAAAATACATTCCAGCAAGTCCTGTAAGACATCTTTGTTTTCTTCAACTCCGAATACTCTTTTAAAAGCGTAGTCGTTGCGGAGGGTGATTTTAAATAGTTTTTTCATAATTAAGCCTCGTTAATAATTTTTTTAAGAAGAAAAATTTTCCCCTTTCATAATTATTGTATGAAAAGTTTCCAATAAATAGTAAAATTTTAAAAAGAATTAAATTTTATTGATTATTTAACCGCAGTGAGCTCAAAAACCGCAAAGAAATTTTTTAAGAGTCTTAATAACACATTGTCCTCTCCCCCTAATAACTTCTGCATCAATTGAAAATTTTCAGACTCTGTGCTATTATTATTCTATGAAAAGTTTAAACTCATTATCAAAGCAGCTTTTAGCAGCTCTAGTTCTTGTTTTGTCGGCATCGGTTTTTATGACCGGTTGTAAAAAAAATGACCAAGCCTTGCAAAATGCAATGGATGATATTGAAAGCATAAGCTACGGAGCCTTGAAGCGGCTTGAGCCTATCAATGTGATTTTTAAAGAAGAAATAAAGCATCCCGAAAACCTTGAAAAGGCCTGCGTTTTAACGCCCAAACCTTCCGGAGAATGGAAGATAATGGGTAAAAATCAAATTACCTTTACCCCTTCATCAGCCTATAGCTTTAAAACCGATCTTAACTTGGAATTGGATGTAGGACTTCTCCTCGAAAACACCGAAAAGAAAAAGGGAATCAGCCTTACATTCAGCATAGCTCATCCTGAGTTTAAACTTATATCGGGGGAACTAATCCCCGACGAAAAAAAAGAAAATATTTTTAGATTTGAAGGTATCGGCGAAACCGATATACCTGAAACTCTTACCTCAATAGAAAAAATGCTTACCGCCGATTTAACGATGGGAAATTCAAAGTCAAACCCTGCTATAAAGGTTAGCCAAGGGGCAAGTTCCAATCAATACAAAATCAGCATAAAAGAAATAAGCAGAAAAAAACAGGTTCAAGAATTGGACCTATCATGGAATTTGGAAGCTCTCGACGGAGAGGGCTCAAGTTCTGCAAGCTTTACCGTAGCTGCCCTATCGGTTTTTCAGGTAACTTCTTTTTCTCAAGAAACGGGAAGCGAAATACAGGTAAACTTTTCGGATATGCTGGACTCTTCACAAGATTTAAGGGGCTTTATAAGGCTGGAATCGTCTCCCGAAATGCCTTTTAGATACAGCATTGACGGATATAAGCTTAAAATCTTTTCTCAAAACGGGCTTTTCCCCGATAATACACGCTTATCGGTTCTGCCCGGCATAAAAAATTCAAGAGGAAAAAAACTTGAAACCCAAGCCGATTTTTCCATAACGGTTGCTTGGGAAAAACCCTCAATACGCTTTACAAAGGCCGGAAACCTGATTCCTGCAAAGGAAATGTCCGTCCTTGTTTCTACAAAAAATATCAGCGGCCTTATGCTCGAAGCCTTTCAGATTTACGATAAGAACATGACACAATTTCTCCAGATAAATACTATAGACGGAAGCTATGAGCTAAACCGCGTAGGAGAACCCGTCTGGCGGCAGAGCTTTGACCTTGAATGGAACAGCTCGATGAAAAATAAAACGGTTCAACATTCCCTCGACCTCAGCAAGCTGATAAAAAAATTTCCCGGCGGTATGTTCGAGCTTCGTGCAAGTTTTACAAAAAAGCACAGCATGTATGAATCGCCTTCCAAATCCAACGAGTTTTCACACCTTCCTTTCCCCAAGGATATAAGCGAAATAGAAAACTTTAAAAACATCGAAACCGATTATTGGAATAATTCCGATATAGAAGACGAAGACCGTTATAAATTTTGGTCGAACAGAGAAAACCCGAATCATCCGGCCTTTTATCTTCCGTCATACAGCAATTACTGTATGGCAATAAAAAGAATTTTGGTTTCAAACATAGGCTTATCGGCAAAAAAAGACAGGGAAGGAAAACTTTACATCAGTGCTGCCGACCTATTGACGGCCGAACCTATGAGCGGTGTAAATATAAGTTTATTTAACTTTGCTCAAAAAGAATTTGAATCGGGCAAAACCGACGGCGACGGGCTTTTAATGCTCAAAAATGAAAACGATGCTTTCCTTATAAGAGCCGAAAAAAGCGGAGATGTAAACTGGCTTCCCCTTAATTCCGAAGTGCTTTCTACAAGTCATTTTCAAGTAGAAGGAGAGTCTTCAAAAAAAGGAGTTAAAGGTTATATTTACGGGGAACGCGGAGTTTGGCGCCCCGGAGACGATATTCATCTTGTATTTATCTTACAGGATTTGGAAAAAAATCTCCCTAAAGATTACCCTGTTAAATTCTATCTTGAAGACCCATTAGGCAAAAAAACGGATACTAAGGTTTTTACTTCTTCGGTGGACGGTTTTTATAGGATAGATACTAAAACCAATGCTCAAGACAAGACAGGTACTTGGTATGCAAGAGTTACAGCCGGAGGAAAAACTTGGTCTAAGAGTATAAAGGTTGAGTCCATTGTACCCAACCGTCTTTTTGTAAACCTTGATCCCAAAGCAAAATATTTTTCCGAAGGCTACAATCCTGTGGTACTTGGAGGCGAGTGGCTCCATGGGGCAAAGGCTTCCGGCTTAGAGGCCGAAATCTCAGTACGCTATGTTTTAAACCGGACACCTTTTGAAAATTATAAAAACTACAATTTTATAAATCCTGAACTTAGAGTACAACAAGACTCAAACACAATTTGGGAAGGAGCCCTAAATGATTCGGGAAAAGCCGATATAAATCTTTATCTTTCATCCGAAGCAAAAGCCCCCGGAAAACTAAAGGCGATTTTTGAAACAAGAATATACGAGCCTTCAGGAGCCTTTTCTACGGAAAACAAGGTCTTTGATTATTCACCCTATTCACGCTATGTCGGAATGCAGATTCCTAAAAGCGATGATGAGTATAGGGATATGCTTTACACCAATAAGGACCAAACCCTAAATTTTGCGGTTTTGGATCCTGAGGGAAATCCCGTAAAAGAAGGCGTAAACTTAAGCGTAGACCTTTATAAGCTGGAATGGTATTGGTGGTGGGAAGCGGATGAAGAAAGTGCCAACTATACAAATTCAAGATACACTCAACATATAAAAAACTGGAATATTTCGGCAAAGGGCGGAAAGGCCGAGCTTAAGATGAAGGTTACAGATGGAGATTGGGGCAGGTATTTGATTACAGTTTCAGATCCGAACGGAGGGCACAGCTCGGCCCAGGTAGTATACTTTGACTGGGAAGGATGGGCCAGCCGAAAAACAAGCGATGAGTCAAGCGATTCAATCATCATGCTCACAACCGATAAAGCAAAATACTATGCCGATGATACCGCCGAAATTACCTTCCCCGGATATGAGGGTGCAAAAGCCCTAATCACACTCGAAAAAAACGGCAGGGTTCTAAAACAAGAATGGATAAAATCCAAGGGAAAAATTTTCTCGTACAAATTAAAACTTGATCCTTCGATGGCTCCGAACATCTACGCCCACGTAAGTTTAATACAGGAGCACAGCCAGACAAAAAACAGTCTGCCCATAAGAATGTACGGAATAACCCCTGTAATGATTGAAAACAAATTATCAAGACTAAGTCCCGTGATACAAGCGGAACCGAGCTATGAACCTAACAGCAAGGTTTCGTTTACGGTAAGCGAAGAAAAAGGAAGACCTATGACCTTTACGGTTGCCGTTGTAGACGAAGGACTTTTAGGTCTTACGGCCTTCCATACAGGCAATCCTTGGGACAGCTTTTATAAAAAAGAGTCCTCGCAAATTACCTCTTGGGATGTTTATAAATATGTAATCGGAGCCTACAGCGGCAATATAGAATCGATTCTCTCGGTCGGAGGAGGAGGCTTTATAGATAACAAGACCTCAAAGAATGCGGAACGCTTTAAACCGGTTGTTTACTTTTTCGGCCCCTTTGAAATCAAAGCAAAGGAAAAGAAAACAATCGAATTCGATCTTCCTCAGTACATCGGAGCCTTGCGCATTATGGCAGTTGCAGGAAAGGACGGAGCCTACGGTATAAAAGAAGAAACTGTAAAGGTAAAAAGCGATCTTATCGTAATGCCTACCCTTCCCCGCACCATGGGCATAGGAGAAACAATCGAGGTTCCGGTAACAGTCTTTAACGGAACTTCTTCCGAAAAAAAAGCAAAGGTGGTTTTAAAAAGCGAGGGAGCTATAAATATAAGCGAAACAAAAGAGGTAAGTATCCCCGCAAATTCCGACTCTTCCGTTTTCTTTAAGGTAAAAACGGATAAGGGCGGCATCGCAAAATTCACGGCGGAAGCCTCGGCCTCAGGCATTTCAAAAACGGCAAAGGCCTTTACCGAAATCGATGTGCTTTCCAGAGGAATACCCTACTCTACAGTCGAGCTTATAAATATTGAAGCAGGAAAAACATTTGCTAAAACCGTTCCGCTAAAAGGCGAAAACGGAACAAAGAGTTTAAGCGTAGAAATTTCTCAAATGCCGGCTCTAGGACTTGAAAACCGCCTGGCCTATCTTTTAGGTTATCCTTACGGCTGTATCGAACAGATAACATCCAAGGCCTTCCCTCAATTATACCTAAACACGATAACGGCCTTAGACCAAACGGAAATCGACAAGGCAAAGAGCAATGTAAACTCGGTTCTAAACCGCTATATAAACTATCAGCTTAGGTCGGGCGGATTCAGCTATTGGCCGGGCGGCGGATATGAAACTGCGTGGGCGACAAACTATGCAGGACACTTTATGGTAGAAGCAAAAAAGGCTGGCTATGAAGTAAATGACAGCATCTATCAAAGCTGGCTTTCCCACCAAATCGACATGGCAAAAAATTGGGCAGGCACATATTCGGACAGCATGGAAACTCAGGCCTACCGCCTATACACCCTTGCCCTTGCAGGCAAACCCGAAATAGGAGCAATGAACCGTCTAAAAAATATGGAGCAAAACCTCAACTCCGTATCAAAGGCCTTCCTCGCAAATGCTTACAGTCTTGCAGGCCACAGCAGTACGGCCAAGGCAATGCTCGAAAAGCTGTATGAGCCGACCACAGTTTATAGGAGCACGGGCGGAAACTATTCGTCAAATATCAGGGACTTGGCTTTAATCTTAAATGCTTACACCACGGTCGGAGAAACCGCAAGGACTACAAACCTTATTTCAAAGCTTGCTAAAATTTCTTCAAGCAATGATTGGCTTTCGACACAGGAAACGGCTTGGATTCTTTTAGCCCTGGCACCCCACTACGCCTTCGACAAAAATAAGAGTGCAAACTATGAGATTGTAACCGAAGGAAATGTAATCAAGGACAAATTGAATAATACATCTAAACTCCATAATATTCCTGTAAATACCGAAACGGCAAAAAAGATGGAAATTAAGAATACGGGAAATACACCTATCTTCGCTGCAATAAACACGGCAGGAAAACTTAACCCGGGAAGCGAAACCCGTATCGAAGAAAACTTAAAGCTTTCGGTTGTATATCAAAACGAGGATGATCAAGAAGTTTCGCCTGAGACCTTAAAAAAAGGACAGAGGTTTAAGATGAGGGTAAGGGTTGACAATAAGACACAAGGAGCCCTTGAAAACCTTACCCTTTCAATCCCCATTCCGACAGGCTGGGAAATTACAAACACAAGACTCGGAGGCGATGATGATACGGATTCGGAAGACGAGCGCAACACAAGGCAATTATATGACTTTCAAGATTTAAAGGACACTCATATTTACACTCACTTTGCCTTGGACGGCTACGGCACAAAAGACTTTGAGTTTACGGGAACCGTAACATACGGAGGAGAATACTATATACCGGCAATCTTTGTCGAGGCTATGTACGATTATGCTTACAGAGCCGTCATCCCCGGCACAAGGGTAAAGGCGTTTGATTAGTATGAATATAGCCGAATTTATAAAAGCTGCAAAAAAGAATGATATTGAGCTTATAAAAACTTATTTACAAAACGGCTTTGATATTAATACTCAAGACAAGGACGGCTTTACGGCTGTTATGGAAGCAGCCGAATTCGGCTATAAGGATTTATTTTGGTTTTTAATCGAAAAAGGAGCAGATGTTTTAATTAAAGCGGATTATAATTTTTCGATAGTTCACGCCGTCGGTTTAGGCGGCGACAAAAAAATGCTTGACTATGTTATCTCAAAGGGAGCCCGCCTAGACGAAAAAGTTACAGGCGGAGAACAGGACGGCATGACAATAAGGGATTATACTCTTTTGGCCAAAAATGATGAAGTATACAGGGAACTAAAACCTTTATAAAGCTGTGGGAGAAAATTATGAAAAGCAAATTAATGATTTTATGTTTAAGCTTATTATTAACAGCCTGTGCTCCAAAAGAAAGTCAAGAAATCTTTGTTAAAAAGATTGATCATTTTATGCTGACCTGTAAGGAGCCTAAAGAATTATACAATATGCTCGTATATACATTTGATTTACCTATCTCATGGTCATACCGCAGCATGGGTACGTTTACAAGCGGAGGCGTAGAATTCGGAAACTGTGTATTGGAAGCAATCGACTTTAAAATAGAAGAAGATATTTCGGGAATAATAGGAATGGCCTTTGAACCCGCAATGAAAGTTTTGGATATACAGGACAGACTAAGAGAAAAAGGATTAAAGGAAACAAATCTTTATTCAAATCAATATTGGAAAAATTTAATCTGTAATGATTTATCTACAGGAGGAACAGTCTTTTTTTGCGAGTATCAAATTCCTGTCAACAGACCGGAAAAAGAACCCGGAGGAAACTTAGGAATTCGATATGTAGAAAAGGTAAAAATAGCATACAGCGATTATAACAAAGCCCTCGATTTGTGGAGAAAGCTTCTTGTTCCTCACAAAGAAACTAAAGAAGGTTTTTGGGAAATAGAATCATCCCCGAATATCGAAATAATCAAAAGCGATTATGACAGGTTTATAAGTTTTGAAGTAAAGGTTAAATCATTAGAAAAGGTGCGCTCCTTTTTATCGGAAAAAGATTTAATCGGTGAAGATACGGGTTCATCGGTTTATACCGATCCGAAAAAAACATACGGCGTTTTGTTTGAGTTTACTGATTAAAAGTTACTCGACGCTCATTTTGACAGCGCGGGTACAGCCAGCGTAGCTTCAAGGTCAAAAGAGGGGGGTATAGGGGGAGAGTACAGCCAGCAGAGCTTCAAGGCTAAACCCTGCTCTGACTTGAAAAGCCCGTAAGGGAACGGGGTGTTTTCTCCCCCTAATATCGTTACTTATTGATTCCTACCATGTTAAGAATAAAGGCATATTCGAAGGCGGTGTCCTTAATTCTGTCATAGCGGCCTGTGGCTCCGCCGTGGCCGGAATCCATATTCATGTGGAGGATTAGAATATTATCTCCGGTTTTCTTTGCACGCAGCTTTGCCGTATATTTTGCAGGCTCATGGAAAAGAACTTGCGAATCGTTTAAGCCGCCCGTTACAAGAATATGCGGATAATTTTTTTCTTCAATATTATCGTAGGGAGAATATGAAAGCATGTAATTATAATATTCTTCTTCGTTCGGGTTTCCCCACTCTTCATATTCGCCTGTTGTAAGGGGCAATGAATCGTCGAGCATGGTGGTAACGACATCTATAAAGGGAACGGCAGCAACAACCGAATGGAAAAGATCCGGTCTCATATTTGTAACGGCACCCATAAGAAGACCGCCTGCACTTCCGCCCATGATTGCAAGCTTATCGGAAGAAGTGTATTTTTGAGAAATCAGGTGCTCGGCACAGGCTATAAAATCGGTAAATGTATTTTTCTTTTTTAAGAGCTTCCCGTCCTCATACCACTGTTCTCCCATGTCGCTTCCGCCCCTGATTTGAGCAACAACATAAACAAAGCCCCTCTCGACAAGGCTGTAAACACTCGGACTGAAATAAACATCGGAGCTATAGCCGTAGCTCCCATAAGAATAAAGAAGAGCGGGTGCGGATCCGTCCTTTGCCAAACATTTTTTGTAAACGGCAGCCATAGGCACCTTCACTCCGTCCTGAGCTCTTGCCCAAAGCCTTTCTACAGTGTAATCATCGGGATTAAAGCCTGATGGAACTTCCTGCTGTTTTAACAAGACCGATTTTCCCGTAAGTATATCGTAATCGTATACGCTGCTCGGGCGGTTTAAGGATGTGTAAATATAGCGGACCTTATCGCAAACGTATTCCGGGTTTGCCCCCAAATAAGCCGTATAAACCGGTTCGGGGAAGGAAATATTTTTTACCTCGCCGTTTTTAAGCGATTTAATTTCAATCTCGATGAGGCCGTTTTTACGGAGCTCCAGTACAAGGTAGGATTCAAATACGGACACATCCTCAATGCGTACGTTTTCGTCGTGAGCTCTTTCTTCCTTCCATGTAGATTTATCGGAATAGGAAGAACGAGGAGCGGAATAGATTTTGCCGTTTAAGTTTTGTTTGTCCTTGTAACGGATAAAAAACTTTTCCTTGTGCGGATAAACGGAGTATTCGGTATCCTTAACGCGGGGAAGGAAGATTTTAAATTCTTCTTCCGGCTTATCCGCATAAATAAAACGCTCTTCCGAGGTGGTAGAACTTGAACTTGAGATAAAAATAAATTCCTTTGTCTTTGTTTCATGCACATAGCAAGAATATTTTGCATCCTTTTCTTCGTAGACAAGAGAACCCTTTTCTTCATCAAGTTTTTGACGGAAGACCTTACTTGAACGCAGGGTACTGTCGATTGCACTATAAAAAAGAGTTTTACTGTCGGAAGCCCAAGCTGCGGTAACGGCTCCGTCATAGCTGAAGCCTATATCTTTTCCGGTTTCCAAATCGCGTATCTTTAAAATAAATTCCGCAAAGGAGCCTGTTTCGTTATAAAAATAGCAAGCCTTTTTATTGTCGGGGCTTACAACATAGTCGTCGAAGATAAAGGCTTGTTTTCCTTCCGCCATTTTGTTTACATCAAAGATGATTTCTTCGGGTGCATCAAGAGATGTTTTTTTTCTGCAATAGGTTCTGTATTGCTTTCCCTTTTCGACACGGTTATAATAATAATAGCCGTTTTCAAAAACAGGATAGGTTTCATCATCTTCTTTTATGCGGCCTACAATTTCATCATAAATAGATTTTTGCAGATCCTTTGAAGAAGCCATTATCTTATCCGTATAAGCATTTTCGGCATTTAAGTAATCGATAACTTTTTTATCGGTCTTGTCTTTTAGCCAATAATAATTATCGATTCGTGTTTTCCCAAACTTTTCAAAACGAGTTTCTTTTATTTCCGCAACAGGCGGCTTTTCAAAATCGGATTGTTTCAATTTATTTCTCCTAAATTTTTGTAAGTATACTCGCAATTTGTATACTTTAACATACATTATAAAGATAAAAAAAATTATGTCTACAGGTAGATAATCTAAACGCTGTTATGCTTGTCCTTAGCCTTACCTTATGCTATAATGTCATTCGGAGACTTAAAAATGGATTTTCCGAAAAAATTGCCGATAAAAAAAATTTTAAAAGCCTTTATACCGGCCTTTATTTCTAGCTTGATATTTTTAGCTTTAATACTTTTTTTTACGCCCGGCTTTAAAGTTGATTATTCTTTTACTCTTTACAGTTCCGGCGGAAAACTTTTAGGTGCATCTGCTGCGAGTGACGGGCAATGGAGATTTTCTCAAACCTCAAAGCTGCCTGAAAAATACAGGGAAGCCCTTTTAACATATGAAGATAAAAATTTTTATTTTCATTTTGGGATAGATCCTCTTTCGGTTTTTAGGGCGGCAGTTGAAAATATTTTAAAAGGAAAAATAGTTTCGGGAGCCTCTACAATTACCATGCAGACCTCCCGCCTTTCCGAAAAAAATCCGCCAAGAAGTTTTAAGCAAAAACTAAGAGAAAGTTTTTTATCCCTTTTTTTGGAGCTTTCTTATTCCAAGGAAAACATATTGAATATTTACGCCTCCCACGCACCCTATGGCGGAAATGTTGTAGGCCTTGAAGCCGCCTCATGGCGGTATTTCGGAAGGGGGCCTGAAGATCTAACATGGGCGGAAGCCGCCTGCCTTGCAGTCCTTCCCAATCAGCCCTCTTTGGTACGCCCGGGAAAAGAATCCGAAATTTTAAAAGAAAAGAGGGACAGGCTTTTGTACAATCTTTTTTTACAAAAAAAAATCGATAAGGAAACCTATGCTCTTTCCGTCGCAGAACCCGTTCCCGATAAACCTAAGGCCGTTCCGCAAAAGGCCTATCATTATCTTGAGTTTTTAAAAACAAAAAGCTCCAATCAAAAAAACATAAGCAGCTTGGATTATTCTTTACAAGAAATAGTCTTTGAAATTGCAGACCATCATTTTAAAAGAAATTTCTCAAGCGGTGTTTACAATACAGCCGTTTTAATTTTAGCTACCGAAACTGGAGAAACTTTAGCCTATATAGGAAACACGGGGCTTCAAAGTCCGAATGCAAAAAACGAGCATGTCGATATGGTTCACGCAAGGCGGAGTTCGGGGAGCTTATTAAAACCTTTTTTGTTTGCGGCAATGCTGGATGCGGGAATGATTTTACCTGACCAACTCCTCATAGATATTCCGACAAAGATTGCAGGCTACACACCTCAAAACAGTAACTATACATATTCGGGAGCGATTCCTGCCCGTAAGGCCCTTTCCTATTCTTTAAACATTCCGTTTATAAGAGCTCTGCGTGAATTTACAATACCCGCCTTTTTGGATATCTTAAAAAGGTCGGGCTTTACAACCTTTAACCGTTCGGCCGATGAGTACGGACTTCCCCTGATTTTAGGAGGAGGAGAAATAAGCCTTTACGAAATTACAAACACTTATCGAAAGATGATGCTGAGAGCTCAAAACAAACTTGACGAAAAATTTCCTTTTTCTTCGGGAGCTTGCAGAATAACAATGGACGTGCTGACCGAAGGGAACAGGCCGGAAGAAGAAGCTATCTGGCAGCTCTATGCACAAAATCAAAAAATTGCATGGAAGACCGGAACCAGTTACGGGAACAAGGATGCTTGGACTATAGGCATTACACCTAAATATTCCGTAGGCGTTTGGTGCGGGAACGCTTCGGGAGAAGGAAGGCCTGAAATTACAAGCACAAAACTGGCCGCTCCAATCCTCTTTGAAATTTTTAATATCTTGCCGAAATCGGACTGGCCCGAAAAAGAATTAAAGGATTTTGAATTTATAAAAACTTGTGCAGACTCAGGCTACCCCGCAGGAGAATTTTGTAAAACTGCAAAGCCTGTTTTAAAACCTATAGAAAGTCATACCCAAAATACCTGTCCTTATTGTAAAAAGGTATCTTTAAGTCCCGACGGCAAGTTTCAAGTTAAGGCAAACGACATAAACGAATTGCCTAAAATAGAAAACAGATTTGTCCTTCCTGCTGCTGCAGAATATTTTTATAAACAGGGACACCCGGAATATAAGAGCCTCCCGCAATGGCTTCCGGAAAGTACGGCATCAAATGCAGGCGAGTTTGAAATTTTATTTCCAGAAGACGGAACCTCGGTTTATATTCCGACAGAACTTGACGGCTCTTTTGGCGCCTTGGTTGCAGAAGCCGCCCATAAAAATCCCGATGCCGTCATCTACTGGGATTTGGACGGAGAATATTTAGGAAGTACAAAATCCTATCATCAAATGAAGATTCAGCCCTTAGGGGCGCCCTTAAGGGCGCCCCTAAGGGGCAGACATGAGCTGACCCTTACAGACAACAGGGGAAATACCCGTAAAAGAATTTTTTATGTTCTAAATGAAAATTAGTCTTTAAGCATAACCTGTAACACAACTTCGTCGGTTTTGCGCATACCTTGGGCGGCAACAACGCCGATGCCGGCTATGGTTTTTTCGATGTCGTCCTTGACTATGCCGTCACCTCCTGCAAAGAAGTTTCCGTCCATAGCAAGTTCGTGAGAAAAAAGGGCAGAGTCTAAGGCAGAGGCTATTTTAGCGGCACATGACTGCTTGGCTCCGTCACAAAGGATTCCCGATACGGTACCCAGAGTATTGACTATTGTTCCGCACACTTGTTCATAAGAACCGCCCTTCATATAGGTAATTGCAGCAGCACAGGCAGCTCCGGCAGTTACCGCACCGCAATAAGCAGAAAGTCTGCCTATTCCGGTTTTTTGGTGAATTGCTAAAAGATTGCTTACAATCAAACAGCGGATCAGTTTTTCTTCGCTTATCTTATTTTCGCGGGCATATACAACTACGGGCACAGAAACGGCTAAGCCCTGATTTCCGCTTCCCGAATTGGTAATAACCGGATAAGAACAGCCGCACATACGGGCATCGGATGCTGCTGCGACTTCACCTTCCGCTTGAACCTTAACCGAAAAATTA
This sequence comes from Treponema denticola, assembly GCF_024181645.1. NCBI lineage: Bacteria > Pseudomonadati > Spirochaetota > Spirochaetia > Treponematales > Treponemataceae > Treponema > Treponema denticola. The sequence continues at coordinate 633,579 of NZ_CP058624.1, read as the reverse complement.
TCGCCCTTCCTCTGGTTATATTTTAAAATATTTTTTCCCGTCTCAATGCCGTAGGAAGTTTTTAAACCGTCCTCTGAAACTCTCATATTATATTCAACCTGTCTCATAATGATGGGAGAAACTTCATCAACCGGAACAGTGTCTGCAAATTCCAAAATATCTTTTACGTTTAAACAGCTTCTATCGGTTAAAGCACCTGCGGCAGACTCCAAGCTAAAAGGCTTTTCAAAGATAATTTCGTCATTCTTTTTTAGGAGTACGATATTCGTATGCTGGTGAATGAGCTCGGCAATTCCGATATCTCCGTTTAATTTGCCTGTAATTCTTATGTGAAGACTTGCAGGCGTATCCATTAGTTTAAGCTTAGTGCATGACTTGGCTAAATACTCATGAGCCAGCTTTACATGCTCTTCGGTAACATCGGCCAATACTTCCAAACCCTTATCTGCATTTCCTCCGATAAGGCCTATCAAAGCGGAAGCTTCCATTCCCTTCATTCCGCCGGTGTTGGGCACAATAACCGACTTTGCATTTTTAATGATATTACCGCTGCTTTCAATTAAGATTTCATCGGGAACACCTCCCATGATTTTTCGTAAATTGGCAGCTGTGTAAGCAATAGCAATAGGCTCCGTGCATCCAAGGGCTGGAACCAATTCTTCTTTTAAAATTTGAACATACTTTTCTTTTTTTGCGTTATCTAAGTTCATACTCTTTCTCCACGTTAAAATTATAACTCAAATATTTTATTCATATATCAAAATCATGTCAACACGGCTGAACCATAAGATTTTTTTAATTTGTTTGTTTATTTATTTATTGAAAATTTTATTTTTATGGATTATACTATTTTTATGGGGGAGAATTTATGCAGACAATTTATCAAACAATGAGCGACGGATCGGCTATTGCAGTTCATCAATGGCTTCCTAAAAAAAAGCCTAAGGCTATAATTCATATAGTCCACGGAATGGCTGAGCACGCTTTAAGATACGCAGACTTTGCCGAAGATGCTTGTACAAAGGGGTTTACGGTATTTGCATCGGACCACCGAGGTCACGGTAAAACTTGCGGAAATATAATGCTCAAAGGTTATCTTGCCGATAAAGACGGCTTTAAACGGGTAGTAGATGATCAAAAAGAAATCAATGATGAAATTCAAAAAATTTATCAGGATATTCCGATTATAATACTCGGCCATTCATTCGGGTCTTTTATAACTCAAAATTATATAGAAAACTACGGAAAAACCGTAAAAGCTGCTATCCTAGTAGGAAGTGCAGGCCCAAACCCGATGATTAAAATCGCAGGCTTTGCCGCTGGCTTAAATAAGCTCTTTTCAGGGAGAAAAAAGCCTTCCAAATTTATGGATAAACTTAGTTTTGGAGCCTATAATAAGACGGTTGATTCCCCAAAAACAAATTTTGACTGGCTTTCGAGAGATGAAAAAGAAGTTCAAAAATATATTGATGATGAATTTTGCGGCTTTACGTGTACCGTAGGTTTTTACCAAGACATGATCAATGGATTAAAAGAAACCCACAAGAGCTCAGAAATGGCAAAGATTCCAAACGAGCTGCCAATCCTCATTACGTCCGGTGAAAGAGATCCTGTTTCAAACCTCGGTAAAAGCGTAAAAAAGCTATATGATATTTACAAGGCCAATGGTATAAGCGACCTTAACTTAAAGCTCTATGAAGGAGCCCGCCATGAAATCTTAAACGAAACCAATAAGGAAGAAGTTAAGGCCGATATCTTTGAATGGATTGAAAAAAGACTTATTTAGGAAAAATTAAGACTCCGGCTGTATAGTTATCCCGTTTGACGGTTCAGAGTCTTTTTCTTCATTCTGCATGTCTTTTTTCCGTATATCTTCTTTTCTCAAGTTATGCTTTTGGATGTACTCTTGAGTCCTTTTATAGTCCTTCCTTGCAAGAACCAAGTACTTTGGAGCAAGACCGGCACCTCCAGCCATTTCGTATCTATCAATAATGGCTTTAAGCATATCATCGGCTTCAAGCCATTTTTTTTGACTTATATAGATATGGGCTATCTCATATTCAGCAGCTGTTCTGGTAGAGGCATCATTCCCATAACGCTTTATAACTATTTTATAATACTCAAGGGCATTTCTTAGAGAACCGTTATCAAGCTCTGCTTGAGCCCTTTGGTTTAACTCAATGGGTGTAAGATTTGCAGGAACAGTTTCATCAGTCGGAAGACTGGAACAAGAAAAAAGCAAAGAAATCGCAGCCGTTAAAATCATAAAACCGATTAAATTAAAAACATAGAATCTTGTCTTAATTTTTTTTGTCATTTTTATTCTCCAAATTTTATTTAAACCGTATTTTTAATATATCCTAAACAAACGATATTAAAAAAAGTATCATCATTTAAAATGAACTTAATGTAAGCGTTTATTCACGGATTACCGTAATTTCAACACGGCGGTTTTTTGCCATATTTGACTCATTATTACTGGGAGCCAAGGGTCTTGTGCTTCCATAACCGGCAGTCATTATCCTTGAGCGGTCAATTCCCCTCTTAGAAATTTCGTCTGCAATTCTTTCCGCCCTTTGAACCGAAAGAATTTTTTCATCCTCAGGTTTGTTAAGGTCAGCCGTGTGGCCTTCAATTAAAAATTTTGTATAAGGGCCCAACTTCAAAAGAGCTTCGGCAATTACATCTATTTTACCCATCTCTTCAGGAAGAACATCCGGCATATCCGCAACAAACCGTATATCGTACATTACTATTTTTACTATGTTTTTGGGATTTGATAGAGCAATCCCTTTTTCTTTATGCTTTTCAAGCAAGAGTTCAATATCATGATAGGCAAAGTAATAGTTTTCATCAGGCGGAGTAAAGGGCTCTGTAACATGGAGCATATCCTCATCGCAGATTATGACTACCCGCCCTTCCTGTAAAAGTTTTAAGTTTTCAGGCTTTGACAAAATACGGCTGCTATCTTCCATCGAAATAATCGGATCGGTTCTGTTTTGGCCGAAAACGCCTCTCGCTATTATACGCAGGGGCTCGGTACCCACATATTCCCTATACAGATCTTCATTAAGACTTGAAGAATATAAAACTATGCCCAGTTGTTTTGCTATTTTAGGATCTACCATGTTCTTTTCATATATGGTGGACATATCGGTGTTCCAAACTTTCGGAAAAATGCAGGGCTGAAGTTTTTCCTTTGTATATTCTCCGTGCACAGGCAGCAAGCCTCTGGCATCTATTAAAATTCCCGTATATGCCTTGCTGACAACCGTGCTTGGAGGAATCGATGGAATATATGGCGTATTATGCTTGATAAACAGCTTTGCAATTTCATGCAGTTCAGTACTTGTTTTTATCAAGGCATTTGACATATCATTTGAAAAATGAGGGGTTTTATAATTGCCTTTTTCAATTATCTTATTTATGGTGTTTAAGTTTACTTTTTCTTCGGCAAGATAGTTTCCCAGGCGGTGGGACGAGTCAACTATAACGGAAAGATAAATATCCTTTAAAAGGGAGGGCATGTATTTTTCTATTGTGTTAAAAGCCGCATCCCTATCACTTGGAAGATAAAAGCCGCTTTTATTCATATCAAGTTTTATTAAGGATTCGATTGTGCCCTTTTCCCAATTTTGAACGGAAGAAGATTGCAGGACGGGCTCATAGGCATTTAAGGCTAAACTAAAAAGGAAAAAAAACAAAAAGAAGCCGCTTAAGCTCTTGGCGTTTTTTAAAGTATTGTTTTTATTTAAAAATTTATTCATTTGCTTATCCCCTTGGCTATCAGTTTATTATCGGCACCTTTAGTTTTTGACCTAAGGAAAGTACCGAATTCACCTCGATTCCGTTTTTTTCGGCAAGAGTTTCAACTTGGACATTGTATTTTAAGGCTATGGACCACAAGGTGTCGCCTTGTTTAATTACATAGATGCCCTTAAATTCTACATTTTGATCGTCATTTTTACGCCTATACGAATTTACGGTTTTTAAGGCCGGTATTTTGAGTACCTGTCCTATCCTAAGAGCGGAAGCTTTAATGCCGGGATTATAATTCATAATCGACTTGATACTTACACCATAGTGTTTTGCCAAAGAATACAGAGTATCGCCGGATCTTATTTTATAACTGTAATATTTTATAAGAAGGGTGTTTTTTTCAAGCAAATCTTGAACAGCCTCTTTATACTCTAATGGAATGCGCAAGTTATATTTTAAATTGGGCGGTGTAATATTAAATTTTAAAGAAGGATTAAGAGCCGAAAAAATGTCCGTATCAGCCTTAACTTTTTCTGCAAGCAAAATAACATCAATAGAGCGTTTTATCGGAATAATCTCTGTGGCTTCATAATCAAGAGCATCTCCCCAGTCAATACCGTATTTTTCGCTATTCATAAGAATCTCCGCGATAGCTAAAAATTTGGCAACATAGAGAGCGGTTTCCGTCTTTAAGAATTTTTTTTCGGCCAGATACCAATAGTTTCGGCTTCCTGCTTTCTTTATAGCCTTATCCAAGGCCCCTACCCCGCAATTATAAGCCGCAAGAGCCAAGTACCAGTCATTATAATAATTATAATTCCACTTAAGTTTTTTTACGGCTGCAGTGCTGGTCTTCCATGGATCCCGTCTTTCATCAATCCATTCATCGATATGAATATCATAGCCGCCTATGCTGTTCCGCATAAATTGCCAAATACCCACAGCCCCCGATTTTGACACGGCCTTGGGCGAAAAACCCGACTCTATAACCGGTAAAAACAAAAGTTCGGGCGGAAGATTTTCTCTGCGCAATTCTTCAATAATAAAATTGCGGTAAGGTCTCGACCTTTGCATAATCGCTTCCAAATACCTTAAACCGTCTTCATTAAGATACCGGTTTCTAAATTTTTCGATTAGAGGATATTTTGAAGGCACAATAACCGTACCGTGAAGCGATTTTTGGCGGTTATAAGAGAGGGAAGTTTTGTTAGATTTCCAAAGCTCAATAGGTTCACCTGTAAAATTTAAAGAAGCTGAGTGAATTAAATCAAAACCTAAAAAAGTAAAGACTATAAAAAAAAGCCGAATCTTCACTAAATTTTTTCTCCGTAGTAAATACCTGCCCACTCCCATCTTCCGTGAATTTCGGGGTCTGCCGGGAAGTTTACCTTTCTAAAATACAGGTACCATATTCTTGAATATTGATTCCAGCCCGAAGTTTTAAGATAGGCCTCATGCGGCGTAGAAGAAGGATCAATTTCAGGTTCTATTTTTATATAAGTTCCATACATAAAATTTCTTAAAGAAAAATCTTGAGAACCGTAAATATCTGAAAGCTCCTGTTTCCACGCCATCGAAAAAAAGTTTACCTTTGAACGGTAACGCTCCAAGGTGTCATAGTCCTTTCTCTGAATTGCCGACTTAATAACGGACAAAAGCTCATCAAGGCTTTCCACTGTCCAGCTTTTTGTTGAAGAGCTGTAGTCTACAATTTTTCGGGCATAGCCGTAATTATCGGGGATGCCCGGGATAATCAAATCAAAACGACCGAGACCTATAAATTTTGAATAGCTTTGAATGGCTAAATTCCATTCGCCGAGCTTTTCGTAATTTTGTGCAAGCATAAAATAGGAATAAGCAGGGTCAATGCTGTCATAAAAGTTGGAAAGCAAAAGAGAATAGTACTCTACAAGGCGTTTAGGATCATTCGTTATATTTATCAAATTTTTTAAACTTAAATATTGAATCGACTTACCCGAAATTTCCATATCCTTATCAAGTTTTATAACTCTTTCAAAAAAATAGGCAGCCGGCTCATTCATTTTTTGTTCCATATATTCATTTGCCAGCATTAAAAGCCAATAGCCTTTGTAAGTGTCATCGGGGTCGTTTTCTACAAGGGAGCTTAAAAAGACAATCAAAAGTTTATTTTTCTTTTTAACCTTGAGATTTTTTGCTATTCTATCTTTAACGGCAAAGCTCATTTCCTTGCTTTCCGTCTTTTTTAATACTTCAATAAGAGTTTTTTGCTCGTCTTTTAAGTTATCCATATCTTCATATAAATAAAGATCAGGATCTTGTTTACAGCTTATAAAAATAAGACAAAGCATGAACATCAAAATAAGTTTATTTTTCATTTGCTTATAATATCATTTTCTCCCTAAAAGTACAATAAGGACTTAAAACCTTGAATCAAGAGGCCTTTGTTTTAAGGCCTTAGTTAAAAGGCTGTCCAAAAGATTTGAAAATTTTTGAATCTCTTTTTTGCCGAAAGAGTTTGTTTTTTCGGGAACGAGGCCGTTAGCCTGCAGCTCATACATAAAATTCCTTGCAGATAGATAGGTATTTATGTTGTCGCGGGTAAAAATCGTTCCCCTGTCATTTATCACATAAAGCCCCTTATCTACCAAAAGCTTCGCCAAGGGAATATCCCTCGTTATAGCTAAATCTCCCTCAGCCGAGTTTTCGGTTATGTATAGGTCGGCAGCCTGCTCCGTGTTTTCGGTAACAACCATACTTGCACCCTTAGGTATGGGTATTTCCCTGTTTGCCGCAAAAATTACAGGGACCTTTAGACGTTCTCCGGCCTTGGCCGTAATTTGTCTTATTCTTACAGGGCACGAGTCGGCATCTACCCAGATTTTCATATTACCTCATTGATTTTTTCGATCATTCTCATAGCGGATTTTTCTATATCGCAGGCCTTTTGGATAAGCTCTTGTGAATCTTGCCCTGAAAATTCTTCCTTGTATAGCTCATCGGTAACCAAAATACCTGTAAGAATGGCAAGTTTTAAAGGGTCGGAAACCTTAGAAGTCTGCCTCACTTGGTCCAAAACATTTAGATAGTGATTATAAATTTGATTTAGATATTCATCGGTTTCATTGGCTTGAATGGCAAAGGAAGTTCCCAATACGTCTATATTTAATTGTCCTTTGCTCATTTTACCTAAAATATATCCATCTGTTTACTTGTATCGGAGGATTGACCCAGTACATCATCAAGGTCTTTTTGAAGATTACCGGAAACGGGTTCTTCCGAAACAGGATCTGCAGCGGGAGCCTGTTGTGAAGAGGTTTTAGGAGAAGGTGCAGAAAAAGACTCCGGTTTAGTTCCGCTTGAAACAGGGGCTGCGGTTTCCAATTCAGAGGCAGAAGGCCTCGTTTCATGTTTTTTTGTATAAGAGGCATCCTCAAACGCACTTAATTGATTAAGTGCGTTGATTATTCCTTCCTCGATCTTAGATTGGTCATCCTTAAACGTTACTATAAGCTTCTCCAATTCGGAAATTCGTCTATCTCTAGCTTCAATTTCCTTTTTTAGAGCATCTTTTTCGGTATGAAGGCTTTTTATCATCTGCACAGCCCTTTCTACCTTGTTTTCAAGGAGTCTTACCTGATCGAGATTGAGCATATCAGACTCCTAAGGCTTTTTTTGAAGCTTCCACGACAGCCTTAAAAGCGGTAGGATCTTCGATAGCCATGTTTGAAAGGGCCTTCCTGTTTAATTGGATTCCGGCCTTGTTCATTCCGGCAATAAAGCGTGAATAGGTAATACCCTCAGCTCTAACGGCTGCATTGATACGGGTAATCCATATCTGCCTCATATCGCTTTTTTTATCTTTTCGTCCTACATAGCTGTGAAGCAAGGCCTTTCGAACTGCATCGCGGGCAGCCTTAAAGTTGGTACCGCGGCGGCCTCTAAAACCCTTGGCTTGCTTTAATATAGCTTTTCTTCTTGTAATTCTTCTATCACTGCTTGTTGATCTTGACATTATAAACTCCTGACTTCTATTTCAAATAAATTAACCGTAGGGTAATAGCTGCTTGCGCATCTTCATGCTGTCAGCCTCTGAAAGAATGGCCGATTTCTTAAGACGGCGTACCCGTTTTTGAGATTTTTTAGTCATAATATGACCCTTGTTCATCTGCTTGTATTTTACCTTACCGCTTGCAGTAAGAGAAAATCTTTTTTTAGCAGCTCTTTTACTCTTCATCTTAGGCATAAGTACCTCCAAATTTATTATAAGCTTATTTTTTTTGTTTGGGACTCAATGTCATAGACATTGTCCGTCCTTCCATAGCAGGTTTTTTCTCGAGGGTATAGGCTTCTTCACCCCCCAGTTTTTCCAAAACCTTGTTTAAAACTTCATAACCGAGCTCAGTATGAGCAAGTTCGCGTCCCCAAAAACGCACGGTTACCTTTACTTTATCGCCGCCGTCAAGAAATTTTTTAATATGCGAGGATTTAAACTCAAGATCATGGTCGTGTATCTTAGGCTGCATTCTGATTTCTCTCATCATCTGCTGCTTTTGATTTTTCTTGGAGTCACGGAGCTTTTTCTCCATTTGAAATCGATATTTACCGTAATCTATTATTTTGCAAACCGGAGGCTTCGCGGTAGGCGCAACTTCAACAAGGTCAAGTCCGGCTTCTGCGGCCATTTTTACAGCCTCAATAGTGGGAACAATACCAGCTTGTTCTCCATTAACCCCGATTAACCTAACCTCTCTCACGCGGATTTGATCATTTATCCGCAAACCTTTTACTTCAGCCAACGATTCTCCTTCTGCACCATTTCCTATCGGTGCGATATAATAAAATTTAGGGTTCATTATATCGAAAATAAAAAAAATAGTCAAGGCTAAGACGACGAAAAAATATATTGACAAAGTTGTAATTTTCGGTTAATATGTCGCCCATGTCTAACAATACGGTATGCTTAAATTCGGAAATAAAAAGCGGAATCTTTTATACCGAAAAATCAAACGAGTTTACAGCTCTGGCAGAGCAAATAAGAGCCTACACTTCAAAAAAACGGACTATCTTGGATCCGAGAACAATAGTGTTTTTGAACATTATGCTTTCACTCATAACTACGGTTTCTTCGTCTATTTCTGCAAATATTTTTATTTTTTTGGTGTCTTTGGGCATTGTATGCCTTTTTAAGATGTACAAAAAGGCAGCAAAATATATCTTCATATTCTTTTTAGCGCTCGCTCTTCCTTTTGGGATAAAAGCCCTGTCCGGCCTTCCCATACAGTTTTTGATTAACTCCGTTTCTCTTATTGCCATGGGTGTACAAAAATTTTTACCATTCCTTATGGCTGCAATGGTAATTTTTAACAAGGTGGATACAAAAAGTCTCGTAAGCTCTCTAAACAAAATGAAGCTCCCCAAGGGAATAATGCTCGGCTTTACGGTTGCAGTACGTTTTTTGCCTACCATAAAAAAAGAAATGACCATAATCACAAACAGCATGAAAATGAGAGGAATCGAAATAGTAACAAAAAATATCTTTTTTCATCCGATTCAAAGTCTGGAGTACGCCCTCGTTCCGGTTCTTTTTAGAGCAACCTCGCTTGCAGACGACATGACTGCTGCAGCCCTCGTAAAAGGAGCTGAATCCCCAAAAACTTCAGCAGAGCTTTTTAAAATCAAATTCGGAATAATAGATTATGTCTTTGCCCTATCATCCATTTTTGTTGTCGGTGCCGCAATCATATTCGACTTCGATTCCGTATTTATGAGGCTCTTTTAAAGGACGATAAAATGAATACGGCAGTAGAATTAAAAGATGTTTCTTTTATATATGAATCCTCAAAAGACGGAAGAGCAAATTTAAAAAAGACTTCTCTTAGTATCAAAAAGGGAGAATTCTTACTTGTTACGGGCATAAGCGGCTGCGGAAAATCTACACTGACAAAATGCATCAACGGCCTTATTCCGCGGTTTTACGAAGGGGAATTTTCAGGTTCCGTTTTTATCAATGAAAAAGATGTTTCGAATTTCAGCATAGATGAAATTTCAAAAGATATAGGCTCGGTTTTTCAGTCTCCTAAGAGTCAGTTTTTTACAGATGACGTAATTTCGGAACTCAGCTTTCCTTGCGAAAACTACGGAATTTCCCGCGATGAAATTATAGAAAGGATTGCCGAAGTTTGTTCCATTTTACATATCGAAAATCTTTTAACCGAAAAACTTGAGAGCCTCTCGAACGGACAAAAACAAAAAATAGCTATTGCCTCGATTTTAACCTTGAGACCTAAGATTATAGTCCTTGATGAACCCTCGTCCAATCTGGATTTTAACTCTATCCTCATTTTGGCAGATATTTTAAAAATTTTAAAACAAAGAGGCTTTACTATAATCATAGCGGAGCACCGCCTTCATTATCTAAAAGATCTTTTTGACAGAGTTATCTATATAAATGAAGGAAGTATACAAAGCGAATATAGCCGAGATGAATTTTTAGTCCTTACAAATACGGAGTTAAATTCTAAAGGCTTAAGAAGTTTACATCTTTTTACAAATGAAAATGAAGCGGAACCCATCGGCCATGAACCTAATAAATTTAACTCCGATACGGAAGCCGAAAAAATATGCAGCCTTTCGGATATTTCGTTTTCGTTTAAGGACGGAACCGAAATTTTAAACTCGGTTAACTTAGACCTTTACAAAAACGACATTGCCGCCCTTACCGGAAAAAACGGAGCGGGAAAAACAACTCTCGCAAAAATCATATCGGGTATTTACCGCCAATCTGCCGGAAGCATTAAATTCGGAGAAAAAATTTTAAACGAAAAGGAAAGAGTGAGCCGCACAAATTTTGTTCTTCAAGATGTTGAATATCAGCTTTTCGGTGCCGATGTTTTTTCCGAGCTTTTGATAGGAAACAAACAGCTTGAAAACATAAACGAAAAAATAGAAAAAGCTTTAAAGAAGCTCAACCTTTACGATTATAAAGATGAGCATCCCTTTTCTCTTTCGATGGGACAAAAACAGAGGCTTATAATTGCTGCGACCTATGTTAGAGGCTGTCCGCTTACAATTCTCGATGAACCGACAAGCGGCTTGGATTACGGAAACATGGTCAGGGTAGGAGAACTTATCGAAGAGATAGCCGAGACTTCGGCAGTGCTTATAATAACCCATGATTTTGAATTTATCTCGAAGATATGCAACAGGCTGATTCTTTTAAAGGATAAAAAAATAGCCTTAGATTCGAGGCTTGAAAAAAACGATAAAAAATTGGAAAGTATTTTTTCCACATATTTATAGATTATGGAGGACTTTATGGAAAAGTCAAACAAATTTAAAACAAAGGATTTTGTTTTTATCGGAATAATGACCGTAGTTTATATTGCGGTCTTTATGGTCATAGGTTTTGTTACTGCGGCAATAAATCCCTTTTTACATGCCTTTTCACCTGCTATCACCGGGCTTGTCGTCGGAACAATTTATTTGTTTCTGGCTATCAAGGTTCCCAAATTCGGTGTCTTTACGATCAGCCAGCTCTTGCTCATTATGATTGTTTTGATTTTGGGAATGGGATATCTTCCATGGTTGATAGGTATGTTTATCGGAGCCTTGCTGGGCGACATAGCAGCCAATACCTCAAAGTATAAGAACAAGTATACGATAGCCATTGCAAGCGGCTTTATATGCTTGGGAAGTGCTTCAGGAGGCGTTATTCCGGTCCTTTTCTTTGTAGAGCATTATAAAAAATTCTGCTTTGAAAGAATGCAGATGAATGAAGCTCAGGTGGAACAAAGCATTGCAGCAAGCGCAGGATACCTCGGAGTCATCATCCTAATTGCGACATTTGTTTTGGGCTTTGCAGGAGTTCTTATAGGCTCCAAAATATTAGGAAAACATTTTAAAAATTCCGGAATAAAATAAGACAAAGGTCAAACACTAGATTCAAATGTCAATTAAATAAACCGCGGCGGACGCAAAGAGCACAAGAGAAATTTAAAGATAGTAATACTACGGCATCCTCAAATTTCTTTGCATTATTTACTAAGTTGTGCGGAAGCTCAACTCTCTCTGCGGTTTATTTATCAATCAGCCAATCTTTAATAGTGCGTTTTTCTTGTAGTACTCATAAAAACAGTATAACATAATAGTAGGCATAAAACACATAAAACAAATTCTATTGACAACTCTACTTTTTTCAAATATAATTCAGGGCATCTCTAAAAACTTTGTTAGATTTTTAGAGATGCCCGACGAGTTTTTTGTAAGTCCTTATATATCAATGACTTACAAAAAACATCGCAAGTTAAATCTAAGGTAAACCTCTAAAAACTGAGGTTTTTAGAGGTTCCCTTCAAAAAATTGGAGAAATTATGTACATCAAAAAACTTATCGGAAAAAAATGTTATCTTGCCCCAATGAGGATTGAAGATGCGGAAAAATATGCTGTCTGGGCAAACGATCAGGAAGTGTCCGAATATCTTAACTTTGCTTCTTCGAGTATAAGCCTTGAAGCCGAGCGCATTATAATCGATAGGATTTCAAAAGAACATAATTACGCAATAGTAGATTCAGAGACCGATGAGCTTATAGGAAGTATGGGGCTTATGAGTATCAATCATATGAATAGAACGGCTGAGCTCGGCATCTTTATAGGTAATAAGGCCTACTGGTCAAAGGGGTACGGTACCGAGGCTATGTGCCTTCTCATAAACTATGCCTATCAAAAACTAAACCTACACAATATAACCTTAAATGTATATTCTTATAATGAAAGAGCTATTAAGGCTTACGAAAAGGTTGGCTTTAAAAAAATAGGAGCAAGAAGAGGAGCTCTAATCCGTAACCGTAAAATGCACGATATAATCTTAATGGATATTATCCCTGAGGACTTTTACGCAAAGCATCCTGAGTTTGAAATAGTTTGATCTATAGATTGATTTATCGGAAAAACTTCTTAGAATAAGCGGCTATGAAAAAGCAAAAATTAAGCGGAGCTGAGGGCTTTGAAAGCTATTATCTTTCGATTTTTGGGGAAAGATGGCAGAGCTTAAAAGCCGCTCTTTTAGAAGAAAGGAAACCTGAAGCCTACAGCGAAAACCTCATACAAAACTACTATTTGGATTATGCAAGCATTCAGGCGGCAAGAGCCATGCCCGCCCTTGAAGAAGGAAGCTGCCTCGACATGTGTGCCGCCCCCGGAGGGAAAACCCTAGTCCTTTTAAGCAGGATTAGAGAAAATGCCGAAATACAGGCAAACGAACTTTCTGCCGATAGGCGGAACAGGCTTATAAGAGTTCTTGATAAACATTTAAGCGAAGAAACTCGAAAACGGATAAGGGTTTCTTCCTATGATGCTTCCCGAATGCCCCGATACGGCCAAGAACTTTATGATAGAATTTTACTGGATGCCCCCTGCTCTTCCGAGAGGCATGTGCTCCAAAACGAAAAATACCTTAAACAGTGGACAGAAGCCCGCATAAAAAATTTAAGCCAAAGACAGTGGGCTCTTTTATCTGCGGCCTTTTTGCTCCTTAAACCTAAGGGCTTTTTAGTTTATTCGACCTGTGCCCTCGCCGATGAAGAAAACGATTCTTTAATCGAAAAGCTCATAAAAAAGTATAAAGAAAGAGTAAGGCTTGAAGACAAGCTCGATAGCCTTGGCCTCATTTCCCCCGAAAAGACAAGATACGGATTCCGCTTTCTTCCCGATAAGGCGGATGGAGCAGGGCCTATCTATTTTTCTCTTATTCAAAAGAATTAAGCTTATCTTCTATCCTGTGAAATTAAAATTAAGCGCAATAAGTTCGCCATAGCTGTAAGGGCTGATGCAACATATGTTAGGGCTGCAGCCGACAAAACTTTTTTTGCTCCCTTCAGTTCTTCTTGGCTTAAAACGGCATTGTGTTCCAATACTTTTAAGGCACGCCTTGAAGCGTCGATTTCAACAGGAAGGGTTACAAGATAGAATAAAACGGCACAGGCAAAAAGGATAATGCCTATGTTGAGGAGTAAATTCATTCTAAAGATAATACCTGCAAGAGCTAAATAGGGGCCTGCACTTGAACCTATGTTTGCAACCGGAACCAAGGTACTGCGTAAGACCAAGGGTGCGTATTTTTCCTTATCCTGAATGGCGTGGCCTGTTTCATGGGCAGCGACTCCTACGGCTGCTATCGAGGTCTTATCGTATACAGGTTCAGAAAGGCGTAAAACCTTGCGAGATGGGTCGTAGTGGTCGCTTAAACTTCCCCCAATCCTTTGGATACTTACATCAGAAATAGAATTTGATCTAAGCAGGAGGGCAGCAGCTTCTTTCCCCGAAATCTTCCTAATGGTTTGCACTTGGGAATATTTTGAAAAGGCAGACTTTACCTTAAATTGGGCATACAAGGATAACAGCAAGGTCGGAACAACCAAAACCAAATAATAATAATCGAAATACATAAACTCCTCCAAAAAATTTAGAATTTAACCTTGACTTAGAATTTAACCTCAACGAAGATGGGGTCTCTTACACAAAGCAATTCGGAAAGGGGAATATCCACGGTTCCCTTATTTCCGTCTTTAGAAGAATAACCGAAAGGCGTAATCTTGATGCTTTTAATTTTTTTAGGACAGGTAATAGAAACATGGAACTTCGATTTTTTTAAATCGGAGGCCAGCTTGTCTCCATAAGCAGCCTTAATAAGCTCTTCATATTCCGCAGTTCCTATAGGTTCTCCCGTTATGGCCGGAGCCATTAAAAGTTCTATATATTCCCTGTCGTCCTCGGAAAGCAAATTTACAAATTCTTTTATATTGTCGGGGCCTATACTCAAGGACAAAAGACCAGCCTTCATATCGGTTTTTACAAAAGAGCTTTCACTGTCCATGTCCTTATTCATGATTTTTATTTTTGCATTTATACCCGCTATCGAATTGGTAGTCATGTTTAGAACTTTGATTCCTTTAGATTCAAGCTGTTGCTTTATTTCCTCAGTATTAAAGATAGAGGGGCTTTTTGCCTTTTCCTCTTCGGTAAACTGAGCCGCATTTTCGAGGAGGGCATCTATTGTTTTTCCTGTTTGAATATCCAAGGTTACAACAACATCTCCCGATGCTTGAACAAAGACATCGGCTTTTGGAGCACATGCCGTCAAAGCAAGACCGGCAATCAACACGAACATAATGATTTTAATATATTTCACTTTCATTTCTCCTATACCGATAAACAGTGAGGCAGAATTCCTGCTGAGCTGTTTATCGTATCTCCTATCGGTAACTATAGATATAAAGTACAATAAGCGCAAAAAGTTTCAAAAGAAAATGCTTATCAACTCAAAGCTCTTTTACGGCAGAGCGCAGCCATTCAATCCATGCTTCCATTCCGTCCCCTTTTAAGGCGGAAACGGGGAAAATCTTTATATTGGGATTGAGCTTTTTTATGTATTCGGTACATTTTTCAAGACTAAAATTAAAAAAACTTGAAGCATCTATTTTTGTAATTAAAAGAACATCGCAAACTTGAAACATTAGAGGATATTTTAAGGGCTTATCGTCTCCTTCGGGAACGCTTAAAATCATCACATTCTTTAAGGCTCCCGTATCGAATTCTGCGGGGCAAATTAAGTTACCGACATTTTCAAGGAAGATAAGATCAAGGTCTTTAATTCCCAATGCTTCCAAACCTTGTTCCGTCATATCGGCATCCAAGTGACACATTCCGCCCGTATGGAGCTGAATTACCTTTGCTCCTGTTTGTGAAATGGTTTCGGCATCTACGGCCGAATCAATGTCGGCTTCCATAACCCCGATTCTAAAATCTTTTTTTAGAGCCTCGATGCTTGCTTTCAGCAAGGTCGTTTTTCCCGAACCGGGAGATGACATCAAATTTAAAAGAAACTTTTTTTCTTCTTTTAACTTTTTACGCAGCTTTTCTGCATGGGCATTATTTGTTTCGTAAACGCCTTCTTTAATTTCGATAATCTTAAAATCTTTCATCATAATTTCCTTTTAAAAAATAAAAATTTAATAACACACAATTTCTTTTATTACAAATTCCCGGCCCGTAAGAATCTCATGTTCATCACAAGAGCAGGACGGGCATACGCCGTGATATCCTATCGGGTCAAAAACTCGGTTACAATTATTGCAGCGGACTGAAGCCTTTACCATTTCGATTTTAAGCTTTGTGTCTGCCATCCATGTTCCGTCTATGGCAGCAGGATAGCAGGCTTGAACAAAATGAGGCACAACGGTTGCAATTTCGCCGATCTGTAAAACTATTGTGTCGACCTCGCTGACATTATTGGACTTAGCGATTGCATCAACCCGGCGCACAACTTCCATGACCAAACTTAATTCGTGCATAAACTTAAATCCGGTTTTTTATTTGTGCTTGGGAGAAGGCCTAAAAATCTTGTTAAACAAAATCTTGCCTTCCCTCTTTACCATGTTTCTTATAACAACGCCCTTAAGCTTTTCGAGGGTGCTTGGGTGAGCATCATAAACACGCTTTAAGCTGATAGCTCCGAAACGGCAGCGGGTCGTACACATTCCGCAGCCTATGCACATGTATTCGTCAACCTTTACGACTCCGCATTTTAAGCAGCGCTCGGTTTCAGCCTTTACCTGTTCTTCGGTTAATGTTTTGCGTAAATCCCTAAATGTCTTTTTTCCTTCTTCGCCGGAAGGTTCTTCCGCTCTTTGGCGGGGCAGTCTGTCAAAACCTGCAAGCTCCAAATTTTCACGGTCGAGGGGTTTATAATCCCGCCTTGTTCTTCCCATAACCAAACTTTGCCCCGGATGTACAAAGCGGTGAATCGAGATAGCTCCTTCTTTTCCTTGGGCAATGGCATCTATGGCAAATTTAGGGCCTGTCAATACATCGCCTCCTACAAAGATATCTTTTTGAGCACTTTGGTAGGTGATGGAGTCAGCCTTTACGGTTTGATTTCTGTTTATTTCGCAAGCGGAACCTTCCAAGATAGAACCTAAATCTATGGCCTGACCTACAGAGGTTATAACGAAACTACATTCTACAGTCATAGTATCGTTTTCGTCATAGCTTGGGCTGAACCTTCCGTCCTTATCAAAAACGGAAACGCATTTTTTAAATTCGACTCCGCTCACTTTTCCGTCCGTAACAAGAATGCGTTTGGGGCCCCATGAGTTTGTAATTTTTATGCCTTCTTCTTCGGCTTCACGGATTTCTTCAGGAAGGGCCGGCATTTCTTCTCTTTTTTCAAGACAGAACATGGAAACTTCTTCACCGCCTGCACGGACTGCCATTCGGGCTACATCAATGGCGACGTTTCCGCCCCCGATAACGATTACCTTCCCTGAAAGGCTTTTGCTTTCATTTAAGTTTTCTTCTCTTAAAAAGTCCACACCGGTAATTACGCCTGAAGCATCTTCGCCTTCAATGCCCAAAAGCCTTCCCTTTTGAGCCCCGATTGCAAGGTAAAAGGCCTTAAAGCCCTGAGTTCTAAGTTCATCGAGGCTTACATCTTTTCCTACCTCGACTCCGGTTTTAAAGTTTACGCCCAGTTCTTTTAAAACATCTATTTCGGAATCAAGAACATTTTTTTCGAGCCTAAATGAAGGAATACCGAATTTTAACATTCCGCCCAAGGATTTTTCTTTTTCGAAGACGGTTACATCATAATTATCTATTGCAAGATAATAGGCACAGGAAAGACCTGCGGGGCCGCCTCCTATAACGGCGATTTTTTTATCGTGATAGTCTCTTTTCTTTTTAGGAACATAGCGGTGCTCGGAATTAAGATCCTGCTCTGCTATAAATTTTTTTATATCGTCGACGGCAACGGCTTCATCAAGCCCCAGCCTTGAGCAGCCCTGCTCGCAATAACGGGGACATACATGACCGCAGACTGCCGGAAAGGGATTTTCAAGTTTTATAAGCTCCAAGGCTTCCCTGTATTTTCCCTGAGCCGCAAGTTTGATATAACCTTGAACGCCTATATGGGCAGGGCAGTTTGCCTTACAGGGGCTGGTTCCCGTTTTTACTACAACCTGTCTGTTTGTGCGGTAATCGGGATTCCAGTCTTCAGGCCCCCATCGGTGGTCTCTGGGAGTTTTTACGGTTTTTTCTTCGGGGATCGGTTTTGAAGAGCAGATTTTTTGTCCCAGCCTTAGGGCATTTGAAGGGCAATGCTCTACACATTCGCCGCAGGCAACACATTTTTCTTCGTCAATTACGGAAATATAATTTGAACGGGAAAAATCCGTGTTTCTGTACATAATTGCATTTCGGATAGCAAGACAGCCGCATCCGCAGCAGTTACAGATAGCATGAGTTTTGCCCTCTCCATCGAGGTTCGGAATATCGTGCATGAGCCCGTTTTCTTCCGCTTTTTTTATAATTTCAAAGGCTTCTTCACGCGTAATCTGCCTAGCCCTTCCGGTTTTGATATAATACTCGGCTCCATGTCCCATCTGGATACACATATCTTCTTTGAGGTGGCCGCAGCCTTCTCCCATCTTTTCGCGCACCGTTCGGCAAGAGCAATCGGAAACACTGAAAATCGTGTGCTGGTTTAGGTAATGAGAAATTTCCTCATAGCTTGCATGATGGGTATCGCTTTCGATTGCACTTTCGATGGGAATAACCCTCATCGGGGAAACACCCATGGGCAAGATACCGGGAGCTATTTCTCCTTTCTTTTTTCCGTAGGCATCGAAGGCTATGGTTATTTCGGGATGCTTTTCAGTCAGCTCCTTGTTGTTGTTTATCATTTCCATAATACCGGGAACCCATATTTCGGTCCAGTACTTATTTACTCCGTCAATGGTATTTGTAATACAGCAGCCTACATAGGCCAAATCCCAAAGAATCTTCTCGGTTTCCTCTACGGTTTTTCCGCATAGGGGAGATATATCTTGAGCACTTAGAGGTGTTCTGATTTTTAAAAACATACCGACCTTTGCCATTTCGTCGGTAACGATGTTTTCCATAACATAGTATTCGGGGTCGTCGTATGTAATTGACCGTTTTGAACCGGGTTTTGTCCGGTTTAGATGGTTGGCAAATTCCAAAAGAAAGGGGCTTTTTCTTTTAGGCTTATAATCGACTGCATACAAGATTTTTTTAGGCTTGTCTTTTTTACTCATAAAACGCTCCATAAAAGTAAATTAAGGTTTAACTCATTTGCGGGTTTATCCGCAGGCACTCAATTTTGAATTTTATCATAAAGACCTAAAAAAGTAAATAGCACGATGAGGATGATTCAAGATAAAATCGAATTGAAAAAATCTCAAGGGGCGCTAAGCGCGCAAGGATTTTTTAATGCCGGCTTATAGTTTACAATAAGAACCTGTCATGCTATAATTTACAAGTCAACACAATGTTAATTTTTGGAGGGAGGAATGATAGCTTTTTATATAATTGCAGCAGGGCTTGCGGTTTTCGGTATTTTAATTCATAGGTTTAAATTCTATTTTTTGATTGCGGGTTATAATATGATGAGCAAAGAGGAAAAAGAAGAATATAATGCATCTTCCATAGGTAAGCATGTTGGGCTTTGCCTCTATCTTCTTTCAGTCCTTTCCTTGGCAGTAGGCATTCTTTTCCGGTTTTTTCAAATGTCCAAGCAAACCGAAAAACTTATAATAGCAGCCTATATAATTCTTACAATGATTGCAGTTTCAATCCTTCTAGTAAAAGAAAATAAAAAAAGGCTAAACGAAGTTATTCCCTTTATTGTGTTTATAAATATTGTTATTCTGATTATTTTAGCTCTAGTTATTTTTGCAGAGTAAACGATATTTGAGCGCTAAAAAAACTTGTCTGATTTTTAGAGGTGCTCTTTAAATGTAAAGCTCAATTCGCAGAAAGGGGATGATGGAATGACGAATGGTGCTCCATCTCCCCTTTGTGTGTTTCCGGTTTTATTTCAGATTGAACGGATAGATACCCGGTTTTTTAATAAGATAAAAATAGCAAAAAACACCGGCAGCTGCAAGCAGCAAGATTAAAACGGCAATCAACAACCCCGACGCGAGCGTCGGGGTACAGTACTCAATGTTTCGCACTGTATGTTCTAATAAGATGGTAATGATGGTAATTCTTTCTGTTTGTGTCAGCAGAACATTGTTGTAGAACTCGCCATCGGTATAGGGCTTAATATCTTCCTTTGTGCCCCAGAGAGCATTTTGTCAAGTACCTTTTTATGTCTATGGACGATTTTTTGAAAGTTGAGCAACAAAAAACAGTAAACCTATTTTGATTTACTGTTTCTCAAATCGTTATATTCAATTATACAAACCGGGATTTTTAGATTTCAACCCTTAAGGAAAATAAACCGGGCTATTCTCCTGAAGTATGTTCTATAGAAGTATGTTCTATAATATTATAGTTTAATGCAGAGTGTAGCTATATAGTCATTTCCATAACGTGATAATCTATGTCTTTTATCACATGATTCATAAAAATCTATCATAGCAAGACCATTTTTAAGTTGTCCTCTAATCTGAGTTTCTAAGGTATGGCTAAATTCATATCCATATTCCGGATTTATGGTTATTTTGCCTTCCTCTTCAAGCTCTTTTGAATTAAAAGGTATTGAAAACTTTAAAAGTAATTCCTCATCGGGTTTGTCCCATACAATGTCAGCGTCATACATGTATATCCAAGGATTCATAAATCCGACCATTAACAGTCCACCCTTTTTCAATACTCGAGAGGCTTCTTTATACATGTTTTCTAAATCTTCTATATATACATTTGAAACCGGATTAAAAATAATATCAAAAGTTTCATTTTCAAATGGAAATGGTTTTGTCATATCGCCTTGAACTGTATTGATTTTTAAGCCTTCTCTTTTAGCAACCATATCATCTCTTTGTAATTGTGATTTAGAAAAATCCATTATGGTTACATCATAATCTTTTATAGCAAAAACCGGACCCTGCTGTCCACCACCACAAGCTAAACCTAATATCTTTTTTCCGTTGGCTTTTTCAAACCATTCTTTCGGAACTTTTTTCCCAACAGTTAATGCAACAGAAATTGAATTATTTCTAACTTCTTCTAATTCTTCATGTGTCAATGGCTCAGTATAGTCATTTTTTACATTATTCCATCTATCTTCATTTAATTTTATATAATTGTTCATCTTATAATCTCCGAGTTCATTTGATTTTATAACTTCATTTTCGTTTACAATATCCGCAAGTGAAACTATACTGCCTGTTTTTCCCTGTCTTTTTAAAGCCCATTCAGCTGTTTTGACAATTTCGGTGCTCTTTATATCGCCGAGTGAAAGTGTATCGCCGTCTTTAGGTTAAGAATATCATCGGCAGTTTCAAACACCAACTGAGTTACTCCGCCGAATCTTGCAAATTTCCAAATATGTTTTTTCCAGTTTTCCTCCAACTCAAAGTTAAAGTAGCACGCCATCGTTTTTTTATCAAGAGGGTATTTATGGTTCTGAAAATCGATTTTGTAATATTTTTTTAAGAGCACCTGTGCTGTCAATAAGCGCAATAAGGTACTGTCAACCGGCACGGTAAGGATTTCCATTTTTCATTAACCTTGATTTGGAGAACATTTTAATTGACAGGCAAAGGGCTTATTTATATAATATCAAAGATGAAATACACAGGTTTAAACACAAAGAAAATTCTTGAAAATTGGTACGGCAATCATCTTATTATTGCCGGAGAAAGTTTTATAGTGGGAATCCTCACAGGACTTGCAATTACGGCATTTAGAAAATCCATCGATTTTCTTTCAAGCTTGCGAATTGATGTTTATGATAAGACAGTAAGCGGACAGTTCGGTACGGTCTTCGGCTTTGGCATTTTAATTTTGACTGTAATTATTTTAGGCTTATTTATGGGCCTTATCATCAAAAAATATCCTATGATAAAGGGGAGCGGGGTTTCACAAATCAAGGGTAAATTTATGAAAAAGCTCGATATGAGTCCATGGCCTGAATTACCATTGAAATTTTTAGGCGGTGTTTTAAACATAAGTGCAGGCCTTTCAGTCGGACGGGAAGGCCCCTCCGTTCAAATCGGAGCGTATATAGGAAGCGCCTTTGAAAAAATCGGCAAGACTTCCCATATTGAAAGAGTCTGCCTTGTAACGAGCGGCGCTGCAGCAGGGCTTGCCGCAACTTTCGGAGCTCCCTTTGCAGGAATCGTCTTTGCTATAGAAGACCTGCATCAATATCTAAGCCCACTCCTTTTAACCTGCGTAATGCTTGGAGCCTTTGCAGGCGACCTTGCAACTTCCTTATTTTTTAAGCAGGGAGCTATTTTTGATTTTCACGGTCTTCAACTTTTCCCTATAAAATATTTCGGCTGGCTAATTTTGATGGGGGCCGCGGCAGCTCTGATCGGACATCTTTTTAAAAAATCGATTTATACATCTCAAAAGATGTACAGAAAATTAAAGATTCCGCCCCAATTTTCGCCATTGGTTCCGTATCTTATTTCGGTACCTGTCTGTATTTTTTTGCCCCTTGCGGCAAGCGGAGGAGACCATCTGATTGAAGCCATTGCAGAACACAGCTTTCCGCTTTCCATGCTCGTTCTGATTCTTGCGGCAAAGATAATTTTTACAGGCCTTTCGGCAGGCTCCGGAGCCATAGGCGGCATATTTGTTCCACTTCTTTCATGCGGAGCCTTGACGGGAATTATATTTTCGAACATCTTGGTTTATTTTAATTTAATTGAAGCTCAATATGCCGTAAACCTGATGGTCTTTGCGATGGCCGCCTTTTTTACTACCGTAATAAAGGCTCCGATTACGGCCATAGTTCTTCTTGCAGAAACAAGCGGAGACCTTTTCCATTTGGGAGGCTTGGTGCTGACCACGGCAGCTGCATACATTACGGCAAACATAATAAAGTCGCCGCCGAATGACGAGGTTCTTTTAAAACAGATTTTAGACAGTGAAGATTTTGCAAATAAAAAAGAAAAAGCAGAAGATCACGGAAAGCAGGTTTTTGAAGTTTGCGTTTCTCCCGAATCTTTTTTGGACGGAAAGAAAATTATGGACATTCAATGGCCTGATGACTGTTTAATCGTAAGCATTGCGAGGGGCGAAGAAGAAATCATCCCCGACGGAAGTACTGTTATTTCGGCAGGCGACAGGCTGGTAGTCTTAACACACGGACATCATGTAGAATCCCATTTGGAGCAAATCGCAGAGATGGCTCAAGTGACAGAGTAAGGTAACTCATTATAGATTATTCATTCCCTCTAACATTGCAAAACTGCCTATCTTGTAGTATAATCATAGCTGGGAGGTCTTAATATGAGTACTTCAAACAGAAAATACAAAGACTCGGTGTCTGTCGACTTGTTCAGCGAAGACGAAAAAGCAAAGGAAAATTTCTTATCTCTTTACAACGCTTTGCACGGTACACACCTTCCGCTTTCGTCTCCCGTAGAAAATATACGGCTCGATAATGTTATGTATATGAACATAATCAATGATGTTTCCTGCCTCGTCGATGGTAAAATCATCGTGCTTGCAGAACATCAATCATCTATAAACGAAAATATGCCCAGTCAAGGAATATACTTCCGTGTACATTCCTTGACTTCAAGTTTTAGGCTTACAGCCTAAAACATCGTGTACTTGCGGCTTCTACGGTGTCCGTGCCGTAGTGCCGTAACCTTAATTAAAGAAGACCGGGTTCTTAGGGCGGAGCCCTAAGCAGTGCGGGAAGAAGAGAGAGGGTTTTAGGGAGAGAGAGGAAACCTTGCTCTGAACGAGGTGTCCTCTCTCTCCCTAAGAGAGCGGCTTTACCAATGCGGTAAAAATATGTATAGAAAAAGGAATCTTAAAAGAATATTTGCAAAGAAAGGCCAAGGAGGTAATAAATATGTTAGTAGCCGAATATGATTATGATACAGACATCGCAGTACAGAGAGAAGAAAGCCTAAGGATTGGCATACAACAAGGCTTTTCCGACGGCTCATACCAAACAAAGCTCGAAACGGCAAAGCTGATGAGATATGAAAATCTTGGCATTGACTTAATTTCAAAGGTTACAGGGCTTTCCAAAGAAGAAATAGAGGCTTTATAAAACCAGCTTTTTTGAAAATAGGTTGAGGAGACTTTTCCTATATCGAATTTACTTTCCGACACAAAAGCCTGAAAAGACCTTGTCAAGGATATCGTCGGAGCGGACTTCTCCGGTAATTTCGCCTAAAAAGCTTAAGGCTTCTTCAAGGTCTTCTACGATGAGGTCGAGGGGGAAGCTTTCAAGAGAATTTTGATAGGCTGTTTTAAGTACATCCAAGGCCTTTTGAACGGCATCTCTCTGCCTTTCGCTTCCGAGGGAAGCTGTTTTTGAAAAGCCGGAACTGCCGGTATTTTTTGCGAGAACAGAATAGGCCTTTTCGGACAAAGCCTTAATTCCATTAGAAGCCTTTGATGAAATTATTATGGGCTCTGTAATTTTTTCGGCTTTTAAGATTTCTTTTATTTTTTCTTTTGACTCGGTATCGAGTAAGTCCTCTTTTGTGATAACCGTAATTACCGGAGCCTTTGCATTTTTTATAAACTCGGAATCATCCTTGTTTAAACTACCTGCGGACAAGATATCCTTAGGGTCGCAAAGGTAGAGGACAAGGTCAGCATTCCGGCTCATCTCCAAGCTCCGCTCTACACCGATAACCTCTATCGAATCCTGAGTATAGCGTATACCCGCCGTGTCGTAAAGGCTTACAGGGATGCCGTTAAAGTTTAGGGAAGCTTCAAGCCAGTCCCTTGTCGTCCCGTGAATATCCGAAACTATGGCCCTGTCTTCTTTTAGGAGGGCATTAAAGAGGGAGGATTTTCCTGCATTGGTCTTACCCGCAAGAACAACCTTGGCTCCTTGAATAAAGATTTTTTCAGCTGCCCATGAATCGGCTAATTTTTTTAGAGGTTCGATAATCCGTAAAATCAAATCAGGGGAAAATGCACCTTGGCTTGTTTCCTCATCTTCTGGATATTCTATTTCGACATCGGCCGCAGCGATGACAGCGGTTAGTCCGTGCTTTATTTCCTCTATTCCCGAAAAAAGATTTCCCGACAGGCGGCCTGCTGCAAGTTCTATATTTATATCGGTTTTTGAATTGATGATTTCGTTTACAGCCTCAGCCCGCGTTAGATCGGCCTTTCCGTTCGCAAAGGCACGGAATGTAAACTCCCCGCCCTCGGCCGCTCTAAAACCGTTTTCGATTAAAAGGCGGTAAATTTTTAAAACTACGGCAGTTCCGCCATGGCAGATAAACTCGACGGAATCCTCTCCCGTAAAACTTTTAGGTTCCCGATAAACGCAGACCGTAACCTCATCAACTTCTTTTTTTGATTCGGGGTCTAAAACCCAGCCGTGCAAGATAGTGTTGCCTTGGGCTTCTTTTAGTTTTTCAGGTTTTGAAAAGATTGCGGAAGCAAGGGCTATTGCTCCCTTCCCCGAAGTGCGGACAATGCCCAAAGCGGCAGGGCTTAGAGCCGTAGCTATTGCGGCTATCGGATCGTCCAGGGAATATTTACCTATCTGCATTATCTTCTCCCGAAATTTTTAAAATACAAAATATTATCGGAGCAAGCCCTGAAGCAATAAGGCCTACAGCAAAAAATTCCAAAAAGCGGTAGAGCCTGTATTGCGCATAGCTTGAATCTATTTTTAAAAGATAAAAAATCATAATCGGAATACAGGAAAGAGCAGACCCGATTATAAATCGCAAAAGCTTTTGTAAAAAACTTCCTTTCGAAGCATCAAAGCTATATTTTGAATTTTCAAGGATACGGATATTTCCAAAAGCAAGCCCAAGGATAAGACCTGCTTCATTTACCTTTTCTCTCGAAATTAAAATGAGTATAAACGCAAAAATAGCCGCAAGAGTAAACCTTATTGACGCAGTTTTTTTGAATTTAATATTTTGGGCATCGTTCTCATCTGTTCTATTTAATGCAGAAATCTTTGCTTCGATTGCAGGAAGAAAAAACATCATACTTAAAAAGATAAACGCCCCAAGGCCCCAGCCTAATAAGACATCGGTCGGATAATGCACGCCGAGATAAACCCGTGAAAAGCCTACCAATAGAGGCAGAACAATTGCAGCCGGTATTTTTATCTTAACCGAAGCTGCGCTTTTTTGAGGCTTTGCCGATTGGGCATCTTTTGAGAGTTTTTCCCTAAAGGGCTCATAAAACAAGACAGCCGGATAGATAAAAGCGCTTATCAAAGAATGTCCAGAAGGTGTCGAAAAACCGCCTATACTTTTAAGCATGATTTCGGGTGCATGAGCAAAGGGACGTGGAATTTTAAAAATCCGCTTAATCCCCCCATTGAGTCCCGATGTAAAAGCAGCGGCATAGGCAAGATGAAGCCCCTTTTTATAATCTATACACCAAAGATATAAGCCTATAATAAAAACTACAAATCCGTAAGTGGAAGCCTCCGTAAAAATTTTCATTACCTCGTTAAGAAAAGGACTTGAAAAATTTTGTACAGCCCTGATTACTTCTATTCCCCATTGGTGAATAAAATGAAGTTCTTTTGAAGCTGCCGTAAGTTCCGTCATTATAAGCCCTCCCCGTCAGGACGCAGATCCAAATATCTGCCCGAATTATTCCAATAAATATAGCCCTCATCTATGGAATCCTTAATTCCTAAAATTTGGCGTTTTACATAATTTTCATCATAGTATTTTTTGTCATAAGAAACCGGAATAAAAAAGGCTTGAGCCCAAGGGCGTACAATTACCTTGTTGCGTGCCATCAATTTGTTTCTATAAGAACCTTGATGATAAATTCGATAAGGCCTTTCTTCGGCAGGATTGTAGGCCAAAAAACTTTGAGAAAAATGACTGGGATAAAACATCGGGCAGATAACATCCACATATTCTGCAAGAAGTTCTACCTCCTGCCCAGTGCGGGCACCCGTGCGGTACCAGCCGTTTGCTCCGTAAATATCTATAGAAATAGGAGCCTTGATTCTTTCGCGTGAGTAGGCTAAAAAAGACATAAGGGCACTGACCTTGTCCATGCCGTTTTCCTTTGCCGGGTATCGGACGTCTGCAAGGTTTAAGCCGTCGGTAGGAAAACGAATATAGTCGAATTGAATTTCGTCAAAACCGAGGGAGCAAAGTTCTTCTGCTATATCGACATTGTATTTCCAAACGGCTTCGTTATAAGGATCGACCCAATGCTCCTGTATAATTTCTTTTTCTCCGTTATAAAGATTATAACCTTGCCAAGGTTTACCTGTTTCTGTATCCTGAACGGCATACTGCCCATTATTATATCTATATAAATTTTTATCTTTAAATACGACAATTCGGGCAATAAGATAAATCTTTTCCGCCTTTGCTCTTTTTATAAATTTTTCAATATCAAGAGTATACTTTATGCCATTATATTTTTTTATATCTTCGTTTTTACTTTCATAGCGGACAAAGCCATATTCATCTTTCATATCGATAACAAGGGCATTGAGCTTATTGTCCTTAATTGTTTTAAGATGTTTTTCAAAAGATTTTTCATCCCGCATCTGATGTGTAGGAGTATAAATGCCTTTTTTACCGTCGGAGATTTTTAAATAAGGATTGCTTTGATTTTTTTTGTCGTGTAACAACCATAGTTCGGATAAGGATAAATTACCGCTAAAAGAGGTTAACCTATTCGGAACAAAGGCGCAAAGATAATTTGAATTCTTCAGGTATTTTTTTATCCTATCATAATCTTTTAATAATTTGTTGGAAGTATAGATTTGAGTATTCGGCATAATTAAATTGGTTTCAAATAAGCCGCCTTCCATAACTCCGAAAACCGTATTGTCTATTATATTTAAACTATCTACACAAACAAGCTTTTTATTGTTTGCTTCTTTTTCATTTAAGAGTATAAATAGTTTTTTATTCCAATCAAGCTTATACATTAAACCTGAAAATGTTTGAGCACAGTAAATTTCAGAATTGTTCGAGATTTGATTAAAAACAATATCCGATATTTCTTCAATCCCTTCAGGGCCTTTTTTTAAACCATCACTTATATCGTTCCAAATTTTTGAATTTACATCGGGCTGTTTCCAAGCCATACCTGCAATAGAGTGAGAAACAAAAACCGTTAAAACTTTTTCTCCCCTTGAATTAGGCATATCCAAAACACTGACAGCCTTTATTCCGTTTACCGAATGATTTACCCCAAGGTCCTCCCAAGTTTTTCCGGAATCCCGTGTCAAAAAAACATTGCTTGAAGTTGCAGTAACAAAGATGTTCGGATTAAAAGGGTGAACCTCCAAATCTTTAAGTTGAGGAATTTTTTCTATAAAAGTCTTGTTTCCGTTTTTATCTATATTTTTAATTATTTTTTTTGGAAGTTTATCATTTAGATAGTAAAATTCTTTTAAGTTTTTGCTTGCAGCCAGCCCCTTATCGGTTAAAAAAAGCCATTGATTTCCGGCCTTAGATATTTTAAAAACAGCCGCATCACTCCAAATCTTTTTTGCCCTAAAATTATCTATTTTAAACAAGCCCTCATAACTTCCTGTCAAAAAAGCATCTTGGGCATAAAGCGGGAGCATAACAATCAACAAAACAAAAGCAAGCCTTAAAGCTCTTTTACCGCAATAAAACATTTTCATAGGCTCACATAATGCCATAAATTGAAGATATATGCAAGCGGTGTTTTTGGGGATTGCATTTTTTGGCAAGAGCACTTAGAATTTATACTGCCGATAAACAGATTCATCGGCTCTTACATTTTTCTCTAAAATTTAGTATAATAATAGAATATTGGAGTTTTATTATGAAGATAAATTGTCCTTGCGATAAAAGTTTTGAAATTGAACATAATGCCAAAATAAATTTAGACAAAGAACCTGAAATATTAAAAAAAATAGCTGACGGTTCATATTTGACCTTTAAATGCCCGCAGTGCGGAAGGAATGTCCGGTCCGAGATAAAAACAAGAATAGAATGGCCGTCAAAAAAGCTTATCTTGCTCTTCGTTCCTGAAGCCGATAGGATAGCCTGCCTTTCAAGCTGTTCCGGATTAAAAGAGATAAACGAAAAAACAAAAAAAGCAGAAAAGATAGAATATGAAAAAGCCGATGAAACCCCGGTTATAGGTTATTCGGAATTGGCCGAGCGTATTGCCGTTGTAGAGGCCGGCCTCGATCCTCATGCCATGGAAGTTTTAAAATTCTTTATATTGGACAGCGGAAAAGACATAAAGGGCAAAAAGATAAAAATCTTTTTCCACTCGGTAAACGATGACGGCAACTTCGAGTTTTATGTTTACGGCTTAAAAGAAGATCAAGTAGCGGTTATGAAAATTCCCGTCAAATTATATGACTCGATTTGTCAAGATATAAAAAACAAAAAGAAGTCCGAGATTTTTACGGCAGTCTATTTGGGAAACTATCTTTCCTACCAAAATATTTTTACCGAAGGAAGGGATTCATAGTTTATGTACAAAAAATATCTTTATTTATTTTTTGCTTTAATTTTATGTTTTTCATTAGGTGCTCAAAATACGGATTTACCTTGGAGTGAGGTTGCCGAAAATCAAGGAGAACAAACGGGAGGAACCGGCCAAGGAGGCGGAACAACAGGCTCAAGCACCCCCTCACAATCACAGCCGAATACAAACTCAAGCTCTGCCTCTCAATCACAACCGGAGGCAAACTCAAGTGCAAGCCAGCAAACTCAAACAGGAGTAAATGCAAACACAAACCAACAAACTCAATCGGCATCAAGCGGAAACACGGAAGCTCAATCCTCAGAGATAAAGACTGAAGAAACCAAAATAAATATCCTTGTATTCGCTCAGGCTATGACACTTGCAGTTGCAAACGATAAGGCTCTTTATTCACGTAACTCGGCCGCAAGAGCAAACCTCCCCGAACAAGACCAACTCCGTTCGGCAAAGGTCATTCACAAATTTTCGGGAGGCGTTACCGAGATAATGAATTCGGGAACATTGCCGATATTTTTTGCAGCTGGAAAGGACGGCTTTGTTACCAGATATTCTTATCCGAAATTTGAACCCGATACTTGGCAGCTTTCAAGTATGCCCATACAAAAAATAGCCGTACATCCTCAAGGAAGGCTTGTTGCAGTTTATGAAACAAACGGCTTCAGCATTCATCAAGTTTCTCTTTGGGATTGGGCAAAAAAGAAGACCTTATTTTCAAAACGCCTATCCGACTCGGTCGTATCCCTTTCATGGTCGGCCAACGGAACCTACCTTTTTGTGGGCAACAGGTCTACCGACGGCATCACTGTATTGGATTCAAAAGGCACAGTACAAAACATCTATCAAGAAGCCCCCGGAATAGTTTTTTTGGCAGCTACGGCATCAAGCGAAAGAAGCATTGTAACTTACGGAGAATCAGGCCGCCTTGTTTACACCGATATAGCAAAGAAAAAAAAGCTAAAAGAATTCAGAACAGAGAACAAACTTGAAAATCCGAATCTTATAAAAAACTTTACAAGAATTATCGGTTATAAGGACAATAATGTCTATGTAATAGATGCAGTTACGGGAGAAACCTTATCTAAACATCAAGCCCGATATGCCCTCTTTGCTTCTAAAATTCAAGATTCGGTTCCTATTTGGATTGAAAGAACTCGAAGAAAAAATGAATGGTGCATAAGACAGGGAGACGCTTCTTCAAACGGCTTTTATGTGCCGGGAAATTCCAAAATAACGGCAGCCCGCCATATTAAAAATCACATGGTAATCGGCACCCAAGACGGAGCCATTTACATGATAGGCCTAAACGAAGACTCTTCAGTAAATCTTGAAAAACCGCTCACTTACTCCGGCTCAAAAATAGATGACATTACAAGCGATGGAAATGTTTTGTACATCCTAAAAGACGGAAAAATCTATGTTCAAAATTCCCCTGAAGAAAAACCCATACCGATAATAGAAGACCTTAAAACAAATAAGTTTACATTCTATAACAACGGATTTTTGCTGTGGTCGGACATAAAAAAGGCGATGCCTATCTCCCACTACTCCCTTGATACAAAGGAACTAAAAAAAATTACCACACCTAAAGAAACCGTTATATCCGTTTCGGTTTATAAGAATTTATTTTTATATGTAGAATCTTTTAACGGAGTTACATTGGTTAATTTTGATAACGGAAAAAAAGAATTCGTCTATAATGCCCCGGGAATTCAAAATGCGGTTCAAGTAGACGACAACACAATGCTGATTGCCAAAAGTTCCATAGGACGCTCGCAAAGTCCGGTCTTTATAATAAATACCCTAACGGAAGAAACAAGTCCGATTCCGATGGAAGGAAATTTAGCCTTTGCTCTTGAGCAAAATGCTTCACGCCCTAACAGCCTTGCATGTTTTTTGGTAGGAACAAGTCCTTCACCTAAAACAGAGCTGCTGCATATCAGCTTAAACCAAAAAAATCCTATAGACAGCACTTTTAAACCGATTCTTTCCTACAAGGAAGAAAGCGTAGATGCCTTTTTGGAAATTTCGGGAAACGACATTTTAACCAACTTGGGAAACAGCTCGCTTGTTCACTACAATACCTCATCAAAGCAGGCCAGAAGATTATCCCGCTCATACGGATTTCCCAAGGAAGCGATTATCTTAAAAAAATATTTTATCAGCCTCAACTTCGGCGATACTCTATCATGGTATGAGCGGAAAACAGGGGCTATTTTAAAAACAATAACAGTAGAGTAAGAGAAATTTATGAAAAGATATATTTTATTTTTAATCCTTGCAGCAATGATTTTTACCTCATGTACAAAAACCGAAGAAGACAAGATCGCGGTCATCTGGACGGACAGGGCGGAGTTTGTTTCATACTGTGAAGTTTTTAATAACTCTCAAAACGAGTATAAAATTATTGTAGAATACAAAAAGAGCCCTGTCGATGCCATCATAAATACTGATGTGCAGCCCGACATAGTTATAGGTTCATGGCTTAAAGGTAAATCGGCCAGAGTAAAGTTTCGAAAAATCAATAATCTTTTCGGGGAAAAAAAGATAAACAAAACCGACTTTTATCCCGAACTCTTAAACCTAGGAAATATTTCCGGCAACCAATATCTATTGCCTATAAGTTTTAACTTACCGATGATTATATTTTCCTCGGCAAATAAGTTTAAAACAAAGAGCGATTTTTCCATTTCTACTGATGAGATAAGAGATTTTT
The DNA here is from genome assembly GCF_024181645.1 of Treponema denticola. NCBI lineage: Bacteria > Pseudomonadati > Spirochaetota > Spirochaetia > Treponematales > Treponemataceae > Treponema > Treponema denticola. The sequence continues at coordinate 601,693 of NZ_CP058624.1, read as the reverse complement.
CAATTAAGTTTAATAAGGCAAACAGAGGGACTTATACTGCAATGGGCTTTTCTCCACGCTGGTCGGATGACTTTTTATACATGAACACCAAGGGCTTCAATGCCTCCTTTGAAGAAGAAAAAGATTTTTTTTCATGGAACGATAAGTCTCTTCAAAATGCAATAAATTATATAAGAGATTGGAGCAGCGAGGTAAACACATCAGCCGCTGCCGAAGATGACTTTAAATTCAAATATCTTTATGACTCGCCCTATGTTTTAGTCAAAAACGGAAGATGTCTTTTTTATTATGTCTCCAGTGAGGAGCTTTTTTCTACACCTCAAAAACGATTGGAAAATATAGATTTTAGATGGCTGGCTTTCGGCGGAAAGACACCCTTAAAAGACGACATTCTGTACGGTGGAATTTGCAGCAAAGCAAAAAACTCTAAAGCTGCCGAGGCTTTTTTTATTTGGTTTTTTCAGGTAAAAACCCAAGAACAGCTTTTAAATCGAGCCAATGAGATGGATCTTATGATAAATTCCTTCGGCCTTGCCGGAGGCTTTTCGGCCCTGCATCAAGTAACCGAAAAATTATTCCCAAGATATTATCCTCTTTTACTGGCACACCTGCCTCAGACACAAAGCTTTTATGCACCTCATATCTTGCCGAGCAATTGGCCGATGCTAAAAAAGGAAATTCTAATGCCCTATTTGAAGGACGCATGCAATGCCTCCGCCTACCCCGATTCTATTCCTTCTCTTAATAAAAGAATAGCAGAATGGTATAAAAATCAATAAAAATGCAACCTTATTATAATTAAGTTGTCATAGATATTTAATGGAGTACTTATGCAGACAATCAATGATCTCGGAAAATATACATTTTCAGCCTTATTAAGAAATTCGGTCTTAAAATTTTCAAATAGGCCTGCTCTTTCATATGTATCCGAACAGCCCATAAACTACAAAGAACTTAACGAAAAGGTTGAGTCTATAAAAGCCTTATTACATTCATTGGGCATAAAACCTCTTGATAAGGTAGCAATTTTCAGTACAAGCTCGCCTCAGTGGGCAATTTCGTATTTTGCGATAGTAACACTCGGAGCCGTCGCCGTACCTCTTTTACCTGACTTTAATGAAAGTGAAGCTTCATCATGTTTAAAGCATTCGGGAGCAAGGGCTATATTTGCCGGAGAAAAACTTTTGGCAAAGTTAAACAATACCGATGACCTTGATGTCATAATCAATATACATGACTTTGCAGTAAAAAAAGGAGAAATAAAGACGGACAGTCCTCTGGCTGAACATGAATGTAAGGAAGAAGATATAGCTTCAATTATTTATACATCGGGTACAACGGGCCGTTCTAAAGGCGTTGTCCTTACACATAAAAATCTTATCTTTACGGCTATTGCAGGTCAGCACTGTCAACGCATAAACCAATATGAGGCAGCCCTTTCAATATTACCAATGTCCCATGTTTATGAGTTTACAATAGGCTTTTTAATGTTCATGCTGAACGGAGCCTGTATCTACTACCTCGAAGGTCCGCCTGTTCCTCGAAACCTCCTGCCGGCTCTTCAAAAGATAAGACCTCATTTTATGTTGAGTGTTCCGATTGTAATCGAAAAAATATACAAGCAAAAAATTCTGCCGGCCTTTAATGCAAGTCCCCTTGTAAAGAGGATTTACGGAACAAAACTCGGAAGAAAATTATTATGCCGTAGGGCCGGAAAAAAACTAAAAAAGACATTCGGAGGCCGTCTTAAATTTTTCGGTATAGGAGGTTCAAAAACCGACCCCGTTGTTGAGCAATTTATGGTTGACGCAAAATTTCCATATGCAATAGGCTACGGTCTTACCGAAACTTCTCCATTGGTTGCTTATTCCGCAGTGTACAAAACAACTCCCGGCGTAATAGGCGGCACCATCCCGGGCGTAGAAATAAAAATAGGGGATAAAGACCCTCAAACAGGAATAGGAGAGCTCCTAGTAAAAGGCCCCAATGTAATGCAAGGCTATTACAATGCCCCGGACTTAACAAAGGAAGCCTTTACCGAAGACGGCTGGTTCAAAACCGGCGATCTCTGTGCAATAGATGACAAGGGAAGAGTCAGCTTAAAGGGAAGATCCAAAAATATGATTTTAGGGGCTGCCGGAGAAAATATCTATCCTGAAGATATAGAATTTGTTCTAAACCAGCATCCCCTTGTATCCGAAGCCCTTGTTGTCGAAGGAGAAAATACATCTTTAGTCGCCTATGTACGCTTACAGGATGCTATAGGAGATGCCGTTTCAGGAATTTCCAATGCAATAATGCATAAAAGAGAAGAGATGCTGAATGAGATAAGATTTTTTGTCAACTCAAAGGTCAACAAGTTCTCAAAGATAGATAAAATTGAAGTTGTGGAAGAATTCGAAAAAACTGCAAGCCAAAAGATAAAGCGCTATCTTTATTCTCTGCGGCATGGCAAACCTCAACCGGAAGAAATAAAAAAATAATAAAAAAAGCCTCCTAAAAAGGAGGCTTTTTTGCTGCACGGATTTTTATAAAACGAGCTCAGTGTTTTAAAAAACGTTTTCCTATAAAAATTAAACTTGAGCCGATTCCTATTTTTTCTTTTTGCCGAAGAGCCGCTTAAAAAAGGCTTTTATTGAACGCCAGATTCTTACAAAAAATCCCGGATTTTTTAAGCGGTTAAGACGCGCAAAAGCGTTTAAAAGTTCTTCATTCGAAAACTGCTGTCTTTGCACATTTTCTTCAATCTCGATATCGAGAGCAAGGCTTTCATCCTCTACGGAAAGAACTCTGGCTTCTATGGTTTTCCAGCCCAGTTTTTTTGCAGCCTCCAATCTCCGTTGGCCGGCTATAAGCACTTTATTTTGATCTACAATAATCGGATTTAAAAGCCCTACACGGTTTAGACTTTCTGCCAGCTCTTCAATTTCTATAAATTCTTTTCTGGCTCTTTGTCTTACTTTTATCTCCTCTATAGGAATCTGCATAAGTCCTCCCATAATAATGCGACGTTTGCCGATAAGGCAAACTCGGCAGATAAACAGTGTGGCACCATTTGTGCCGAACTGTTTATCATTCCCCCATAATCAAAGGATTTATTTTCCATACTCCTTTGACAGATTTTCCAACTGCATCATAAACTCATCTTTGGTTTTTGTCCAGTCCTCGGAGCTCATTTCGAGCACGTTCACCCTGTCTTTAGGCATTTCTATCTTCTTTGTAATCTTGTTAGTGATAAGCATTTTTGAGTCAAGCTCAACGTTAAGACTTCCCCCGCCCATTTCTTTAGAAGAGGTTAAGTTTATTTTGTCAATGCCAAATTCCACAGTATCCGGACTCTTCTTATTAAAGCTGCCTGAAACAAACATTTGCATTATTTCCATATTGTTATCGTCATAACCTTCCTCTGAATATACGGGCACCATTTTGGGGAAAGCAAAATTCATTGAAGCTTTAAAATTATCCGACTGCTTTGTTTTATCTATCAGTATGGAATAATTTAGAGCTCCTAGTATCAAATCTTCACTCATCGAATCATTAGCAGAAAGCCACATATTTATCATAAAATCAGCTTTATTTTCATTTGATTCTCCCCTGCTTGTAAATGTGATAGTATGGGAAGAAGAATCTACATCACTAAAAAGTTCTATACTTGTAATTAAATTATTAAAAATATAATCATAGTCTTCAATTTCGTAGCTTAATTTAATCCAAGGCTTATCTGCTACAAAAACCGTAACCATATCTTTTGAAATTAAGCCGTCTTTTACGCTTATTTCTTCGGTAATGCGGAAGCCCTCAGGGATAGTCATTTTTTCAGGCGAAATATTTTCTGAAAAACTATCCATTATTTCTTTTGTAAGAATATCTTCATACATGCTCAACATTAATTTTAAGCGGTTATCGTTTTTTAAGGCATACCAAATAAGAGAAGGCACTTGTTTTAGCTGTTCATTGTTAAAAGTAATTTCATATCCCGAATCGGTCTTTTTTATATCGGCTTTTTTATAAAGAGCTTTTTCGGCATTTAAATATCTTTTTTTAGAATGTCTGTCAAGCTGCATTGTCATCATGTTTTTCATTTCATTATAGGAAAAATCCATATTAAAAAATGAAAGGAAATTTTTCGGAGAAACCAAGGCTAAAAATTTACCTATACCGTTTGACGGCAGATAAAATGTAGTGTCCTTTAAAAAAGGGCTGGCAGCTTCAATATTTTTATCGCCGAATTTCATAAGAAAAATAGGAAGATCGGACATTCCGGGAGCCGGACTTTTAATACCGTAAGAATAAAAAAGGGCTTTTTCTTTTTGGTCGTTAATAAAAGTAAAATTCAAGCCGATGTTATTTTTTATAAGATTCTCAATACCTGCCGCATCCAAAGGATTTTTATCGGCTTTACTGTTCTGAATGGTATTTTTAAAATCCTTAATGTGAGCATCAAATATTACAGAACCGTTTTTTTCCAGTTCACTGCTCATAAAATATTCATCTGAAAATTTCTTAATGGACTTTTCGGCTCTTTCCATGGATAATTTTTTTAATGCTATAATATCCTTTTCGTGCCTATTTCCGCAAGAAACAAGGAATCCGGCAAAGATGCCGACAATGGTAAATAAAATAAAAGATTTAAAGTTTTTCATATAGTACCTCATAAAAAGCAGTATAAAGAATTAGAGGCTTTTTGTCAATACTACGTAGCTATATAACCATAAAACCTAAAATAATTCTTTTGTTAGAAGAAGTTCGGGATCTGAAGGGATTTCATTTATGCGGAGCTCCCAATGCAAATGCGGACCTGTAGAAAATCCCGTTGTTCCTATATCTGCAATTTTTTCTCCTTGTTTTACCAAAGAATCTTCTTTTACGTGAATCTTATTGAGATGATAATAAATGGTGTAAACAGCCGGGGCATGTTCTATTACAAGGGTCCAGCCCGTTACTATCCTGTTTTCGGCAAGCACAACTTTTCCCGTTCCGGGAGCAAAAATCGGTGTTCCTATGGGAGAAGGATAATCAACTCCCCAGTGGCGGCTCACCGACGTTTTTCCGTCAGGGTATTTAGACGTACGCTTTTCGGCAAATGTTGAGCTTTTTCTTTTAGCATTAAAAGGCATTGCAAAGGGACCCTTAAAATAAAGGCTTTCAAGGTTTTGCATCTTTATAACTTCTGCAAACCTGTTTCGTTGTTCGGCTTTTTTAGGACTTTTATCTCTTAAAATTTGTGAATTTTTTTTGCTCAATTTCATTACATACTCTTCAAATTCTTTTTCTAAAACTTCAAAACCCCTATCTTCTTCAAATAAAGCTCCTTCAATTATCAGATGAGTCCGAATTTTCCATTTTCCGCTTTTCCACCAAACGGCAACAGCCGCAATTGCTGCCCATTCTTTTTCCGTTTTATCGATGGGAAAAGCATTGATGGTTTGAACTTTTTTTTCCGATGTATCATAAACGGTAATCCATGCTTTTTCTATTTTGCGTGCAGCTTTAAATTTTACGTTAAAAAAAGAACCCAACTCTCCTCTCTCCAGCAGCGAAATAATATAGAGAGCTTTTTCCGATTTGCCGTTTTGTTCAATATCGGAAATCTCCTTCTTCCCCGATGGATAGAGCGCAAATAAAAAGCAAAAAAACAATAATACTTGAAAACTTTTTTTTAACATTTTAATAATCCTTAAATTATGCTAATCTATTTTTTTTAAATCCTTGATAACCATTTTAGGAGTAACTGCCCCGTTAAAATAGTTTTTCGATACATTAAATACTATGTCGGCATAGTCTCCAACCTTAAACTCCGTTCCCAGTTTTTCGGCAGCCTTCCAATAAAGAGCATTCCATTTATATTTTCCGCACTCCAAGTTAAAGCGCAAATGAAGGGGCTCGGCCTTGCCTATAATATTTGCATTTAAAATTTTTACCCGCTTTGTCATAAAGGTCAAAGCCGGAGAATTACATCCGTAAGGCTCAAATTTATCGACTAAATTTAAGATTTCAGGTTTTAAATAATCATGAGGAAGCTCGGCATCAATTGTAAGAGTTTCGGAATCTGCATCACTTTCAAATTCCATTGACTCGGAAAATTGTTTTAAGCTTTTCAAAAACTGATTTAGCTTTTCCTGCTCGATGCCGAAGCCTGCTGCAAAATCATGTCCGCCATAGTCCAAAAAAAGCTCGCTGTATGGTTCAAGAAAGTCCAAAAGGCGGAAGCCCCTCGCCGATCTTATCGAGGCAACGGCACTGCCGTCAGGCATAAGGCAGATAGCAAGAGCGGGCAGCTTAAAGTATTCGGCCAATTTTCCTGCAAGAATTCCTGTAATTCCGCGATGAAATTCCGCACTGACGGCAACTACCAATTTTTCGTTATATTCCTTTAAGCTTTGTTCGGCCAAAGGTAAAGCAATTTCCCAAGCCTTGGAACCAAGAGCCTTTCTGTCCTCATTCATTTGAAATATTTCTTGGGCCTTAGCCGTTCTTTCACCCGAATCTTGAGCAAGAAAAAGCTCGATAGCCGTTTCGGGCCTACCCATTCTGCCGGAGGCATTTACCAATGGCGAAATATTCCACGCTATCTCTTCGGTGCCTATGGGTGCCCCTAAAAGTTTTTGCATAGCCATTAGGTCTACAAGACCAAGACGGGGCTTTTTGTTTATTTCTTTTAAGCCTTGTTTTACTATAATGCGGTTTTCTCCGGTTAATTCCATGAGGTCTGCAAGGGTAGAAAGGGCTACCAGCTGAATTTCGGAAGCCTCTCTTTTTCCGTAAAAATTATTTTTTTGCTGAACAAAGGTTATAAAGATATTTTTAAAAGTTTCAAGCTCCGACTGGGCATCTTCATAATATTTTCCGATTGTCGAAAATTCTTTTAAGCGCAAAAGGCTCATATCTCCCATTTGCGGAAATTGTTTTGCAACCTCTGGCTGAAAATCAAAAAAGTTAAATTCGATTCCGTTTCCGAAGATATTTTTAAGCTGTTTTTTTTGTAAGGGAGCATCCCATACGAATATTTGCTGACCGTTTAAAAAAGAGCCAAGCCTTGTTTCCGAAAAAGAAAGCATTCCCGGAACTATGGTTTCGGTAATTTTTCCGATTTGAACCATATTTACAAGTTTTACGGCTTCTATCGAGTAAGCATCATTTACAGGCCTTACATTTAAAAGGGAAACTTGCTGTTTATAAAAGGGCTGCATTCCGAAACGGAGGGCGGTGATAAGTTTCCATGCCGTAGCACAGCCCGATAGAGTTTCATGGGGGTAGCCCGAATCGGGCATCTTGCAGTTTATTATGACGGCTGCATCCGGTAAGCTCTCCTGAGGGGTATGGTGGTCAACCACTATTACATCAATACCTAAACTATTGGCTTTTTCAATTTCCCTAAAATTGGAAATACCGCAGTCCACCGTTATGATAAGAGTGCCGTCATTTGCAGCGTGCTTTTCTACGGCTTCCACGGAAAGCCCGTAGCTCTCATCTCCGGTAGGAATACGCCATGACACGTCAAGCCCCATATCCTTTAAGGCTTCATAAAGAAGGGTCGTACTTGTAATGCCGTCCACATCTCTGTCGCCGAAAATTAAAACCTTCTCCCCTTCTTCTTTTGCATCCAAGATACGGTCTACGGCATCTTCCATGTTTTTAAATAGGAAGGGACTGTGAAGATAGCGCATATCGTCTTCCAAATAGAATAAAATATCCTTCCCTTCAATAATTCCGCGGCGTACCAATATTGCCGAAGTCAGGGGATCACATCCGTATTTTCTTTTTATCTCGTTTACAAGTTCGGGGCCTATTTCTTTTTTTTGCCAGTCCATTTTTTTCTCCGCATTGGATTTAAAGTTCTTCTTGTTTGATAATTTTAAAAATAAGCTTATCTTTTTGCGGAGCCTTATCGGAATATTTTATAGCGTTTTTCAATAAAGGCATCGAAGCGGAAACCGAAGCCGAATCCTTTCCATAGACCCTCATTATAAGGTCTCCTTTTTTTACGGAATCGCCCTTGTGTTTTAAAATTTCAACTCCGGCATCGGGGCATACGGGATCTGTGGTTTTATTTCTTCCGACTCCAAGGTTTACACCGGCCATACCGACCTCAAAAGCATTAATGCTTTCGATAAAGCCGTCCTTTTCAGCCCTCAATTCTTCAAAGAATTTGCTGCGGCGGGTTTTATATTCCGCCATAAGGGTCTTGGGATTGCCTCCCTGAAGTTCTATATTTTTTATAAAAAGATCCAAGGCCTTGCCTGAGCTTACAGCTTCTTTTGCAAGAGAAAGCCCCTCTTCTTCCGTCCTAGCCTTGCCTCCAAGAACGAGCATGTGGGCGGCCAGCTGCAAGGTAAGCTCAGTACTGTCCGCGGGGCCTTGTCCTTTTAAAATATCTATCGTTTCTTCTATTTCCAAAAAGTTTCCGGCCATTGTACCGAGGGGTTCATTCATATCGGTTATAAGAGCCCGCGCCTTTTTTCCCATTGCCTTAGCCGTACCTACAAGGCTTACCGCCAAGTCTTCCGCATCGCTCAAGGTTTTCATAAAGGCACCCTTTCCGCATTTTACATCGAAAACGAGGGCTTCGGAACCTTCTGCAACTTTTTTTGAAAGGATACTTGAAGTTATAAGAGGAACGGATTCGACTGTGGCCGTAACATCCCGCATCGCATATAAAAGGCGGTCTGCAGGAACGATTTCCTTTGTCTGGCCCGTCATAGCAAAGCCTGTTTTTGATATAAAGTTTCTAAATTCGGCTTCGGTCAAGTCGGTGCGGTAGCCCGTAACTGCTTCAAGCTTATCGAGAGTTCCTCCCGTATGTCCAAGGGCCCGGCCGCTCATCATAGGAACCTTAACACCGTTTGCCGCAACAATGGGAGCAAGAGGAAGCGAGAGCTTATCCCCTACCCCTCCGGTAGAATGTTTATCGACAAATGGGCCTTCAAGGCTTGAAAGATCCATCACCTTTCCGGAATGAAGCATAACATCCGTAAGAATAGCCGTTTCCTCAAAGGTCATTCCGTTAAAATACACGGCCATAAGCCATGCCGAAATCTGATATTCGGGAATTTCGCCCCTTACATAAGAATTTACAATAAATTCTATCTCTTCGCGGTTTAAGGGTTCTATAGACTGCCCCTTTATTCCGCGTTTTTTCATAATAATATCCGTTGCTCTCATGTGTTACCTCTCATTTTTGATATTAGTATGAAAGAACATAAATGTCAAGTCTAAAATTTGATTGAACTTGATAATTGACAATGAATGATTTATATTGTAGAATACAAAATGTGAAAAATCTATGTAAAACTTGTGGATAAGTAGTGATGAAATTTTATGATATAACAAATAAAAATGTTCAAGTTTCTTTTAAAGAAGCAGTGCTAAAAGGTTTTAATTCTGAAACGGGCGGAATTTTTATGCCGGCGGAACTCGGAAAAATAAGCCCGGCAATGATTTATAAAAATCCTCCGTCGTCTTTTAGAGATATATGTTTTGAAATTATAAAAAGTTTTTGCGGCGATGAAATTCCCGAAAACGAGCTAATGTCGATAATAGCTCAATTTTATCCTCACAGACTCCCGATAAACCCGATAGCACCTACAACCTATATTTTAGAGCTTTTTCATGGGCCAACCTGCAACTATAAAGACATAGGAGCAGGCTTTTTAGCCTATCTTTTAGAGTACTTTAATAAAGATGAAGACAGAGAAATTAACCTCATTGTACCGGCCTCCGGCGAAAGAGCTTGTGCAATTGCATCAGCTGTTTCCCAAGTAAAAGGTGTTAAAGCCCTTCTTTTATACCCTAAGGATTCATTAACGGAAATACAGGAAAACATCCTTTCTTCAATACCTAAAAACATTTACACAATTTGTGTGGACGGATCCTTTAAAGATTGTGAAAATATTGTGGATAAAGCACTTAAAGACGAAGATTTACTAAAAAAGCTAAAACTTGTCTCAGGAGGAGCCCTAAACATAGCCCCTCTTTTACCTCAAATTGCTTTTTTTGTCTATGCGGCCTTAACCGTATTATACCGCAGTGATTACGACAACAAAATTGAAAATCCTTCACTCATAGCTTCAATACCGTCAGGAAGTTTTTCAGCCCTTACCGCAGCTCTGATTGCAAAAAAAATGGGAACACCGATCAATGGGCTTATTTCGGCCGAAAATGAAAATCATGCTCTTTCGGATTGGCTCACAGTTGAAGATTTCGAAAAAAGACCGGCTGTAAAAACCAATACGCCGGCTCTGGATATTCCTAATGCAATCAACTTTAAGCGGATGCTTCAAATTTACGATTTTGAAGAACTCAAAAAACAAATCATTCCTTATTGGCTTGACGATGTTGGAACAATATCTTCCGTAAGAACATGTAATGAAAGAACAGGCTATATAATAGATCCTTACGGTGCTATGGCTTGGACAGCCTGGCAGGATGTCTATAATGGGGCACTTAATTCATTAAAGAGAAAAACATCGGAACATGATGAAGCCCCGGGAATTCCTTTAAAATATGCAAATATTGAAACATGGGCATCTTCAATTCACAAAAACAGTATGGTGGGAATAGTTTTACAAACCTCTCATCCTGCAAAGTTTCCGGAAATTATGAAACCGGCCATTGGAAGGCCGCCGTCTTTACCGGATAGGCTTGAAAGTTTACAATACAGGCCTTTAAAAGCGGTTAATATCCCGCCCGATTACTCAATGTTTAAAGAATGGGCTCTGTCCCACTAGAAGCCTAAAACTCAAACGAATCGCAATTTCTCTATTGTCCCTTATATTCTTCTAAAGAGTCGGAAATATGCTCTAGGATTATACCGGCTTTTTTAAACATTTCTATTGTGTCGGCCGAGTCATGATAGCGTTTTTCTGCTACAACTCTTACAATCCCGCAGTTTATGATGAGCATGGCACAGGTTCGGCAGGGAGTCATCTTGCAGTAAAGAGTTGCTCCGTCAATGCTGATTCCCCGCTTTGCTGCCTGACAGATGGCGTTTTGTTCCGCATGGACGGTTCGCACGCAGTGCTGGGTAATGCTTCCGTCTTCATGCTGAACTTTTTTAAATTGGTGTCCTACATCATCGCAGTGAGGAAGGCCGGTAGGAGCTCCTACATAACCGGTAACAAGAATCTGGTGATCGCGGGCAATAACACAGCCTGATCTTCCGCGGTCGCAGGTTGCCCGCTTTGCAATAGCCCGGCAAACATCCATAAAATATTCGTCCCATGAAGGGCGGCTATATTTTTCTTCGTTACTCTTTGTTTCTACCATAAATCACCTTCCTTATCTACAAAATTCAAAGAAAGCACCGGTTTGATATTTTCAAATCGGTGCTTTTTATCTTAAAAAACAGGATTAAGGACATCTCTAAAAACTGAAGTTTTTAGAGGTTTCCTTAAATGATTCCCATTTCTTTGCCGACTTTTTCACAGATTTTTACAGCTCTGTCAAGCTGTTCCGTAGTGTGGCCGGCAGTAACCATACATCGGACTCGGCCTGTTCCCTTGGGAACTGTGGGGAATACGATGGGGCCTGAGAATAAGCCGTTTTCAAAAAGCTTTTTCGAGAATTCCAAGGTCTTGGCTTCATCTCCGATAATAATCGGGGTAATCGGCGTTTCGCTGTGACCGATATTGTAGCCTAGCTTTCCTAGTCCCTCTTTAAAATGTTTGGCATTTGCCCAAAGTTTGTCCGTATATTCCGTTGATTCCATGAGCATCTTAACGGCTTCAATAGCGGCTCCTACGGCTGCAGGAGGAAGGCCGGTTGAGAATAAGAAGGGGCGGCCCCTGTTTTTAAGCCAGTCGATAGTTACTTTTTTTCCTGCAACATAACCGCCTACAACACCGATAGCCTTTGAAAGGGTTCCCATTGCAACATCAACTCGGCCGTGAAGCTTAAAGTGGTCTACGGTTCCGCGTCCGCTTTCTCCTAAAACACCGCTTGAGTGAGCATCGTCGACATAAGTAAGACAATTGTATTTTTCTGCAAGAGCAACGATTTCGGGGAGCTTAGCAATATCTCCGTCCATTGAAAAAACGCCGTCGGTTATAATCAAAACATTGTTGTAGTTATTTCTTTTTTCTTTTAAAACTCTTTCAAGGTCGGCCATATCGGAGTGCTGGAAGACTGCCTTATCGGCCTTTGAAAGACGGGTACCGTCGATGATTGAAGCGTGGTTCAGCTGATCGGAAATGATTAGGTCTCCCTTATCCGTAAGAGCCTGAATAACGCCTGCATTACAGTTAAAACCTGACTGGAAAGCTAAAACGGCCTCCTCTCTTTTAAATTCGGCTAAGAGTTTTTCCAAGTCATCATGAATCTTCATGTTACCGATGATGGGACGTACGGCTCCGGCTCCGGCTCCGTATTTTTCGATAGCCTCAATAGCGGCCTTTTTAAGCCTTGGATGATTTGCAAAGCCTAAATAGTTGTTGGATGAAAGGTTAATAACCTTTTTTCCGTTAATAATACATTCAGCATCGCTCGGCCCTTCAAGCGTAACAAGCTCTTTGTACAAGCCCTGCTCTTTTAATTCTTGAACTTTTTTTTGTAAAAACTCCATATCATGGATATTCGACATAGTTTCCCCCTAATAAAATGTTTAAAATTCTTAAAGATAAGTGGACTTTAAGATAAAGATATTATTTATCTTTTTAGCGATATTGTCAAGAGCCGTAAAGTATTGTATAATCCCGCCTGCAATGTTTGGGATTTTAAAATGCACAATGAGATAAGAATTTTATTTGAGGACAATTTTTTTGCGGTAGTTTTAAAAAACTGCGGGGATAATTCTCAAGTCTTTTTTAAAAAGACCTTTAGCGAAAAAAAATATGCCGAGGCAGTAAACCGATTGGATAAGCCTGTAAGCGGTTTAGTTCTCATAGCTTTTTCCCCTGCAATGCACACAAAGCTAAATAATCTTTTTAAAGAAAAAAAGGTAAAAAAAGAATATTGGGCAATCTGTAAAAAAATAGAAGAATTAAAATCGGCGGCCGATTCAGGAATAAACAGCATCGCTCCCGTTCTTTATAAAAAAGAATTTTGCGAAAATTATCTTGAATTCAATACCAAGCTGCAAAAAGCTTTTGTAACGGAATCAAGGCAAAGAGGGAAAAAAGCGTCGCTTTATTGGCAGCTTGCAGGGATTGGCGATAACTATAATTTTTTACGCATCTTCCCCGAAACAGGACGAACCCATCAAATCCGTATCCAGCTTTCTCATTTGGGGATACCCATAAAGGGAGACATCAAATACGGCTTTGAGCGCACTGAAAAATCGGGCGGAATCAGGCTCCATGCCCACTCCCTAAAATTCGAACATCCCGAAACTAAAAAGCAAATAGAAGTTTCCGCCCTTCCCCCGTCTCCCGACCCTCTATGGTCAGCCTGCACCGAAGCCTGCTTAAAAGCAAAAGAGCTTGAAGAGTAAATTAGAGTTTTTCAATTTCAGATTCGGGAAGACCAGTTATTTCTTTAATTAAAGCTATATTAAAATTCTTTAATTTCATAAGCTTTGCTGTGTCTATGGCTTTGCGGTAAATTCCTTTTTCTATAGCATCCATCTCAAAGGTAGACATTAATCTATATTCTTGTCTTGCTTGTTCGTTATTTTTTATTGTTTGTACCATTTCTTCTATCTCCTTTGTAAATTCACTCTTCGCTTTACCTGTTTTAAGATATTCTAAAAATTCTTTTAAATCATTGTCTTTAGTGTTATTAAAAGCCTCTGCATTTATTATAACCTTTCGTGTGCCGTCTTGTAAAGGGGTGTTTTTGTCTTCTATACAAAGATTTTCAAAGGTATACATAGGCTTATTTTTGCCTACAGCATCAAAAGTGCAAATAAAAATTATAAAACTATCGTTTAAGCTATTATAGGAAATGCCTTTGTCCAAAAAAGAAATATCTATGGCAGCTTGGTAAAACCGCATTCGTTTTGGAATATTGAGTTCATTGCTGGTCTGCATTTCTACATCATAAAATTTACCGTTTTCTGCCTGTACCAGAATATCAAGCCTTACGGATTTTGCCTGTTCATAATTTTTAATATTATGCTGTACAGAAATATACGAAATTTTGCCTATTGTATCAAATAATATCATTTCAATAAGCCTTTTGCATAGTTTTGGATTTTGCATAGCTTTACAAAACATAAAATCGTCTGTAAATGTTAAATCTTCAAATTTTTTTACCATTTGTGTTCTCCTAATTTTTTCCATTCCCCTCATAAAAACTTTTTGCAGCAAATATCAGAGCCTTTCGGCTCTGTTCTGTAAGGAAATTTTTCATCGTATCCACTAAAGCGGATAGCGAATCAATTTGCGAAAAAAGTTTTTTCCGTGCTTTTGCAACAAAGTGAAAAAGCACATATAATAATGCGACGTTTGCCGAAAGGCAAACTCGGCAGATAAACAGTGAGGCTGAATTCCTGCCGAACTGTTTATCATACATCCTCATTATATTTATAGTTATTATTTGAAAAAAAGAGTAAATTTTCAAAAAGATTTTATGGTTTTTATTTAAAAGACAGTAAAGCTAAAATAAGCTTTACAAAAACAATCAAAATATCAAAAAAAAGCGGGCATCCGATTCCTATAGGAAAAGGATGCCCGCCTGTCAGCTAATTTCAAAATTAATTACTCAACATTTTATACCTACTATACCTCTCCTTAGCATCCTCCTCTGCGTGCTTAAATAAGACTTCCGCAACATCGGGGAAGGTCTTTTTAAGCGAGGTGTAGCGGACTTCGGAGTTGATAAAGTCTTGGAATGAAGCGGTCGGCTCCTTGCTGTCAAGCTGGAAGGGATTTTTGCCCTCGGCTTTTAAGCGGGGATCAAAGCGGTATAGGTGCCAATAACCGGCTTCAACAGCCTTTTTCTCCTGCTCGACACTTCTGCTCATTCCTGAGCGGAGTCCGTGGTTGATACAGGGAGCATAACAGATAACAATAGAAGGTCCGTCATAGCTTTCGGCTTCTTTTACAGCCTTTACAAATTGGCTCATATTGGAGCCTATGGCAACCTGAGCTACATAGACATAGCCGTAGGTCATAAGCATTGCACCCAAATCCTTTTTGCGGATTCGCTTTCCGCCTGCCGCAAATTTGGCAACGGCTGCCGTCGGTGTAGATTTTGAAGACTGACCTCCGGTATTGGAATAAACTTCCGTATCGAATACTAGGATATTAAAGTCTTCGCCCGAGGCCATGGTGTGGTCAAGACCGCCATAACCGATGTCGTAAGCCCATCCGTCTCCTCCGAATGACCAGACGCTCTTTTTGACGATAAAGTCTTTCAGCTTGTAGATATATTCCAAGAGCCTGTCAGCTTCAATATTTCCCGTATCATATTTGAAGGTATGGCTTTCGGGAACCGGAAGATAATCGGCGGCATCGGTATTCTTTACGGCCGTATTTCTAGGCGCCTGATGAGCATCAAAGATAGCCTTAATCTTATCGCAGGTTAAGGTATTGGCTTCAACATCTTTTTTGTTTTCAATCCATTCTTTAAAAAGAGGAGTAAAATCTGTTCCTACATTGAGCTCAATAAATTTTTTCATATAGTCTTCGGCCTGTTCCCTCAACTTACGGGTGCCGAGGGCCATTCCGTAGCCGTAGTTTGCATTATCCTCAAAAAGGGAGCTTGCCCAAGTCGGGCCCTTTCCTTTTTCGTTATAGGTAAAGCCGGCAGTGGGATAAGAGCCGCCCCATATTGAAGAACAACCGGAAGCGTTTGCTATCATCATGCGGTCTCCGAAAAGACGGGTAACAAGGGTTGCATAGGCAGTTTCGCCGCAGCCTGCACAAGCTCCGTGGAATTCCAAGAGAGGCTGTTTAAACTGGCTTCCTTTAACGGAGAACTGATCCATAAGACCATGCTTTGTAGAAATATTGTCAACTGCATAATCCCAGTTTTTGCTTTGAGCTTCTTCTTCGGCCAAGGGCTTCATAACAAGGGCCTTATTCTTTGCAGGACAAATATTTGCACAGTTTGAACAGCCCGTACAATCCATAACCGAAACCTGCATCCTGTACTCAAGCCCCTCAAGTCCCTTTCCGTTGGCCTTTATAGTTTCAAAACCTTCAGGTTTAGCAGCCCTTTCTTTTTCATTAAGAAGGAAGGGGCGGATTGTAGCATGAGGACATACAAAAGAACACTGGTTACACTGAATACAATTTTCCTTTATCCAATGCGGAACTTCAACTGCAACACCACGCTTTTCGTATCGGCTGGTACAGTTAGGCATTCGGCCGTCTTCAACACCTTTAAAGGTGCTCACCTTTAGAGCATCGCCTTCCTGTCTGTTAATAGGGATAAGTACATTGCGTACGTATGGCGGAAGATGAGAATTGCAAACCTGTGAATCCTCCGCATTTGCCCAAGCGGCAGGAACGGCAACATTGTGAAGAGAACTTACGCCCTTTTCGACTGCTGCATAGTTCATATTTACTATGTCTTCACCTTTTTTACCGTAATCCCTGACTATGGATTTTTTTAGACTTTCAACGGCTTCTTCAATGGGAATAATTTCTGCAAGCTTAAAGAAGGCAGACTGCATAATCATATTGATTCTTCCGCCGAGACCGATTTCCTGAGCAATACCTGTAGCATTGATTGTATAAAATTTTATCTCATTTTTTGCAATAAAACGCTTCATTTCTCCCGGAAGGTTGGCTTCCAATTCTTCATCAGACCAGAGGCAGTTAAGCAGGAATGTTCCGCCTTTTTTTAAGCCCTTCAATAAATCATATTGATGAACATAGGACTGCTTTGAACAGGAAATAAAGTCGGCATCGCTTATAAGGTATGTGGATTTTATCGGCTGTTTTCCGAAGCGGAGGTGAGAAATGGTTACACCTCCCGATTTTTTACTGTCATAAGCAAAATAGGCTTGGGCATACATACCCGTGCTGTCACCGATAATCTTGATAGCACTCTTATTTGCTCCGACGGTTCCGTCAGAGCCGAATCCCCAGAATTTACATCTGATTGTTCCTGCGGGTTCGGTCTTAATTTCCTCCAAAACGGGGAGGCTCAAATTTGTTATATCGTCTTCGATTCCTACGGTAAAATTGTTTTTGGGAGCATCGGCTTTAAGATTGTTGAATACTGATTTTACCATTGAGGGAGTCGTATCCTTAGAAGCAAGCCCGTATCTTCCGCCCACTATCAGAGGTTTATTGGGCACATCAATGTATGCACCCAGTATGTCTAAATGGAGAGGTTCGTAAAGAGCACCCTTCTCTTTTGTCCTATCAAGAACGGCAATCTTTTTAACCGTCTTGGGCATTACATCAAAAAGGTATTTGGGCGAGAAAGGACGGTAAAGTCTTACCTTTATAAGGCCAACCTTTTCTCCCTTGGAAACAAGATAGTCAACGGTTTCTTCGGCCGTCTCGGTTATAGAACCCATAGCTATGATTACGCGTTCGGCATCGGGAGCTCCATGATAGTCGAAAGGGCGATAAGTTCTTCCCGTCAAGGCCGAGATCTGCTTCATATAATCGGCAACTATTTCTACAACATCGGTATAGAATTTATTGGAAGCTTCTGCCGCCTGAAAATAAACATCGGGGTTTTGGGCTGTTCCCTTGGTAAATGGATGCTCCGGATTCATTGCCGTGGTACGCCAATCGTTTAAGGCCTTCCAATCAAGCATCTTTGCAAAATCTTCATACTCGATAAGCTCGACATTTTGAAGTTCATGGCTGGTTCTAAAGCCGTCAAAGAAGTGGAGGAAGGGGACTCGGCCCTTTATCGCTGCAAGGTGGGCAATACCGCCGAGGTCGATAATTTCCTGTACCGAACCTGAGGCGAGCATACCGAAACCCGTTTGGCGGCAAGCCATAACGTCCTGATGATCGCCGAAAATAGAAAGGGCGTGAGCCGAAAGAGCTCTCGCCGACACATGTAAAACACCCGGTAAAAGCTCACCGGACATCTTATACATGTTGGGTATCATAAGTAAAAGTCCCTGACTGGCCGTAAAGCTTGAAGCTAAGGCTCCGGCAGAAAGGGCTCCGTGCATTGAACCTGCAGCGCCCGCCTCGGACTCCAGTTCCGAAACAAGAACGGTCTGACCGAAAATGTTTTTTCTTCCGTTGGCTGCCCATGAGTCAACAAGCTCGGCCATATCTGAAGAGGGTGTAATCGGATAAATGGCGGCTACATCGGTAAAGGCATAGGCCACATAAGAAGCCGCATTATTACCGGTCATTGTTTGAGTTTTCTTTTGCATACTCTTTTTTCTCCATAATTTTTAACGAATGAACACCTCTAAAATCCAGCAAAGTTTTTAGAGGTGTTCTTAAGATTTATTTAACAAGTTTATCCAAGGCTTGTTTTAAATCGGCAATAATGTCTTCCGCATCTTCAAGACCGACAGAAAGACGAACCAAACCTTCGGCAATATCCGAAGCGGCTCTTTCTTCCGGAGTATACGGAGAGTGGGTCATACTTGCAGGATGCTGAATAAGGGTTTCGGCATCGCCTAAGCTTACTGCAATGGTTGCAAATTTAACCGAGTTTATAAGAGTTTTACCGGCTTCCAATCCGCCCTTAACGGTAAAGGCAATCATAGCTCCGCAAAGCTTCATCTGTTTTTTTGCAAGCTCATATTGCGGGAAGGATTTAAGACCGGGGAAGGCGATGGACTCAACTGCCGGATG
Source organism: Treponema denticola (assembly GCF_024181645.1). Classification (NCBI taxonomy): domain Bacteria; kingdom Pseudomonadati; phylum Spirochaetota; class Spirochaetia; order Treponematales; family Treponemataceae; genus Treponema; species Treponema denticola. The sequence continues at coordinate 583,028 of NZ_CP058624.1, read as the reverse complement.
TTTTTCCAAGAATTCTGCAACTTTTTGAGCATTGGCGCAGTGCTTTTCCATTCGGATATCGAGGGTCTTCATGCCTCGGCCTATTAGGTAGGCTTCAAAGGGCCCCAATGTAGAACCGGTCATATCCTTAACACCTACAAAGCGTACCTGATCGATGAATTCTTTTTTTCCGACAACAAAACCTGCAATAACGTCTCCATGGCCGTTTAGGTATTTTGTTGCAGAATGAAGAACAACGTCTGCACCTAAATCAAGAGGGCGCTGAAGATAAGGGGTCATATAAGTATTATCTACTATAACCTTACATTCGGGATTATGAGCATGGGCAATCTTACTTACCGCTGCAATGTCACAAAGATACATGTTCGGGTTGGCCGGTGTTTCCAAATAAACGATTTTTGTATTCGGTTTTAAAGCTTTTTTAACATTTTCAGGATCCCGCGTATCAACGAAGGTTACATCAACTCCGAAGCGTGATAGACCATGATTTAAAAATGCAAAAGTACAGCCGTAAAGAGTTTTTCCGGCAACGATATGATCTCCTGCATTTACGATTGACCAAATGCATGAGGTAACGGCACCTATACCGGAGCTTGCAGACATACATGCTTCCCCGTTTTCAAGGCAGGCAAGTTTTTCTTCAACAACCGTAGTCGTAGGATTGCCTAAGCGGGTGTAGATATAGCCTTCTTCCTCTAAAGCAAATCTGCGGCCTCCTTGTTCTGCCGAATCAAACGAAAATGTTGAAGTTTGATAAATAGGTGTTGCTAAAGCACCGTACTTGTTCTTAATGCTTCCTGCGTGAATCTGCTTTGAAGCAAATCCCAACTTTTCCAAATCTTTTCTATTCATATCTTCCTCCAAATAAAAGATACATATACATGAGTTTCAAAATACTCATACTTGATTTAATTATTGCCTTATTGTATCATAGCCTTAGATAAAAGTCCATATTAAAAATTAGGAAGAAATTATGTCCAATAAAATAAAATCATACTTATTTGCTGCTATTGCCATTGTTTGTTTTGCTTCATCTTTTCCGTTTTCACGCTTTGCTTTAACGCATTTCGGCTCGGGAGCTTTAGGTTTTTTAAGATGTGTTTTAGCAAGTATTTTTCTTTTAATTATAGGAAAATTTAATAATTTACGTCCTCCTTTCAAAATAAAACATATAGGTCTTTTTTTTATATCCGGAGCTCTCGGCTTCGGTCTATATCTTATGGTCTTTAACATGGGCCTTAAAACAATTACGGCTGCAACCTCAAGCATTATAATTGCAACAACCCCTATAATGACCGCCGTAGCAGCTTCGATAATTTATGATGAAAAGATAAGCAAAGCAGGCTGCATTTCTATTTTGACGGCTTTTTGCGGAGTTATAATTATTATCTTATGGGAGGGACTTTTATCGGTCGAAATAGGCATTTTATGGACTGTGTCGGCTGCAGTTTCCTTTTGCGGATACAATATTTTAAGCCGAAAACTTACAAAAATGGGCTATACCTCAATAGAAATCGTAACCTACAGTGTGATTTGTGCGGCTATCATTCTATCGCCTTTTTGTGTTGACGGCTATAAGGAACTCTCTTCTGCCGGCTTTAAATACATAGGAAGTCTTTTATGCCTAGGGATTCTTACAAGTGCATTAGGCTACTTTTTCTTTAATAAGGGAATAGAAATTGCCGAAAAAACAAGCGATGTTACAAATTTTCTTTTTTTTAACCCATTGCTTGCAAGTATTTTAGGTTATCTTGCCTTAGGCGAAACCTTAAATGCAGGAGCGGCCATAGGGGGAACAATAATCATAGCGAGTATCATCGTGTTTGCCTTAAAGGGCACCCCGGCTAGGGCAGCCCTTTAAGGGTGGTCCTAACAGGGGAAAAAAAGAAAGCTGTCGATAAGTAAAAAATCCCAAGGTTCAAGTTTTATTTGAACTTTGGGACAATATTTTAATGAAATCTATAAAAACTTATTTTGCTTTTACAGCCTTCCATTCTGGAAAATTCCAAAGAGTCAATCTGAGGCGGAACAGACGGCCTGCCTGACTTACCATATAGACAATTACGGCAATAGTGCCCTTAAAGCCATAAAATCCCATAGGATCGCCTTTTGCTACAAGGATTACACCCATTCTCAGATAAACTACAACAAAGATAAAAAAGGGCAACAGAGCAACACCATTTGGTTTAAACTTAGATTTTTCCATAAAAATCTCCTCCATAAAAGTTTTCCTCAAAATAGACAAGCAACTTAACAGCCTACATATTTTGCATTGATAGATTAACGCATAGGTTATACCGATTGTCAAGAAAATAATATAAATTTGAATACAAAATATAGAAAAAAAGTTGACAGATAAAATATTTCATGCTAATATTTTGGGGCTAGACTGCAATTTTTACGATTGCAAAAAAAACGGAGGTTTATATGATTAATCCTGTAATAGTAGCCGTTATTGTAATGACGGTACTATGTCTTCTCAAAATCAATATTTTGATTGCGATTATGGTTTCCGGCGTTATCGGCGGATTAGTTGGAGGCTTAGGTCTATCTACGACCATAAGCACTCTTATTTCAGGTATGGGAGGCAATGCGGAAACGGCATTATCTTACATTCTTTTGGGTACATTAGCTGCGGCGATAAGTCAGACAAATATTGTAACCTTGCTTGCAGCAAAACTTTCAAAGAGCCTTAAAGCAAAAGGTATTTTGCTTGTTTTGATAATTGCCTTTGTAGGATGTTTTTCACAAAACCTTATCCCAATTCATATTTCATACATTCCGATTTTGATTCCGCCGCTTTTGGTTGTTATGAACTCCATGAAGCTTGATAGAAGGGCTATGGCCTGCGGTCTTACCTTCTCTGTTAAGTGGCCCTATGTTACCTTCCCTGTAGGCTTCGGTCTCATTTTCCATGGAATTATTGCAAATTCAATGACTCAAAACGGAGTTCCCTTTGAAACAACAGAAGTATGGAAAGCGATGTGGATACCCGGTCTTGGTATGCTCTTAGGATTATTCATTGCCGTATTCTTCTCATACAGAAAACCCAGAGAATATAAAAATGTACATCCCGAGATGAATCTTGAACAAAATGTAAAATTTACATCCCGTGAATGGTTTACTCTTTTGGCAATTATTGCAGCCTTTGTAATTCAAATTTTAACAGGTTCAATGCCTCTGGGCGGTCTTGTAGGTATCTTAATCTTAATGCTTACACGCGTTATAAAGGTTAACGAAGTAGACAGCACAATGGCAGAGGGTATAAAACTAATGGGCTTTATCGCCTTTGTTATGCTCGTTGCCGCAGGTTTTGCAGAAGTTATCAAGGCAACAAAGGGTGTTGATTCTCTTGTAGTTTCAAGTGCTAACCTTATAGGAGGAAGCAAACTCCTAGGCGCTATTATAATGCTTTTAATCGGTCTCGGTATTACCATGGGTATTGGAACATCTTTCGGTACAATCCCGATTATTGCAACAATCTATGTTCCGCTCGGTGTAAAGTTAGGTTTCAGCCCTGCCGCTATCGTTTGCTTACTCGGTACAGCCGGAGCCTTGGGAGATGCCGGATCCCCCGCATCAGACTCAACACTTGGACCGACAGCAGGTCTTAACGTAGACGGTCAGCATGACCACATCTGGGACACCTGTGTTCCGACATTCTTGCACTTTAATATTCCGTTAATCATATTCGGAACAATAGCTGCAATGTTCTTGTAAAATTAAAAGCCCCCGTCTAAACCGGCAGGGGCTTTTTTTCTATCTTCAAATCCCATATCAATCTTCTACCCGCCTTGAATTCAAAAAGAATCTAAAGTATAATCTTAAAAAATTTTTTGCGGGGGGATTATAATGAAACTAAAAGAGCTTGATCTTTATTTTACCGAGCTGTTAAACATAGATGCTTTTGCGGCTCAAGATTTATCGCAAAACGGCGTTCAGGTACAAAACAGCGGAAAAGAAATAAAAAAGGTTGCCTTCGCGGTGGATGCCTGTCTTCAATCCATAAAAGAAGCCGCCGAGCGTAAAGCCGACATGCTTTTTGTACACCACGGACTTTTTTGGAGCCGCTCCTTACGGATTATGGGAAATCATTACCATAGAATAAAGGCTCTTTTGGATAATGACATAGTGCTCTATGCCGTTCACCTTCCCCTCGATGCCCATCCCCTTTACGGGAACAACATCGGTCTTGCCCGCCGCCTTGAGCTTGAAAACTTAAAAGAATTCGGCATGTACAGGGGGCTTAACATAGGCTTTTACGGCAGTCTTCCTTTAAAAGAATGTTCCGAAGAAGGCTTGGAAATAGATGAAATTATAAATAAACTTTTTCCCCAAGGGGAAAAACCTGCAAACATCCTTCCTTTCGGGCCTAAAAAAGTTAAAACCATCGGAATTATTTCGGGCGGGGCAGCTTCGGAAATAGATGACGCAATAGCCTTAGGACTTGACCTATACATAACGGGAGAGATTGAACACATTACCTATCACAATGCCCTCGAAAACAGGATAAACGTAATTGCCGGAGGCCATTATCAAACGGAAACTGTAGGCGTTCAGTTGGTTGCAAAAAAGCTTGAACTTGATACAAACCTTGAAACCTGCTTTATAGATATTCCGACAGGCTTTTAAATTTTTAGATTAAGATGAGTTTAACCGGAATATGAAAGAAAATAAAAAGCGTATTTTAATTTTAGGAGCGGGACTCATGCAGGGGCCTGCAATAAGGGCAGCAAAAGAGCTGGGCTGCGAGGTCATCGCCGTAGACGGAAATCCGAATGCGGTTTGTGCAAAAGAAGCCGACAAGTTTTTTCCGATAGATTTAAAAGACATTCCCGCCCTCATAGACCTTGCAAAAAGCTTAAAAGAAAAGGGCCTACACGGAGTCTTTACCGCAGCTACGGACTTTTCCGTATCGGTTGCAGCCGTTGCAGAAAGCTGTTCTCTTCCCGGGCACAGTTTGGAAGCCGCCCGCCGTGCAAGCGACAAGGTTTTAATGAGGGAGTGCTTTGAAAAGCACGGCGTTCCTTCTCCTAAGTTTACCCATATTTTTAAAAACGAAATAGATGAGGCCATTCAAATTTTAAAACAAAAAGCCATCCCCTTCCCTATTACGGTAAAGCCTGCCGACAACATGGGAGCGCGGGGCTGCCGCTTGGTCTATTCCCAAGATGAATTAAGACCAGCCCTAGAAGATGCTGTAAACTTTTCGCGGAGCGGAAAAGCTATAGCCGAAGAGTTCATCGAGGGCGAAGAATTTTCTCTTGAAGCCCTAGTTATAAACGGAGAGATTTTTTTAAACGCCCTCGCTGACAGGCACATTTTTTTTCCGCCCTACTTTGTCGAGATGGGACACACGATTCCCTCGATTAAGAGCAAGGAAGAACGTGATGAGCTTATAAGAGTTTTTTTTCTCGGGATAAAGGCCTTGGGGCTTACAAACGGGGCAGCCAAGGGAGACATTTTTTTACGAAAAGCCGATCCCCAAAAAAACGGCAAACGGACTGCCTGTGTGGGAGAAATCGCCGCCCGCCTTTCAGGAGGCTACATGTCGGGCTGGACGGTTCCCTATTCTTCGGGCTTTGATGTAACTAAGGCTGCCGTCAAAATAGCCTTAGGGGAACCCGTAGATGAACTTCCTAATGGCGAGGCCGCTCGATTTAGTGCTGAACGAGCCGCTCGCTTTAGTGCCGAACGAGCTTGGATTTCGGTACCGGGCATCATAAAAAAAATATACGGGCTTGAAGAAGCAAGAAGCACAAAAAACGTAAAGGATGTTTTGCCCCGCCTTTTTGAAAAAGATGAGGCGGTCTTTCCTAAAAACAATGTAGAAAAATGCGGCAATGTCCTAAGCTCTGCGGAAAGCTATGATGAAGCAGTTAAGGCGAGCATGGAAGCCGTACAAAAAATATTTTTGCGACTTGAAAGAGCAAACAACAAAACAAATCTTTTTTTTGAAAAAACAAATCCTTCGATAGCCGTGCAAGGCAATTATCCTCCGAACTTTTTTAAATTCCCTGAAGATGACAGCACAAAGGAAATTAAAAACAAGACTTTCGATGAGCTATTAAAAAATTCCATTTTAACGGAAGAAGATGAAATTCTTTATCCTTCGTTCTTTAAAGATTTTTTAGATAAAGCCTTTGATGTGCACGGCCTTTCTATTCGGGAAGCAATAAAACAAGCCTTCTTCCTTGAACCGAAGCTAAAAGAAAAAATGCTCAGCCTTCAAAATATAGGAGAACCTTTAAACCCGACTCTTGTTTTGTGGTGGAAGTATTTTATACGCGGCAGCCGCCAGGGGCTAATCTATTATCTTGATACCGAATTAAATGATTAATCGGAACAAGCTCAAAGAATGGTAGATTTTTAATTTCTATGAAGGGCACGGCGGATTTGCCGACCGAGAGGCGGCAAATCCTGTGAAGATACCGTTGTACAGAACGTACAACGGTAAACCGAATTACTTAATCGCTTGCGCTCCGAAACCTTTTACTGCACCGAACAGTTTTACGGCATCATCTTGCGGATATTTGTTTGCAAACATAGACACGTCGGATTGGACTGTCATCGTTTGGTTCATCCCCATTGCACGCCTGAACTCATTGGCAGGAGAATTCGGGTCATAGTCCGTTTTTTCTTTATAAGTAGCATTCAAAAAACCGGCCAAATATGCCTTATTTAACACATTTTTAAGCGAAGCAATATCTTTTAACTCTTCATTGCCTTCTGCACTGTTAAAGCGGTCGAGATCGTCAAAGTCTTTTACCCATACATACTCAAAGGTTCCTAAGCCTGGCAGGGTTACATCCGCCTGTTTATTCATAAAAAAGCGGTTGTTGTCCATAAGAACCTTTCGCCCATTTTCCATTGAAGCGGGGCTATCGATACGGCAGCGGTCTACTGCAGAAAGACAAGACAGCCCAATAATATTGTGGTGTATATTTACCTCAACTTTTGTCATAACGCGGAAACCGTAGCCCATATCTTCAAAAGCATGAGTACGAGGCCAAGTAAACAGTACCGTATTATATGCGAACTCCACCGTTACGGCATTCGGTTTATTTTCTTTTCCCCAGATTTCACAGGCCGCCATTGCATTTGCAGTAAATACGTTATTCAAAATTTTAACATTGCCTGTTCCTCCAAACTGAATGGCAAAATTGGAAGCATTGTTGAATACGCAGTTTTGAATAAGTACATCGCACTTCATTATACTGCCGCCGAATATAGCCTTTTCCGTTGTAATGGATTTTTCATTACCATTCACACCTTGACCCGGCGGTAAAACAAGCATACCGGTTTCTACACCCTGAGGCTTACCCTTTGTGGGATGATACCCGTTTGAAAGGCCTTTATCAAAAATAATACCGTCAATTACGAGTTTTTTACCCTCACCGTTTTTAATGTCGAATTCCATAGCTTTGTTTGCTCTGCCTGTTCCGTTTGAGGAAGCCGGCGGCATAACAAGAGTGCGGTATTTTAAAACATCCCGTTTGGAAAAGTCTTTGGAATATCCGCCGTAAATTTCGACTGCTTTTTGTATCATGATAAAACCCTTGTCTCGAACGCCGTAATAATTACCTTCGGCAACGTAGATTTTATCTCCCGGCTGAACCTTTTCGGCAGCCTTTTCGATGTTCTTAAACGGGGCATCTTTTGTACCCGCATTTCCATTCTTACCGGTTTCTTTTGAAACATAGTACTCCGCAGCTGTTAGGTTTGCTAAAACGAGAGTAGCCAGTAAACAAATTGTAATTGTTTTTTTCATTTTGTAATTTCCTTATTACGGCTCTGTTACATTTCCTTGTGCATCAAGATAGTACACAGGGATAGCAACAACCGGTTCGCGATCGTTTCGCCATTTTGATTGAAGCCCTTTCTGAAGAGGGCTGTAATAATAAGCCTTTGAACTTGCCTCACACTGGGACGTCCAAAAGTCTTTGCTTGTAAATTGAGCTATTTTTTCGGCCTCATCCCGTGATGGGAGCCAACCTCCTCGCGAAATGCAGTACATAACAGCACTATTTTTTACCGTATGCGTTTTAGAACCGTTCGATTCGAATTCTGTTTTTAAGAAAATACTGTTCTCTTTTCCGTCCCCCATACCTGAGGATAGGTTCTTTACACTTAGATGCCGTGAGCTATCAAGATCCCATGGCATCGGCTCAGACGGGGTTCCCATTGCAAGGAACTTCCATGAACCTGCACCTGTATTTTCCCATACGATGGTCTTGTCCCCCACTCTATCACCTACGGAAAGAGACCTTGACGGTCTATCCGGTGAAGCGGCCATTCCCTCCAAAAAAGCACAGCCCGAGAAAAGCAGTACAATCAGTGCAGCTGTGATAAGCACCGCAGCTCTTGTTTTCCTGTTTGTTTTCATTACAATCTCCTTATCAATGTTTTCTTTGAATATGAATTGGATTACCAGTTACACATTCATCACTATACAGTATACCCCGTATCCAGGCAAATTTCAATCTTTCGAGTCAGTTTTGTCAGTTTTTTTGTCTTTTTGGAACTTTTATTTTAAGCTGCGTAAATAGGAACGTTTAAATTGAAATAATAGACACTCCGTCTGAGGCTTGGCAGGCAAAAAATGAAGCGGTAAAGCCGGTTTGTTCCGTGTAGGACTTCCCTACTCTTTCGGCAAATTCTTCAAAGCCGTCTTTGTGTACAATGGCGATAGCACAGCCCGAAAAGCCGGCACCTGTCATTCTGGCACCGATACAGCTTTTTTCTTTTATGGCTGCAAAAAAAAGAGCATCCAGTTCTTTTCCGGTAACTTCATAATCATCTTTTAGCGAAAGATGGGATTGGTTTAAGGAAGCGCCTAAAAGTTTTAAGTCCTTATTTTTTAATGCTTCCGCACTCCGCCTTACCCTATCCATCTCGGTAACGCAATGCCTTACCCTGCGGAAAATTTGTTCTCCCAAATTGGAAGTCAAATCTTGTTCCAATTTTTCAAAATCGGAAACGCTTATATCGCATAAAAAATCTATGTCCCTTTCTTTTTGTAAAAAGGCAAGAGCTTTTTCGCATTCTTCCTTTCTTTCATTATATTTTGATTCCGTCAATTTACGGGGTTTATTGGAATTCATGATTACAATTCGGTAGGGCTCGGTTTCGAGAGGAATGTACTCATAGTCCAAGGAAGATGTGTCTAAAAGAAGGGCTTGATTTTTTTTACCCATCGCTATTGCAAACTGATCCATAATTCCGGACTTGAGACCTAAGAAATCGTTTTCGACACGCCGGCCTGTCTTTGCAAGCTCAATGCCGTCAAGCTCAAAACCGAAGGCATGAGAAATAATTTTACCGAAACAAAGTTCCAAGGCGGCCGAAGAAGAAATGCCGCTCCCTTGCGGAATGTCACTTGTAATTAAAAGCTCAAACCCAGTATCGGCCTTCAAGCCCCTTTCTTTTAAAAACAAAAACATTCCGTTTAAATAGTTTGCAAAATCATTTTCTTTATCAAAACCTAAATTTCCGTCAAGCTCAAATTCAAAGACTTTTTCCGCCTTCATCGAACGGTAAAGTATTTTTTTATCCTTTCTTTTTCGCAGAGCAATTCTCAGATATAAATTAACGGCGGCAGGCAGCACAAGGCCTCCGTTATAATCTATGTGTTCACCTATTATATTTATCCGTGCAGGAGAGACTGCAAAAATAATTTTTTCTTCCGAATTACCGTAAAAAGAAATGAAGGCATCTTTTAAGGCCTCTAAGGCTGTATCTTGTTTTAAGTTCAAAGTCTCCCTCCTCAGGCCCAAAGCCTTTCTAAGTATTTAATAATTCTATATTAAAAAAAACGCTTTGTCGATAGGTTTAGATTTTTACTCCTGCGTAAATAAGGCTGCTTTGAATGTAGGTTTTTATTTCCAAGCCATGGCCCCATTTTTTTGCGTATTCGTCTGAAACTTCTTTAGAACTTATGCTGATATTGATAAAGCCGATTTTTTCAAAGGCTGCTTTTATCTGCTCCGCAGACCAAGCTCCTCCCACTCAGGTCTTTACCATGTTGGGATCGGAAACCCATTCTTCAGGCAGAGCCTTTTTTAGAGTAATGTCCGAAATAGCAACTCGCCCCCCTTTGCGGAGACAACGGTATATTTCGGAGTAAACTCTGTATTTATCTGTCGATAAATTTATCACACAATTACTCATGATAAGATCTATGGACTTATCGGGAAGCGGGATATTTTCAATTTCACCAAGAATAAATTCACAATTTGTAAAGCCGTTTTTTAAAGCTATTTCCGAAGCTCGGCGGATCATAGTTTCAGAGCCGTCAAGACCAAGAACCTTTCCATTGTTACCCACTGCCTTTGATGCTATAAAACAGTCAAGACCTCGTCCGCAACCTAAATCAAGAACCGTTTCGTTTAAGCGTGGTTTGGCAGCTTCTTGCGGATTGCCGCAGCCAAGCCCTAAGTCTGCTTCTTTAGGGATTCCGGCCAGGTCTTGAGCGGCATAGCCTATTGAGGCAGTTATCTTTTCAGCCTCTCCGTTTACCGAAAGGTTTTCCTTGGCCAAATTTTCATAGTGCTCTTTTACAGCATACTTAATTGCATTTTTATTGTAATTATTTTTATCGTCACTCATTCAAATTACTATAAGCCCTATTTTTTCTTTAGATATTTTACGCTGTCCAAGGCAACGGCGGCAATGATGATAAAGCCCTTAAATACAAATTGCAAGTTGGTGTCTATGCCTAAAAAGGTCAGACAGTAGGTAAGGCTTGTAAAGATAATAACGCCTATTACTGCACCGCTTATTTTTCCTATACCTCCGTTAAAGGAGATGCCTCCGACTACGCAGGCGGCAATAGCATCAAGTTCATAGCCTTGTCCCGTTCCTGCACTTGCATTAGCCCTAAAGGCTTCGAGGAAGGAACCTACTCCGTAAAATACTCCGGCCATAATAAAAACGCCCATCGTAACCTTAAAAACGCTTATACCGCTGACGGCGGCAGCTTCAGAGTTTCCTCCTACGGCATACATATTTTTTCCGAATACGGTCTTATTCCAAATAAACCATGCTATTACAATCGCAATTAAGGCGGGAATTATGAGCTTAGGAAGAGTAATCATCTCATTATTCACAATTCCTAAAATCCACCGTCCGCCGAGCAAGTCCTTTACCTCATTATCGATTGAACCAACGGGAGTTCCGCTCGTACCGAAAAATAAAAGACCGTAGATAATTAACTGGGTCGCAAGGGTTGAAATAAAGGGATGAATCTTAAGCCGAGCCGAAAAAACGCCGGCAAATGCACTAAATAAAACACAAAGCAATATAGAAAGCCCAAGCGAAAGAATCAAGCGCCAAACCATGGGCATGGCCGTAAAATCCCAAGGGCCGAGACCGAAAAAGGTTACTATGTTAAGCCCCGGATGTAAAATCAAACCTGTAATAACCGAACCGAGAGCAACCATTCTTCCTATACTCAAGTCCGTACCTGCCAAAAGAATAAGCCCTGCAACGCCGAGAGCATAAAACATTCTGGTGGAAGCCTGCTCCAAAATCGTAAAGATATTGGGAAGGGAAAGAAGATTTCCGTTTCCCGATATGGGGGCTACAATTATACAGACAATGAAGAAAACCAAAATTGCAAGATAAAGACCGTTACTCAATAAGAAACTTGAAAGCTTAAACTTGTAAATATAATCCTTAAAATTTAAAACCATATTTTCTTTAAGATTTGTTCTTCCGTTTCTTAAAGAAATATTTTTTTGAACATGGTCTATGTAGGCTTGATTTTTTGCTTCTTTAGAGGCGGCAACGGCATCCCTGTATTTGTTCTTTGCCTCGGCAAAAGAAGAATTAAGCTGAAACTTTAAAACATTGAGACTGCGGTTAAGCTCGGCAGAATCCTTTGTTTCAGCAAACTCGTCATAGGCTTCTTTTTTTGCAGCTTCGTTTTCCTGCAGAATAGAAACTTTTTGATTTTCATAATCAATCTTGTACTGTTTTTGCTTTTGATTTTCAGACTTTATAAAATCTTTTATATTATCGTTAAAGAGCTTATTGGAATAGGCAACAGCCTCGGCCGCAAGTTTTTTTTCAGCATCCTTGTTTTCAAGAGCTATCTTCTTTGCTTCTTCAATTTCTTTTTTGTATTCTTCAATATAAGAGGCCTTTACTGAATCGTCTATCAGACGGTTTTTTTTAAGAGCATAGATATGATTTTTTAAAGAAGCTATCTTATCGACCCCGTCCTTACGGAGCTCGTGAAGAGCCTTGCCGTACTCGGCAAGTTTTTCATCTTCGTTAAAAAAACTAAAGTCTACCAAATCTACCTTTTCATTATTTTTATTTTCCATACAACATACTCCTTAAAATAATTCCTACAAATACTTAGCCGAAAGCCTGAGCAGGGTTTCTTGATCAGTTTCCTTGGTGTTTACGATACCTGCGAGGCGGCGGTTGGACATAACGGCTATGCGGTTGGTGATACCTAAGATTTCCGGCATCTCGCTCGAAACAACTATTATGGTTTTTCCCTCTTTAGCCATTTTAATAATAAGCTGATATATTTCGTATTTTGCCCCTACATCGATACCGCGGGTAGGCTCGTCCATCAAAAACACATCAGGTGAACGCTCCAGCCATTTTCCGATTATAACCTTTTGCTGGTTTCCTCCGCTCAAAGCCGAAATACCCTGATCAGCCGAAAGACACCTCGTCTTCATAGTTTCAATTTCTCTGTTTGCGGCCTCCCGTATTTTACGCTTTGACAAAACGCCGAGGGTTTTATAACTATGCAAATTGGTAATTACCGTATTAAATTCGATTGTGTCCTTGCCGAACATTCCGTTTAATTTACGCTCTTCAGTCAACAAGGCAAAGCCATGAGCCATAGCTTCTTTACTGCTCTTAAATTTAAGATATTTATCGTTTATACTTATGCTTCCCGATTCTATAGTGCGGATACCGAAGAGGGCTTCCAAAAGCTCGCTCCTCCCGGCCCCTACAAGCCCGTAAAGGCCTAAGATTTCGCCCTTCTTTACGGTAAAAGAAATATCTTCGAGCACGGGTGCATATTTTGTTTTTAAGTTTTCTATTTTTAAAAAGTCCTCTCCGGGGACATTATCCACATCGGGGAACCGCTTATCCAGAGAGCGGCCTACCATGGCCGAAATAATTTCGTTCATATCCGTTTCGGCTATGGGCTTTGAAAGAATCATCTTACCGTCCCGTAAAACGGCGACCTCATCGCAAACCTCAAAAACCTCATCCATCTTATGCGAAATATAAATAAATGAAACGCCTTTTTTTTGTAAGGACTTTACTATCGAAAAAAGTTTTTTTACTTCCCTTTCGGTTAAAGAAGAAGTGGGCTCATCCAATACGATGAGCTTTGCATCGTAGGAAACAGCCTTCGCTATTTCAACCATCTGCCGCTGAGAAACGGACATGGTACGCATTATTGTTTTGGGATTGACATTCATATTGAGTGAAGAAAAAAGAGAACTTGCAGATTCAAACATTTTTATTTCGTCAATAATTCCGAAGTTGGTCGGATAGCGTCCTAAAAATAAATTATCCGTAACGGTTCTGTCAAGGCAAAGATTAAGCTCCTGATGAACCATAGCAACTCCGCTTTCAAGAGCTTCTTTAGGATTTTTAAATTCGATTGATTTGTTTAATAAAGAAATGGAACCCTCGTCCCGAGTATATATACCGAAAAGGCACTTCATCATGGTGGACTTTCCTGCTCCGTTTTCGCCCATAAGTCCCATTACGGAGCCTTGTTTTACAGTCAGATTTATACCGTCCAAAACCTTATTCTTTCCGAAAGATTTTGAAAGGTTTTTTATTTCAAGAACTACATCACTCATCCCAAAGATCTCAACTCCTTTAAAAGTGCTTTTTAAAAGCCGCTTATTTTAATTCTAAGGCAGGAGAAAAGTTCCCCCGCCTTAAAACCCATTAAAGATTAATGAAGATCTTAAAATTTAAGACTCATTAATACTTTAACTTGTCGGTGTAGTTTGAACCTGAGTTCGTTTTAACCATGTTTACGGCAAAGGCATCAAAGTTGTTTAGGTTTGTAAATTTATCCAAACAGCTTGATTCGTTTTGTCCGTCTCCCTGAACGATTGTCAATTCAATGTTCAAAAGAGGAGCATAATATTTTAACGCAGGCAGGTATGAAGAAGAAAGGAAGTTATCGCCTGAATTATAAATAGTTAAAAGAACCTTCTTTTTGGGAGCATTTGTCTGCTTAACTCCGGCATCCCTTGTTCCGCCGAGGTAGTTCTCGTAGTTGGCCTTTGTAACTCCTGAGTTGGCAGCCATAACAGCCTTTACATCAGCCCAGTATTGGACGGGAGCTGAAATTTTATTGCCGTAAGAATCTTCAGCTGTGATACCCTTGGTGTATACATCTGTTCCGGTTAAACCGTCGAGCAGGTTGCGCAAAACCTGTAAGGTTGCTGTTGCCTGAGCATCAACGTTTTGAGAAACCGTACCGGTAAGAAGGCCCTTGCCTACAGCTTCGATAGCATCTGCGTTTGCATCATATCCGAAAATCGGAACACCTGCAGGATAGTTTGAAGCCTGTAAACAGCCCATTGCCATACCGTCATTGTTTGAAACAACCATGTCAATCTGATCGGCAAACTTTGTTGCCCATCCGCCCATAGCCTCTGTTGCGGCATTGGCATTCCATGTAGAACCGTCGGTTCCGGTCATAGCCTTTCCTTCAAGCTCTATAACATCGAAGGTTTTTCCTGCGATGGTAATTGAGCCCTGCTTTGTTTTACCGGGGTCGGTAGAACCTGCCCAAGTTCCCAAAGCCTTTCGGATACCCTCAGTTCTGGCTTTTGAATCGTTGTGGCCTACGTCACCGATGCAAAGAACATAACCGATAATACCGTCACCGTTTCTGTCGAGGGAAGCTTCTGCCGAAGCAAGAAAATCTGTAATAAGTTTTCCCTGAACTGCGCCGCCGCCTGCGGCATCAAAACCTACATAATAGGTCTTGTCGTTCCAGTTCATAGAGGTCATATCGATTTCTCCTGTTGTCGGATCTGAAGGCTGTCTATTAAAAAAGACGAGAGGTTTATCCTTGTTAAGAACTGCATTTCCGCTTCCGCCGCAGCTTACAACAAAAATAGCCGACACAATAAGAAGCCCAAAAAAAACTACTTGTGCAAATTTAGAAAAAGATCTCATAAATACGCACCTCCTAAAATATAATTGATGTTGAGTATATTATATTTTATAAAATATGTCTACATAGCCTTAAATCCTTTACCTAGAAACAATTTTGAAAAACTGCTATAATCAGCCTATGATTATCGACAATAAATACACTATACGCCATAAGGTTCTTACAGGCAACATAGATGGAAAATGCCGGGCTACACCCATGGAGTTTGCGATTTTGATGCAGGAATTGGCAGCAGGGCATTACAGCAGTGCAGGGCTTTCCATCCCGCATTTGCAAAGGATGGGTTTAACATGGGTTATCACAAAACAGCATTTTGAAATTACCGAATACCCTCTTTGGATGGATGATTTAATCATTCAAACTTGGGCTCAGCCGCCTAAGGGCTTTTTTTGCTTTAGGGATTTTGCCTTCTTTTATGCAAAAAACGGGAAAAAAAATTCTATCGATGAGGCTTTTGAAGAAAAATGCCGTATCGAAGAAGGAAGAGAAAAAAGCCTATCTATAGAAGAAGAATTTAAAGAGCTTAAACAACCTATTTTTCGTGCAAGTTCTTGTTGGGTAATATTGAACGCAGAAACAGGACAGCCTGTAAAGCCGGATGAAAAAACTATGAGAAATTTAGCCTTTAATGAGGATCACATGGAAGGCAAGGTATTTGCAAAAATTCCTGCATGCGAAAACCGGTATACCGAAGAAAGATTCAGGCCCACCCTCTTGGATATCGACATGAATTCTCATGTAAACAATTTAAACTATTTAAGATGGATTCTGTCATACATGGATGCAGACTTTTGCAAGGGAAAATTATTAAAGACCCTTGATACCAATTTTGTTTCATCGGCCATGTACGGAGAAGAGCTTATATGCAGATCGAGCCGATCGGAAAATATCTGCATTCATTCCATAATAAGGGCAAAAGACGAAAGCGAGGTTTTTAAAGCCCGCTCCGAATGGGCCGATGAAAACAGCCTATCCCGAACTCTTAAAGTAAACAGTATCTGAAGCCTATTTTACCAAACCAAAGCGAGCTCCGGGAAAGAGAATTAGATTTACCGTTCCGAGCATCCTCGAAGAATGAATATAGCGGGGTGCTACATTTGTTACAAACATCATAGACATGGCATCATCCTTGTTAAGGGCTTCCAAGTGGTTTTTATATTCATGCCTCATATCCGTGGAATTAAAACGGTTATCCCCCATCATAAAATAGCAGTTTTCGGGGATGTACTCTTCTTCACCTTTAGGGAATTCGTCCATGTTTCTTTGAGATGAGAGGGCTAAATAGTAGAGGTATTCACCTAGCTCGTTTATAATAGCTTGGCGTTCCGCATCCGAAGAAAAAACCGCATCGCTGACATTAGCCTTATAAAGTTCTGCATTTCTTACAAGGAGCTTTCCAAATCCGAGTTTAATAAGAACATTGAGTTGAGCATTTCTCATCTCATATAAGTTGTAGGAATTTTTTTCGGCAGATTTTTTCCATGAAGTTAGAAAGTTTTCAAACCATGTAAGACCGCCGTCCGTTGTCAAAATCTTTGAGGCTATAGCTTCGTTATCTCTTGCCATTTGAGTAACAAGGTACTGCCCCTTGCTTAAAAAGTCCTTGGCCGAAAACACCTTATCGGGCTTAGACTTTATTTCTTTCATCTTTTTAATAAGGGCAAGGGCTTCCTTTTCGGCCTCATCGAAATCGACCTTTGCCCGCCAAGCCTCTACCGATTGAAGGCGGTTTAAATCTTCGGTATTCATTTTTATGTCTTTTACATATTTTAAGCTTGACTGGGGCAGCTTAGATAAATCCCAAACGGCATAGGCACTTTCATCAAAAGCTTTAAAATCCTTTTCTCCGGCTTTTTTTATGTAGAGCACTCCGTCTACAAGCATTAACTTCTCTCCGCTTAGGCCCACAATCCTTTTTACCAAGGGGTCAGCCTTGATTCTTCCGTTTTCATCCTTATTGATATTTACCGTAGTGAGGGTCAGGTACTGCACCAGCTGAGATGTAAAAAATTTAAGCTCGTTATTAGGGTCATCTTCATAATGAGGATTGCGGATTATAACCACATCTCCCCTCTTATAATTATAAATTTGAGGAAACCGGAATGAAGAAAGAGGAAAGGTCGGCCCTGCAGCAACCTTAAAACCTGCGACTCTGTCCCCTATCATAAACTGCTGAACCATGGATTCCGAAGGAATAACATAGAGCTGCAAAACAAAAACGGTAAAAAGGAGAACTACACAGGCGGCTTGCAAAATAGAATCAGCCCAATCCAAAATTTCCGAAATAATAGAACGTTTTTTCTTAGGTATTGCAGGCAGGTCCGGAAAGTATTTAGGCAGCCTCTTATCCTTTAATCTAAACAAAAGCACTCTATTATAAATAACTAAGGCAAACCAATAGACTGCTAAAATTGCATCAAGCGTAGACCTATCCTGTCCGCTTTGAACAACCCTGGATATAATAAAGCAAGCCATAAAAATATATGGAATATACTCCATAGTTTTACGCATTACGAACATGTCCCTCACAGTCTTCTTTTTAAAAAAAGAAAATATACAAAAAGCCGTCCAAAACGAAAAAGCCGCACCTAATACTGATGCAATCACAGCAAGGCTTGAGGCATTTTTTATAATTAATAAGATAGAAAACAAAAGACTTAAAACCGGTTCTGCATAAAAAAGGATAGACATGAAAACTCCTGATAATTTCTATATTAACTAACTACCTAAACAAAATAAAAGGCGATAGGCAACAAAATATATCACTTTTTTGTATTTTATGCTAGAGTTTGAGCATTTAAAAAAAATCCGGCCTATAGATTTTTTTAAGCAAAAAAGGTAGAATAACTTTCTTAAAAGTTTTTATTGGAGTTTCGATAAATATTACGGCTTGAAATCAAACCGTAATATTTATCTTAGAGTTTTGTGCTTCGCACAAAACATCTTTTTAATTGGAGTTGATAAAATTATGAAGATGACGCAGATATATATGCCCACTTTGCGAGAAATCCCAAATGAGGCTGTTGTTGAAAGCCACAAGCTGCTTTTGCGGGCAGGAATGATAAGAAATTTGGCAAACGGGCTTTTTGCCTATTTGCCCCTCGGCTTAAAAGCCTTTAGAAAGGTAGAAAAAATTATCAGGGAAGAAATGGATGCAATAGGCTGTCTCGAATTTAAGCCTCCGGTAATTGTTCCGGGTGAAATTTGGCAGGAATCGGGAAGATGGGACTCGATGGGGCCTGAACTTTTGCGTATTAAAAACCGCTTAAACCAAGAATTGGTTGTAAGCCCCACGGCTGAAGAAGCCTTTACTGCCCTTTTAAAAAACGAATTATCCTCTTATAAAAACTACCCGCTCTTAACCTATCAGATTAACACAAAATACCGGGATGAAATCCGGCCGCGATACGGGCTTATGAGAACCCGCGAATTTACGATGAAGGACGCTTACTCTTTCCATACAAACGATAAAAGTTTAGACGAAGCCTATCTCAGCTTTGAAAAAGCCTATATAAAGATTTTTAAGCGCTGCGGCCTTACGGTAATAGGAGTAAAGGCCGACTCAGGTGCTATGGGAGGAAGCGGTTCTCAGGAGTTTATGGTAGAATCTTCGGTTGGAGACGACACTCTCCTCCTCTGCCCTTCTTGCGGTTATGCAGCAAACGAAGAAAAGGCAGCCTGCGCACCCGATAAGGAGCAGGGAAACGGCAGTATAGTCCAAGGTTCAGCCTTACTTATGGAAGAAATCGACACACCCGATGTAAAAACAATAGAAGACCTTACAGCTTTTTTAAAGACGGAAAGTTCTTCTTTTATAAAAACCTTGATTTACCGAGTAGAAAATTCCGAGATACTAGGCAATGCTGAAAATGGCAAAAAAACTGCAAAAAACGGCTACGAAGGCACTCTTTTAATTGCAGTATGCATAAGGGGCGACTTGGAAGTAAACGAAGCAAAGTTAAAATCCTCCCTTAAAGCTTCGGACGCAATCCTTGCAAGCGATGCCGAAGTTGAAGAAGCTACAGGAACGATTGTCGGCTTTGCCGGCCCTGTAGGCTTAAAAAATATTCCGGTCATTGCCGATGAAAGCGTTGTGCTCATGCACGATGCGGTAACCGGAGCCTTAAAAAAGGATAAACACATCCTCCATGTGGAACCTTCACGGGATTTTACCCCCGCCCATGTCTTTGACCTCCGCACCGTAAGGGCAGGAGATAAGTGTGCGGTTTGCGGTGCTGCCCTTTACACCAAAAAGGGAAACGAACTCGGACACATCTTTAAGCTGGGATATAAATATACGAAGGCTATGAATATGACCTATCTCGACGAAAACGGAAAACAGCAGCACCCTTCCATGGGCTGCTACGGCATAGGTCTTGATAGGCTTACGGCCTCCATTGTCGAAGAACACCACGATGAAGACGGAATCATCTGGCCCATGAGTATCGCCCCATTCCAAGTCGCTATAGTTCCCATAAAATACGAGGGAGAAATGCAAAAGGAAGCCGACCGCCTTTACGAAGAATGTAGGAAGAAGGGCATTGAGGTTCTTCTTGATGACCGAAAAGAAAGGACAGGCGTTAAGTTTAAGGATATGGACCTTATAGGCATTCCGATAAGGCTTGTAGTCGGCGAAAAAAATCTTCCCAATATCGAATTTAAGCTTAGAAAGGCGGGAGAAAGCAGCTTAATCGATAAAAACAAGGTTGTAGACTTAGTTGAAAAAACCGTAAAAGAAGAACTTGCAAAATTAAACTAAAGGATTTTTAAATGAAAAAGATTTTAAGTTTTGGTTTTCTACTTTTTTTTCTATTCAGGGCAGAGAGTTTTAAGCTCATAGCCGAAGAAAAATCGGCATGGGAGGGAACGGAATCGGGAGATTACCTTATCTATCAAGACCTTTCATGGAAGGAACCGACATGGGCAGGCTTTTTATATTACAACGATAATACGATAGGCAGTTTCTTATACACTTCAAACGGAAAAGTCTTTGCAAAAGTTCTATTTAGCGGAGAAATTCTAAACGGAGAATTCGTAATTACAGGCCAAAACAATATTTCGGGTATTAACACCGATCCGGCCTACACCTATGCGGTAAACTATCTTATGGGAATTCTCCCGAAACTCTACGCGTGGAAGTCTCAAAAATTAACTGAAAGCCTTGTAATAAAAACCGGTTCTAAAACAGTAGATGAAGAACAATTCGGAGGGGAAAGCGAGGTAAAATTCCAATCCTACATTCCCCTCTTTCATATAAAAGAAATTTTAGATTCCAATAAGGAAAAAGCTTTTGAGTTGATAGAAATGGGAAAAATAAAAGACGAAAAAACTTTTTTTGATTTTAAACCTCTCGAAGATGCTAAACCTCTTGAATCCAAATTCGTTTTAAACTCCAAGGCAAAAAAAGAAACAAGAACCGTTGACGGAGTTAAACTTTCTTTAGACAGCCAATGGAAACAGATAGCAGACAATACCTTTCTTATGGGAAATGAAGCCTTTTTAAATGTAAATACTCTCGACTTAAAAACGATACCAGATATTAAAGGCAGGGAAACGGATTTTTTTATAAAATACTTTTCGTCTTCGGGCAAGGCATCCAAAATTCTTGCAAAAAATACGGATATAAAAGGGACAAAACAAAAATTTAAAATCATAAACAGCGTCTATGATATTGAAACAAAGACCATCAAACACGATATTAAATTGATAATAAAAAAAGAAAATTCAAAATATACTGTAGTAAGTTTAACAGTCGATAAATCTTCGTATCAAAAATACAAAGACTATTTTGACGGCTTATTTTAAAGGTTTTATGGAGGTTCAAAATGCAGCAAACTTTAATGGAATATGTTAGAGAGAATTTGCCTGAAATTGCAAAACACACGATGAAAAATCCGGCAGTTACGCCGGAAAATGTATTACAAAAGGGAAATCCCGCCCTATTTAAAATTCTTGATAAAATGGTAGACGATCTCGCCCTTGAAAATTCGGAGTTTAGGCATCCGGAACACTTGGCAGAATTTTTAGATGAAGTAAATAAGGGAAAAAAAGGCATAATCCTTGCAGAGCACTACAGCAATATGGACTATCCGGCTTTTATAAATTTAATGAAAAAAACCGGTACTAAAGGAACGGAGCTTGCAGAAAAATGTATCGCAATGGCCGGGCTAAAACTGGGAGAAGACAATCCCTATGTTGCGGCCTTTGCAAGCGCCTATGACCGCATTTATATCTATCCCAGCCGTTCCATCAAGTCGATTAAAGACCCTGAAGTTTTGGCAGAAGAACTAAAGCGGAGCAAGATGATAAACCTCGCTTCAATGCGGGCACTTGAAAAGGCAAAAGAAGAAGGACGGGTAATTCTTGTATATCCTGCAGGAACCCGATACCGCCCCGGAAAACCCGAAACAAAAAAAGGTGTAAAAGAAATAGATTCCTATATTAAAATGTCCGATATAATGCTCTTGGTTTCAAGCAACGGAAATTGCCTGCGTATTTCGGATTCAGGAGATATGACCGAGGATACTGTCTGGAAGGATAGACTCATCTTTGATGCAAGCCCCGTCATAAACTGTGAAGAATATAGAGAAAAAGTAAAAGCTGAACATCAGGACCTTACAGGCATAGATAAAAAACAGGCCGTAGTTGATCAGGTAATGGCAGACCTTGAAAAGATGCACGAAGCAAACGAAATCGGACGGTTAAAATAGAAAAGTTTTTATAGGAGGTGTGATAAACAGTTCGGCAGAAATTCAGCCTCACTGTTTATCTGCCGAGTTTGCCTTTCGGCAAACATCGCATTATTGTATGCAGTTTGTAAACAAACTGCGTGAAAAAACTTTTTTCGCAAATTGCTATTTGCTGCAAAAAGTTTTTATAGGGGAAGATTGTGACGCATACATTTTATGTTGAAGTTCGAAGCTACGAGCTTGACGCTTATAACCATGTAAACAACTCGGTTTACTTAAATTATTTGGAACATGCCAGAATGCAGTTTTTAAAAAAAATAGGTTTTGATTATGTAGGGATGATTGAAGAAGGCTTTATGCTCTATGTATCCCACATAGATATTAAATACAAGCACTCTGCCAAACTTTACGATAAACTGGCTATTGAGGTTACTCATATTGAGCTGGGTAAGGTTTCCGGAACCTTTTTGCAGGTTATAAAAAACGAAGAAGGTAAAGTCTGTGCTGAAGCAAAGGTAACCTGGGCCTGTGTGGACAGTACGGGACGGCCCGTTAAAATACCCGAAAAATACTTGGTTCCGGGGCTGGAGCCCGAGCTTCAGCCATAATAAAGTTAATTTTAGCTTATTTTTTATTGACTTAATTTCGCCACGGTATTATATTCTATTCCGTCTTAAAAAAATATGGAGTTTATATGAAATCTATTTTAAAAACATGTTTATTTATTGCTCTTCTTTCATCGGTAAATCTCTTTGCAATGGGAGCAAAAGAGATGCCCGATAACGGTAAAAAAAATGTTGCCGTTACCTTCGATGCAATGAAAGAGTTGACTCAGGCAGTTGCAGGAGACAATGTCAATATTTCGGTTATCATTCCGCCGGGAATGGAAGCCCACGACTTTGAGCCCAAGGCCAAAGACCTTGCTTTTTTATCGAAGGCCGATATTTTAATCTATAACGGTCTGGGTATGGAGTTTTGGCTTGATGAGGCCGTACAAGCGGTCAACAACAAAAAGCTGATTATGGTCGAGGCTAGCAGCGGAATTGAAGCAATCAAGGCCGGACATCACAACCATGATGAACATGGAGAAGACTGTGACTGCGAAGTTTGTGCCGGGCAGCACAAACACGGCAAGGGACATGAACACTGCCATCACGGAGAATTCGATCCTCATACATGGCTCAGTCTATCTTCTGCAAAAATTATAGTTAAAAATATTGAAAATGCTCTGACTACGGCTGACCCTGCAAATGCAAAAAGCTATAAAGAAAATGCAAGTAAATACATTGCCGAGCTTGACGAACTTTTAAAAGAATATATCGAGAAATTTTCTAAAGTAAAAAACAAGCACTTTGTAACGGGACACGCAGCCTTCGGATATCTTTGCAGAGATTTTTCCTTAGAGCAAAATTCGGTAACAGATATCTTTAATGACAACGAAGCGAATCCAAAAGAACTTGCAAAACTTGTCGAATATTGCAGGGAGCATAAAGTAAAAGTTATCTTTACGGAAGAACTCGCAAGCCCCCTTGTTTCAAAAACCCTTGCAACAGAGCTTGGAGCCAAGGTTGAAAAAATTTACACAATCGAAAGCCCTGAAGATAACAAAAGCTACCTTGAACGCATGAAGACAAATTTAATGCGCATATATGAAAATTTAAAATAAATGAGACATTACTTTAAAAATATATTCCGAATTAAAAGTACCTTTGCCTTGATGTTCTTGTCTTTTTTCTGTACTTTTTTATCGGTATGCAGAATTTTTATAGCAGAAAACTATTTTTTACTTTTTTTGGTCTGGAACTTATTTTTGGCCTTTATACCATGGCTTATTTCTTCAGCGCTATACCTATCAAAAAACAATAACAAAATAATTTTTATTGTTTTTATGACTATCTGGCTTCTATTTTTTCCCAATGCCCTTTACATTGTAACCGATTTTATCCATCTAAAAACGGCAGCTTCAACAATGCGCTGGTATGATTTAATCCTATTGTTTTCTTACAGCTTTGCAGGTCTTTTTTACGGTTTTGTAAGTTTGGATTTTATCGAAGCCAAGATTAAAAAACTTTTTAATATAAAATACCCGCAAATTGTTTTGGTTTTTGTGATATATCTTTCAGCTTTCGGTATCTATTTGGGAAGATTTTTAAGGTGGAATTCATGGGATATTGTAACTAATTTAAGTTCCGTTCTATCAGACCTTTTTTTGCCGATAAAAAATCCTTTTATACATGCAAGAACATGGGCGTTTATTCTTTTACTGGGAACACTCTTTAACCTGCTTTATATATCATATAAGAGCTTCGGCGAGAAAAAAAATTAAATTTTTATGATTATTTCACTTGACAATTGTAATAATTATGTTAGAATTATATTAAGAGGGAGATGTGAGTATCCGTCTTAGGCGGCTCAAAGCACAACTCCCATAAGGGGCATGACTTCATGCCCCTTTTTAGTTTTTTAATAAGCCTGACTCGGTTAGGCTTCAATTTTTACACTTTATTTTTAATTCTTTAATTCAGCTAGATAGGCCAGCAAGAATTTCCATACGCGTTCTACAGAGGCAATGTCCATGTGCTCGTTAGGAGTATGAACATCATACAAATTGGGCCCAAAACTTACAGCATCGACTTTAGGAAGAGTCTTCTTTAAAAGACCGCATTCAAGCCCTGCATGTATCGCCGTAATAACGGGCTCCTTGTTGTTAAGCTTTTTATAAACATTGACAGCAGCATCGCGTACAGGAGAATCGGGGCTGTACTCCCAAGCGGGATATTCCGAATTTTTTTTGAATTCGGCTCCGCAGCGCTCGGCTTGGATTCTAAGTATGTCCACAATTTCATCCAAGGCACTCTTTACGCTGCTTCGTACAGAGGTTGTAAATTTGATTTTTCCATCAATTTCTTCCAAAACTCCGTTATTTAAACTTGTCTGAACAAGGCCGTGAATCTCCATGCTCATATATTGCACACCGTTGGGAATACTTGCCATAAAATCAATTAGATTTAAGGTAAGCTCTTTTGTAAACATTTGACCCGACGGATTTTGAGTTTCATTTGCCGTAACAGTTAAAAGTTTGTCAACGGCTCTGTATTCTCCCTTAAAATCGGCAGTCATTTTTTCGACAATCTTCAAAACGGCTTCCGTATTTTCTGCAGCGATTACTGCATGGGCATCCTTTGCAATAGCATTGTGTTTTGAACCGCCTGAAATTTCTACTATATTGATTTTTTCGTTTTGCTTGATGTTATAAAGAATTCTTCCCAAAAGTTTAATTGAGTTGGCTCTCTGCTTATTGATCTCGATACCTGAATGTCCACCAAGGAGACCCCCAACTGTGATTTTTAAGAATTTTCCTTTGGCTGCTTCTTTCTTTATATCGAAAAAGACATGGATATTAGCCCCGCCTGCACAGCTTACCAAAAATACGCCTTCTTCTTCCGAGTCTATATTTAAAAGGCGTGTTCCTTGCAGGTGTTCATCGGTAAGAGCCATCGCTCCGCCCATACCCGTTTCCTCTTCTGTCGTAATTAAAACTTCGAGCGGCGGGTGGGGAATATCCTTTGAATCAAGAACGGTAAGAGCGTATGCGACTGCTATACCGTCATCTCCTCCGAGAGTTGTCTTGTCGGCATAGAGCATTTCGCCTTTTACAACGAATTTAATAGGATCCTTTAAAAAATCATGGTTTGAGGAAGCATCCTTCTCACAAACCATATCCATATGCCCCTGAATAATAACCGTCGGAGATTTTTCATAGCCGGCAGTTCCGGGCTTCTTTATGATAACATTCATAGCCTTATCTTGATGTACTTCAAGATTTCTATCTTTTGCAAATTTTACAAGAAAATCGCTGATAGCTCTTTCATTTCCCGAACCTCTCGGCACCTGAGAGATTTCGTAAAACCATTTAAATACTTCCTTAGGTTCAGTGTTCTGCAATGGGTTCATTATTACCTCCAAATTATTTATTTTATACGTCAGCAGTATATTATAAAATACAAAAAAAAACAATCAGGATAACCGGCAAGACTATGAGTTTAATTGCATTTATATAGGATAGGTTGTGTATATTTCTTGAGGATTTTTTATCATATAATGCAAACGCTTTTCAATATGTTCCCAATTTCCACACGTAAATTTGAAACGCCAATGAATTTAAAACAAAACCTCATATAATATTATAGGACAAATTATCTTAAATAATTAAAAACTTTTACCGTATATCACAAAATCGAGAGTTTTTTTTCCGGCTAAAAGCATGATAAGGCGGTCGAAGCCCATGGCAACACCGGAGCATGGCGGCATCATAGAGCAAGTCTCTCCGAAATTTTTTACCGGCGGATGCGGAACGAGAGCGTTTTTTTGCTTTAATTCGTTTTCGTTTTTAAAATAAGAATTTATTTTGTTTTTATCCCTTTCTTCGGTATAGCAGTTGGCAAGCTCAACCCCGTTTAAATAAACTTCCCATCGCTCGACGGTCTTCCATTCAAGAACTTCATTTTTTTTATTAAAAACCTTTGCGGAATTTTCTGCGGCAAGGCAGGGTACAAAGGCGGGATAATCCAAAAGGGCTATGAGTCTGTTTTTAGGAAGATTGGGCTCGACGGCGTGGACTAAAATAAGCTCATATAAATCATCCTCTTTCCAATCCGAATAGTTTTCAGCCTCTCCGAGACCTAAGTTTTCGGCGTAGTAAGCGAGTTCTTCCGATGAATGTTCCGTACTTAAAGGCACTCCTGCGTATTTTCTAAAGGCCTCGTCCATAGTCAGACACTCAAATCCCTTTGACAAGATTTTTAAGACCTCCCCGTCAACAAGAGGATTTTCTTTTACCCTATCGGAAACATGGCTTAAAAATTCTTCGCTTATCTTTACGGAATCTTTATAGTTTGCGTTTACCGTATAATATTCGAGCATGGTAAATTCGGGGCTGTGGATATTGCCTATCGATTCTGCGTTGCGGTAGCATTTTGAAATTTGAAAAACCGAGCGGGAAGTTTGGGCTATTATCGGCTTAATATAAACTTCGGGCGAGGGAACCAAAAAAAGAGCTTTTCCCCGATGGGTATCTTTTGACAAGGACGGACTTAGATATTCCGTTTTAAAAACTTCCAAACAGGTTTCGGGGATTAGCTCTCCCGAAAGAGCCGGCGTATCCAATTCCAAATAATTATTCTTAATAAAAAATTCTCTTGCGGCCTGAATACTCAGGGCACGCAATTCTAAAGCTTCAATATCCATAAGAAAACCTCATTTATTCTGCAAGGGCTAGGACGGGATCAAGCCTTGCAGCCTTGATAGCAGGATGAAGGCCGAAAAATATTCCCGTACATACGCTGACCGAAAAGGCTATAAGCGAGCCCGAAAAATTGGGTAAAAAGATTATTTCGGGAGGGAAGAACACATTTACAATCAGCTTACTGATTAAAAGCCCTAAAACTATACCTATGAGCCCCCCTGTAAGAGTGAGAGAAGCCGACTCTATTAAAAACTGCATTCTTATGGCTCCGCCAGTAGCCCCGAGAGCCTTTCTTATACCTATCTCCCTTCGGCGTTCGGTAACGGTAACAAGCATTATATTCATAATGCCTATTCCCCCGACAAGCAAGGATATTCCGGCTATGGCCGAAAGAACAAGACTTACCATTCCGGTAATCTTAGTCATTTGTTCAAACTGCTGGCGGGCAGAGTACACCCAGATTGCAAACCGATTACCGCCCGACAGTTCTTCAGAAAAATCTTGAATCTTTACTTCAACATTGGAGGAGTCCTTAGGGTCCGAGATAGCAACTTCGGCTGCCCAAACAGCCTCAGATACCTTTCCCGGAAGTTTGCGCAGGGCAAATTTTCTTGGAACAAAGACGGCATCCGAGGTGCGGATCACCCAGGTATTTTTGGGTTTTACAACGCCTATAACCTGAAGGCGCACAATATGAGGAGGAGAGTTTTCGCTGCCTGACCGAATCGGCAAAGTAATAAATTTACCTACAGCCCTGCCCTCAGGAAAAAGCTGAAAAGCAATTCTGTCGCCTATAATAGCCTTTTCAGCTCCCATAGAATAATCCGAAGAAGAAAAAAAACTGCCGTAATCCATAACCACGCGGTGAGATTCCAGCCTTTCAGCTTCAATTCCCTCTACATCGATCGAGTCAATCTTTAAATCGTTCCTTATAATCGAGGCTTGAAAAGTGTTGGAATAAAAAACATGCTTTATCTCGGGGATTTTTTGCATCAGCTTTTTACGGAAAGCCTCATCAAATTTTATGCTTTTACCTTCACCTGCAAATTCGGGATTATCCACCTGAGTGCCTATGTTGATTATATCCATACTGAACTCTTCAAACTCTTTTATCATGCTGTTTGAAAGAGAGCTTGCAAGGCTTGTAACAATTATAACCGAGGTAACGCCTATCACTATGCCCAATAAGGAAAGAAGGGTGCGCATCTTGTTTGTTCTAAAATTATGAAGGGCGTTTATAAAATCTTCAAACATTTTTCTCTTACCACTTGGGAGGTTTTACCCTCAAGGTATCGCCTTCCTTTAAGCCCGATAAAACTTTTACGGTGCCCTGAGTATAGGCTTCAACCTCGACATTAACCCTTTCAATCTTGCCGTTTTCAAGAAGCCTTTCAACATAGGGTTCGCCCTTATCATAGGAAAGAGCCGTTTGATCCAAAAGCAAAACTTCTTCATCTTCACCGGCAATAATGTTTCCGCTAAAAGAATAACCGGGTAAAACATTTTCGGGAAGCTTATCGACAACGATCTTTGTTTCTATCACAGTGGCACCCCTTTGGCTGCCGGACTTAGCAATTGAAGAATGATAGGTAACACGGCCTTCCACTTTTTCATCGCCGAGAGCTTGAAAGCTGAGTAAAACTTTTTGCCCTACCTTTAACCGCGGAACATCTCCTTCGGAAACATCGACAGTAGACTTAAAAAAGGAGCGGTCTATAATCACCCCGAAATTATCCTTGGGCATAACATAGGAGCCTTCGGTAAGGTCAAAAGAAACGACTATGCCGTCA
The DNA here is from genome assembly GCF_024181645.1 of Treponema denticola. Classification (NCBI taxonomy): domain Bacteria; kingdom Pseudomonadati; phylum Spirochaetota; class Spirochaetia; order Treponematales; family Treponemataceae; genus Treponema; species Treponema denticola. Next base: position 554,120 of record NZ_CP058624.1, on the reverse strand, counting down.
AACTTTGCATAAACGCTTCTATCCCGTAAGGCCCTCTTTAAAGATTCAAGCTCCAGTTTCATAAGTTCAAGGTTTTTAGAATAGCCTTGCAATTGTTCTTTTTCAATAGCAAATTCCTGCTTTGCAACTTGAAAAGCCTGATAGGTATTGTCAAGAGCAAAGATAAGGTCGCCTTTTTTTACGGTATCGCCTTCTTTAACCGCAACCTTTTTTATAAGGCCCTCGCCCGGTGAGTGAAGGTTTTGCTGTTGAGCAGGCTGAATATAACCTGAAACTTGAATGACATCCTGTATCACTTCTTTAGTTACCGTAACCGTTTGAGAAATCTCCTCAGTTCCCTTCTTGGGTAAAAAAAGAATCCAAACTATCAAAAGTATAATTATTGCGGCAATGACTATTAAGATAATCTTTTTATTTTTTTGCTTTGTATCCTGCATTTATTTTTCCTCTATATCGAAAGCTTCTTTTAATTCGGCATTAAAAATATGTACGGCGATATTCGAATCGGCTGAACCTAAAAGAGCGGTAATATATTGCAAAGAAGCCTGCTTATTTTCCAAAGCGTTTATAAGTCCCCTTTGGAACCATTTAGCATGTTCTTCGGCATTTTCTTTATAAATATCGAGTTCTTCGGCATAGCGGATTTGCTGCCACTCAAGCTGCTCCCATTTAAGCTTAAAAGTATTAAACTCTTTAGCAAAATTATTCCTCGTGTTTCCCAGCTTTATCTTTTCGCCCGCTTCTTTTAAGGCAACATTTTTTTTATTAAGATAATAATCATAAATTGCAAGCGGGTTTATCGAAAAAGACACCTGCATGGACGGAACGGAGCCTGAGTCCAAACCTAAGCTAAGGCCCGTATCAAGCCTTACCCCGGGAAACATCAGCTGCAGCCCCGAACTTATATTCTCAAGTTTATTCATGTATGATCCCGTATAAGAATATCCCAAACTTGCAGAAGCCGAAAATGGGCTTAAATCCATTTTATTTTTTTCGAGAAGTTTTTTATAATCATTTTCCGCTTTTAAAAGGGGCTTATAGTTTTCGGCCTTTAGGTTTTCTATAGAAATCAGCTTTTGTTTCGGGAGGCTTTTTGCAAGCATTATAAAAAATTCATCCTCGTCTTTTTTTGGAATATCAAGACCGCAGGACTCAAAAAAAAGACGGGCGGAAACCTCAAAAGAAAATTCCGTTTCTTTTTCTGTCCTTTCGGAGCTTATCAAATTAAGCCTTGCCGTTCGCAACTTTGAAGATGTTTCGGAATAACCTTCTGCAAGAATCTGTTTGTAGTTAATATCGGCCTGAATGCCTGAAAGTCTTTTTGCAAGAAGAGCCGAATATTCGTTTAATATTTTTTGAATATCGGTTAAAAGTTTTTTTTCGGCAAGCTCTTTAACTCTCTTTACTTTATTTTCTGCCTCTTTAAGAGCCTCCAAGGAAGTTTCAATTTCCTGCTTTTTCCTTTTGCGGGCTTGGCTGTAAATATCGCCCGAAAGCCCCAGCGAAAAATCTTGAGAACTTTTTCTCATCTTATAAGAATAAGGAGCGGACATCTTGATACCCAGATTATTATAAAGAGGCATTCCTGCCGAAACCGAAGGCTGTACGGAAAAGCCCGATTTATCCTTTTCGGAACTAAGATTAAAATTTAAGGTAGAACTAAAATCAAAGGCAAAGAGGGAATTGAGCCTTACGGATTTATAATTATTTAAAGCTATCGCCGCCTCGTTTTCTATCAAAACAATATCGGTATCGTTTTTGCAGCGGTATTCTAAAATATCATTATAAATATTTTCTTGAGCAAAAAGGACATTTAACGAAATGAAGAGATAAATAAAAAAAGAACTATGTTTAAGCATTTTTGACCCGCTTAAGATTACAAAAAAAGAATAAAAAAGTCAAGGAATTGGAATTGTTTCCGCAGGGAAGTCAAATTTTTCGAGCCAACTATGGATTAAAGGCGGATTACCCTTCTACATATCCTAAAACTAAAAAAACGGCTTTCTTTCGTTGACAAGCTCTAATTTTATTCTTATTATATATCCCAAGATTTAACAGGGAACCTCAAAACGGAAAAAGACTATGTACAAAAAAGACTCGGATCTTACCGAAGGCGTAATTTGGAAAACTTTGATAATATTTACTCTTCCCATTTTGGCAGGAAACTTTTTTCAGCATTTATATACGGCAGCCGATGCCGTCATTGTGGGGAAGTTTACAGGCAAGGAAGGTCTTGCAGCCATTGATTCCGTTTTAAGTTTATTAAAACTGCCGATAAATCTTTTCAGCGGACTTTCGGCGGGGGCAACGATTATTATCTCCCAATTATTCGGTGCAAAAAAAATCAATGAACTCTTTACTGCAATCCACACTTCAATAGGCTTAACCTTTATTGCGGGCATAAGTCTTTCGATAATCGGCGTTCTTATTTCGCCCCTGCTTCTTTTTATGATGGGCGTTCCTCAAGATATTTTTGAGATGACATTGAGCTATGTCAGAATTTATTTTGCAGGAATGGGAGTCTCTCTTTTTTATAATATCGGTTCGGGAATTTTGCGTGCAATGGGAAATTCCAAAACGCCCTTCTATGCCCTGATAGTTTCTTCAATATTAAACATAGCCTTAGATTTAATTTTTATAGGAATCTTTAAGCGGGGAATCGGGGGAGCAGCCCTTGCGACCGTGCTTTCGCAGCTTATAAGTGCGGTAATAATTCTTTTTGCTCTCACCAAAAAAACGGGATACTGTCCCCTGCTTCTTAGCAAGATAAAAATTGACAGGTTCTCTTCTGCCAAGATTGCAAGGCTCGGACTTCCTATCGGCATACAGTCAGCCTTCTTTCCCATAGCCAATATGATAATCCAAGCGACGGTAAACGGTACGGGAACGGCCAACATTGCAGCTTGGGCTCTTTGCGGCAAGCTGGACTTTTTAATTTGGATTTTGCTTGAAGCCATGACTACATCGATTGCAACCTTTGTTGCTCAAAATTACGGTGCAAGAAAATATGAGCGCATTACCGGAGTTGTGCGGATAGGGCTTATTATGTCCGGCATCATAATAGGAAGTGTTTGTGTAATGCTTTATTTTTGGAATGTACCTTTAGGGAAACTTTTTATCAACTCAAAGGACTACGAGGTTCTTATAATAAGCGAAAAACTTATGCATATCCTTGCACCCTTTTATACGGTCTTCATATTTACCGAAGTTTTTTCGGCAGTCATCCACGCAACCGGAGAAACTTTTAAGCCCATGTTAATAATCCTCCTCGGAGTTTGTGCCTCCCGCATTGCGTGGATATTTTTATTTGTTCCTATAAACCCTGTAATCGAAATGATTGTTCTGGCCTTCCCTATCTCGTGGACTTTGACAAGCATTATATTTATAATTTATTATCCAATGTACAGAAAAAAATTATATCAAATCCAATAATAGTTTATTTTAATCACACCTTAAACTTTGCAATTTCCGAAGCGACGCCGGAAGCCGTTTCTTTATTTACTCTTGCAATATCGGTTACATCTTGAACGGTTTTGTTTACCTGCCCTACACCAATCGACATCTCGGTCATACTTTGAGTTATATTTTCCGAAAGAGAAGAAAGGGTTTTAAGCTCTTGTGAAATTTTTTCTATCTTTAAAAGCATTTCATCGGAACCCTCTTTTACAGCTTGGCTTACCTCTTCCATTCCGTGTATTTCGTGTAAGACCGCCTCTGCATCTTTGAGCTGCTCATTCATAGTTCTTATCATTCCGTCTTCATGGCGGTAAATAAAATCCATCATAGAACTTATCTTTTCAAACTGCTCGGAAACACGGGGACCAGCACCGTTTAGATTTTCGATTTTGCTTTTTAATTCTTCCAAAACCTTTGTAATATTTTTACCCTGCTCACCGGATTCTTCGGCAAGTTTTCTGATTTCATCGGCTACAACGGCAAAACCCTTTCCGGCTTCTCCGGCATGAGCAGCTTCAATTGCAGCATTCATTGCAAGAAGGTTTGTCTGACTTGCCGTATTTTGTATAACGGAAATTGCATCTAAAAGCCCCTCAGACTGCTCGGTTACGATTGCAGTAATATCTACGACGGATTTTACGGTTTCTTTCCCTTGATGGGTTGCCTGTTCAAGCTCTTTAATGGCTTTTAAATTATCTTGCGCTTTTCCTCTTACACCCTCAATATTTGAAACTATTTCTACTACAGCCTTTGTAGAAGACATAAAACTTTCAGTTTGAGTGTCGATATGAACATCAAGCTCTGAAATACCTTTGGATATTTCATCCACCTTGCTGACAGCATTTTCTACACTGGAATTTTGAGTGAGAACCTGCCCTCTGACCCCTTCAATATTTGCCGTTATCTCATTTAATGCAGCGGCGGATTCTACCATATTGGCAGATAAATTTTCGCATATTCCCTGCATCTTATCGGTATGCTTTCCAATATTTGCCAAGGAAGCACTAACCTTCTCTATTGCGTTATTTAAAACCGAGGTTATACTTCCAACTTCATCATTTGAAACATCAGCCCTTATGCTAAAATCTCCTTCAGCTATTTTATTAAATACCTTATTCATTTTAGCAAAACGCCCAAAAAAGACTCGCAATAAAAAAGAACTGAGTATCAACATAATTACCAAAATTGCAAACGACCATATAAAAGGTAAGCGTAAAATTAAAAGTATAGAGGGAACAAAATCCACCATAGGAGCAAAAAGCACAATTGAATAAGGGAAATTTTTTAATTGTTTTTTTGCAATAATGACCTTACCTAAATCTTTATCCATGCAATAATAAAGCTCGGAAATACCTTTAACCGGAAGCAGACTGCCGGTAATAAGTTCTATCTTTTTTCCGATTAAATCGGAATTTGAGGATATTATAACCTCATCATCCTTTCCAATAAAGCCCAGCCAGGAATTATCACTGGGTATGGATTTTTTCATTTTTTCTACAGCCTTATCCAAATTAACGGCCACACCTGCAAGCCCTAAGGCTTCTCCTCTATTATTAACAACTTTATAATCAAACCAAAAATTTACGGTTCCTAAAGTTTTATTGTAGTCAATGTTATAAAAGATCTCTTCTTTTTTCTTTAAAATATCATAAAACCATGAATCAGCCGAATTATCTTTAGATAATTGGTCCCGCACAATATTTTTATTTTTATCAACTGCATAATAAGAACCGGTCAATCCGGAAGCGGCAAAACAGGTACTGAACTTTTCATCGTTTGCCAACTTTAACATCATGGTTTTGATATCTTCACCGACTTGTTCATCCTCTTCATAAGATTCAAACCACCTTATTAAATTATTCTGTCCTGCAAAACTTTTTGAAAGAACTAAACCGCTTTCAATATCTCTTTGCAGCTCCGAAAAGGAAGAGTCCAAAATATAATGAATATTTTTATAAAAAATACTTTCTATAAACGATCTTGTATAATAAATGGTTGAAGTTAAAGCTCCAAATACAACAATAACCAAGGTAAGCGTCAAAAATAAATTGACCGATGTCCTAATTTTCATTATAGCCCCAAAATAATTTTATTACTCATTGTAATATATTTTATCAAAATTATCTAGTAACTAAAGAAAAAATTGCAATGAAAATTCTTAATTAAGATTTCAAAAAGATATTGGCAACATTATTAAAATATATTATAATATAAGAGTGAGCTTTTACGTAAAGAATTTTGCAGTCAAATATCGTTATCTCCTCATTTTTGCAGTCATAATGTGCTGTCTGCCTTTTTTTTCTTGTGTAAGCACAAAAAAAGCAGTTGCAGAGGATAAGCCCATAAGTTCCATAGAGCAAAATGGAGCAGGTTTAAAACCTATAGGCGAAGGCACAATTCTTTCTCTGCCCGGAAAGGATGAACTCGCCGAAAAAAAGCTCGATTCAACCCTTGCCTCTCTCATAGAAAAAGGCTCCCCTGCGAGCCTAAAAGAGGCGGTTCTTTTTATTCAAAATGACAGCAAGGGCCTCACAAACGAAAATAAACTTTACCTAAAAGTAATTGCAGATATAATGTATCTTGTATATCCTTTAGAAACAAATGGAGTCAAACCGCCCGCCTATACCGAAGATGATCCTTATTTACAGGCTCTAAAAGAGGTAAAATCCGGATTATATCCTGTTTCAACAAAAAAAGACGGTTTTTTAGGCCTTATAATTCCTACATTGGTTTTAGCCAATGATGATTTTTCAGGCACAACGCTTGCACAATACTCCGAGGATATAGAATCAAGACTTACGGAGGCTCAAAAGCTAAGGCCTCAGTCCGTTCTGCCCTATTATCTTTTAGGTCTTTATAAGGAAAAAAACAATAAATTGACCGAAGCCGTTAGCCTATATCAAAAAGCTTGGCAGCTTGATTCTTCTTGCTATCCTGCCGGTTTTAAATACGGGCACTTTGCTGCAGAATCGGGTAACGGAACTGAAGCCTTAAAAATAGCCGATACACTAAACAGCATCTATAATGACAATACTGAAGTTAAACTCTTATATGCTCAAGCCCATATAGCAAAAAATGATTTAAACAAGGCTTCGGAGAACATTGTATCGGTTCTAAAAAAAGAGCCTGAAAACATCTCTGCCCTCCTTTTACGGATAAGAATATTGATAGAACAAAAAGAGTACCTAAAGGCAAACTCCCTTTTGGATGCCTATTCAACCAAAAACAAAACTGCAAAAAACTATCTTCTATACAGAGCCCGTGTAACAAAAGAATGGAATAAAAATCTGATTCGGGCATCCGAATTTTTAACCGAAGCTTATAAATACTACCCTGAAGATTTTAATGTTCTTTTAGCCTGTGCAGAGATTTGCTTTGAAGCTTCAACCAAAATAGACAATAAACCGGCTGACTTTTTTATCCGCAAGGTCTTGGACGCTTATCCAAAAAATACGGCAGCCTTAGCCCTATTGGTAAAAAATGATATAAATAACGGAAAATGGGCACAGGCAGTAGAATCTGCTGAAGACTTAGCCGCGAAATACCCCAGCGAGGCAAACAAAGAACTTCTATTAACCTCTTACCTTGGTGCAGGTCAAACATCAAAGGCCCTCAGCCTTGCAAAGCAGCTTTATGCAAATACAAAAAATCCTTCAAACTCCTTTATAAATCTCTATATGAAAGCTTTATATGCCGGAAAGGATTATCAAACCGTAAAGCAGGTAATAAATCAAAAAATGAAGGGAGCCGATTCGCAGCTTAAATCGATTTTGTATTACTATAATGCAAAATTAGAACAAGGGAATTCGGGTGAATATTTAAATTTTCTACAATCAAGCCTCTTGTCAAACCCGCGAAACAAAGACTCCCTTTTTGCTATGTATGAATGGTATTTAAAAACTAAAGATTATAAAAAAGCAAAATATTATCTCGGTCAAGTATTGGCTTTAGATCCTTCAAATAAAAACCTCGTCAATTTATCGGAAAACCTGGATAAATTACTTGCCGATTAGCAAAAAAAAGTGTATTATATGAAACATAGAGTGATCTATCACATCATTTAAGGAGTATGCTATGGATAAATATGTATGCGATTTGTGCGGATATGTGTATGATCCGGCCTTAGGCGATCCCGACGGCGGAATTGCTCCCGGAACCGCATTTGAAGATATACCTGATGATTGGGTATGCCCCCTTTGCGGAGTAGGAAAAGAAAGCTTTACAAAGGTGTGATGCTTTAAGGTATTAAAAACGGAGCCGGCTTTTCAAACAAGGCCGGCTTTATTCGTGCGGAGGGTTTAATACCCCGACGCTTGCGTCGAGGTTGTTGATTTATAAAAAAGTTTAATTTTGGAGAGGTTATGGAAATCAAAGATTTTATAAACACAATAGGTTATGACGGAAATTCTGCCATAGTAGATAAGGCAAGACTATCAAAAAATTCAAATAAAAATCTTGACCAACTTTTAGAAGCCGGAGCTTTTAGGGCTGCCGCAGCCTATGCCGTTTATACCGAATCCGATGAGGACCTTCAAAAGGTGGCTGATGAATATAATAAAATTTCCCATTCAAATTACAAAAAAGAACAAATCAAGAGACTTTTCGGAGTCTCTAAGGTAGAAGTAAAAAAGAAATTAGTTTGGTAGGACTATGCTTTTTCTACTTAATCTTTATAATCAACTATAGAATAAAAAAGCCGTGAAAGGCACAACCATTCACGGCTTTTTTATAATAGTCTTACGGATTATTTTTCGCTTAAAAGCATGGTTTTAGCATCAAAAGAAGAGCCGGTATCGGAAGCCCCGTTTCCGTGTTCTTTTAAGGCCTTAATCCTTACAAAATCCCCGTCATTTTCAAGATAAAGAAGTACATCAATCTCATCAACATATTTCTTTAAACTTTCATCGATTTCAAACGAAGTAACATCCGCAGCAGCCGTATACCAAACGGCAACCCCCATTTCCTTGGCAAAAGCCTTCATTTCCTTCATTGCTTCGGGCAGGGCTTTGGCAAAGTTAAAGTCGTCAATCATAACTACCGACGGCTTTGAGCCTCCTTCGGACAAGGCCCTGATTGTCTTTAAAATCTGAGTAGTTCTAACAGTATCTTGGTTAAAGTTTAATACAATCCTCTTTGAAAAAGCCTGAGCCTTTATTTCCTGAGCATTGCCGAGGTTCTTTTTCTTTGCCAGCTCGTTAAACATATCGTTATACCAAGTTATGGCATAGTCTACATGTTGACTAAACGATATATGAACAACAGGTTTGTCCTGTAAGAGTTTATCCAAACCGAACTGAACCAAAATAGATGTTTTTCCCACACCTTTTTTTGATGTAACAACACCTACCTCACCTGCTGCCAAGCCGCCGCCGAGAGCTTTTTCAAGTTTTCTCATCGGGCTTTTTTCAATCAAATCTTCTTTAAGCATTACAGAGCCTCCTTATTTTTTTTCTGCAAGCCGTTTAGCTTCGTATTCTTTTATCAGTTCTTCCGAAATACTTGCCGGAGCCTTGCCGTATTTGGCAAATTCCATAGAGTATTCAGCCTTTCCCTGTGTTGAAGAACGCAGAATGGTAGAAAAACCGAACATTTCGCTTAACGGAACTTCGGCATCTACACGGGTAAAGTTGTCGTCTTCCGTTGATGAAACAATAATTCCGCGTCTTTGATTTATAAGACCGAAGATATTACCTTGGAATTCCTGAGGTCCTTCGATAGAAACCTTCATAATGGGCTCAAGGATTGCAGGTTTTGCAGCCTTGTAAGCCTCACGGAAAGCTCCGATTGCAGCAGCTTGGAAAGCCATATCCGAGGAGTCTACAGGGTGGGACTGCCCGTCATTTATAGTAACCTTAGTTCCGACAATCGGGAATCCGATGAGGGTTCCCCTCTTGATAGCTTCTTTAAAGCCCTTATCGCAAGAAGGAATAAATTCCGAAGGAATTGCTCCTCCCTTTATCTGATTGTCAAACTCATAATCTTGCTCGGTGCAAGGCTCGATAAATCCTGCAACACGGCCGAACTGACCGGAACCGCCTGTCTGCTTTTTGTGAGTATAGTTAAAGTCTGCCCTTTGGGTAATAGCTTCTCTGTAAGCAACCTGAGGCATACCTGTTTCAACATCACACTTATACTCCCTCTTCATTCGCTCAATATAAACTTCCAAGTGGAGCTCGCCCATACCCTGAATAATGGTCTGGTTCGATTCCTTGTCTACATAGCTTCTGAAAGTCGGGTCTTCTTTTGTAAAGCGGTTAAGAGCCTTGGACATTTGATCGGCAGCCTGCTTATCTTTCGGTGTAAGCGAAAGAGAAATAACGGGATCCGGAACATACATGGAGCTCATTGCATAGTTTAAGTTACCTCCGCAGAATGTATCTCCCGAAGCACAGTCAATACCGAAAAGAGCTACAATGTCGCCGGGACCTCCTTCGTTAATATCTTCCATAGTTGCAGAGTTCATTCGAACCAAGCGGCCTACCTTAAACTTTTTTCTGGATCGAGTATTAAAGAGCTCTTCGCCTTTCTTTAAAGTTCCCTGATAAACTCGTACGTAGGTAAGCTGTCCGTATTTTCCGTCTTCAAGCTTAAAGCCTAATGCAACTACGGGAGCATTTTCATCAGTACCGAGCACGATGGGTTTTTCATTTTCATCGAGATTTAAAGCCGTATTTTCGATTTCTGTCGGATCGGGGAGATAATAACCTACTGCATCCAAAAGAGGCTGGATTCCCTTATTTTTATAAGCCGAGCCGAGGAAGACGGGAACAAACTGCTCTGCAAGGGTTCCCTTTCTGACGGCAGCTCTTATCATTTCTTCGGTTTCGGCACCTTCCAAAAAGGCTTCTGCCAATTCATCTGAGAACATGGTAGCGGCATCAATCATTTCTTCCCTGTATTTTTGGGCATCGGCTAAAAGATGCTGAGGGATTTCGGCCATGCGGATTTGGGTACCGTTTTCGCCTTCAAAATACATAGCCTTCATTGTAACAAGGTCTACAACACCTTCAAGCTTATCTTCCAAACCTATGGGAATCTGCATCATATAAGCATTGAGACCTAGTTTTTCCCTAAGCTGCATTCTAACTTTAAACGGGTTAGCTCCCGTTCTGTCGCACTTATTTACAAACGCAATTCGGGGAACATGGTAGCGTTTTAACTGTCTGTCAACAGTGATAGACTGGGACTGAACACCTCCAACAGAACAAAGAACCAAGATAGCTCCGTCCAAAACGCGCAAAGAACGTTCAACTTCGATTGTGAAGTCTACGTGCCCGGGAGTGTCAATTACGTTAACCGTATAATCCTTCCATTTAACCTGAGTTGAAGCCGACTGAATCGTGATACCGCGTTCCTTTTCAAGCTCCATATTATCCATCGTAGCACCCACACCGTCCTTTCCGCGGACCTCGTGTAAAGCATGAATTCTATCACAATAAAAAAGAATTCGTTCTGAAAGAGTAGTTTTACCGGAGTCAATGTGAGCACTAATACCGATATTTCTCATCTTAGAAATATCATTACCCATAATCAATACCTCATCTTTATAGATTTTTAGAAGCAAACTACCTAGTTTCTCCTAAATGATTTTATAAAACCGAAAAGTCTTCAATACTTTTCAAAATATAAGACATTCGAGTATAATAAAAAAAACAATAATATACAAGGGGGTCGATTAAAAATATACATCCGTGTATATTTTTAATCTTCATGGCGGATATAAAAAAAGGGAGTCAGTATTCTGAACTCCCCTCTGAACTACCACCTGAAGTGTGCAAAAGCTTTGTTTGCTTCGGCCATTCTGTGAACTTCTTCCTTCTTTTTGAAGGCTGTTCCGGTGTTGTTGTATGCATCGATCAGCTCTGAAGCCAATCTTTCGGACATTTCATGACCGCTTCGCTTTCTGGCAGCGCCGATAATCCAGCGCATAGCCAAGGCTTCTCGCCTTCCCTCCGGAATGTCCATAGGAACCTGATAAGTGGCACCTCCGACTCGGCGGGATTTTACTTCAACAACAGGTTTTACGTTGTCCAAGGCCTTTGAAAAAACGGCCAATGGTTCTTCGCCGGTTTTTTCTTTAATCTTATCAAAAGAATCGTACATGATTTTTGTAGTAATGCTCTTTTTCCCTGAAAGCATCATTCTTCCGATAAAGCGGGTAACTACCACGCTATTGTACTTGCTGTCGGGAGCAACAGGGCGTCTTGCAGTAATTTTTCCTCTACCCATTTTTTACTCCTTAAGCCTTGGGCCTCTTGGCTCCGTACTTGGAGCGGCCTCGTTTTCTGTCTTCTACACCGAGAGCGTCTTTAGTACCGCGTATAATATGATAGCGTACACCCGGGAGGTCCTTAACACGTCCGCCTCTTACGAGAACAACAGAGTGTTCCTGCAAGTTGTGGCCGATACCGGGAATATAAGCGGTTACTTCGATTCCGTTACTTAAACGGATACGGGCAACCTTTCTTAAGGCCGAGTTCGGTTTTTTAGGCGTAATCGTCTTAACGCTGGTGCAAACACCGCGCTTTTGGGGGCAAGACTGCAAAGCAGGACTCTTTGTCTTAACTGCAGCAGATTTGCGTCCCTTTTTTATCAATTGATTAATTGTAGGCATAAGCCTTATCTCCTTAATTTATCCGCCAGCACTACGGAATATCAGAAAGCATAGTATAACATAAATTTTAAAAAAAAGTCAATGCCGTAAAAAGGCGTATTTTAATTAAATCTCCCCGGAGGCTTCGGAGGATGTTTTTTTGCATAAATTGTCTTAAAAAGGTGTTTTAAACTTAAAATGGGACGTTTAAATAAAAGTCTCGGTCCTGCATATCTCATTACCTTTCTTATTTTTTCACGCATATCGCTTTTATAGCAATGCACAGGACAGACATTGCAAAAAGGCTTTTTTTCATCATTTCTGCGATAAATGCAGGTTTCAATCCTCTTTGATGCATATAAAAAAAGCTCATCAAGCTCATCATCACTCATTTCTCTTCCTTCAAAAGAGCGGTACATATCTATCATAATAGCAATGAGCTTTTTTTCTTGTTCTTTTTTATCTTTGTTCAACACAGCCTGCATCTGCTTTTATTGCCGATTTTTCATCATCCGGAAGAGTTTTTATCTTAAAGATAAATACATAATATTTAGCCAAAAATATACAGGCTATTAAGATTCGGGCATATAGTTTAGCCGAAAAATAAAAAGCGGCTGCAAGCATGATTGAGGCAAAGGAAAGTATGATAAGCTTGTTTTTTAAAGTCATACCTTTTTTTTCGTAAAAGCTTTGAATGTATTTTTTATGAAAAGATGAGCTCATAAACCATCGTTCTAGTCTTTCCGAGCCCTTAGCAAAGCATACGACTGTTACAATAAAAAAAGGTGTTGTCGGTAAAATAGGCATAATGATACCTATAATTCCAAGACCCAGACAAATAAAGCCCAACACAATCCAAAAAATATTTATTATCTTCATAATCCTCTCACCTCTAGTTAGTCGTAATTTACGTTATTTTTTAATTTTTATCAAGTAATTAGATTTTAAGGTCCTTGCGGGCATCTTTTAAAAACTTTGTTAGATTTTTAGAAATGTCCGGCCCTAAGTCCGCGATTTTTTTAGTAAATAAACGCTTAAAATCGAGAATATAAAAATTGGAGTCCAAGCACCTGCAAGGGGCGAGATGTATTCCCATTTGGCACTGAGCATCGTAACCATTTCGGTAACATAGAAAAGAGTTGCTATTCCTAAACTGAATAAGATACTCATCAGCAGGATATTCTTTTTAAATTTACCGCCTAAAGAAATCGAAAAAAACAAGACTATAAAAATCGTAAACGGAAACGAAAAGCGCCTGTGATATTTTGAAAGAGCCTCATAATATGGAAGGCCGTTCTTTTTTAGAGCAGCAATAAATTCTTTTGCTTCCGAAATTCTCATTTCATCGACCGAGCTTAGATTTTTTTGAAAATTGGCCGGAGGCTCTGCAAGAATTATATTATCGGGAATATTGTTCAAATAGCTCACAATATTTTTTTCATCAAATCGGTAAACTTCAGCACTGTCAGCAATCCAACGGTCTTCATTCCATACCATATGAGAGCTTTTAATAACCAACGACAAATTCCCACCGTCGTCACGGATTATTACATAGGCATTTGAAAGAGTTTGATCTTCTGCATTAAAATAATCGGCCGTGTACACAATTTTTCCAAGTTCGGATAAAATTACCAAGTCCTGAGTATCCAAACTTTCTTCTTCTTGCAAAAGTCTTTTTGAAAGCTGCGTTTTTTCATAAAAATATTTTATAACCACATTGTCTTCAAAAAAAATCATTCCTACAGAAAAACAGAGCCCCAAAACCAAAAGAGGAAGAGTAAAACGGGCAAGAGATATTCCCGCCGAAAATATCGATGTAAGTTCATTTTGTGCATATAAATTTCCCATTGTATATGAGCCGGCAAAAAGAATGGCCAAGGGCACGGAATAAGCAATACATTTAGGAATGTATAGCCACATAACTTTTATAATATCTTTAAACTGTGCTCCGTTTTGAAGATAGGCAACTACGTTGGCAAATAAGTCTCCCAACTGCAAAAGCAAGACAAAAAAAAGCATTGCTACAACGAAGGTTGGTATAAAAAGTTTAAGCAAGTATCTTTGAAGCAGCTTCATTTTAACAACCTCTTTATTGCAATCACAGCCGTACAGATTACCAATAAAACATTCGGAAACCACATTACAAGAGCTCCGTTTATATTTAGGTCCGATTCAAGGCAGAGCATTTGCCCGCCTATTAAAAATGCCCAATAAGCAACTGAAATTAAAAGCCCCACTATAAAGCCCGTACTCTGATCATAGGTCTTGCCGGCACGGCTTATAGCAAAAGCCAACAATACAAAAAAGAAAGCACCGAAAGGAACCGAAAATTTACGGTGAAGTTCCATAATATAGATATTCAAAAGACGCGGACTTGTATCACCGGCTTCCTTTTTTTGCTTTATATCTTTTATTAGATCATACGAAGTCATCTTGTCGGGGCCTGCACTCGAAATAAACTTAGGGGCAACATCCTTTGCAAGAACATTGTAGGTTATACTTTCCCCATAGACGGCATCAAATTTAGATCTATTGTTTAAATCCAAATTTAAAAGACGGGGATTGAGCATTTCAAGCTGCATAATAATCGATCTGTCATTGGATTTTTTTACATCGGTTTTAGATGAAGATAAAAATCTTTTTGCCCCCCTCTGACTTGAATCGATTATTAAAAGATCATGGATCGAATTATCCTTTATCAAACCTGAAACAACTATCGAATTTTCATTACGCTTAACCGAATAAGACTCAAGCTCAAGGGCAGGAGTCGAAGAAGCAATATTATAAAGCACCTCATTAAATTTTATCGTCCCGCGCGGAATCAAAATATCGTTTGTTATAAACGAACCTACCGAAACAAAAACTCCGAGAGCAAAAACCGGAATCAAAATAAAGGAGGTCGAAATTCCTAAGGCATTCATCGAAATAAATTCATGGTCTGCCGAAAAGCGGCCCAAACACATGAGGGTTCCGATCAAGGCTGCATAAGGAGCTGTTGTAGCTATTATAAACGGAAGAGAATAAAACAAGAGCAATAAAACATCTCTTGTGGGAGCTTTTTTAGATAGAATTTCTTCCGCCATTAAAAGAATTTGATTTACAAAAAAAATAAAAAAGAAAAACAAAAAAGAAACTATAAAATATAAAAGGAGTTCTTTAAAAACATATACAAAAATTGTTTTATGATTAAATGATAGGCCTCTCATAAGCAGTGCTCTTTTTAATCATGCTATTCCCGTAGAACCGTAGCCTCCTGCACCGCGTTCGGTATTGGATAATTCATCCTTTTGAACAAAATCAGCCTGGATAGCTTGGGCAATAACGGCTTGGGCGATACGGTCTCCGTTTTCTATTTTAAAGTCTTCATTTCCGAGATTTATTAAAAGAACGGCGAGTTCTCCGCGGTAGTCCGAATCTACAGTGCCGGGAGTGTTTAAGACGGTAATGCCGTGTTTTAGGGCAAGCCCCGATCGGGGACGCACTTGAAGCTCAATTCCCTTAGGTAATTCGACTGAAAGGCCTGTAGGAATTAAGCATCTTTGCATGGGTTTTAAGATAATGGGTTCTTCAATAAGGGCCCGCAAATCCGCTCCGGCAGATCCGCTCGTTTTGTATTCCGGTAAAAGAGCACCTTCTTTTAACTTTGTAAAAACTTCCATTTACAATCTCCTAAAATCACCATGCGCAAAATTTAAAAGCATGGGCCGAACAATCGGCTCCATGCTCCTTTTTATTTGGAACGCTCTTCAAGAGCATCGACATAAGAAAGGTTTAGCCTTCCGAGTTTATCGATTTCCAAAAGTTTAACGGGTATTTCCTGTCCTTCTTTAAGCACATCCGAAACCTTTTCGACTCTGGAGCGTGAAAGTTTTGAAATATGGCAAAGGCCTTCTTTTCCGGGAAGGATTTCGACAAAGGCACCGAAGTCCATAATCTTTTTTACGGTTCCGTCATAGACCATTCCGACTTCGGGATCGCTTGTGATGCCCTTAACAATCAGCTTTGCACCTTTAATGTCAGAAGTTCCGTCCTTGCCGTAAATGGTTACGGTACCATCGTTTTCGGTATTAATTGTTACATTATACTTATCCGAAATAGCTTTTACATTCTTTCCGCCCGGGCCGATTAGGGCACCGATCTTGTCTTCGGGTATTGTCATCATCTCAACCCTTGGAGCATATTGGGAAAGTTCCGCATTGGGAGCGGAAATACACTGATTCATTATGCCGAGGATATGCATTCTTCCTTCTTTGGCCTGTGCAAGGGCATTTTTCATAATTTCAGGCGAAACACCTGCAATCTTTATGTCCATCTGGAAGCCTGTAATTCCGTCGGCCGTACCTGCAACCTTAAAGTCCATATCGCCTAAGTGATCTTCTTCTCCAAGAATGTCGGAAAGAATAGCGTAACGGTCATTTCCTTCGGTGATAAGCCCCATGGCAATACCTGCAACAGGCTTTTTCATGGGAACGCCCGCATGAAGCATAGAAAGGGTTCCCGAACATACGGTAGCCATCGAAGAAGAACCGTTCGATTCCAAGACCTCCGAAACAACACGGACCGTATAGGGGAATTTTTCCCTTTCGGGAACCATCGGATAAAGGGAGCGGTGTGCAAGGTTTCCGTGCCCGATTTCCCTTCGGCCTGTTCCGAGTCTTCCGACCTCTCCTACAGAGAATGGCGGAAAGTTATAGTGAAGAATAAAGTTTTCTCTTCTGTCGCCTTCGATGTCATCATATATCTGTTCGTCAAAGACCGTTCCTATAGTTACAACACCCAAGGACTGGGTTTCGCCTCGTGTAAAGACAGCCGAACCGTGGGGACGGGGAAGAACTCCGATTTCGCAAGTTATGGGACGAATGTCCTTAGTGCCTCTTCCGTCAACCCGCAAACCCTTGTCCAAGATATTGGTTCTTAAAATATTATACTCCATCTCTTCAAAGAGGGCATTAAAAAGTTTAAGCTGAATTTCGTCTTCAAGCTGTTCTGCATATTTTTCGGCCAATTCTTTTTTTACCTTGTCCGATTCTTCGCGGCGTTCCATCTTTGTTGAAAGATAGAGGGTTTTGCTTAAACGAGGGAAGGCTTCGTCATAAATTGCCTGCTTATTTTCAAGCTCGGCTTCAAGGGGAACGAGGGGAAGTTTTTCTTTTCCGGCAAGTTCGCGTAAATCTTCCTGCATCTTGCAAAGAGCCTTGATCATTTCATGGGCTTTTTCCAAGGCTGTGAGCATTACCTCTTCGGAAACCTCGTTAGCACCGCCTTCGACCATCGTAATGCCCTCTTTTGTTCCGGCAACTACAATTTCCATATCGGCCGTTTCAATTTGACTAAAGGTCGGGTTTATAATGTATTCGCCGTTTTTATAGGCGACACGGGCCGCTGCAACGGGGCCGTCAAAGGGTATATCCGAAATATGAACGGCTGCAGAGCTTGCGATGACTGCAAGGATGTCGGGCGGGTTTATCATATCCGTTGAAATACATGTAGGAACCAACTGAATTTCCCGTCCGAATTCTTTGTTAAACAAGGGGCGCATGGGCCTATCTATAAGACGGGAAACAAGGATTTCCTTATCCTTTGGTCTACCCTCTCTTTTTATAAAGCCTCCGGGGATTTTTCCGGCTGCATAATATTTTTCGTTATAATCAACCGTTAGGGGGACATAGTCTAAACCTTCCTGAGCCTGTCCCGATGCACAGATTGTAGCTAAAATTGCGGAACCGGCATATTCCGCATAAATAGAACCGTTGGCCTGTTTTGCCAAATAACCGGTTTCTAAAATTAAATCATGTTCGCCGATTTTATAAGTTACTCTTTTTCTCATCATTTTTTCTCTTTGAAAATCTCTTTTTTAAAATTACATCAATTTTAAAACTCAATAAATAAAGATAAAGGCGCAAGGACAAGAATTCAGAGTTCCTGTCCCTGCACCTTATCAAACTACTTTCTAAGGTTAAGTTCTTTAAGAATAGTTCTATAACCTTCAATGTCTGTTCTGCGGTAGTATTTAAGCAAACTGCGTCTATGACCTACCATGCTGATCAAACCTCTTCGGCTGCCTGCATCTTTAGGATGTGCCTTGCAGTGATTTGTCAACTGGTTAATTTTTTCGGTCAATAAGGCAATCTGCACCTTTACATCGCCTGTGTCTTTTTCGCTTGCACCGAATTTTTTTACAATCGATGCTTTTTGTTCTTTAGTAACTGCCATTACTTACTCCTTACAAATAAATTCTATAGTGTCAAAATTATTAAGGTCTTTTAGCTCAAAACCTTTTGAATCCTTTTCAGGAAAACACAAGAACAGCCCCTCGTCATTTATAAGGCAATGAGCTTCTTGTTCTTGTCTGTCTGTTTTTTGAACCAAGACCCTATACTTCCCGCTTTGCGGAAGAATCTGCGATATATATGCTTTGGGAGCAAAAATGCTGTTTTTGTCCTTTACCTCCCACGGCAAACTTACGAAATCAAATAAAAAAGGATAACCCAAAAGTTCTTTTGCAAGGGAAAAATCCCCTAAACTTACAGCTTCCCTGATAGCACTGGAGCTAATCTTAAGGGAGCCTCGATTTACGGGATCGATGGAATCAAAGCAAAAGCCTTTCTGAGGGGCGATTTCTTTTAAATCGTCAACCCCCAATCCTCGGCGATATCCGCATAAAAAATCGCTGCCTACAGCCAAATACTTCATACGGATAGTCTTTATAAGAATATCAAAGAACGCAGTTCCTTCTATTTTAGCAAAACTTGCGGAAAAGTCAATAAGTACAATGAAATGAAAACCTAATTCCTGAAACTTTTTTAATCTTAGCCTGAGCGATGAAACATCGCCCGAATAAGCCTTATTCTTTACTGCTGCCGGCGAGCGGAAAAAAGTAACAAGCCCCGGAACAAGGGCATTTTCGGCTGCATAGTTTAAAACCTTCCGTAAAAGCTTATCATGGCCTTTATGGGGGCCGTCAAAACCGCCCACACTAATCGCTGTTTCTTTTCCTTCGGGGAAAAAATCCGAACCCGTCAAAACAGACTGAGCTGCTTCAACCAGAGCCTCCCACGAAATTATCTTAAAATCATCCATTACTACAGAGCGGATTATATCTTTTTTTCTATTTTGTTTCAAGTAGGAAATTATACCTTATACTTATTAACTTCCTTTAGAAGATTATCGATACTCTCCTTATTTTTTTCGGTAAAAGATTTTACCTCATAAACGGCACTGCTTATCTGCACAAAACCTGATGCAATCTCGTCCATACGGCTTTGAACATTTTGGGTTACCTTATCAAGATTTTCCGTTTCAGCCGTTACCCTTTTACTTCCTTCAAGCATTTCGTCGGAACCTCGTTTTACCGCAATTGTAACCTCATTTATTTTTTGCATCGATGTCAAAACATCATTTCCTGCATTGGACTGTTCGCTCATGGCGGCACTTACTAAAGCAGCCGAATCTTTTACCTCATCCGCATGCAAAGAAATAGCCGTGAATTTTTCAACAGCCAAGGTTGCGGCTTTTGCAAGAAGCTCGATTTCGGTTGTGATTGTTTTTAATGTTGCACTGATTGTCTTTCCTTGTGTGCTGGACTCTTCGGCTAATTTTCGTATTTCATCGGCAACAACAGCAAAACCTTTTCCCGATTCCCCTGCATGAGCCGCTTCAATAGCTGCATTCATTGCAAGAAGATTTGTTTGCGATGCTATGTTTTCGATAACATTCGAAGCTTCAATCAAGTCCCCCGACTGCTCGGCTATTTGTTGCGAAATACTGTTTGCCTCAACTAAGGAATTTTTCCCATCGATTGTAGCTTCCGAAAGGCTTGTAATGGAATTATCCGCTTTTTTAACGCTTTCGGTAACGGAATGAATATTGGCTACCATCTGTTCAATAGCGGCAGAAGATTCACTCACACTTTTAGACTGTATTTCAATTTCGGAATTCAGTTTTGTTATGGATTGAATAATTTGTTCAATCGAAGCTGCGGTTTCCGCAACGCTGCTGACTTGTTCTTGGGTTTTAGAATGAAGCTCGTCGATAGATTCGGCTATTTGGTTTACCGAATCTTCGGTTTTTTGCATTTCGATAAAAAGGCCGTCTCCCACCGAATTCATTTTATCCGATTCCGTTTTAATTTGACCGAAAGAATTTTGCATAGCTTCCGCAGTCGAATTTAAATATTCGCCTATTTTTCCAAGTTCATCTTTTTTGTAGTTCATTCTAACGGTAAAATCACCGCATGAAATATGTTTAAATATGTTTCCCATTTTAATGATACGCTTGGATATTTTTCTTACGCCTAATATGACTCCGATTATAACCAAAATTAAAACAAAGAATGTTACAACAATTGAATCTTTTGCAATATCAAATACAGAAGGCAAAAAATCTTTGATAGGAGCTATAAAAACCATTTTATACGGAAAATTGCCTGCCGCTTTTTTTTCGGCATAAATCATTTTTCCTTTTTCCTTGTCATTCCATGTTTTTATATGAGAAAATCCTTTTACTTCTGCCATTTCAGAAGATAAGTCATCGGATAATTTTTTACCGAAAGCATCATCTTTAGAAGAAATAACAATATTATTATTTTCATCTATAAGACATAAAACCGAATTGGCACTTGGAAGAACTTTTTTTAATTGGCTTATGGAATCATTTAAATCCAGACCGATTCCGGCAATTCCTATAATTCTCTTATTTTGATCGAAAACTTGCGAATTTATCCACAAGCCTGTTAAACCGGTTTCTTTGTTTTTATTGATAAAAAAAGTTGTTTTTTCCTGTAATTTTATTGTCTTAAAAAACCATTCATCCGAGGAATTATTTTTATCCAGCTTTCCTACCTGTATAACCCTGTTAGCATCGGACATATAATTAGTCTTACTTCCAAGACTTGCAATAAAAACCGATATGATATCGGCTCTTTCTGAAAGATTTTTAAATTTTTGCATAACATTTGTTTTGAGCTCTCCGGCTTCTTCACCGCTATTAAGCCAATCAATGAGCTCAGAATCTTCTGACCAATTTTGGGCATACAAAAATCCTTTGATAAAATTGGATTCAATGTCGATACTTGCCGAATCCAAAATTCCTCGTGTATTCTGATAAAACGTTTGCTCAAATTTTGCCCGAACCGATATAACACTGAACACACTGCAAAGCCCTACAGCCAAAATTACAGCCGCCAATGTAAAAAATGTTAGTTTAAAGCGTATCGTCATAATTCCTCCATAAGTATTTTAAAATACTTATAATCTCTATTATATCCATATTATCAAATTTTGTCAATCCGGTAAAAAATTTATTTTCTTTGATACTTGCAAAAGTCTAAAAAGTTTTATACTATAGACGGATGAAAAAGACTATTTTAATTACAGGAGCTTCCGGCTCCATGGGCTCTGAAGTATTAAAACAAATTGCCGAAACCGGAAAATATAGCATTACCATAATCTTACGGACAAAAAAAGTCAATATACGTTTAGCTAAATCTTTGCAAAAAAAATATCCTGATATTTTAAAAATTATTTTCGGAGACTTATCAATCTTTGCCGACTGCGAAAGAGTCGTCGAAAATGCCGATTATATAATCCATTGTGCAGCGATAATTCCTCCCGTAATAGACCACAATCCCGATGCAGGCTATAAATCAAACTTTTTGGGCACCTTAAATTTGATAAATGCCGTAAAAAAACGGCCCAAAAAAGACAGAATAAAATTTATTCATATAGGAACGGTCGCCCAATACGGGAACAGAACATTTAAACACCCATGGATAAGAACAGGAGACCCTTTAATAAGTTCAGCCTTTGACTTTTACGGTGCTACGAAGATTATGGCCGAGCGGGAAGTAATAGAATCGGGCTTAAAATATTGGGTTTCTTTAAGGCAGTCGGGAGTTTTATACGATGATATTATGCTTAAAAACATGGATGACGGCCTTATGTTCCACACAGGCTGGAATACTCCAATCGAATGGGCAACAGCCCGCACCTCAGGCCTCATGCTTAAAAACCTCATCGAAAAAGATACAGGCGGCACCTTGCCCGAAGATTTTTGGAAGAAGGTCTATAATATAGGAAACGGAAAAGAGGCACGGGTTACAGGTTACGAAACCCTCGACCGAGGCTTTAAGCTTATGGGCAGATCGGCAAAGGAGATTTTTAAGCCCCACTGGAATGCGGCCCGCAACTTCCATTGCGGCTGGTTCTATGATTCCCGTATTTTAAATGATTATCTTGACTTTCAATATGAAGGCTTTGAGGACTTTTTTAAAAAACTCGATAAAAAATTTTGGTATTTTAAGCTGGGAAAACCATTTCCGCGTCTTATCAGAAAATTTGCCATAGAACCTCTTTTAAAAACAAGCAATGCTCCTCTTTATTGGGTTAAGAATAATTTTGAAGGCAGAATAAGGGCTTTTTTCGGCTCGAAAGAAGACTTTGAAAAAATCCCTCAAAACTGGAAAGAATATAAGCTTTTATCGGAAAACAAAAATCCGAAAACGGGAGAAATGCTGAACTATTCCGAATTAAAAGATGAAAAAAAAGCCGCTTCCCTTTTGCTGAATCACGGCTATGACGAATCCAAAAAAGAAAGCGAACTTGATATAAGCGATGTACGGGAAGCGGCCCGTTTTAGGGGCGGCGAATGCTTAAGCACCGAAATGAAAAAGGAAGACCTCTACACTCCCCTTGAATGGAGCTGCGCTTACGGCCATAAATTTAAAGCGAGTCCTTTCCTTGTTCTAAAAACAGGGCACTGGTGCCCCGAATGCGCATGTCCTCCATGGAATTTTGATGAACAGGCAAAGAAGGTTCCTTTTTATGCACAAATTTGGTATGACGATCACAGCTCCGATGAAAACAATTTTTATGATAAGGACTGTTTTAGGGATATTTTAGCTTCTAATTCTGCAATCTCCTGAAACGGTTTTTATAAAAAGCCGCGGGCTGTCCGTTTTATAGGCATCGTATATTTTCTTTTCGGCGGAAGATCCGGTAAAACTATTTTTATAATCGCCCGAAGATGAATTAAAATCGCATGAAAAGCCGGTTATATCTTTAGGTAAATATATTGAAAAGTCTCCTGAAGTACTGTTAAATGTAGAATCGTTTTTAGGTGCGGATAAAAACCGTAATTTAAAGTCTCCCGATACGGAAGTTCCGGTAAACCCGTAAATGGATGCTTCACCTCTTATGTCGCCTGATTTTGTATTAAATTCAAATTGATTTTCAATCTTGGAATTTCTAAAAATCACATCACCGCTGACACTTTTAAAATGTAAATTCTTTAGTGTAATGTCATAAATCCTAATATCCGAAGAA
Organism: Treponema denticola; assembly: GCF_024181645.1. Taxonomy (NCBI): domain Bacteria; kingdom Pseudomonadati; phylum Spirochaetota; class Spirochaetia; order Treponematales; family Treponemataceae; genus Treponema; species Treponema denticola. The sequence continues at coordinate 530,750 of NZ_CP058624.1, read as the reverse complement.
GTGCTATCGATAAAAGCACTTATTGTATTTTCAGCCCTACCGTTTCCGTCATTCTCTGCAATATATAACTCGGCACTCGGTATGGAAATCTCGATTCTATGCGAATAATTCCAACCGAAAAAAAATCCTTTTTTTTCATTTTTAGAAGCCGTAATAAGGAGAGCTTCATTTTCTTTTTTTATTTCGGGAAGTTCTTTATTTTCTTCGATGCCGATAATTTTTACTAGAATTTTATTATCGTCACTCGGAATAAATTTTATGTCTTCATTGATAAGCGATGCCTTTATAGAATTTATTTCGTTTATATCAAATTGCATTTCTTTTAACACGGAAGTATGTGGATTAAATTTTCCGTTTACAATACCGAATCTCATAAAATCTTTATATCCCGACCGGTTAAATCTGCGTAATTCATTTGTAAAAAAAGCAATGACTGCAAAAGCCAAACAAAACCAGGCAAGTGCCAAAATAATATTTTTTTTCATTTGCTTTCCTCATCTTTATAATTAGACCAAATAATAAGCAATTTTACGCCTTGCCAAACAGCTATGGCGGCAATAAAAATAAGCCATGAAATATGCCATGCGTGTGTGTAAAAACTTACCGCCAAATAAACGAGCGGAACTAATGTCCAATAAAATTTTTCAAGCGATGTGAAAAAATAGTTTTTATTAGGACCGTAATTATCATGCGAAAATATTTTTTCTTCTTTTTTGAAATAAGATTGAACTTCACTTGGAGTACTCATATTTGCATAAATTAAAATGGAGGTTGCAACAGCCGCCATAGAAAGCAGCAGCACAACACCAATATTGGCATAACGAGACGTTGATAGAAAAATAAGCACGGCAGGCGAAAGCATATACAGTGCTACGGCAATCGAGGTAAGAAAGCCTTTGCGTTTGCGTTCTTTATCGATTTTTTCGGTAATCTCTTTATCCGGTAAAACCGTTTTAATAAGTTCATCGACATCTCCAAGTCCTGCAATAGCAAACCCGTAAGCCTCATGTTCGGATTTGCCTTCTGCCAGCAATGCTTCAAACCTATCATTTAAGTTTGCCAAAATTTCATTCCGCAGCTCAATAGCTTTACGGCTTTGAGGAACACCTTCAAAAAGAAGCCCTACATAGTTTTTAATTTTCTCGTTCATTCCCTTCTCCTCTATTCTCCTATAATTCAAGCAAACCGGAAATAGCAGCGGAAAATTCTTCCCAATCGTTTACATTTTCACGGTACAACTTTTTCCCCGTTTTTGTGATTGAATAATACCGCCTTCGGGCACCCGTATCGCCATCACCCCAATAGGAAGTTAAAAGTCCTGCCGCTTCCAACCGTCTAAAGGCAGTGTACAATGTTGCTTCGGTAAGTTGAAATAAGGATGAACTCTTTTGATGAATTTGTTTATTTATTTCATAACCGTAACTGTCCTTAGAATACAGCCGGCCTAAAATAAGCGTATCGGTAAGTCCGCGTAATATCTCCTGTTTGTTTAACATATGTATATTATAACATAATATACATAACCTGTCAAGGTATCTAAAGTAAATTAGGCAATAAGAATTTTTATATCAGTTTTTTCTTTTTAAACCAGCAAAGTCCTAAAACGACGATGGCAATACTTAATATTATAACCGTAATATAGCCGTACTTCCATGAAAGCTCAGGCATGTGGGTAAAGTTCATACCGTACCAGCCTGCTACAAGGGTCAGAGGAAGAAAGATTGTAGTTACTACCGTAAAGATTTTCATAATTTTATTTAGATGGAGGTCCAGCTGAGCTTGATAGGACTCCCGTAACTGATTTGAATACTCCCTTAAAATACGGATATTTGCTCCATAACGCTCTACCCTTTTGGAAAGCAGGTTTATGATTGTCAACTCTTCTTCGGTAAAAATTTCGTTTTCGTTTTCGGCCAGCTCTTGGCAAAAATCTTCCAACTGATCATAATAACTAAAGAGGGTTAAAAGCTCGTTGTTTATATTCGAAAGCTCCGCTTCAAAGTGACTGTCTTCTTCTATTTTTTCCCAAACCCGCATTTCCAGCTCGGATATTTTTTTTCTAAAACGGTAATAGACGCCGGCATGGGACTTGATAAGCTCTTTAAAAAAACGGTTAAGAATACGCGGAATATTTCTTTCACGAACTATAGTTTGCTGTAAGGCAGCTTCAAAAGCTTTTTGAGCGGAGTAGTCTTTGTCGATAATTTCTATGGCCAAAAAAAGATTTTTAGATATATAAAGGCCTATCGTATCGCGGTCTTTAAAAATGTTTTCCATTTCGACTATATTTATAACGCCGAAACTGTAGTCTTCCCAAACACCCAGGGTATTTTGTTGGGAAAAATCGCTGCATTGCTCGATAAAAAGAGGATCTAGGCCTAAAAGCCCTTGAAGCTCGATGAGTTCTTTAAATCTTATATAGCCGGCAACAGGCCCCGTTATTTTTTCGGTCCGAGGATCAATCGGTGTCAATTCTGCATCTAATTTTACAAACATAGCTTAACCTCTGATGGAAAAGGGCTCAACTGACCATTTTCATCAAATTGAAATGACAGCTGCTTGTACACCAGAAGAACATTATGCATCTTCTGATCAAAGTTAGGATCACGGTTTTCGCAATAATTGTGATTGTTTTATTTAGGCACAGAGTCCCCTTAGCCGTGAAGCCGTGAAGCCGTGAAGCCGTGAATTTCGTACCGATATGCGGTTTTATGTCAAGTGCTTCGCACGGTATCTTTGCAAAACTTTTTGCACTTTTTTTGTGAGAATATTTGTAACTGCTATCGGTATGTTTGTCTGTCATTATTGTGCAGTATAGCACGGTTTTACACAAATATCAAGATTTCTGTGTGAAAATATCGGTACCTTGACTTGAATACTTGTTTACAATATAGTAAATATGATTATACCATTAACCAGTGAGGTAATTTATGAAGGACGATATTAAAATAAATTTGGAAGAAGTGCATAGACGGATGGAAAAAGCTTGTAAGGCTTGCGGAAGGGATCCTAAAGAGGTAAGGCTTCTTATGGCAACAAAGACCGTTACACCGGAGAGAATCTTAAAAGCCTTTGAATACGGGGAACTTTTAATAGGAGAAAACAAGGTTCAAGAACTATGCGAAAAGTATGAGACTCTTTCGTCGGTAAAACATGAGACCCATTTTATAGGGCACCTGCAAACCAATAAAATCAAGGATGTAATAAAATATGCCGACTGCATTGAGTCTGTCGACAGGCTGGACTTAGCCGAAAAGCTTAGCAAAAGGCTTGAATCCGAGGGGAAGGCCATGGATATTTTAATTCAGGTAAACACCTCTCAAGAAGAAAGCAAATTCGGATGTAAGCCTGAAGAAGCTCTAGCACTAACCGAAAAAATTGCAAAACTTCCCTGCTTAAAAATAAAAGGCCTTATGACAATAGGGCTTTTTTCCGATGATATGGATAAGGTGAGACTTTGTTTTAAGCTCCTGCAAAAAATTCGAAAAGAAATAACCGAAAAAAACATTCCCAATGTTTCGATGGAGGTTGTTTCTATGGGAATGACGGGAGATCTTGAAGTTGCTATCGAAGAAGGCTCAACCCTAATAAGAGTAGGTACGGCAATTTTCGGCAAAAGAAATTATCCCGATTCCTATTATTGGAACGAAAATGCAAAAATTGAAGGTTAAACTTTTTGGTTTATGTTTTTTTTCTCTTTTTATATTTTACTCCTTTGCCCAAGATTTTGACGCTTTGACAAGGGTTCAAAAAAGGGTTGTAAACATAGAAGCGGCCGTGTCGGAAGTCGATATTTTTATAAGTGCCTATGACGGGGACACAATAGCCTATAAAGCAGAGCTCAGTGCGGGTACAAAACTTTCGATAGTTGAACATAAAAAGAAGTTAAGGTTTACCGAGATAAAACCGGCAAGCGGAAAACTTTTTATCTATGTTCCGAAAGATTTTTTACTTGAATCATGCAGAATTCTTGCGAGTCATTCTTCAATAAAAATTGAAGGCATAAAGGCCGTTCATTTTTCGGTTTCAGGGAATTTTAATCGGGCTGAAATTACAGGCTCCCGTTTAAAAAACAGCTTGATTGCACTTTCAAACGGCAGCCTGACCTTTAATAACGGCATTGTAACTGCGGCCGATTTTTGCTTAAACACCTCGACGGCAAAGATTCAAATAGCCGAAGAAAAGGCGGATTGCAACCTTTTTGTAACAAAACAAAAATGTGAAAAATTCTTATATGATGGGGAAGCGTATACCGATAAAATTTTAGCCCTTTCGCCGTCCAAGCCTAAAAAATTTATCTCGATGAGTGCTTCTTTTTCTGACATAGACTTGGGCTTTTCGGCACCTTTAAAAGAACCGGCAGAAAAATTCGATAAATACGGCCTCAGCGAATTCGGACCCAAACCATCTCCCAATTTGGTAAACAACAAAGCAAATTTTTTACCGAAAACCAGCAAATAAACGATGAAAAATATACAAGGACGTATATTCATTAACCGCCATGGACGGCGGTGGTTCCAACTTCGAGAGTTTTGCATAAGCAAAACTCTAAGATGAAAAATATACAAGGACGTATATTTTTCATCAACCGATTGACAAGTTTTAAAGTTTTTGATATACTCAAGACTCTTTTTAAGGGCCCATAGCTCAGTTGGTTAGAGCAGCGGACTCATAATCCGCGGGTCGCCGGTTCAAGTCCAGCTGGGCCCACTTTTCTTTTTAATTTTTATTTATCGCCGAATTATGCCGTTATAAGAAGGCTCTTTTAGTTTCCCATTTGATGGAAAATTCCTTAATTGACAAGCCCCAATCCTTATGATAAACTAATAACTATGATGGATTTTAGTAGAAAACTGCCTATAGGCGTACAAAGTTTTAAAGATTTGCGAGAAAAAGAATTCCTCTATGTTGATAAAACGGAATATGTTTTCCGTCTTGCTAGTGCAAGTAAGGTTTACTTTTTAAGCCGCCCCCGCCGCTTCGGTAAAAGCCTTTTTCTTTCAACATTAGAAGCTTATTTTTTAGGTCAAAAAGAATTATTTAAAGGCCTGGCAATCGAAAAACTGGAAGAAGCCGAAAAAGAAAATCGAGAAATATGGCAGAAATATCCGATATTATATTTTGATTTTAATGTAGGTAGGTATGCCGATGCAGAGGCTCTCAATGAAAGATTAGGATTTTTACTCAAAAATATAGAAACACAATATGAAATTACCCCCGACAGCATAGACAGTTTAGGTTCAAGATTTGAAAGAACTATAAGAACTGCCTACGAAAAAACCGGCAAGCAGGTAGTTATACTAATTGACGAATACGATAAGCCTCTTCTTCAAACAATGGGAGTAAATGAAGAATTAAACACAGAGTACAAGGCTGTCTTAAAGGCTTTTTACTCCGTATTAAAAAGCAATGATGAGTATATCCGATTTGCCTTTTTAACGGGAGTTACAAAATTCAGCAAGGTAAGTATTTTCAGCGATTTAAACAATCTAAACGATATAAGTCTAAACCCTGAGTTTTCAGCTATTTGCGGAATAAGTCAAGAAGAATTAGTAAAAACCTTCCGCCCCGAAATAGAAACCCTAGCCGAAAAAAACGAGCTCAACTATGAGGATTGTGTTTCGGCCTTAAAGAAAAGATATGACGGTTATTGTTTTTCTTACGAAACGGAAACAATGTACAACCCATTCAGCTTACTCAATGTCTTTTTTTCAAAACGATTTGAAGACTATTGGTTTGCAACAGGTACTCCGACCTTTTTGGTAAACGAATTAAAAAGGGAGAACTACAACATTCCCCACTTGGACGGAAATGTGGAGATGAGTTCAGCATTTTTATCCGATTACAGGGTCGGCGTGGACTCAATTATACCCGTACTGTTTCAATCGGGCTACTTAACGATAAAAGGCTATGATAAAGAATATAAGATGTACAGGCTTGGCTTTCCGAATGAGGAAGTGCGTTACGGCTTTTTATATAATCTTTTACCCGAATATTCAAATATAAGTTTTACCAATACATCTTTTAATGTGGTTCAGTTTACAAAGGATTTAAGAGCGGGAAAGATAGATGAGTTTATGCAAAGATTAAAGTCGATAATGGCAAGCCTCCCCTACGATAATGTAAAAAAAGATACAGATAAAAGCATTGCATTGAGAGAGCATAATTTTCAAGTCTGCATTTATCTTGTTTTTGCCCTTATGGGACAGTTTGTAGAAGTGGAAACGCCCTCCTCTGCAGGAAGAACCGACTGCCTTGTAAAAACCGAAAAGGCAATTTACATCTTTGAGTTTAAGCTAAAGGAAAGTGCGGAAGATGCCTTAAAACAAATTAAAGAAAAAAACTATGCCGAAAGGTACAAGGCAGACAACAAAAAGATAGTGCTTATCGGTGTCAGCTTTAATGCGAAAAACAATACTGTGAGCGAATGGTTAAGCGAAACGGTATAGGACTCATAATCCGCGGGTCGCCGGTTCAAGTCCAGCTGGGCCCACTTTTCTTTTTACAAACTATAATAAAGCGAAAAAAAGTGCATTATGCTTCCGGCTATAACAAAGAGGTGCCAGATACTATGCGCCCATTTTACCTTCTTCATTGCATAAAAAATACAACCGGCAGTATAAATAATTCCGCCTACAATTAAAAACTTAAAGCTTAAAAGCGGCAGCTGTTCTTTTAAAGGCCTTGCCGCAAAGATGATGAGCCAGCCCATGGGAATATACGTAATAACCGATAGAACCCTTACCCGGCTTCCGAATATCGAGTATAAAACTATTCCTAGGACGGCCATTCCCCAGATAATGCCGAAGATTGTCCAGCCGACAGCTCCGTGAAGGGCAGAAAGGCAGTAGGCAGTGTAGGTTCCTGCTATCAGTACATAGATTGAACAGTGGTCGAATATGCCGAATACTTTTTTAGCTTTTAGAGGAAGAGCATGGTATAGAGTCGAAAAAAGATAGAGGATTATTAAGGAAGCTCCGAAAATGGTAAAGCCTACTACGTAACCGGCCTTCAATTCCGGCGGAGCATAGCGGACAGCCCTGATAATCAAAAGCACGAGGGCAGCAACCGAAAGGCCAGCCCCTATTCCGTGAGTTACGGCATTTGCAATTTCTTCACCTATAGAATACCTGCGTTTAATTTTTTCTTCTTTCATAATTATTTAGACAATTTAAATGGTTTAAAGTTGCCTATTACCTTGCATTTTTTTGTCTTTTTTATTATAATTCTATCCGAAAAGGGTGAATAAAGCTCACTCTTTTGCCGATAATTAAATGGAAAAAGTTTTGCGGGTTCAAATGAAAAAAACTAACTATTTGTTTGCAGGTATAATCGTTTTTCTCTTGGTGCTGGGTACAGCCTATTTTGCCTTAGATATGTCTACTCCCTTCGGTACTTCCGAAACCGCATTGGATAGCGGAATGGGCGGCGGAGATACAAGGTTGCCTACTTTTAGGCCTGATAAGGAAATTTCGGAAATAAAACTCCCCCCTCTCGACTACATAGTCTATTCGGTAAAAAAAGGCGATATGGTAGGGGAAATTGCCTCCCGCTATGGTGTAAGTCAGGATGCGATTATAAGTTTAAACAAACTTAGAAACACAAGAACCCTCCAAATAGGACAGCTGTTAAAAATCCCTTCTATGGACGGAATTGTTTATACCCCGAAAAAAGGCGATACTCCTGAAAAATTGGCCGACACCTATAAAATCTCACTTGAAAAATTAGCCATGGTCAATAACATTTCGGATAACAATGTACTAAAAGCAGGAGCCGCCATATTCCTGCCCGATGCAAAACTGGACTGGGTAACCCTTCAAGAAATAAATGGAGACCTTTTTAAATCCCCCATACACGGAGGATACAGGGTAACTTCCCGTTACGGCTGGAGACGGGACCCTTTTACAGGAAAGAGGAGCTTTCATAACGGAATAGACCTTGCGACATACCTCGGCGCCCCCATCTACGCAGCCCTCCCGGGAACCGTGGCCGCAACAGGTTACAGCAATGTATACGGTAACTATGTAATAATAAGGCATCACTCAGGCTATCAAACCCTTTACGGACACATGAATACTATTTTAACTTCCAGAGGAAAGTATGTTACCGCTCAAACCAAGATAGGAACCGTCGGCACAACAGGAAGAAGTACAGGCCCCCATGTTCATTTTACGGTTTATAAAAACGGAGCAACAATAAATCCTACGGCAGTCTGGCACTAAGCTTTCTCTTTTTTTAAATCGAATTTCTTCACAAAAAAATCAAGATTACGGTAAACGAAAATTGCAGAGTAAACACTCACAAATACTGCAAATACAAGGACAAAAGGAATAACAAAACTAAGCTTAAAATTTTCTGCTGCCCATTTACCTATTTCTGTAAACGGTATATAGGCAAGACCTACAATCATCAATATGCCTACAATAGCCCAAGGCAAAATGCTTACGTTGGGCAGCCGGTATTTTTCTGCCTGAAGACTTAAAAGATCGGGAATTGCAGCATGAATTTTTACCATTGTTTTTTCCGTAAGAGCATCATCTGCCTTGGTTTGAAAAGAAGAAGTATATAGATTTGAAGCCTGTGTAAGAGCACGGACAAGACTGCGGCATTTTTTACACCGCAAAAGATGAAAGGTAACTGCAAAAGGAACCGTTTCATGCTTATCAAGCATCATATAGCGGTTAATAGCTTCATTACATGTCATAGGCCAAATTCAATTTAAATAAAACGGGATATTCAGGGCTTTCCTCTTGTCCGTAAATTCCTTGATGTTCAAGTTCGGTTTTTAATATTTTTTTTGAGCGGAAAATATGGGACTTAATCGTGTTTACGGGTATGCCCGTAACGGATTCTATATCGGCATAGGGCATATCATAAAAAAAATAAAGGTCGATACATATTCTGTATTTTTCGGGGAGGCCGCTTACAGCCCGCCTGATTGCATTTTTTACACAGTTTTGGATCTGCCTTTCTTCGGGAGTTAAATCGTTTGTTTTTATCTCAAAATCGTCAAAGGCGGAAACGAATTCTCTTTTACGCTTAACCGAGTTTATTGCCGAATTATAGGCAATCCTCATAAGCCATGTAGAAAAAGAAGACTCTCCGCGGAATTTAGGCAGGGCCGAAAAAGTTTTAAGCATTATGTCCTGCACAAAATCTTCCGAGTCATCATGGTTTTTAAAAAAGCTCATTCCCAAAGAATAGACACGCTTTTGATACTTTGAAGCAATGAGGCTGAAGGCTTCGGTATTTCCCGCAAGGACGGCCTTACATAAGAGGCGGTCTTGCATGGCTTCAGGAGATTCTTTTCTGAGTAAATTGGAAAATTTAATCATCTTTCAGTTTCTCCTTTTCCGGCCTTTGATGAAATAAAATAGTAGAGCAAAAGACCGATACCGCAGCTTAGGGGTACAAGACCGCCTAAAAGTACATAGCTTAGTCCGTCTATGATCGAAAACAAAACGGTCAAAACACCGCCTATCATCAATAAAAGGATACCCGAAATAAGGCAAAAGCCCGATAAATTAAATTTTATCGGAGTATATGTTTTAGTTTGAATTTGACAGATTATCTGCTTGTTACGCCAAAATAAGTAGAAAAAAATTAAAATGCCGGCCATAACAATACCGACTATGGGAACAACAGCTATAATAATTTGTGCAGCTGCAACGGGTTGTCCGCTCATTTTAATCCTCCAAAATATGATTTTAGGAACCTCATTCCAAAATAACAAAGTCCTTAAAATATATGCGTTTTATACGCGATAAATTTAGAATAGAATTTATCTCGGCCAATACTTCTTTTTTAACCTCGTTTTCAGGCATGGTATAAAGCTCATATACGGTTTTTTGCGAAAACCAGTCAATAAGGCTTTTTCGTATATTTTCCTTCTTTTGGACAAGTTCTTCCTCAAAGGCCTTATCCTCAGAATTATACTCCAAAACGGGAAAAACGACAAGGGTGCCGGGCGCGGTATCGGCTGTAGGAATTCTAAGCCGCCCCAAGTCGGAATAAAGGGCCTTTTTTCCGCGTATCTCCGAAGGACTTTCAAGTCTTAAAACCTCATCGGCGTTTTTTTTCTTAAAAAGAGAAAAAACGGAACCTGCAATTATAATAAGGATTATTGCAAGAAGTACATAATTAAGGAATTTATATAATTTTAAGTCCTTCCGATTATTTTTAAGCATACGCAATTATATAAAATGGGAGACAAATATTCAATAGAGCGGCTTATTTGCAACACTCACGTATGTTATTTTTTTGGCAAAAAGCCGCCTACAGGATATTGGAAAATTCTAAGGTCGAATTCGTGGACGGCCGCAAAAAGATGGTCGAAAATATCGGCTTGAATCTTTTCGTATTCTCCCCAAACCGTGGTTGCGGTAAAAACATAAATTTCCAAGGGGATACCTGTAGCTCCCGGTTCAAGCTGGCGCACCAAAAAGGTCAAATCCTTTCTTAAAGTATCAAGGCTTTGAAGATAACGCGTAACGTACATTCTAAAGGTGCCGATATTGGTAAGCCTTCTATCGTTTAAGGGATGCTCCGTATCGCTTCCGTATTGGGCACTTATATCCGAGCTTTCAACTTCGGCAAAGTAGGATTTTAAAAGGTCTATCTTCCCTACTCTTCGCCTCAGCTCTTCATCCATAAATTTTACGGAAGAAACGTCCAAAAAAATTGAGCGCTTGATACGCCTTCCTCCCGTTTCCTGCATTCCACGCCAGTTTTTAAAACCGCTTTGCATCAGATCGCTTGTCGGTAAAACAGAAATGGTTTTATCCCAGTTTTGAATTTTTATCGTATGTAGGGCGACCTCGGTAACATCTCCGTCGGCATCATATTTTGGAACCGAAATCCAATCGCCTCTTCTAACCAAATCATAGGAAGAAATCTGGAGGCTTGCCACAAAAGAAAGAATCGTCTCGCGGAAGACCAAAAGAAGAACAGCCGTCATCGCTCCTATTCCGCTTAAAAGAGACCATGGAGACTTTCCGCTGATTGTTCCTGCAGCGATGATAAAGCCTGCAATATAAACAATTAAGATAAAAACCTGAATATAACTGCGGTAGGGCCTTCCCGCAAATCGGGGTTCGTTTTCGGTATAGGCTGTAAGCCCGTCCAAGAAGCCGTGCAAAAGTCTTATTACTATCCATATCGAAATAAGGCTTGCAATTTTTTGCATAAGCCCTGCTCCGAAGCTTAATTTTAGAGACAAAAAATTAAAGGCAAAAATATATATAATCAGCGAAATACGTTCTACATGAATTTTATCAAAAATATAATCATCCAGTTTGCTTTTTGTTTTGGCTGTAATGCGGGACAGTATTTTTTTTACCGTTCCCGACAATATTTTCTTTAACACTTTATGAAGAATAAAAGAAACAATCAAAACGGCAAACAGCAAAAAAATATCTCCTCTCACCGAATCTTCCGAAAGCCATTTTTGAACATTATCCAATAAATTTTGCATAAAATATAATACCTCTTAAAATGTTAAAATAAATATTCTTTAATTTTAATTAAAATGAGTCTGTCTGTAAAGAGGACGCATTTGAAAATCCCTGTTCTTGATTCACCAGTAAAACTGTGCTATATTAAGTTTATGAGAATAGCTATTATAGACGATGAAAAGCTCATCTGTGAAGGGCTAAAAATTATCTTTCAATCTTATCCCGATATTGAGGTTATTGCAACAGGCAGCAACGGAAACGATGCCCTAAAAGTATGCGAAGAAAAAAATCCTGAGCTCCTACTCATGGATATAAGGATGCCGGAATGTAACGGTGTGGAAGCAACAAAAAAAATAAAAAAGAGTTTCCCCGATATAAAAATATTGATTCTCACAACCTTTAACGATACCGAATATATTCAAAAAGCCCTTCAATACGGAGCATCGGGATATCTTTTAAAGGACAGTTCTCCGGACGTAATCTATGACGGAATCAAGGCCGCTATTTCAGGGAACATCGTTATAAATCCTGAAGTTGCAAAAAACATGCTTTTTGAAAATCATGAAGAGGAAGAAAGAGTTATAAGGCCCTTGACTGAAATTCAAGACGAGTTCGGCTTGAGCCAAAAGGAGATAGAAATTATAAGACTTGTTTCGGAAGGGCTTTCCAATAAACAGATTGCCTACAAGCAAGGACTTTCGGAAGGCACAATAAAAAACAATATTTCCGTAATATTCGATAAGACCTTTGTCTCCGATAGAACACAGCTGGCCGCCTTTGCCTTTAAAAACGGGATTGTATAAATTCCTAATCTTCAATTTATAATCGTTAATTTATCCCCTGCTTGAAAAAAAACTATAGTTTGAATATAATCCAAAAATAACTTACAAGTTGCTTTGGAGTGCTTAAAGGTATGGAAACTAAATCTTTTTTTAAGAAAGAAATTGGGGCAGAAAACTTTATATTTTTAGCTTTGTTTTCTGCTTTCTTTTTTGGGGTCGGCTCGGTTATGGGCGGCGTAAATATGATTAAAACCATGATGGAAACAGGTTTTGATTTGCTTATCAATATCTGTTTGTATCTAATGGCTGTAGCGGTATTGGCCGGAGCCGTTTCGGGACTTTTTTCGGAATTCGGAACCATTGCTTTGATTAACAAAATCTTGTCCAAACTGATGAAACCCTTGTACGACTTACCGGGAGCTTCTTCCCTCGGTATCTTAAACTGCTTTTTATCGGACAACCCTGCAATTTTAACACTTGCCGATGACGATAATTTTAGACGCTATTTTAAACAATACCAGCTTCCTGCCCTTACAAACCTCGGTACAGCTTTCGGTATGGGCTTGATTACCACAACGGCAATGATGGGCTTAAACGTAAAATCGGCAGTTCCGGCAGCTCTAATCGGAAACGTCGGGGCAATAGCCGGAAGTATAGTTTCAGTACGCTTGATGATCTACTTTTCAAAAAAACGCTACGGGACGGAAGCCTTTGTTTCTACAAAAAGAGTTGACCCCATCCCCGAAAAAATGCGCCCCGTCAGAGAAGGCGGAGCCGGAGGAAGGTTTATTCAGGCTATGCTTGACGGAGGCAAATCGGGTGTCAGCATGGGTTTAGCCATTATTCCGGGCGTAGTAATTATCTGCACAATAGTTATAATGCTTACAAACGGCCCTAGTGCCGACGGTACATATACCGGAGGAGCCCGCGAAGGAATCGCCGTTCTTCCATGGATTGGTCAAAAACTAAGTTTTATATTGAACCCTATTTACGGCTTCAGCAGCCCTGAAGCTATCTCCGTTCCGATTACGGCCCTCGGCTCTACAGGTGCAGCCCTCGGCATTGTAAAAGAAATGTCCTTTGTGGGGAAAATAAATGCAAACGATATAGCAGTCTTTACAGCCATCTGTATGTGCTGGAGCGGTTATATTTCTACCCATATCGCAATGATGGATGCTCTCGACACGAAGGAGATGACAGGCAAGGCTATTTTAAGCCACACCATCGGCGGCCTCTTTGCAGGCTTTGTCGCCCACCTTATGGCATTTGTGCTCTAAACTGATGGCAAGCATAATGATTCAAGGGACTACCTCCTCTGCGGGCAAGTCCCTTTTTTGTACAGGCCTTTGCAGAATCTTTAAAAAGAAGGGCTTAAAAGTTGTTCCCTTTAAATCTCAAAATATGTCCTCGATTTTTTTTACCACAGCTGACGGAAAAAAGATAAGCAGTGCCCAAGCCCTTCAAGCGAGGGCAGCCGGTATTGAGCCCCGTCCCGAAATGAACCCGATTCTCCTCATACCCAAAACGGATGTAGGCTCTAAGGTTATAATCTTAGGGGAAGAAAAAAAGGAGATGAAGGCGAGGGAATATTTTGAATATAAAAAGACCTGTAAACCGATGATTTTAAAAACCTTTCAAAAACTTGAAAAGAAAAACGATATTGTTGTCATAGAGGGAGCCGGGAGTCCTGCCGAAATAAACCTAAACCAAAACGATATTGTCAACATGGGCATGGCCGAGATGGCCGACGCTCCCGTTCTCTTGATTGCCGACATCGACAGGGGCGGTGTCTTTGCCCAGCTCTACGGAACCGTAATGCTCCTCCCCGAAAAAGACAGGAAAAGAATTAAGGGCATGATTATAAATAAATTCCGCGGAGATAAGAGCCTTTTAGATCCCGGCATCAAGATGATTGAAGACCTTGTAAAGATTCCTGTGATAGCAACTATCCCCTACATGCACTTGGAACTCGCCGATGAGGACAGCCTCATAGACGATGATAAAAAATGCAATACCCAAGCCCAAAGCGATGCCGAGCTCGAAAAAGAGCTGGATAAACTCGCTGCCCTCATCGAAGAGAACAGCGATATGGATTTTATCTTTAAGACGGCAGGGCTTAAAGCCCGGCTTTAAGCCCTGGCTTTAAAGACAGCTTTCTATGGGCTAGGGGCAGTAGTTGTTAGTTGCCCATTATTACCCACATACCAATTTTGAGATTCTTTCTTTGTTACTTTGAATTTTTTAGCTTCATTTGAAAGATTAACAGTACCTTCACCTTCCAGTACTACTGTTCCTTCAGTATAATTAGCATCAGGCACGGTAATTCTTGCAGCCTGATTTTGGCCGGCAGTTAAGGTACCTGTAATTTTAATTTTCTTATCATCTGAAAGATACACATCGTTTTGGCCCTGTGCATTTTCATTAGGAGTTATTGATGGGGTTATTTTGGCAACTCCAGATATATTAAATGTCCCATTTTCAAAATAAACGGCACCGCCTATGCCGGCTGAATTAGTTTTAATTTCTCCACCGGACATATTGACCGTTCCGTTTGCTAAATATAAGCCTCCTCCGTATTTAAACCCTGTGCCTTCCTCCGTACTATTATTTTCAATAAGACCTCTTTGTATATCAAGAGTTCCTCGATTAATGTAAATTCCTGCACCAAGATCAGATTTGTTATTTTTTATAATGATATTCCCTGTTGCAGTATTACCTATTGTACATGTTCCATCTTCGATATAAATGCCGCCCCCTCCGCTTGATATAGAAGAATTTTCTTCTATTGTAGCCGAAACGATGCTTGTAGTTCCTTTAGTATAAATTCCTCCTCCATCATTTTTGTCGGCAGAATTTTTATATATTCGTATACCATCAAGTTCAAGAGTGCCATGCTCGCCTACAAATATCCCGCCCCCGTTAGCAACAGCTAAACTACTTGTTGTGTCTTTACTTGCTTTACAATTTTGGATCAGTGAGCCGTTTTTAATCTTTAAAGAGCCTCCTCGAACGGCAATACCGCCTCCATTTGATTTAGCAGTACAATTGTCTATAGTTACCTTGGATAAGGTAACATTTCCGCTTGCAATATCTATACCTCCGCCTGAATCTGTTGAATAGCCGTTTTTTAATTCAAGGTTCTCCAGTTTGACTACGGCATTGTTGCTAATCTTAAATATTTTATGTTTTTTATTACGACCACTTCCTGTAAAGGTAGTAAGGTCAAGCTCAATAACATTTTGTGAGGAAGTATTATTTCCCTTAATAGTCATATTCTTCTCTATTTCTATTGTGCCGTAATTTTCTTCATCAGTACCGTATGCGGCCGTAAGATTACTATCAACAAGAATAGTATTATTCTCGCCTTCTTTAACGGCTTTTTTTAATTCTTTCCAAGACGTAACAGTTATAGTCTTGTTTGCAAGCTCCAATTTTCCGTCAGTATTGATTTTCCACTTCTTACCATCAGTATCATCGGAAACCTTGAATTTAGATACTTGACTTGAAAGAGTAACGCCGGAAGCGCCTTTTACTACCTGTCTACCGGTACTATATGTATTGTTTGCAGGCGTTATTCTTGCGACAGAGGTTTGAGTTAGTACTCCCGTAACTGTGATTACTTTTTCTGCAGGAAGATAAACATCGTTTTTGGCTGCATCGACAGTTATCTGTGCAGAACCGGATATTTTGAGAGTTCCGCCGTTATAGATAGCTCCTCCTAAACCGTTTGGAGAAATAGTTTTATTGTTTCTTATTACAGAATTACCTTTAATACCAATATTACCGGTTGAAGATATAGCTCCTCCTGCCATACCGGCTTCAGAATCTGCTATATCCGTATTGTCTAGAGTTAAAACCGAGCCATTTCCAGCTTTTATAGCCCCGCCTGTAGCCTCATAAGTACTTCCTTCAACTTTTCCATCTTGTAGGGTAAGGCCGGTCAAGTTCAAAGATCCGCCGTTTTTTATATTGAAAATACGATGAGTAGGACTAGGATTATCAGGGCCGATCCTATTAGCATCTATAATGTCATTGGTCTTTCCGGTTGAGCCTTTGATATTTATGTTTTTGTCTACCTCAATTTCTCCCGAGTTATTTGCTGTACTTGTTGACTTTATATGCCCGTTTATATAAATAGTATCCCTGTCAGAAGCAAGGTTTACAGCCTTTTTAAGAATCTGCCATGAACTCGTACCGGCACGTACTTCCTTTTTTATTTGATAATAATAAGTCTTTTCATCGCTGTCGGTATAATTAGACCCGCTTGCGCTTGCCTTTACTTTGACCTCATATATTTCATCCACTCCCGGAATCGGGTCCAGTAATATCTTTGTAGTGTTTCCGCTTAGTTGGCTGCTACCTTTAGGCCCTGCAAAACCTGAGGGAGCCGGAGTAGAAGCCGATAGTTTTACCTCAGCCTCTATAGTTACATCAGAAGGATAAGCGGTATTATGAGCTTTTAGGACAACAGTCTTTCCAAAACATGAAGATATGAGAATCGGATTTGTAGAACTTGAGCTATGATTGTTCAATGCAGGTTCATTATCCATATAGACTCCGGAGCTTGTTAATGCAGCCATTTCGGAATCGTAAGAAATTTGCGGAACAGGAAGTTTTGCCGCATTGGTTACACCTGAAGTTTCTTCAGAAGGAAGACCCCGCAAATCTTTTACTTTGACCTTATAACTCAAGCTATCTCCGGTTTTTACCCCTGTTTTGATGCAAAGCATCCATTTTCTATCATCAGAATTCGCAGCAGGGATAGGCTCAAAACTTGTTGGGCCGCCTCCCGTTAGATCTGTAGGTGCAAGAGGCTTAATTTCTTTGTCCGCAGGAATAAGATTCCCCTGAGAATCGCTGACATCGAAGCCGTTATTTTTTAATTTTATCTGAATAGGAGCTTTTTGAGTTCCTACTTCAGTCAACAAAACCTCAGATATATCTTTATGAAGAAAATTTTCAATATCTATTGAATTAGTAAGACCTTCAAATTTAAAGATTAAAACATAATACCAATCAGTCCCCTGTTGTATTTTTCCTGTAGTAAACCATTCCGGTTTAGGAGGAACTGTGTTAGCTCTAAGTTTATAATTATAGTTTTGTGCAAATCTTCGGTTATCTTTTTTATTGTACAGTTTTATTTTAGGATTGAGGTTCGCCTTACCCTGTTCGTTTTTAAGTAAAAATTCTTTTTTATAAGTGAGCTCAAGCGTATCGGAATCTTTTTGTATTAAAGAATAATCTTCTCCTTCTCCGAATTTAGGCCTTCCTCCGTTTTTACCCTTCACGTTTTCATCAAAGACGATAATATCGGCCGGAGCGTTTGAACCATTGGGCATTAAAAATTCAAATTTTTGAGGGTTATTAAGTTTAAAACAAATACATGCATCTTGGCTGGAAGGCAAGGAGGAAAAACCGTCCCCGTCAACCTGAAGGTTCGGGGGAAGTTCAATTCCGATTATCGTTGCACCATTTGCCCAATAGGAAAAAGTTTTTTCAATACCGACAACAAGCTGATTACATGACATTAAACTTATTAAAAGCAATAAGGGTAAAAATTTAGTTAAAATTTTTTTCATAATTTTTATTTCTCCTATAGGTTAAAATTCCCAGCCTAAAGAAAGGGAAGGCTGAATTACATATTTAGGAAAATCTTTTCTAAATAGAATAATGTGATCCAAATTTATTTCAAAGTATAATTTTTTATAAAGATAAACTTGAAGAGCTGTTCCTCCGTTTACGGAAGGGCACCAAAACCAATATGCAGGGCTTTGCATATCCGCATCGGGATACGAAAATTTTGCCTGTATTAAAAATGCGGCACCTCCTCCCAAATGCAAGTCAAAATTAAGTCTGTTTTTGATTATTGGAAACATATATACAAAGTTAAATTGAGGTATCATAAAACCGGCTTTTAATGTATAAATTTCATTCTTAGGATTTTTTAAAAATAAGCTTGAAATTGAAAGATTAAAACCTATACGGCCGTAAAATTTTTTTATAGGTATAACACTAAACCGTAAAGAGCCTCCGGCAGGAGAAATATTCGATTTAAAATATTGATATAAAACCTCATTCTGTATAAAGCCGCTAAAAGTGTATCCCAACGATAAAAATATGTCGATCGGTTTTTGGAATGCAAATACGATATTTTGGGAACTATCGTATAAACCGCTCGGATCTGTTGCTGTAAAGGTATAAGTTCCGGATCTGAGCTTTAAAAAATCCAGCTTAAGTTTTATTCTTTTTCCGGCCTCATCCGTTTCGGTTACAGTACACGGTACTGAATATTTATCATTACTCAAAGTAAACATCGTTTCCGAAAAAAGATTTTTACCTAAAACTATGACAGAGTTTGAATTGGAATCCATATCATCAAAGTATATTGTATTGACGGATAATGATGAAACTTCAGGCTGATAGGCGACACGCACATCAAAATTTCTATATTCACTTGCAGAGTCCAACTGATTAAGAAGATTAATTATAGCTACCTTATAGCGGTATTTCCCCGGTTTTAAAGAAACATTGAGTGAATTTTTTTTTAATTTTTTTTTATCGATTTGTACCCAGTCACCGGATTTATCTTGTTTTTCGAGTACAAATTCAAAACCTAATATGTTGTCTACTGCTTCCCATGATAAATGCTGATATAAAGATGCACCCTTATTGCCTTCTTCTACAAAGTAGCTTTTTTTAGCCTTATCTTCAGTTTTTAATGTTTCTTGTGCATATAAAATAAAGCTGCATAAAAAAATAGATATAATGGTAATCGGCTTTATTCTTATCGAAAATCTTACCTTAGCTTGGGTGATTTTTTGTTTGCTCATCTATAAATAATCCCTACATCAAAAATTATGAATTCTTTTATACTATTCGACGATACTATCATAATTTATAGGTTTTTTCAATACTAATACGGGCATCTTCTAAAAACTGAAGTTTTTAGAAGATGCAGTGTGCTTATATTACTTTGATAAATGATTTTAAAATTTATTTAACTCTTACCCCTTCTTAAAGATAAGGCTGTCCTCTCCCTTGTCAACCAGTATTGTGCTGCCTTCGGGGAATTTGCCTTCAAGAACTTCGCGGGCGAGTTTGTTTTCAAGCTCGGCCTGTATGGCCCTCTTTAGGGGGCGGGCACCGAACATGGGGTCGTAACCTATGTCTGCAAGAAAATCCTTAGCCTTATCCGAAACTTTTAAGCCTAGTCTGCGGGCCTGCAAGCGTTCTGCAACTGACCTTAGCTGAATATCGACAATCTTTCGGATATGCTCTTTTTCGAGCCTGTTAAAGGTTAGGATTTCATCGATACGGTTTAAAAATTCGGGCCTAAAATTATCGCGGAGGATTTGGGTAATTTCTTCTCTTATACTTCCCATATCCTTTGCGGTCAATATGTACTCGGAGCCTATGTTGCTTGTCATAATTATAATTGTGTTCTTAAAATCGACTACCCTGCCCTGCCCGTCGGTAAGACGCCCGTCATCTAAAATCTGCAAAAAGACGTTAAACACATCCTGATGGGCTTTTTCGATTTCGTCAAAGAGGATTACACTGTAGGGCCTCCGTCTTACGGCCTCTGTAAGCTGGCCTCCCTCATCATAGCCCACATAGCCGGGGGGTGCTCCTATCAGGCGGCTCACGGAATGTTTTTCCATGTACTCGCTCATGTCAATTCGGGTAAGGGCCTTTTCGTCATTGAACAAAAAGTCGGCTAAGGTTCTGGCTAATTCGGTCTTACCGACACCTGTGGGGCCTATGCATAAAAAACTTCCCAAGGGGCGGTTCATGTCGGAAAGGCCTGCCTTGTTTCTTCTTATAGCATCCGAAACAACTCTTACGGCTTCATCTTGTCCGACGACGCGGGTTTGTAAAACTTTTTCAAGCTGTAAAAATTTTTGCATCTCGCTTGCAAGCATTTTTGCAACGGGAATGCCTGTCCACATTGAAACGATTCGGGCTATATCTTCTTCACAAACCTCTTCGCGTAAAAGCTGTCCCTGCTGGCCTGCTTTTTTTTCAAGCTCGGCAGTAACGGCTGCTATCTTCTTTTCGAGTTCGGGAATTTTTCCGTATTTTAGCTCGGCGGCCTTGTTTAAATTTCCCTCTCGGCTGTACTTGGTTTCTTCGATACGGAGCTGTTCCAATTCTTCCTTGTATTTGCGGGATTCGTTAATGCGGGACTTTTCGTTTTGCCATTGGGCCTGCATCGTATTCCGTTTTGAAGAAAGCTCTGCCAATTCTTCTTCAAGTTTTAAAAGCCTTTCCTTTGAGGCCGTATCGTTTTCTTTTCCTATAGAAACCTTTTCGATATTCAACTGAAGAATTTTTCGCTCAACCTGATCAAGTTCAACAGGCTGGCTTTCTATTTCCATTTTAAGGCGGCTTGCAGCCTCATCCACAAGGTCAATCGCCTTGTCGGGCAAAAAGCGGTTTGTGATATAACGGTTGGAAAGTACAGCTGCCGCTATGAGGGCCTCATCCCTTATGCGTACCCCGTGATGAACTTCATATTTTTCCTGTAAGCCGCGCAGGATTGCTATTGTGTCTTCAACCGTAGGTTCGGGGCAGTAAACCTGTTGGAAGCGGCGTTCAAGGGCTGCATCTTTTTCGATGTATTTTCGGTATTCGTCTAAGGTGGTGGCTCCTATCGCCCTGAGCTCTCCGCGGGCAAGGGCCGGCTTTAATAAGTTTGAAGCATCCATCGAGCCTTCGCTCGCTCCGGCACCTACAAGGGTGTGAAGCTCGTCGATAAATAGAATGACTCGGCCTTCCGATTTTTGCACTTCGGAAATTACGGCCTTTAATCTTTCTTCAAATTCGCCGCGGAATTTTGCTCCTGCAACCAAGGCTCCGAGATCGAGGGATAAAAGTCTTTTTCCCTTTAAGCTGTCGGGCACGTCGCCTGAAACGATACGCCTTGCAAGGCCTTCGACTATGGCTGTTTTTCCGACTCCCGGTTCTCCGATTAAAACGGGATTGTTTTTTGTTCTGCGGGAAAGCACCTGCATTACCCGCCTTATTTCTTCATCCCGCCCGATTACGGGATCTATCTTTTCGTTTTTTGCAAGCTGTGTAAGGTCACGGCAAAATTTTTCCAAACTTCTGAATGTAGATTCGGGATTTTCGCTTGTTACTCTGTTGTTTCCGCGGATTTCTTTAAGTGCGGAAAGCAGATTTTTTAGATTGATACCCCGTGAGCGCAAGAGTTCTCCCGTTTCGTCTTTAGACTCACTTAGGGCAAGTAAAAGATGTTCGGTAGAAACGTATTCGTCTTTTAATTTATCTGCATAGCCTTCGGCATTTGCAAAGACCTTTGCAAGTAAGGGCGAAATATAAGTTTGAGCGGACTGTCCCGTAACACGGGGCTTTCTGTCAAGCATTTTGTCGAGTTCATCCAAAAGACTTTCGGGACTTACTCCGATTTTTTCTACTAAAGGCGGAACAATTCCGTCCTCTTGTTCTAAAAGAACATACAAAAGATGTTCACTTTCAACCTGACTGTGGTCGTCTCGTTGGGCAAGCGAAGAAGCCTCTTGAACGGCTTCCGATGCCTTAACTGTATACTTATCTATATTCATGTATAAAAAATAATAAAAATTCGGAAAAAAATCAATATTCTGCAAAAATAATGCTAAAATATTTACGAAATTTAGAAAAGCTAACTTGTCATATTTTACATCATCATATATAATGCCGAAACTGCCTTTCTACATAGGCAAATACATTTTCTAGGAGTTCTTCATGGATAAAAAAAAGAACAAGGAAGTTTCAGGCTTCCTAAAAGGAGTTGAAAGGATCGGAAACAAGCTGCCGCATCCTGCTATGATTTTCTTAATTTTAAGTATCATTGTAATCATCGTTTCTGCACTCGCAGAAGCCTACGGTACACCTGTTACCTACCTTGATGCAAAAAAGGGAAAAGAAGTTACTATCGGAGCTGTTTCGCTTTTAAACCTTGACGGTCTTAGGTACATTTTAAACACCGCTACCAAGAATTTTACGGGATTTGCACCCTTGGGAACAGTTTTGGTTGCCATGCTAGGTGTAGGCGTTGCAGAGTGGACAGGTCTTATCAATACCTCTCTTAAAAAGCTTCTTTCAGGTGTTCACCCCAGACTTTTAACTGTTGTTGTTGTTTTTGCAGGTATTATGAGCAATATCGCTTCGGACGCAGGTTATGTTGTTGTTATCCCCCTCGGAGCCATCGTATTTGCTAATGCAGGCCGCCACCCGATGGCCGGTCTTGCAGCCGCTTTCGCAGGCGTTTCGGGAGGTTTCTCTGCCAACCTCGTACTTGGTACAATCGACCCGCTTTTGACAGGTATCACTGTTGAAGCCTTGCACAATGCCGGAATGGATATAGCTATCGACCCGACATGTAACTGGTTCTTTATGATTGCTTCAACATTTATACTTACCGTTGTAGGTACATTTGTTACGGAAAAAATTGTTGAAAAGAACTTAGGAACATATAACGGATCATACAAGCCGGACAACATGCCGATTTCCGATGTTGAAAACAAGGGGCTCAAACTTGCAGGTATTTCCGTTTTGATTATGGCTGTTATTTTAATCATCGGACTTTTCGGTCTTCCCAAGATCCCCGGGCTTGCAGTTTTAAGAGAAATTGATCCTAAAACAGGGGAAAGCTCAATTTCAAACTTTATGCACGGCGGTCTTTTACCGGTCATTCTTTTACTCTTCTTGATTCCCGGTCTTATCTATGGAAAGAAAACAGGAAAGATTAATTCTTCACACGATCTTGTTAAGGGTATGTCGCAGGCTATGAGCTCGATGGGCGGTTATCTCGTATTGAGCTTTTTCGCTGCACAGTTTGTAAACTACTTCGGAAAAACAAACCTCGGAACAATCATTTCGGTAAACGGTGCAAACTTCTTAAAGAGCATCGGCTTTACAGGCTTACCGCTTATAATCTCCTTCGTTATTATTGCAGCCTTCCTTAACCTCTTCATGGGTTCGGCTTCTGCAAAGTGGGCTATTATGGCTCCTATCTTTGTTCCCATGATGGTAAACCTCGGCCTTTCACCTGCCTTAACACAGGTTGCTTACCGAATCGGAGATTCAAGTACAAACCTCATCACGCCATTGATGAGCTATTTTGCAATGATTGTTGTATTTATGAAAAAATACGATGAAGATTCCGGTCTTGGAACATTGATTTCAACCATGCTGCCCTATTCAATCGCATTCTTGCTTTCATGGATAGGCCTCATGATTATTTGGTACATCTTCGGTCTGCCCCTCGGCCCCGGAGCGTTTATCCACATCTAATCGATTTTCCGATTATCTGAAAATAACCCCGCCTTGCTGTCTTTTGAACGGCCGGGCGGGGTTATTTTTAAAAATCCCATGAGTCTTTTGCATTTCCAGTTATCGGTATTTTCTTGCCGAGGAATGTAGGCTTCACATTGAACATTACCAAAAAGCATGTAGATGTTTATGCCTGCAATTCCTATTAAAATTAAAGCAAAAAGAAAAATAATGCATAAGGTTATTTTTTTTATGGGTCCAGTCTATAACGGGAGCTGTACAAGGCGACCCATTGCAGCAAGCACAAGCACCGAATGGATCGAAATTGGCCATCCCCTTTGGGCAAATGAGTGAAACGGAGAAATTTCTTTACAAAAACAGTTGGAGTATGTAACATAATAAAATACTCCTTAGCTATTTATATTTCAATCCTGAATTAGTTAAAGCCCCTTGGAAAATAGAAATACTTTGCCCAGAGAATTCCAAGAGTTCTACAAGGTAATCCAGAGGAGTTATTTAAGTTGGAAATAAGTTCAGTTTAAGAAAGACTCCTTCCAGGAAAAGCATGTATCTTCCTGGTTGATATTCACCCATTGAAAAGATAATCAACAAATCATCTTCATTTAAGTAATAAACCTGTAATCGCTGCTCTTTTGTCACAATATTGGATATGCCATCTGATTCCAGATGCAATTTATTTATTACATCTTGTTTGACCGGACAGTCTATTAATTTATGTGGAGTAATGTCATCCACAATAAATAACACAGATTTTCCCTCTATATTTAATTGAAAATCTTTATCGAATAGTCCATCCTCAATGCCATCGAACAATTTTGTTCTTTTGAATTCTAAAAGTCTCATCTTCGCTCAATTTTTCCACTATTTAATAATCCGTCGATTCCACCCTCAGAAGCAGGAATCTCATATTGTATACCTCCGCAAACCACATGAATAATTGTAACAGTTAAAGTATCTTCATCAACTGCGTAAAAGATTGAATAATTACCTACACTAAAGAATCTTATCCCACGAGATAACCATGGTTCTTTTGGATATAGATGATACCTATACGGCATAAAATTTAAGTCTTGCATTGCTTCATAAAGACGCTTAAAAACGGCATCGGCATTAATTTTTGATTTTAAATTATTTAATATGTAAGAATAAATACTGCTCAAATCTTCTTTTGCTTGATCTGAAATAACAACTTGATATTTCATTAAATAAACCTTGACTTTATTTCTTCAAAAGCATCGTTTAAAGGAGTTACATTTCCATTAATCATATCGGTAAAACCTTTATTCATATTTGCTTCAAATTCTTCATCCGATTCTTTTAAAAGAGACATTTTTTCATGTCTATATTGATAAATTAAAAACTGTACATATTTGGAAATATCTTCCAAGCAAACATCCGGTAAAGTTTTTATCTGTTCAACAAGAGTTTCATACGACATAAATGCCTCCGTCAATATAAACTAACTATGATTATTTTATCGTAAATATCTATTTTTTTCAAGTTTATTTTTTAGATTTATTTTTAAAAATCCCATGTGTCTTTTGCATTTCCAGTTATAGGTATCTTCTTACCGAGGAATGTAGGCTTCACATTGAACATTACCAAAAAGAAGGTTTTTACCCTTGCCAAGGCTTCTCTTATTTCCCAGCTTATACGGGTTTCCCTGCTGTACCTTAAAACCTCAGGAGCTTCATAGGCTATGACATCGAGGCCTAATTTTCTTCCTATGTAAACGGCTCTTGCGGTATGGAAGGCCTGTGTTACCACAACGGCATCTTCAATACAAAAGATTTCCCGGGCACGGTACATTGTTTCGTAGGTAGAAAAACCAGCATGATCCATAAAGATTAGGTTCTCATCAGTTCCGTAAATATCCTGCATAAAAATACGCATTCTGTTTACCTCATCATAGCCCTTTCTTCCGTGGTCGCCTGAAATTAAAACTCTTTCGGCTTTTTTGTTTTTTAAACAATTTACGGCGGCTTCGATCCTATCCCTCACAACATGTGAAACCGTATTTTTATACACCTTCGCTCCGGGTACAATCACAACATATTTTTCCGGCAAGGCGGAAATGTTTTTATAAATATAAGGTTTTGAATAGTTAAGCATGTAGATGTTTATGCCTGCAATTCCTATTAAAATTAAAGCAAAAAGGAAAATAATGCATAAGGCTATTTTTTTTATGGATTTAGATTTCATGTAACCGGGAGCTCCTACACTTTACATTATACCATAAAAAACCGAATATGTGTATGGATGCAGGTTTAAAAGCACTATCAATCCTTATTATTCTTTCCCTTGTACAATCCGTAAAAACGTGGTACAATGCAAAACCTTAGTTTAACTGAAAGGTCTTTAATTTTTTTGGAGGATTGTTTTGGCTCAACCGGATTATTTGAATATTCTTAATGAAGAGCAGCTTGCGGCTGTTAAGCATCAGGGCTCTCCTCTTTTGATTCTTGCGGGAGCGGGCTCAGGGAAGACCCGGGTTATCACCACCAAGATTGCGTACCTCATTGCCGAACATAATATCGAGCCTGAACGTATCCTCGCCGTAACATTTACAAACAAGGCAGCTAAAGAAATGTCCGAAAGAGCATCTAATCTGGATAAAAGAGCAGAGCGGGCAATGATCCGAACCTTTCATTCATTTGGAGCATGGATTTTACGCATGTATGCGGAATGGGCAGGCCTTTCACATAATTTTACAATCTATGATGATGACGATGCTCTTTCCCTTTTAATCCAAGCCTCTCCCGCCCTTACAAAAAATGCGGCCCGCGGCATCATAAAAAAAATTTCGCGTGCAAAGGATTATTGCCTTCTCCCCGATGATCCGCTTTTGCAAGAAGTCGATCCTAATCCCGAATTTGCAAAAATCTATTCCGACTATCAAAAGAGATTAAAAGAAACCGGAAACGTAGACTTCGGGGATCTTATCATGATTCCTGTTATGCTCTTAAAAGAAAATCCGCAAATCAGAGCCTCTCTTCAAAACCGGTTTTCAGTAATAATGGTCGATGAATATCAGGACTCGAACATAGCCCAATTCGAATTCTTAAAAGTTCTCACAGGAGAGAACACCTATATCTGTGTTGTAGGAGATGATGACCAATCGATCTACCGTTTCCGCGGAGCCGAAGTTCAAAACATATTAACCTTTGCCGATACTTTTAAAAACACGAAGATAATAAGGCTCGAAAAAAATTACCGATCATATTCGGAAATTCTTGCGGTAGCAGATTCCGTTGTAAAAAAGAATACGGGCCGTCTCGGTAAAACCCTTGTTGCCGAAAGAGGAAAGGGACAAAAGCCTCATATTTATTTTTTGCCTAATCAGGAAACCGAGGCAGAACTTTGTGCCCGCCTTATATCGCAAGAGGTCGAAAACGGAGGAGCATATTCCGACTGGGCTGTCTTGTACAGGACTAACGCCCAATCTTTAAATTTTGAAACGGATTTTTTACACAAAAAGATTCCCTATCAGGTTATAGGCACCTTAAAATTTTATGAGCGGGAAGAAATAAAGGATGCACTTGCCGTTCTTGCTCTTATCTCAAACGGAAGGGACGAGGTGGCTTTAAGGCGTATCATAAATAAGCCTGCACGAGGTGTAGGAGAAATTACTCAAAAAAAATTAATCGATCTTTCAAGAGAACTTATGTTCTCTCAAAAAAGCGACGAGCTCATGTTGGAGTCCAAGGACGATTATATCTCGGCCATGTCTGCCCTCATTAATTCAGTCTCCCTCACAAAAAAAGCAAAGGAAGGCTTAAAGAATTTTTTAAACACAATAAAAGAATTACGCAGTATAATAGAAACCGGAGACATCTTTTTTAAAAAAGAAGAACCAAAGGGCGAAGGTTTGGCACCTTTTATCTATGAGGTTTTAAAACAATCGGGCTTCGCCGAATATTACGAATCGGTAGACTCGGCTTCCGGCACTCAAAAAACGGCAAACTTAAACGAACTTGCAAACACCGCCTCGCTCTACGATTTTTCGGTAAAGGGTTTGAGTGAATTTTTAGAACACATCGAATTAGATCGAAGCCTTGCCGGCTCCGAAGAAAAAAAAGATTCCGTAAACCTCATCACCATTCATAACACGAAGGGCTTGGAATTTAAAAACGTAATTATCACGGGCCTTGAAACGGGAGTCTTCCCACGCGACAACGGAAACTTTGATGAGCTTGAAGAAGAAAGAAGACTTATGTATGTAGCCTGCACCCGTGCAAAGGATGCTCTCTACATGACAAGCTGTGCTTCCCGCCGCCTATACGGCAGCCTGACATTTACCCAACCAAGCCGCTTTATCTTCGAAATAGATCAAGGTCTAGTAAACATCTCGGAGACCTCATCTTCTTATTCTACTTTTTCAGGCAGCTTCGGGAAACAAATCCCTGCCGATTTTAGCACAAAAAAAGAAGAACACCCCCTCCTTTCCAAATGGAAGAAGGGAGAAAAAATTTATCACGATGATTACGGCTACGGGGCAATAATTAAAGCCGATGCTTCAAGCGGAGAGCTTGTAGTAAACATCCAATTTGAAACCGGCCTTATCAAACGCTTTATGCCCGAATATCAGGCAAACGATATGACAATAATAAAAGACTGATTTTACTTTTGCAGTCTGTACCATTCGGCGTATTTGGAATTTAGGGCAATAAGTTCTTCGTGAGTTCCCGATTCCAATAATTTGCCGTCATCGATTACGTTTATTATATCGGCATTTTTTACTGTAGAAAGGCGGTGTGCGATTATAAGTGTTGTGCGTCCTTTCTTTAAAACTTCGATACCCGCATTTATAAGTTTTTCGGTTTCGGTGTCAATGTTTGCAGTAGCCTCATCTAAGATTAGAATTTTAGGATCCCTCACCATGGCACGGGCAAAACAAATAATCTGCCTCTCGCCTTCCGAAAAGTTTTTTCCGTTTTCGCTCACTTCTGCATCCAAACCTTTTTCCGAACGTCCTATAATGTTTATGCCGCCTACAGCCTTTAAAGCTTTTTCGCAAGATTCCCTATTTATAAAAGGATCGTTTAAACTTATGTTGTCAAAAATTGTTCCGGTAAAAAGATATGGTTCCTGCAAAACCACTGCAATCTTGGAACGCAGAGTTTTTAATTCAAGCGAGCGTATATCTTTCCCGTCAATTAAAACCTCACCCCCGGAATTTTCATAAAAACCTAAAATCAAATTCATAATCGTAGATTTTCCGCAGCCGGTTTTTCCGACAAAGGCTATGGTCATTCCGTCTTCTGCATTAAAATCAAGTCCTTTTAAAATTGGAATACCTTCCTTGTATTCAAATTGAGTGTTTGAAAATTTTATATTGCCTAAGGGAGAATGAGGAGTGCCGTTTGTTCTTTCATGTTCAAAATTGATTATCTCCGAAACTCTTCCCGCCGCAACAAAAGCGTTTTTGTAAATATTTATCTGCATGAACAATTTTAAAAAGATATCGGTTATTTCCTTATTATAACTTATAGCGATTACAAGAGTACCGACAAGAAAATGAGCTCCCTGAAAATAGAGATACCCGAACACTCCCAAGAGGGCGGCGTAAATTAAGGTTCTAATTCCTGCAATAATATTCCAAGAAAAAAGCCCTGAAAGTAAAACCATTTTTCGTTTTGAAGTATATACCGGAAGATTAAATCTATCGAATTCTTTTTCTATTTTTTCTTCTGCACAAAAGGCTTGCACGCTTTCAATAGAATTAATACTTTCGTTAAAAAATCCGTTTAATTCTCCGATTGAACTCCTATAACCCCGTGTCGGCTTGTCGGCTTTTTTTAAATAATACCAAGCAAGAAAATAAATAATCGGCAGGTAGGCAAAACTCGCTCCAAAAAGATAGAGGCTCATAAATGCCAAGCGGATATATAAAACTATACACAATAAAATTACACTAAATACCTCGCCCAAAACCGAAAAGTATAAATCGCCTACTGCATTTATATCGGAAGAAAAACGGCTCATTATATTTCCCGAAGTCATTTCATCAAAATGTTTCATCTTTAAATTTAAAAGATGACCGGCCATATCCATTTGAATATGCTCACAGGCAGTATTTGCAATTTTTCTAAAAAGCAATGTTTTTACATACATCGATAAAAAAAATAAAAGAGCAGTACCCAAAAACAAAAGAGCGTGTCTAATTAAAAAGTCTTTTAAGCCGGGCATATTTACAAGATCGGCATTTATAACGCTTGCCGTGATTGTAGGAAGATAGGCTGAAGATGCAATAAAAATTCCTACTGCAACAAAGGCTGCAAAAACATAAGCCTTGCAGTATTTTAGGTACGAAAGAAAAAATCTGTAATTTATTTTGAGTTTATTGGTCTTATCTTTCATCTTTTTTTCCTCCGTCAATTTGCAGGTCTGAATCTTCAGCTTGCATAAGTTCCGCAGAATGGCTGTGCTGGTACTCAAACTGCTCCGCATACCAGCCGCCTTCTTTTATAAGTTTTTCGTGTGTTCCTTGTTGAATAATTTTACCGTCATCCAGCACAATTATTTTATCTGCATGCTGAACAGCTGAAAGACGGTGTGCCGATATAATGCAGATATTAAATGAAGAAGATTTTTTTAGGTTTTCGATTATCTTAACTTCGGTGTCCGCATCGACGGCAGAAATGGCATCATCCAAAATTAAAACTTCCGGTTCTTTAAGAAGAGCACGGGCAAGTGCAATTCGCTGTCTTTGCCCTCCTGAAAGCATAACTCCCTTTTCTCCTATTTTTGTATCGATTCCGTTTGTAAGTTTTTCGATGTCGCTTTTTACATCAGCTGCTTCCAAAACCTTTAATATTTTTTCTTTTTCAATTTCCTTTTCATAAAAACACAAGTTTTCGCAAACGGTTCCCGATAAAAGTTGAGGACGCTGACTTACATAAGCGGTCTTATTTCTAAAAGAAAAAATATCGCAATTTTTTAAGGGAATATTATTTACGAATATATTTTCATTTTGAGGATACAGGCTGAAAAATTGTTTTATCAAACTTGTTTTACCCGAACCGGTTTTTCCGGTAATTCCTAAAATTTCTCCTTGTGAAATTTCAAAAGAAATATCCTGTAAAACTTTTTTTTCGGAATCGGAATATTCAAAGCTGAAATTTTTAAAAGAAATTTTTTCTATTCTTTCGATTTTCTCTTTGTTTTCCATGGGCGGAAATTCGTTATTATCTTTTATAAGAGCATTTATTCTATCAATAGCTGCATCTGCCGACTTTTGAATTTGTAAGTAAAAGCCGCTTGCCATTCCGCTCCATGCAATTATTCCGACAAAAACAAAAAACGAAACAAGATTGCCTGAAGTAATTTCTCCTATGCGAACAAGATAGCCTCCGTAGCAAAAGGCTATTATGACACAAAGATTTGTAATAAAAGCTGTACACGGCTGCAAAATGGAAGTGAGTTTAACTTGTGCATAAAGAACCGAAAAATAATTTTTAACAATGGAAGAAAGTTTTTTTAACCTGACTTGTTCATTCACATAACAACGGATAAGTTTTATTCCTTCGGCAAGCTCCAAAATACCTTGGTTGACCTTGGAAAATTCCGCATAGGTTTTACTCGTTCTATCCTTTATTACTTTACCCAAAGAAAAATAAATAAGAGTTATAAGCGGTATTGGAAGGACGACTGCAAGTGTCAGCTTCCATGAAATTAAAACCGACATCATAAAAATTGTAACTCCGGGATAGGCAAAGGAATCCATCAGCATTACAAAGCCGCTAGCAAAATAATTTTCTACGGCTGCAACATCGTTTGAGGAGCGTGCCAAAATATCGCCTGAAGTATATTTTTTAAAAAACGGCGGAGTCTTTTTTAAAACCGAAGAAATTATTTTTTTTCTAAAAAGATAGGCCGCCCT
This sequence comes from Treponema denticola, assembly GCF_024181645.1. Taxonomy (NCBI): domain Bacteria; kingdom Pseudomonadati; phylum Spirochaetota; class Spirochaetia; order Treponematales; family Treponemataceae; genus Treponema; species Treponema denticola. The sequence goes on along the minus strand of NZ_CP058624.1, from coordinate 499,335 downwards.
GTTTCCCGAATTGTGAATAAAGAACATAAACATAGAACATAAGAAATAACTCAAACAGGCGAAAAAAATTATCTTTACCACATATTCAATCAAGGCACTTTGCGTCATCGTGGAATTTTTTAATTCATCTACGGCAAGTCCTATGTAGTATCCCGGCACAACCGCCAAAAACTCATCCGAAAGCAAAAATAAACCTCCGAACATTCTTTTAAGTCTGATAGATTTAAAAATCTCTCCGGACTCCTTTTGTATCTTAAACATAACTTCTTTGATCTCTCCCAAATATTGTAAACTTAATCTTACAAAATAGTATAATATATCGGAACCTGTATTGTCAATAGTTTAGATAATTTTATTAAAAAACTTTGAAACTAAAACGAAGTGAAAATCAACTGCAAGGCAGGTAAAGATGAATTTAATGGGTAATTCTCATCGACATTACCCATTAAATTCCAAGGCTTATTTTTTATTCTTTTTCAATCATATCAGACATATCGGCGACACAATAGGTACAGACCAAGTCTCCGGCAACGTTGTTCATCGTTTCAAACATATCGAGGATTGGATTGATACCAAGAGCGAGTCCTACGATTACGGCTATCTGAGCCGGATCCAAATTCATATTTTGCAAAATAATGAATAAGAGCATCAAGCTGCCGCCCGGAACACCGCCTGCACCTACCGAGGCAAGGACTGTCGTAATTACCAAAACCAGAAGGGCTGTAAAACTGATGTCCGCTCCGAACATATTGGCGGCCAAAACAGCAAACATAGGTAAGTGAACACATACACCGTCCATATTTACGGTTGAGCCTAGGGGAAGAGCGAATGATGAAAGATTATCGCTTATGTGCAAGTTTTCTTTTGCCGTTCTCAAAGATACGGGAAGAGAAGCGGCAGAGCTTCGGGTAACAAAGGCCGTAAGCATGGGTTCGCGTATCTGCATCATAATCTTAATCGGATTTTTACGTGTCGAAACGGCAATCATTATAGGATAAACAATGAAGACCATTGCAATAATACCGATTACAACACCGAGGGTCAGCATTACATAGGGACCGAAAAGTTTTGAACCATATTGTGCAAAGTTTACGGAAGTCAAACAAAATACACCTATGGGTGAATAAGCCAAAATCCAGTCAACCATTTTAAATACGGTCTCCTTACAAGTTTCAACGATATTTAAAAATAATTTTGCCCCTTCCTGCAATTTTGCATCATTTTTCTCAGAAATTATTTTTAAAGCAATACCGAATGCAATAGCAAAAACAATGATAGCCAAGAAGTTTCCTTGAGCAAGAGCTTTAAAGGGATTTTGGAACATATCTAAAAATACATCTGCAAGAGAGCCTGCGGAAGCCGGAGCAATCTCGGCTGAACCCATACTCATTAGGCTCGCCCATTCGGCATGAGAAGTTCCCGATCCCGGATTAAAGGCAAGAGCAAGGAAGGATCCTACAATCGCTGCAAACAATGAAGTAACAAAATACCAGATTATAACCTTAACACCTATCTTACCGAATTCCTTTGTAGGTAAAGATGCAGCACCGGAAATGAGAGACAAAAAGATAACCGGAATAACGATCATCTTTAACATAGATACAAGGATATTTCCAAAAGGAGATACCCAAGTTACATAACCGCCGACATCGACACCTGTTTGCCAAAGGACGATACCGACAACCAAACCAAGGATGAATGCTATAAAAATCATCCATACGAGCTTTTTATTCATTAGCTCCTCCTATTTTTAAGACCAAGAAAATCTTAGTCAAGGTTACTATAATTTTACCATTGAATAAGCGAATTTTCAAGTTTTTATTTACTTTTTCTCATATGTATGTTACAGTACCAGACATATAAGTATTCGTTGCTTCCTTCCCTATTTAATTGATCTTTTCAATTTCCTCACGGTTTAAGCCGGTTGTCTTTGTTATATTTTCTATAGACAATCCTATATCAAGTAAGTTTTTTGCCACTTCCACTTTTGCTTGATGTGAACCCTCAGCTAATCCTATACTTCTTCCTTTCTCTTGTCCTTCAGCTAAACCAGCAGTCCTGCCCTCAGCTAAACCCTCTCTCCTGGCTTCACTGCGTTCATCTTCCACATACATCCGGTATTTTTCGTCAGAGAGTTCTATTGCCATTCGCCTCTCTTCATCAGTTACCCTAAAGAGTGTTGCTTCTGCCATTTTTATACCCTCCTCTAATTTACACAATTCTTCCAACATTCCGCTTTTTTTGTCTTCTTCATAGTTGGCCAAAAACCTTATCCAAAAGTCTTTTAAGCTATACTCTTCCAATCTCTTTTTCATAGTATAAACTATTAGCTCGTTTAATTCAACATAAAGATATTGAATTATCGAGCTCTCAGGCATCTTTACAAGCTCTGCGTTTTTAGGAACATCGCAGCCGAAAACGGAAAGGCTTATAGCGTACAAAAAGTCACCTTCCTTGGGTTCCGTCTTTAAAAAACGGGAAGCGAGACGCATAAGGTACATTTGACTTCTGCGAGGATAGTTTGTTTTCCAAAACTGCTGCATTTCAAGGTCTACAAGAAGGCCGTTGTCGGTTCTAATCAAAAAATCAAGGCGGTAAGTTTTTCCCGAAGGCCTATCGCGAATAAGCTCGGTGTTTATGATTTCGGCCTTTTTGATTTTACCGTAAGAATCTTCCAAAAAGGCATTTAGAAAACTTATAAGAGCCTTGTTTCCTTCTTCACCTTTGGAAAACATCAGCTTAAAAACCCAATCGGTCTTGGGGTTTAAAATAGTTTTTTCATTTGACATAGCTTTTCTCCTTAAAACAGCAAATTATTCCTGCTGCCTTCATATAATTATAGGGTTATAAGTTGAATAAATAGTAAAATTTTGAAAAGAATTTCTCAAAAGTACATTTTTCATCGGCACTTGCATTTTTCTCCTCTTTTCTATAAAATACTTTCCGTCAATTTTGATAGATTCATCAATTTTCTTGGAGTAAAATATGGCTTATCCTTTTAGCACGATAGAACCCAAATGGCAAAAGTATTGGGAAGAAAACAAAACCTTTAAAACAGTTGAAGATAAAAATTATCCTAAGGATAAGAGACTCTATATTTTGGATATGTTTCCCTATCCTTCGGGAGACGGCCTCCATGTAGGGCACCCTGAAGGCTATACTGCAACGGATATTTACAGCCGGTTTTTACGCATGAGCGGATACAATGTACTCCATCCGATGGGCTTTGATTCTTTCGGACTGCCTGCAGAAAACTATGCAATAAAGACGGGCGTTCACCCCCTTATCACCACCCGAAAAAATATGGAAACCTTTAGAAAGCAGATAAAGTCCATCGGCTTAAGCTATGATTGGGATAGGGAAATCTCCACAAGCGAAGAATCCTATTATAAATGGACCCAGTGGATCTTCCTCCAATTATTTAAAAAGGGATTAGCCTACGAAAAAGAAGCCCCCATCAACTGGTGCCCTTCCTGCTTAACGGGCCTTGCCAATGAAGAAGTAAAGGACGGAAAATGCGAAAGATGCGGAGCTCAAATTCAACGCAAAAACTTAAGGCAATGGATTTTAAAGATAACCGAATATGCCGAACGCCTCTTAGAAGATTTGGACGAACTCGACTGGCCCGAATCCATTAAAATTATGCAAAAAAATTGGATAGGCAAGAGTACGGGAGCCGAGGTAGACTTTGCCCTCGTAGATAAGGACGGAAAAGAAACTGGGCAAAAAATCAAGGTTTATACAACCCGCCCCGACACGATCTTCGGAGCAACCTACATGGTCTTGGCCCCGGAACACGAGCTCGTAAAAAGCATAACTACAAGCAGCCAAGAAAAAGCTGTTGCCGCTTATATCGAAGAGGCCGCAAAAAAAAGCGACCTCGAAAGAACAGACCTCGCAAAAAACAAGACCGGCGTTTTTACGGGAGCCTATGCAATCAATCCATTGACGGAACAAAAAATCCCCGTCTGGATTTCGGACTATATTTTAATCTCCTACGGCACGGGAGCAATTATGGCAGTACCCGCCCATGATGAAAGAGACTTTGAGTTTGCTGCCCAATTCAATCTGCCTAAAATAAAGGTTGTAGCCGGTGCGGAAGAATGGGAAAGCGGAAAAAGAGACTTTTCGGCTGAACCTAAGGCTTGTACAACCGAGGACGGCTATTCGGTAAACTCAAAACAGTTTGACGGTCTAAAAACGGAAGAAGCAAAGACAAAGATCACGGAATATCTTGAAAACTTAGGCCTTGCAAAAAGAGCCGTAAACTACAAACTCCGTGACTGGATTTTCAGCCGTCAGCGCTATTGGGGCGAGCCCATACCCTTGGTACACTGCCCCTCTTGCGGCATAGTTCCCCTAGACGAACATGCTCTACCCTTAACCCTGCCCCAAGTAGAAAGCTATACTCCCGCAGGTACGGGCGAAAGCCCCTTGGCGGCTATTGACTCTTGGGTAAATACAAAATGCCCAAAATGCGGAAAGGAAGCAAAACGGGAAACCAATACAATGCCTCAGTGGGCAGGCTCTTGCTGGTACTATCTCCGCTTTATAGACCCTCATAACAACGAAGCCTTTGCCGACAAAGAAAAATGCGATTACTGGATGCCTGTAGACCTCTATGTTGGAGGAACCGAACATGCAGTTCTCCATTTATTGTATGCAAGGTTTTGGCACAAGGTTTTGTATGACCTTGGGCTAGTCTCTACAAAAGAGCCCTTTACACGGCTTGTAAATCAGGGAATGATAACCTCCTTTGCCTATATGAGAAAAAACAAAAGCCTTGTTCCGGTCGATAAGGTTAAAAAAATATCTGAAACCGAATTTGAAGATATTGAAACCGGAGAAAAACTTGAACAGGTAATAGCCAAGATGTCCAAGAGCTTAAAGAATGTTATCAATCCCGACGACATCATAAAAGAATACGGGGCAGACACCCTGCGCCTCTACGAAATGTTCTTAGGCCCCTTAGAGGTTTCAAAACCTTGGAACACAAGCGGCATCATGGGAGTGTTCAGATTTTTAGAAAAAATCTGGAATCTGTCCGACAGAGAAATATATAAAACTCCCGTCAACGATACCTCGACCCCTGAAACCAAGACATTGACAGCTCTTTTAAATAAGACGATTAGAAAGGTAACCGAGGACACAGCCTCTCTTAACTTTAACACTGCCATAAGCCAGATGATGATTTTTATAAACGAGGTTTCAAAGCACAAAAAAATACCCCACTATGTTTGGTATAATTTTGTAAAACTTTTAAACCCCTACGCTCCTCACTTGGCCGAAGAGCTTTGGCAAAAGATGGGTAATGACGAATCGATAGCCTATTCTCACTGGCCGATGTTTGTCGAAAAATTCTGCGTTGACCAAACCTGCACGGTGGTGGTACAGGTAAACGGAAAACTCCGAGGTAAGTTTGAGGCAGAGGCAGGAACCTCTAAAGAGGAACTGGAACGCCTTGCTTTATCGAATGAGGGTGCTGTCCGCAACATTGAAGGCAAAGAGATTAAAAAGATAATTACAGTGCCCGATAAGCTCGTAAATATTGTAGTACAATAGCCCCCTACTTAACAAGGCTTATTCTTTTTCGGCATAGCTAGCGGCCGGCTTTTTTTAAGGCGTCATTTACCGCCTCTAAAAAAGCCTTACTCGTTAAGGTAGCACCGGCCACAATGTCCACATCTGTAGAACCTTTCTCGACAACCCTCTTAGGTAGGTATTCAAAAACGGTATCACTGTAGCCGGGCGTATCGGCATACTCTAAGATATCTATATTTTTAATTTTACTTTTTTCTATCACAACCCTTACGCTTATATTTCCCATTAAGCCTTCGGCCTTTCCTTCAAAAATACCCGAAACAATCTTTTCATCATTTTTTACATTGCAAGAAAATAAAAAAATACTCAAAGCAAAAATCATAAGCATAATGAAAATCTTTTTCATATTTAAAAACTTACCTTCCTAAAAAATATCCTATGTCTCCCCAGAGGGCAAAGAGAAAAACTACGCCGATAAAGGCTATGCCGATAAACTGAACATAGTACAACACCTTCGGATGAATTTGTCTTCTAAAAATAAATTCGATAAAGGCAAAAAGAATTAAGCCTCCGTCCAAAATCGGAATCGGCAGTAAATTCATTATAAAAAGAGAAATAGAAATTATGCTTACAAAGTTTAAGATATCCGAAAGCCCGATTAAAAAGCCGGCCTTAAAACCTTGGGCGGCAACATCGCCCAACATATGGGTAATGCGTACAGGGCCCGAAACGGCTTGCCTAAAATCAACTCCCTTAAACAAAAGGCCTAAACTTTTAAATGTCAAAACAAAGGCCTTGTGAGTTAAGACAAAGCCGTTCACTATGCTTTTAAAAAAGCCCGTTCCGGGAATCTCCACCTTGATGTTTTTAATATTTAGCCCAAGGTCTATTCCGTTTTCGGTTCTGATAAGGTTTACGGTTTTTGTAATCTTGTTTCCGTCCCTTAAAATGCCTAATTCGGCAGTCTTTTCGCTTATACCGCCTAGGGCACGGTTTAAGTCTATCGTATTGGCGACTTCAATTCCGTTCACTTCCGTAATAAGGTCGCCTTTTTTAAGCCCTGCAAGTTCGGCAGATGAAGAAGGCTTTACACCGTCAATTTCAAGGGGAATAAAAGAATAAAAACCTATTATGCCTGCACCGGTTTTTGGATCGAGCTTGGGCCTAAGTTTTTTTGTGAGGATCTGCCCATCTCTTTCTATTTCCAGCGTAACCTCTTCCTTTGCTTCAGGCACAATGAGGCGCACTATGTCGGCAAATGTTTCAGTCTTTTCGCCGTTAATGCTTAAAATTACATCCCCCATCCTTAAATCAGCCTCGCGGGCAGGAGAATCATCGGCTTCGTTATAATAGTAAACGGGAGCTATCTTATTCGAGCTTGTATAATAGCTTGAACCGATAGCACTTACAATAGCCAGAGCCAGAACCGCACTTATATAGTTTGCAAAAGGGCCGGCAAAGGCAATTATAATCCGCTTAAAAGGATGCACTCCATAAAGCTCTCCCTCTTTTTTAGGAATCGCAGGGAGCTTTTCTTCGATTGCCTGCTGAAAGGCTTTTTCTCCCTTCATGCCGCAATAACCGCCCATGGGAATTGCAGAAATTCTATATTCCGTGTCTCCTTTCTTTTTTTTAAAAAGAACAGGGCCCCAGCCTATCGAAAAACTTTCAACTACAACACCGCAGAGTTTTGCGGCAATAAAATGTCCAAGCTCATGGATAAAGACCATGATACTCAATATAATCAAACCTATTAAAATCTTAACCATAAATTATTCCGTTTTACTTTTATTGCAAGCCGTTTACTCAGTCAAGTATCCTTGCCTGTCAAGTATCCTTGCCAAAGCGACCGCTCTTGCTCTGTTTTCATAGTCATAAACTTCTTCATAAGAAGAAGGTTTCATAGTCCAATCTGAATTTAAAACTTCTTGCGTAATATCGGCTAAATCCGTAAAGCCTATTTTCCCTTTGATAAAGGCATCAACGGCTTCCTCATTTGCAACATTAAAGGCTATAGGATAGGCGCCTCCTTTTCCAGCCGCCTCAAAACCCAAAGCCAGCATAGGAAAATCATCGGTTCTGGGAGGCATAAATTCCAAGTTTATAATTTGAGAAAAATCCAAGGGCCTTAAAAAGCTTTCAGGCACCTCCGGAAAACTTAAGGCATTTAAAATAGGATTTTTCATATCGGGAGGAGAAGCTTGAGCAAATATCTCTCCGTTTTTACACTGTACCATCGAATGGATTATACTTTGAGGATGAACCGTAACTTCGATTTTTTCGGGCGGAAAAGAAAATAGCTTTACAGCCTCAATCACTTCCAAGGCCTTGTTTGCAAGAGAAGCCGAATCTATCGTAATCTTTCCGCCCATCTTCCATGTCGGATGCTTTAAGGCATCTTCAAGCTTCATTGTGCTAAGCTTTTCTCTCGGCGTATTTAAAAAGGGGCCGCCTGAGGCGGTAATTATAATCTTTTCGATGTTTTCTTTTTTGTGGGCATTTATAAGCTGAAAAATTGCAGCGTGTTCCGAATCGACGGGAATTATTGTGCTTCCCGACTTTTCGGCATCTTGAAAAATCAGCTCCCAGGCCTCTACTATAGTTTCTTTATTTGCAAGAGCCAAATCCAAACCGCTTTTTATAACTTCGACCGAAGCCTTTAAGCCTGCCGAACCCGCTATACCGTTAATGACTATATCGGCCTTTGATTTTTCAATCAACTGTCTTACAGCTTCCGCATCTATTTCGTGTTTTAGATTGGAATCCTTTTTTTTTGTAGAAACAAATTGCGCATCGGTAAATTCGGCTAGAAGAGTTTTTGCAAAATCCGAATTTGAATGAACCGAAAAACCGGCAAGAACAAACCTATCGGAAAATCTCCTTATTATTTCCAGACTGCTTTTTCCGATTGAGCCTCCGGCACCGAGAACGATAACCCTTTTTTTTTCCATTAAAAGCCGCCTAATAAAAACAGACAAAGGGTGTAGAATACTGGAGCAGCGATGAGCAGGGAATCAATGCTGTCAAGAATACCGCCCCGCCCTAAAATCACCTTTCCTGAATCCTTTACATCTGCAGAACGCTTCAAAATAGATTCTATTATGTCGCCGATAATGGCAAAGAGGGCCGTAAAAAGAGCTATGATTATAAGCTCTTTTAATTTTCCGTTAAATTGTTTATTAAAAAAATAAAAGGAACCTACAGCAGCTGTTGCAGAACCTATGAAACCGCCTATAAAACCTGCAATACTTTTTTTTGGGCTTGCCTTAATAAAGCCTCTATTGTTTTTTCCGAAAAGCATTCCGAAAAACCACGCAAAGGAATCGCAGCCGAAGGTCATAAGACAGAACATGATGATAAGAGCCCCTGCATTTGGAAGGCTTGCAATTGCAGATAAATAAACTGCCAAGCCCCAAGGATAAATCAGCATAAACACACCGGTTGTGAGACGGGCAATACTATTGGTAAAATTTCCCGAGAATGAAAATATAATTTCCATAAAGAGCATTCCGACTATTACACAGCCGAATACAATAAAAATATATTGAAACGGTACGGAATGCAAGCCCATTAGGTATGAAGCAAGAACTAAAATTGTACCGAAAAAAGCAAGTATCTTTTTAGGATAGGCCGGAGACCTTTGGGACAAAATATTATATATCTCATAATTTGCAATAAGGGCTGAAATAAACAATTCAATATGATAAACCAAAAAATTATAATGAGGTAATAAATAAATTGAAGCTAAAACTAAAGGTGCACCTACAAAAAATATAATCAGCCTTTCAATAATTTTTTTAATTTTCATTTTATTTCTCCCTTTATTCGTGCGGAGGCTTTAATCCCCTGTTGCTGTGCAACGTACGCTCTGCGTCGTAACAAAGGGTATTAAAGCCGACTGCACCTACCTTATTAGAACATACAGTGCAAAACATTGAGCACTGTACCCCAATGCTCTGCGTCGGGGTTGTTGATTACATTAGGCGTTTCCGTAACGCCTGTTTCGTTTTTTATAATCTTCTATTGCTTCATATAAATCTTCTACAGTCCAATCCGGCCACAAGGTATCTGTAAAATAAAGTTCCGCATAGGCACTTTGCCAAAGCAAAAAATTACTTAAGCGCTTTTCCCCGCCCGTCCTTATAAGCAGGTCAACGGGAGGAATTTTACCTGTATCCAATTTTAAAGAAAAAGACTCTTCATTTATCGAGGCAAGCTCATCAGAATTCAGTTTCTTTATTGCTCTTAAAATTTCATCGTGTGCTCCGTAATTTATGCCGAGCACAATTGCAGTTCCCGTATAAGCGGAAGTTTTCTCTCTTACAGAATTAATTTCATCTTGAATGTCTTGGGGTAATCCGCTTAAATTGCCTATGTGCTCAATACGTATATTATTATCGGCATAAAATTTAAGCTCGGCTTTTAAATGCTGTTTAATAAGCCCCATTAAAAAGCCCACCTCCGTTTCGGTTCTTTTCCAGTTTTCGGTAGAAAATATATAAAGCGTTATATAAGGAATTCCTAAATCGGACACGGCCTTTGTTATCCTTTTGACCGTATTAAGCCCTTCCTTATGTCCCATAGAACGGGGGAGTCCTCTTTTTTTTGCCCATCTGCCATTGCCGTCCATGACAATGGCGATATGTTTTAGCTCATCGGACATTTAGTTTTCCATTATTTCCTTTTCTTTTGCCTCAAGTACCTTGTTTATTTCGGCAATGTAAGCATCGGTGGATTTTTGGAAAGCGTCCTCAGCCGTCTTTAACTGATCTTCGCTTATCTTTCCGTCCTTTTGTAATTTTTTTGCTTCATCAATTCCGTCACGCCTAATATTACGCACTGAAACCCGCGAATTTTCGGCGATAGTCTTTGCCTTTTTTGCAAGGTCTTTTCTGCGGTCTTCCGTCAACGGCGGAATTGCAATACGGATAACCTTTCCGTCATTTGTGGGATTAACCGAAAGGTCAGCCTGTAAAACAGCCTTTTCGATTTCGACCAATAAGCCCTTATCCCATGGCTGAATTACTACAAGCCTTGCTTCGGGGATAGAAATATTTGCAAGCTGGTTAAGAGGAGTGGACTCTCCATAGCAATTTACTCTTATTTTATCAAAAAGAGCAGAAGATGCCCGTCCGGTTCTCAGCATATTGAATTCTTCTTTTAATGCGGCAACCGCTTTTTTCATTTTTTCTTCACAATTTTTTTTAACTTCCTCTATCATAATTTGCCTCCGATTATATTTTATTTTAACACATAAGAATTAATGCTGCAAGGATAAACCTCGCAGCATTAAAATGTTTTTATTTACATTCCAAGCCCTAACTGAAAAATAATCAGCTTTGACAAGCTTAAAGAGCCGCCTGCTTCTTTTCCGACTTCGGCCATTTTCTTTGAAACGGAAAGTTTGTCATCTTTGACAAAGGCTTGTTCAAGGAAGCAGATTTCGGATAAGTGCTTTGAAATTTTTCCCTTAACAATGCCTTCTTTTACATTATCCGGCTTATTCAACTCGGCAACCTGACCCTTAAAGATTTCTTCTTGCTCTTTGATATAAGATGCATCTACATCTTCTTTTTTAACATAGAGGGGCATAAAGGCGGCTGCATGTAAACAGCAGTCATAAGCAAATTCCTGCACCTCAGTCTTTTCAAAGATTTCAGGCTTATCCGACTTTAAAACTATAATAACACCGGTTTTTTTGTCGGAGTGAATATAGCGTGAAAGGTACTCGTCTGCACCGGCTTTTATGCTTATTAAGCGTGTAAGGTTCATATTCTCGCGTACGCGGGTAGCCAAATCCAAGAGCTTATCATTGAGTTCCTGTGTAACTTCAGAAATATCCTTATCAAAGGCCGTTTTTGCAATATCTTCTCCGACAGCGATAAAGTCCGCATTTTTTGCAACAAAGTCCGTTTCGCAAGTCATTTCGAGCATAACGGCTTTTTTATTATCATTTTTGATAACGATGATACCTTCGCTGGTTACTCTGTCAGCACGCTTTTCGACAGCGGCCAAACCTTTTTCTTTTAAGTATTTTTCAGCCTCTTTAGCGTCTCCGTTGCAATGCTGTAAGGCTTTTTTGCACTCCATCATACCCGCACCGGTTTTATCGCGCAATTGTTTTACATCAGATGCTTTAATATCCATAAATTTCTCCTATAAAAACTTTTTGCAAGGATTATCAAATCCTGAAAAAAGTTTTTTCAAGCAGTTTGTTTACAAACTGCATAAAATAAACGATGTTTTGTGCAAGGCACAAAACTCGAAGATAAACATGGAGGCTTGTATTTCAAGCCGGAATGTTTATCGAATCTCCTATAAAAACTTTTTGGTCTTACTTATTTGTCGTCGTATAAATCCTCATCACTTACGAGAGAATTTTCTTCTTCAACCTCATCATCTCCGGCAGCTTCATCTTTGGGAGTGTAGTTTGAATAATCGGTAATTTCTTCTTCTCTGTCCTGATAGGGATCAACACCGGAATCACCGGACTCTTCATCTTCTTGAAGGTTTTCGATGATTTTAAGACCGTGCTCGTTATCGGCTTCGATAACGGCATTGGCGATTACGCCCGTAAAAAGCGAAATAGCTCTGATAGCATCATCGTTTCCGGGAATCGGATAGTCGATACCCTCGGGGTTGCAGTTGGTGTCTACAACAGCGATGATGGGAATACCTAAGGAGCGGGCTTCTCTGATAGCAATTTCTTCTTTTCGGGTATCGATAATAAAGAGGATTCCGGGAAGGTCCTTCATCTCCTTAATACCGCCTAAGTTTTTTTCGAGCTTTGATTTTTCTTTTTGTAAGGAAGCGATTTCTTTTTTTGTCAGGTTATCGAATGTCCCGTCAACTTCCATTTTTTCGATTTTCTTAAGACGTGCCAAGCTCTTTTTGATTGTTGAAAAGTTTGTGAGCATTCCGCCGAGCCAGCGGTTGTTAATATAGAACATTCCGCATCTTTCAGCTTCTTTTTGAATTGTCTGCTGGGCTTGTTTTTTTGTTCCTACGAACAAGACCGATTTTCCTTCCGAAGTTGTTTTGCGGACAGCTTCGTAGGCCTCGCGGATTGCAACGATTGTTTTTTGTAAATCGATGATATGAATTCCGTTTCTTTCCGAAAAAATGTATTTTTTCATTCTCGGATCCCAGCGTTTTACTTGATGGCCGAAATGTACGCCTGATTCAAGTAAGTTTTTCATGGTTACTACTGCCATGTGTTTCTCCTTTGGAGCTAAAAAGCTCCTGCCTTCTCTATTTCTCGGAACAGACTACAGCCAATTAAGCCCTCCTAGGGGCTGATACTAGAGCCGTACATCCTCCCGGATATTTACCGTAAAAACGGCATGGAGCTATTATATATTTTTTTGAAGATTTTGTATAGTGCTTGACAAGATTTAATTAAAAAGAGTTTTATCTAAAACTTGGAAATTGGGCGGTTTTCCGTTTAAAGAATCTTAAATTCGTTTTTATTTAAGATTTCATACAATTCCCTGACCGGAAGACCTACTATGCCGGTATAAGAGCCTTCGATTTTTTCTATAAAAAAAGAAGCCTTACCTTGAATTTTATAAGCTCCTGCAGCATCCTTCCATTCATCGGTTTTTACATAGGCGGAAATTTCTTTATCGGAAAGTTTTTTAAAGAAAACTTTAGAAAGACTTCGCTTTTCATTCAGTTGACCTGTTTTACAGTCAAGCAGGCAGATTGCACTCACCACAAAATGAACCGAGCCGGAATGATTTTTAAGCATCATCTCGGCTTCTTTTTCGTTTTCAGGCTTACCAAAGATTATTTTTTTGTTTGGAAAAGCTGTATTTTCGGCAAAAACGAGGGTATCTGCCGCCAAGATAAGCTTTTGAGAGATCTCGTTTTGATGCAAGGTCTTAAAAAGGCTTTCAGCCTTACCGCGTGCAGTTAAAATACACTTTTTTACAGGATCTTTTTCGGTTATTAAAGATTCATCAAAATTTGAAATTTTAACGGAAAATAAAACACCCAGCGAATCGAGGATCTCTTTTCGTCTGGGTGATGCAGAAGCTAAAATCAGCTCTTTCATTTTATTTTCAAAAGTAAAAATTTACTTTTTGTTTTGTCCGGCCATTATTGATTTTAAAACTTCCAAAGCTCTGTTTCTAACAGGAGTTATGTAGTTAAAGTTATTGGCAATTCTCATAATACTTTCAGTCATCCCTCTCTTATTTTTTACGGTGGGAGCTAATTTTTCATAAGCATTGAGAACTTCAAGAGCCAAGGAGCTTTGAGGATTAATAATATCGAATTTTCTGTTGATAAAGTTTATCATGTCTACAACTTCGTCGTTATTGTTAAAACCCAAATCACCTAAGGATTTAACGGCCTCCATGATTACCACCGGCTCATTATCGGTGTACATAACTGTCATAAGAGACTTCTTTGCCTGCTCATTTTTAATTTTTCCTAAAAGGCGGCAAGCTTCTCTTCTAACATCCGGATAGTTGTTTGCAAGCCTTCCGTTTTCACGTACAAGCGTGGTAAGACCTATAGTAGCAAGGGAATCAAGAGCTTCCTGCAGTTCCGGCGTTACCCTTCCGCCTTCAATAGCTTCATCAATTACTTGCAAGGCTACAAATTTAGCATCACGCCCTTCCGTAGTAACCATCTCTTTAAGGATTATACCCTCCATAGAATTAAGATAAGCTTCTTCTACCGTCATCATAGAGCCGGAATTCTCTCCATCTTCTGCAAAAACAAAGCACAATCCTAAACATAATATCATCATTACAAAAACTAAAGACTTTCGTCGCATTTCAAATTACCCCCTTAAGTTTGGTACATTACTTTTATTTTCAATCATTTTGATTGTAAAGTCAAGTAGTAAGCCCCGTTTTTTTTATTTTTAATTCTATTTTTAGTCAAAATAATCAAATTTGATGGAAAACCTCTAAAAGCCCGTTTTTAAGGCACTAAAAGCCATCTGTCATCTATTTTTTCAAGATTATAAAATATCAGTTTCCGTGTAGGCTCTATCTTCCAAACTCTAACCTTTGTCGGTGTTAAATACTCAATATCATCAACTCTTCCGTTTTGCCTTGAGGGTACAAAAACATAGTAAAAATAGTCTTCAATGGTTTTTAACTGCTTTCCCTTTAAATTGGAAGGAAGACCTTCACTGGTTTTTTTTAACACTTCAGGCTTTGAAAATTCTTTTATATAATCTTTTGAAAGCCAGAATCTCCAGCGGCCATAGTCCTTTTTTGCCGTTATCTCGTTTAGTTTTTTTACAACCTCTTCAATTTCGGACTTTGCTATTTCCTTTTCCTTTCTGGTAATGGAAACGCCCTCAAATTGCGCTACAACTTCTTCATCTGCCGGTTTGGGTGCGTCAACTTGGGGTTTTGCCGCTTCTATAGGTTTTTCAACAACTGCGGGTTTTTGAACCTGCTGCGGTTTTTCTTCATTTACCTGAGTTTCGGCAACAGAAACAGGCTTTGTTTCAGGTGCGGATGCACATGAACCTATTAAAATTACAATAAGGCATAGGCCTAAAAAATAAAAATTCTTTTTCATACCATCTATAATACATTTATTTTCGGCTTACGTCAACTGAAATTCAAGGAAATCCCAATTCCTTGACAAAACCTCCAAAATCTGCCATACTGGAATATATTGTATAACTATTTACTGATAGGAGGTTATCCGTGTTTTTCTTGTGTATGCGAAATGTGTTTACTCCGAACCGGAACAAGACGGTGTTTACCTCTAATGTAAATTCAGGCTTACAATACAATACAATACAATACAATACAATACAATACTAATCTTATCTCTTTTTTATTCTATGCAATTATATTTTCTCTTAATAAAAACGGCGGGCGGTTTGTTTTCTCAGGGCGTATTTACGGCAGAACAAGACCGCCCGTTTCTAGTAAAGGAGCTTTCTTATGAAAAAAGCATTGATGAAAACAAGTGTAAAAATACTTGTACTTGGATTAGCATTGACGGCAATGCTATTTGGATGTAAACAACCTTCAGGTTCTTCAAATTCTGCAGGTTCGGGAGGGGGAAACGGTTCAGAATCGGGAAAATACAGCATCACCTATCACTTAGACGGCGGAACAAACAATGTTGATAACCCCGCTTCTTATACGAAAAACGATGAATTTCCGTTAAGAGCCCCATCTAAGGAAGGACAGGTCTTTGACGGCTGGTTCGGAAATTCTGAATTTAGCGGCGAAGCGGTAACAAAAATCACAAAAGGCACAACCGGCAAAAAAGAGTTTTGGGCAAAATGGGTTGCAGAAAGTGAAAGTGCAGCCTACACGGTAAAGCACTTACAGCAAAATGCAGACGATGACGGCTACACCCAAAAAGAAACAGAGTCACTCAAAGGAGGAAAAGGCAGCAAAACCCTTGCCGTCGCCAAGCAGTATGAAGGTTTTACCGCTCAAGCCATTACACAGCAAACTATAAACGAAGACGGCTCGACGGTAGTTGAAATTAAGTACGACAGAAAGATGATTACTCTTACCCTGGACTTGGACGGCGGAACTATAAGCCCTGCAATTCCCGGCAACAAGATTACCGGCAAATTCGGTGCTGCTGTAACAAAACCGGCAGATCCTTCAAAAGATGGAAACCGATTTTCCGGTTGGGTGCCGGAGATACCGGCCGAATTCTCAAAAGATTCAACACATACCGCTCAATGGACAATAAACATTACAGTAAATATTGGTGATGAGCGGATTGAGTCTTATACCGGTCCGGAATTATCAAATAAAAAGCCGGGAGTCAAATGGAGTGATATAAAACCCTCAGATGAAACTATAAAATTGAAACCGGAGTGGCAAGGCGGAGATTACGGCTTATACGAGTGGCGTTTAAATGATGAGAACGGACAAAAGATTGACGATGACTATACTTTTACCAAGGATACAACCGTATATGCAGTTACAAACTACTTAAAATTTAAAACTGAAACGGAAAACGGCGAGTTATGTATTTCGGAGAATAAAGGTTATACCGGAGAAGCACCCCGCGGTAAGATAATTATACCTGCCGGTACAGAAAACAATCCTATGGTAGCTATTGGTAAATATGCTTTTTATGGTTGCAGCGGTTTAACAAGTATTTCGCTGCCGAAAGGTATTACTAAGATTGCATACGATGCTTTTAAGAATTGCAGCAGTTTAACAAGTATTTCGCTGCCGGCAGGTATTACTGAGATTGAAAGTGGTGCTTTTGATGGTTGCAGCAGTTTAACAAGTATTTCGCTGCCGGAAGGTATTACTAAGATTAACTACGGTACTTTTTGGGGTTGCAGCAGTTTAACAAGTATTTCGCTGCCGGCAGGTATTACTATGATTGCAGGCTCTGCTTTTCGAGGTTGCAGCAGTTTAGAAAGTATTTCGCTGCCGGAAGGTATTACTAAGATTGACGACTTTGCTTTTCAGGGTTGCAGCAATTTAACAAGTATTTCGCTGCCGGCAGGTCTTACTGAGATTGGCTACTATGCTTTTCAGGGTTGCAGCAATTTAACAATTATTTCGCTGCCGGCAGGTATTACTAAGATTAACTACTGTACTTTTGGGGGTTGCAGCAGTTTAACAAGTATTTCGCTGCCGGCAGGTATTACTGAGATTGAAAGTGGTGCTTTTGATGGTTGCAGCAGTTTAACAAGTATTTCGCTGCCGGCAGGTATTACTGAGATTAAAAATAGAGCTTTTCATGGTTGCAGCAGTTTAACAAGTATTTCGCTGCCGGCAGGTATTACTAAGATTAACTACGGTACTTTTGAGGATTGCAGCAGTTTAACAAGTATTTCGCTGCCGGAAGGTATTACTGAGATTGGCAGCAATGCTTTTTATAATTGCAGCGGTCTTAATTCGGTAATATTTGCAGATAAAAAAGGCTGGGCAGTGTATGATGATTATAGTTGCAATAACAAAATTAAAGATATATCGGAAACTGATTTGGAAGACCCTGCAAATGCAGCAACTTTATTAAAAACTACTTATTCGGAGGACAAATACTGGAAAAAAAACTAAGATTAAGAAAGTGTTTCGGTACTCAAGTTTCCCGCAAGGCTTGGTACCGATTTATTTTTGCCGCTAGAAATACCGGCAAACAAAATGCGGAAATAATTTAATTGAAGGACACAAAATATGAAAAAAGAATATTCAATCAAACTAAAGTTTTGCCGAAATGACAATGAACCTGATAATACACTTTTCGGTACCGACTCGGCCTATATGTCTCCTAGTGCTTACAAGGAAATTTTTGGAAAAACCCTAGCCGGAACAAACAGAGAAAATCGGTTTATAAAAATATCTCACAATAATAATTCTATTTACCGAATTTTACGAGGCGTTCCTCATAACATTCTTTCAAAAGACATTATCTATATGGACAGCGACGGAAAGAATATCCTTAACAACTACAGCGACAGCGATGATAAAAATGATAAGATTGAACTGGAAATAACTCCTGTTTCGTGGTTTTCATTCTATTGGCATACTTCAAATATAATGGCCCGAATTTCTTTTAAAACCGGAGTTTATTCAATCATTCTTGGGCTTATTTCGATCGGCCTTTCCGTGTGGCAAATATTTTTTAAATAGAAGCCGGCAACGGCAAAACCGTGATACTTATGGCTTAAATAAAACTGTACCCTTATCTTTTTATAAACCCTAAGTGGTACAGTCTTCCCCCCTAATTTTTTTAAAAGATACCCATAAATTAAAAAATCTCTAATGCTTTTTCTTTATATGCCGATACTGGTTCTGAGGAGTAGATTGCTATGGAAAAACATTCGGTTGCAGCAGACATAAAAAGCATTTTACATGAACAAATCGATTTAATCGATAATATCTATAAACTACAAAAGGCTATGTATCAAGGCGTTTTGGATAGAGACTGGCAGGAAAGTGAAAAAAATTTGAGTTCCTTAAATGAGGCTTCCGTAAAATTTTCGCATTTGGATAAGAGGTTATACGGACTTTTACAGCCTGATGAGGATAATCCTCAAGAATTCGACTTTTACATGCATACAAAGCAATTTACTTCATCGGATAAAAAAAAGATCGATTCTTTATATGAAAAACTAAAAGAAAAAGTTTTTTATTCAAAGATTGAAAATGATGTCTTCTCAAATTATGTTTCACATGCTCAAGCATTGGTTAAGGGCGTGGTCGATATCATTTCGGAAGAAAGAAACGGAAAGTGTTATACGGCAGCAGGAAAGCGGGTTAATACGGAAATAACAAGCCTCGTTTTAAATGAGGTCTTATAGGAAAATAAATGGAGGTACGATAAACAGTTCGGCAGAAATTCAGCCTCACTGTTTATCTACCGTAATTTTTATGGAGGTTATAGATGGCGACATTTGATGCAATAGAATTAGGAAAAAGGAGTTTGTTTGCTCACCAGCAGTCGATTCAAACGGCAGGTCATAATATTTCGAATTCTTCGACAAAGGGATATACAAGGCAGAGGGTAAACCTCGAGGCTTTTGAGCCTATTTACAGGCCAGATTTAACCAGAGCTGAAACGCCCGGGCAAATAGGACAGGGTGTTACCATAGGTTCGATTACCCGATTAAGGGATGAACTTTTAGATCAAAGAATTATAGGGGCTACTGATGACCTGGGTTATTGGGAAACACGAAACTCTTATATAGCCCTTTTGGAACAGGTTCACAATGAGCCCGAGGACATTTCCGTCCGAACCCGAATGGACCAATTTTGGGAGGCTTGGCAGGAATTGTCGCTCTACCCTGAGTCGGATGCTGCCCGTCAGGTTGTCCGTACCCGAAGCGAAACCTTAACGGATGCCATTCATCATCAATTCCGCGGTTTACAGGGCATAAGGGACATGGTACACGGCGACATAGAAGCAACCGTAAAGCAGGTTAACGACTTAACAGGCCGGATAGCCAAACTAAACGAAGAAATAGTTAAGGTTAAGGCTATGGGGGACAATCCCAATGACTTGATGGATAAAAGAGACCTTTTAACCGAAAAACTTTCCTCCCTTATAGATATTTCCGTAGATAAAAGAGATGAAGACGAAACATATGTCATTCATACGGCCGGTCTTGAAATAGTACAGGGAAGAACACACCGAACCTTTGATTTTAAGGCTTCAACGGAAAACGATAAATATGCAGATGTTATCTGGGAAGATTCCGGTAATTTAGCTCATTTTGAATCGGGAAAACTAGCCGCTTTGATTGAGCTTAGGGATACGGATATTCGGGACGAAATCAGAAAACTGGATACAATGACAATGAACTTTGTCGATTTGGTAAACGATGTACACAGAAATGCTATGAGTCCCAACGGAAAAACAGGCATCGATTTTTTTAAGGAACAATATTTTATAAACAATACTCTCGGTAATTTTGACAGAAACGGCGACGGAGAATATGATTCTTCCTATATTTTCAGAATTACAGGCACCAACACCCTTGATCCGCGTGAACAAATAGGACTTGAAGGAACTTTAACCCTTTCTTCGGGGGATGGTCTTGTGCAGGTACCCTATTATTCGACGGATATGGTTTCAGATCTTGTAGAAAGGATTAACAGATCCGGTTCCGAAGTGGCTGCCTATCTGGATCAAAACAATAAACTTGTTTTAAAAGGTATGACAAGCCTTGATAAAGAAAATCCTGACTTTGTTATCCGTCATATCGAGGATTCGGGAAGATTTTTAGCAGGCTATTCCGGTGTGCTTTCTCAGGCCGGGCCGGAAGGAGCCTATGATTGGGGAAGAGCAAATGCGGTTGATGTATTGGCAGGAGCTCAATATGCGGTTTCTCCTATAGCCCATCCTTCAGGCTGGATGGAAATAAATCCCGTAATCAAAAGCGATATACAAAATATAGCTTCGGGCTATAAGGGCCCCGAAGGTGTCGCCTATCCGGGAGACAACAGAGCCGCTCTTGCAATAGCCGCAATCAGGAATACTCCCGTAATGGTAGGGCACTCAGCCACCTTTGACGACTTTTTTGCCGATACTGTAACCGAAATCGGTCTAAAAGGCGAGCAGGCAGAAATGACCTTAAACACACAGATAGCCATTGTAAAGGAATTACACGATATGAGAGATTCCGTATCGGGCGTAAACATAGATGAAGAACTATCGGATATTATCAAATTTCAGCACGGGTACAACGCTTCTGCAAGATTTGTTTCGGTAATCAACGAAATGATAGACACAGTTATAAACAGAATGGGTGTCTAGCTTTTAAGTTTTGGAGTAAAATATGATGAAAAGAATTAGTACAAATATTCAGCACACGGACAGCAATTTTTCGATGAGGAATCAGGAGTCGAGGCTTCATAATCTAAATAATCAGATTCAGTCCCAACGAAGAATAAACCAGCTTAGAGATGACCCCGTTTCCGCAGGTCACTCGGTAAGATATAAGTCCTACCTTGCCCGCCTCGAAAGGTTTGAAAAGAACACAAAAACCTTAAGAGATCAATATATGTCGGCCGAAACCTATATGAATAATTCGCTCCAAGTTGTTCAGCGTTTAAGAGAGCTTTCAGTACAGGGAGCAAACGGAACCTATACGCCGGACGACTTAAAAGATATGGCAGCCGAGGCTGATGAACTTTTAAAAGAACTTGTTCAAAACGGAAATGCCGTAAACTCGGACGGTGTCAGAGTTTTTTCGGGAACAAAAAGTTTTACCGAGCCCTTTGAAACCGTGATGGGAGATGTGGACGGAGCAGGTTCCGCCCTTATAACTCAGGTAAGATACAACGGCACGGTCGATTCAAAGGAAGTTGAAACCGATGAGCTTTCTTTTATGAGGGCAGATCAGGCCGGTAACAGGGTATTTTGGGCCGAGAGGCAAATTCTTATCTCGGAAACCGATGCCCGAAACTTTGTCATAAAAGAAGACACAAGCATCGAGGTTGACGGGGTTGAGATTCCCTTAATTGCAGGCGACAATGTTTATGCAATTATGTCAAAGATAAACGATTCGGGAGCCGCAGTAAAAGCAAGCCTTGACCCGATAACAAGCGGTTTAAACCTTACAACTACCGATGCCCGCCAGCTTTGGCTTAGAGATGCTGAAGGAAGCACCGTTTTATCCGAATTGGGCTTGATAAAGGCCGAACAAAGGCCGCCCTACAATTTAGCAAATTCGGTACGCGTTTCGGGAGGCTCTCTTTTTGATGCAGCCATTGCCGTCCGCGATGCCTTCCTTTCGGGAGATCAAGAAGCCTTGGGCGGAAAGGTTTTGGGTATCATCGATGAGGGCATACATAATCTTACTACAAGAATGGCCGAAACAGGTTCCAAGTATGCAAGAGCCGAAGTTATCTTGGCACGAATTGATACGCAAACCTTAAATGTAACGGCAGCAGAGTCGCGCGAAGCCGACTTAGACATTACAAAGGCGATAACCGACCTAAAGATGTTTGAACATACGCATCAAGCTTCTTTAAGCGTATTGGGAAGACTTTACAGGGATTCGCTTTTAAACTACTTAAGATAAAATAGGATGGAATTTACGATGGAAATTAAGACAAAAGCTATGGGGCTTGTTGAGATTCAGGATGAACAGATAATAGAATTGGTTGACGGATTTTACGGATTTGAAGAATTTCATAAATACGCCTTGTTGGATTCGGGAAAGGAGCCCTTCTTTTGGGTTCAATCCCTTGACGATGAAAATTTAGCCTTTATCGTTATCGATCCCTTTTTGTTCAGACCCGATTATGAGCTAGATATAGATGATGAACTTTTAAAGCCTATTGAGGCAGAATCTCCTAAAGACCTATTGGTTTTTGCCCTTGTTACCATTCCTGCTGCAGGAAGCCCGATTACCGCAAATTTGCAGGGACCTCTTATCATAAACAAAAAGAATAAGAAGGCTTTTCAGGCTGTCTTAAATGACGGAAAATGGAATACCAAACACGACATTCTTGCCGAATTAAATGCGGCGGGGAGGAACTGATGCTCATACTTTCCCGTAAAACAAACCAAAAAATACTTATCGGAGATGATATAGAGATTACCATAATCGATATTCGGGGAGATCAGGTAAAAATAGGTGTAGATGCACCGCCTTCGGTCAAGGTTTTCCGTGAAGAAATCTACCAAGAAATCCAAAATGAAAACAGGGCAGCCTTGGTCCGAGATACAAAACTTAATCTACCCGAACTTCATATTAAAAAGAAATAAGTATAACATTAGAATACTCTGCTATGAAAACAAAAAAAACTCTTATATACTTCGTATTAGTTGTTTCCTTAACTTTATTCGCCGCAAGCTGTTCAGAAATTAATGATTTTTTTAAACAAGATAAAAAAGACTTGCCTGACCGCACAACGGTAGAAGCAGGGCCACGCGTTATTGCAGGAACCATGTCCATAGTCGAAATCTTAGATGACCTCGGCTATAAAAATGTTGCAGGCGTGCCTTCAAGCCGTCACGCTATGCCTGAGCTTTATGCAAAGACCGAAAAAATCGGTATGCCATTGCAGCCGGATATCGAAACGGTAAAACGGCTGAATGCGGATATCTATTTGGCTTCTTTAGGTTCAAAACCTACATTGGATAAGATATTTCAAAACCAAAACATAAAAACGGAATATGTCGATTTAAATTCATATGAGGCATGTTTAAATACTATCAGACATCTGGGAGAAATGACTTCAAAACAAAAAGAGGCGGAACATGTCATTCAAACCATTGAAGCAAAAACCCTCGAAGTACGCCGCTCCATTTACAGCAAAAAAAGCCCCAAGGTCTTGATGCTTTTAGGTTCTCCAAAAAAATTGATGATGGGAACAAAAAACTGTTACACAGGAAGCTTGATGGAAGTTTTAAAAATTCACAATATAGCAAACGATATCGGAGACTTCGACAAATCCTATGTTCCCATAAATATAGAAGAAATCGTAAAACATCAGCCCGATATCATCATACGCCTTACCCACACAAATTCCGAAGACACGGCCGAAAGTCTCAGGGCCGAGTTCGCAAAGAATGAAATTTGGCAGAAGGTAAAGGCTGTAAAAGAAGATAAAATCTACGACCTTGACAGTAATTTATACACAGTTTCACGGAATATTAAAATAATGCAGACTGTCGAGAATTTAAAAGAAATAATCTACGGAGAAACCGAAGACTAAATTCTAAAGGGTAAAAAAATGCTGGAAGAACGCCGAAGAAAAATGCTCATCTTTCTCTTTATTTCTTGCATTCTTCTGGCCTTATCCGTTTTGGCTGCAATCTATTTCGGAAGCACAAAAATCCCCCTCAGTGAGATTATAAAAATTATATTCTATCATGAAAATTCCGATTTTGCCATAATTATTTGGGACATAAGGATGCCCAGAATTATTTTAGCCCTCATAGTCGGAGCAAACCTTGCTGCTTCAGGCGCCCTTCTCCAAGCGGTTATCCAAAACCCTTTGGCAGACCCCGGAATAATAGGCATTTCGAGCGGAGCAAAGCTGGGACTCTTACTGGCCCTCTTGATCTTTCCTCAATTTGTTACGGCAGCCCCCCTATTCGCATTTATAGGGGCGATGGGAGCTGCTATCTTGGTTTACCTTTTGGCTTGGAAGGGCGGAGTAAAAACCGTCCGCCTTATTTTGGCGGGTGTTGCAGTAAACGCTTTTTTTGCAGGGATAAGCTATCTTATTACAATCTTAAACAACGACAAGATTCAAAACATCATGCTTTGGCTAAGCGGAAACCTTTCGGGACGCAGCATGTACGATGTTAAGCTTATCTTGCCCTACTCCCTCATAGGCCTTGCAGCCGCCCTTGCAGCCATCCGTCCGAGCAATCTCCTCTTATTCGGAGACGAAAAGGCCGGCAGTTTAGGCTTAAACATTACAAGAAGCCGAATTCTAATTTCGCTCACAGCCTCCTTTTTGGCGGCCATTTCCACCTCTCTCGTCGGAGTCATAAGTTTTGTAGGCCTTGTAATTCCCCACATCGTAAGACTTATCACAGGTCCCAACTACAAATATCTTTTACCCCTTTCGATATTAAATGGAGGGATATTTTTATTGATAGCTGACACATTTGCACGCACAATAGCGGCCCCCATAGAATTACCCGTCGGTACCCTGATGGCCCTGGTCGGCGGCCCTTTTTTCGTTTATCTTTTAAGGAGGAAGTAAATGGGATTAAAAGAAGCACGCGATCATTTAAGCTTATTTTCACTGGAAGACAGGATTATAGAATTCGATACCTCAAGTGCGACCGTAGAACTTGCAGCAGAGGCGGTAGGTTGTAAACCCGAATTCATCGTAAAAACCCTGGCTTTTATGGTAAAAGAAGATCCTATACTCATCCTTCTTGCAGGCTCGGCCCGCATAGACAATGCAAAATTCAGAAAGACCTTTCACTGCAAAACAAAGATGATGAATGAAGAACAGCTTTTCAATTTTATCGGCCATCCTGCAGGGGGAGTCTGCCCCTTCGGTTTAAAGACTCAAGTTCCGGTTTATATAGACGAATCCATAAGGCCATTGGATTGGGTCTATCCTGCAGCAGGAACCGAAAACACAGCTGTCCGCATGAATGTTCAAGAACTTGAAAAAGCATCAAAAGCCGTAACATGGGTAAGCGTGAGCAAATAAGTTTTTTGCTTGCAAAAACAAAACAAAAAAACACAAAAAAAACATTTCACTTGACGCGTTATCACTAAACCTATATATTTAAAAGGAGCATTTCAATTATTAGGAGGATTTGCATGAAGAAATTTTACAAAATCTTTATAGCAGCCGTTGTATTTTTGCTTGTTACATCGGCAGCTTTCGCAGGCGGTTCCAAAGAGACCGGAATTAAGGAACTGACAAAGAAAGAAAAAGAAGCCGGATGGCGTTATTTTAAAGCCATCGGATTTAAGCTGCACCGTCCCGCATTCTTTGATACATACAAGGACAATGTCAATGCAGACAGCAGTGTCGGTGAAGAAGACAAGAAAACCGATGAGGTCGTATACAAAGTTTATTTGTATGAATTTGCTTCCGATGAATTAAATGAAAAATATGATGCAATTGTAAGCAACAAGCAGTTAAGCAGAGACCAAAAAATTGAAAAGATACAAAAAGAAGTAGATCCCTATCTTAAACCGATTTATAAACTCGTTGTTTTACGTACACCCCTGATAGGTACAAAAACACTTGCCGAACTTACAGGCCTTCCAAATAACGAAGTCATCAGAAAGACAAAAGAATTCACACAAGTTCTAGCTATCGCCGATTTTAATGCCGAAGGCTTAAGTGAAAAGGCTGCTGAAATTTATAAAGATATGATTTCTCAAGTCAAGCCAATCATTCCGACAATTCAGTGTACCGACCCTATTTCTGCTGAAGCGGCAATGATAAAAAATGTAAAAGGCTTAACCTTTGACACTATTGACCTTGAAGGCAACAAAATAACAAGTGATATCCTCGCAAAATACGATGTTACGATGATAAATATCTGGGCAACATGGTGTCCCCCATGTAGAGCAGAATTACCTGAAATTGGCAAACTCTATGAAGCCTTTAGGGACAAGGGTTGTAACATAATAGGTATTACTGGTGATGTAAGCCCTGATGCACAAGATGCACTTCCCACAGCCAAAGAATTAATTTCCAAAGCCGGCTGTAAGTACACTGTAGTTCAATACAATGACACATTAAAGCCTATATTGGATAATCTTTCAGCTTGGCCTACAACTATATTTGTAGACAAAAAAGGAAATATTATAGCATCTTCCGTTAATGATATCATCATTGGAAGCCGCGATCTTGCAGAATTTACCGAAGCTATGGAAAAAGCTTTAAAAGCTGTAGGAAAATAAATGAAAAAGAAAATAGCGGCAATACTTGTTATTATTTTAGCATTAAGCTTTACCCTTATAGGAATATACCGCGGTGAAGTTGCTGTAGTCCTCAAAAAGGCTGTAAATATATGTATGGAGTGTATAGGAATTGGCTAAACAAAACAAACAAAAAACACTGAATAAAAAACGCCATGCAATTCAAGCATTAGGAATGTTGGCAGTAAACGGAAATCTTATAGGCTTTTTAAAGGGTCAAATCTATAAGGGCCCTATGAAAAAAGTCTGTATGCCTGTTTTAAACTGTTATTCATGCCCGGGTGCTTTGTTCGGATGCCCTATCGGCTCGATACAGGCAACCATTGGAAGCAGCAAATTTAACTTTGCTTTTTATGTGGTAGGCCTATTGTCGCTATTTGCAATAGCCGCAGGAAGACTTTTTTGCGGCTATATTTGCCCTTTCGGACTTTTCCAAGACCTATTGGATAAGATTCCCTTAAAAAAAATTAAGGTTCCGCAAAAAGTAAACAAGGTTTTAAGGTATCTAAAATACTTTATCCTTGTCTTTTTTGTCTTTGTTCTTCCCTTTGCCTTGCAGGATAAATACGGACTGAGCGATCCTTATTTTTGTAAATATATTTGCCCGTCAGGCATCCTATTCGGAGCAATTCCGCTTATCTCGATGAATCAAGCTCTCACCAACTCTTTAGGAGCCTTATTCGGCCTAAAATTTACGGTTTTAGCAATCATTTCAATGCTTTCAATGATTTTTTACAGACCCTTTTGCCGCTATTTATGCCCCCTCGGAGCCTTTTTAGGAATGTTCAATCCTATAAGCCTATACCGCTTAAAAATAAATGACAAGTGCATAAAATGCAGAAAATGCGAAAGAACCTGTAAACTGGATATTCCGACATATAAGACCCCCAATAGCCCTGAATGTATAAGATGCGGAGAATGTATCAAGGCTTGTCCCGTAAAAGCTATCGAGCACAGCTTTCTTTTTACGGAAAACAATCAAACCCAAGCTAAAGCCGAAAAATAATTTTTTTATAATATCCATGCCGGTTTTTAACTTAAGAATCACAAAGATTGAAAAACTGTCTCTACTGTGGTATAATAAACTGTAAGGATGGAAGAGAAAAATGAGTAAAAATAAACGCAACTATAAAGATTCTGTCTTTGTTGACCTTTTCAGTGAAGATGAAAAAGCAAAAGAAAATTTTTTATCGCTTTACAATGCTTTGCATAATACTGCACTTAAAGACACAGAACAGCTAAAAAATATTAGACTTGATCAGGTTCTTTATATGACGTTTTATAATGATGTTTCTTACCTTGTAGATAATAAAATCATAGTTCTTGCAGAACATCAGTCAACTATTAACCCAAATATGCCTTTACGTTGTCTTGAATATGTCAGCCGATTATATGAAACTCTTTTTGAATCAAAAGAAAAATATAGCCGTAAACTATTAAAAATTCCGACACCGGAATTTTATGTATTTTACAATGGCGAAGAACCATTTCCTTGTGATAAAACTCTTAAACTCTCAGATGCTTTTATAGAACAAAACGAGCAACCTAATCTTGAATTGAGCGTTAAAGTAATAAACATAAACAGACAAAACCGTCATCCTATATTGGAAAAATGCAAAACAATGCAGGAATACAGTATATTTGTGGAAACGGTAAGGAAATGGAAAGAAATAGATACTCAAAACGGTTTTGAAAAAGCCGTTGAAGAATGTATATCAAACGACATTTTGCGTGAATATCTAAAACGCAAGACTAAGGAGGTATTAAATATGTTATTAGCCGAATATGATTATGAAACAGATATAGCAGTACAACGAGCTGAGGAGAGAGAAATAGCATTTGCTGAGGGTGCTTACCAAAATAAACTTGAAACGGCAGCGGCTTTTAAGCGATTAGGAGTTGACATTGCTAAAATAGCCCAAGGAACAGGCTTAAGCCGTGAAGAAATTGAAAATCTTTAATTCAGCTTTTAATTTTTAGGGTACAGGGAGATTTTCCGATTGAATAATTTTCGGTTTTGAAAATTTCTATAATAAATTTTCTCAAAACCCTTGATTATTCCGTAAGTAGTAAGTATATTGACTAGGAAATTTTAGAATTATTTTAAACTATAGGAGTTTACAAATGAAGAAGTTACATTTTTATGTACTGACTGCAATCTTTGCGGGTATTTTATTTGCTTCGTGCACAAAAAACGAAACACAGGGCAATGCAGAAGCAGAAAAACCTTTAACTGCAAAAGAAGTTGCAACAGCATCGGAATCAAAAATTTTAAGCGCTAGTGAAAACCGTCTTACGTTTTCAACAAAGGATCTTGACGGAAATACGGTTACCAGCGAAATTTTTGAAAACTACGATGTTACATTGGTAAATATTTGGGGAACATTTTGCGGCCCTTGCAAAACCGAATTACCTCATTTGGAGGCCGCTTATAAAGCTTATGCCGATAAAAAAGTAAACGTTATTGGCCTTACAGCCGACCTTCCTGAAGGCGATGCCGAAACTCTGGCATTAGCCAAAGAAATATGGAAAGATGCAGGATGCACCTTTAAGGCACTTGTAACTGTTGACAGCTTTCTGCCCATATACGAACAGGTTGCAGGTTTTCCTACAAGCTTTATGGTAAACAAAAAGGGACAACTTATCCCCGGTACACTTCACCTTGGAAGTTTAAGTAAGGAAGGCTTTGAAAAACTTTTTGATAAGGCCCTAAAAGCTGTAGCCTCAAAGTAAATTATGCCTTTAACGGTCGCCGGAGCAGGGCCCGGAAATATAGAACTTTTAACCCAAGAGGCTATACGAGCAATCAAGGATGCGGATATAGTTGCAGGCTTTGAGCGTATAGCTTCCGATGTCAAACCGATAAGGAATGACGTAAAAACTCTAAAGGGAATCTCCGAAATTCTTGATCTACCTATAGAGACAAAAAAGGTTTTAGTCCTTGCCTCAGGCGACCCCTGTTTTTTCGGAATTACCGAATTCATCAAAAATAAAAACATAAAAATAGAAAAAGTAATAACCGGCATATCTTCAATGCAATATTTTATGGCCAAAATTCAAAAACAGTGGCAGACCCTGCCCTTTTATTCCTTTCACGGAAGAGAAACAGACTTTACGGAAATGCACAGCAAGGATAGCTTTTTTATTCTTACCGATAAGACAAACAATCCCGACATAATTTCGGCAAGACTAAAAGAAGAAGGCTTTAAAGGAAGACTTTTTGTAGGCTATAATCTTTCATATCCGGATGAATCGATTGAAGAATATACCATAGGCGATAAAATTATAGTAAAATCTTTTTTAAATACGGTATTGGTTCAAAATGAAAAATATTAAAGATTCCGAATTTATCAGAGGCGAAGTGCCGATGACCAAGTTCAACATACGAAGCCTGTCTATCGCTCATCTTCAAATAAAAAAAGGAGATAAGTTTTTGGATATCGGCGGAGGCACGGGTTCCGTTTCAATTGAGGCTGCCTTACAGGGAGCAGAAGTTTCAACAGTTGAATTCGATAAAACGGCTTACGCACTCATAAAAGAAAACGCAAAAAAATTCGGAGTTAAAATAAATCTTATTTTAGGGAAAGCACCCGAAGCTCTTTTATCGGCCGAATATAAGGACTTACAGTTTGATAAGTGTT
This sequence comes from Treponema denticola, assembly GCF_024181645.1. Lineage (NCBI taxonomy): Bacteria > Pseudomonadati > Spirochaetota > Spirochaetia > Treponematales > Treponemataceae > Treponema > Treponema denticola. The sequence goes on along the minus strand of NZ_CP058624.1, from coordinate 469,326 downwards.
TTATAGGCGGAAGCGGCGGCGAGTTAAAAAATATTTTTGACTATCTGGAAGGCCACTTAAAAAAAGGAGGAATAATTTGTGCTAATTTTATTCTTATAAAAAATTTAAACGAATTTTTAGAACTCCTCCCAAAATACGGATATACAGAAATTGAGGCCGATCTTATTCAAACCGCCTCAATGGGAAGGGCAGGTCTTTTTAAGGGAGAAAATCCTATCTATATTGTAAGGGCTTGTAAAAGCTAAACTTTCAAAAACCAAATCGGAATTAAAAAATCCTTTCCCGCAAAAAAACACAAAAACTAGCAATAAAAAAAGCTATTGGGGCACTTTCAAAAATGAGAGAAAGAAGAGGAAGCCGTCCGATAGTAAAAAATTTAGTATTTATAAAACCGAAATATGTAAGCGTATCGGTTAAAATCGAAATATACATCAAAAACACACCAAGCACAAAAAGAATCATAGAAATCCTCTTGGTTTTGCTCCATACTATAATTGCGAAAAAAACGGCAACCGCTCCTAAAAACAATTTCGTAAATAATAAAATAGGATAACCTTCCGATAAAAATTTAACTAAATCATTCATTATTTAATCCTTACATTTTGTGTTTGAGCCTTAAGAAAATTCTCAAGCTCGGTGTACACTCTTATTTTCGGCAATATCGATGGAATAGTAAAATGAGGAGACAAAAGAATATGAGAATCCAAGGCAGCCTTAAAAAAGTCCTCATATTTTTCTTCATCCAATTTTGGGAAAAGATAGGGGCCTTCCATATTCCAAAAATGGGAGCATAGTTCCGCTGCCCTTCTATAAAATTTTATGTTTTTTTCAAGCTGCTGTTTTTTCTTTTTTCCTCGGGCCGAATTTATCAATTCTTCATCCGAAAGCCTATTCTCGTGTTCCCGCAGTTTAATGATTCTTATCAAGTCAAAAAAAGCCTTAGCTAAAACTTCTTTTTCGGCAGCAGAAACTTCAGAAGACAAAATAGGAAGAGCATCTTTAGAAACCGTAATTTTTATTGAAGTGCAAAACGGAGGATTTACAAAAAAAACTTTTTTTTTCTTTAGATTTTCAGATGAGGGCAAAAAAGGCTTCCAAACATTTTCCATAATACAAGAGTCAAGACAGGTTTTATTATCTTTCGTTTCTAAAAACGAAGAAACCTTGCTCCATTCCGAAAGAAGATAAAAATGAGGATGTTCGGGAAAAAGGGAATTTAAGGCTTTTTTAAGCCGGTAATCGCCCGAAGAAGGCAGGAATGCATTTAAGCCCTTATCTATACTTTGCTTAAAAACCAATGGAGCTTGATTTTCCCTTCTACCCAAAATTGACATTCCTCCGTCAAGGTACATATCCAAAAGTCTTATGTTTTTTTCGGTATAAAGATAAAAGCCCCGTGCTCTTTTTACATTCCCGTATCGGCTTCTTATTTCATCATAAAAATTCATCATATTCATTTTCGCAAAAAAAGGACCTTTATACAAGAGCCTATGCCAGAAAAAGATCATGACTATTTTCCCGATAAAAAATGACTTTCGGCACTTTTATTTTAAGCAAAATCGATTAAAATTGAGGTATATCAATCAAAAAACTTTTTTGGGGGTGTTTTATGAAAATATTGGAAGTTAAGGATGTATCAAAAAAATACGGAAAAAAACAGGTTCTTTCAGGTGTTTCTTTTGATATTGAAGAAGGCGATATCTTCGGTTTAATCGGGCCTAACGGAGCCGGAAAATCGACCCTGATAAATATAATAACCGGAATATTGGATCCGCTAAACGGAGAGGTGCTTATAGGCGGACACAGTATCAAAAAAAAGCCTATAGAAGCAAAAAGGCTGATAGGTCTTGTACCTCAAGAACTTGCCTTATCGGAGGATATATCGGCAATCGACAACCTCAATTTTTTTGCAAGCCTATACGGTCTTTCAGGGAAAAAATTAAAAGAAGCTGTAAACGAGGCCTTGGAAGTGGCCGGCTTAACCGAAAAGAAAAAAGAAAAGGTGAAAAAATTTTCAGGCGGTATGAAAAGAAGACTCAACCTTGCTGCAGCCATTATGCATAAACCCCGTCTTTTAATTTTAGATGAACCCACGGTAGGTATTGACCCTCAGTCAAGGAACAATATCTTTGAATATCTGCGTAGGGTAAATTCTCAAGAGAAAACTACAATTCTTTATACCTCCCACTACATGGAAGAAGTCGAAGAACTTTGCAAAAATATCTTTGTAATCGATGAAGGAAGAGAGATTGCCTACGGCACCCTTAATTCCGTAAAGGAAAAGGCCAACGGAACCGTAACTCTCGAAATAAAGGCCGACAACATAAATGAAGACCTAATAGAAAAAATCCGTCTTTTGGATGGGGCCTTAAATGTAGAAAAAGAAGCAGGCACCTTGAATATCCTTTACGAACGAAACAAGGTCAATCTTGATGAGCTTATTAAAATTTTGCAAACATCCGGAGCCGTAATCAAGGCCATACAAATAAATGAGCTGAATTTAGGTGAGGTGTTTTTACAGCTCACAGGGAAAAAATTGCGTGAGTAGGAGAATGATTGAAGCTTCAGGAGGAATATAGATGAAAGCATTTTTAAAAATTACGCTTATAGCGGTAAAAGATAACTTTATTACCTTTATTTTAGTCTACCTTTGTCTTCCAATTTTTTTTGTAGGCTATAACGGGTTTTTGAGAAAATCGGATTTTAAGGCTGAAACTAAAGAACAGGCTATTTCAGTTTTTTTAGATGATGAAGATAAGACTTTTTTATCGGAACAGCTGACCGGTGCTTTAAATTCAAATATCTTAAAAGATTTTATAAAAATTGAAGATGAAACAAATGCAAAATATAAAATCAAAATTCCCAAAGGCTATCAAACCGCAGTTGAAGAAAATAAAGAGTTTGATATTTTAATTATCGGTAAAGAAAAGTCTTCGGCATCAATTAGTGTTTTATCGAATATAATTAAAAATATAAGCAGTTCCATTAACGGGAATTATAAAATGACTAAGGCGATTACAGCTTCCGATCAATCTACGGAGCTTATGAATCAGTATCTTAATATTCAAAAAGAAGCGGCTAAACCTATAGGCAAAATTCTTATGCACCCGGCTCTTCACAGTATGTCAAGTTATGAAGTCTATGCAATATCCATAACTATCATTTTATTCTTTATGTTTGTTATGGAAATCCTTACTCCCTCATATAAGAAAAAGATGGCCGGTCTTACCCTGCGCATTAACTCAATACCTAAAAGCTCGACCTATATCTTTAATGCTCAAATAATAAGTATAGCCTTAAAAGTATTTATTGCTATAACAATTTATCTTTTAATCTTTAGATTGTTAAAAGTTTCTTTTATGGGAAATCTCATTCTGCTTTTTATATACGCTGCAAGTTTTTCCATTGTAACCGGAAGCGTTGCTTGTTCACTGGTAAGCATTAATAAACAAGAAATTGTATATGCAATAACCATGATCATATTTTTTGTTTTCGGTGTTTTAGGATCTGTCCTTTTCTCAATTCCAAATGAAAACAAAATCGCGAAACTATTTTTTAAATATAACATTTCCCAAATTATAACTAATCCTCTTAAGAACATTGTTGTGGAAAATTCTTTTGGAGGAATGATAGGCAGTTTGCTTATAATGCTCACCTTTGGCGCAGTATTTTATATTCTGGGTTTACTGATGGTAAGTTTTAAAAAAACGGAAATTTAAGGAGTATGATATGAAAGAATTCTTATGTTTATTTTTAGCACAGCTAAAAAGAATACTAAAAAATATAACTAATGCAAGTATGTTGATTATTTTCCCTTTTGCAATGATAATTCTTATTTTTGTAATAAGATTTGTTCTTGATCCGAAAGATACCGATGATTTGGAAACTAAAAAGACCGATTATACCGTTCAAATGGGTGAGGTAGGCTATTTTGTCGATGATACGGGAGATATATGGAAAAACTTTTTTGCCGGTTCCGAGTCTACAGTCCGTCCTGAAAATAGAGAAGAAGAATTAGCAAAGGTTAAGGAAAAACTTGCAACCGGAAAAATACCCGGTTTTATAATTATACCTAAAGATTTTTCCGAAAAAATTTCAAAAAATGAAAAGCCTGAACTTGAAATTTTCAAAACAGAAGAAAGCATTATTCTTGATAATAGAATTCAAGCACTCAATTTAAGTATCAATGCTTATCTTTTAAATAATTTTATTAAAAGTTCAAGCCTAGCCGAAAATGAAGAAAATCTTTTAAACAAAAATATAAATATTGTATTTAAAACACAGGATAATAAAAATATTATAAGTCTAGGTTTAAAAATAATGACCTTGCTTGTATTGTATATAATCATTTTCGGCTCTACAGCGATTGTAACCGACTTAATAAAATTTAGGGAAACAAAGATGTTGGCACGCGCAATAATAAGCCCAAACTCCGAATTTAAAATAGTGGGAAGCTTTTTATTAGCCTTTGTATTTATTCAAGTGGTAGTAAATATGATAGTCTTTATTTCTGCAACAATAATATTTAAATTAGAGATTACGGGACTTCCCTTGATATTCTTAGCCGTGGTTTCAACAAGTTTTTTTGCTCTATCCATAGCTATTTTAATAGCAAGAATTTTTAAAAAGGAATCTCAACTGGCTCTTGCTTCGAATATAACAAGTCTTCTTACAATAGTCTTATTTTTCCTTGCTATTATTTCTGTAATGCCCTTTGTTTCAATTCCGCCTGTGTTTAAAAATATTTCCATGTTTTCGCCTCTATATTGGCTGATGGAAATGCTGGATAAAGAAAAACTTTTTCCAAACATATTGATAGTCTGGGCGATGACTGCCGCTATTTTTACAGCCGGAAGCTGGAAAATAAAAGAGTTTAACAACGAGATAAATTAAAATCAATTTAAAGGAGGCAGCTTCTGCCTCCTTTTTTTTAAGTCTCAATCTTGCAAAAACTTAATTATTATAATATAATCGGCTTTATGAAAAATAAGTTCTTTATTTTTATTCATTATTTTTTAATAACATCAAGTCTCATTCAAATAAGCGTAAACGGAGATAGGATTACCGGAATTCAGTTTTTATTATATCTTTGTTTTATTATACTGTTTAATCTTAGACTCTTTTATATAAACAGGAAAACTCTTTTTTTTATTCTTTGTTTAATCGATTGGACTCTTTGTTTTTTTCTACATATTACAGGGCTAGTAATTCCTTTCCTTATATTTTTAATTCCCTTGATAGACAGTTTTTATTATAATTCAAAGCCTTATACCTACATATTGGGAATAATAGGACTTGCAGTCTGTATATTTTCACTAAGAAATTTTGATATGGGAATAATCATAAACTACACGGCCCTTTTTATTTTAAGCGGAGGGGTTTTGGAATATTTTAAACTAAATCAAAATAAAATTATTTTTTCCCAAAATAAAATAGAAGAATTAAACATTCAAAAAGAAGAGCTTTTAAATTCCATTCATGATTTGGAAATCTACAATGAGTCGATAGAAGATCTTATGACCTTAAAAGAAAGAAACCGCATCTCCAGAGAAATACATGACAGCGTAGGACACGGACTTTCTACAATGATTATTCAACTAAATGCACTCTATGCCGCTGCAAAGAACAACAACAATGATTTACCTCAAAAAATTTTAGATTTAAATGCCTTTGCTAAAAAGAACTTAGAAGAAGTCAGGTTTGCTCTGAGAGAATTAAAACCGGTAGATTATAATAAGTATGAGATAATAATCCTAGTTCACAATCTGATAGGGGAATTTAAAAAAATGACAAATATCAATGTACAGTTTACTTTTTCAAAAGATATTTGGAGTTTAAACGAAAAACAAAGTCATGCAGTATATAAGGCGGCTCAGGAATTTCTATCCAATTCTGCAAAGTACAGCAATGCTTCAAAAATTACGATTCACTTTTCCTATACCGAAACCTCCCTCATAGTTACTATGAAGGACAATGGGATCGGCTGTACCGACATCAAAAAAGGAATAGGCTTAAAAGCTATCGAAGAAAGAGTAAAAGAAACGGACGGAACGGTTTATTATGAAAGTCTTCCTGCCGTAAAAGGCTTTTTTATGCGTTTGGCATTTTTTAAAAATAAGGCTCTTTAAAACCCCTTACGCAGTTTCTTTACCCTCTTAACATTTTCCTTTTTTTTGATATAATTATCTTATGATAACACTTATAACAGGCGGATCGAGGAGCGGAAAATCGGCCTATGCCGAAAAACTTTTAGACGGAATAGATGATGTTGTCTATATAGCAACCGCCGAAATCTATGATGATGAAATGCAGGAAAGAGTAAAAAAGCATATTAAAAGACGCAACCCAAAGTGGCGTACCTATGAGGGCTTTTTAAACTTAGAAAAAGCCGTCAACGGAGAAAAACACTATTTGCTTGACTGCATAACAAATTTAATTTCTCGAATTCTTTTTCAAATAACAGGAGAAAAAGAAAAACCCTGCAAAGAAGATATTCAAAAGACAATCGATGTTTCATTAACTCAAATCAAAAATCTTATTTTAGAAATAAAAAAAATAAACGGCTCCCTAATTCTTGTAACCAATGAGGTCGGGTCATCTATTGTACCGATGCATCCCGTGTCAAGAGCTTTTTCGGATATTCAAGGAATAGTAAATGCAAAAATCGCCGAGCTTGCAGATGAGGTTGTTCTCTGTGTTTGCGGCCTACCTATAAAAATAAAAGACGGAGCATCAATATGAAAGGTTTTATTTTAGCCTTGCAGTTTTTTACCCGCATCCCCATCAACATAAACATAGACTTTAACGAAAAAAATATTAAAAGAGCTTTTTATTTTTTACCTCTTATAGGAGGGCTTATTGCAGGCATTGTTCTTATCCCCATCTATTTCCTCCCGCAAAAATATATTGCAATGTCGGGATTTATAAGTTTGCTCCTCTATTTATTTTTAACAGGCAGCATTCACCTTGACGGAGTCGGAGACACTATAGACGGTTTTTTTTCTGCAAGAAAAAAAGAAAAAATATTGGAAATTATGCAGGATCCTAGAATAGGAACTTATGGAACAATAGGACTTAATGTTTTTTTGCTTCTCAGATACATAAACTATTCTACCATAATATCTGATGCAGGCCTGCTCATACTAGCCGGAATAATTTCGAGGCTTTCAGGTTTGGCAGTTGTAGTTTTTTCAAAACCGGCAAAGGATACGGGCCTTGGCCTACTCTTCCATAAGTCGGCATCAAAGTTTAGTTTTTTCTTTTGGCTGATCCTCGTATGTTTTCTTTCCCTTTTTACGCCTGAGATAGCTGTTTTTTCAAAAATACAAGGAACTTTTATTTTAGCAGAACGCTTAAAATATTTACTCCTTCCTTTAACCGCATTTATTCTAACATTTATCATAATAAGAATTTCATATAAAAAAATAGGCGGCACCACAGGAGATGTAAACGGCCTTATTGTAGAATTAACGGAACTGGCAGTTTTAAGTACAAGTTTTTTTATAAACGTCCATTTATAAAAATCCAAGGATAGAATATGAAAATAGTTTTGATAAGACACGGAATTACTGTAACAAACAAAAAAAGAATTTTTAGTTTTGACGACAGTCCCTTGGCGGAAGAAGCCTATCCCATGCTTGACGGTTTAAAACCCAAACTAAAGGATTTTTCTTCTTTTAAAGTTTATTCAAGCCCCTTCAAAAGAGCCTTACAAACAGCCGAGTACTTAGGCCTTAAAAACATTCAAACAGATAAGAGACTCCAAGAATATAACTTCGGTATTTTTAAGGGCTTAACATTTGAAGAAGCTCAAACAAAATATCCTATTGAAGCAAAAAACTGGATCGAGAACAATGACAGCTCAGCCCCGCCTGAAGGCGAAACCTCCTTTGAACATTTTAAGAGAACTTCCGACTTTTTAGAAGAAGCAGCCTTAAAAGATGAAAACATAATCATCGTAACTCACTACGGCACAATAACTATGGCTCTCGCATGGGCCTTGGATAATTTTTCTTTAAGAAATAAATTTGCTCCTAAAAATTCTGCAATCAGCATCTTAGAAGTTTTTTTATCGGATAACAAAGATAAGATTACTCATAAAGGCATTGAAATTTTTAATGGGATTTAAAATCACATCTGATTGAAAATTTTATAAAATAATGGTAGAATGAATTTAAGTTAGTTTATAGAGGTAAGTATGAATATAGCAATCATTTACGGCGGAAAGTCAAGCGAGCATGAGGTTTCCCTAAAGTCGGCATCATCGATTATAAGGACAATAGATAAAAAATACAAACTTCACCTAATCGGTATTTCTAAAAGCGGAGCATGGTATTTACATGGAGATGAAGAAAGAGAGCGAATTATAAAAAACGAAAAGGCCGTTTTAAAAATAAAAAAAGATGAGGCGAAGCGAGTAACAGTAATTCCCGGAGGCGGGACAAAAAAAGGTTTAAAAGCAGGAGACGACTTTTTACCGACTGATGCGGTCTTTGCCGTTTTACACGGAAGATTCGGAGAAGACGGCACAATTCAAGGCCTCTTTGAAATGGCCGACCTCCCCTATGTGGGGGGCGATGTAATGTCCACAAGCATATCCATGGATAAGGAAAAAACCAAGATGATTTGGGATTATTCGGGCCTTCCCATTGTACCCTATATAGCAATCAAAAGACAGGACTGGGATGATCCGGAAAAGAAAAAAGCACTCTTAGCAAGGGCCGAAAAAGACTTGGAATATCCCCTCTTTATAAAACCGTGCAGGGCAGGAAGCTCTGTGGGTGCCGGAATGGTAAAAAATAGAAACGAACTTTTAGAGCAGGCAGAAGAATCTTTTTTATGGGATAATAAAATTTTAGTCGAAGCATGTATTGAAGCCAGAGAGGTAGAATGTTCGGTTACCGGAAACACAAAAACGGTAGCCTACATTCCGGGAGAAATAATTCCGACCCATAAATTTTATGACTATGAAGCAAAATACACCGATCCGAATGGAGCCGAATTAAAGATTCCGGCCGATTTAAATGAGACCCAAAGAAAGACAATCAGAGAAACCGCTATCAAGGCTTATGAAGCCTTAGATCTATCAGGCCTTTCCCGCGTAGATTTTTTTATCGACAAAAGAAACGGCAAGATATACTTAAACGAGGTAAACACTATTCCGGGCTTTACCTCAATTTCGATGTTCCCTAAAATGTGCGGAGCTTCAGGTCTTCCATATAACGAGCTTATAATGCACTTAATAGAGCTTGCAATAGATAGATTTAAGGCAGACAGAAAACTCAAAACCTGCCGCCAATCTTAACTAAAACGATGATAAAAAAGAAAAAAGAAATATTTTTTTTAAACATAATTTTTATTTTTATACTCATACTATTTATTTTTATGCCGGTAATTTTACCTAAAACTTATTTTACGGCTATTGGTTTTAATATAAGTTTTTATATAATCTTTCACATAATAAGTTTTGCCTCATATTCTTTTTATTATAAAGAGGATGAGGCAAATATAAAAAGCCTTATAACCGGTGTAAAAGAAAATTTTATAGAAGCTTTAATTATATCTGTAATAAAATTATCGATTATATCGGCATTGATTTTTTTATTAAGATATTTTTTAAAACTAAAAACCATTACGGGATATTTTTTTTCAGTACTCATTCTTTTTATTTTTTTTATTTTTGAACTTTCTTTTTTTTGGTATCCGGCCATAATCACTTTTCAAAAGAAAAATAAAGGAATAATCTGCAACTTAAAAAAATCCTTTTATCTTTTTTTTGAAAATTCTTTTTTTACATATAAAATTTTATTTTTCAGTGCCATAAAATTATTTATTTCATTCCCTGCCCTATTTATATTTCCGGGAATTACGGGAATTATATTTTACATAGCAGAAAATTATAAACTGATAAATTATAAACCAACAATGGAGGAAAATAAATGAAAAGAAGTTCAGGTATTATTTTACATCCTACCTCGTTACCTAATGATGAAGGCATAGGGACAATCGGTAAAGAAGCTTTTGCCTTTATAGATTGGTTAAAAAAAACAAGAACGGGAGTTTGGCAGATGCTTCCGATTGGTCCCACAGGTTATGGCGACTCACCCTATGCTTCTTTTTCGGCCTTTGCAGGAAACCCTTATCTTATAAGTCTTCAAGATCTTTGTGAAGAAGGCTTTTTAGAAAAAAAATATTTTGCCGAATACAAAAAAATTGTACAAGAAAATACTGATCCTAAAAGAGTGGATTTCGGTTTAATCCATTACCATAAAACAAGGATTCTAAAAAAAGCGGCTGCATTTTTATTGCACAAAACGGAAACAGACTCGTCGTTAAAAGAAGAACTTGAAAATTTTTATCAAGAAGAAAGTTTTTGGCTGGACGGGTATGCAGCCTTTATGACAATTAAAGAAGACTATGAAAAAAGAGCAAATAAAGAAAATTTAGTGCAAGGAATCTGGAATGAAGCTTGGCCCAAGGAACTTGCCTTAAATAAAGAAAACGCAGTAAAAGAATTTTTAAATAAACATTCCGAAGAATATAAGGCCCAAAAGATTATACAATTTTTCTTTTTTTCGCAATGGAAAAAATTAAAAGATTATGCTGAAAAAAACGGCATACAACTTATAGGAGATATTCCGATATTTGCAGCAATGGATTCAGCCGATGTTTGGCAAAACCAAAGCTTATTTTTACTGGACGAAAAAGCTAAGCCTAAAGCCGTCGCCGGTGTACCTCCCGATTTTTTTAGCCCTACGGGACAGCTTTGGGGCAATCCTCTTTATGACTGGGCTAAGATGAAAAAAGACGGCTACCTATGGTGGAAGGCCCGCATAAGACATACCCTAAAACTATTCGACATAATACGCCTCGACCATTTTAGAGGCTTTGAAGCCTTTTGGTCTATCCCCCGAGGTGCAAAAACTGCTCAAGAAGGAAAATGGGTGAAAGGCCCTGACCATAATTTTTTTGAAGAAATACAAAAGGATCTGATTTCATTGGATGAAAAATACAGGATAGAGCTTCCTATACTAACTGAAGATCTGGGAATTATAACGCCTGAGGTTGCCAGACTCAGAGATGATTTTAATTTTCCGACGATGAAGATATTGCAATTTGCCTTTGACTTAAACGAATTTAAATCGGAAAATATGATTAACCCTTATCTGCCTCATAACCACAAAAAAAACTGTGCCGTATATACCGGCTCCCACGACAACGACACAATCATGGGCTGTCTTGAAAATTCTTCCGATGAGATGCTAAAATTTATTTACACCTATCTTTACGGAAAAAAAGAGGATGAAAGGATTTGCTCCATTTTAAACACTTATGAATTTAAAAAAGAATTAGCCTCCGAAATAATCCGAAAAGCTTTTTCTTCCGTGGCGGATTTTGCAGCCGTACAGATGCAGGATCTTTTGTTTTTAAATTCGGAAGCAAGAATGAATGAACCTTCAACAGTCGGAAGAAACTGGCAATGGAGGGTAACCGGCTCTTATGAAAACTGCGAGATGACCGAAAAATTACAACTCTGGAATGTCTTGTACAATAGGGTATAAAAAATTACCCCCTGTACAATAGTTTAAATTTTTTGTATATTAGGGTATCTTTAAAAAACTTGGTGGATTTTAAAAGATACCCACGAAAAAATTTTAGGAGCTTACATGAACTTTATAAATGAAAAAAATGAAGAGAAAAAAAATAAAACAAATGATGACGATGCTTTGATGCAAAAATTTCTTAATACACGCCAAATTATTTTGGCCGGAGAAATCAACAAGGAGCTTTCCGAAAAAATAGTACGCCAGCTTTTACTCATGGAATCCTTGTCGTCAACAAAGCCTATTTATATTTATATAGATTCCCCCGGGGGAGATGCCGATGCAGGCTTTGCAATCTTCGATATGATAAGATTTATCAAGGCACCCGTCTACACAATAGGTATGGGACTCGTTGCCAGCGCAGCCTCCATCATTCTTCTTGCCGCAAGCAAGGAACGCCGTTTCGGTATGCCTAACAGCCACTACCTTATCCATCAGCCATTATCCGGCATAAAGGGAGTCGCAACCGAAATAGAAATACACGCCAAAGAGCTTGAAAAGATGAGAGTAAAAATAAACAAGCTCATCGCAGAAGAAACCGGCACGGATGAAAAAAAGGTTGCAAAGGATACGGACAGGGATTGCTGGCTCAATGCAGAAGAATCCGTAGAATACGGTCTTATTTCAAAAATAGCTAAAAACCGAAAAGATATTCCCGAAAAATAAAAAAAGCATAAAGCCCAAACATAAAAATCTCGGATGCATACATCAGCTGTATGCATCTTTTTATATCTTCATCTTCAATTTCAAAAATATCATCCCCTATAAAGGGCTTTTCGACAAGCACTCCGCCGTAATAGTTCGGGCCTCCCAGCTTTAAACCTAAAAGACCGGCAGCAGCGCTTTCAGGATGAGCGGAATTGGGGCTTGAGTGTTTTCTGCAATCCCGCCTCCAAATCTTAAAACCTCTTTTTATTGCAGTTAGTTTCGGAATTATTTTGTTTGAAATTCTTTTTTGCGAACAGTTTTGCTCCAGTCTTCGTAGGTTACAAAAAAAAGGACCTGCAAGAATAAGCAAGGCCGAAAGTCGGGCCGGAACATAGTTTACAATATCATCAATCTTTGCCGGAAAAAATCCCAAGTCGGCATATTTTTCATTTTTATAGCCGAGCATAGAATCCATGGTATTTACGGCCTTATAAGCTATACCGCCTGCAGGGCCTAAAAGCATCATAAAAAACAGTGGAGCTATAACCCCGTCACTTGTATTTTCGGCTATGGTTTCAACACAGGCACGGCTCACTCCTTTTTCATCCAAAGACTCGGTATCCCTGCCTACAATATTTGCAATCTGCTTTCTTCCCTCTTCAAGGCTTATCTGTAAGGCCTTAAAAACTTTTATAGCTTCTTTTTGAAGACAGCGGGCTGCAAGACATGTATAACTGATCCATACCGAAAAAACAAAGTATAAAATCTTGTAAGGATATAATAATTTTAAAAAGAAAAAGATAAGACAAAAGCTGAAACTAACATTGAAAATGACAATCAAAAAACCGGAAAACTTTAAACCTCTCGGAGAACTAAAAAAAAACCGTGCAAGGGCTTCTTCTTTTTTTATAAGGCTCCCGATAAATTTTACGGGATGAGGAAAAGAATAAGGATCGCCCAAAATAAAATCAAGAATTATTGCACAGAATAAAATAAAAAAATTAATATGTGAAAAAACAAAATCGGAAAAGCTTAAAAAATTAAAATTCATTTTGACGATAGATCTTAGTCTAATATAGAACTAATCTAAAACAAAACCGTCAGGCCTTTTAAAGCCAAGACGGTTTTCGCTAAAAAAACTTATTTTTCTTCAAGATATGAAGCTTGAACCCAGCCTTTTTTTTGTTTATTTTGTACATAGTACCATTCGGTCTGAGGAGAACTATCGTCATTACCACCGACAATATTAACAAAGACAACCTTTTTTGAAGCATAAAGAATGGTATCGGCTTTTACGGATGCCAATACTCTTGGTTCACCTTCTGAAGACGGAATACTCAAAAGATCTATATCTTCTTTTGCAGTGAATTTCTTGTCAATTTTTTCGGTTACAAGCTTCTTTAAAAAAGCAGCCTCAGCATCCAGCACTTGAGCAAGATTTTGTAAGATTGCTATATCATCACTATATCTCGAATCCATTTCAATAGCATTTTGAAACAGCTCTGCCCTGCTTGTTTCACTTTGAGTTTCCATTGCAATTTGTGCAAGAACCATTGCTGCTACATTTTCTTTTTGAAATTCGACAGTATCTCTTTTGGCATACTTTTCTTTTACGATCCACGAAGTTACCAGTTCAGGGCAATAAGCTGCAATCTTTACAAATTTCTGATTAGAGCTGTTTAAACTGTCTTTATAAACGGCAACAATAAAATACTGAGGTATGATTTCATCTGTAACTGCCGTTAAAGAATCAGATTTGTATAGAACCGTATCTGTTGCAGAAATAAATCCTGCAACCGTATTAGGCTCATAACAATAGTCTTGAATCCAATATTCTTTCTCCTTTAAAGAAATATGGAAGAATACTCGCTTTTGACCATCAGTTCTTTGTGCTTCCTTTTTTTCGCCAAGGTACATAGCGACATCCCCCAATGAAGCTTCTGCCGCCCATTTCATTTTCCCCTCATCCGTTTCGGTATAGAGTCCTGCACGATGCACATAGATAACTCCGTCTGCATTTACTTCTCCCATAGATTCTTTAGGAGTATCTTTCTCCATTGAATCCATAGCCTCAGGCATTGCAGGTTCAGATTTTGAAGTTACGTCTTCCTTTGTACAAGAAGCAAAGGCGAATAACGAAACACACAAGAGTAAAACAAATTTTCTAACAAAATTTACTTTCATAAACAACTCCTTATTTTTTATGTTATTTTATATTTAACAATTCAAGTTCAAAAACCAGATAAGCATTCGAAGGAATGACACCGCCTGCACCTGCTTCGCCGTAAGCAAGATGAGGAGGAATAATGATAATCCGTTTTTCACCCAAAGTCATTTTTGCCGATTGAGAGTCAAAACCCGGAATAACCCGGCCTACACCCACAGGGAATTCCAAAGGCTTGTGCATATCGGAATCATCAAAGACCTTTCCGTTTTCCAAAAGAGAGCCCTTGTATTTCATAGTTAAGGTTTGACCTTGTTTAGGAGTGTCTCCCTTTCCTTGCTTTATAACAAAGAAATATACGCCGTCATCATCAAGTTTTGCAGGAGAATATTTCGTTTTAATCAGGTCTTCCATCTTTTTTGCAATAGCCGCTGCTCTGCGCTTTTCACTTTCTTTTGAATCTGAAAGGTATTTATAAAAGGCTTCTTGATTAGTTTTAAAAGCCTTTGCTTCATTTCCGGTTCTGATAATTTTAATACTATTCATTTTATCACCCTGTTGAATTGCATCTACAACATTTTGGCCTTCAACAACCCGTCCGAAAACCGTGTGCTTACCGTCAAGCCATGGAGTTTCAACATGGGTAATAAAAAATTGAGAACCGTTAGTACCGGGACCTGCATTTGCCATCGACAAAACACCGGGACCGTCATGCTTTAAATTCTCTACAATCTCATCAGGAAATCTATAACCGGGACCGCCTGAACCTGTGCCGGTAGGATCTCCGCCTTGAATCATAAAATCAGCTATTACCCTATGAAAGGTGATTCCGTCATAAAAAGGTTTTCCCTTAGCAGCATCAAGAGTTCCTTCAGCTAATCCTACAAAATTACATACCGTTAAAGGGGTCTCTTTGTAAAAAAGCTTTAGGACAATCAAACCTTTATCGGTATCGATAGCAGCATAAAGCCCATCTTCTTTTAAAGCTTCTATATTCTTTAAATTGCTCATATTTTTATCTCCTTTTTCCGAACCGGAATTTGTTATTATAATAGCCGCAGCAGTTCCCGCAACTAAAATCATAAACGCAATTGCAATAATCATGATCCATAATTTTTTCATTTTATTTTTCCTTAATTATCAGAATTCTTCTTTTTTTTAGCACTATATTCGATACCTTTTTCAGCACACTTATATTCATCCATAAACCAATTATACACGGCCGTCAACCGTGAAGAAAAAGCTCTTTTTACTCTGCCGCCTATAAAAGGTATTGTAGGAAATTTTGCGGTACTTAAACAATGGATTAAAATATAATCATCAAGATCATATACAGCCAAAGATAAAGCCATTGCATCAGGCGGAAGAGAAATAAGACTCATATCCGGATGAGTAATCTTCTGCATATTTACACATATCATACCAATATTATTATCTTCTTTTAAATATCGGTATTTATAAATAAAATCCCCGAAGGTTGCATCGATGTGTCGGGCAAGAATTTCCAAGCCGTCAAAGTCCTCATTTAAAGGGTCGTCTATACGCTCATAAACAAGGCCGTCCGACGTTTTTACTTCTTTTACTGCATGGGATGTCAAATAAAGAGTCCTCATTTCCTGATAGCTGTTTGAAAAGTATTCAATACCTTCAAGACCGGAAATATGACGCAATATTTTAGAAACATCAGGGTTATTCGGCCCTTCTTTTTTGTACAAAGATACAAACTCACCTAAAAAAGCAGGCTTTTTTTTCGACAATAAAGACGACATTTTTTCTGAAAGTGCGGAAACAGGCAACATTTCGGGTTTCATGTTCGAAGCCCCGTATTTTAACTTAATTATTTCTTTTTTTTGAGCAAGCTCTGCAGCTATCTTTGGATCAAGAATATCCGAGAGTCTCTGCTCAATACTGCGTGTATCTACGCCGTTATCTGAAAAAATCGGAAAAAGGCAGACTGCAAAAAATATGAATAGCGTTTTAATTTTTTTCATAAAAATCTCCTAAAATTCATGGTTTCCCTCTGCGGGGATTGAGTCCGCCTGCTATACTTATATACCTTTATAGAACACACGAACCTGCTTATATAAACCATTTCCCTCACTTTTGGTTTCAATATCGTTTACGGCATTTAAGGTTGTGTGTATAATTCTGCGCTCATAGGGGTTAAGAGGCTCTAAAAGCTGAGATTTCTTTGTCATTCTGACCTTATCGGCAATATCGTAAGCCATTCGGATAAGCAGCTCCTCTCTTCTCATTCTATAGCTTTCACAATCTACCGACACCCTGGCATAGGCATGACCTATGGTGCCGGCATATACATTTGCCAAAAGCTGTATAGAGTCAAGATTTTTACCCTTCTTACCTATAAGCATGGCGGCATCTTTAGAGTTAATTCTATAAGAAAAATGTTTTTTATCGCAAGCGATTAATGAAACGGAACAGTCATAACCTATTTTTTCAACGAGGGTCTGAATAAAGAGCCTTGTCTTTTCCGCTCCTTCCGAAACATCTTCAGCGGTTCTTAAATCCTTATCTTCTTCAAGATTTTGATTGTCTTCAGACTGTTCGGAATTATTTCTCATGTTAGCTCTTAAAGACTCATCAACATGCACCCTTATCTTTGCATGACCTTTTTTAAACAAAGAATTTTTTTGAATTTCTAAAATTTCAACATCAAACTGATCTTTTTCAAGACCGAGCTTAGCTACCGCAATATCAATAGCCTCCCGCTCCGTCTTTCCTTCAAATTCATATATCATATCTATTCTCCTAGTATTAAAATAATTATCCTTTATTTCTTCATGGACTTATTGATTATAAGCTGCTGCAAAAGCATCAAAATATTGGAAAAGGTCCAGAATAATAATAGCCCCGAAGGTGCATTATAAAAAAGAAAGAAGAAGAACAAAGGCATAAAATAAATCATCATCTTCATAGAAGGATTTTGCTGAGACTGCCCCGGAGTTTGTGTCAGCTTACCATGCAAAAGCTGAGAGGCTGTATAAATAATGGGAAGCAATCTTAAATCCGTCCAATTTAAAAACGGAATAGTAAAACCGAATTTTAAAATACTGTCACCAACCGAGAGGTCAGGAATCCAGCCGGGAATAAAACTAGCCCCTCTAAATTCGAAATAATTATTAAATAATCCGAACATCGCAAACAAGAATGGAAGCTGAATAAGAAGAGGCAGACAGCCCGATGCAGGATTATAACCGGCTTCTTTATAGAACTTAACCATTTCGGCATTGAGCTTTTGAGGATTATTTTTGTATTTTTGCTGAAGTTCCGTAATTTGAGGCTGAAGCTCCTGCATACGCTTTGTAGCTTTCGAGCTTTTTTGGGTAAGCGGGAAAAAGATTATACGCATTAAAAGAGTAAGTAATAGAAGTGCTACACCCCAGTTAGGAATAATTTTGTAAAAAATTTCCATAACGAATTTTAAAACTCTTTCCAAAGGAGCTAAAAAGCCGCTTGATGCAGCAAGACTGTCTATTCTTAAATTGTCATAACCGTAATTATTAGCTGCAACGGAATTATAAGAATTTAGTATCTTTTCGGAACTCGGTCCTATGTAGACCCTGTATTGGTCATAGGCTGCATTTCCCACAATCGGCTGACGTGAAATAAAAAACTGGGAATTGTGAAGCTTTGCTCCATTTTCCTTTATTCCTGAAAAAAACATCTTTTGGATTGGATCTTTGGGTATAACGATAAAAGAAAAGTATTTGCCTGAAACACTTACCCATGAAGCTAAATCGTTTACAGCCTTTGTTTTTCCATCTGTAATACCTCTATCTTCCCTTTTCTTTTCATTTGCAAAATAAGAAAGGGCTCTGTATTCGTATTTATCGTTTACCTTATCCCATTCAGGGCCGATCTGAGGGGCACTTCGTAAAGTATAAGCGCTGTCCCCGAAAGAAAGACCTCTCATTCCCTCTTTTCCGTCAATAGTAACCTCAAGGGTAAACATATAATCGCCCGGGATAAAGGTATAGCGTTTTGCAAGAGTAAAAACGGTTTCCGAACCGTCCGTATTTTTTAGCTTTATGTCCCGATAAAAGCCTATCTGCTTTCGCCCGTCGGAAAGACTTTCTTCTTTTACATTAAAAAGTAAATCGACAGCTTGAGCATCATGACCGCCTAAAGCCAAAGAAAGAGCCCTGTTCCTTTCGGTAACATTTTCTATCATTTCAACACGCTCATCACTTCCTGCTGAAGCATGTTCCTTTAATTTATAAGAAATAATATCTCCGCCCTTGTTTGTAAAAACAGCACGAATAATATCGGTCTCAATAACGTAGGTTTGTTCTCTTGAAGTATAGTCCGAATCTGCAACAGCCTCAATCATCAAATTAGAAATTTGATTTGAAGAAGTTTGAACGGCATTTTCAGATGAAGTCGGATTTTGCCCCTGAGCCTGAGCAACAGGTTTTTGGGGAACATTATATTCGGTAGGGAAGTATTTTTGCTGGATATACAGCCACCCTCCGAAAACAAGCATTGATAGCACAACGGCCAAAACAGTATTTTTTTTCAATTGTAACTCCTAAATTTTTCTATAGGTTAATCATTTTAAGGAACAGGATCGTATCCTCCCTTAAAAAAAGGATTACACCTCAAAATCCTAAGTAAAGCCATACCTGTGCCTTTAAACGGGCCGTATTTTTTTATGCTTTCGATAGCATATTGCGAACAAGTAGGTTCATACCTGCAGCTAGGCGGGAAATGAGGAGAAATAGCCTTTTGATAAAAGATTATACAAGCACACAAAAAACTTACTAAAAGTTTTCTCATAAAGCCTCATCATTATACATTTTTGCTTTTAAAAAGAGGGCGGTAAGTTGTTCTAAACGAAGAGAATAAGAATCCTTTTCTGAAAAAACCAGCAGGATAATGTCGTTTCCTTTTTTTAACCTATGTTTTATATGTCTATAGGCCTCTTTTGATATTCTCCGAGACCTGTTCCGCATCACTGCGGAACCGAAACCTCGTCGAAAAGTACATAAAAATCGATTGTACTCCAATCCATTAGGCAGGATGAACAAACTAACTCCGTTTAAGCTAAGTTTAAGACCTTTTTGAAATACGGCCTTAATACATGACCGATCCCTTAACCGTTCTTCACCGGAAAATGTAAAATTACTCACTCAAGAGAAACTTAGAACGGTTTTTTTTCGTCGGAAGCTGAAAGCTTGCGTCTGCCCTTTGCTCTGCGGCGGCTTAAAACAGCCCTTCCGCCCTTTGTTTTCATAAGTGCACGGAATCCGAAGCGTCGAACCCGTTTTGTTTTACTTGGTTGATATGTCCGTTTCATAAACTAGACTCCTTATATTATAGAGCGGGAAACCCCGCTCAAAGATTTCAATACAATCCTGTTAAGGACAATACACATTAAAGATTGTGGATTATATCAATAAAAGGGATAAAAGTCAAGAGTGCTGAATATTCTAATATTTTAAAGGATCGTAGGATTGACTTTTTTCTTAAAAGCAGGCTTTTCAACATCTAGCACATAAAATAAAAATATGGTAGAATTAAAAACAGATTTTTTAGCAGAAATACATACTGCAAAAAAAAGGAGATAGTATGACTAAAAGAAAAATTTTGGTTACCGGTTCACTCGGACAGATCGGAAGTGAATTGGTTATGTTTTTAAGAAAAGAGTACGGAAACGACAATGTTATAGCTTCCGATATTGAAAAAAAAGATGTACCCAAGGTTATCGGCAGTGGACCCTTTGAAAAGCTCGATGTCCTTGACGGCAAAAAAACTCTTGAGGTTTGCAAAAAATATAATGTTAACACGATCATCCACCTTGCAGCCCTTCTTTCAGCCGTCGCCGAAAAAAATCCTCAATTAGCCTATCAGATTAACCTTACAGGTTTACATAATATGTTGGAACTTTCACGAGAACAAAAATATTCTCTTTTTGTACCCAGCTCAATCGCAGCCTTCGGCCCCTCGACCCCTGCCGATAAGACTCCGCAGGACACAATCCAGAGGCCTACCTCAATGTACGGTGTTACAAAGGTTGCCGGAGAACTTTTGTGCGATTACTATCACCAAAAATTCGGCGTAGACACAAGAGGTGTACGCTTCCCCGGCCTTATCTCCTATGAGGCCCTCCCCGGCGGCGGAACAACCGACTACGCAGTTCATATCTACTATGAGGCCTTAAAAAAAGGCGCCTATACTTCCTTTATCAAAAAAGGAACCCTTATGGACATGATGTACATGCCAGATGCCTTAAACGCTATCTTTAAACTTCTTGAGGCAGACCCTGCAAAATTAAAACACAGAAACGCCTTTAATATCACGGCTATGAGCTTTGCTCCCGAAACGATAGCTGACGAAATTAAAAAGCATATTCCCAAATTTAAGATGAGCTATGATGTCGACCCCGTACGTCAGGCTATAGCAAATTCTTGGCCTAATTCTCTCGATGATTCTTGTGCCAAAAAAGAATGGGGTTGGAAGCCCAAGTACAACCTTGAAAGCATGACAAAGGATATGCTCGAAAAATTGAGCGAAAAATTAGGAATCGAGCTTCCGAATGCAAAACCTGCCGCAGTAAAGGTAAGCACAGCTAAGGCTCCTGCCGCTAAAAAATCGGCAAAGCCTGCGAAGCCTACTAAAACAGCGAAGCCTGCAGAAAAGGCTCCCAAGACAGCTGCAAAGAAACCGGCAGCCAAACCTTCCAAGGGAACTGCAAAAAAGAAGTAAACCTTGACTTTTAAAAAAAGAGTTTTTTAAAAGAACTTTAGGAGGGCTATGAAAGAAGCGGAATTTTGGAAAAAAGAATCTTCTTTTTTAGAAAATGAAGACGATAAAATACGCTGCCTTTTATGCCCTCACAGATGTCTTATAAAAGAGGGACAAAGCTCCCGATGCCTTAGCCGCAAAAACATAGGCGGAAAACTTTACAGCTTAAACTACGGCAAGGTTTTGGGAGCAGCCCTCGACCCAATCGAAAAAAAGCCCCTATACAGGTTTTATCCTTCTACTTATATCTTCTCGGTAGGAACCTTCGGCTGTAACTTTGACTGCCTCTTTTGTCAAAACCATTCCCTCGTTCATTCCGTTCCAGAAAAAATAGAGGAGAAAACCAACAATTATCGGGATGAGGTCAGTCCTGAGGATCTGATTGGGGCTGTTTTAAAAACGCCCTCTATAGGCATAGCCTTTACTTATAACGAGCCCACGGTTTGGTATGAGTATATAAAGGATGTACTCCCGCTTGCAAAAGAAAAAGATTTAAAAACAGTGCTTGTAACAAACGGTTTTATCGAAGAAGAACCCTTACACGGAATTCTCCCGATGGTTGATGCGATGAATATCGATCTAAAGTCATTTTCTCCGCAGTTTTATACCAAGGTATGTAAAGGAAAAATAGAACCCGTAATAAACACTATAAAAAAAGCTGCCTCAGAAATTCATATTGAAGTTACCTGCTTGGTTATCGAAGGATATAACAGCGGCGACGATGAAATAGAAGCCCTTTCCCAAATGCTTTCAAAAATAAGACCCGACATACCCCTTCATATCTCGGCCTTCTATCCTGCCTACAAAATGAGGGATAAGACTCCCACAAGGCCTGAAACAATCAGGCACCTATGTAAGACGGCTCAAAGAAATTTAAAATATGTTTATCCTGGGAATATTTAAGATTCTCTAAATTTTTTCTATCCAGCCCCTTTCAGCACCTATCGAGGTATTGGAACCGTGCCCGGGATAAACAGTGGTGTCATCAGGCAGGTTTAAAAGAGATTTTAGTGAAGCCTTGATTTTTTGATCGTCTCCGCCCAAAAGGTCTGTTCTTCCATGGGAGCGGTAAAAAAGGGTATCCCCCGAAAAGAGGACTTTTGCCTCCTCATTCCAAAAGCAAACCGAACCTTCGGTATGCCCTGGAGTATATAAAACCTTAAAACCGTTTACAATATCTCCGTCTTTTAACAAAGCAGTAGGTTCCGGAAAATCGTATTTTAAAGCTTTTATATATCTTTCTGCACGGATTTGACTAAAACATGCAATATGCTTTTCTTTTCCGTTTTTGCCCAGATAGCCTGCATCTGCATGATGAATCCATAAAGAAGAATCGGGATATTTCAGCATAAGCTCGGGCACACCGCCCACATGGTCAAAATGTCCGTGGGTAAGCATAATTTCGAGTCTTTCGGCATTTTTGTTTTTTAGGTATTCCATCAATTCCTCATCCGTGCCGCCCGGATCAACGAGGAGAACCGTTTTTTTATCCAAGGGAAGAGCCCAAGTTTTTACAAAAAGCGGGCCGGTATAAATCTCCGTAATTTCCATATCTTTTTTATACGGCAATTCGGCAAAAATGTCAATTGCGATGATAAGAAGAAGGGAGGCCTATTTCTTTGCGGTACTTATTTACAGTTCTTACGGCGATATCGATTCCGCGTTCTTTTAAGATTTGAGAAATACGGGCATCGGTTTTTTTTTCGGTATCCGATTCTATGATATCTTGTATGGCTTTTTCTACAAAGTCTTTTGAAAGGCCGCCGTTTACTTCCGGCGAAAATAGGTCTTTAATTTCAAAAAGCCCCCACTCACATCTTATATACTTTTGGTTTGAAACTCTCGAAACGGTAGAAGGGCTTAAGCCCACAATTTCTGCAATATCGATTTGTTTTAAGGGCCTTAAATACCCTGCCTGCATTTTTTCACTTTCCCCTTCAGAGGGCGGTTTGCAGGGGCGGCCTAAAAAAAAGGCCTCTTGAAAATTTACAAGGGCAGTTAAGACTTTTAGTATAGTCTGATTGCGGTAGGCAAGCACATTCATAAAAAGAGCAGCCTTGTTTAAAAACTCCGAAGCCTCTTTTTTTTCTTCTTTTGAACCCGAATTTTTTATTCTTTCATATTCGGGCGAAATCTCCAAGGCAGGAACTTCTTCATCATTTATTATAATCTTAAGCTCATTCCCTTCCCGTTTTATCTCGGCAATCGGCGTAATAAATTTTTCGCCGTCTCCTTTGCGTGAATAGGCAAGTCCCGGCTTAGGGTTTAAGGCTTTTATCAATTCTGCAAGTTCTTCCGCCGTTTCCAAATCCATATCGATTTTTTTTTGAGCAAGTTTTTTTATAAAAAGTTTTAAATCGGAAACAAAGACAAGAACCTCGTAGTGTTCTTTTATTATCTTTACACAAAGAGAATGTATGGTTTTATAAATATCAAGGATTTCATGCGTTTTAGGCGACTCGCAAAGGATTCCGGCCTGCACAATAAGAGATTCTTTAAAACCTCTGCAAGCACAGCCAATCGGTTCAAGCCGCCTGACGATATTAAGGGCTTTTTTTATTTCCGCATGGTTTATCTTTTTTTCGGCAAGAAGGTCTGCAAAAAGTTCTTCAAGAGGAACCCAATAAAAACCGTTTTGATCCAAATTTTGAATTATGAGCATTGCCGCATCTAGGACATACTCGTCCGCAATCGATTCTCCGGCTTGTTCAATCAGATGAGCTTGAAGAGTTGTGCGGGAATCATCTTCGATGCTCTCCAAAAAACTTTGATGCTTATCCCCTTCTTCAGCGGAAGCAGCACTCACTCGGGAAGAGGTTTTAAAAATAAGGGCAGGATTCCGCTTTACTTCTTTTATTACTTCTTCTTGAAGTTCTTCGCTCGATAAATTAAGCAGGGCAACAGCATTCAGCATCTGCTGGTTCATCACCATTTTTTGAGATAGAATCTGCTGCTGCCTTTGCTTTAATAACATTTATTTTTACCTTAGAGCGTGCAGTTAAAATCCTTTACCAAGATGCCGGGAAGCGAAGCTCCTCCGGTGCTTCTGCTGCCGTAGGTGCCGGTGTTTGCAAAGATGCGGCTTTCCTTTGTTACGGCCAAAAGGTTTTCCCCGAACATATTGTACAAGGATTCGTCCCAACGCATATCGGCAATGGGGGCAACGATTTTTCCGTCTTCTACCCAAAGGCAGGCAAAGCGGGTCATTCCCGTAACGCGGGCCGATGAGGTATCGCTCCAGTTCAGGTAGTTAAAGTTTGAAATATAAATACCCGTACCCAGCTCTTTTACGGCATCAGCTTCGTTTAAGTTTCCCGTTCCTATAACTATTGAACGCATACTTTCGCTCAAAGGAGCACCATTGGATTTTACCCCGTACTGGGTTTCGGTTCTTAAACTGACCAAGGTATTTTTAAGCTTACCCTTTTCGATTATGCTTAATTTTTCGGGGGCCAACTCTCCGTTTGAGTTAAAAGCAGGCTCAAGCCCAAGCGAAAAATCCTGAGTCAAATTAAACTTATCTGAAAAATGCTCCCTTCCCTCTTTTAAGGCAAGGTAGGCACTGGAGCCTTGCTGCATACTCCTTTCGCTAAAACCGTTCCACGAAAAAAAGTCCGTCACATCAAGAAGGGCATCGGCACTTATAAATGCCTTGTATTTTCCGGGAGCTAATTTTTTTTGAGGCGTGTGTAAAACCTCCAAGCCCTTTCGAGCTTGCTCTATCTTCAGCTTATATTGAGCATCACTCCATTCCGTTCCCGAATAAAGAGATTTTATACCGCGGCCGTTTTCGAGCCAGACCGAATAATCCAAAACAAAGGTTTCGGTTTGAAACCAATGGCTCGCCCCTGCTGAAGTTATAACTCCCTTACAAATAACGCCCTGAGAATAAAGGCCTGCAAAGTCAAGGTCTTTAACGGGGGATAAAATAGTTTCGGGTATCTTATCTTCGGGTAAAAGTTTTCCCGTGTATATTGCCGAAGAGGTTTGCGAGGCTTCCGGAATTGACTGATACTTGTCTTCGGGCAGAAGCATTATAGAGTCTCTAGCTTCTTGAAGAGCCTCTGCAGCCATCCTCTTATCCTTTTCCATACTCATCTGAATACCGAAACGAAAATCATGGGTGCGGTTTTTTTTCCAAAAAGTACAAGAAAAATAGCCCTGATCAACCATTCCGTTTTGGCGTACCTTAGCCTTGCTAAAGCGCATAAAATAGCTCTTTTCGCCCGAAAAAGAAATCGAAATTTTTTCTCCCTCAAGCAGTTCCGAAAGCATAAAATCGGCAATCGATTCAAAATATTCTTTAAAACTCATTTTCATTTTCCGCCTCCAAAAACTTCTACATCAGAAAATGCGCATACAGGACTTGCGTGTCCTACACTGATAACCTGATTCGGTTCTCCCTTACCGCAGTTAGGCGTTCCGTAAACATGGAAGGTGGATTTGTCGCCTACGGCACAGAGGTTTCGCCAAAAGTTTTGAGATACGCCTCGGTAGTTCGGGTCGCGTACGGTTTTGGTAATTTTTCCGTTTTCGATTAATTGGCCGTATTCGCATCCGAATTGAAATTTATTGCGGTAATCGTCTATCGACCATGAGCGGTTAGATGTCATAATAATTCCTTTTTCGATTGAAGAAATTATTTGATCAAAGCTGCTGGTTCCCGGTTCAAGGTTTAGGTTTGCCATTCTGTCTATCGGCGGCCGATTCCACGAGGTTGCTCTTTGGTTTGCGACCATCTTGTCCTGAGGAACGGGTTTGCCTGCATAGAGGCGGCCTGCACTTTCGAGGCTTCCCAAGGCACAGACTAAAATTCCGTCCTTGATTATAAAGGTTTTCTTTGCCTGAGCCCCCGTCTGGTCGGCGGCAAAGGTGGCAAGCTGATATGGAATCGTAGGATCGTAGCAGATATTCATAAGGCGTGAGCCGTATTGGAAGCTTCCTATATCTTCAGGCTTTATAAAACTGCCGCCTGCAAAGTTTCTTTCATCACCTAAAATGCGGTCAATTTCCAAGGGATGGCCGACACTTTCGTGAATTTGTAAAAGCATTTGGTCGGGCATAAGAACGAGGGTACGCCTATCGGAAGGACAGGAGTCGGCTCCCAAGAGCTCTATTACTTCATTCCCAACTCTTTTGGCTTCTACCTTGGATTTGGCAAAGTTTAAAAACTCATAGCCTCCCTGAAAGGTGCGGGCTCCTGCGCCGTTATAAGTCCGTCTTTGAATTATGTCCCCTCGGCGGGCAGCGGCACCGAAACTTGAACCTATTGTGTAAAAATCTTGTAATATTTTTGCCCCGCCTGAACTTAAAAGCTCTATTACTTCTTCGCCTAAATTTACATAAGCATGAGTATCAATAACCTCATCAGAGACTTTTAAAATATTGCATATCTCAAAAAGATAATCGAAAATTTCCGTTTTGGAAGGGCGGGTCTTTTTACCCCTAAGAGTCTCGTATTTTAATTCCGTATCCGGTCTGACCTTCTTGTCAAAATCGGCAATTTTAAAGGCTGAAGCGGTTTTAGCGGCATTAAAGGCTTGACAGGCAGCTTCAGCAGCTCCTTGAGGCGTCATGTTTTGAGTTGCCCCATAAGCAATATGCCCCTTATACAAGACTTCAACCATAAAACCCTGATCAGCCGAATAACCGGAAGATTCAAAAGCTCCATCCTGAGCCGCAAAGAAAGTATCCCTTGTGCGGTGAATGCGTAAAGTTACAAGCTCCGCCTTAGGAACGGCGTTTTTTGCAGCTTCAAGCAGACTTTCCGATGTATAAATCATATTTCCCCCTAAATAATTACTAGAATTATTATATCAAAAAGAGGCAGATTTTGCAATTGAAAAAAAGAAAAACATACAGCAGGAATCTTTAGCCTTATTATGGAGTTACAATAGGACCTATAGTCTCTCTACTCAAAGCTGTTTTTATCGGCGGCGGCGCTGACATCGACGGGGTATTTACCGTCAAAGCAGGCACAGCAAAAGTGAGTGTTTGCTCCGGCATCTTTCATCGCCTTGAGCATACTTTCTTGGGATAGATAAACTAAGGAGTCTGCACCGATGTGTTCCCTGATTTCTTCAACCGATTTTTTGTGGGCGATAAGGTTTTCGGGGTCTCCCATATCTACACCCATAAAGCAGGAGTATCGTACCGGAGGAGAAGATATTCTGATGTGTACTTCTTTTGCACCCGCGCCCCTAAGCATTTTGATTAAGGGCCCCATGGTGCTTCCGCGGACAATACTGTCATCGACCACTACGATGCGTTTTCCTTCGACAGCTTCGGAAAGAACATTGAACTTCATCGCAACGCCTTGGTCACGCAATTTTTGGGTAGGCTGAATAAAGGTGCGTCCTATGTAGCGGTTTTTTGAAAAGCCCTCATCATAGGGAATGCCCGATTCTTGGGAGTAGCCTATAGCTGCCGAACGGGACGAGTCGGGAATGGCTATAACTATGTCGGCCTCAACGGGGGAGCTTTTTGCAAGCTCCTTGCCGAAATTTACACGGGATACATGAACCGAGGCATTATTCCAAACCGAGTCGGGGCGGGCAAAATAGACATACTCAAAAATACATGGGGAAAGAGGCTCCTTAGGCGGAATGCGCATACAAAGCTCGGCTCCGTTATCGACAAGCTTTAGAATTTCACCGGCTTTTACCTCAGTAAGGTCTTTACACCCCAGTGTTAAAAGAGCACAAGATTCGCTTGCCGCAACCGATACCCCTTCCTGAAAACTTCCGGAACAAAGAGGCCTGAAGCCCCAAGGGTCTCTGGCTATGTAAATACCTTCAACCGTTAAAACGGCAATCGAAAAAGCTCCTTCCCATTCTCGCATACATGAAGCTATACGCTCCGCCCAAGAATCGCCCTTGGCAGCGGCAAGCATCATAATCATAACTTCGGTATCGGAGGTAGAAGAAAGCCCTACCCCTCTTTCCAAAAGTTTTTTCCTTAAATGCGGGGCGTTTACAAGATTTCCGTTATGAGCAAGGGCTATAGGCCCGTGCATTGTTTCTATATAAAAGGGCTGAATATTTCCAAAAGAAGAAGAACCTGTAGTTGAGTAGCGGGTGTGGCCTATGGCAGCATAACCTTGAAGGTTCGATATATCGTGTTCGGTAAAAATGTTGGAAACAAGTCCCGGCTTTTTGAAGACTCGGATGTGCTTTCCGTTTGAAACAGCTATTCCGGCAGCTTCTTGCCCCCTGTGTTGAAGAGAAAAAAGAGCATAAAAAACCGAGCGGGCAGCGTCATCCAGCCTGAAAGGCAGCCTTTCCGGATTTTCTGCCTTATAGGAGTTCGAATCCCAGACAGCTGCAATTCCGCATTCTTCCCCTAAAGTCGATTTAAAAATATCATCCTTGCTCATTTTACCCTATTCTCCTCAAATCTAATCAAAAAAAACAAAGGGAGACCTTTCATATTACAGAAAGAGCCTCCCTTTTTCGGCATTTTAAGAACTTTTAAACCTGATCGATTAATGAAAGTCTTTAGGTCGTCGTTCAACTCTTTTACATTTTGAACATTCTGCAATATTTTTAATCTTACCGTTATCGACCATTGTTTTTAATACGATGTCTCCGCCGCAGGGACAATTAAATTTTTGAGTAGCAGCAGCAGTTCGTGAGTTTTTACTTGCACCAGCCATACTTGCCTCCTAGTAAAATATTATAGATTATAGTTATATCAACCGAATAAGTATAAAAAAAAACGGATTTTATGTCAATAGATTGATAATATAAAAATCAGATCCTTTTCTTCAACACAAAGAAGAGCCAAATGCTGCTTATTCCGTTTATCAAAAAGCCGAAACCTATCAAACTTGCAAAGAGGCCTGAAATGCTTGCAGGATTAAAAAGCCCCGAAAGCCCTATTAAGCATACAATTCCGGCAAAAATCAGCCAAAGCCACCACAGCTTCACACCATATCTTTTTAAATCGAATGACTTTTTGACCTCAACGGCCCCAAGGCAGACCAAAAAGAGACCGAGGACGAGCCCGATAAGACCGAGAACGGCGCTTGGATTTACCAGACAAAAAAGCCCCAGCCCTATAAGAATGATACCCAATACCAAAAAGGTATTCATTTTAATCGAAAGAAACTGATAAATTTCAACAAGTCCGTAAACGATTAACGAAATACCGACAATAGTCACAATAATTCTTGTTATACTGTCAGGGTTAAAAATGCATACAAGCCCTAAAACTGTAGACATCACGGCAATAGCCAAAAAAATCATAGAATAAGAT
Organism: Treponema denticola; assembly: GCF_024181645.1. Taxonomy (NCBI): domain Bacteria; kingdom Pseudomonadati; phylum Spirochaetota; class Spirochaetia; order Treponematales; family Treponemataceae; genus Treponema; species Treponema denticola. The sequence continues at coordinate 439,890 of NZ_CP058624.1, read as the reverse complement.
AATTTTTTTTCAGACATATAAACTCCCATAATGTTATAATTATAACAATTTTTTCTTTAATACATCACCGAGCATCTCCAAATGCTGCTGTAAAATTTTAGTAGGACAGCCGACATTGATTCTTTCAAAACCGTCGCCTTCAGAGCCGAAAACATAACCTTCATCCGTAAAAAATTGGGCTTCATTGTGCATAAAATTTTCCAAAGTTTGATTATCCATCCCGAGGGCTCTAAAATCAATCCATTGAAGATAAGTACCTTCGATAAATCGGCTTTTAAGCATGGGAAAATTGGAATCAAAATAGTTTTTAACCAGCTTTTGATTAGTATCAAGAACTTGAAGAAGTTCCTCAAGCCATTTATCACATTGGGTATAAGCTATTTCGCAGGCTTTAAACCCGAGAGCATTTACGCTTGAAGATCTCATCCTCTGAAGCATTTCGTCGTATTTTTTTCTCAAAGTCTCATTTTCTACAATTATATTTGATGTAGCAAGACCTGCAACATTAAATGTTTTTGAAGGAGCAGTCGCAGTTATAGTATTTGCACCTATTTCTTTTGAAATACTTGCCATAAGAGTGTGTCTATAGCCGGGCATTATAATATCGTTCCATATTTCATCGGAAAAAACTATAACATTATTTTCTAAGGCTATTTCGGCAAGTTTTTTTAATTCCTCTTTTTTCCATACGCGGCCGACCGGATTATGAGGCGAGCAGAAAATTAAAAGTTTATTTTTAGGCTGCTTTGCAAGGCTTTCAAATTTCTCATAATCGATTGTATAATAGTTGTCCTTATCGCATAGAAGAGGGCAATTTACAAGCTCCCGCTCATTCATTTCGATTGCCATAGAAAAGGGATAATATACCGGCCTCATAATTATTACGCCGTCTCCTTTTTCGGTAAAGGCATTTACTGCAGCAAAAAAAGCATTTACAACACCGGGCGTCTGAAGAATCATTTCGGCACTTACGGAGTAATCATGTTTGCGTTTAAGCCAATTTATTACAGCGTTGTCATAATCGGCATACCGCGTAGAATAGCCCAAAATCAGCCTGTCGAGGTATTCTTTTAGGCCTTCAGTTATTTCCGGCGGGTTTTTAAATTCCATATCGGCGACGGAAAGCGGAATTATGCCGTCCGAAACATCGGGTTTCCATTGGTACATAAGCTCCCACTTAGCAGAACCGATGTTTTTTCGCGGAAGCGTATTTTCAAAATCATACTTTCTTGTTTTATTGATTGACATTTATTTTTTCCAGTCTCCAAATTTCATCAACATAATTTTGAATAGTCCTGTCCGAACTGAATTTTCCGGAGCGGGCTATATTTAAAATACATTTTTTTGCCCAAGCGTGGCGGTGATAATACTCGCTTATAATTTGCTCGTGAGCTTTTTGATAGCTCTTAAAATCTGCAAGAATATAATAAGTATCGGGCCGCTGTCCTTCAACACCGTAAATCAAAGAATCGTAAAGCCCTCTAAAGGTTTGTTCTCCAGGCAAGGTATAGGTCCCGTCGATAAGCTGATTGACAGCCTTTTCCAGTTCAGGATTTGCGGCAAGGTACTCTCTCGGATTATAGGTGTTTTCCTTATCCATCTTTAAAATCTCTTCAGCCTTAAGCCCGAAGATAAATTCATTCTCTGCTCCGGCTTCTTCGATAATTTCAATATTAGCCCCGTCAAGGGTGCCGATGGTTACGGCTCCGTTAATCATAAATTTCATGTTGCCTGTACCGGAGGCTTCTTTTCCGGCTGTAGAAATTTGCTCGGAAATATCGGCAGCAGGGAAGATTTTTTCCGCAGCAGATACGCGGTAGTTTTCAACAAAGACAACTCTTAATTTACCTGCAACCCTGTGGTCGTTATTTATTCTGTCGGCGACCGTATTGATGAGCTTTATTATTTCCTTTGCTCGTCTATAGGCTGCCGCAGCCTTTGCTCCAAAGATAAAGGTTCGAGGAATAGGGTCATAGGACGGGTCGTTTATGATTCTATTATAAAGGGTCATTATATGAAGAATGTTCAATAACTGCCTTTTGTATTCGTGGAGGCGTTTGATTTGAACATCATAGATAGAATCGGGGTTGACAAATATGCCCTGATTTTTTTCAAGGTATTCGGCAAGCCTGATTTTATTTTTATGTTTAACCTCGATAAAACCTTCTAAAAATTCTTCATCATCTATAAAGGCTTCAAGCTTTTTTAATTCATTCAAATTAGTTATCCAGCCGCCGCCTATGTATTTTGTGATAAACTCGGAAAGAAGAGGATTGGCTGTTAAAAGCCAACGCCGTTGAGTTACTCCGTTGGTCTTATTGTTAAACTTATGGGGATAGAGGTCATAAAAATCGGCAAGCTCTTTGTGCTTTAGAATTTCGGTGTGAAGAGCGGCTACTCCGTTTACCGAAAAGGCTCCGGCTATGGCAAGGCGGGCCATGTGAATTTTCCCGTCAGCCATAATAGCCATATTGTTGTGCTTTTTCCAATCTCCCGGATATTTTTCGTAAAGCTTTGCCAAAAAGCGCCTGTTTATTTCTTCAACGATTTGATAAATCCTAGGCAGAAGTTTTTGAAAAACATCTATGGGCCATTTTTCCAAGGCTTCCGCTAAAATAGTGTGGTTTGTGTAAGCAAAAACCTTCTTTGTAATATCCCAAGCGGCATCCCATTCAAGATGATAATCGTCCATAAGGATACGCATAAGTTCAGGGATTCCCACAACGGGATGGGTATCGTTTAATTGAATTACAACATAGTCGGGCAGCTTGGTAAAATCCGTACCTTCTCTATGTATAAAGGAGCGTATAATATCCTGTAAACTTGCTGAAGTAAAAAAGTATTGCTGTTTTAAGCGTAAATTCATTCCGGGCGGGCCCGAATCATTGGGATATAGAATACAGGAGATGCTCTCGGCATCTATCTGTTTTTGGAAGGCCCTGTTATATTCCATGCTGTTAAAAAGCGGAAGATCAAAGCCGTCATCGGAAGAAGCTTCCCAAAGGCGGAGGGTGTTTACCGTATCCGTACCGTAACCTACAATCGGCATATCATAAGGGGTGGCAATAATTTCTTCTGCCCCATTTAGATCATAATAGAGTTTTCCGCTTTCGGAGGTTCGGGAAGAAGGAGTTCCCCCAAAGTAGACCTTAACGCTCAAATCGGAGCGGCGTACTTCCCAAGGGTCGCGCGCAAAAAGCCAGCGGTCGGGATATTCGACTTGATAGCCGTTTTCGATTCTTTGCTCGAACATTCCATACTTATAGCGGATGCCGTAGCCGTGCCCGGGATAGTTCATGGTTGCAAGAGAATCCAAAAAGCAGGCAGCGAGTCTTCCCAAGCCTCCGTTTCCCAAACCGGCATCGGGCTCTTCATCTTCGATAATCGAAAGAGGTTCGGATATTTCATCTGCAATCTCTTCAATGGTTTTTCGAATGCCCATATTGTTTATATTATTGATTAAGGCTCGCCCCATCAAAAATTCGGCTGAAAGATAATACATCCTTCTAACACCAGTTTTCTCTTGAGCATTCATAGTCTTAATCCAGTTAGATTGAATAAGCTCCATAACCGTACTGGCGACGGCATCATAAATCTCTCGGCGGGTAGCCTTATCAAGGCTTTTACTGAAATTTCTCTTTAAGCGTCTTATTACGGAATCCTTAACTTCTTCTTTTGAAATAACCAAGCTTCTACCTCCTTCTTATGTATCCATACCATTCTACATTTATTGTATGCCTTTTTTCCGATAAAATCAAGGCTTTATTAATTGGCTTTATTAATTGGAGGGCTTTATATTTTTTTAACAACAAATCTGATATACGTATCAAAGCCAATATTCTCATAGAAACACTTTGCATCTTCGTTCAGCTCCCAATGAGTCAACTCGATTTGTGAGGCCTTTTCTTTAACGGCAATTTTTTCAATTTCTTTCATAAGGGCCTTACCGATTCCCTTTTGCCTGTATTCAGGTGCTATGCCGATTTGATCGATATGTATTCCTCTATAGGCTTTTCTAAAAGGGTTTTCTTGATAATCCCGAATATAAAACAAAGCATAACCGGCATCTTTTCCATCACACGAGACAATATAGCAAAACCAATTTTCTTCTTGTAATTGCTTTTTAAAAAAGTTTAATGTTTCATCATATGAAAAAGGTTTAAAATACTCAGGATACAATCTATAATGAAGCTCTTGCACATCTTTGTTCATTAATGCGATATGCTCTGCATCTTTTGATAACCTAAAACTTAAATCCATAATTTTTCCCCAATATTACCATAAGATTTTTACTTTGTATTTTGGAATAATAGAATCTTTTGTAATAATCGTCATATCTTCAATACAATGTATCTTCAGTTAGAATAACATTTTTAGCAGAAGAAGAAAGATTTTCATCTTCATCAAAAAGCCATAAAAGCGTGTGCGTATCTAAAATGTACATTACATATACTCCTCAAAACCGGGAGGAGTATCATCAAAATCAGGAGCCATACAAATTTTACCTTTCAAAATCCCAAATCTGCGTTTTGGCTTCTTATACTTTAAATTATCCTTTTTACTTATTGTCGTATTTTTTAAACTATCCACAATTATATAAAGAAGCTGAAGTTTCTGTTCATAAGGCATTTCTGAAACCTGTGTTTCCAACTGAGAATACTGTTCATAAGACATAAACATACCTCCTCTAAATTATTATAACACAAATATAACTTTTTGTATCTAAATTTAACATAATTTTAATAAAATCAAGGCTTTATTTTGCTTAAGCGTTTTTCCATTCTTTCTATCGCCCTGATATGAATACGGTCATGCCAAATAGTCCGTCGAATTAGTTTTTTAATTGTCCAATCCTCACTCTCATTTCGATACAGCTTATTGCCCTCTTTTAGATATTTTCCCTTTAGCTTTTCTATAAATTCCATACGATTGAGCCGGAATTCATCGGCTATATTCATTTCAGTACCGATTTGATTTAAATAGTAGTTTTGAACATTAACAATGTGACGATATTGATCGTTAATTGTACAATACACATCACCGTAAAAAGTTGTCCGCTTCATAGTAATATCAATTAGCGATTTATTCTTCATTTTTTTATATATTTCTTCAGTTTTTGTTCTGGAAAGTAAAACTTTATCACACCAAAAAAGAAAATCTTCTTTTTTATCAAAATCGATTAGCTCCGAATCAAATATAATATCCGAATCGGCATCTTCAATGTGTAAATCGGATTTTTTTATTTCTTCATTTATTTGCATATCGATAGCTTTTTCAAAATTAAGCCATTCATTATATAAAGCTATTTCTTTATTGACTTTACCCCTAGCCTCTTCCAGTGTCTTCCCCCGAATATAAGCGCCGGGTAAATCAGTTATCCAACCAAGAAAACCTAAGCCATTAGTTTCATAGATTATGTGCATTAAAGTCTCCTTATGAAAACATATTATCGATACATTTTTTATGCTTTATTCCGATTCTTTCAGTTTTCACGCTCACTCATGTATTTTTTTACTTCAGCAGGAGTCAACATGCGTATCTGTGTATGCGGATATTCTTTATATTTCCCAACAGTAAAAAGAGGTGCGGTTTGTTTGCATTGTTTGTCTTTATTCTTTTTCAAAAATAAAAGCAGATCGTCATAAGACGGAAAAATTTTATATGATTTTTTGCCCTTGCTGTTTTCTATTTCGTAGATACCGCAGGCCTTTTTTTCGGTATAATCCGCAGTACGCAAATAAAGTTTTGCAATTTCCAATGATTTAAACGGGAAATTCCATCTTTGCAAACCCCGTTGCGGATCATGTTCAATGCAAATACATCGGCCGCATGTTCCGCAGATATATTGCGTATGATTTTCCAAGCAATCTACGGGGTTCAGTAATGGGGTAATTCTGTTTTCGTTTACATAGCATTCTTTACACATGGTATCCTCCCATTAAACCTTAGCTCTGCTTTTTGCTGTTACACATGGAACATCGATACGTAAAACAGTAACCTGTTTTGTCATCTGTTCGGTTATTTCAAAATCTCTGCCTGTCTGTGTTTTCATCAGCAGCTGCAAACCTAAAATTTTTTCTTTTACATCTTCAACAAAAACAGCTGTGCCGTCTCCCATAACACTTGCATATTCCGATCCGTACGCACACGGAACTTCTCCTCCGGAAATAATCACAGCTTCCGTTTCAAGCTCGATAAAAACATGCGGGTTCTTGTTGATAATATCCAGCTTCCGCCCTTTTTTTGCGCAGTGCACATATAAAGTCAATTTGCCTTCGTTAAATATAAAACCGTACTGCATCGGCACTACATACGGCCGGTCATTATCGATCATACCGATATGTACAACCTTTGCTTTTTCGATAATTGATTGTATTTGCCGATTATCCGTTACTGCCCTGTCTACTCTTCTCATAAATAAACCTCCCAATCGAATTACAAATTATTCATTACCAATTAGTTATGTATTTTTCTCCACGGAATAAAGCGGTTGACCCGTTTACAATAAGCTTTATATTCCTCGCCGAAACGTTCTGAAAGCCATCTTTCTTCCGTGAGCTTCATAAAATAACAGGGAGATGTTCTTGCTTTTCTTTTTTCATCTATAAAAATCCTTCATAAGTTTTCAAAGAGAAGATATACGGCCGCTGCCTGAGCTTTTTATTTCAATTGCAGGATTACCCTTATAACGGACGGAACCGGAGCCGCGGATATCGGCTTTTAAATGCCGTGTAACCCATACTTTTGCAGAACCGGAGCCTGAAATTGAAATATCCGCCTTTTCGGTTTCAAAATCGGTTGTTTTTATATCCCCTGAACCGGAGATATCCACTATCATATTTTCGGCTTTTCCCGTTGCGGAAAAATCGGCTGAGCCGGATACGTCCACTTTTAGAGTGTTTACCATAATATCGCGTGCAGTAATATTACCGCTGCCTGCGATATCTATCGACATTGAATCTTTAGGCATATTGAATGATGAAATGGTACTGGTAAGTGAACCGACTGTCTGCAACTTTATTAAAGCAGGCATTGTGATAAAGACTTTACGGCGAGTCGGTGATATGCCGTATCTGTATCCAGACTTAAAACCGATGTTAAGAGTGGTACCTGTAAGGGATACATCCAAATAGGGGAAAATATTTTCATCCGTTTCAATTTGAATGGAAAAGGTTTCGCTATACCTTATATCGGCAGTCCAACCGCCCTTGATGCAAACAGCATTAAAATCGCTTTCAGGGAATGATTTAGTTTCTATCTTTCCGTTTCCTTTAATGACTTTGTCCGAACCGGAAAAAGATTGGCAGCCGATACAAATAACCAAAAGAGCTGTTATCACGGCAGCTTTTACAATACCGATTAGTTTGACTTTATTCATAAAAACTCCTTTATATAAGTTTCTTTTTCTTTATAATAATACTTTAAAGCCTCGGACATGTCAATGCTGAAGAAAAACCTTTGTAACAAAACTGATCTTCCAAAGGGCTACAAGCCCTTTGGAAGACGTAAAGAGTATTCTTAATTATACACTATTTTTCATTTTGATATTCTAATAGCAATTTTCTACTCTTTTCTAAATCAACTTTTAATTCATTGCCCGTATCAATCAATGTAGACAACGTAGAATATGCTTTTTGTTTAAGCCCGGAATAAACGGCGATAAAACCTTCTTGTTCTACGGCATTAAGTACAGCTTGTCTAAGTTTTTGATTTCTAAACTTACTGCCATCCTTTAAATTAAATGCTGCATAAATAACAGAATTTGAACTTCGTTTAGAAACCAATACTTTTGAATCGCCTTCAAGAATCTCTACCTTATCATCATCAACCGCAGGAACAAAATCAACTTCTCCGGCTCTAAAAGCCCCCACTGCGGAAGCATTATCAGCAATAACTTTATAGGTTATCTGTTTTATTCTTGGTTCATGTTTGGAACCAACCATATATCCGGGGTTCTTCACAAAAATTATATCATATTCATTCTTTTTAACCAGAATATATGGACCGGAACACCACAAAGTATTATTATATGTACTTCCTTCTGTTACCGTTGATTGATCACCATAAATTACATCTTTCTTGGGATCATAAGTCTTAACATTTAAATCTTTATTAACCTTTGTAACTTGTTTAACTGATGTAATTCCGGCTGATTGATGAGCTAAAAAATTTAACACTTGCGGAAATGGTCTTTTAGTAATTATTCTTATTACTTGATATACACCGTCTTTGGTATTTGCTTTAGTTTTATCGGCTGTCAGAGCTTTTATTACTGTTGGAGCAGATTCTTGCAAAGCACTCAATATGGATGTATTTGTTCCCGACTTTTTACCGGTCTTCAGTATATTTAAATCCGTTATAGCTTCTATACTTTCCATACTTCCATGCAAGGTAAAAGTCCTATGATCCGGTGCACTATTTTTGTCTCTTGCATTATTTAAAGAAAATATTACATCATCAACACCTACTCTTTCAGCGGTGTTAAAGACATTTTTGTTTTTATCCACGGCTGCAAAATATACATCATCTCTAAGTAAGAAATAATACTCTTTATTTCCTTCGGCTATAACATTACCATATGAAAGGGAGCCTTCAGCAATAATATCATCTTCATCAGTTAAATTAACCAATCTTACATACATATTTGTGTTCAACTGATTGATTGAACCGTCATTACCTTTTATTGGCCATAAAGATGTCAGATTTGCAGTATTTTGTGTCAAAATCAAAGGACGTTTTTCATTTAAAGAAGAATCTTTATACTCAAATTCTTCCCAAACCAGAGAGCGTGATTTAGAGTGTCTAACATTATTCTTTATCAACTCTTTGTTATAAGCCAATATTCGCAAGTTAGAATAAAGAGGAACAATATAGGCTTTTTCAGATACAAGATAATTTTCCAATTCTCTGTAAGTTTCAACATATTGTTCCGGCGTTTCCGTTGCGGCTTTGTCTATAAGTTGATCGACTTTAGCATCTGAAACCGGTAAATTATTATAATCTCCACCGGTCATAAAAAGGGACCTCACAGCATAATCAGGGTTACCTGTAACTGTAGTCCAACCGGTTATTGCCAAATCATAATCACCGGCTTTAAGCGGTACTAAATAACTTGAATAGTCAGGCTGAGTATTTAATTCTACATTAAAGCCTGCTTTTGTTAATTGATCCCGCAAAACATTTGAAGCTTTGCTCTGATATGACGATTGAGATAATATTCTAATTGTCTCAGTCTTATTTCCGGCAACAGCTTTACCATCTCCGCCAGCAGCAGAATTTTCTCTAGTTTTGCTACCGCAACCGGCTAAAAGTGCAATAGCTAAAACACATCCAAATAATCTTCTTTTCATTTTAATCCCCCTATTTATATAACTACACCATGTTATCAACATAAGTAGTTTTAATATTACATTCAATGATACATTATTGATACATATCTGTCAATATACAGTTTTATTTATTAGGTATTATTATATTTACAATTACCGTTTTCTATTTCATTCCATCTATGACAAGCTACAAAATGATCACAAACGACATTTTTCAATGAGGGAGTAATCTTGGAACATATTTCTATTGCAAAAGGACATCTGCTTTCAAACCTACACCCTTTTTTAGGGTTAATTGGACTTACTATCTCTCCCTTAAGTAATATCCTTGAAGTCTTCTTGTTAACGGTTATTGACGGTATTGCACTAAGTAAAGCTATAGTATATGGATGGAGAGGTTTATAAAAAATTTCATTTTTGGGTGCTCTCTCAATAAGTTGTCCCAAATACATAACCCCAATTTCATCCGATATATGTTTTACTACAGACAAATCATGACTAATAAACATATAAGTAAGGCCTATCTGCTTTTGTAATTGCATAAGTAGATTCAATATCTGTGCTTGAACAGACACATCCAAAGCCGAAACAGGTTCATCACATACTATAAATTCAGGATTCATAGCTAGAGCTCTAGCAATAACTATTCTTTGTCTGCGTCCGCCATCAAATTCATGAGGATAATTATTGTAAGCTTTTTTAGATAAACCGACTAAAGACATAAGTTCAAGTATTCTCTTTTGTAGAGCTTGTTTTTCGCTAAATTTTTTATGTATAGTTAATGGTTCTCCTATAATTTGAGATACACTCATCCTTGGATTTAAACTGGCATATGGGTCTTGAAATATAATCTGAAAATTCTGTCTTAGTTTTCTCATCTCTTCACTATTAAAGTTTGTTATATCCATCCCATCATATAAAATACTTCCGGCGGTCGGCTCATGAAGTCTTAGTACGGTTCTTCCTAAAGTCGATTTACCGCAACCGCTTTCTCCTACTATACCAAGAGTTTTTCCCCTGGGTATAGCAAATGAAACATCATCAACAGCATGTAAATAACCGCTTACTAAAGGGAAATATTTCTTCAAGTTTCTTACTTCTAAGAGAGGTTTTTCATTTGCTATATTTGGAATATTATCATTTAAAACCTCAATCTTATTTTCTATATTAATTTTATCTATAGTTGTATTTTTATCCTCACCAGTATTAAGAACTAATTTGCTTATATCAAAGTGGCATCTATACATATGATTATCACCTTTAATTCCCGGTTTTTCTTTCATACATATATCTTTAGCATAAGGACATCTAGGATAAAAATAACACCCATCAGGAAGTTCTGATGAATTTGAAACGCTCCCCTTTATAGGACTTAGTTCGGCAACATCTTCATCAATTTTTGGAATAGAACCGAAAAGACCGACTGTATACGGATGTTTCGGTTGCTCAAAAACATCCTCAACATTTCCACTTTCCACTATTTCACCGGCATACATAATACATACTTTATTACAAGTTTCAGCAACAACACCTAAATCATGAGTTATCAAAAGCATAGACATATCAAATTTTTTTATCAAATCCTGCATTATATTTAATATCTGTGCTTGTATTGTTACATCCAATGCCGTAGTAGGTTCATCGGCTATCAGTAATTGAGGTTTACACAATAAGGCCATTGCTATAACAACGCGTTGTTTCATACCTCCGGAAAATTGATGGGGATAATCGTTATAACGCTCTTTATTAATGCCTACTGTTTCAAGCATATCTACAACTCTCTTTTTGATATCTTGTTTCGGCATTTTTTCGTGGGTTTCAACGACTTCTTCCAGCTGCTCTCCAATTGTCATAATTGGATTTAATGCGGTCATAGGGTCTTGAAAAATCATAGATATACCATTTCCCCGCACTATTCTATTTTCTTTTTCCGTATTTCTTATTATGTCCTTTCCATCGTAGTATATCTCTCCGTCTACAATTATTCCGGGCGGATCCGGTACCAGCTGCATAATAGACAGGGCTGTAGTTGTTTTACCTGCCCCAGTTTCTCCAACAAGCCCAACAACTTCGCCTTTTAATATTTCAAGATTTAAACCATTTACAGCACGATATATTTCATCCTCTGTCACGTAATGAACATGCAGATTTTTTATACTTATTACCGTATCTTTTACTTTATTATCAACCATACTATCACCTATTTTAATTTAGGATCTAAAGCATCCCTAAGACCATCACCAAAATAATTAAATGCTAAAACAATCAGTATTATTGCTATTCCGGGAAAAATTGCTATATGCGGACTAGTTTCCAAAAAACTACTTCCAGCTTTTAATATATTACCCCATTCAGGAATATGAGGCTCTACGCCCAACCCTAAAAAACTAAGAGCACTTGTCGAAAGAACTGCTGCACCTATCGACAAAGTAGCCCTTACTATTATAGGAGCAAGTGAATTTGGAATAATATGTTTAAATATTATCCTAAGATCTTTTGCTCCACAAGCTCTTGACGCTTCAACAAATTCTTGATTGGAAATTGTCAATACCGTAGCCCTCATTGTTCTGGCATATATTGGTATATATGCAACCGACAAAGCCATTATTAAATTGAATGTATTAGAGCCAAACGCAGCGATTATAGCAATGGCAAGTAATATTCCCGGAGTTGCATAAAGTATATCCAATAATCTCATAATTACATTATCTACATTTTTCCCATAATAGCCCGATATGGCACCAAGGAAACAACCAATTATAATAGGAATTCCCGTAGATATTATACCGACTGTAAGAGAGATTCTGGCTCCGAATACAATTCTAGTAAATAAACACCTTCCATAATCATCAGTTCCAAATGGAAATTGTAAACTTGGAATTTGCTGTATTGTGCTATAATTATTCTCTACTGCATAAGCATAATCAAATGTAAGATAGCTGCATATTGATATGGACATCAAAAAAACTATAAAAAACAAGCCTACAACTGATACATAATTTCTAAAAATTCGTTTTAAAACATCTATCCAGCCTATATTAGCTGCAGAATTTTTGTGAAATTTTTTGAACAGTATCATAATACCTAATATGAATGAAAATAAATTACCTGTAGCTGAAGAAAGTATTAAAATTATCGCAAATGGAACTGTAAATTTACCCAAATTACCTGAACTTATTTTTGAAGACAATAAGATAGTAACAATATTAAATAATGCTAGTAATAAAAGTAGACCAATACCAATAAAAAAAAAGTTTGAAATATATTCTTTAGCTAAATTCAAAAGAGATATTACTATAACAACAAATGTTATTAAAAAAGAATATACTGCTAAACAATATTCAATATTTTTTTCTTTTTTTATAAGCATAAAACCAGCATTAGACAATAAAAAATTACCTGTAAGTATAAAGGGGATAAAAAGATAACCCCATTTCATGGTTGTATTCAAAACTTTCCCATTTTTAGTAAAATCTTTTTTTATTTTTTTACAAACTATATATTGTAAAAACGCACCAATAAAATATACTATAAAAACTATACCCGGCACAAGCTCAATTTCTCCGGTTTTAAAATTATATGAAGAAAAAGCAAATATAATAGATACAACTAACGAAACCTGCCATGCAAGTCTTGCTGTTGCATATTCGAGGCTGTTCCCTAAAACCCTCAAATATCTTTTATTTAAATAGAAATCCTTATCGACCACAATGCATACCCCCATTTAGTCTATAATTATTTTACGAATTTTTTATTTTTGATTTTATCCTAGGATCCAACATTGCATATAGTATATCAACCATTAAATTCACAACACTAATAACAACAGCAATATATACGACTCCCGCTAATACAACAGGAACATCAGGTATAAACTGCCTATCAACAATGAAACTACCAAGACCGCGTATATTAAAACTTTTTTCGGTAACAGCTGAACCGCCTAATAGAGCACCAAATTGAAGCCCTATAACCGTTATAATCGGTATCATTGCATTCCCTAAAATATGCTTTATTGTTACCCTATAGGGAGATAAACCTTTTGCTCTTGCCGTTAATATATAATCGGAATGCTTAACCTCTAACATAGATGAACGGGTCATTCTTGCAACTGTAGCACTCATTCCAGTACCTAGTACTACTGCAGGCATTATTAAAGACTGCCAATTACCAACAATATATGTTGCCGGAAGCCAGCTCATTTTTATAGAGAATTGCAAAATTAATAATAGGGCAAGCCAAAAATTAGGTATAGATAAGCCTATCAATGCAAAAAACATAAATGTATAATCGAAAGAAGAATATTGTTTTATAGCAGACATAATTCCTGCCGGTATAGCTATTAATACAGCAATAAAAACAGAACAAAATGCTATAGTCAACGTTATAGGAAATTTTGTTGCAATTTCAGTAGAAACAGACATGTTTCCAACATATGTGATACCCAAATCAAAAGTTACAAGAGATTTAAAAGTTGTAAATAGTCTTGAAAAATATGATGCATTTAAACCATACACTCTATTAAACTCTTCAATTTGTTCCGGAGTTGCCGTTTGACCTAAAATATTTACTGCAGGATCCATAGGAGAGAAATACAGTATAGTAAAGACCATAAAAGTAACTCCAAAAATTACAAACACCATCATAAATAATCTCTCTAAAATATACTTTTGAATTGGTCTAGTATATATATAGAGAAGCACATACATTGGAAAAGAAATGATAATGGAAAGGATTAGAAATACAGGATTTTTAAGTGTATCAAGAAAAAAATCTAAAAATGTTATTTTTTTCACTGAATTATGTTCACAAAGATAATCTATTTTCTCATGATACAACTCATTATATCTTTTTTTTGCATTCTTTTCTGCTTCTTTTAATATCTCAGCTTCAGGCATAACTTTCTTAAAATACTCATTCTTACGGACTACCTGTTCATAAGATTCTTTTAACAAATTTTCCATCGTATTAGTATTTTGAAGTTCTTCATTTACATTTGCAATAATCTCATCATATTGATTCATCGCAGAAGAAGACTTATTAATTTTTTTTACAAAATATTTGATATATATAACTAAAAAAGAAAATACACCAAATAAAAGAATCCACAGCCTATACTTACGGTTCATCCAAGCTTTAGTAAAGCTATTATTAATAAATTTCATAATCGAGACCACCTAAATTAAGAAATTAAAAAGAAATAGTTATAATCAATGAAATTATATTATCAAGTATGAGCAAATGTCAAGAGGGAAAAAATTACTGTAGGAATTTCACCTTCCCCTCCCCTCCCAACCTTTGAATTTACCTTAATCCTCTTGTTTCATCTCAACCAAAAAGTAAACCAAAACCTTTGTAATAATCAGGGGATTCCAAAGGGGGTTCCCCTTTGGCAGCGCGGGTACAACCAGCGAAGCTTCGAGGTAAAGAGGGATGGGGTCATAGGGGAAGGGAGGTAACCCCTGCTCTGAACGGGGGTTCCTCCCTTCCCCTAGATTTTAGAGATCATCCAAAAAGCTTTCTTCTTCGATAAGTTCTTTTTCTTCGAGAGCTTGAGCAGCTTCGGCTTCAAGCCTTCGGCGTTCAAGGATTTCGTTCATTTGAACATCCAAGTCGCTCTTGTTTTTATCGAAAAGTTTAATATCTCGGTACTGCTTCATACCTGTTCCGGCAGGAATAAGATGACCGATAATTACGTTCTCTTTTAGACCGCGAAGCTCATCCGAAGAACCTGCAATAGCGGCATTTGTAAGAACCTTCGTGGTTTCTTGGAAAGAAGCGGCCGAAATAAAGGAGTCGATGTTTAAGGCTGCCTTTGTAATTCCTTGGAACATAGGACGGGCAACGGCAGGCTGACCGCCTTCTTCCTTAACCCTCTTATTTTCCTCATGGAAGCGGTATTTATCTATCTGCTGGTCAAAGATAAACTTGGTATCTCCAACCGAAACAATCTTTACCTTTCGGAGCATCTGACGTACGATTATACCTACGTGTTTATCGTTAATGGTAACACCCTGAGCATCATAAACTTCCTTGATTTCCTTCATCAAGTAGTTTTGAAGGGCATTTTCACCGAGGATATTTAAAATATCGTGCGGATCAAAGCTGCCGTCACACAAGGGTTCTCCGGCCTTTACCGTATCTCCGTCACGGACAAGCATTCTCTTTCCGATAGGAACCAAGTGCTTGACATCATGGCCGTATTCGTCACGAACCATAATAGTTCTCTTACCCTTGAGCAAGCCTTTCTTTATGGTAACAACACCGGCAATAGCGGCAAGAACGGCAGGCGACTTTGGTCTGCGGGCTTCAAGAAGCTCCGAAACTCGCGGAAGACCTCCGGTAATATCCTTTGTCTTTACCGACTCTTTTGCTATCTTTGCAAGGATTGCACCGGCCTTAATTTCCTGACCTTCTTCAACCAAGAGCTGTGCACCTCCGGGGAGGAAGTAAGAGTCCTCACCTACGGTGTTACCCGATTCATCTGAGATAAAGATACGGGGCTGCATCTTATCGAAGTGAGCATCGCTTATTCGCTTTTCGACAACACCCGTTTCCTCGTCGGCTTCTTCTTTTAAGGTTGTACCGGGAAGAATATCTTCAAATCGGACAAAGCCGTCATATTCAGCTAAAATAGGATCGGCAAAGGGGTCGAAGGTACCGACCGTTTCTCCGGCCTTTATAACATCATTTTCTTTTACTACAACCTCTGAACCGTTTCTTATCTCTATTGTCTGCTCTTGACCTGTCAAATAGATAATATTATCTCTGACCTCGGCAATGGCTATATTTTCTGAAAGCACTTCCTTTCCGTTCTTTAATGTATAAAGAGGATTACCCTTTACTACCCTTGTGCCTGTACTTACAAGGGCTGTTTCGCCTTTTTTAAGAGCATATTCATTCAATACCCTGCTGAAAGTAAACTCGCCCTTTCTTGTAAAGAGGAAGTGTCCGTTTTTAAGCGTTACATAAGAACCCTTTATGCCGCGAACGATGATAGAATAGTCGTTAAACACTATTCTGTTCTCTTCAACGTTTTTAGAAGCCGTACCGCCTTCATGGAAGGTACGCATCGTAAGCTGTGTACCGGGCTGACCGATGGACTGGGCTGCGATAATACCTACAGCCTCCCCTATTCGGACAATTCGGTTTCGTGCAAGATCCCGTCCGTAACATTTTACGCAAACACCGTGCTTGGATTCGCAGGTTAAAACGGTGCGGAGCTTAACGGTTTCAACACCGGCTTCTTCTATCTTCTTAGCTGTTTCATCGGTAATATACTCGTTTACATCGATGAGAAGCTCTCCCGTAATGGGGTGAATAACCCTTTCCAGAGTGTATTTTCCGGCAATACGCTCACTCAAGGACTCACGGATTTCGTCTCCGCGTTTAATTGCGGCATATTCTATACCGTTAATGGTACCGCAGTCTTCTTCGTTTACAACTACATTTTGGGCAATATCAACCAGACGGCGGGTCAGGTAACCTGCGTCAGATGTTTTAAGAGCCGTATCGGTCAAACCTTTTCGGGCACCGTTAGTCGAAATAAAGAATTCCATAACGTTTAAGCCTTCTTTAAAGTTCGATCTAATCGGAAGTTCGATAATGTCTCCCGTAGGCTTGGACATAAGACCTCGCATTCCGGCAAGCTGATTTATCTGATCCTTATTACCTCGGGCACCCGATGTAGCCATCATGTGTATGGTATTAAATCCGCCCTTGTCTTCTTGCAGACGGTTCATAAGAATCTCTTTAAGATTGGAGTTTGTCTTCTGCCAAACGTCAACTACACGGTTATAGCGTTCTTCTTGGGTAATGTGGCCGCCCTTATACTGGTTATAGATTTCCAAAACCTCTTTGTTGGCCTTTTCAAGCATTCCGGCCTTCTCAGGAGGAATAATCATGTCTTCCATACTCAAGGTTGCACCGAAATATGTGGCATACTTATAACCGACAGCCTTGAGCTTGTCCAAAAGCTGAACAGCCAGCCACGGCCCCTTATCCTTAAAGACATCTTCTATAAGTTTTCGTATTTTTTTATCGTTTAAAGCATCATTTGTAAAGGGAACGCCTTCGGGCATTTCTTCATTAAATAAAATCCTTCCCGGTGTAGTTCTTACGGTTTCAATCTTACCGGGTTCCGTTTCATAGTCGATTAAAACGGGTTCCTGCCAGCCTACGGCATGACATTCTGCGGCCATCAAAACTTCTGCAACTGAAGAATAAAGGCGCTCTTTTTTACCCTCAGGCAGAGCTCTTTCCTTTGTAAGATAATAAAGACCCAGAACCATGTCCTGTGTTGGGAAAACTATTGTTTTTCCGTTTGCAGGGTCAAGAAGGTTTCGGGCTGAAAGCATCAAAGTCCAGCATTCCATCTGAGCCGCCTGAGTGAGCGGAACGTGGATAGCCATCTGGTCGCCGTCAAAGTCGGCGTTAAAGGCCTTACATACAAGAGGATGGAGGCGGATAGCCTTTCCTTCTACCAAAACGGGTTCAAAGGCCTGAATACCGAGCCTGTGAAGTGTCGGAGCACGGTTTAAAAGAACCGGATGTTCGCTTACAACCTCGTCAAGAACTGCAAAAACTTCGGCAGCTTCCTGTTCTACAAGGAGTTTTGCCTTTTTAATATTGGAAACAACTTCCTTTTGAACAAGTTTTTTCATTATAAAAGGCTTAAACAGCTCCAAGGCCATCTTAGTGGGCAGACCGCACTGCCAAAGTTTGAGCTCAGGGCCTACAACGATAACGGATCGGCCTGAATAGTCAACACGCTTACCTAATAGGTTTTGGCGGAATCTTCCCTGCTTTCCCTTTAAAAGATCGGAAATCGATTTTAGAGGCCTGTTTGAAGCTCCCTTAATAGCCTTTTTGCGCTTTGAGTTATCGAACAAGGCATCAACTGCTTCTTGGAGCATTCTCTTTTCGTTTCTGATAATAATATCGGGGGCCTTTAACTCCATGAGCTTACTCAAACGGCTGTTTCTGTGAATAACCCTTCGATATAAGTCGTTGAGGTCGGATGTTGCAAAGCGGCCTCCGTCAAGCTGAACCATGGGGCGTAAATCCGGAGGAATAACCGGAATAACATCAAGAATCATCCATTCGGGTTTATTGCCCGATGCTCTGAAATTTTCGACTATTTCGATTCTGCGCAAAAGGCGTTGATCGCTTTTTGCACCTTTTTCAATCATTTTAGCACGAAGCTGGGCTGCGAGCTCATCTAAATTTATGTTTTGAAGAAGGGTTTTAATAGCCCCTGCTCCCATACCTGCAGTAAAAGCAGCTCCATAGCGCTCGTGAGCATCCCTGTACTCATCTTCGGTTAAAAGCTGCATGGGTTCCAAGTCGGTATCGTTTGCATCTATAACGATGTATTTTTCGTAGTATAAAACAGACCTTAGGGCTGCAACCTGTAGGTTAAGTAAAAGCCCCATTCGGCTAGGTACCGAGCGGTAATACCAAATATGAGAAACGGGAGCTGCAAGTTCTATATGTCCCATGCGCTCACGGCGTACCTTAAAGTGAGTAACCTCAACACCGCAGCGGTCGCAGATAACACCCTTATAGCGGATCGATTTAAACTTTCCGCAAAAACATTCCCATTCCTTTGTGGTTCCGAATATTCTTTCGCAAAACAAACCGTCCCTCTCCGGACGCAAGGTTCGGTAATTGATTGTTTCAGGCTTTTTTACTTCCCCATAGGACCAAGCCCTTATAGTGTCGGGTGAAGCAAGCTTTATCATCAAGCTGTCAAAATCTTGTATATCTCTCATAATCTCTCCCTCTCCTTACTTCCGTTAAAAGTTAGTACTTGTTTTTTCGCGTTTAATTAGCTCTTCATCTCTTTCGGTTAAAGGAATCTGCTGACCCTTTGCATCATAGATTGTAAAGTCGAGAGCTAAACCTCTTAATTCCTGTACCAATACGTTAAAGGATTCGGGGATACCGGCAGAGCTTGAAGGCTCGCCCTTAACGATGGATTCATATATTTTAGATCGTCCGTGCATATCGTCGGACTTGATTGTGATAAGTTCCTGCAAGGTGTTAGCTGCACCGTAAGCTTCGAGGGCCCAAACTTCCATTTCTCCCAAGCGCTGACCGCCGAATTGAGCCTTACCGCCCAATGGCTGCTGGGTAACAAGAGAATAGGGGCCTGTTGATCGGGCGTGCATTTTGTCGTCTACCAAGTGAGCCAGCTTTAAGAAGTAGATAACCCCGACAAATACCTCGTTTTCAAAGAGGCGGCCGGTTAAGCCGTCTCGGAGTTTTACCTTAGAGCTGGTAGGATAACCTGCTTCTTTAAGCTTCGCTTCAATCTGTTCCATACTGGGAGACTCAAAAACCGGAGACTCGTACCACTCATTCAATTTTAATCCTGCAAGTCCCAGCTCCGATTCCAAAATCTGGCCGATATTCATTCGGGAAGGAACGCCGAGCGGGTTTAGACAAATATCAAGCGGTGTTCCGTCTTCCATGTAGGGCATATCTTCTTCGGGGAGGATTCTGGCTACAAGGCCCTTGTTTCCGTGGCGTCCGGCCATCTTGTCTCCCTCGCGGAGTTTTCGCTTTGTAGCGATTAAGACCTTTACAACTTCATCTACACCGGGGCTCAAGTCATCTCCCTGATCCCTCTTTAAGCGCTGAACATCGATAACCGTACCCTCGGTTCCGTGGGGAACACGCAGAGAGGTATCCCGCACTTCCTTAGCCTTTTCACCGAAGATAGAATTAAGGAGCTTAAATTCGGGGGTTGTATCGCTTTCGCTCTTAGGAGTAACCTTTCCTACAAGGATATCGCCGGGCTTTACCTTAGAGCCTATGCGGATAATACCTTCGCTGTCGAGATCGTCCAAGCTCTTTTCGGACTTATTCGGAATATCGCAGGTCATCTTTTCGGCACCCAGCTTTGTTTCCCGAACATCGGTTGAAAGCTCTTTTATATGGATAGAAGTGAACATATCTTCTTTTACGACCCTGCGTGAAATTAAGATAGCGTCTTCGTAGTTATAGCCGTTCCAAGGAACGAATCCTACGAGGATATTTCGGCCTAGGGCCAATTCTCCGTTATAGGTTGCAGGACCGTCAGCTATGGGCTGGCCTGCCTTGACCGTATCGCCCACATTGACGATTGGGCGCTGATGGTAACAGGTTTCTTGGTTTGTCCTTTGATATTTTAAGAGAGTGTACTCGTCCTTATCTTCTTTATTTTTTCCCTTTTCGGGGGCTATGATAATCGTATCGGAAGAAACAAACTCAACCTTTCCCGATCTTTTTGCCTTAACCAAAACGCCCGAATCATAGGCGCACTTTTTTTCCATACCGGTTCCGACTCGCGGAGGTTCGGGGAAAACTAAAGGAACAGCCTGACGCTGCATGTTGGAACCCATGAGGGCACGGTTAGCGTCGTCATGCTCAAGGAAGGGAATTAGAGAAGCCGAAACGGATATAATCTGTTTAGGCGAAACATCCATGTACTGGATATCTTTCGGACTTATTGAAGTATAGTCACCGAGCTTTCGGCACGAAACTTGATCCGTATTGATCTTTCCATCCTTTCCGATAGCGGAAGAAACCTGTCCGATAAAATATTTGTCTTCATCCATTGCAGACAGGTACTCGATTTCGCGGGTAGCAACCCCGTTTACAACCTTTACATAGGGAGCTTCCAAAAAGCCGTATTCGTTTACACGGGCATAGTTTGCCATAGAAACGATAAGACCGATGTTCGGGCCTTCAGGGGTCTCGATCGGGCACATTCTTCCGTAGTGGGTATAGTGAACTTCTCGTACCTCAAAGCCTGCCCTGTCGCGCGAAAGACCGCCGGGGCCTAATGCATTAAGACGGCGCTTATGAGTAAGCTCTGCCAAGGGGTTTACCTGATCCATGAACTGGGACAACTGGCTTGCTCCGAAGAATTCCTTAATAGCCGCAACGATGGGCTTAATAGAAATTAAGTCCTGAGGTTTGATGGTATCCATCTCCTTAGAGCTCATCCTGTCGCGGGCAATACGCTCCATCCTTGAGAAGGCTTTTTTTAGAACATCGGTCATAATTTCGCCGACTGACCTAATTCGCCTGTTGCCTAGGTGGTCGATATCGTCAATACTTTCTTCACCTATGTAAACCTTGATCAAAAATTTCATTGTCTTAAATATATCTTCTTCGATTAAGGTTGTACCTTTAACGTCATCGGAGTAGTCGAATTTTTTGTTTAATTTGTATCGGCCGACCTTACCTATATCGTACCTTCTTGCAGTGAAAAACATATTGTGCAGGTCTTCTTTTGCATTTTCGTAGGTAATAGGATCTCCCGGACGGATAACGCTGTAGACTGCGTTTAAAGCATCTTCAACAGTGGGCTCATCGTTTACGGCCGGATCGGGAGTATACTTGATTTCTTCCCTTTCAAAACAATTGATGATAATCTGTGAATCCAAAGAGTCTTTTCCCTTAAAGTCGATTATCGTTATCTTTTTAACATCATTTTGAATTAAATCGTCGATGTTGTGTGGATGAATTTTTTCGCCGGCTTGATGCATTTTCCGTTTTTCGCCGTCTTCACCCTTTACATAGACATCTCTGGCCAGTACCTGACCTATTAACTCTTCGTACTCTGTCCTGTCCGGAGATATTTTTGCTGTCTTTGTTTTGTAGAAAAGGTCGATAATTTTTTCTCTTGTGTCATATCCGAGAGCACGTAAAAATATCGTACCTAAAATTCGCTTTTTACTGTCAAGCTTTGCATAAATAAGCTCTTTTTTCTGATCTATTTCGAATTCAAGCCATGTTCCTCGGTATGGAATAATGCGGCTTGAGTAAACGCCCTTTTCATGCGAAAAGATAACGCCCGGCGAACGGTGAATCTGAGAAACAACAACCCTTTCCGCTCCGTTTATAATAAAGGTTCCTCTTTCCGTCATCAGAGGAATATCGCCCATGTAGATATTTTTGCGGCGTATTTCTTTAGTTTCCTTAAAGAATAAGTCTATTTCGGCTTTTAAGGGAACGGAATAAGTAAGTCCCTTTTGTTTACATTCAATTTCAGAAAATTTAATACTATCATAATCGAGAGAATAGGATAGATATTGCAAAGCCATGTCTTCATTTGTACTTTCGATAGGAAAAGTTGTATGGAATACCGATTCTAAGCCCTCAATCTCGGTCTCATCTGTCTTTTTTTCTTTGTTTAAAAATTTATTGTAAGATTGAATCTGAATATCGATGAGATTAGGAAGCTCCATAAAATTTGGAACATCCTTACCGTAATACCTTCGATCTATTTTTTGACCTCTTGCAAACATCCATTACCCTCCAAGTCTATATTTAATCACAAAAAGACTTCCTGAGAATTTATACAGGAAGTCTTAGAGAAAATTCATTGTCTATGCTGTTGTGCCTCTTTTTGGAAGAAGCACAACAATGTCCGGCATAAAGCCGGTATTTTGCTCATTAAGCAATTTCAACTTCACCGCCGGCGGCTGTAATAGCTTCCTTAATCTTGGCTGCTTCTTCTTTAGAAACATCTTCTTTAAGGACTTTCGGAGCTCCTTCAACGAGCTCTTTAGCTTCCTTCAAGCCGAGGCCGGGAATAACGTTTCGAACTTCTTTAATAACACCGATCTTTTTACCGGGGTCGGAAAGACCTTTAAGAGTAACAGTGAATTCTGTTTTCTCTTCTTCAGCGGCTCCGCCTCCTGCAGCTCCGCCTGCAACTACTGCAACGGGAGCAGCGGCTGTTACACCGAATTTTTCTTCCATAGCCTTGATAAGCTCGGAAAGTTCGAGAATCGTTTTTTCGCCGATTGCTTCAATAATTTGTTCATTTGTTAATGCTGCCATATTATCTTCTCCTTAAAAATTAGATTTTTGTGCTTTTTAAGCACCTTAAGCAGACAGGGGGTCAGCTTTTGAAGCCTGACTGCTTAAAAAGTTTCCGGATAATTTCGGAACTTTTGTATTAAGCCTCAGGAGCTGCTTCGGGAGCAGACTCTGCAGGCTGTTCAGCCGCTTTTTCCTCTGAAGCAGGAGCTTCAGCTTTTGCTTCTGCGGGAGCTGCGCCTTGGGCACCGCCCTTATCCACAATCGCCTGTAAGGTGCGTACAAACTTGGAAGTTGTAGCATTGACTGTAGACATAAACATTGCAATAAGATCTTTTTTGCCGGGAAGTTTTGAAAATGCCTCGATTTGTTTGGCATCATAAATTTCACCGTCAACTACCGCACCCTTAATTATAAGAGCCGGAGCATCTTTTGCATATTCAAACAAGGTCTTAGCAGCAAGGTTTGCATCTTCTTCAATCATAGCCAAGGCTGTAGGTCCGGTTAACCAAGAATCTACATCCTTAATATCGGCATCTTCAAAAGCAATGCGTGCAAAATTATTGCGTACAACCTTGTATGTGCAAGCATTTTCCCTGAGCTTTTTGCGAAGCTCGGTAATCTGCTCAACCTTTAAGCCTCTGTACTCGGTAAAAATAAAAGCGGAGGAGGCTTTTACATCGTTTTTGATGCTTTCAATCGCTTCGGTTTTTTGGCGATTCGGATTTTTTGTTCTTAATGCCATTTTTACTCTCCTACCTTATAATCAACCCAAACACCGGGGCCCATTGTCGAACTAATCGATACGGATCTGATATAGTCACCCTTTGCATCGGCAGGCTTTTTTCTCATCGTTTCGTTGATAAGAGCCTGTACGTTTTCCACAATCTTGGAAGAATCCATAGAGATTTTTCCTATGGGAAGGTGTACAACTCCGCCCTTGTCGGCACGGAATTCTACACGGCCTTTTTTAAGCTCGTTTATAGCGCTTGCAATATCCGTGGTAACCGTTCCTGTCTTGGGGTTAGGCATTAAGCCTCTGCGGCCGAGCACCATACCTAAGCGTCCTACATCCTTCATCATATCGGGGGTAGCAACCGCGATATCAAAATCGAGCCAGCCGC
Organism: Treponema denticola; assembly: GCF_024181645.1. Lineage (NCBI taxonomy): Bacteria > Pseudomonadati > Spirochaetota > Spirochaetia > Treponematales > Treponemataceae > Treponema > Treponema denticola. The sequence continues at coordinate 415,619 of NZ_CP058624.1, read as the reverse complement.
TCTTTACCTTTTCGATGTACTCCGTAGAACCGGCATAGGCAGCTCCTGCGTCAAGAGCTTCTTTTACTCTGTCGTCCGTACAAAAAACCAAAACTTTTTTTTCACCCCTAAACTGATGGGGGAGAACAAGGGTATCTCTAACGCTCTGCCCCTTACCAAGGGTCAAACTTACATGAACTTCAACTGTTTCATCGAATTTGGCATATTTAAGCTCTTTGACAATATCAACAGCCTTGGGAAGCTCGTAGGATGCTGCAGAATCATACTTTGCAAGTGCATTTTTGTAATTTTTTCCGTGTTTCATACTAGCGCTCCACCTCTACACCCATACTTCGTGCAGTTCCTGCAATGATTTTCTTTGCAGCTTCAATGTCGTTTGCATTGATATCGGGCATCTTTGTTTTTGCGATTTCTTCCAATGCGGCCTTTGAAAGTTTTCCAACTTTTGCAGTAACCGATGTGGCAGAACCTTTTTCAATCTTACAGGCTTTTTTGATTAAAACCGATGCAGGCGGTGTTTTGAGGATAAAAGTAAAACTCTTATCGGCATATACCGTAATAACAACGGGGATAACCAAACCGGGCTCCATGGACTTTGTACGGTCATTAAACTGCTGTACAAACTGAGGCGCACTTACACCGTGCGGACCTAGAGCCGGGCCTACAGGCGGCGCAGGAGTTGCTTTTCCTGCGGGACACTGAAGTTTAATCTGTGTCACAACCTTTTTCTTTGCCATCTTCTCTCCTTCCGGTACAAACGGAGGTATTACCTCCTCCCGTAATATACAATTAAAGTGCCGATGCCTAGCACCGCACCTTGTTTAAAATTTAAATGATTTCGGCTTGAGACATTTCGACTTCAACCGGCGTAGTACGGCCGAAGATCGCTACCATAACTCTTAACTTATTTTTATCTGTCATAACTTCATCGATGACGCCGGTAAACGAGGCAAAAGCACCTTCGATGATTTTAACATGCTGTCCTTCACTGAAATTTTGAATAACCCGGATATTCTTATCGCCCTTAATTTCGCCTGTTTTTTGCAGGATTTCCTTTGCTTCATCGGGAGAAATAGGCTGAGGTTTTTCATTTCCTGCCGTTCCCAAGAAACCTGTAACACCCTGAATTTTGCGGATTTCGGAGCAAACGCTTTTCCAGCCAAGATCGGGAAGATTCATTTCTACCAGCATATAACCGGGAAGAAACTTGCGCTTAACATTGCGTTTTTTTCCGCCCTTATTTTCAATTACAAGTTCTTCAGGTATTTTTATATCTGTAACAAAATCAGCAGAGATAATCCCTTTTTCTATCAGAGTACGTATTGTTCTTTCAATTTTATTCTCATAACCCGAATAGGTATGAAGAATGTACCAAGCCTTAGCCATTACTTAAAATATCCAACCCACACAAGCTATAAAGAAAGCATCAAGACCGCCGAGAAAAACAGCTACAATAAGGGTAGAAATCAACACTACTTTTACTGAAGAGCCTACTTCAGAAGCCGTAGGCCAGACAACTTTTCTAAGCTCGCCTATACATTCTTTCCAAAAAGTTCCAATTTTAGCCATAAAAACCTCGTTTTTTAAAATTACAGGCCAGGAAGGACTCGAACCCTCAACATTCGGTTTTGGAGACCGACGCTCTACCATTGGAGCTACTGACCTAATTGAAGCCCGCTGCCGGACGGCACGGACTTATTCGACTACTTTATCTTTGTTTCCTTATGCAATGTATGCTTGCGATCAAAAGAGCAATACTTCATCAATTCAAGCTTACCCTGAATGTTTTTTCTGTTCTTAGATGTAGTATAATTTCTTCTTTTACATTCGCTGCATTGAAGAGCTACGAGCTCTACAGCTGTTTTTTTAGCCATTACTTTACCCTCCGCAAAATTCTAGGTCATCGTTTCCGAAAAGCTCCCGAGCAGAATTGAACTGCTGACCCCAACCTTACCATGGTTGTGCTCTGCCGACTGAGCTACAGGAGCAAAATGCCAACAAAATAGGTTCAAGCATTTTATCAAATCGAGTATTTTTTGTCAAGACCTTGATATGGAATTTTAGCGAAATTAGAAATAAAATCAGACATTCCTTAAAAAGAAAGAATGCCTGATCTTAAAAAATAAACTTAAAAAAATCCGGTACTTTTAAAAGTTATAAATCTGCAAAACGTTCAAAATATATGATAATCTTGCAGAATAATAATTGATTTGGGCTTCTTCTAAGAGGTTTTGAGCAGCATATAATTCGCGAATACTACTCCTGCCCTGCTTATAGAGCTCTTCGGCAAGGGTAAAGTATTTTTTTTGAATTTCAAGGGCGGATTTTGACATTTCGAATGTAAACAGGGCTTTTTCGATATTTTTTAATCCTTTCTTTTTTTCTTCTTCAATACTGCGTCTTAAAAAAGACTCATCCAAAGCGTTAATTTCTTGTAAAATTTTAAAATTTTTATTGAGCCTAAAATCATCATGTAATGGAGAAAGATTTATTTTCACATTCATAGAAACTTTCCATTTAAGTGTAGGATTATCCTGCCAATAGCCCATAAAGGCTGCCGGAAAAGACGGATAATGATCCTTTGATGGAAGCACATCAGCACCGAAAGAGAAAAAAAGCTTTGGAATACTATTATTAAAATTTTGAACCGACTGCATCCAAGAGACCTCATGCTGTAAAAGACTCAGCTCATCCATGACAGATGCTTCTTTTTGAAGATAAAAGGCAAAATTTTCAAAAAAATCAAGCCAAGAATCAATATCCTCGCTCAAATCACTAAAACTCAACCCCATAGCTTCGATTTCGCCCATAAGAACTTCATAGCTTTGTTCGGTTTGAAACAGTAAAATTTCCTCCTGCCTAATCTTTTTGTTCTTTTCGGAAAAATCAAGAACAGACAGCTTGCCTTGAGAAAATAAAATTTCGTTTTTTTGTTTTTCTTCGATATTCCAGTTTTGTACATTTTTTAAAAGCTCCAGCTTTTTCTTTAAGATTTTCTCCGAGCCTATGGCTGAAAGCATTTTTATGATTAAAGCCTTTTTATTTTTATCCTTTTCAAGCACGGAAAGCCGTTTTTTCCTTTGATGCAGACCGAATTCCTGTTTTACAAAATCAGGCAAGGCAGAAGGAGCCATAAACCAAAGCGGCACATTCAGTCCGGCAAAAGAGCTAAACTTATAGGAATAGTCCGATTTATTATCAAAAAAGATTCCGCATGACTGTTTACCGGCAAGATTAAGGCTCATTCCCAGAGGCAGCTTTTGACTAATCCCTAAGGATGCAGCAATATCAAGGCTGTTATAGAGCTTATCGATCTTCACACCCGAAAAAGAACTGTTTAGATCAATGTATGGAGAAGGCATCCAGCTTGCAAATTCCGAAAAAAGAAGCCTTTCATTAAATTTAAAACCTAATTCCATTTTTTTATATTGCCGATTTTTTTCGATTAGGGGATTTATCCTGTCAAAAAACTCGCTTATACCGACTTGCGTTTTTATTTCAGCATTGGCCGAAAATAAAATAAGACCAAAAATTATATTTAATACAAGCCTTTTCATTTTACCTCCAATCTTTTTAGTATAAATGACAGAATAGACCCTGTTTCGGTGATTATTGATGCCTCGGCATCCAATCCAACTTTTAGAAAATGAGCTATACCCTTTTTATCCGGCAAGGTATTCCCATCCAATTTTACAAAGACGGCATACTCGGAACTTTTTGCTCCCAAATAAACATCGGGAAGGATGGTTTCCACTTGCCCGTCAAGGCTGCCGAATTCGTGGTGGGGAAAGGCCGGAAATTTTAAACGAACCTTCATGTCCTCTCTTACAAGCCCCGCCTTTGAAGAAGGGAGTCTTAACACAACCCTAATGTTTTCGCTTGAGGAAGGCACAATCTTTAATATTTCTTGGCCGCTAAAAACATTATCCCCGCAGTTAAGAGATGAAATTTCCTGCACCTCTCCCGAAATAGGAGCATAGACGGTAAAAAGTTTTAAACTTTCTTCCATTCTAAAAAGGGAATTGCTTAAATTTTCTTTTTGAAACTCTAAAGCCTCTTTTTCGCTGAGGAGAGAATGGAAAAAAGAATTTTTATACTGCTCTAAGTCTCTTTTGCTTTTTTCAACATTTAAATTGAGAAGCTCAAGTTTTTGATTTGCCAAACTAAAATCTGGAAGAGCTTTTTCTTCTTCAAAAATTCTAGAATTCAGCTCTAAAGCTTTTTCCAAATTGGTTTTTACCGAAAAATAATTTTCCATCCGTTTATAAGCTATTTTTCTTTCAAATGGAACAAGCATTAAGTCTTTTTCCGCACTTTTAATGCAGGCCTCCGTATCCTTAATTTTTTGTTCGATTTTAATCATCAGATCCTCAAGGTTTTGCCTTTCCTTTTGGGCAACCGTATCATCAATGTTTAAAAGAGCAGCCCCTTTTTCGACATATTGGCCTGAGGTAAAGTGAATATTTTGTATCTTTCCTGCCGTAAAACTTTTTACAAAGGAAACATTTTCTATGGGACGCACCATACCTGAAGCCCTTACAACTTCTTCTTTTTTTCCTAAAATAAGCCAAGCCGCTGTGCAAAGAGCCAGAAGGCAGATAATTGAAATTACGGAACTGAAAATCCCTGTTTTTTGCTCTTGAAGCACTTCGCCGGTATAAGTTAAATCTTCAACATATAAAATGGATTTCATGCTACAACCTCCTCCTTATTTTGAGTTTCCCATAATCTTGAATAAACCCCGTCTTTTTCGAGCAAGTCTGCGTGGGTTCCCGCCTCGGCTATTTCTCCCTTATCGAACACGAAGATTTTATCGCAGTCCTTGATAGAGCTTAACCTGTGAGCAATGATTATCGAAGTACGGCCTGCACCGATTTCTTTGAGGGTATTCAAAACTTCCGCTTCCGAAATTCCGTCCAGAGCGGAAGTAGCCTCATCTAAAATCAGCATGGAGGGGTTATGCAAAAGAATACGGGCAATAGCTATACGCTGCCTTTCTCCTCCGGAAAGGGTGGTGCCTTGTTCGCCGACAAAGGTATTATACCTATCGGGCATGGATTCTATAAAGGAAGCAGCGCCCGATATTTCGGCAGCGGTCATCATCCGCCTATAATCTCCGTTTCCCGAACTCCAATTTATATTTTCCGCTATCGTACCGGAAAACAATAGAATATCCTGAGGAACATAGCCTATTTGCTTACGGTAAGAATCGTTTTTTAAGTCTTTTAGATTTATATCGTCTACAAAAATATCCCCTTCCTGTGCAGAATAAAATTTCATCAAAAGCTTTGCAAGGGTGGTCTTGCCGGAACCTGAAGAACCGACAAAAGCGACCCTTTCCCCGGGATTTATACTTAAATTTATGTTCTTCAAATTCTTTGAATGAATATCATAGCCGAAGGATAAATTTTTTATATCGATTTTGCCTGCAAGGCCATTCGATTCGATTTTTCCATTATCTAAATTTTCTTCGGTTTTTTCATCAAAGATTTCGGCAAGCCTTTCTGCTGCAACATAGGCCTCTTGAAGCTGGGGCTGAAGGGTTAAAAGCCTTGCAAGAGGATCCAAAAAATAGCCCGAAAGGATGACAAAGGAAATTAATTGACCTAAAGACATTGAACCGTTTAAGATATTTAAACTTCCAAGCCAATAAATAGCCAAGGTTCCGCATCTTCCGATAAAATTTTGGAGACTGTTTTGATAATTTGAAAAAGATGCAAGTTTGATACCCTTTCGGATAGCATTTACTATTTTAAACTCGGCTCTTTCGAGGGCCTTAGATTCGGCACCCAAGGCCTTGATCGTAGCTATTCCGTTCAGGCTTTCAACAATACAGGAGTGCTTTTCGGCCTCGGCGGATGCCCTGGCCCTTATCATTTTTTGATAAGGCCTTGCATAAAACCATACCAAAACCGAACTCACAACCACAGGTACAAGGGCTGCAACAAGCAGATTGGAACCGAGGGAGATTAAAAATATTGCTCCGAAAATAAGCATCAAGGAGTCTAAAATAACGGTCAAGGCCGTAGCGGAAATAACCTGCCTTATCGTAACCGTATCGTTCATCCTTGCAACAAGCTCTCCGGTCTTTTTTCCGGTAAAAAAGCGCATCGGCAGATGAAGAATATGCTCAAAATATCGATACACCAAAACCGTATCAATCTTATAACTCATACTCATCAGCAGCTGATTTCTGGCCAAGCCCAAAAGGCTTCTAAAAATAATTACGCCCAAAAAACCTACCGAAAAACCGGTAAGAGTCTCTCTTAAATTGGAACTTAGCACTTCATCAATCAAAAACCTAAAATAAAACGCACTAATAATGCCCAAAAAAGACAAAATAACACTCGCAATTAAAATTTCTGCGCATATCTTTTTGTGCGATTTTAGAATAGGCAAAAATCTTGTTAAACCTTTTGATGAAGACCCCTTGTCTGAAAAATCCGGATGAGGCAAAAGTATAAAAAATACCCCTGTCCAATTTTTTTGAAAAACCTCTATGTTTATTTTTTTATATCCTTCGGAAGGATCCTGCAAATAAACATACTTTGAATCCGATCTATAAACGACAAGATAGTGGTTATCGTTCCCCCTCATAGTGTGGGCAATAAAGGGCAAGGGAATGTCTTTGGGAATTTCTTTTGATTCCGAAACAGCCCCTCGGCATGAAAATCCCAAGGTTTCGGCAGCATTAATAATACCTAGACCGGAACTTTCTCTTGCTCCGCTTTGAAACAGTCTTCTTATCTTGCCTATATTGATAGGCTTCCCATAATGCCTGCATATATTTGCAATACATGCTGCACCGCAATCCTCGCGGTTTTTTTGTAAAATTATATTTTTCATATATACCTCTCTATAATTCTTATAGTTTTTTTTTGTAATCAATAGTAATTTTTGAAATATATAAAGAAAAAAAAATTACAACTTGAAAAAAACGGAAAAAAAGAGTATTATTAGTTAATATTAAATGGGAGGTATTTAATGAAGAAAAATTATAAATTACTGATTTTGATGTCTATCCTTGTACCGCTTTTTTTTGCATCATGTGCATCAAAGCAAAAAGCACAAGGTACTCCGCCTGAACCGAAACTCGAAGAAGTAAAGGCTCCTGTCGTAGAAAAAGAAGATCCTAAACAAGAAGCTGTTAAGCAGGATCCCCTGCTTGCCGAGCTTAAGCTTTTCCAAGGAGAAAACGGAAAGGTTAACAAGGCGAGAAAAAAGGCTGTAGAGCTGGGTGCAGACGAAGCATATCCCGATTTTTTTAATGCTGCGGATGACGTTAAACAAAAAGCCGACACAGCTGCCGAAACAGGGAATTTAAAAGAAGCTATAGCTAAATACGAAGAAGCAGTCAGCAGATATGAAACCCTTATCAATCTGACAGAAGCATCTAATTTAAGAACCGAAATAGAAGCTAACGGTTTTGCAGCATATTCCCCGTCAGACTATGCCGATGCCGAAAGGTTTTCAATCAACACCGTAGATCATTACCCCTTAGATCATAAGATGGCAAAAGAATCTTCGGAAGATGCTTTGAAGCTTTATAAAAAAGTTGTAAATAAGGGATATTTTGAATTTGCCAAAACAGCAAAAGATTCTGCAAAAGAGAGTAAATATTACTGTGATTCGATCAAGGTTGCAAGAAGCAGAAAGGAAGAATACAACAATGCCGTCAAAACATATAACCGCGGAAAATCGGCTGCAGACAGGTCCGATTATAAGGAAGCCTACGTGTCGTATGATGAAGCTGCAAAACTTTTTGCAAAACTATACGTAGAGGTTTCTTTAAAACGGGCAGAGGCCGAAAGAGCTATGGCTGAGGCTGCAAAACGGCAACAGGAAAGCTCGGACCTCGCTTTAGAAGCGGATAAGGAAGCTCCTTTGACCGAAGGCGGAGAAGGCTTTACCGAAGGAGACCTTGATTTACAAGATCTTTCTACCCCTCAGACAGAAGCACCTGTTGAAAACATAAATACACAGGACGATGAATCTGAAAACACAGGCAACAACCAAACAACAGCAGAAGGAGGCAAATAATGAAAAAGATTATCACAATTTTAATATTTTTACTGGTTTTAATACCTCTTTTTGCCGTATCATATGATGATAACGAATATCAAAGAAAAAGCAGAGCTTATACGGAACTTGCAGCAAAGGCCTATGATGAAGGGGATTACGAAGCCTCAATAGAATATTCAAAGCTTGCAGAAAGCTATGCACAGCAGTCGGCAGATTTTATTCAAAGAATGCTGGCTAAAACCGAAGCTGAACAGGAAATGAACAAGGCACGTACCAGATTCACTTGGGCAAAGGCAAACGGAGCTGAAGAAAAATATCCCGATGCTTATAAGACTGCCGAAGAAGCTTTAAACGCAGGAAGCATAGCCTTCGATAACGAAAACTACGATGTAGCAGTCGTATGCGCCCAAAGAGTAATGGACGCTCTTTCAGTAGTTAAGGGAAAGGATGACACAGGCCTTGCAGAGCTTCCTTCTCAATATAGAGTTAGAACATGGAGAGGAGAAAAGGACTGTTTGTGGAATATAGCAGCAAAAAAGGAAGTCTATGGAAATCCCTTTATGTGGCGTAAGCTGTATGAAGCTAACAAGGATAAGCTTCCTGATGCAAACAATCCCAACTGGCTAGAACCGGATATTATTTTAACGATTCCGTCCATTAAAGGTGAAAAAAGATCAGGTCTCTACGATCCTTCAAAAACCTATAAACGGTTTAAATAAGAATTCGGCTAAAATTAAAAAAGCCTCCAAAATCGTTTAGAGTTTGGAGGCCTTTTTATTAAGAGCTTTTACTTAAGCCCCATCAAGGTTTTAACATCTGTAATCTCATACCCCATTTCGGTTAAAACATCTATCAATAGCTGTAAATTATAATAAAGATAATCGCTCCTAGTTGAAAGACTTCTGCCAATGCGTATGGGAATTATAGAACCCGGCTGAACCTCATCAGCTATATCTTCAATTAATTCTGCAGAAGTCTTATAAAGAGAAGGAACTGCAAATTTTTCATCCGGACTAAGCCAATCGGCCACCCTCACATCAGGCGAAATAAAAACGTAGCCGGCATTTTTTCCTGCATTTACAATGAGGGAAGAAGAAATATAATGAGGAGTATGCCAAATAAGGGAAAGCTCGGAACCTGTGAGAGAATAAAAATTATCCTCATTGCGGGCCAGTCCCTGCTTTATAAAATTATCGTCTATCCTATAAGCCGTATCGTTCAAATTCCATGTAGTAAAGAAAAGGGAGCCGCATTGGTGTCCGCTTTTTACAATCTCTTTTACGGCATTGGGGTTTTGCCTCATTGCCTCGCCGTTTATAAAAAAAGTTGAACTTATATTATTCTTTTTTAAGGTATAAAGAATGCTTGCAATTCCGTCCATATCATCCATGGCATCAAAGACTAAGGCAACCCGTTTTTTTCCGCTACGGTTTCCATGCGAAAAAACGGAAGAAGAATTAGCACTCTCATAAGAAATCTTTTTTTGAGTTTTTTCCTTTAAAAAGTTTCCGTCTTCCAAAAGCGGACGAGTTATAAAATCTTTAAGACGGCGAATGTATATCATATTCGCAAAATAGCCTGAATTTGAATCTATGTAAATTCTATCCGAAAGATTAGCATTTTTCTTTTGCATGATTTTTTTTGAAGAATGGGTCCATTTTAAATTTGAAACATATTGCAAGACTTCTGCATTATCGGAGTCCGAAAAATCGCCTTCCGGCTCATTATTCCGGACACTTTTCAAACTTATTAAAATTTCCTTGCCTGAGTCCGACCAGCTATAATCCTGCATTGACGAAACGGAAATCTTTTTCTTGCCTGTATCGGAAGAACTATCGTTAAGATTATACTCATAAATATAATTTTCACCGCCCAAAAAAAAGGTAAAATTATTTTTCCAAACAGCCGAGACAATTTTTTCATCCGAAAAAACATCGAGCTTTTTCCATGAAGCCGCACCGGTTTCTTCCGTGAGCGAAGTATCATAGAAAACCACACCCTCATCTTCCTTAAAAGCGGCAATTTCAAAATTAGAGGAGGCTGCAAGAAACGAGCTTTTTTCGATGATGGGGATTTTTTCAAAACTTGAAGAAGAAGGAAGAATTTGCCATGCCCTTAAAATTTTTGAGCCGCCTGCAAGACCCTCGGCAAAAACGATGGGGGAATTATCTTTCCAATGAACGGAAACTTCAGCAGTGTTTCCTGGAAGCAATAAATAGGGAATAGAATCCGAGGAGTAAACATTGACATAATCATCTCCATCCAGTTTAATGCGGTAAACATTTCTTTTACCTTTAACAAAAACGGCCGTCTTGCCGTCAGGTGCTATAAAAATAGAATCAAAGGCCGGAGAAAAATCCGAAGGAATTTTTGCAGCAAGCTTTCCTGCCGAAAATAAGGGCGCATAAAAAGCCTTTGTAAAAAGCTCGGTGGAGGAGACCCTATAAAGAGCGTTCCCCGATAAAAAAACAAATTCCGAAGATGAAATCCATTTTAAATTCTTTATTTTACCTTGAGAAAGTTTTCTAAAATTCTTATCCGTAAAAGCAGATTCCAAAAACCACTCAGGTCTGGCAAAATAAATTACTCCATCATCTTCATATAAAATAATCTTTGAATCAGGCGACCAAGATACGGGAAGATCATTTCGGACGGTTTTGTTACTCAATATATATCTTCTGCCGGTATTGGTGTCAACCAGTACGAGCCGGCCGAAAACAAGGGTGGATGGCTCTACCAATGTAAGCCATCTTCCGTCAGGGCTTGCTTTTATATTGTTAAGAGCTCCTATCTTTGAAGAATTGGATGCCGAAAGAGGTTCAAAATCGGAATGGGAATCGACAGCTCCTGACTTAAGGTCAAGCCTTATGATACCGAAACGGTTTGAAACCTGTAAAAATTTATTGTTTCCTAAAAGCTGTAATTTTTCGGGGAAAAATGTAAGCTGCTCTATTTTATTGTTTTCATTCGAATACTTAAAAAGAGTTTTATATGAATACCCCTCATAAGCATCTGCCTTGATATCGAATAAAATATCGCCTTCAGTATTTATATCGGCAGATTCAAACGAAAGCTCGGAATGGAGGTTTAGCAAAATAAAAAAAATAAAGCAAACCGGTAATACAAATTTTAATTTTTCTTTCATAAAAACTCCATCAATTTTCAGTCAATATATTTGAATGGGTATTAATAATATATGTCAACTCGTCTTCAAGTTTTTCTAAAGATTCTTCCATCTCGGTTATCTTTCTTATTGCAATTTTTTTTTGCATTTCTCCCATTTTACCAAAAACCTCGTCTATTTCTTCGTAATCTTCGCCGGTCATTGTTTTATTCATTTTAAGCACTCCCTCTTTTAAGAAATCAAAGCAGTTATATTCTTTCTAAATTCGCCCGATGTGATTTCTCCGTTGATAAAACTTTTTATCTCCTGTTTTATTCTCATAGGAAAACGGCTCCAGTATTTTTCCGTCCAGTTTCCCATCGTAGTTTTCAGCTCATCGTTTTCTTTTGCACTCATTTCACCTATGCTGTAAGAAACAAATTGCAAAATCATTCCATATAATACATCGGCAGGAACACCGTCAACCTTTCCGTTTTTTGCAATGCTTTTTATTTTACCGTCATAGGAGCCTTGTTCGGGAATCCACGAATCGATAAGAGCCTTCATCTGCCCTTCGGAAAGTTCGGGAGCTTCTTTCAAAAGCATATCGGCTGCAAAATCGCGGAAAGTATGGCGTACGCCTTCAAGACTAGCCTGAATCGACTTGTTGATAGATTCCGACATTTGTTTTGCCATATTTTCAGGATTGATAGCTGCGAGGGGACTTGCCGCCGAAGCCTCACTTTTTTTCCGCTCCAAGGCAGCTGTAATAACTTCTATTTCCTTCTCCCCTGCCCTGTTTAAAATGTAATCTACGGCAGCTAAAAGCTCCCGCTCCTTATTTTGCATATCATTAGCCATATCTTTGATTATACACCTTTTTTAGGGCTTTGAAAAGGGAGGAATTTAACCGCAGGGGGCGCAAAGGCCGCAAAGAAGTTTTTCTAAATTTACGCTTTTTTTCAAATAATCCCTATAAATATAATGGGAGGGGAAATGTGAAAAAATTAGGAGAACACAAATGATTAAAAAATTTGAAGATTTGACATTTACAGATGACTTTATGTTCTGTAAAGTTATGCAAGATCCCGATTTGTGTAAAAGACTTATTGAAATGATATTATTCGATACAATAGGGAAAATTACATATATTTCGGTGCAGCATAATATTAACACCTACGAACAGGCAAAATCCGTAAGATTTGATGTTCTGGTACAAACAGAAAACGGTAAATTCTACGATGTTGAAATGCAGGTAAGCAACGAGAAGAATATACCTAAAAGAATGAGGTTTTACCAAGCAGCTATAGACATTTCGTTCTTGGATAAGGGGAATTTCTATAATGATTTAAATGACAGCTTTATAATTTTTATCTGTTTATTTGATGTTATCGGTAAAAATAGACCAGTTTATACTTTTGAAAACATCTGTCTTGAAGATAAAAACACATCTTTACAAGATGGAACGAAAAAGGTTATAATAAACGCAGAAGGCTTTAAAGACACTAAAGACAAAGAATTAAAGGAATTTTTAGAATATCTTAAAACCGGCAAAACAAAGAGTGAATTTACAAGGAGGATAGAAGAAATGATACAAACAGTAAAACAAAATGAACAGGCAAGACAAGAATATAGATTAATGTCTACTTTTGAAATGGATGCTAGGTATAAAGGTTTTTCGGAAGGTACTTATGAAACTAAGAAAGAAACAGCTAGACTTATGAAAATGGAAAAATGTGATAATAATTTTATTATGAAAATTACAGGTCTTTCTGAAGCTGAGATTGAGGAACTGTAAATTAGGGGAGGAAAGAAACTTTTTCGGATAAAAGATTTCTGTTCTGTCGGGTTGTCCTTCCTCCCCTAAATCAATTATAACTTTTCTATCTCTTCACGGCTTAAACCGGTTGTCTTTGCAATATTTTCTATAGATAACCCTATTTCAATTAAGTTCTTTGCCATTTTTATACCCTCCTCTCTAATTTACGGCATCCCTACCTCATCGAGCAAGGCTTGATAGAGAGTGAGGGAATCCTTGGTCGCTTCTTGGAGGGCTTTTGCAAGGCGGCGGGCAATACGGTAAATAACCTTATAGCCTTGTGTCGGCATTTCATTGCATAGACTTAAAAAATCTTGAGACCTTAGCTCCAAGACGGTGCACTCGTTTAAGGCCTTTACAGAAGAACCGTGAAAATCTTCTCCGAGCAAGGCGGCCTTTCCAAAGCAAACATTTTCTTCAGCCTTTAGATTGCTCAAGGCAAAGGGAGAACCTTCAAGGGTTGTGCGGAGCATTTGTACCTCCCCCTTAACTAAGATAAAAAGGCTTTTTCCCGTGTCGTTTTTATCGAGTATAATTTCGCCGCTAGTAAAATTTTTTACGCTTAAAAAAGAAAAAATCTTTTCTAAAAATATCTTATTTTGATTATCTGCTATATCCGAACCTTTAGACGAATCCAATCCTGCGAGGTCTGAAAATATTTCCAATCTCGATATAAGAGATAGAATTTCATCTTTTTTTTCCATGATTTCTTTATCTGTCATCTGCTCCTCCTTCATTTAAAATTTGGGAGTCGTCAAGAGCTGTTCCGTCAAGGGTAAAGTCGGTACGTTTTCTTCCCGAAACAAAAATACCTCTGGAATTAGGCTTTATTATATATTCATCGGGCGGAGTCAAAATAGGCTCATTGCTTTTAAGCCGTTTTATCTTTTTTAGGTTATTTACTATCTGCTGAATATTGGGATTTTTTTGAGCCTCGTGCAGGGCTTCTTTTCGGCGGCTGTAAAAGTTCCCCGTATTTTCCAAAAGGCCTATTAAAACGCGGCCGCCAGAAAGGCTGCGGCGGTATTCGCGGTAGGTCTTGCCTATAAACTCAAAAGGAATATCGTTTATGATAAGCCCCTCGCCTGATTTTTCCGTGATTAGTTCTCTTAAAACATGGCTAAGCCCCGTACCGCTTGAAGCCGAAACTAAAATGCTCCTTTCATAATCGGTACTTAAAATAATTTCATCACAGTGAGCAAGGGAAAGGTGCTGCCGGAATTTTGAGTCGATGAGCTCGGCGGCCGTATATATATGGGAGTTAAGACTTCCTATTGTGAGAACTGCAAGTACCGTGCGCGAATCTACTTCCATGGGGGAAGCATTTTGCGAATAGTCTGAAAGAATGAGAGCCCGCTCTGCATATCTTACATTTGCACGGAGCAATGTCGCCTCATCGGTATAATCCCCGAATAGATAGATAAGCCCCTTAAAGCGTCTGTCGGTTTTAATTATATCCATATTTTCTGGGCTTGCATTATTTATAAGAACAATATGGTCTATGGGAATATCGGGGTTTGAAGAAATAATCCCTAAAAGAATCCTGTCAAAATTAGGCTTCCAGCCGCATATCAAAAAATGATTTTTTATCTTTTCCAATCTAATAAGCCCCCTATCTTTTTTTACCTGTCTATCAAAAAAGAACGATGCAACTTTTCCGCTCACGCCTGCAAAAGCTACAACTCCAAAAAGAAGAAGAATGATACCGGCCAAGCGGCCCAAAATTGTTGAGGGAGTAATGTCTCCGTAACCGACGGTTGTGATAGTTACAAGAGAATACCAAAAGGCATCGAAAAAATTGTTAATCCTTGAATTACTGTTTGCTTCCGAAACAAAGATAATTACAACCAATACAAGAAAAATAAATGCAAAACCTGCCAGTATTCTAAAAATATCGCTTGCAGGAATATGCTTTATCCAAAGCACAAACCTGACAATCAACGGAGTTTTTTTAGGCTGAGAGAATTCTATATCCGTTTTTTTGTATTTTTTTTTGCCCTTCATTTTAATATCGAGTTATTCCGAAATATACCCCGTCAATAAAAGAAGAGTGTTTTCAAGCCCCTGTTTATGAATTCTTTCATAGCCGTGGGAGGCGGCAACTCCGGTTCCGATAAGGGCATGGCGGTAGTCATAGCCTGCACTTAGGGCAGCGGAAGCATCCGAGCCGTAAAAGGGATAAACATCGACTGCAAAGTTCAGTTCCATCTCCTTGGCTATTTTGATGAGCTCGCTTGTAAACTCATAATTATAGGGCCCGGAAGAATCCTTTGCGCAGATTGAAACTGCATATTCATCGGTATCAAGGTCGCTTCCCACAACGCCCATATCGACTGCAAGCATATCGCTTATGCCTTCGGGGTGTCCTGCAGAAGCTCCATGGCCTATTTCTTCATAATTGGTAAACATAATGTAGGTCTTGCGTTTTAATTTTAATTCTCCCTTTGCAACCTGTTCTGCAAGATAGATGAACATTCCGCAGCTCGCCTTGTCGTCCAAGTGCCGGCTCTTTAAAAAGCCGTTTCCGGCCTTTCGGGCAAGGGATTCAATGGCCACAACATCACCTGCCATGATGCCTAGCTTTTCGACATCTTCACGGGATTTTACAATCTCATCGAGCACTAGCTCCATATTTGAATCATCTCTTTTCAGCTCGTTTATCTCGCGCGAGGCGTGAACGGCAGGTTCCGTGAGCCTCATAGTGCCCTCATATTTTTTCCCCTCTCTTGTGATAACCGTTACGTTGGACTGCTCTACATAATTGTATGGAAAGCCCCCGTCAAGGGATGTACGCAGCCGGCCTGAAGATTTAATGTGCCTAACAAAAAGGCCGAGGGTGTCAATATGGGCTGAAAGCAAAAGAGCCTTATCTCCTTTTTTGCCGGTATTAGGTTCGGCATTTTTATCAAGCTCGCAGACAACAGCACCCTTGTTCGTAAGCCAAGGCTTAAAGCCTAAACCTGAAAGCCTTTTTAGAACATAATCGGCGGCCTCGCAGGTGTAGCCCGTGGGACTGGGTATATTGCAGATAGTGATAATCTCGTCCATTACCTTTTCGGCTGCATTTGAAATTGAAGTTTTAAGCTCGGCAAGTTTATTTTTTTCCATGATAAAGCTCCTTTAAAGCTGGTTTTAATTAAGATTTACAGGATATTATAGATGAGGCGGAATGTCAAGGAGAGGAGAAATAATTCAGCCTCTTGACAAAAACTATGTAAATTATATAATATACTATACGATTTGCATAGTTTTTTACAGAATAAATTGAAAAAAGGCCTGAAAATGGAGGGGGGAGGTATGAAAAAAAAGCTTGTTAAAAGGCATATTATAAAAAAATTAAAGCAATTAGTCTCTTCTTTTCCGATAGTTGCATTAACGGGCTGCCGTCAATGCGGAAAATCGACTCTTTTAAAATATCTCTTTCCCGACTGGAAATATGTTTCTCTTGAGGATTTGGATATGAGGCAGTTAGCCCAAAAAGACCCTCGATATTTTTTGAGCCTTTACCCCGAAAAAGCTATTTTCGATGAGGTGCAGCGTGTTCCCGATTTATTTTCGTATATTCAAACCCATACGGATTCTATCGGCAAAACAGGTATTTATATCCTCTCAGGTTCGCAAAATTTTTTACTTATGCAGTCAATATCCCAAACTTTGGCAGGAAGGTGTGCCGTTTTAAACCTTTCAACCTTTTCGATACGGGAGTTAAAAGCGAGTAATCTTTTGATAGAAAATATCGACGAATGTTTATTTACCGGTTTTTATCCGCGTATTTATGACCAAAAACCTCAACCCCAAGATTTTTACCGTTCTTATATCAAAACCTACATTGAGCGGGATGTACGGGATTTAAAAAACATAAACGATTTATCTTCTTTTCATAAATTTATCCGCTTATGTGCAGGGAGAACCGGACAAATATTGAATCTTACCGAGCTCTCAAATGAGGCAGGGCTCTCGGTCATCACGGCTCGATCTTGGCTTTCCGTGCTTGAAACAAGCGGGCTTATCTTTTTCTTAAAGCCCTACTCAAAAAATTACGGAAAAAGGCTTATTAAATCTCCTAAGCTTTATTTTTATGATACGGGCTTGGTTTGTTCCTTGTTGGGAATAGAAAATCCTGAACAGGTCGGTACCCACTATTTAAGAGGCGGAATTTTTGAAAACCTCATAATAAGCACTTATTATAAAAACGAATTTTTTATGGGAAGGGATGCAGAAGCTTTTTATTGGCGTAATTCCAACGGCCTTGAAATCGACTTGATAATAGAAAAACTCTCAAAAGGAAAGCCGCTTCTTAAAATATACGAAATAAAGTCCTCTGCCACAATGAACGAAAAATTCTTTTCTTCCATAAAAAAATTTTGCTCCATCAGCGGCACCGAAATAAAAAACTCAAATGTAGTGTATGCAGGAAACCTTTCTCTTCCGGCAACTGATGAGCATGGTGCTTATATCTCGTGGAAAGATTGGTAAACAAAAAACCGGCCGATTCTTTTTAAGAGCCGGCCGGTTTTGTACAAAGTACTTCTAAAAATCCAACGGGGTTTTTAGAAATGTCTATTTATTTTCTGTTCTTTTTAATCTGCTCGACAGCGTATTCTAAGGCTTTTTCATAGAACTCTTGCGGGGGCTCTTTGATAAAATCCTTTTCCATTAACATTTTGGTCAAGGAGCGGCTTTCTTCAATATCTTTTTTTGCTTTTTTGTAGGCTTCGTCCCATGTCATGGTTACGCGGGCCAAGCCTTCCTTAATGGCCTGCATTGCAACATCGGCAGCTTCAACTGCAAAGACATCTTCATCCTGCATTGTAACTACGATATTGTCGGGATTGATGCCTTTCTTCTCGGAATAGTCTGCAATCGAGTGAGAACAGCGGATAGCCATTCCGTCGGAAATCTTTTTAGCTCTTACCAAAAGAGCACCCTTTAGGATACCGGGGAAACAAACGGAGTTATTAATCTGGTTCGGGAAGTCTCCTCGTCCTGTTCCGACGATAAAGGCACCGGCAGCCTTAGCTTCGTGGGGCCAGATTTCGGGGATGGGGTTTGCACAGGTAAAGACTATAGCTTTTTCGTTCATCGAGGCAACCTGTTCCTTTGTTACAGTGTTGGGCCCGGGAGTAGAAAGAGCGATTAAAACGTCGGCACCCTTCATTGCTTCATCAAAAGTTTCAATCTTTTTGGGGTTGGTCTGTAAACAGAGCTCCCACTTTCGGTAATAGCGCTTATCTTCTTCTATGTCTTTTCGGCCTGAATGTAATGCTCCTCTTGAATCGCAGATAATCATATTTTCAGGTTTTCCGCCGTCAGCCAAGATAAGACGGGCTATTGTCGTGTTTGAAGCACCGGCTCCCAAAAGAACAATCTTGCAGTCTTCCATCTTTTTACCGGCAAGTTTTATAGCATTTAAAAGACCTGCAAGGGTTATACAGGCGGTGCCTTGAGCGTCATCATGCCAAACGGGAATTTCGCAGACCTCTCTTAAGGTATCCAAAACCTTAAAGCAGTCGGGCTGTTGAATATCTTCGAGGTTTACGGCTCCTACTGAAGGCTCAAGCATTCTGACAAAATCGATAATCTTGTCGGGGTCATGCTTTCCGGCTTTTACGCCCCTTTTTCCTTCTTCGTCAACCCTTACAATAGAATCGATACACAGAGGATATGAGTCAACTCCGCCTAAATACTTCATAAGCATACATTTGCCTTCCATAACTCCCAATCCTCCGGGAGGGGTGCAGTCGCCGTCGCCCAAGACTCGTGTAGAGTCGCTTACAACAGCAACCAAGTTCCCTTTGTTGGAAAGAGCAAAGGATGTTTCATTATCATCGCGAATTGAGGTAGAAATAGCAGAAACGCCCGGTGTGTACCATACATTAAACCAGTTAAACCCGTATAAACCGCATTTGGGAACAGTCTGGAGTTTTCCGCCGTAAAAACTGTGCGTTAAAATAGACAGTTTCTTTAAAAAATGCGTTTTTGCGAGAGCCTTTTCATCATCCGTAAAATCGGATGGGAATAATTCAGTAATGGAGTTCAACTCCTTATTAATGCTTTTCATAGGATAATGATAACATAAGAACAAGATTTTATCAAGCCTTAAATTTTATTTACAAAGATGAAATAATTTTATCTGCCGTTTCTTCGGGCGAGAGGCCTTTCGGGTTTATGGAAAAGGAAGATAGAGCCCTGTAGATTTTTATACGCCTTTTATATATCGAAAAAAAACGGTCTTCCGCCTCTTTTTCATTTTTAATATTTTCTCCTAAAAAGGCAGGGTAAAAGCCTTTTTTATATGCAGACGTTTTTATTCTATAAAAAATCTCGGCCGGAGCGGTATCGATTAAAATTATTCCGGAGAAATCTTTTAGCTTTTTGATAATGGCTTCGTTTTCCGCATAGCCTCCTCCGGTGCTGACAATGGCGTTTACATCATCACAGTGAACAGCATTTTCGCACTCACAATAAATGGCGTTTTTGTCATTGGAACAAGACGAAAATTTTTCGATTATTTTTTCGATTATTTTGTTAAGGCATTCAAATTCTTTTAGACGGAATTTTTTTTCTCCAAAGACTTGATAAAGTTCTCTTATCGTTTTCCCGTAAACTTCCTCCATATAGGAATCCGTATCTACAAAAGAAGCTTTAAGTTTTTTTGAAAGAGCCCTGCCCGTTTCGGTTTTTCCGGCTCGGCTCATTCCGATTAAAAATATAATCATCAAAATATTTCCTTATAACCAGCCATCACGATAACTAGCCATCACAATTTAGTTCTTTTCGATTTTACGCAAAATGAGAAGTTCAGCCAATTCGCCCGAATAAGGTTTTCTTTGAGCATTTAAAAAAGAAAGAGAACCGTCAGCATTTTTTATAAAAAATTCACTCAGGAAATTTTGCTCAAAATACAAAATAATAATCCCGTCCTTTGCTATAAGCCACTTACCATGCGAGATTTCAGGCTCCGTTCTTCCTTCTTTAAAAAGTAAAACCCTAGCAGTTTGATCGGCTTTAAATTCTACCGAGTAACTTGTAATCCCGTTTCGGGATGTCCCGCTTCGAGATGAAGGAAGGTCCATAACATAAACACCCAAAAAAGGATCTTCCGATTCTTTTTCGATTAAAACCTCAGGCTTAGGATGCTCCAAGGGTTCGGCGATTCGGCGGCTCTTACAAGAAAAAAACAACAAGACAACAAAAAGCGGAGTACAGAAAAAAAATGTCAATAATTTAAATCTTCGGTTTTTAATTTTTTTAACCTCGTTTTTTTTATTCATGCCTTATAACTTCAAAGCGGTACATGCGGTAAGGTTCTTCGGGGCTTATTCCGCCTTTTTGAAGAGCTATGGCAACCTGCATACCGGCGGAATCGATACCTTCAAGGTTGGGTAAAAGAAGTCCTGTCCTCGAACCTGATGAGACTATCACACCGAAACGCTTTACATCCAAATCCGAAATCGATTTTATTTCTTCCGGTTCTGCAAGAATATCGACAGAACAGACAATTTCGTCCATTTCGGATAAATCGACGGGCGGAAAACGCGGGTCATTCAAGGCTGCCGATACTGCATTTTTAATTATTTCTTCACTTATGCGGCTTTTGGTAGGAAGTATTGTACCTATACATCCTCGAAGCTCCCCTTTTTTCTTTAAGCATACAAAAACGCCGGCCTTTCCCGATTGAATACCCTCGGTATTCTTAGGTTTTAAAAACTTATTATGCTTTAAATAGTAGATAATACTCCTGCGTGCAAGATTTATATAAGGGTCATTTGTTTGAGAATCGGGCAATATAAATTTCTTCTTTTTGTTAAAAACAATCTCTAAGTCCTCATCTTCCGGCTGCCTTATAGATTCAACATTAAATCGAGCAACACCGTATCCGACTCCGAATGGGCCCTCGTAGGAAAGCAGCTCTTGAGAATGTTTATAGCAGGATAAAAGCCCCGACAAAATTAAAAAAGAATTAAGCCCGCACTCCCCCGCCTTTTCGGTAAGCAAAGGAGGAATATCGGCAAATTCGGAAAGACTTCCCTTTTCTATAATTCTTACAAATTCCTTATCGAATTTGGGTCCTTCAGGAGCAAAACCGTAAGGGCCTGTAGAAAGAAGCCGATGTGAAAGATCTCCGCTCGCAATAAAAACCGATTTGCATTTTTTTTCTTCAATAATATCGGAAAGAATTGACCCGAATTCTTCAAGCATTGCGCTCAACATAATTCCGTAATTTATATGCACAAGAGAAAAATTTGAAAACTCTGAGCTTATAAAATAAAGCGGAACAAAGGAGCCGTGATCAAGATTCATGTCTATGGCCGCACAGGGAAATCCCGTCTTTTTACATTTTTTGATTATTTCTTTTACAATCCGCTCATCGTTTTTTGCCGAAAAACGCAAATCGGGACAACCGAATTGAGCCATAGTTCCTTCGATAACCGGAGCCGTATTTATTGTAACCGCCCCTCGGTGCATTTTTGCATGGGGAGTTATGATTATAATAGTTTCAGGTTCTATTTGCTTTACTTCTTTCGATATGGTTTTAAGAGCCTTAGAAGTTGAGGCTATTTTTTTCTCCTCTCCCCTGCCTATTTCGGGAATTATTATCGGAGGATGCGGGGCGATATATGCAGCCCTTAGATTAGTATCTTTTGCACAAAGCTCTTTTTTGCTCATAGAATTATTATAATATAGTTTTTAAAATTATGCCAGCATAAAATCTCTTCTATTTACTTTTTTTTGATAAGAAGATATAATAAGCCTTATGAATGTCGCTATTTTCTATGATGAAAAGAAAAAAGACGCAGCGATGGCTATTAAAAATATAATCATATCCCACGAATGTGATGTAACTTTATACAATGAAGATGAGATATGGAAAGATGAAAATTTACATACGCCGCGCCATATTATGAAAAATATTACTCATGTTCTTTTTACTTACAGTAAAAGTCCGGCTACTTATTTGGGCTTTATGTTTTTTTCGGGCTATGCCACAGGTTTAAATCTTCCGGTTCTTGTACTTGAAGAAAGCGAAAAGCTCGAACTGCCGAAGAATTTTTTGCGTTCTTTTGTTATGCTGACAATTAAGTCCTTTGAGGCCTATTTTGAGGTAGAAAAAAAACGCTTTACGGAAAATCAGCTTAAAGAGCTGGCCCGTACAAAACTTTTAGAAAACGGTTATTCTCTTTTTATTCCGAATTATGTGCGTGCGGTTAAAAATAACGAAAAAGAAATCGTAGAACTTTTTATCGACGCAGGCTTTGACCCTTCGCAAAAAGATTCCCTAGGAACACCGGTTCTATCCCTTGCCGTAAGAAACAAATGTTTTGAAACACTTGAACTCCTGCTTGAAAAAGGGGCGGCAATAAACCTTTGTGCCGAAGACAGAAACTACTCTGCCCTGATGGATGCGGCTCAAGTCGGATACCTTGAAGCGGTACAAGCCCTCCTCGAAAAAAAAGCCGATACCAATATTCAAAGCAAGGACGGACAAACAGCCTTGATTCTTTCAGTAGGCCGCCGTGAAGCCGATATTGTAGAAATGCTTGTAAAGCACGGAGCCGACTGTAATATCAAGGACGGCCTAGGTATGTCTGCCCTTGGATATGCAAAACTCTTCGGAGATAAAAAAATTTTATCCTTGTTTGGCGAACAAACAAATTAACAACACTTATTTTGATGGAAAACTATGCTTACAAAAGAATTTAACTTTGACTTGCCCGAAGAGCTGATAGCTCAATCTCCCTCCGAAAAAAGAGGCGGCGACAGGCTTTTAATTTTAGACAAACAAAGCGGAAAACTTGAAGACCGGCTTTTTACGGAGCTGCCTGAAATTCTTCCAAAAAATGCCCTGATGATTTTTAATAACTCGAAGGTTCGCCATGCCCGCATTTATGCAAAAAGCAAGACAAATGCAGTATGCGAATTTCTAATGATTAATCCTATGAAGGATTCGGACGGTTCCCTTTGGCAAGTTATGGCAAAAAAAGCAAAACGCCAAAAACCCGGGAAGACCTTTTTATTTGAAGACGGAACTAAGGCCGAAATAA
The DNA here is from genome assembly GCF_024181645.1 of Treponema denticola. Taxonomy (NCBI): domain Bacteria; kingdom Pseudomonadati; phylum Spirochaetota; class Spirochaetia; order Treponematales; family Treponemataceae; genus Treponema; species Treponema denticola. The sequence goes on along the minus strand of NZ_CP058624.1, from coordinate 392,629 downwards.
TAGAGTCCGAGATACCTCTCGAAAGCGAATTCCGCTGTATGAAATTCAATAGAGTTATCGATGATGAATGGCTCGATAAATACGGGCACATGCCCCTGCCTCCATACATTCACCGGAAAGACACCCAAGAAGATGCAGACCGCTATCAGACCGTCTATGCAGAAATATATGGCTCGATTGCGGCTCCCACTGCAGGCCTCCACTTTACCCAAGAGGTGCTTTCAAAAATAAGGGATAAGGGAATCGATATTGAATATGTAACCCTCCATGTAGGACTCGGCACCTTTCTTCCCGTACGGGCGGAAAAAATAGAAAACCATAAGATGCACACCGAACATTTTTTTATTTCGGAAAAAACGGCTCAGGCTGTTGAAAAAGCCAAGAAGGAAGGAAGGCCTATTATAGCTGTAGGAACGACCACCGTGCGCACCCTCGAATCCGCATGGGATGAAACAAGAAAAGAATTAAAACGGGGCAATCAGTCTACGGATATTTTTATTTACCCCTCATATAAGTTTAAGCTGATAGATAAGCTCTTTACCAATTTTCACACCCCGGAGTCGAGCCTCGTAATGCTGGTCTCCGCCCTCGCAGGAAAAGAAAATATTTTTAAAGCCTACAGCCATGCCGTCGAAGAAAAATATAAATTCTTTTCTTACGGGGATGCAATGCTGATTTTGTAGGGTGAGGGATGAATTTACATAAAGGAACTGTAAAAACATTTCTAAAGTCCGTTTTTAGCGGACAAGTTAATGAATTTCCTTATATTTTGCTCCGATATTTCACGAGGCCGCCTATTACAGGCGTAATGAGGTAATGTTACATCAATATAATTTGCTTTCAAAAGAATTGCAGCAGGAAGTACAACATTATATTGAATATTTATTTCTAAAAAATAAAACGCTGAGTAAAAAAACAGATGAAGAAAGCATTAAAGAAACTCGAGCAGATAAAATATCAGATACTGAATTATTCGGCATAAATACCGAAATGGTTTCGGATAAAAAACTTTTTGAAGTTTCCAATCATCTTATCAAAGAAAAATGCAGTTATGAAAATACTGAAACATTAGAACTTACGGATGTCCAATTTTATGATAATAATTCGCAATGATGATATAAGGTCGTTCAAACAAATAACGGCTAATTGTATCAATAGCATTTGAAACAACATTAAACTGTCTGTAACAGTGCATATCATTACACTATTACAATGTGATGATGGAAAGAATAGAATGAAATACATTTCAAGTGCGAAATCATATTTCTGCTATACATCATAAATGAACATCCTCTTATAGAGGCTATCGTTCAAAAACAAGCAAATGACAATTTGAAATAACAAAAGATAAATTAGGGGAGTATACTTGAAAAGTTTACTCCCCTTTTGTGTTATAAAAATTTACTCCCATTGTACATGTTGTGCTCTTGCACCGTAACGATATGCAGTTCCATCCTCATTAAAATTAGCCTCGATTCTATATCTTTTCCATAGCACATAATCCGTAGTTTGCATCTTAAGAATGAAAAGAGTATCATTTTTTATTTCTTCAGAATCTACGGGATTTAACGAAAAAATATCCTTTATATCCCTTGTTTTAAAATCTTGGATTGTAAGTTGAGATAAGTCAGTATGATTAAAGGTAACCTCGGATAATTGCTTACTATCAGCGTCAATCTCATAGTATGTGATAACGCAATTCTTTAAGCTATCTGAATCCTTCCCTGTAGGCGTAACACTCACAAAACCATAAGACTTACCATCACGAAAAATTTCTAAAAGCTTGCCGTAATAAAAATGATCATTTCGTTCATTGACAATCTCGCTATCAGCAGTTTTTTCATAAAATGTGAACCCTTCGGACAAAAGCTCAGATGCCTTTGTTTCCCCAACAATGACATTCGTTTTATCTACTTGAACTTCGATTGGATCTGACGGAAAACCGGTCAAAGAGAAGAATAACATGAAGGCAAAACATGCAAAAAACATACTCGCAACTATAGCATTTGATGAAGCATAAAAATACATCGGTTTATTCGAGCGATGAGACAATACAATAATCAGTTTTATAACATGACTTAGTATTAGTACTACAATAACAATAGAAAACTCAGCCTTCAAACACATATAAAGCGCTTTTGAAAAGTGATGTGTTCTGTAATATATTGCGCCGAAAACAACAATATTTGCCAAAACAAAATTCAAAATGAATAAGGTAGCCTCTTTCAATGCTGTCGAATCAGTAACATAATCAAATTGCCTGCTACTGAATCTTCCTTTAAGGCTTGATCCAATCAAATAAATCCATCTTGGCAAATCTGTGTCTGTTCCTATAGCTATCACAATTCTCAAATAGATATAGATTGTCAATAAAAAAAGCAGTAATGCAAGAAATCCAAAACTCAAAAGTACTATTGTAAATCCCATGAATACTCTCCTTTTTTTAATAAAATTCACACTTTTGCACACCGAACATTATATCACAGTTGCATATCTTGCGTTTCTCCTACAAATCCTGATTTATCAAACTTTATTATACCAAATAGACCCTCTCCTGTATAGCTATAACAGAAAATATTACAATCTTGTAATCACTGTATTGCCATTCATCTTAGCTTTACCTTTTCGTTTAATATATTCCTCAATATCAAATACATTCCTCTTATCATAGTCTTCAAGGAGCTTATAATTCTTATGTTTTGTAATATCGAATTTGTCTGATAGAAAAGGTTGTCAACCCTATTGACAATTTTTTTTATATTTTTTGAAAATACGGAATAGCAACTAAAAGCCTGTCAAGATACAATAAGGAATTCCAAAAAACTGTAATCTTATTGGCTTGTTCTGTAAAGAGATAATTATCGTATTCACTAACGCAGATCTGCGAATCAGGCTATTAGAGGTTTGCTATAACAAAAATTCCGGCTAAGCCTTTTACAGAATTAGCCGGAAAGTTTTAGCAATTAAAAGACTAAAGCGGAAGCAGCAAAAAGCTTTTCCGCCTTAAGTCAACTGTGTAAGACCGATTTTATGTTCTTCTAAAATATTCATAAGTAACTCCGTAAAAGGCTTAATTGTCTTTAATTATACCACTATTCATCTCAGTTTTCAATTGACTTAAAACATTGACTTAAAAAACTATCCTAAGTATAATAAGTTTTAACGGAGGATAATAAATCTTATGAAAAAGCGTATCTTTTTAGACAACGCGGCCGGAGCTTTTCCTAAGGCTCCCGGGCTAGATCAAGCTCTTGCGATGGCATTAAATATGGGAACGGGAAATATTAACCGCAGCACCTACACCGAAACCGAAGAAGCAGGTCTTGCCGTCATCGAAACAAGGGAACTCTTATGTAAGCTCTTTAATTTTCAGCCGGCAACCCATGTTATTTTTACATCGGGAGTTACGGCAAGTCTAAACTATATTATCAAAGGTTTTCTCAAATCGGGCGACAGAGTTTTAACAAGCTCCTTTGAGCATAATGCCGTAATGCGGCCTCTGGTTCAAATGGAAAAATTAGGTGTAAAGATTGACCGCGTTCCTGCAATCTTAAAAAACGGAGGAGCCTTTGTAGATACTTCCTTAATCGAATCTATGATAAGGCCTGAAACCCGCCTTGCCATTTTTTCACATGCTTCAAATGTAACGGGCTTTATTCAACCTATCGAAGAAATTGCCTCAATCCTAAAAAAGCACAATATTCCTTTAGTAATAGACGGAGCCCAAACTGCCGGCCACATTCCCGTCGACCTTGCACAATTAAAACCGGCAGCCTTTTGCTTTACGGGACATAAGGGCTTACTCGGCCCCCAAGGAACCGGAGGCATCTTATTCGATAAGGATTTTGCAAAAGAGGTTGAGCCCCTCATCACAGGCGGAACAGGAAGTGCATCCGATTCGGAAGAAACGCCCTCCTTTATGCCCGATAAATTCGAAGCCGGAACTCAAAACATAATCGGAATTGCAGGCCTTTACCACAGCTTAAAATGGCTGGATTCTTTCGGGATTCAAAACATTCATAAGCGAGAACAAAAATTGCTTAAACTATTTTTGGACGGAATAAAAAGCCTTCCGATAAAAATTGCGGGAGGAGAATCCGCTGAAAACAGGGTTGGAATTGTTTCGATAGACTTTTCCGAATTTATGGACAATGCGGAAGCCGGCGCAGCTCTCGAAGAAAAATACGGCATCCTTACCCGCTGCGGCCTCCATTGTTCGCCTTCGGCTCATAAGTCCATCGGCACCTTTCCGCAAGGCACGGTAAGATTTTCGACAGGCCCCTTTACAATCGAAGAAGAAATTGAAACGGCAATAAGGGCTGTAAAGGAGCTTTGCTCAAAGGCTTAACTGACCCTAAGAATTTTTTCGTCCCGCTTGGTAACAAGGCCTATAATGGCAGGCTTGCCGCAAGGCGTATTTTCCAAAGCTTGGGACAGTTCCTCGTAAAGAGCTGCAGCATCTTCCTTGTCTACCGAAATCAAAAGCCCGCCCGAAGTTTGAGGATCGAACATCAGGTCTTGGTAAGCAAGAGGAACATTTTCAAATACAATATTATCTCCAACAAAATTTCTATTGGAGTAAACGCCGGCAGGCATCATACCCATTTCGGCACTTTCAATTACGGATTTATAAATAGGAACGGATTTATAATCGACTTCAATGCTCATTCCGCTCCCCTTCCCCATCTCGTAAAGATGACCGAGAAGCCCGAAACCGGTAATGTCGGTACAGGCATTTATCCTGTATTTTACCATGATGTTGCGGGCCTTCGCATTTAAAAAAGCCATAATTTTATAACAGCGGTCAAGTTCTTCCGGCGGCGACATGTCGGCCTTTGAAGCCGTAAGTAAAATGCCCGTGCCGATAGGCTTCGTCAAAATTAAAACATCGCCATCCTTTGCTGTCGAATTTTCTAAAATCTTTTTAGGATGAACAAAGCCGTTTACAGCCAAGCCGTACTTGGGCGAATCATCATAAATAGTATGCCCTCCACAGACAATGGCACCGGCCTCATAAACCTTATCAAACCCGCCGCGTAAAATTTCTTTTATCATATCTTCAGGCATATCCTTGGTAATACAAAAAAGGTTTAGAGCAAGCTTAGGCTCCCCGCCCATCGCATAAATATCGCTTAAAGAATTTGCGGCGGCAACTTGTCCGAATATATAAGGATCACCTGAAACCGGCGGAAAAAAATCTATGGTAGATATAAGAGCCGTTTCATCGTTTATCTTATAGACGGCAGCATCATCTGAAGTATTAAAACCTACGAGTAAATTATCGTCATTCCTTACGGAAAAATTTTTTAAAAGTTTATCGAGTGCACCCGCACTCAGCTTTGCACCTCAGCCGGGATTTTTCGCAGCTTTTAATAAATCAAAATCTTCATTAATAAGTGAACAGCTCATATCAGCCTCCTAAGTAATTAAAAGCCTCTAAAAACATCGGTTTTTAGAGGGGTTCATTAAACTTATTTGCTATAATATCTCATAATTTTAACTTATGGTCAAGACAAAAAAAAGAGCTATTGAACATTTAATTATATAAGAGTATACTATTGCTAACAAAATCTTGTTTACGGAGGAAGATTATGAAAATGAGTAAAAAGATAAAAGCTATAGGATTCTTTGTAACAGCTCTTTTAGTATTTGCTTTTGCTTGCGAACCGGAGATGTTTTACGGTACTGCAAAGGTAGCAGGCTCGACCCCTGCCGGTACTAATTATGAATATGGATATTCAGTATGTATTGATGTAACCGTTGATGATCAAGGTAAAATCATCAAAGTAAGTGATGACGAGAAAAACACGGAGGCATCTATCGCAGCAGATGTTATAGGAGCTGCAGCAAGCAACAAAGCTTACTGGAAAAAATATTTGTCAGGAAAAGGTTTTGAAAAGTATAAAAACCTTACCATAGAAGATGTCAAAAAAATGAATGTCGGTTTCCCCGGAGCTCCGGGAGTCGATGCAGTAGGAGGAGCCACAGCAGCTTCCCTTGCGGTAAAGAATGCGGTTTTACAGGCTTTGGTGCTTGACGCTTCAATTAAAGAACTTGTAAATTACAAAAATCCCGACAATTATAAAAAGGGAGAACAAAAAAAGTTGGAAAAAATCGTTAAAGAAGGAAGAGCTCATCTGGAAACCTTAGAAACCTATGAAGAAATAGAAAAGGCTCTTGCAGAATTAAAACAAAAACTGGATGCATTAAAAACAAAATAGACTCTTAATAAAAAAGCGGCGGCAGTGTTTATGGAAACGCTGCCGCCTTTAATCGCACTATCGGAAGCCTATAAAAACATCAGTTTTTATAGGCTTTCCTTAAATTTAATTTACGATGTTTTTCATAAGTCATTGATATATAAAGACTTATGAAAAACTCGTTGGTCATCTCTAAAACCCAACAAGGTTTTTAGAGATGACCGATCACACTTCAACATACTTACTATCTTCACTTAAAGAATAAAAAGCATCGTAATCAAATTGACTAAAATAATCTTTATCAAAAGCAAGGCCTTCTTTAAAAATTAATTTTAATGCAGTGCCGCAGCTTGAACTTACAGAGCGAGGCACCGGAACCAATTTTGCAGTCAACTCTCCTGTCTTAGCATTATCCGTTTTGTTCACGGCCCTCATGCAGACAAGAGAATCATAATGTGTATGAAAGGTAATTAAATACTCTTTCATTATTTTGATACGGCAATTTTCCAGCCGTCATCGCTGGGTTCAATCTTTGTTTTAGCCTTTGCATTATCGCAAAAGCGTTTTATATTTTCTTTTGATGTTTCGTTATCTACCAACACAACGAAGGCAGAATTTGCTGCAAGAGCTTTCTTGGTTAAAACCACAGGCTCAGGGCAAGCAAGCCCTCTAGCATCTACAATAATATCAGACATAATCTTCTCCTAATAAAAACTTATTTATTTTTCAAAGAATAATAGATACTTACAAAAGCTGTAAGAACCAAACCTACAACAACAGCAATCATTCCGGCACTTGTCGGTCCCTTACCGGAAGAAGCAAGACCGAAGTTATGGGCAAAGGCAGCACCTGCGATAAGCCCTGCAACGGTAATTGCTGAATCGCTGTTTCCTTCACCTGTCAATATGAGCTGCCTTAAAGGACAGCCGCCCAAAAGAACGCTTGCCCAGCCGACTAAAACCATTCCGAGGGCATTCCATAAGCCGTCTGTGTGGGCTACGGGCTGACCGGCAAAACCTAAATTGAACTTGCCTAAAATTAACGAACCTGCTGCAACAGTTACCAAAATAGTAAGGCTTCCCCACAATAGATGGAAATCTTTAAGCATGATTGCATCTCGAATTCCGCCTACAGTACACATTCGGCTTCTTTGAGCAAGACCGCCTACAACAAGACCAATACCCAAGGCCAAGAAAATCGGAGCCTTCATAGAGCCGGGTCCTTTTTCGCTGAAAGCAAGAACTGAGGGGAAGGCAACCAAAAGTACAAAGAAGACGAGCATAAAAATTATAGGAATTACACCTTCTTGTTTTGACTGATTATGAGCCCTGCTAAGAGAAAAGTTTTTATTTAAAAAGAAGATACCGATTACAATTCCGGCAATAAAGCCTACTAACCCGAAAATTGCATTTAAATCACCTGCTCCCAAGCGTAAAAACATTCTTAAAGGACAACCTAAAAATACCAAGGCTCCTATCATAACAAAGAAACCTAGAGTAAATCTGGTAAATGCAGCTGAACCGCCCCTCGGCTTAAATTCTTTTTTTACAAAGGCCAGTACAAAGGCACCGATTATAAGACCGATTACCTCAGGTCTCATATACTGAACAACTCCTGCATTATGCAGTTTTAAGGCACCGGCAATGTCCCGCAAAAAACATGCAATACAAAAACCCATGTTTCCAGGATTTCCGAACCTAACCAATACGAGGGCCGCAATACCGATCACGGCACCTGTAACAATAACCATGAGATGTTTTTTCATAAACTCTCCTTTTAAAATTTAATTGAGCTGAAAATAAAATTTCCAAATAGAAAATCTATCGAAGAAGAGTTTAGCAAAAAGAAAATAAAATGTCAATATATTAAAAAAAATTAAGATTTATTATTTAATTTAAAAAGGCTGCAAGAGCCGTACCCAAGGTAACAGCCTCATCGTTTGTTTTAATAACAAAGTAGATTCCTTTTTTTTCGGTCAAGCAGGTGTGTAAACTCTTAAAGATTCTTTCTTTAATCAAAAAACCTTTTAAAAACATCGAGCCGTCGGCACTTATACAGATCGGCTTATCCGGCGATTTACCTTTACCGGTTTTTATACAGGCGGCAGCAATTACGGCAGCCGAAAGCCTTCCGGCTCTCTCAAAAAAGCATTTACAAATAGAATAGATTTTAACATAGTCTTCCGAAACCGAATGAGCTTCGATTATACCGGAAAAAATATTTTTATCGTGATTTTGTTCCTTTAAAAATAAAGAAATTTCTTCACTTGAAAAATCACAGAAATTTAAAAGCATCTTGTTGACCTGCGGTGAAAAAATTCCCTCGGCAGCACCCGTCCTTAATGCAATTGAACAAAGCTCTCCAAGATAGCGGCCTGAACACATTCTCTCTAAAAAATACTCATTTTTTAAATTGGAATTTTCGGATAAGATTTTATCGAATTTGCTTTGAGGAATCTTATTGCTTTTTCCCGACTCGCATACGATTATCTGAGGTTTATTGTAAAATTCGGTACTTTTGAGTTTTTCAATTTTTTCGTATTCGATATATGCGGAATTTAGACCCGTTCCTAGAACAAAGCCTATATGAGAGTCAAAGATCTGATCGTCGGTTTCAGAAAAAATTCCGGATTGAAGAACTGCAGCGGTATCGTTTACCATTATAATTTTTTTTACTCTTTTCCAACCCTTACGAGATAAGGCTTGAAAAAGCCCCTCATTTATCTTACATTCTCCGATATGAGGCAGTTTTATTTCTTTTGAAAGCTTAATCGCCTGTCCGCCGCCGTCGGGAAAAATCTTTATGGCATAGGAAAAGCAAAAGGAAATCATATCAGACTCATCTTTTAAGGGCTCTAAGTATTCTGCAATGCTGTCAAAAAACTCTTCATTGCTCATTTCCCTGTCAAGGGCAGGCATAGGATGCTTAAAAAAAGAAAGTATTTCGGGCACACCTTTTTTGTCAAAATAGACAAGCCCTGCCCTAAAATTGGTTCCTCCGGCATCTATGATAATTACCTTTTTATCCTTAGGAATATCGGTGGGAAGGTTTTTCCATAAAGGAATCATATCCATAGAAGAAACAGACTCAGCTTCGCCTTCCAAGCCCTTTTTCATATCTTCCAAAAGGATTGAAGTTGCATATTCAATATCAATTTTATAATCAAAATTATTTCTCTTAAAAAAATCGTCTATCTCTTTCATTTAAATAATTCCCTCAAAACTTAAGTGTAAAAGCAAAAATCAAATAAGCTTATTTAATCGCCTTCTTTAGGGCTTCCGCCTTGTCGGTTTTTTCCCATGAGAATTCGGGGCGTCCGAAGTGACCATAGGCTGCCGTTTCTTTATAGATAGGGCGTTTTAAGTCCAATGTCTTTATGATGCCTGCCGGAGACATGTCAAAAACTTCTTTTATTGCCCTTTCTATTTTTTCTTCAGGAACTTCACCTGTACCGAAAGTATCAACTCTTACGGCAACAGGGAATGGAACTCCGATTGCATAGGCCAGCTGAACTTCGCAGCGGCGGGCAAGGTCTGCGGCTACTACATTTTTTGCAATATATCGGGCCATGTAGGCAGCAGAGCGGTCAACCTTTGACGGGTCCTTACCCGAAAAAGCGCCTCCTCCATGTCTTCCCATTCCGCCGTAGGTGTCTACGATTATTTTTCTTCCGGTAAGACCTGTGTCTCCAAAGGGGCCTCCTATAACAAAGCGCCCTGTAGGATTGATAAAATACTTGGTATCATCGGCCAAAAGTCCGGTAGGCTCCAAAACAGGCTTTATAACCTTGTTTATCAGGGAATCCTTTAACTCATCATATTGAACATCGGGATAGTGCTGATGAGAAAGAACAACCGTGTCTATCTTGATAGGTTTAAAGCCCTCATATTTTACGGTAATCTGGGTTTTTGAATCGGGCCTGAGCCACGGAATAACCTTTTCCTTTCTGAGCTTTGCAGCATAGCGTAAAACCGAGTGCGAAAACATAATGGGAGCAGGCATCAGTTCAGGAGTTTCCTTGCAGGCAAAACCGAACATCATACCCTGATCCCCGGCCCCCTGCTGGCCTTTATATTCATCAAGCCCAGTACCGTCAACTCCTTGCGAAATATCGGGGGACTGGGAATGAATCATGTTCATAACAGCCATAGAATGGCAGTCCAACCCGAAATCGGTATTTGTATAGCCTATTTCTTCAGCTATAGTCCGTGCAATCTCTTGAATATCTACATAGGTATTTGTGGTTATCTCTCCGCCGACAAGAACCAAGGCGGTAGAAGCAAAGGTTTCACAGGCTACATGGCTTTCAGGGTCGTCCCTTAAACATGCATCTAAAACTGCATCCGAAATTTGATCGCAGAGCTTATCGGGATGCCCTTCACTTACAGATTCTGATGTAAAATAATTTATATCGTTTTTCATATTAACCTCTCCTAAAAATTGTAAGAATACAACAGGTTATTATATATACAATCATAGAATATTTCAAGATATAGATAGGCAGAATATCAATGATAAATTAGATTACGATCCGAGTTTTTTTATAAATGAAGAAATACGTGAATTTTCTCCTAAAGAAAACATACTTTGAGGAGAAGAATCTTTTATTATAGTTCCATCATCAATAAAAATAATTCTATCAGCCACTTCTTTTGCAAACTGCATTTCATGAGTTACAATAAGCATAGTTGATTGATGATTTTTTGCAAGAGCCAGAATGATTTCCAATACTTCATTAACAAGCTCGGGATCCAAAGAAGATGTCGGTTCATCAAATAAAAGAACACTTGGATTGACAGCCAAAGCTCTTGCTATTCCAACACGCTGTTGTTGGCCTCCCGATAGTTTTGATGGATAAACGTTTTTTTTATCGGATAAACCGATTTGATTCAATAAATCCAGTGCACGTAATTCAGCCTCTTTTTGGGTATTTTTTTTGGCTGATATCATTGGAAGCATAATATTCTGAATTACGGTCTTATTTTTAAAAAGATTATAATTTTGAAAGACCATAGCAGTTTTTGCACGCAGGTCTCTAATAGTCTGATGTTTTTTTTCATCGGCAGTAAATTTTACTCCGTCAATTTCAATACTTCCGGAATCAGGTTCTTCAAGTAAGTTAATACATCTCAAGAGAGTTGATTTTCCCATGCCGGAAGGGCCGATAATTGCAATAACTTCTCCTTTATCTGCAGAAAAACTTATTCCGTTTAAAACTTTCAGAGAACCAAAACTTTTATAAATATTTTCAACTTTCAACATATTTTATTCCGTTTTTATTCCGTATTTCAGTTTATCATATTCTGACGGACGAACATATTCCTTCCCCATCTTACCATAGTGAAGGTTATCATCGATAACTATACCTAATTCATCAGGAGAATTAAGCCTAATACGAATTTCTTTTTTATGTTCAGGATATTCAATATAATTAAGTGTATTTATTACGCCATCAACAAGCGTTGCAAACATCTGTATGGGTACACCGACTCCCATTTCTTCTACACCCCATTTGCACATTTTCCTTGTACCTGCACAAAGAACGGAAAAATTCATATCGTTTTTTTCAAATGGAGCAGCACATAAATCGGCGCAAACCCCTTGATTCCCGGCCATTGTAATATTTTGAGGTGTACCGAATTTGTATGAGTAGCCTTGAACTATGCGCATAAGTTGGTATGCGTTTGTCATAAAAATAACAACATCAGCTTTGTCCATATTTTCCAAGGGACCCAGTACAACTCCGAAAGCATGTTGTTTAATACGGCAGATCATTTTGGTAACTGCCTTTGCAACAGCACGTGATTCGTATAGTCCAATACTAAAATAACGCTGTCCGGATTCTACACATTCCATTTCTTCTTCAATACCTAAGGCTTCTATAGCACATTTACAACCGAAATTATTTGCAGAAGCCTTAAATACATCGCCATCCATAGCCGCTTTTACCATCATACAAAAACTAGTTTTTTTATTATAATCAGGAATATCTAAAGCTTCATACTCCGACTTAAAATATACAAATTGAACACCAATAATATGCCTTTTAAGCCCAAGAGATTTTTCTAATTTACTTACATTTAAGTTTTCCATAAAAATATATTATCCTTATAAATTTCCACATTATCATAAGTATTTGTATACTCGTTTTTCTAATATTTTTTGAAGATGATCAATTACAATAATAATTAACCAATAAACTATACCTGCCGCAACATAAGATTCAAAAAAATTAAAAGATGCTGCCCCCATAATTTTAGCCTGTGATAAAAGCTCAACAACTCCTATGGTAAAACCTACAGCCGTACTTTTTATCATTCCGACAAAAGCATTTCCTAAAGACGGCAGTGAAGCAACAAAAGCCTGAGGTAAAATAATTTCTTTCATCATATCAAAAGAACTCATTCCAATAGACAAAGCAGCTTCTTTTTGTCCTTTATCTACCGATAAAAGGCCGCCTCGGATTGTTTCTGCGATAAAAGCAGAAGAATTCATCGCTATTGTAATAACCAATGCACTTTCTGCAGAAACTGCCCGCAAGGGAATAATTACTTGCGGTAATCCATAATAAAAAATAAACAGCTGAGTAACATATGGTGTTGAGCGAAAAAACGATATATATACCGATGTAAGATGCTTTATTACTTTTATTTTTGAGTTGCGTAATATTTCAAGTAATAAACCTAAGACAAAGGCACACAAAAAAGCAATACACCCCAAAAAAAGAGTAAAGGGTATTTTTAAAAATAGACGAGGGAAACAAAAGAAAAAAAAGTCAAAATCAAACCGCATAATTAATATAACACAAAAAGCGGTAAGCTATAAATTAAATTTTATAGCATAACCGCTTTTAATTAAAAATCGAATCTACTATTCAGCTTTTGTTGCATCACATTTAAAATATTTTTGAGATAATGCGCTTAATGTACCGTCCTTATGCATCTCTTTAATTGTTTTGTTAAAAGCTTCAACCATTTTAGGATCTGCATTTTTTGAAAAAGGATATGCTATTGGGCCTATAACGATCGGCTCTCCAACCATTTTAATATTATATTTTTTTCTTTCCATCAATCTATTAAATGATAACACCGATAAAGGGTAAGCATCAAAGCGGCCCAATTCCAAATTTTCACGAGGAGACCCTTCTATCGTTATAGTTTTAATTTTTTTATCTTCAGGTAAATTTTTATTGTATTCATCAAAGAAAGGCTGATTTATACCTCCCAATTCAACACAAACTTTCTTACCTTGAAAATCATCAATCCCCTTTGCAGGATTATCAGCAAGTGTAACTAAGCGATTTTTATCGTAAAGATAAATTTCCGAAAATGTATATACTTTTTTTCTTGCTTCACTCACAGAAATTGAAAGAGCAATCGTATCGGCTTTTCCTGCATCAATACTTCCGAACATAGCAGCAGGGTCTCCGGCAAATAACCACTTTGTTTTATAACCTGTCCTTCTGGCTATTTCTTCTATAACCTCATATTCAAATCCGGTTAAATTGCCTGTAGAAGTATCTCTATAAATATAGGGATAGAAAGTCTCGGCAGTTATGACACGCAAGATTTTTTCTTGGCTGTCTCCGGATTTCTCAGCACTACCTGCTGCGAAACAGAAAAAAGGAACTGCAAATAGCAGCACCATTACAACGAATACTCGTCTTTTCATACAATAACTCTCCTTAGTTTTAAATCATACAAAAGTATGATTTATTATAATATATTTATATATATTATAATTTTTTAAAAATGTCAATACCCTGTACGGCAACATAAACGGAGAAATTAAATTATCAATTTATTAAAATAATTTTGTTGATTTCTAGGCTTTTTCTTTTTTTAAAAATGAAAGCTTTGTTTCCGAAATTATTATCGCTATAAAGATTAAGATAAAACCGAAAACCGAATAAACATCAAGACTTTCACCTTTAAATATAACCGAAAAGATAATTCCGAAAATTGATTCAAGACCTAGGATAATGGCGGCACTCGAAGCATCGGTGTGCTTTTGTCCTATGTTTTGTAAAAGAAGGGCCAGTCCCGTACAAATCGCAGCAAGATAGAGCACGGAACCTATGGACGAATAAGACCAAACTATTGCACTATTATCTTCAAAAATAAGAGTTACAAGCCATGAAAAAATTGCAGCCGATCCGAATTGGATAATCGTCATAAGAATGGGATCCTTTCTTTTGCTCAATCGTGTAATACTTACAATGTGGCTTGCAAAAAGAAGGCCGCTTAAAAGAGCATAAAAGTCTCCCAAAGTTATTCCTACAGAGGATGAAAGAACCAAGTCCTTAAAAGATACAAGCCCTATTCCCAAAATACATAAAACTGCAGCAGAGGCATTATACCTATCGGGACGGATTTTATTTACAAGCCAACCCAAAAAAGGTACGATTACGCAATAAGAAGCAGATAAAAAGGCGCTTCGTCCGGGGAGTCCGCCGGCAGTCGTAACGCCGAAGGTTTGACTGGAATAAGCAATAAACAGAAAAAAACCTACAATTCCTCCGTTTATAAGATAATCTTTGTCTATGAGTTTTAATTTTTTATAAAACACAAGACAAAGCAAAAAACAGGCAATAGAAAATCTTAAACCCAATAAAAAATTAGGCTTAAAAAAATCGGTAGTTTCGCTTACAACAACAAGAGAACTACCCCACACTATGGCGACAATTAAAAGAGCCAGGCGCGATAAAACATTAATCTTGGTATTAGTCAAAATAAATTCCTTTGCATCGTCAGTAAAACGGCAAATGCAAAATGCCTCAAAAAGTCCGGGAACGAGCTTTCCTTTTTGAAAAGGTGTATTATATGATAAGTCCGCATTATACATGAAAACGAAAAAAAAGACAAGCCGAAATTTACACAAACAAAAAATCGTCCTATTGACATATTCTTATATTTTCTATATAATCGGCTCTTAATCCTAAAGCCGGAGGGGGTGAAAAAAGAAATGGCATATGTAACAATTGACGATTCAGAGCATCTTGAAAAAGCTCTAAAAAGATTTAAGCGTCAAGTCGAAAAAGAAGGTATTATCCGCGAATGGAAAAAGAAGGAATTCTACGAAAAGCCTTCCACTGTTTTAAACAGAAAGAATAAGGCCCTCCGCCGAAAGCTTATGAAAAAAACAAGACGCTCACGCGATTCAAAGAGCTATTAATGCAAAAAGAGCTTGCGGTTTCAAACTTGAACCCAAGCTCTTTTTTTATCAAAGCCCTTTTTCCATATAAATATAACCGTCCTCACCATATTCTTTTAAAATATGCTCAGGTACCTTAGAGGCTGAAAAACCTAATCTTTTATAAAGTTTGATTGCTTTTTCATTTTGAGGGACAGGACTAACCCAAACCTTTTTAGCACCTTTAAGCCTTGCCTGTTCTATAGCAAAACTCAAGGCCTTAGAGGCAATCCCTCTCCCCCGAGCCTTCAAAAACAGCTTAATATCAAGACTTGTAAGATTATCATGAACCGTATCGATGGAATACCAAGTTTCTCCGCAATAAACTTCCCCCTCAAAAATCGAATAATGCATGGATAGAGGACTGTTCTTCAGCACCCAATCATACCAACGGGCCATTTCTTCATCGGTTTGAACCAAACCGTCCGGAAATCCTACAAATTTCATAACATCACCATCAGCCCATAAGGCTTTAACCAATGGAAGGTCCTTTTTTTCGGTCGGCCTAATCAATATTTCCATATAACTACTATCCTCCTTCTATAAATAGAGATTTTACTTTTCAATCCTAGTCAAATTTTTGACCCAGCGTTCTTTTTTTAGCTGGACTTCGGCAAGGACGGCTTTCATTATGCTGGTAAGTTTAGCAATTGCATACATAACGGGTGAAGACCAATCCGTAAAATAATATAACAAAAGCATACAAGGCATAAATAAAAACATATTTACCGTAGTATCTACCCAGACTCCCATGACCGCATCCCCACCGGATCGGGCTATCGCATATTGGGTGTTTTGAAGGGTCCATGCAGGCATATAAAGAGCGATAAAGATTATAAGAAGCCTTGTAACTTCATGAGAAGCAGGACTTAAACTTCGGAAGACAATCGGAACCAGCATAATCGAAAAAAGCTCCAAAAGGGCTGTTCCAAAGCCGAGTACAATAGCACCTCTTTTAATCCAACGGGCCTGTTCCCTTGCCTCCTCAAGCTTATTCCTTCCTAGGGTACCGCCTATTATAACGCCCACCGAAGTACCTATTGCCGGAAAAACCAAAAAGAATAGGTTGGCAATTGTCCAGCCTGCAGACATACCGGCTACAACTTCAGGACCTCCCCTGCTGTTATAAACTGCCGTTGCCACTATCTCGCTCAGAACCCAAGACATATCGGCAACAAAGATGAGGACAGACTTTTTTAAAATCTCATAAAAAAGGTGAAGCTTTATTTTAAGCATTTCTTTTATTTTTACATAGAAAAGAGACTTAACTTTTTTTGCATAAAGAACAAAAATTATAAGTTCTGCACAGCGGGCAATTACCGTAGCATAGGCAGCTCCTGCGACCTCAAGCCTTGGGGCTCCCAGATTTCCGTATATGAGCATGTAGTTTCCGATAGTATTTACAAGGGTTGAAACAAGGGATATATACATGGGAACCTTTACATTTCCTGTTTCACGGAAAGAGGAAGCTATCCCTACCGAAAAGGCTGTGGGAATAAACGATAATAGAATAACATTGCTGTAAATTACGGCCTGCTCTACTATTTCTTTTTTTGCAGTATTACCATTCACCAAGAGGCCTAAAACAAGGTCGGGGATTGTAAGACAGACACCAAGAAGAGCAAGGGCGAAGATAAGGCCTGATAACTGCTTAAAGCGGTAGGCCTGCTGCATTCCTTCTTCATCCTTTGTGCCGTTATACTGCGACATAAACATTCCGCCCGCACTGCAAAGAATATTGAGACCGGTTATGTATACAAAGATAATTTGATTGGCAACATTTACCCCGCTCATTTTTAGGTCGCCTAGGTCGGCAACCATAAAGTTGTCTATAAGAGAAACAAGAGATTGAATAAAAAGCTGTACCATTACAGGTACAGCTAATTTTACGGCATTTTTATAAAAAGAAAAAGGCCCGAAATATTTATGTTTTAAATTTGTAACCACTATTTAATTATTGTTCCCGATTTACCGTCGATGGCATCCTTTGCTTTTTCCAAAAGGGTAATAAGGGCATAGCCTTTTTTATTGGATTCGGCAAACTGGATGGCAGCCTGCACTTTCGGAAGCATAGAACCGGGAGCAAAGTGTCCTTCTTCAATATATTTTTTTGCTTCTGCAACCGAAATTTCTGAAAGCCATTTTTGGTCCGGCTTGTTAAAGTTGATAGCGACCTTTTCTACAGCGGTCAAGATGATAAGGCAGTCTGCATTTAATAGCTGAGCCAGCTTTGCACTTGCAAAGTCCTTATCGATAACGGCCGGAACACCGCAAAGAGCGTTTCCTTTTTTTACGACAGGAATACCGCCGCCTCCGCAGGTTATAACTATTTGGCCCGCATCGCAAAGAGCCCTGATACTTTCGATTTCTGCAATATCTACCGGTTTGGGAGAAGCCACGACCCGCCTGTAACCTCGGCCTGCATCTTCTACAACATTTTCACCCTTAGCGGTCAAAATATCGGCTTCTTCCTTGGTCATAAAACTGCCTATGGGCTTTGTAGGTTTTGAAAAGGCCGGATCCGAAGGATCTACAAGCACCTGAGTTATCAAGGTAGCAACGGGCTTATTGATACCGCGGTTTAAAAGCTCTTCCCTTAAAGCGGCTTCCAAATCGTTCCCTATATAGCCTTGACTCATAGCAACGGAAACGGCAAGTTCGGGTTCCGAAGTTTTAGGATCGATTTTATGATATTCGGACATTGCCAAATGAATCATTCCAACCTGAGGCCCGTTTCCGTGAGAAACGATTACCTGATGCCCCTCTTCGGCTAAATCGGCAATGGCCTTTGCCGTAATTTTAACGGCCTTTCTTTGTTCTTCCAAATTATTTCCCAATGCATTGCCGCCTAAGGCAATAACAATCTTTTTCGGCATAGAATTATCTCCTTAATCCGCCGATTATATAGAATTTTTTTAATTATTTCAAGCACGGTGAAAACTTCCTTGACAAGAGAGGCTTTCTATTCTATACTTCACCCATGGCAAAAGAAAATACCAATCCGCTTGCAAGAATTCCGCAAGTCGAAAAACTTTTAAATGAAGATATATTAAAAAATACGGCAGCTCTTATCGGAAGGCCCTTTGTCGTAAAAAAGGCCTCGGAGTATTTGGAAAACATACGCAAAAAGGCAAGGGCCGGAGGGGATGTCCCTTCGCTTAAGGCCTGTGCCGAAGAGATAAACAAACTATGCAGGCCCATAATCCGCACAAAAATTACGCCCGTAATAAATGCGACGGGGATAATCCTCCATACAAACCTCGGCCGCTCTCCCCTGCCTGAAAATATTTGGGACAGGGCAAAGGAAACGGCTTCTGGCTATTCTTCTATCGAAATGGACTTGCGGGACGGAAACCGCGGAAAGAGGTTCGAGTTTTTAAATGACTGTATGAGTCTTTTGACCGGAGCCGAGGATGCCCTCATATTGAACAACAATGCGGCGGCAGTATTTTTAATGTTAAAGGCACTCGCAGGCGGAAAAGAAGTCATAGTTTCCCGCGGCCAGCAGGTTCAAATAGGCGGAGGCTTCCGTATCCCCGAAATTTTGGAGATGGCAGGCTGTAAACTCATCGAGGTCGGCACAACAAATATCACAAGCCTTAAGGACATTCAAAAAGCAATAAACGAAAACACGGCCATGGTGCTTTGGGTTCATACCTCAAACTATAAGATAAGGGGTTTTACGGAGCAGCCTTCAATTTCAGAAATCAAAGCTATCCTTCCGCAAAACATAATCCTCGCAGTGGATCAGGGCTCGGGAAACCTATCCTTAAACGTTCCTGAAGAGCCTACGGTTTCTTCTATTATAAAGGAAGGAGCGGATTTGGTTTGCTTTTCGGGAGATAAGATTTTGGGCGGACCGCAGGCAGGCTGGATTGCCGGCAAAAAAGATCTCGTTCAAACCGTAGCTAAAAATCAGCTCATGCGCACCTACAGGGTAGGCAGGGCAGTAGCAAGCCTTATGCAGGAATGTCTCATCCTCTATTTAAACGGAGGAGAATCGGCAGCTCAAAGGGCTCTCCTTTTAGATCAAAAGAAAATAAAGAAGCGTGCCGAAAAAATAATTGCTAGTCTAAAAAGCGGAGCCGGCGAATTGGTGCAAAAAAACTTTTCCCTCGGAGGAGGCAGCACCCCGGACACGGGCTTCAGCTCTTGGGCCGTAAAACTAAATACAAAAAAGCCTTGCGAAAAATTAAAAACGAATTTACGCGAAATGCCGATTCCGATAATAGGCTTTATAGAAGAAGACTCTTTTTATATTCATCCTGCAAGTATCGAAGAAAAATATGATGAATATGTAATCGAGGCTCTAAACAAGTGTTTGTAAGTGTAGAAGGAGAGGCTTATGCTTGATTTGTCCAGAAAACTTCCCATAGGTGTTCAAAGTTTTGAGGTTATGCGGAACGATCAATTTATTTATGTCGATAAAACTCAATTTATTTTTAGATTAGTACATTCAAATCGAGTTTACTTTTTAAGCCGTCCCCGCCGTTTTGGAAAGAGTCTTTTTCTTTCTATGCTTAAAGCCTATTTTTTAGGACAAAAAGAGCTTTTCAAAGGATTGTATATCGAAAAGGCGGAAGAAGAAAGAAGTGTAAAAACCGGTGAAGAAAGCTGGCAGGAATATCCTGTTCTTTATTTTGATTTTAACACGAAAAATTATATAAAAACAGCTTCGCTTATAAGTATTATTAATTTACACCTTGATTTAATAGAAGAAACCTATAATATCAAAAAAACATCAGGCGATGTCGAGCTTAGATTTATGCAGATAATTTTATCTCTTCACAAGCAGACAGGTAAACAAGTAGTCATTCTTGTAGATGAGTATGACAAACCTCTTTTACAAACTATGGAAGTAAACAAAAACTTGAATGAAGAATACCGTAACATTCTCAAAGCATTTTATTCTGCGATAAAGACTTGTGACCAATATATAAGATTTGCTTTTTTAACAGGCGTTACAAAATTTAGCAAGGTAAGTATTTTCAGCGATTTAAATAATCTAAAAGATATAAGTATGCTGAACGATTATGCAGAAATTTGCGGAATTACACAAAATGAAATGGAAACATCTTTTAAAGTTGAAATTGAAAAACTTGCAAAAGCAAATAATATGAGCACTGCACAAATACTAAAAGAATTAAAAAACAGCTATGACGGTTATCTTTTTAGCAGCGGAGGACAAGCAGTATACAATCCTTTTAGTATTCTAAATACTTTTGACTCTTGTGAATTTAAAAACTATTGGTTTGCAACAGGTACTCCGACTTTTTTGGTAAACTATATAAAAAAAACTCAATATAACATTCAAGATTTGGATGGAAAGATTGAGCTTGATGAATCCGGCTTAACGGATTATAGAGTTGATTCAGCTTCTCCGATTCCTATTCTTTTTCAGGCAGGATATTTAACTATCAAAAGCTATAATACAAAATACAAACTCTATACACTGGGATTCCCCAACGATGAAGTGAGATATGCTTTCTTAAACAGTCTACTGCCTGCATACTCAAGTCTTGACTCAACTACAACAGCATATTCGATTAAGGAATTTTCAAAAGACATTGAGGAAGGAAATACCGAATCTTTTATGCAAAGATTAAAAGCTATTATATCGGGTATTCCGTATGATAATTTGGGAACTAATTTAAGCGGAGAAAAAACTAAACTGCGCGAGCAAAACTATCAAACGGCGGTCTATCTTGTATTTAAATTAATGGGACAATTTGTTGAAACGGAGGTTCAATGTTCTACAGGCAGGGCTGACTGCGTGGTAACTACAGAAGATAATATATATGTATTTGAATTTAAACTCGATGGCTCCGGTACGGCAGAAACAGCATTAAATCAAATAAAAGAAAAAGCATATACTGAGCCTTACAATACGGGAAACAAGAAAATAATTGCGATAGGCGTAAGTTTTGATCAAACCTCAAAAACAATCAAAGATTGGATTATTGAAAAAATATAAATTATTCTAAAAATGGAACAATCTTCATTTATGGAAAAAAACAGTGTTCGTGAAAAACTGCATACGGTTGCTCTCTCGGCTCCGAAAACGAGCGGGGTTTATCTTTGGAAGGATAAGGCCGGAACGGTTATCTATGTCGGGAAGGCTAAATCTTTAAAGAACCGCCTCAGTTCTTATTTTACATCGAACAGGGATATTAAAACCCGAATCCTAGTTTCCCGTGCCGAGTCAATCGAGTACATTCAAACTGAAAACGAGTATGAAGCCCTCCTCTTGGAAAATACTCTAATCAAAAAACATAAGCCGAGATACAATATAAATCTAAAAGACGGAAAAACCTATCCCGTCTTAAAATTAACCAATGAAGAATTTCCGAAAGTTTACCGCACTCGGAACATTAAAAATGACGGCTCAAAATATTTCGGGCCATTTCCCAATGTTTCGGCCGTCGATATGTTTTTAACTCTTATAAAACATAATTATAGCCTGCGTCAATGTAAGAGATTAAAAAAGCGGGAGACTCCTTGCCTTTATTTCCACATCGGAAGATGCAAAGCTCCATGCTGCGGTAAGATAAGTGCAGAAGAATACGGTAAGGATATAGAAGAAATTACCCTGCTTTTAGAAGGCGAAATGGAAGATGTTTCCGCCACATTAAAAGAAAAGATGAAAGAGGCGGCAGAAAAAAAAGAGTTTGAAAAGGCTGCCCGCCTCCGCGACGGAATACAGGCAGTCTATGCTCTCCGCGGACAAAACATAGTTCAAGACATGGACCCCGAAAGCCGCGATTATATTGCATGGGCCTTTGAAGGAGCCATGGTCAGCATCGCCGTTTTAAAGATGAGAAACGGACGGCTTGTCGGCCGCGACCTTTACCGCTCGCACAGCTTAAAAGAAGAAGGTGAAATTCTATCCGAATTTATATCGGCTTATTACACTTCGGCAAACGAGGTTCCGCCTAAAATATTTATTCCGCAAGCTGCCGAAGGAAACGCCCTCATCGAAAAATGGCTTAACGAGGAGCTTCACGCAAAGACAAGGATAAGCATTATTCCATTAGAAAAAGAAAGTCTTGCAGCAGAAGAAACATCAGCGGCAGACACTCTTACCGAAATCGAAGAAGCGGCTTCCAAAACAATAGGCTACGCCGTTAAAGAGCCGGCATCTTCGGCTGCCCAAGAAGAAAGGCTCAATCTTTCTCCGGCTGAAATTAAACACCACAAGGCAGCATTAAAGATGGCCCGCTTTAATGCAAAAGAAGATGCTATGCGCCGCCTAAGAGAACAGGGAGATTTTGCCGCTGTTGAAGACTTGCAAAAAAGACTTAACCTCCCCTGCCTTCCGCAGCGTATCGAGGGCTTCGACATTGCTCACCTCGGCGGCACATTTACGGTCGCTGCCCTGATTTCTTTTAAAGAAGGAAACCCGGACAAAAAGAATTACAGGATATTCAGGTTAAAAAATACTGACGGCGTAATCGATGACTATGCTTCGATGAGGGAAGTAATAGCCCGCCGCTATACCCGCCTTCTCAACGAGGGTGCAGATCTCCCCGACTTAATTCTTATAGACGGAGGCATTGGGCAGGTAAATGCTGCAAGCAAAATTGTAAACGCCCTAGACCTCGGCATTCCGGTTATCGGCCTTGCCGAAAAAAATGAAGAGGTTTATTTTCCGCATAACTCTGAACCCGTTATCTTGCCTCGAAGAAGCGATGCCCTCCGCCTTCTCCAAAGAATCCGAGATGAGGCACACCGTTTTTCAAACACAAGGAACAATAAGCTCCGCAGGGCAAACAAACTTAAAACCGAATTTGAGAACCTTCCCCACATCGGCAAAAAAAGAGCCCATGTTTTGTTAAAAGCCTTCGGCAACACGGAAAACCTAAAAACGGCAACAGCCCAAGCTATTTCCGAAACCGCAAAGATTTCTTTAAAACAAGCAGAAGAAGTTTTGGAAGCGGTGAGGGGCGAGTGTACGGACTAAGAGAAAAGAAGTACACAGCCGCTGGACAAGCGAAAACAATTTTCATAGGTATTTAGATGTGATATCTCATGATGACTTTAGAGATAAAATCCTTTTTTCATGCTGATACCCTAGTAATACAAATGATCGACTATCCAATCCTTGATTGTTCTCTGTGCAGAACCCTAAAGGTAAGCGAAACTGGCTTTTACAAGTGGAAGCGGAACCGCACAAAGATGAAACACTGGCAACTTCTTCTGGTCGAAATACACAAGATTCTTTCACAAGAGCTGAAGAAGTCCTGATGGGCTTACCAAAGCCGACAGAAAGACTCAAAGACCTGAAAATCTTTTGAAAGGGGACTTTAGCGCAGACGCTCCTAACAAAAAATGGCTGACCGATATAACACTCATTTCCGTGTAAAGATGGAAGGCCTATACCGCATAGATACAACAAAATTGAAAAGGGAAGAAGTAAAGAAAATCGTCTGGAGGTTTATTGTGTACTACAACCGACGAAGGATTACAACAATGAATCCGAAAGGTTATCCTCCTGCGATTTATCGGGAGCTATTTGAAACAGGTTTATTAAAACCGGCAGCTTAAACTACATTTTAGGGAATTTAGGGTCTGCACTATTACTGACTTTTTCAAAACTCGAAACTCAAAATCGGACACAGATGTCCGATTTTGAGTACCTCATAGGCAAAATGTGTGAGCTCTAGGGACGCGAGACCACACGCAAGCCCAGATCGCGGTGGTGCTCGCCCGCGAAGGCGAAGGACCGACAAGCACGAGCGGCGTCACCCGCACCGAAGTCGTAGCTACCACCGCGCAGGACGCGGCTGCTACTACCAAAATCATCGCCCGTAGGATCCTGCCCGCCCATAGGCGTGTTAGTACTATACGTGTCCCAGCACCATTCCAATATGTTCCCGCTCATGTCATAGAGCCCGTACCTGTTCGGCTGCCTATCTTTTACTTTATGCGTTTTATTACCGCCATTTGTATTGTACCACGCATAGTTAACCAGCTCGTTTTCTGTATCCGTTCCCGCCCATTTGTCGTTTGTACCGCCCATTGCGGCCCATTCCCATTCAGCCTCCGTCGGTAAGCGGAAGCCTTTTGCGCTCCATTTTGCATACGGCACCTTATTACTTGCAGCATGTTCCGTCGTATATATGGTATCAAAAGAGGCGTCAATGTAATACACACACTGACTTTCTCCCAATTCCGGCACTTTTTTCGTTAGTTCATTGCAGAACGCTATACAATAATACCAACTTACATTCTCAACAGGATTTTTAGCATCTTTATAATTGCTCGGATTAGTACCCATCACCTTTTTCAACAACTCCTGCGTTACTTCCGTTTCTCCTATCCGGTAGCCAGTAAGACTTACCGTGTGCGGTTCATTATTGCTCTCATTGGCGTGCCCTACGCTTCCTTTCGTCACGGCGGCAATGCCCTTCATCGTAAAGCTTACACCGTCAACCATATAGGTTTTGTCGGTAGGAGGCGGCGTTCCGCCTCCTCCACCTGAGTTACCGCCTCCGCCGGAATTGCCGGAGTTACCTGAGTTGCCTCCTCCGGAGTTACCTCCCGAACTGCTGCCTGACGGTTGGTTACAGCCGGTAAAAAGCAGCGCTGCTGCCAATATTGCGGCTATGATGAGCACCGCCGCTCTTTTCAGTGCACAGAGCCTGCCGCTTGAAGCGGCTGAGCTCTTGTTCAAATTTAATTTTATCATATATTTTCTCCTAAAAAATGATATGCTGTTTATAAAGGAAAAATCCATTAATTCTGAATAAGGTCTTCACCGTACAGTAAACCGGTCATTCCCCGCTCGGGGAAAGGGGACTTCCCTGTACGGGGAATGAACCCTTCCCTTAGCGGGGAAAATGCCTTTCCTAAAACTTCCTATGCCTTTGCCTTGCAAGGATAGCCGTATACTATTTCGCGTATTTGCAAAAGAGTTTTATTGCCTGTGCTGAATTTAGTCCGCACCATTACTTCTACCTTTCCTTCCGGTACTTCTTTAGGTACGCGGGCGATGATTTGGCTAGGGTTATTAACTGAAAGCCGGCGGTTAGTCTTGTATTCGGTGCCGTCTGCGGCTTTAAAAAATACACCTTGAGCCGGATCGGTTTCGTCTACCTTGATTTTACTTCCCTCGATTATAATATCATCGCCGATTGTGAGAGAGCCGTCTTTTAAGCCGGTCGCGGTATCGGTTATTTCGGTAATGCGGGCAGTTTCTTCTTTTGCACCCAGCACTTTAACACCAATTGCATCAAGGGTTGTGCGTAAATCCGCAGTCGGGATTAGGTCGACGGTACGCTTGTGTATTTTTTCATCGTAAGAAGAATTTTCCGTCTCCCATACACCCGATACACGCGGGCTAATTTGTACAAGACCGTCCATAAAACTCAAACCTTCTTGGATAAGGTCTTTTACAGCCTTATCCCTCATGTTGAGAATGTTGATAATTGTTTCCTTGCGGAATTCCGAGCGTTCTTTGGTGATCATTTCTGCAATGTCCTCATTTCTCTGCGTAGCAGCATGTGCATGAACATCCGCTATGCAGTCCCTGTCGTTGTCCTTGGTCAAGGTGTTGGGGCGCAAGTGCACTTCCCAAACAAATTTCTTTTTAGCCATATCTTCCTCCTGTAGTTTAAGGGGGTGCCCCCTTAAAAATCCCCCGGTTA
This sequence comes from Treponema denticola, assembly GCF_024181645.1. Taxonomy (NCBI): domain Bacteria; kingdom Pseudomonadati; phylum Spirochaetota; class Spirochaetia; order Treponematales; family Treponemataceae; genus Treponema; species Treponema denticola. The sequence continues at coordinate 366,591 of NZ_CP058624.1, read as the reverse complement.
GGGGTGCTTTTTTCTTTTTTCCGACAAAAGAAAGAAGCACCCCTATAACCCCGAAAAAAGAAAAGTGCGGCTTATGGGCTTTGCCCCTAAGAACCCCATTTTTCTGAACAAGATGTTCGGGGATGTTGGCGTGAGTTGAAAGGCCTTAATAGGCTTTTCAACATCCGAATATATAAAAAAAGCCCAAGGACAGAAAGCCGATATTTGACTGACAGGCTGTCTTTGGGCATGATTTGAGTAATTGTCTTTATTGTGAAAATTTCATTTAGGCATGATAAGGCCTTAGCTGTGAAGCTGTGAAGCTGTGAAGCTGTGAAGCTGTGAAGCTGTGAAGCTGTGAAGCTGTGAAGCTGTGAAGCTGTGAAGCTGTGAAGCTGTGAAGCTGTGAAGCTGTGAATTTTGCCCTATGCGGTACTTTATGTCAAGAGCTTTTTCAAAACTTTTTGTAATTTTTTTATGAGAATGATTGTAACTGCTGTCGGGGCCTTTGTCTTTCATTACGGTACAGTATAGCATGTTTCCACACAAATATCAACCGTTTTACGGCTCAGCCGCCAAACACCTTCTTTATTGCCGAGCTTAAATCTTCTGCCTTAAAAAGCTGTGAGGTGTTTATGTCTCCGGCTTCGGAATCGGAAGGAGGAGGCGAGACGACTTTTGTAAAGCCCATGCTTTGGGCTGTTTTGATTCTTTGCTTTAATTTTTTGACGCTTCGGATTTCTCCTGCGAGGCTCAATTCGCCAATGTAGGCTCCTTCTTTTTGGGCAGGTATATTTGCACGGGCGGAATAAAGAGCAAGTGCTATGGCGAGGTCGGCGGCGGGTTCTTTAAGCCTTATGCCTCCTGCAACGTTTACATAAATATCTTGATCCGAAAATTGTAAGCCTATTCTTTTTTCTAAAACGGCGGCGATGCGGCTGACGCGGGCAGAATCTATCTTGTCCGAAAAGACCCTTGTAACCGCACCCTTGGCAGGAACTGTAAGGGCCTGTATTTCTACCATAAAAACACGGCTCCCCTCGCAGACGGGAACGGCAGCGGAGCCCGCAGGCAGGGGCCCGGTCCGATTGGTAATAAATAATGAAGACGGGTCATCTATGGCTTTTAAACCGCTTTCATCCATCGAGAAAATTCCAAGCTCGTCAACCGAACCGAACCTGTTTTTTAGGGCACGCAAAAAACGCACATCGTCCTCTGTTCTCTCAAAGGAAATGACCGTATCCACGAGGTGTTCGAGAACCTTAGGCCCCGCTATGTTTCCGTCCTTTGTTACATGGGCAGTTAAAAATAAAACGCTGTCCCTCTCTTTAACCCAAGATACAAGTTCGTGAGCACATAGCTTTAACTGATTTATAGTTCCCGGAACGGCTCCGGCATCTGCGGAATACATAGTTTGAATTGAATCGATTATGACAAAAACGGGATTTACTTTGTTTAAAACCCTCTCTACATCTTCCAACCTGCAAGTGCATAAAAGTTCAATATTTTTTAAAGGAAGATTCAGCCTATCGGCACGGGAACGGATTTGCCCGCCAGATTCTTCTCCCGAAACATAGAGAACTTTTTTTACGGAACCCGAAGAAGAGGCCGAAGCTGCTTGTAAGAGCAGGGTCGATTTTCCTATACCCGGCTCCCCTCCGATCAAAATTGCCGAACGCTTTACGGCACCTCCGCCCAGCACCCTGTCAAATTCCGCAATCCCCGTAGAAAGGCGGACGGCATCATTTGCTTCAATAGCATCAAGAGGAACGGAATGAGCTTCTTTTACAAATTTTTCTGCAATGCTCCTTTCGGCTGCGGAATAATCTTGATTGATTGTAACTTCTTCAAAAGTGTTCCATTCGCCGCATTCGGGACATCGGCCGAGCCAGCGGGCTTGAGTGTAACCGCATTTGTTGCAGCGGTGTGCAAGGTCTCCGGTTTTCTTTTTTGCCATATGCGTTCCTTAAAATAAACATTCCTATTTAATTAAAGTTTTGCAATACATTCAACAATAGGATTGAACCATGGTGCATCAATGTTTTCTATTTTGCCTTTATCGCAAGCCTTCGCAATTTCAGGATCAATAGGAAGTTTTGCAAGAACCGGAATACCGTATTCTAAGGCTATTTCATCAATGCCGCTTTCTCCGAAAATATGATAATCTTTTCCGTTATCGGGACAAGTAAAGTACGAGAAGTTTTCAACCAAACCGATTATGGGTATGTTCATCTTTTTTGCCATATTGACAGCCTTGGCAACTATCATTGAAACAAGTTCCTGAGGAGAAGTCGCCACAATAATACCGTCTACAGGTATAGATTGGAAAACGGTAAGAGGCACATCGCCGGTTCCGGGAGGCATATCGATAAACATAAAATCAATATCTTTCCAAATAACATCCGTCCAAAATTGTTTTACAGTGCCGGCAATTACAGGTCCTCTCCATATGACAGGATCGGTTTCGTTTTCAAGAAGCAGATTAACCGACATAATATCAATTCCGGTTTTAGTCTTTGCAGGAAAAATCCCCGAATCGTTTCCTACAACAGTTTCGGATATTCCGAAAGCTTTAGGAATAGACGGCCCTGTAATATCGGCATCAAGGATAGCACATTGATAACCTTTTTTTTGGGATTGTACCGCAGATAAGGAAGTAATAAGAGATTTCCCTACTCCGCCCTTACCGCTTATAATTGCGATAACTTTTTTAATGCTGCTGAGTTTATTCGGGCTCTCAATAAAACTATTCGGCGCAGCAGTTCTTTCATCACAGGTTAAATTACAACCTTCACATTCATGATTACAAGTTTGACTCATACTCTCTCTCAAAATAAAAATTTATTGGGAAACATACTCAATATATTAATAATTACTATACATTCAATTTAAAAAGACTTCAAGTAGGCGTAAAAGATTGAGATAAAAATTGAGTATTAAGGCATTACCTCATTTAAACTATAGCCGAGGTCATCCAATCTTTGATAGTCCTTTTTTCTTCGTCAAAACTAGAACCGATTGCTATAATTTTTTTACCGCTGCCTGAGTACCTGTCTGCATAATTTTTCTCTTTGATTTGTTTTACGGCATTCTCCGCCGTTTCGTTTGAGGTAAGCTTAAACTCAAAAATATAAACCTTATCTTTGAATTCTACAACACAATCAGCCCTGCCTGTTGCACAATGAACTTCAGTATGCACAAACTGGTTCATCAATGCAAAGACAAGATAAACCGCTGTCTGATAGTTTTGTTCCCGTAAGGCTAAATCTTTTTCGGTTAAATTGTCGTAGGGTATTCCTGAAATTATTCCCTTCATCTTTTGCATAAAGCCGTCTACATCTCCGGCCTCAATTTGCTCGTAAAATTCCCAAATCGAAAGCCCCGTTTTATCGGTTCTTATTGAAGTGTAAGCCGGAAGCAAATTATCCAAAAATCCGTAACGCACTTCATCATTCGGAAAGCCCAAGCGGTACAATCTTGAAAAATCGTTATAATCTTTAATTGTCAGATACCCCGATTGAAAAAGAATGGGCAAGGGATTTATTGCATCTGCTCGGTAGGATTCTAAACCTGTCTCATTCATCTTTACATTTCCGTCAAGGTCGGGAATATTGTAATAAGCCTTTTTTAAGTATTCGACCAAGAATGTCGGTGTGCCGGTTGCAAACCAATAGCTTGAAAATTCTCGGGAAGCAAAAACATTTAAAAGGCTGAAAGGATTATACATTGCCTTTCCCTTTCTTGCAAAAAGGTAGCCGTCATATCTTTGTTTTAATTTTGCAAGAGCATCTTCATAAGTCAAGCTATTATTTTCTGCGAGGGCTTCAATCTCAGGCTTAAAATCGGCTTCAAGTTCTTCTTGCGAGATACCGCAGATTCCTGAGTAATCCGACAATAGGCTTAAATCCCGTAAGTTGTTTAAATCGCTGAATATGCTTACCTTGCTGAACTTCGTAACTCCGGTTAAAAAGGCAAAGCGGAGGTATTGGTCTGCACTTTTTATAACTCCAAAAAAACCTTTAAGAATTGTGCGGTAGGTTTCATTTAAGGCTTCATCCTTCCACATAGTTTGAAGAAGGGGCTTATCGTACTCGTCGATTAGAATAACAGCCTGCTTACCGGTTTTTTCATAAGAGCGGCGGATAAGACCTGCAAAGCGGCTCGCAAAAGTGGTCTCTGCAGCTTCCCTTCCATAGTCTTTTTCCCATAAGGAAAGATGAGTATTTAAAACGGTTTCAAGGCTCTTTATATCCATATAGCTTTCGGCATTAAAATCCAAATAGAGTACCGGATATTCCTGCCAGATTTCACGTTTTCTTTTTTCGGCTTCTTCAAATTTCTCAATCGCTAAGGCCTTGAAGAGTTCTTTTTGACCGAGGAAGTAGGCTTTTAGAGTGGAAAGCAAAAGGCTTTTCCCAAAGCGGCGCGGACGGCTTAAAAAGTGGACTCGGCTTTCGTTTACTAATCTCCAAATAAGCTCCGTTTTATCTACATAGACAAAACTTTCTTTTCGTAGAACCTCAAAACTTTGAACGCCTATGGGCATTTTTCTAATCGTACTCATAAGAATAGTATAGCAGAAAAAAAAGAAATTTACAACATAAATAAAACATTAAAACCCTTGACCGATTTTCAATACTATGTTAGAATAAACTTACATATTTAAATCTTCCTATTAAAATAAGCAAGCGGAAGAAACATCAGTTTCTGAGCATTGCTTATTTTCCGCCGTTTCGCAACAAAGTGAGAAACGGCATACAATCAAGCGAAGTTTGCCCGCAAGGCAAACTCGCAGTGTTTTTAGACAATGCCGCTTGCATTGTCTAAAATAAACCTTAACTTTAGAGAGGAAATTATGGAAAAAAGCGATACAAAATTAAACCTTTTTAACAATATCTTCTATTACTTAGGAGTTTGGTTAAAAACCTTCCCGGCTGGTATTTTCTTTATACTTATTTCGGTACCTATCCGTATTTTTATGATTTATCAAACCATTCTTATTCCGAAAACCATTATATTGGGTATTGAAACCGGAACGGAGGCTAAGCCGATTTTACTTTCCATATTGACGGCAGGGCTTTTGATAACAGCCTGTAAAATTATCATACAGGTACTTGAAACAAAGCTGATGGCTCTAGGCTCCCGCCCTCTATTCCATATTTATTCGGTACCTGTAAATAAAAAAATGTTTGAGCTTAACTATCAAACCCTTATTTCTCCTGAGGTGCAAACAAAAATAACCAAGGTAAAAAACATAGTCATGACGGGAAGCTCGGGCGGCCCCTTTCATTTTTTCGGACTTAATTTATCCTTTCTTTTAACCGCAATTGCAGGAGCTTTTTTCTTCAGTTCAGGTATTATAAGCATCGACTTAATTCTTCTATTTATTGTCTTGGCTTCAGGAACCGTAAATTTACTGTACGGAATCTATACGGGAAAATACACACAAAAAAACATGGAAGACCGCGGCGATGACGAGAAAAAAGAGAGCTACATTCTTACAACGGCGGAAGACAGACGCTTTGCAAAAGACATCCGCCTTTATAAAATGAAAGATTGGCTGATCGAAAACTTTGAACACTATCACGGACGAGTAAAAAAATTTTTGAGAGCAGAATCGAATGTACAGGCAGGAGGAAAAATTCTAAATGCCTTAATGATTTTTATAAGAGATGTTTTTGCCTATATTTACTTAATTTATCAATTAAACGCCGGAGCCATTGCCGTTTCTCAATTTGTTTTTCTTATCGGCTTGGTTATGGAATTCTCAAAATGGATGGACGCTATAGTTCTTCAGATAAGTAACCTCATTATATTTAACAGCGAATTAAGTCAAATAAGAATTTTTTTGAACACTCCCGATGAAAAAATAGGCGGAGAGCTTACCGTAAATGATACGAGCGAAAAACCTTCAATCGAATTTAAAAATCTTTCCTTTAGATATTCGGAAAACGCAGCATGGATTTTTAAAGACTTTAATTTAAAAATTGATGCAGGAGAAAAGTTAGCTCTTGTCGGTATTAACGGGGCGGGAAAAACAACGCTCATGCACCTTTTAATGGGACTTTTAGAACCCACCGAGGGCTCCGTTTTAATTGACGGAAAAAACAGCACGGACTTTAAAAAGACGGAATACTATAATTTGTTTTCTCCGGTATTTCAGGATATAAATATTTTTCCGGAAACTTTTGCAGCAAATATTGCCGGAACGGAAAATATAAATGAAGAAAAATTAAAAGATGCAATTACTTCGAGCGGTTTAAATGAAATGGTTTCAAGTCTCCCGAATGGCAGCCAAACTATTTTAGTAAAGGAAAGCAATGATGAAGCAATCGATTTATCGGGAGGACAAAATCAAAGGATGCTGCTCGCCAGAGCTCTTTATAAAAATGCAAAAATAAATATTCTGGATGAGCCGACGGCTGCCCTTGACCCGATTGCGGAAAGTAAAATATATGAAGAATATGATGCAATGAGTAAAGAAAAGACTTCTATTTTTATTTCGCACAGACTCGCATCTACAAAATTTTGTGACAGGATTATTTTACTGGAACACGGAAAAATAATAGAAGAAGGCACTCATAATGAACTTATGAATCAAAATAAAACATACAGAAACATGTATGATGTTCAAAGTAAGTATTATAAAGAAAATAAAGGAGATGAAAATGAAGAGGCTTAAAAGATTTTTTAGAATGTTTTTTTATTTTGAAAAAATAGAGAAGGGCTCAATGTGGAGCAGCATCTTTTTTAATATAATAGAGGCCCTGCGGCCTTTCTGCCTTCTCTATTTATCCAAGATAATCATTGAAGCGGTAACATCGCAAAGATTGTTGAGTGAAGTTTTAAGATCGACCCTTATTCTTTTAACGGCATTTATGCTTTTATCGATAATTTCAGGAATATTGGAAAAACGCTTTATGTACCATTTAAAATGTTTTTCTAAAAAGCATACTATGGAAAAAGCTCTTAAAGTATTAAGATTAAATTTTGAACTTACCGAACAAAACGAATTTCAAAACGATTTAAATTCAATCAAACAATTTGAACGCTTTATAGTTTTTTCTCACAGCGATTTTATGAGAAAAACCGGAACCTCTGTAGGAGGATTTATAGGAGCAGGAGCAGCCTTGTATTTTTTTATAGGTCTTTTTAATTCCCAAGGGTTTATGGGGCTTTCAGGAACATTTATAAATTCAGCCTTTTTAATTCTCTTGATAGCCTTTAATATAATTTCTTTTTATTTGGCAAAATATATTTATAAAAAATTCGGAGACCATATTTCGGGAGAAGTCAAAAAAAGCGCTCGTTATATAAAATCTTATATGAATTTAATTTATGATTATAGGACGGGAAAGGATATTAGATTATATGATAAGGCCTTAGCCGAAAAATACACAGGTACCTATCTTGCAATGCAGAAAAGCACCCATGATTTTATGGCAAAGTTTTTTTCCCGTACTATAGGGTCAGCTAAACTCCTCGAAGGCTCTCTTTTGCTTTTAGTTTTTTTATTTGTAGGGCTAAAAGCCGTTTACGGTTCCATTGCCTTAAGTGAAGTCTTTTTTTTCATAGGAGCTATAAACGTTTTTTCGGCTCAAATATCTGAAGCCATGGACGGATTAACTACCCTTGTTGCTTCAGATAAATCCCGTAAAAAATTATTAAACTTCCTCGACATAGACGAAAAAAAATACTCAGGAAAACTTTCCATAAAAAAAGACGAGCCAATCGTATTTGAATTAAAAAATATAAGTTTTAAATATCCAGACCGAGATAAATATGCTCTTAAAAATATAAACCTAAAAATAGATTCAAGTCAAAAACTTGCAATGGTTGGTAAAAACGGATCGGGAAAAACCACTCTTATCAAATTACTTGTAAGACTTTACGAGCCGACTGAAGGAGAAATACTTTTAAACGGAGTAAACATAAAAGAATATGATTATGATGAGTACATAGATGTGTTCTCGGTTGTCTTTCAAGACTTTAAATTACTGTCTCTTAAATTAGGCGAGAATGTTTCCGCCTCAAGTTCTTATGACGAAAAAAAGGTTGCCGATGCTCTTTTAAAAACGGGTATGGAAGATTTTTATAAAAAGCATGGAGGCGAAGCCTATCTATATCAAAACTTTGACATAGGAGGAATTGAAGCATCCGGCGGAGAAGCTCAAAAAATTGCAATGGCACGCGCAATTTATCACGGAGGCAAAATATTTATTTTGGATGAACCTACGGCAGCCCTCGACCCTATTTCGGAAGCAGAGATTTATTCACATTTTGATAATATAACTTCAAAAAATACTGCAATCTATATTTCGCACCGGCTTTCATCTTGTAAATTTTGCGATAAAATTGCCGTTATGGATGAAGGCAGTCTTGTTCAATACGGGAATCATAATGAACTAGTTTCCGATGTAAACGGCAAGTACTATGAACTTTGGAATGCACAAGCAAAATACTATCAAGAGGACGAAACTCAGAACAAAAGTTTTTAAATTTCCAATTGACTATTTACATATCCTCTATTATAATTATTCTTATGACATTACAAGATAATTTTAAGGATGATATAAAAAAATTTATTACAATAGCACAAAGTATTCCAAAAGAAGAAATAAAAAAAGAATATTATACTCTTGTAAAAAAATATCATCCCGATATGTATACAAACAATAAGACTCAATATGATAAATACATGATGATTTTAAACCATGTGTATTCAAATATAAAAACAAACTCCAAGGCAGAATCTACAATAATAAGTGATGAATATGAAAAAATGAAAGTAAATGGGAAATATAAATTTATTAACAGAGATAAAAAAGCCGAACATGTTTCGGATAAGTCTCTTTTTTTATATAAAATGGGATTAGATAAAATTTTTTGGTCACGGGATTATCTTTGCGCACATCCTCTGTCGAAAGGCTTCGGTGATGAAATCGTAGTTGAAATATCTCAAGCTCTTTATCAGGCTATTAAGTATTTAACGGACTCCATCAAAATAGGAAAAAACAATAATTGGATAAATGAAGCAAAAGAAAAAATTCAATGGGCATATGAAATGAATAGCCGCATTACAAAAAATTTATACGATATGAATTTTAGTAAAGCTTTGGCATTTTCTTAATTGGTAAAATTTTCATTTGTCAGATGTATTTTTAAAAAATATTCTATCTCAATTCTTACACGGGATAAAAAATGTTTATCCAAGAGGGTTTCGGATAAGGAATTATAATCCGGGAAATGAAGATATAGATAAGGCATAGATAAAAGAAGAGTTTTAATTTCTGCATCAGAAGAATTTATTTTTCCGATAAAAATACTTTTGAGCCTAAGAAGTTTTTCTTTTTCGGAAATTAAAAAATCTTTTATCGCTTTTTCTTTATCTGCATAATTATAATTTATAAATTTTTTTTTATTATTTTTATTTATAGAACAAGATGCTTCATAGCTCAAATCAACAACCCCTCCGCACGAATAAAAATCGTCTATGATTTTTTTTGCCGTATCAAAGTTTATTTTTTTTGAATTTAGCTCCAAACCTGATTGCCCTATATCAAAAAAGCTTTCTTTAGAAGCAAAAAGTTTTTTATAAAGCTCTCCGTAATTTTTTAAATTGGGAGAAGTAAAAGCAAGTCTGCCGTTTTTACCTTTTTCAAAACTAAGCTTATTCGGAAACAAAGATTCTCCCGTGTAAAGACTTTTTATTTTGGAAATATCCGAAAATATATTTTTAACTTGATAGCTTAATTTTGAATGACTGAATCCCTGCCCCCACGAAAAATCCAAACCTGTATGAAAAATAGGAAGATCGTCAAAAGCCAATCTTTCGGCAAGGGCTAAGGCAGCAAGCCCCACCGAGCCCATAGCTTCAAGTCTTAAAGGTAAAATATTTTTTTCTTTTAAAACGGAAAAAAAAGAACTTGCCAAGGAATCTTGCGCGGAATAATCGGTAAAGAAAAAAGCCTTATTTCCATTTAACTTTACGAGCAAAGAAGGGTTCGATGTCAAATCCGCGATAATGGGAATATCTAAATCCGTAATGCCGATAAAGGCTTTTTGAATCCAATATTGCGACTCAAGCAAAACAACAGCGTCAGGTCTTATTTCGGGATAAAGTCCTGCAAAAGCAGCATCAACCGCAAGAACAAAAAACCTATCCCTGTTTTCTTTTATAAATTCAATGGAAGAATCAAGAGACGGTCCTGCTCCTATTACAACAATAGGTCTATTAACCGATTTTTCAATTAAATAACCGAAATAAGAATTTATATTTAAAGCCGAACTTTTATCAGGGCTCTTTACAATAGAACGTAAAATCGAATAATAGTTTTTAAAAAAATTACGGGCATAATTTCTGCCGAATTGAATTAGCGTTAATCGGTTAATCCATATTTGCGAAATATATTGAGAGATAAAATCAAAGGCTTGAGAATAAAAGGATTGATTTAAAGCCGCTCCTCCCGAAAAATCTATTCTTATAACGCGTCTAATTTTTTTTCCTTTAATAAAATCATCAAACTGCTTTAATAAGATATTTATCGAATCCGTTCCCGTATATAAAAATTTAGAATCTTCTAAAATATTTTTATCGATTTTATTTTTTGAAAGCTTCAACAGTTTTTCATCAGCTTCCAAAGCGAGGGCAAAAGAATCCGCCGGGAGTTTTTCTAAAAGCTCTTTTAATCCGTATCCCAAAACCGGAGATACACAAAGAACCAATGTTTCATTTTGAATTACAATAGAAGAAATTAATTGTAGGATATTTTTTTGCGGTGAGTGTTTTGAATATAAGTACTTGCCTTTGTATAAAACCGAAAAACCTGAGTCAATCGGAATGAGCTCAGGTTTTTCATTATTTGCAGTCATTATTATTTAAACAGGTTCCCAAAATTATCTTGGAATTTGGAATTTGTAAAAATATAATCCATAAAGGTTTTATGAGCAATCGGAAGAGGATAATTCATACCCTGCATACTCATAATAGCCGCTATGTGATAATAGGGAAACCAAGCACCTGCTTGATTTTGATAATCCTTTTTAGTGCGGTCAAGAGTGTACTCATCAACTTCTTTTTCTTCTTCAAGAGTCAGCACCGCAACTTGGGAACCTGCAAGGATGGGCTCTGAAATTTCTCCGCTCTTTAATGCAAAGGCTTTTTTAAAAAAAGATTCATTTTTTTCAAGCGAGGTAAAAATACCTTGAGACGGAAGAGACGGAAGAGAACTTGCATTCCCATAGTTTATACCGAACAAGTTTGAGGTTTCAACGGTTAGAGTTGTTTCTTCAAAATCTTCAGCAGCCGTTTCAAAACCTGCGGTTCTTGCAGCTTCTGCAAATCTATTTGCAGTCTGAAGAACATAATCTTCAAGCATACCCTTTTCATTTCGGTTCATGTAATTTCTAATATTTGAAATAAGAGCTTCACTTTCAAAATCGGGAAGAGAAGGTTCTGCATTACATCTTACAATTCCGAACATTCCGTTTTGCATTGAAACGACCGGACTCAAATCGGAAGGCTTTAAAGTCAAAACAGCTTTAAGGTGTTCGTTATCGGGAAAATATCTATTTATATCCGTTCGATAATTTGAAGTAATTTTCCCGTTATCATCCGTTAAGGTCTTTGTCGCATTTAAAATAACCGCATCCTCAAAACTCACCTCTCCGCTTTTAATCGATGCCAGCATCTTTTTTGCTTCTTCTTCGGTAGGATAACTTAATAAGGATAAATCATAACTTGTAAAAAGATCGCTGTGCTCTTTTCCGTATTTTACGATTTCGGAAGAAGGATAAAGGCTCAAATTAAAAACAACATATTTAAAACTTCTTTCTTTTTTTGCCATATCGACAATAAAGTCTGTTTCCTTGGAAGAGGTTTTAAGCCCATACCCGCTTCCGTTTCCGAACAAGTCTTCTATATATCGGTTGTCCTTAATGTATTTTTCGATTTCTTTTCGATATGTAACACGCGTAGTTTCGGGAGTGTTCTGATATTTGCTTTCGGAATAAACGCCGTTTTCATCCAAATAATAGTTTATTAAATCCTTATTTATACGGAATTGCGGAACTCTATATCCTGCATTTATAACCTCATCCTCCATAGCTACCTGCACAACAGCAGCTCTAAAAGCTAAGTATGAAATCTGGTTCCAAAAATATTCTTTCATTTGGGCATCTTCCGGCTCCATTTTTTGGCGATCGACATAATTAGCCAAAAATTGATATTGGTCAATAAAAGGAGATGAAGGCCCATTATCAATTCTTACATTTCCCCATTTACCGACGACTTTAAAACCTTGAGAAGCCCGATCAGTAATCATAGGAGCCGCAACGAAGGCAATTACTCCCAAAACAAAAACTATAATGCCCCCGATGGAAGCAGCAATCTTTTTTGAACTAGCCATATAAACCTCTAAAAATGTAAATTTAGACTTAAAGCAGAATAGTACCACTTATACAGCCTCTTTGTCAATACATCGGCATCGGGCAAAAAAAAACGGAACCGATATAAACCGATTCCGTTTTGAGCTATTCAGGATTCGAACCTGAGACCCACGCCTTAAAAGGGCGTTGCTCTACCTACTGAGCTAATAGCCCATTTTGCATTTGCAACGGGAGTTATAATATCATAGGTATAAATAAATGTCAATACCAAATAGTCAAAAAAACATATTTTTTAGGAATTTTTAGCCTAAAAAGCAAGCTAAAGCGGATTTCCCCTTCAGATGACGTTACCAGCTTCCCGAAGCTCCGCCGCCTCCAAAGCTGCCCCCTCCTCCGGAATAACCGCCTCCGCCTCCCGAAGAACCTGAAAATTTAAACACGCTTCTTGAAGTAAATAAATTCGTTACCAATTCCTCACCGGTAAATCCCTTCAAAGTTATCAGGCGGTACAAAATCCAGAAAAAGCACGGAATAAGTCTGCAAAAAATAAACCATATTATAAGTAAAGCCGTAAGTCCGATGATGATAGCAAAGCCGTCAGAATCATCATCAGAGGAATTGATTTCGGACAGCATACTTTCATCCTGTAAGGCACATCCTGCAATAGCTTTTACCCCTAGGAATATCCCGTTACCGAAATTCCCTGTTTTAAATTCGGGAGCTATTACATTCCGTATAATACGGCCTGCAGCGGCATCGGTAATACTTGCCTCAAGGCCGTACCCTACTTCAATACGCATTTTTTTATCGTTTACGGCAACAAGGAGCAACACACCCGAATCTTTTTCTTTGGAGCCAAGCTGCCATGTTTCTGCAACACGCAATGAATATTCTTCACAATTTTCTCCTTCGAGAGAAGGTATAGTTAATACGGCTATTTGCACATCCGATTTTTTTTCAATTTCAAAAAGAAAATTCTCTATTTCAGTCTTTTGATCATCCGATAGAATACCGGCTAAGTCGTTTACAGGCCCTGTAAGCTTAGGCACATTAAGCGAAAAAATATCAACAGCCGCAGTAAAAAGGAAGATAGAAAAAATAAGCAATTTTTTAATATTTTTTTTCATTTACCTATCCAAAATAACAAGCCCGTCGGGATATTCATTCGGGTTTCCTGCCGTTTTAGGAAAATGTTCCGCAAGGATTTTTCCGCATTCTTCTATAGCCTTGCAAAAACTCTGTGTTGTATTCTTTGACTTTAAGCCGTCAGTTATTACGTCGCAAATACCGTTCCATGTGTTTTGCTCAACTTTTTCAGCAATACCGGAATCTGCGATAATAAAAACTTTTCTTTCAAGGATAGAAACAAAGATCAAAATACCGGTTCTTTCGGCAGTCTTATAAATTCCGCATTCTACAAAATGTTTTAAAGCTCTTGCATATACCCTTGCTTCCTTTATTTTTTTTGGAATTATTAATCTATCGAGAGCAGGAATATTTATCAGCAAAAAGAAAAGTAGCATTACAACGAAAACACCTGCCCCGATTACGGTCGTAAGAGTCTTAGGTGAAGGATACCAAAGTTTTGTTTCGAGTAATTGCCAAATACCGTTTCCGAAATAAAGCATAACAAAAAAAGAAATAAAGGCTAGGCAGACGGCAGCAAACAATTCTACAAACGAATAAGAATCACTTTGAGGAATAACCGCCAAAGCAATTTCACCATTTGTAGTTTTTTCCGCCTCTGCAACAGCATTTTTAATCAAATTCAAATCTTTATTCGTAATATGTATTTTATTTAATATCCGTTTATTTTCCATAGGTTACCTCTAAGGCTTATTCTATCATTTTTTAATAAAAATCACAAGCCTTGTAATTCTTCTTGCTGTAATTATTGAATTAAAGAACCTTTATCGCTTACTTGTGAAATTATCGGCGATATGTTAAAATACCGACTGTTTATGATAAATTTAAAGGAAGAATAAATGCTTTTAACAATAAGTGCTGAAGGAAATAACTCGAATATTTTAAGTTTTTTGCTGCATAAACATCCCGATAAATTACAGACAGCAGAATTATCGGTAGGAAAGGCTCATGTTTTTTATCCCGAATACTCCCAAGAAAAAACAACGGCTGCTCTGCTTTTAGAAATCGATCCTGTCGGAATGGTGCGCAATGCAAAAAATTTTACGGGAAAGGAATTTTTACTGGGTCAATATGTAAACGACCGCCCCTATGTTGCTTCCTCATTTATGAGTTCTGCAATTTCAAAGGTCTTTTCAAGTGCCTTAAACGGAAACTGCAAAGAGCATCCGGAATATGTTGAAGAAGCTCTTTCCTTAACTGTAAAGATTTCAGTTATTCCCGCTCCCCGCGGCGGCGAGCTTTTAATTAAAAATCTCTTTGAACCTTTAGGCTACAGTATCGAAGCCGAGCGTCATATTCTCGATACAAAATTTACCGACTGGGGTTACGGAAAATATTTTACTCTCATATTAAAAAATAAATTACCTATTAAAGATTTACTTTCTCATCTTTATGTTTTAATTCCCGTATTAGATAACGAAAAGCATTATTTTATTACTCAGGATGAGGTCGATAAATTATTGCAAAAAGGAAAAGGCTGGCTTGAAAATCATCCTTCAAAAGATTTAATAGTTTCGCGCTATTTGATAAACATAAAATCGCTTGTCCGTTCTGCTTTTAATATTCTGGCTGAAGAAGAAAATACGGCTCAATCCGAAACTGAAGAAGAATCGGATTCACCTCTTCAAAAAGAAAAAAAGGAAAGGCTGCATGACCAAAGACTAAATGCCGTTACCGAAAAACTAAAAATGAGCGGAGCAAAAAGCGTTATCGACTTGGGCTGCGGAGACGGCAAACTGATACGGCTTCTTTTAAAAGAAAAACAATTTGAAAAAATTGCAGGCATGGATGTTTCATATTCCGAATTAACAAAATGCAAGGAAAGACTGCATTGGGAGGATATGCCGCCCAAACAAAAAGAAAAGCTTAGTTTATTTCAAAGTTCACTTATGTACAGGGATAAAAGATTTTCAGGCTTTGAAGCTGCCGCCGTTGTTGAAGTAATAGAACACATGGATGAAAACAGATTACCCGCCTTTGAAAAATCCGTTTTTAAATTTGCAAGACCAAGTACCGTAGTTCTTACCACGCCAAACAGCGAGTACAATGTGCAATATGAAAATTTAGCAAGCGGAAAAATGCGGCATACCGATCACCGTTTTGAATGGACACGCAAGGAATTTGAAACATGGGCAAAAAGAGTTGCCGATGAAAATAATTATTCCGTAGAATTTTTTCCGGTAGGCGAAGAAGAAAAAAATATAGGAGCTCCGTCACAGATGGCGGTATTTAAATATGCAGATTAATATACCCAAGACTTCACTGGTTTTACTTGTCGGAGTTTCAGGCTCCGGTAAAAGCAGCTTTGCACAAAAACATTTTGAAAAATATGAAATTGTTTCTTCCGATATTTGCCGAGGTATAGTTTCAAATGATGAAAATAATCAATCAGCTACAAACGATGCTTTTGAAGTTTTTAATTTTATTCTTTCAAAACGGCTTCAAAACAGCTTACTCACGGTTGCAGATGCGACAAATATTCAGCAGGAAGCAAGAAAAAAACTTCTCAACATAGCCCGTTCCTTTCATGTTCTTCCTGTTGCAATTGTTTTTGATTTACCTCAAGAGCTTTGTGAAAAACGAAATGAAGAGAGGACAGACAGAAAAATTTCTTCCGGAGTTTTAAGACATCAGATGCAGGACTTAAAACATTCGTTAAAGAATTTAAAAAAAGAAGGCTTTAAAAAACTTTATATTCTAAGATCGGAAGAAGAAGTAAATTCCGTTACGGAAATTATCCGTGAAAAACTTTATAACGATAAAACCGATATGCACGGCCCATTCGATATTATCGGTGATGTGCACGGCTGCTATGATGAGCTTGTAGAACTTTTGCAAAAACTAAATTACAAAATAGATTCGGTAAACGATGACGGAAAAAATTACGGCTTCAATGTAAGCCATCCCGAAAACCGTACAGCCGTTTTTTTAGGCGATTTGGTAGACAGGGGGCCGGCTTCTCCTCAAGTTTTAAAACTTGTTATGAGCATGGTGCAGAACGGTTCGGCACTCTGTGTTCCCGGCAATCACGATATGAAGCTTCATAAAAAACTTAACGGAAAGGCAGTACAGGAAAAACACGGACTTGCAGAAACCCTTCAGCAGCTCGAAAACGAATCTGAAGAATTTAAAAACGATGTAAAAGAATTTTTATACGGCCTAATCAGTCACTATGTTTTGGATTCGGGAAAACTGGTTGTAGCCCATGCAGGTTTAAAAGAAGAAATGCAGGGACGCGGTTCAGGAGCTGTACGCTCTTTTTGTTTATACGGAGAAACTACCGGCGAAACGGATGAGTTCGGGTTACCGGTAAGATATAATTGGGCATCCGAATACCGCGGCAGGGCAAAGGTTGTTTACGGCCATACTCCCGTTCCGAATCCGCAATGGTTGAATAATACGATTGACATAGACACAGGCTGCGTTTTCGGCGGAGCTCTGACAGCCCTCCGTTATCCCGAAGAGGAGTTTGTATCGGTTAAGGCAAAAAAAGTTTATTCGGAACCTGTGCGGCCTATCGAACCCCAAGTTTCATTTTCATTGCAGCATGAAAACGATGACCTCCTCGATATTGAAGATGTAACAGGCAGAAGAATTATTCAAACTCGATTAAAAAACAATATCCTAATCCGAGAAGAACAGTCCATTGCAGCACTTGAAGCGGTCAGCCGTTTTGCAGTAAACCCTAAATGGCTTATATATCTTCCGCCCACCATGTCTCCTTCGGAAACAAGCAGCCTTGAAAATTTTTTAGAGCATCCAATTGAAGCTATCGATTATTACAAAAGCCGCGGAGTTAAAAAAATTATTTTGGAAGAAAAGCACATGGGCTCCAGAGCTGTGCTTGTTGTTTGCAAAGATACGCAGACTGCGGAAAAAAGATTCGGCATTGAAGATGAAGGTTTCGGTATTTGTTATACACGCACGGGAAGAAATTTTTTTAATGATTCAATAATCGAAAAAGAATTTTTAACAAAGGTTCAAAAGGCCTTAACACTTTCAAACTTTTGGGAAAAACAGAACACCGATTGGGTTTGTCTTGATGCGGAACTTATGCCTTGGTCTGTAAAGGCTCAAAGTCTTATACATGACCAATATGCGGCGACAGGCTCATCTGCAATAAACGCTCTTTCGGGAGCGGAAAAAATTTTAAACCTCACAAAATTGAGAGGAATTGAAGGAGCAGAAAACTTATCAAATATTTTTACTCAAAAAAAAGTTTCGGTTGAAAAATTTATTGAATCTTACCGTAATTATTGTTGGGAAGTAAAAAGCATAGATGATTATAAACTCGCTCCCTTCCATATTTTGGCAACGGAAGGTGCTGTGCATACCGATAAAAATCACGAATGGCATATGGAAAACATAAAAGAAATATGTCTTGCCGATAAAACTCTTTTTAAAATTACACCCTATAAAATAGTTGATGTAGAAAACGAAAATGAAATAAAAGATGCAGTAGATTGGTGGTTATCTCTTACACAAAAAGGAGGAGAAGGCATGGTAATAAAGCCCTTCGATTTTGTTTTCCATGCAGAAAAGTACGGCCTCGTTCAGCCGGCAGTCAAGTGCCGTGGTAAAGAATACTTGCGTATTATTTACGGCCCCGAATATTGCGAAAAAGAAAATTTAGACCGTTTAAAGAAAAGGGGCTTAGCAAAAAAAAGAGCCCTAGCCTTGCAGGAATTTGCCTTAGGCGTAGAGGCTCTTGAACGCTTTGTAAAAAAAGAACCTTTAAGGCGAGTTCATGAAAGTGCCTTTGCAGTTCTTGCCCTCGAAAGCGAAGCTGTAGATCCGCGATTGTAGACATTGCAGCAATGCGGATAATCAGTCTCAAAGTGCAGTAATAAAGGCAACCAAACCGAAAATTATGCCGGGTGAATTTGCAAAGGCAATCGGCCAGTCCCGTTTAGGTTTTTTCATAAGCCCGTATGTTACCCAAAGAGTACAGTTTATTGCAGCAACCAAGGGCTGAAGCCAATTTCCTTTCATTCCGTTTAAATTATTACTTATTTGCGGAATATACGAGACATACATTGCCATAGCGGTTGCGGTTGCAACCCATCCTAAAATCGTAAAAAATTTAGAGTTCATAATCACTTCCTAATAAAATTCCGTTCTTAAAAGAAGAACAGAAATTCTTTCGATAGATTATAAATATTTTTTATTTTTAAGTCTACTGCTGCCCGCCTTGACTATTCTTATAAAAAACAATATCATATCGATAATTCCTTATGAAAGATTTACGAAAAAGAACCTTTAATGTTTCAGGCCTTAGTTTTTTAGTTTATTCTCTTTCTTCTATTGCAATCTCAATATGCCTCGTAAATATTAAAAGAGACTTAAATTTTTCGCTTACGGAAGCGGGATTATTCGGAATGCTTTGTGCTATCGAGCAGATGATAATTCTTTTTATAAGCCCCATCTTTGCCGCCAAATTCGGTAAGATAAAAGTTTTGCGCACAGCTCTTTTGATATTAACCGCAGGGCTTTTTTTCTTTTCAAAAAGCATCAATTTTTTTACGGCTCTTTTAAGCGCTCTTTGTATGGGCTTGGGCGTTGCAAATATGGAAGCCCTGCTGACTCCCATAGTAAACGATTTATATCCGAACGATACCGGAGCAAAGATGAATATGATGCATGCATTTTGGCCCTTGGGAACTTGTTCCGGTCTGATAGGCTTCGGCTATCTTCTTTCGATAGGAATAAACTGGAGATACATTTACATAGGCTTATCGATTTTTGCTCTATTGATTTGTTTTTCCTATCCTTCATCAAAAAAAATAAAACTTCCTCCCTCGGACGGAAGCAAGGCTGCCTTTAAAGAAATATTTTCTATGCCCTCTTTTTGGCTTTTCGGCCTATCCCTTTTCTTTGCAGGAGGAGCCGAAGGAGCTTTTGCCTTTTGGTCGGCTACCTTAATTCAGCTTTATTTAAAAGCCTCTGCCTTTTATGCAGGAATTGTAACAGCTAGCTTTGCCCTCGGAATGTTTATCGGAAGATCCTTAAACAGCAAGGTCTTAAAAAAAGTTTCTATTCAAAAAGCTATAATAGTTTCTTCGATTGCTTCATTTATAGTCAGCCTCTTATTTATTTTTGTAAACTCGCTTTTCGGTTTGGCAGTCTTTTTATTTTGTATGGGACTTTGCCTTGCCTGCCTTTGGCCGACAATCCAGTCCTTTGCCGCAGCCATCCTTCCGGTAGATGCAACAGCTCTTATGATTTTTTTATCCTGCTTCGGCGTTCCCGGTTACAGCACTGCAAGTTTTATCATGGGCATAGTCGGCGATAAATACGATTTATTCATTGCCTTTATTACGGTAATACCGATATTTTTAATTTTAGTTCCGATTCTTTTTATTATAGGATGCAAGCTATCGGGCTCACCTAAACTAAGAAAGATAAGAGGAAAAAATGAATTTATTGGATAAAGATAAAATCGAAGAAGTATACCGCCGCTTAAAAAAAAATAATCCTAACCCAAAAGGAGAATTACATTCTGCAAATATTTTCACCCTTTTGGTAGCAGTGGTATTATCTGCACAAGCAACTGATGTCGGCGTAAATAAAGCAACGGGACCTTTTTTTAAGGCAGCCGATACACCTCAAAAAATGATAGAGCTGGGCGAAGAAGGAATCCGCGAATTCATCAAAACAATAAATTTATATCCGACAAAGGCTAAGCGTATTTTTGAATTAAGCCGCATAATTCAAAACGAGTATGCAGGAAGGGTTCCCGACACAATGGAAGAACTTATAAAACTTCCCGGAGTCGGCCGCAAAACCGCAAACGTGGTTTTAAATATGGGCTTCGGAAAACCTGCAATCGCAGTGGATACCCATATCCTGCGCACAGCCCCGCGTATAGGCCTTTCATCGGGCAAGACACCGATTCAAGTTGAAGAAGATTTACTCAAAGTTACTCCAAAAAAATATTTACTAAATGCCCACCACTGGATTCTCCTCCACGGACGCTATATCTGCAAGGCCAGAAAACCCGAATGTGAAACCTGTTTTTTATCCGATATTTGCATGAAGAATTTGTAAATGCTGGGTTCCATTGAACTTATCTTCTCCGCTTAAAAACAATTTGTTTTTTCTTAGGCATTTGAATTTTTTTGCGATTTATAGTATCATAATAGAATAAAGTTTTGGAGGAATCCCATGAAAAAAACAAAGATAGTATGCACAATAGGGCCTGCTTCCGACTCAGAAAGGGTCTTGGCAGAAATGTTTAAAGCCGGTTTAAATGTCTGCCGCCTTAATTTTTCGCATGGAAGCCATGAAGAACACAAGGTTAAAATAGATAGAATAAAAAAAATAAGAGAAGAGTTAAAAATGCCTGTTGCACTTTTGTTGGACACTAAGGGGCCCGAAATACGTTTGGGGGGTTTTGAAAAGCCTGTAGAAATTGTACAAGGTCAGGAATTTGTTATTACAACCAGAGATGTAATCGGCACAAATCAAATATGCAGTATTTCATATAAGAATATCGCCGCCGAAATTAAACCTAAAAGCAGAATCCTTATAAACGACGGATTGTTGGAGCTACAGGTTATCGATATTTTAAACGATACGGACATAGAATGTGTTGCAGTAAATTCCGGAACCTTAAGCAGCCGAAAAGGTGTAAACATTCCGGGCTTGAGGGTAAACCTTCCTTACATGAGTGAAAAGGATATCTCCGATATCGAATTCGGAATTGAAAACGATGTGGATTTTATTGCCGCATCCTTTACACAAAGAGCCGACGATATTATCCAAATAAGAAAACTTTTGGAAAAACATAAAAGCAAAATCGCCGTTATAGCAAAAATAGAAAATCAAGAAGGCTTGGACAACATAGATGAAATTTTAGCGGAAGCCGACGGAATAATGGTAGCCCGGGGAGATATGGGAGTAGAAATAGAGCCCGAAAAAATCCCTCATCTTCAAAAGCAGCTGATAAAAAAAGCAAATATTGCAGGAAAGCCGGTTATCACCGCAACTCAGATGCTCGAATCTATGACCCACAACCTGCGTCCCACCAGAGCCGAAGTTACCGACGTTGCAAACGCTATTCTCGACGGAACATCAGCTGTAATGCTTTCGGGAGAAACCGCAGCAGGTGAATACCCTGTCGAAACCGTGGCCATGATGACCTCAATTGCAAACTCTATAGAAGAAACATTAGATTATGAAAAACTATTTGATGAAAATGCTTCTCTTCACGAAACTACAATTACAAATGCAATCGCAAGAGCTACCTGCTCTACAGCCCTAGCCCTCGATGCAAATGCAATCATAACGGCATCAGCTTCGGGAATAACGCCCAGGGCCCTTTCAAAATTTAAACCGAAGGTACCTATTATCGCAATAACGGGATCGCCTCAGGTTATGAGAAAGCTTGCCCTCGACTGGGACGTATATCCTGTCTTAGCCGATCCTATAAAATCGACCGACAACATGTTCGATGTTTGTTCACAAATTGCAAAGGACACAGGCCATGTAAAAAAAGGAGACATAGCAATCCTTACGGCAGGTATTCCTATAGGCAAGGCAGGATCTACAAACCTTTTAAAGGTAGAAATAATAGAATAAGGTAATAACAAAATGGAAAAAAAATATGCTATTTTAATTGACGGAGACAACATAGCTCCTTCCTATCTCGACTCGATAATTTCCGAAGTTTCAAAGGAAGGAGAGGTACTGATAAAAAGACTTTACGGGGACTGGACTACTCCCAACATGAACGGCTGGAAACCTTGGCTTGAAAAAGTACCTATCCGCCCTGTCCAGCAATTTAGAAACGGCCCTAATGCAACCGATAACACAATCATAATGGATGCCATAGAACTTGCAAACACCAATCAAGGAATAAATGCGGTCTGCATAGTTTCTACCGATTCCGATTATTACAGCCTTGCCCTCAAATTGCGGGAGTATGGGCTCTATGTTTTGGGCGTCGGAAAGTCCAATGCAAAACCTCTTTGGGTAAATGCCTGCAACGAATTTAAATATCTTGAAAACTTTGATGAAACTGAAGAATACGAAGAAGATGCAAAAAGCGGCAAAAAGTTTAAATCCCTCGAAGACCTTATCTGCCATGCTTATAGAAATTCCCGCATGACCGAAGAAGGCTGGGTAAGCCTTTCCGACCTGGGAAATTCCATACGTAACTTTATGCCGGAATTCGATCCCCGCTCTTACAGCCACAATACATTGAGAGAAATAATCGATGCCCTATCGGATGATTTTGAACTAAGGCCGGACGACAGAATACCGCCAAACTATTGGATAAAGGCAATAGGCCGCAAAAATGAGACGCCAAAAATAAAGGGAAAAATAAAACGGCTTATGAACCGCTACGGAATTATCGAAAACGAAAACGGAGACTTTTTCTTTTCGTTCACAAACATCGATAAAAAATGCAGGGACAAACTTATAAAAGAGGGAACCCCGGTAAAGTTCAGGGTGTTTAAGATGCCAAATCCCAAGGGCGAAGATTCAGCGGACAGGAACGGCAAGGCCGCCGAAATAGAAATACTATAAAACGGAGTAACTTTTATGGAAAACAACCCTCAAAAAGACAAGATAGTAAAATTTTTTGCTTTGAAATTATGGCTCCGCATATCGGCTCTTGTAATCGGAGGTGCAATTTTTTATTTGAATATATCTTCCATGAAAGAAGGAGAGTATTCCATAATTGCCCTTATTTTTGGAACCCTGTTTTTAGCTGCGGGTCTTTTCGAAAATTCGTGGTACTTTAATATCACAAAAGAACAGGCTATTCAAAAAGCAGGGATATTCTTTTTTCCAAAAACAAAAATTATAAATTTTTCGGCCATACACAGCATCGAAATTGAAACCTTCAAAAGGCCGGCCCGCTTCGGCACCTTTACCGAAGTTAAGATGGTATTGCTTGACGGGAAAACAATAGTCATCGACAACGATAAGACGAAGTTTCTTCAAAAGCAACTTGAAGAAATTGCCGAAGTTCAAGATGTAATAAGGCGTCAAAATAATAAAAAAGCCGAAAACTTTTTTAATGCAGCCGCAGCCGATATTTTAAAGGAAGACTAATCTTCTTTTTCCCAAAAGTATGTAAAGAAATAACTTGTTATGTCTTCAGGATCAGTCGCATCGCTTAGTTTATAAGCATTAGTACTTCTTTGAATTGTACATTGCGTTTTTTCTGTAAACAACTTTGAAAGCAAATACATTGCAGGTCTGTTATCGCAGATACCGAGCGTCCAAGCAGAAGGTTTTAGACTTGTCAAAAAATAGCGGGACTTTGCATCCTTTTCGGCAGTTTTTTCTATATCGGATTTATGCGAAAAATCGGAAGAAATTAAAAGGAAGGAATCATTATCTTTGATAGAAAAAACTTTTGTTACCTTCTCATAAAGTTTAGTTGCAAGATTCATATTTACGGGAGGCTCTCCGTAATAAGCGATGGCAACAACCTTTGCATCGGGAAAGTATTTTTTTATGTATGGAATCAAGGTTGAAACGCCGTGCTCATAAACAAAGACCTTATCATCAAAGGGCACATCAAAAAGGCGGGATAAGTGTTCAGCCTTATCCTTTTCGGAGTTGACAAGGCCGTCCTTAGTTTGCCATGATCCGTTTGTTAAAGAAAAATCGTACAGAGAAAGGCCCCAATGAGAAGGGCTTAAAATATAAAAAGTTTTTATCTTTCTTGCTTCGGCAAGTTCGGTAAACCAATCATCTATTAAGGCATCGGTTAGAAGATGATGGCTCACCGTCCCGCCCCAAGGCTTTGCTCCGTCCGGCAAAGAAGCTTCCTTGGGAATAAACCTCGTCTTAGGAGGCCTTTCCCCATCAGAGCTCCATGTTCGGAAAATTTTTTCAGTCTCTTCCGTCACGTCTTTTTTGCCGGTACAAGCCGTCAAACAAAAACAAATAAAAAAAACGATGCTTAGAAATTTCATATTATCTAAAATTCATGTCCGGCAAAAATGCTTTTTTTAAAAAGAAATATTCTGAGCCCAGAAAGGCTTTAAGTCCTCCATATCTTTCTCATCTTCCTCTGCATAGACCTTTTCCTTCCATTCTTCGTTTGTCAGACGGTTAGATATGTCTTGTTCAAATTCATAATAATTAAAACAATAACCGACAGCTATTCTTTTTCCGCCTTGAGCATCGTTCAAGGGCACATAAATTCTATAGGGAATACCGACAGCCGTTTCAAGGGCGAAGCCTTCTTCACCATTTGTAAACACATCGGCAACCAAGGCCATACGAAGCTGCTCAGGTTCAACAACTGCATTTATGGAAGGCATAAGAATACGGGCAAGGAAGCCGGGCATCAAGGATATCCATTTTAGGTCTTTTTCAGAAACGGGCTTATCCGCAATTTCAAGTTTAACGATATCGGCAGCATGTAAGGCAGCATCTTTTAACATTTCAAGCTTTTCTAAATTCTTTTCATCTATGAGCTTATAAGGCTTTAATGCATCTATAAGAACATCCACAGAAGAAGCAGCGTTTTTCCAAAATGCCAAGTTAGGCTCTATATAGTGAACCGGATCGGGAATCTTCTTCACTCTGTAGGTAAGTTCTGCATCGGGGCCGCCTCCAAGCTCTGCTCCGGACTGCTTTGTATATAGAATAGTATCATGTCTTAACTCTGCCCATGTTCCGTGAGCCGACAATAAAGACTTTACACTCCATGCCGGGCTTTCGGTAAAGTAAAAACCGGAACCTTGCTCAAACCGGGCTTGCAAGCCTATCTCGTTTAGGATTTTACCGTAATAAGTTTTTCCCAATATTTTATCGGGAGAAGATACGGCTTCTTTTTCAATTTTATCAAGTAGCGTTTTTAATTCAGGGAAATCGGAGTAATCTTTTTGAAGTAATAAATCGGCAGACTGCGAACCCAGCCCCTTCATAATATCCAACCCCTTAACATGTGCACGGCCATACAGTCTGGGAGAGCTTACCAAGCTGTGAATATAAGAATCAAAAGTAAACCTTTGACCGAAAAGTCTCCAACCCATTGGAGGCTTTCTTTTTTCATCGGTACCTTCGGAAGCTGTGTAAAAAACGGAAGAGCCTGCTATAGCCGGAGGCCTTAGTTTTTCGTGAGCCGATTTCATAAATGCAAACAAGTTGTTTTTATCGCTTGCCCATTTTTCAAAGTCCTTTACATCATAGCTTTTCCAAAGAGGCAATACCTCTTTAAAAGATAGGTCATCGGACAGGCCGATTAAATCCGTTATAGGATCAAAAAGAGCTGACCACTTTTTGTAAAGGGCCTCATCATTTTTTACAAGCTCGGTAATCAAAAGAGCTATGGGTTCCATGTTCAAAGTTAGAGCATAAGCATCGGAAGCGGCCTTGCCATCCTGTTCCAAAACCTCCGGCCCCTTATCTGCAATTAAAAAATGAACATGACCGAACCACATCATTGCTCTAAAATAAGCAGACAAGATACCATTTTTTGTGTAGTGTCCTCTCGGTTTATATTGGGAATAATCTTCTTTTGTAAAAGCATCGTCTTCAAAAGTAAAAAGAGGAGAAACGGCAGCACCTTGAGCCTTATCAATCAAATCTATTTCTTCACTTACCGTTTTGGGATATTTTGAAAGGACTTCATCTTTATTGGGCTCTTTATAAACAGTTTCATCAGAGCCGTATTTATCTTTTTGAATTACAGACTTGGGTGCCAGCTCCAAGAGGGCACGGGCAGTTTGAAAATATAGTTTAGCCTTTTCTAAGGTTTCAGGTCTTGCCGTAGGAAAGCCTTTTTTGTTTACATTATTTAAACTATCGTCAAAGGCTGTTACAAGTTCAAAAAGTCTAGGCGTAAAAAAATTCTCTTCAATATTTTGCAATGTCCTATCAAAAAGAAGATGCTTTGCATGAGCCATCAAATCGGTAGTAATAAAAACCGTAGTGCCGTCATTTCCAAGAAAGCTTGAATCATAACTATCTTCATATGATTCGTAATGAGAACCATAATGATTTCTGTACAAAGCAATCATATCGTCAGCGGACATCATATGCAGATGATATTCATCGGGTTTAACTTTTTCAAAAATTAGCCTATCCCTCTCCAAAACAGCTTGCTGAGCCTTGTTTAAAAAAGCATAACCGAATACCGGATAGAATTCTTTAGGAACACCGTTTGTCAAATAACGCATAGAAATAACTTGATTTATTTTTAAATCATTATTCATACCTGTAAGGTCAGCTCCAAAGACAAGTCCTTTCTCGCCGTTCCATGTTGTGCGGTAAAAATAATTTTGATTTTCTTGAAAATTAAAAACACCGAAATCAAATTCATCTTCGGCATCGGGCGGAAGCCTTACCGGCTCTTTTTCAATATTCAAAACCGTGCCGAACGGAACAGGAATTCCCTTAGGCAGTTTTTTTAAGTCTTCTTGAGATTTTAATTCTGCATTAGGATAGAATAAACAAAGATCGCTTCCGACGACAGCGGTCGTTCCTTCTTGCACCTTATTGAAGGGGAAAGCTTTAAAAACAAGCTTATCTTTTAAATACTTTTGGTGGGCAGAAGGTGCACTCTGTTTTTTTGCAAATTCTACCTGCAAACTGCTGTCATACCTTACCTGTTCAAGAGACTTTTCTGCAAGCAATGATTCTTGCATTCCCATGTTTACATTTTCAGCAAGGTCATTGACTGTTGTTTCATTAGGCGCAGCTGCAGCTTTATCTTTTGCGTTGCAAGAAAAAAGCAATAAAACAGCCAACACCGACACAAAAATAAAACCATTCTTTTTTAATTGAAACATTTTAAAATTCCTCCATAAAACCAATATTACATAATTTATATGCACATAATAGCACAAACCTGCCTGATTGACAAGATACCATAAAAAACAGAAAATACACTTTTAAAAGAATACTAAAGATTATGCTGAATAAAGATGACTCCCGTATAAAATTATTAAAAGGCAGAGCGTGGCTTACCGTTCCTCAATTTGAAAACCATCTTCTCGATGAATTGGGAATTCCTCATGGAGAGGCTCCTATGGAAATTAGAAACCTCCCCAAGGATGCCGCTGTCTACGGTAAAATAGTATACAGAGAAAATTTTCCGAAAGATGTTTTTTGGAGCCGCCTTTGTATGGAAGAACCGTTTATAGCCGAGTTTTCGAGCATAAGCGAGGCTGCCGATATTTTGCGTTCAATCCAAAGAAACTGGGCATTTGTTCCGTTTAACTGCTTTAGACGGGCAGAGCTCATCGAAAAAAAGCTTCCCTTCATCAGCAAAAAAGAAAGGGATTTTCCCTACGATGTTCCCTCCGCCGAAATGGGAATCTGGACCCTCTTAAACGAAAATCAAATTTTCGCTTCGGCAAAAACTTCAAGCCCCTTCCCGCGGGGAGAAATTTTCTTTAAGGAAGACAAGATAAATCCGCCGAGCCGAGCCTACTTAAAAATGTGGGAAGCCTTAAGCCTCTTAAATTTTTACTTAAAAAAATATCAAGAAAAAAACGGCCTTTCTGAAAAGGCTGAAGCTATGCCCGCAGTTTCTTCCGAAAAAAAGAATGCCCTGCCCACAGCTTCTTCCGGGGAAAAAAATTCCCTGCCCACAGCTGATTCTGTCTGCCTCGATGCCGGAGCCTGCCCGGGAGGCTGGAGCTGGGTGCTGGATAGTTTGGGCTGCAAAATTATCGCAATCGACAGATGCCCCTTGAGGCCCGATTTAATGGCAAAGAAAAATATAGAATTTATAAAACATGATGCCTTTACCTTAAAGCCGGAAGACATAGGAAAAATAGATTGGCTTTGCTCCGATGTAATCTGTTATCCTCCGAGGCTTTATGATTGGATTATAAAATGGATTGACTCGGGCCTTTGCGAAAAATTTATATGCACAATAAAGATGCAGGGAGAACCCGATAACGAAACCGTTAAAAAGTTTGCAGCAATTCCAAACTCGAAGATTGTTCATCTGACGGCGAACAAACACGAACTAACCTGGCTAAAAGCCCCATTTATATAACCGTAAGTTGTTCGGTATCTAAACTTAGCAATTACCCATTTTTCACAGGAAGTGTGGTGGTTCTGTAAGTAAAACTCTACCACTTATATCACAACTGTCCATGGCGGGTAAAGGCCTAAAACTCGTGATTAAAAAATATACAAGGAGGTATATTTTTTAATCGAGCTTCAAGATAGTCTCGAATACTGTTTTGACACACTGTCGAATTATGCTCCACGTCTGCCGTAGGTTAGTACTTCGGCCGGCGTAGGTTATAGCCTACGTCCGGCATAGATTAGGTTATCGCCACTCCCTATACCATTTGGCATCGGTGTTTTCGAATGTTAAAGTTCCCGAACGTGTGTCGAGTTTTGCGATGCGGTTTATGTTTGCAATTAGCTTATAATCATTTACTAACTCTAGTGATCTGAATATTGCACCGTCATCAGCGATATACAAGACGCCGTCTTCAAAGCCGATAATGCGCCGAGCCCCATAAAAGCGGTCTTGAGGCTCTCCAGTGAAACGATACACAGCAGTCCCACTGCCACCGGGATATTCTATATAGCTTTCCATACCGCCAAAGCCGTACCTGCCCGACTCGGTCATATGGCCGTCTTCGGTGTAGGTGTACTCAAGAACCCCGCCGTAAAAAATTTTGCTGCCTAAGCCGATGAGATACGGAGCGCCGATCGTAAAAACCATATACACTTTATTCCCGTACGCAAACATATCTTGGCATTGGCCGCTTTGGTGGGCAATGACTGGATCACCTGTTATGGGTATAATATCTTTTAAAGGATCTTGAACTGTTTGGTATATAATACCCCAATCAACCCCTGAACCGCCAGCAATTAGTTTACGCATTCTAAGTCTCTTCACCCCTCCATCAGTCTCATACGCGAACAAATACCCGTTATAGGCGGCAATAGCATGATACGAGCCTCCGGTGCCGCTGTCGGTAAGCAAAACTGCTTTTGGTGTATGGGGAGGAGCAGCATCATCTTTTATTTCGTAGATATTCCCGCCTTCGGTAACATACACCTTTCCCGTTTTTAAGTCGGTTGTAAGGCCTTTAACATCGACAGCAGAACCGATATTAGTAAGGTCGACCTGTTTATCAGAGCTGCCCTCGCTGGTATACCGCTGTATTTCAAAACCGTTGAAACCGTCGTGATATGCTGCATACAGCCGCCCCTTACCGTCCCTCGTACAAAAAAAACTATTACTGGGGGTGTTAGGACCCGGTTGTGTTATCTCAAGCGGAGTCCCGCTCATATTAAGTTTAAACGTGTATGGGTTGGTAGGGTCACTTTATATTGCTGAAAAAAGTACCGGACGCATGGACGCTATTACCTTGTTCAGTTTAACGGCAACCTCGTTATCGCCGCTTTCTACGGTTAGGCCGGTAAAGCCGGCCCACGTTGCCGACGGGGTTATAATAGAGACCTTTATGTGTATCGTTTCGCCTACCGGCAGAAATTGCGAAAAAACTTTCGGTTCGTCTTTTTCAAGCTGTTTTGTAATGGGCACGATAGAATTGCCTGTAATGTCGATTTGCATTGTGCTGTCCGAAAGGTTAGGAAGCCCGTTCGCCCCGATAGACCGCGCCGCACCATTTTCGAAGTCGAGTGTTACTATGCCGTATTCAGGAGCGGTAAGATTACAGGAAGTTTGCAATATCAGCACAGCGGTAAGCAATGCTGCCGCAAACAGTAAAATAACATTTTTTTTCATAAGTTTCCTCCTCGTATCGTAAAAGGTATAACTGCCGGCATTCCGTGCCGGTACATAAAGTTGAAAGCAAGCGGCGCCTTTTTAAGCCGCAAGGTTCAACAACTATACTTACAGTATAAAACAAAGTACCGATAAAATCAATAAGTTTATTCCCGGCGTTTTTGTAGGGGAAAAGAGATGCACTTGTCAGACGCAAGTTTGTTTTTTGTTTTTCAGTGTTCTAAAATTTTTAATACATGCCCCTCTCTCACATTTTTAGCAATGCTACACAGTAATCCGCATATTTTCTACAGGGCAAGACATTTGCAGGTGTATCCCAATCTTATTACTTATTTACCGAAAAAGCTGCGCTGCCCTGCTTTTACCCACCGTCCGGGACTTCGGGACAAGACCGGTGAAGCTATCTGATTGCATAACCAATCGGCAAAGACCTCATCTTCAAAACCTTCTAATTTTACCAAAAGAGTTTGTACGCCGGGAAGCTCGGTCTTTCTTATGGCATCAACCGTTTCTTCTGCAATGCGGGCAAAGGCGGCAGAAGCTGCCGAAATATTAGGATTACCGCAAGGAATATCCGCATCACGGTGAACAAAGATTAGCCGGCCTTGCGCTTTTTTAATATAGTAGTTTTTTAAAACAAGGGAAAGAGCTGCATTCGCAGAAACAAGATCGCTTATCGTCTTGTCTATAGAGAGGGCATCCGTCCCCGGATATATTTTGGAATAAGCAGGAGCATCAAAAATCAAAATCGACGTATCGGCTGCAATATTTATGTTTTTTAATTTAAGAGGAATAGCCTGAAGAGAAAAAAGAGAGGAGCGGTTCCATTCTATTTCGGTAGTAACACCGCTTTCTTTATTATCTTCCTTATACTCCGAACTCAAACAAACCTTTAAGCCCTTATCCCTAAGCTTATTCGCAAGCTCTTGTGAAAACTTTAATCTATTATCCGTAATAAAAATTCCTGAATCCATACTTAACTATACCATAATTAACTATCTGCCGTCAATGACTTATTTAAATCTGTAAGGATGAGTTTACTTTATTTTTTGCTTAAAGCCGAGACCGTAAACTTCCTGCATATCGCAGACCATAATAAAAGCCTTTTCGTCTATTTCGGTTATTATTTCCTTTGCCCTGACAAATTGAGCCCGGCTTACTACGCAGAGCAGAACAGGACGATCCTGCTTTGAATACATACCTTCTCCCTTAAGGAGGGTAACACCTCTTTCCAGCTTACTCATAAGGGCATCTCCGATTTCATCCGGCTTAGAGCTGACAATGAAAAAGCCTTTAAAGTAACTTAAACCGTCAAGAATCATATCCGCTATCTTTGTACAAAAGAAAAGAGCTATTAAAGAATAAAGCGAGGTGTTAGGATTATTATCTACAACACCTGCAAAGGCTACTATTACAAAATCGGCTATAGCCATTCCCTTTGCTATACTTAAACCCGGAAAATGCTTGTTTACAATAGCTCCGGCAAGGTCGGTTCCCCCTGTAGTAGCGCCTCGTTTAAACACAAGTCCCAACCCGACACCTAAGAGAATTCCTCCGAAGGTTGCCTGTAAAAAAAGATCATCGGTAAATACAAAATCTTGTGGTAAAACAGCCAAAACCCCCGAAAGCACCAAAATAGAAAGAAGAGTAAAAACAGCGGATTTTTTACCCAAAAGTTTTGCTCCAAAAATAAATAAAGGAACATTTATAATTAAATTCAATATATAAACTCTTATACCTGTCAGCTTTTCGATTGCAACCGACAAACCGCTGACACCGCCCGGAGCAATTGTTCCCGGAATAAGAAAAAATTGCAATGCAACTGCCGCAAGCACACTTCCAACCGTAACCCAAAAAATATCCAACAAGACACCTATAACAAACCTTGTGGAAAGATGTTTGGCAGATAATATTTTCTTCATAATATACATTCTCCAAATATAGAATTTTTTATACAGAGCAGATACGAATTTACAAACAGGAGTTATATTACACTATTTTCTTAAAAAAATCAACGGTTGATTTTGGAGAATAAAGGAAAAATATTTTACTCCACAAGGAGGGAACTATGACCATATCAAAGATTTTGGGGCTTTAATTCGTTCAGAATATGAAAAATGGCATAACAAGAATTCTTAATACAGCTTAAAGTGCATTTAATCTATTTTTCGCTCAAGAGCTCTTCTACAAGGTAATCATCACTCATACAGTGCATATCAGAAATTCCTTGCGACATCAATTTATATACATTAGAATGATAAAATTTTTTAAGGGCTGAAGCTAGGCTCAAGCCTGTCTTTTCTGCATAAAGGGTTACAATGCGTGCATATTTTTTTTGTAATAAAATAGGATGAGCCGTCATAGAGTTTCACTCCCTGTAAACTTTAAATACTTATCAATGACACACTGCTTTTTTAAGCAAATCTGCCAATTAGGTTTTTCATATTTCAGCCTTTTTATAACTTCCTTTTTATCGATTAAATCGGACAAAAAAAGTTCAATGGTATTAAAAACTTTATCGTTTGCAACACCGCCTTCAATTATATCGTAATCATCTGCCGGTTTACCGCTGCGGCAGCCGACTATAAAATCAAGCCATTTCTCATCATAATAATCAAATCTTAAAACCTTACATTCTTTATATGCAGAAGTATCAAACTCATAGCTTGAAATTACTCCCGTCTTTTTAAGAGTCATAAACTTTCGGCACCATTGTTTGGCCTGTTCATAATGAGGCGTTAAATAAAAACCTTGGCCGAAATCTACACGGCTTCTTGAATGGAGTACATCAGGCTTAATAATTTCAAGGTTTGACCCGTGATATAAAATCATATTTTGATACCTTTTTCTTTTGCAGCCGCAAGAATATCGTTTACAATATAATCCTTATCCTGTGTATGCAGTATATCGTAATTCGGTAAGATATAATCAAACAACAAGCTGCTTTTTTCTGCGAGAGCTGCATATACCTCACTACCGTCTTTTTTTAGTTTAAGGGCAATATTTTCTATACAAAAAATTGCAAATTCAAGGCTGTTTTTATCCGTTATTCTATCCATTCTGAATATATAATAGCATAGTTTTATTTTTTTTTCTATTCCTTTGTTTCACATAAGATTGACCGGATCGGTGTCCACCTCGATGTAGATGCCTGTCATAGGTTTATATTCTTTTACAAAACGGGAGGCGGCGTTTTGGATTAGGGGGAAATTTGAAGAGCGGAGCAAAATCTGCTGGCGGTGATTTCCGGCTATCATCGATAGGACACATTCAGAGGGTCCCATTATTTCGGCTTCGTCTTTGTTTTGTGAAGACAGAATATATTTTAGAATGTTTACGGCACCTTCTGCGGCCAGCTCGGCTTTTTTTAAGTCCTTGCTTCTAAAGACCAAACGAATCAGACGCTTAAAGGGCGGAAAATCCAAGAGCTTTCTTTGCCCGAGTTCATATTCATAAAACTTTTCGTACTCGTGATTTTTTGCACAGACAATCGAAGGATGATTAGGCTTTAGGGTTTGAATAATGACAAGCCCGTCCTCGCTGAACCGCCCTGCCCTTCCTGCCGCCTGAGTGATAAGTGCAAAACTCCTTTCGGCGGCTCTAAAGTCGGGCATTTGAAGCCCCGTGTCCGCAAGGATAATTCCGACCAGCCTTACTTTCGGAAAATTCAAGCCCTTTGCTATCATCTGCGTTCCTAGGAGTATATCTATTCTCCCCTCCTTAAAATCTTTTAAGCGGGTTTCAAGACTGTTCTTTTTGGAAACGGTGTCGGTGTCAATCCTCGCAACCGTGCAATCGGGGAAGGAGCGGGAAACTTCTTCTTCGATAAATTCCGTACCGACACCGGCATAGCCTATATCGAGGGAATTACATTCGGGGCAAAGAGAAGGCGGCCCTGCCTGCATTCCGCAATAGTGGCATTTCATTACATTTTCACTTTTATGAAAGGTCATAGGCACGGAACAGTTTTTGCAAAGCATCTCATAGCCGCAGGAACGGCATCTAAAAATATGGGAAAAGCCCCGCCTGTTCAAAAAAAGAATTGTTTGTTTTCCTTCATTTTTGGTTTTGCGTATTTCGCTTATAAGCCTGCCGCTCAGTGCACCCTTTAAGCCGGAAATATTTTCTATTTCGATTTGAGGGAGGCTGCCACCTGCAAGTCTTTTTGAAAGGGAAAGGAGCTTGATTTTTTTGTTTTGAATCATATTCCACGCTTCAAGCGATGGAGTTGCAGAACCCATTACCACGGGGCAATTATGCTTGACGGCCAAGTACATCGCAGTCTGGCGGGCATGGTAGCGGGGCACGGAGCCCGACTTATAGGAAGCATCATGTTCTTCATCGATTATGATAAGGCCTATGTTCTCAGCAGGAGCAAAGACGGCACTCCTCGCCCCGACAATCATAAGGGCTTCTCCCCGCCTTATCCTCATCCATTGGTTGAGCCTTTCGCTTCCCGTAAGGCCTGAATGCAAAACGGCAGCCTGAGAGCCGAAGCGTTTTACGGCCGCACTTATGACTTGGTGAGTAAGCCCTATTTCGGGAACAAGGTAGATGACGGCCTTGCCTTCCGCGATTATTTTTTCGGCGGCCTTCAAAAAAACTTCCGTCTTCCCTGAACCGGTTAAGCCGTATAAATAAAAGAATTCTTTTTTGTTTGAGTTTACGATTTTTTCGACGGCATCTTTTTGTTCATCGGAAAGAGAAAAATTCTTGTCTTCAAATTCGGCTCCCCATTTTAAGTTTTCAAAAGAAACTTCTCTTTTTCCCGAAGGAAGAATTGCGGAGAGGGCTTCGCCGAAGCTGCATATATAAAAGTGCGAAATCCAAGAGGCAAGTTCTATCTGTGCCTGCCCGAAAATTGTTTCCTTGTCGACCACTCGTTTAATCGGCTTTATTTTATCTTCGCCCACGGGGCTGTCTTTAGGAAACACATCGGATTCTTCTATTATAAAACCTATCAAATTTCTTGAGCCGAGTTGAACCGAAGCCCTTTTTCCGACAAGGCTTCCGCCTGCTTCTTCTATGTTTTTATAGGTAAAGCTTTGGTAGAGAGGAAGATTAAAGGCAAGAGTAAGCCATTTTGCCATAGGTGCCGCCTAGTTTTTCTCACTCAACTTGTTGAGGTAATTCGTTGAGGCGGGAACGGAAGAGTTTTAAGTCTTCCCATGCAGGGCGTTTTAAGTTGACATCTCTTAAAAGGGCACTTGGATGATAGGTCGCCATCAGGGGAATGTTTTGGTATTCAAAAAACTTGCCGTGCATCTTGCCTATTCCTTCTTGGGTTTTCAATAGGTTTTGAAGAGCCACCCTGCCGACCACAAGAATCGCCTTAGGCCTTATCAAGGCAATTTGGGCATTTAAATAATTTCTGCACGCAGCCATTTCATCGGGCAGAGGGTCGCGGTTATTGGGAGGCCTGCACTTTACCACATTTGTGATATAACAATTATGGGTGCGGTATAATTCGATGGCGGCAAGCATCTTATCCAAAAGCTGTCCGGCCTTACCGACAAAGGGGCGGCCTTGCGCATCCTCATCGGCTCCCGGCCCCTCGCCTATGACCATTACTTCTATCTTATTATCAAAATTGGAAAACTCGCAAGGCCCCTCGCCTGCAACCGTGTTATGCCGCCTCTCGCATAGACGGCAGGCCTTACAGGACGCAATTTGAGCATAGACCTTTTCAAGACTTTCAAAACCGCTTTCCGAATCTGCATTGTTTAAAGGAATTGTTAGGCCGGCCGCTTCGTCCGTTTCCGGTAGAGCGGTATCGGGGATAGCCGTCTCCGGGAGAACGGTATCGGCAAAATCTGGATATTCTTCATCGGTTTTAAAACCCGATAGATATTCCGAGGCTGTGCGGAAAAATGTATATAATGTTTTTTTTTCTTCGGCTTTCATCGGTAAAAACTATTGCCCGCCGCCTTGAGTACTGCTGACCTGAGCGCCGCTCATCTTAGCTTTAAGCTCACGCAAAGCCTTGAGGGTTTCGCTCGCATCGCTTCTAGCTACGGCCAAAAAGTCGATAAGCTGGGGATATTGCTTTAAAAGCTCGCCCCATTCTTTTAGATCATTCATTCGGAATTTTGAAGAGGCTGCGGATTTTCCTTCTTCAATCATAAGGTCGGTAAAGACCTTGCTCCTTGCTTTTTCATACTCCGAATAAACATCCCTTATTGTTGTATAAAGTTTTAAATCGGGAATTACAAAATCGGAAGAAAGCTCAACCGAAACAATTTCAATTTCGGTATTCTCCTTGCCTTTTAGATCCGAAGTGATTTTATCGTTAAAGGCCGCATATTGAAATTTCAGCTTTTCATATTCTTCAGGATTGGATAAAAAATACTCGATAAATTCGTTTGCGGATTTTTGAGCGGCTTCTTCAACTCTTGTTCTAATAAAATCGTCCAAATCGCCTTGGGTTTTTATCGAAGCGTTTTTTACAAGGTTTATTAAACTTTCAGGTTTTACGGAAGCCGAAATCTTTAGAGCAAACTTCCAGCGGAAATCGTTTTTTTGTTCCATCACTAAACCGAATTTATCCGCAGAAGGAAGGGCTCCTTCACTTTTATACTCAATGTCTTGGGCTTTTAAATTAAAGGTAAGAATTTTTGAATTAGTCGGAACAAGCCTCTCCCATCGCCACATAAATTCGCCCGGAATAATGAGCCTGTCGTGATAGCCCCCCGACTTTGAAAGCATCACACCGTAAGATCCGGCAGGAACTGAAAACTGCACCCACCCGAAAAAAAAGGCCGTGCCGCCTAAGGCAATCAAAACAAAAAGCCAAATTAAAAATGAAGTTCTTTTTTTCATGATATAAGAATAATAACACAAAAAACTCAAGGTTTCAAGAGGCCGATGAACAATGTACATCCATGTACATTGTTCATCTTCAAGTTTTAGCCTGCGGCTAAAACTTGCGAGCGTGGAACCACCGCCGTCCATGGCGGTTGGGAAATGTGTGTATCCTAGTTTTGCTGCAGCAAGGTTCCCAGATGTTCATGGCTTGTTTGGACTGCATCAAGAATAGTCGAGGTATCATGTAAAAAGCTATCGATCTTCTTTAATGACAAAAAGCCTTCCCTTATGGTAATATCCTGTTCCTTTATGGAGGCAGTTATCTCGGCCAGTGAAAAACCCGCTTCTTTAAGAGTTGCCGAGTTTTCATCAAAATTAGCCAATACGCCGTTGAATGATTTTCTGAATTTTGAAAAAAGTTCTATAAAACCGGTCATACTGTTGTTTATTTCATCAACCGATTTATTTAATTCTTCCAGTTTTGATTCGATTTTTTTTGCAAAATCGCCGGTTTGGGTTGCAAGAGAACGAACCTCATTGGCGATAATTCTAAAACCGTTTCCAACACTTCCGGCCCGGGCGGCTTCTATTGAAGCATTGATTGCAAGAATGCCGGTTTTTACGGAAACATCCTTAATACCAGACAACATATCCTCAACTTCCGCAGTCCTGTCCTTTAGCACCTCAAAAGCGGAAGCTGCATTTTCCGCATTTTCTGCAGTGACCTCAATTTCGTCAACACGCTCATGAATTTCTTCTTGAATTACGGTTCTTCTTTTTAAAACATTAGAAAGAATTTCATCTACATAATTGGCATTAGATGCAGAAGAACTACTTTCCTTTTGTATTTCTTCAAAGGCGGAAAGGATGGTATCAAACTTCTCCTGCAAATTATCCATAGCTTCTTCAATAATTTTAAACGAGTGAGAGGTTACAAAATCAAGAATAACGCCTTTATTATATTGTACAACAATCTTATCGATTAGATCACTAAAATTATCGGCAATGTTCTGTTCATCAGCCATAGAATCCCCCATTAAAATAGGTTTTCGATATAATCCGTACCGCATTTTAAACCGGAAAGCCAAGTTAAAAAATTATTTACCTGCTCATCCTTATATATTGCGCCATGCTGTGGAGCTATCATCAGCGGATTTAAACGGCGTATCGTTTCTACCCATTTGCTGACAATCTTATTGGAAGCCATATATCTGACGTGAAAACCCTCGATCAAAGGAATATGCTTTTCGAAATCTTCTACAAAGGAAGGCTCATCGTCATCATCAAAAACTGCGGCTCCTATATCTCCGCTAAAAAGAATACGGGAGCGTTCATCGTATAAACCGAATTGCCCCGGAGAATGCATAAAGTGCGAAGGAATACACTTCATATTTGAGCCTGAGAGAAGCGATATATTCATCCCTTTATCCGGTATCGGAACTATTCTTGAAAGATCGACTATACCGAAGTGAGGCATAAATCGAACCCAAAGCGAAGAAATATATATTTTAGCCTTTGTGATGCCCAGCCATAAAGCTATACCCGAAGAAACATCGGGATCTTGATGTGAGAAAAAGATTGTATCGATTTTATCAACGGAAATAAAGCGGCTTACGGCAGTAACAACTCTGGAAAAAAGATGTACTCCGCCCGGATCAAGAAGAACTCCTCTGCCCCTGTCTATAATAAGGTACTGCATTGTCTGTACAGCACCCTTTCTCTGTTTACTTTCCGAGCCAAGCCATATAAATTTATGATCTCCATCTTCATATAAAACAATACCGTCAATATCGTTATTTTCCATAATAAAACTCCTTATTGCGAGTCAACTCAAATTTACAAAATACAATATATCAACAATTTAGGTAATTTACAAGCATTTTATAAAAAGAAATAACAGTATTTTTATAGAAAAAAAATTAAGCTACTTTCTCGCTATGAGCACCATCGTTCTCGCCTTTTCGTTATAGGGCGAAAAATCAAAATCACCGTATATTTCTACCGAAGAAAAACCGGCTGCTAACATAAGCCTTTTTAACTCCACGGCGGAATAAAGACGCTGAACATAGGTGTGGTCGGCCTTCCTGCCCTGCTCATCATAAAGAATCCAGCGGGAGCGTAAACCTTCCCAAGCTCCTTCAACGGAATATTCGGTTAAGACCGTAAAACCGCCCCGCTCAAACCATTCGCCTTCGGTAAAATCCCGTACGGCAATTTCACGGCCCGTCATCTCGAGAATGAACCAGCCGTTCGGCTTTATGGATTGGGCTATATTTTTTAAGATTTGCATGTCTTCTTCGATTGTGCTGCAATACCCGAAGCTGGTATACATGCTTATCGCGGCATCAAAACCTTCAGGCCGGACAAATTTACGCAAGTCCCCCTGAATCAGCTCTATGTCGACACCTTCATCTTGAGCCGAATCCATAGCCGCATTTAAAAAGGGTCGGATTAAGTCGATGCCTGTAACCTTGGCCTTTCTTATTGCAAGCTCGATGGCAATCCTTCCCGGCCCGCAGCCTGCGTCCAAGATTGAGATTCCTGCATTATCCACAGGAACACCTATTATCCTTAAAATAGATTCCGCAACAGCAGGAGCCTCAGCCCATCTTTGCGTATCAAACATAATCGGAGCATACTCCGCCCAAAAAGTTTCGTTTTCAAACCAATCTGCAAGTTTTCCCATTATCGTGCTACCACCTCGGTTTTAAGTTTATTTAATGCGGTTTTTCCGCAAACAGCTTCTACAATTGCAAAGGCAAATTCTTCTGCCGCCCCTGCTGCACAGGCCGTTATTATGTTTCCGTCTCTTATAACACGCTCCCCTGCCTTGGGTTTTGTCTTCAAATCCTGTCCCATACCGGGATAGCAGGTATAGTTTTTTCCTTCTAAAAGGCCCCAAGAGCCCAGGGCAAGGGCCGGAGCCGCACAGATTGCAGCGACGATTCCCCCGCTTGTAAGGGTCTTTTTTACAAAATCTTTAACGGCTTCCGTTCCGGCCAAAGTGCTGCTGTTAGGAAGACCGCCGGGAAGAATAGCAGCAATCAGGTCTTCTTCAATTTGCACGGCTTCTTCCAACACAATATCGCAGGTTATAGGAACCTTGTGAGAAGAAACTATAGTTTTCCCTCCGACGCCGACAGTAATTAAATCTATACCGGCTCTTCTCAAATAATCTATGGGTGTAAGGGCTTCAACATCTTCAAATCCGTTTGCCAAAAATAAAAAAGCTTTTTTCATCCGTTCCTCCGATTTACAAAACAATCAAGTTGTACCAACTAGATAAGATTATTCTAATATGTTATAATCATAACATGAAACAAGTTTTATTGATAGGGATAGCCCCTACTTTACGCTATTATATTACAAAAAAATTACAAGATGTAGGCATTTATGTAATTTATGCCGAAACAGTTATAGAAGCCATTAATATTATGAAGCAGCAACCTGTAATGCTCATAATAATAGACTATAGTTTTAGCAGAGATGCCTTGTTCAATTTCTTTGCCGAAAAACAAAAAACACCGACCTTTGCTCCAATTCCTTCAATAGTATTGGGAAGAAAAATAGCCAAAGTCGACATAAGTCTGTTGGTCTCATACGGAGTAAAAAAAGTAATTTCAAAGCCTGTAAAAGTTGATGAACTTTTATCCACAATAGGCATAATTTTAGAGACGACATTTCCCATAGATCCCACACCCTGTATTTTGGAAACACGGGTAAATGAAGATGTTATATTTATAGAATTGGCACAAGGTTTAAACAGAGATAAACTTGAGCTTCTTCAATTTAGAATTATAGAACTCATCGAGTCTTATAAACTTGTCGAAGCTAAAATTTTAATTATATTGACCGACTTAAATTTAACCTATGCCGATACGGCTAATTTGGAATATTTGATAGATAACATCCTAGCCGTAAAAGTAGTGTCTCCTAAAAATGTAAAACTTCTTACCCTAAATCAATTTGTAACAGACTTCTTTTCGCAAAACCCCGACTATAAGATGATTGAAGTTGTAGGAAGTCTGGGGCAAGCCCTTTCGGCTCTTTTACAAACAACCGAAGATAAGAGAGCTGTGGCTCAAACAATGCTGAATGCCGACAATGAGCGCAATGAAAACACATGCAACCTTGAAACCCGATTTAAACTGGACATGGCCGAAAAGCTATCTATAGCTGTAGTGGATGATGATTTAGTGATCCGCAAAATGATGACCGCTATTTTTTCGGGATTAAATGCCGAAGTAACTCTATTTGAAAACGGAGAAGACTTTTTAAACAAAGTAGAAAATGATGTTTATGATGTTATTTTTTTGGACATGATTATGCCGGGCATGAGCGGCATAGATGTTTTAAATGTAGCAAAAAAGAAGGGAATCACAACTCCATTTGTTATTTTATCTTCTGTCACTCAAAGAGATTCAGTTATCAAAGCCCTGGAAAAGGGTGCTAAAAGATACATATTAAAACCCATAAAAAAAGAAACTGTTTTGCGCAAAATGGAGGAAGTTCTGGGTGCCTCTCTTTAATAAAAATATTTCAAATTTTAAACTGGGAAAATACTTAAACTCATCAAATGTAGCATACATAATCTTTTCGTCTGACTATATTCCTCTGTTTTGGAGTCCTGAAGCGGAAAGACTTTTACCGGAATACTTGGTTAAAAATACAAAAGAACGGATACACGACTATTTAAAAAAAGTCTTATCTGAAGAAGAGTATATTAGGCTTTCCGTATTTATAAAAAACAATCCCAAAACGGCAGTCTTTGAAGCCAAATTCGATAAGGCCCCAAATCTTTCAGATAAG
Organism: Treponema denticola; assembly: GCF_024181645.1. Taxonomy (NCBI): domain Bacteria; kingdom Pseudomonadati; phylum Spirochaetota; class Spirochaetia; order Treponematales; family Treponemataceae; genus Treponema; species Treponema denticola. Next base: position 324,773 of record NZ_CP058624.1, on the reverse strand, counting down.
ACCACTTTAAAATTCTGTTATACTCAACAAAATGACGGCACTTTTTTTGTAACCATCGATGACATTACCAAACAAAAACTAAAAGAAGAATTTTTGATAATTGCAAAACAAGATGCCGAAAAAGCAAACAGTATGAGGAGTCTTTTTTTAGCTAATGTAAGCCATGAAATAAGAACGCCTATTCAAACCATAATAGGCATGATGGAACTTATAAAAGATACAAACTTGGATGAAGAGCAGAGCGAATACACCCGCCAAGTTAATTTTAGCGCCGAAGTTTTGCTTGCACTTGTAAACGACGTTTTGGATTTTTCAAAACTCGAAAGCGGAAATATGACAATGGAAAGAACGGTTTTTAACCTGACTGATTCAGTTGAGCAGACCGTAGATTTAATTTCGATGGAAGCTCATAAAAAAGGATTGGAAATTGTTGTAGATATAAGCGATAAGATACCCGATTTTATATACGGCGATCCTGCAAGACTGCAACAGGTTCTTTTAAACTTTGTAAAAAATGCAGTTAAATTTACTGAAAAAGGTTATGTTTCGGTTTCGGTAAAGGTGGTTCTTGAAGGTAATCCTAATAATATCGATACGGAAAAACGGTTCTCCATTCTTTTTGAAGTCGCCGATACGGGAATAGGAGTAAACACAGAACAAAAATCAAAAATATTCAATTCGTTTTATCAAGGAAGTGCCTCTATCAATAGAAAGTACGGCGGTACGGGATTAGGCTTGGCAATTTCTAAAAATATTATAACGATGATGAGGGGCAAAATAGGAATAAAAGATAATATTCCCGCCGGCTCAGTCTTTTGGTTTAAGATTCCCTTAGTTCCTTCAAAGAAAAAAGATCCCCATGAAAATATATTACTTGATAAGAGTACCAGATTTTTAATCGTCGATGATAATATGCAAACCAGAACTATTTTAAAGAGAATGCTTTTAAAATTCGGTTTTGAAGACATAGCCTTGGTTAGTTCCGGAGAGCAGGCACTCGAAATTATAAAAACTGCAGCCGAGCATAAAAACCCCTTCAATGTGGTATTCATAGATATGGTTATGCCTAAGATGGACGGATGGCGCCTGGGAGCGGAAATTCACAATGACGAACATCTTTCAGGCTCAAAACTTTTTTTGATGATTCCTGAAGGCAGCCTAGGACAGGATGCAAAGATGAAACTTTTAGAATGGTTTGACGGTTATCTTTACAAACCTGTAAAAGCAAGGATTGTTTTTCATCTGCTAAACAACCTCTACCGTAAATTAGCAATAACCTTAGGAAAAGACGACATTTCGGAACTTGAACCCCTGGAAGCAGGAGAGCAAAGTAAGCAAACGGAAACCGTACATACTTCCGACGAAGAGAACTTTTTCGGCTGTAAGGTTTTGGTTGTAGATGACCATCCCGTAAACCAAAAATTATTAAAAATTATTTTGGAAAAAACTAACTGTACTGTAAGCACGGCAAATGACGGAGAAAATGCCATTAAAGAGGCTGCAAAAGAAGAATTTGATATTATATTTATGGACATACAGATGCCCGGTATAAACGGATACGAGGCTACACAAATTTTGAGGGAAAAGGGATATTCAAAACCCATTATTGCTTGTACCGCAGGTTCTCAAGACAACGAACGAAAATTATGCGAATCTATGGGATTAAACGATATAATAAAAAAACCCTTTAACAAAAAACAGCTTTTTGAAATGGTAAAAAAACATTATAAAAAGTAGACCGAATGTGTCTCAAATTCTCCCCGATTGACAAAAGCCCCCTTAATGCTTATCTTCATACCTATGGCAAAAAAGAGCACTAAAACAGGAAAAACAACTAAACCGGCAAAAAAAACCGGAAGAAAGAGAAGAAAAAAGTCAAAAATTAACTATACCGGAACTATAGCCGGTTTTTTAGCGGTATGTGTAATAATGCTCGCCGTATTTTTGTTTATAATTCCTTCGGTAAAAAATAAAGATGAAACAGTGAATAAAACGCAAATTGCCAAGGAACAAGAAAAAATAAAAGAGGAAAAGCCTAAAACTGCCGAAAAGCCGCCTGCAGAAAGCAAGGCTAAAAATAAACATACCGAAAAAAGCAAAGAAGCTGAAACGCAGACCGCAAAAAATCTGCCTAAAGAAGCTGCAAAAAAGGCCGTACCCGATAAACTTAAAGAAAGTGAAACACAGACAGCAAAAGATCAGCCTAAAGAAATTGAAAAACCGAACAAAGAAACCAAGGCAAAAAAGCCTGAAAGTCCTATAATTACGGACAAGCCTAAACCTCAAGAACAAGAAAAAAAGCCCGACGTTTCGGCCTACCCTATTCAGGACCTGCCTGAGCTTCCTTCAAAGGGAAAACTTATTTTTGTGTTTGACGATGCGGGACACAACTTAGAACAGTTACAGTATTTTTTGGATTTACCTTTTCCCTGTACCATAGCCGTTTTGCCTAAGCTGCCTAATTCAAGGGAAACGGCAAAAAGAATAAGGGCTGCCGGAAAGGAACTCATCCTTCATCAGCCGATGCAAGCCGTAAACCCGAATATAGATCCGGGAGAAGGGGCCGTTAAACCCGGCATGAACCATGAAGAGATAAAAAAAATAGTAGCTTCAAATGTGGAAGAAATCGGGCCCATAGCCGGAATGAATAACCATGAGGGCTCTCTTATTACATCGGATGAAAAAGCTATGGAGGCAGTGCTTGAATTGTGCAGGGAAAAAAACATATACTTTTTGGATTCCCGCACCAGCTCAAAAAGCGTTGTCCCTCAAGTTGCAAAAAAGCTGAATATGAGCATTTGGGAAAGAGCCGTATTCCTTGATAATAAACGGGATAAGGCCTATATGAAAAAACAAATTATAGAAGGCTTGGAAATTGCCTCACAAAGAGGAGAAGCGATTATGATAGGCCACGTGGTTACCGTAGATCTTGCAATCCTTCTAAAAGAAATGTACTCCGATTTAACACAAGAAGGATATACATTTTCTACAATTTCAAAATCAAAAGGGAAATAAAATGAAGATATTAGGAATAGAAAGTTCTTGCGATGAAACTGCTGCAGCAGTCGTCGAGGACGGAAATAAAATTTTAAGCAATATTGTTGCAACACAAATTCCGTTTCATAAAATGTATAACGGCGTCGTTCCCGAAATAGCAAGCAGAAAACATACCGAATGGATTTTGCCCGTTGTTAAACAGGCCTTAGCAGAAGCCGGTCTGAGCCTTGAAGAAATAGACGGCATCGCCGCCACCGGAAGGCCGGGCCTCATGGGTTCCCTTTTAGTGGGGCTTACCTTTGCAAAAACCCTTGCATGGTCTTCAAATAAACCCTTTATTGCCGTAAATCACATGCTGGGACATCTATATGCAAGCCATCTGGAAAATGATATTCCCTACCCATATCTGGGGCTTTTAGTTTCAGGCGGGCACTCGATTATCTGCAAGGTAAATAACTTTGACGATATTGAAGTCCTCGGCACTACAATCGACGATGCTCCGGGAGAAGCCTTTGACAAGGTCGCCAAGTTTTATAATTTGGGATACCCGGGAGGAGCCGTAATCGACAAACTCGCCAAAAACGGAAATCCCAAGGCGGCTAACTTCCCCATGCCTATAATCCACAAGGAAGGGCATAAGTACGATGTTTCTTATTCGGGATTAAAAACTGCCGTTATAAATCAGATAGACCAATTTTGGAATAAGGACTTTGAAAAAACACCCGAGAACATTGCAGCCGCCTTCCAGACAAGGGCGGTAAAAATTTTGCTCAGGCCTCTTTTGGATGCTTCGATAGATACGGGCTTAAAAACGATAGTAGCAGGCGGAGGAGTTGCGGCAAATTCTCTCCTGAGGGAAAAACTTGCCGAGCACAAAGAATTAAAGTGCATATTCCCCTCGCTTAAATTCTGTACGGATAATGCGGCGATGATTGCAGGCCTCGGCTATCATTACCTAAAACGCGGAGACAGAACGCCCTTTACAGTCGAAGCCTCCGCCCGAGTTGAAGGCTTCAGCAAAAAAGGCAGGCAATAGGTAATTGATAAAAATCCTATTAGATTTTTATCAATTACCGACGAGTTTTTCATAAGTATTTCAATACTTATGAAAAACATCGCAAAGTTAATAGTAAGGAAGATATTATGGATACAATGGAAAAATTTTATTCGGATGCGAGCCGGCTTGTAGAAAAGCTAAATAAGGACGGAGACACAGCAGCCTTTGACGCCCGTCTGACGGAAATCTTTTGCAAAGCGGTTTCGCTTTACGATAAGCAGGCTCAAGTTTTGGCAAACGATTTTGCCGACTATTGGCTTTCGGCCTATTCGGAGGGCAGACAAAAAAAAGAAGATGCAGTCGAATGGTTCTATCAAATATTTTCTCTTATTGCAGGCAATTTTGAAAAAGACATGGACTTTCCGCAAGAAGACTGGGAGCAGATAAATTTAATTATTTCTTCCGAGGCTGAAAGTTTGGACATGGACCTTTTAAATTCGATAATGACGGTAATTGTCGAGCGCAAAAAAATATAAGAAAATCCGTAAAAAAACAGCCCAATGGACGCCTAATAAATGCTTTCTTTTGAAGATTTTAGTTTTAAAGAATACGATTCATGCACTCTCTGCCCGAAAAATTGCAAGGTAAACCGCAATAAGGGAGAAAAAGGCTTTTGCCGAGAAACAAGAGAGCTGCGCCTTGCATGGGCAGGACTCCACTTTGGGGAAGAGCCTCCAATCACGGGAGCCGGAGGTTCAGGCACAATCTTTGTTACGGGCTGCAACCTTCGCTGTTCCTTTTGCCAAAACTATCAGATATCCCAAGAAGGCATGGGAAGGGCTGTAAGCCTTGAAGAATTCGTAAACTTGTGTTTTATGCTCGAAAAAGAAGGAGCCGAAAACATAAACATCGTTACAGGCAGCCATGCAATCCCTGCAATAGCCCTCGGCCTAAAAGAGGCAAAAGGCCGAGGCTTAAAAATTCCTGTTGTCTGGAATTCTTCCGCCTATGAAGCCGAAGAAGCTATAAGCCTCCTTTCGGACTGTGTTGACGGCTGGCTTCCCGACTTAAAAACCTTAAACCCGCAAATTTCTTCTCAAGTTTTTTACGCACCCGATTATCCTGAAACGGCAACAAGGGCAATCCTAAAAATGGCCGGCCTTTCTCCCTTAAAAATCGGCACGGAAAACAAAGAAAAATATCCTTTAGGAAAACTTTACTCAGGCGTCATAGTCCGCCACCTTGCCCTCCCCTCCCGCATTGCGGACTCGAAGGCTGTCCTAAGATGGTTTGCAAAAAACTTAAGAGGCAGGGCTCTTATTTCGGTGATGACCCAATACACTCCGGTTAAAAGAACGGCCGGCATAAAAAACTATTCTCTCTTTGAAAACCGAATGTTAAGCCTAAAGGAAGACGAAACCTTAAAAGACCTCCTTTCAAGCTTAAAAATAGATGAAGGCTTTTACCAAGAGCTTGCCGCCTCCGATGACTGGCTCCCCGATTTTAACCGCGTACAAACCTTTTCATCGGAACTTTCAAAACCTTTGTGGCATTGGAAGTTAAACTAAACTTACAAAAAAGACTAGACAAGCTGAATAGAAAATATTAAACTCATTTTATATGAAAGAAAAAACAAAAGACGAGACCATTATAATAAAGTTATATGAGGGGATACATCTGGAAATATACGACACTTATACCGAGAAATCATATAGCTTAAAAGGAGAACCTAGGAATGTTTTTAGAATCGATTTCTGCTTTCAAGGGATTCTGGAAGGTCAATTTGAAAATCAAACTTTTTCGTATTTAGGAGAAAAAGAAACAGCTATAAATTATGAAAAACTTGCATTATCAAAAAGCTTTTTTCCACTGAAGTTTTATAAGGGTATAAGTATACTATTCTTTCTTGATAAAATAAATTCGAATTTCAAAAATACTGCACAATTATTTAATATAGATGTTGAAAAAATATGCAAAAATTTAGATTTGCAGGACGGATGGTATAAAATAAAAATTAATTCCGAGATATCTTATATAATGAATACACTGTATAAAAAACAAAGCTTGAAACATATAGAGTACTTTCAAATTAAATTATTCGAAATTCTATATCTTTTAAGTGTAATCAATACGGAAGAATACCAAAAAGAAGAATTTTATTCGGGTTATCACATCAATAAGGTAAAAAAAATTCATGAATATGCCGTTAATAATATAGATAAAAATATATCTTTTAAAAAGATGGTTAAAAATGAAAATTTAAGCTACACCATTTTTCAAAAATTATTTAAGCAAATTTACGGAGAAAGCCCTTACTCATATTTAAAAAAATATCGATTAAAAATTGCAGCATTTTATATTTCCTCTACCGATAGAAAAATTACCGATATAGCTATAAATTGCGGATACTTAAATGCAAGTAAATTTTCTGATGCATTTAAATCCGTTTACGGCATCAACCCAATCCAATACAGAAATGGAGAAAAACCTACAATAACTAAATAAAAATATCATTTTGGATTATTTTCAATTAAAATAGAGTAGAAAAATTTATCATAATTCAGTATAGTTAGCTAGTACTAGCTTTATAAAACGAAAGTGGAGATAAACAATTATGATGCTTAACAGAAGAGTTATCGAATTGACAAAAGGTATTAAATGCAGCATTTTGCTTAAAGCCCTATTGGGTGTTGCCGTATCGGGAACTTATGTAGCTCAGGCCGTCTTGCTGGGTAAAATAGTGGGACAGCTTTATTCCAAAGAAGAATTATCCGTGGTAATACAAAGTATCTTATACGTATCGGCAGTCATAGCATCCCGCCTTATTTTAATATATTACAATTCGGTTTACGGCAAAAAAATTATCGGCAAAGTAAAAAACATTTTAAGGCGCCGCATTTACGATAAACTGTTAAAACTGGGACCTGCATTTTTAGATGATGAAAGAACAGGTAAATTAGGCTCAACAATGGTAAGCGGAGTAGACTATTTAGAAGGGTATTTAACGCTATACATTCCGCAAATACTTGTGTGTGTAATTGCATGCGGTGCAATGCTCATTTATGTTTTTTCGCTGCATTATGTTTTAGGCATAATATCGACGGCAGCCTTAATCGCCGTATTGATTTCTCCCGTTGCTTTCGGGAAGATACTATCGGAATCTTCCAATGCACATTGGACGGCTTATAGAAATTTAACTGCAGAAATTTTAGACGGTATTCAAGGAATTACAACGGCAAAGGCGTATAATGCACAAGAGAGACTCGGAAAATTATTAAAAGAAAAAATGAGAACACTTTTTTCTGAAACTATGCGCAACTTAAAAGTAAACCTAGCCGAAATAGGTATTTCCAATTTTGCTTCCGGTATAGGTACAAGTTTTACCCTTGCCGTAGCAGCACTATTAACTTCTGTGCATATAATTCCCGCATCCTCATTACTTATTTTACTTTTTATGACCAACGAAGTTTTTAGACCAGCAAACGAATTGGCAGCATACTTTCATCAAGGCTTTATGGGCATAACCTCTATGGGAGGAATTTTTGCCTTACTTGATGAAGAAGAAAAAATAAAAGATGAGGGGACTAAAACCATTGACATAAAATCTGCGGATGGTTTTGAAATAAGATATGAAAATATTGAATTCGCTTACAGCGAAAAAAAGAATACGGTTTTTAAGAATTTAAATTTCACTGTTGCAAAAAATGAAAAACTTGCAGTTGCAGGAGAATCGGGAAGCGGAAAAACTACCATTGTAAATTTATTGTTAAGATTTTATGAACCTACAAGCGGAAGTATTTATATCAACGGTACCGATATAAAAGACTTGACATTAAAATCTTTGCGCAGTTTAATTACGGTAGTTTCGCAAGAAACCTATTTGTTTAACGGAACAATAAAAGAAAATCTTTTACATGCAAATGAAGATGCAGATGAGGAGAAGCTTATAGATGCGTGTAAAGCAGCAAACATTCATTCCTTTATTCAAAGTTTACCGGACGGCTACAATACAAAAGTCGGAGAAAGAGGACTTAACTTTTCGGGAGGGCAACGACAAAGAATTGCAATTGCAAGAGCCGTTTTAAAAAACTCACCGATTGTAGTTCTTGATGAAGCTACTTCCAGCGTGGATACCGAAAATGAAAATGAAATTAAACAAAGTCTTAATCACTTGTTAAGAAACAGAACAAGTATTACGATTGCGCACCGTTTAAATACAATAGAAAACAGTGATAGAATTTTGGTTTTGCACAGAGGAGAAATAGTAGAAGAAGGTTCTTACAAGGAACTTATTTTAAAAGACGGATATTACAAAAAACTTGTAGAAGCGCAACAAGGAGAAAATCAATATGTTTAAAGAAAAATATAAACCGCTTATAAAAATGACCAAATACATAAGCTTTTATAAAAAAGAATTTATCATTTCGATTATTTACGGAATATTTAACAGTGTTTTTGCTTTACTCACCGTTTTAACGGGCGCATATATAGCTTCAGCGGCTCTGTTTAAAATGAGCACAGGAAAAATACTTTATCTTTTTATACCGCTGATTATTTTTATTATCGGCAAAGGACTTTTTGCCTTTTTGGAAATGTACGAATGTCATTTGGTCTCATACGGTGTAATCGAAAAAATAAGAAACCTTTTATATGATTCGATTTCTAAAACGGCACCGCAATCCACAAGCAAAAAAAGAAGCGGAAGTATTACCTCTGTGTTTGTCGAAGATGTTGAAGCCACTGAAGTTTTTTATGCTCATACCGCAGGCTCTTACATAATTGCATTTGTCTGCACCGTTCTTTATCTTATTACATTAAGTTTTCTTTCATTTAAAATAAGTGCAGCCGTTTTTGCCGCCTGTATTCTTGTTGCAGCCGTTCCGTATTTTTTTAATCCTATTACAAAAAAAATCGGAGAAGAGATACGTGACGGTTTGGCTGAGGTAAATGCCGAAGCTGTAGATACGGTTCAAGGTTTACGTGAGATTTTAATTTTCGGCAAAGAAAAAAAATACATTGAAAAGGTTGCCGCCGACACCTTACGCTTAAATAAAAAAGAAATACGGGACGGGAGATTTAAGGGCTTACACAGTTTGGTAATAAACTTAATTACCTCCGCCGTTTTAATTTCAACAATATTACTTGCTCATTCGGAAGTAATTGCAGGCTCGTTAAAACCCGAAATGGTTTCGGTTGTTATAATATTTTCTCTTTTTGCCTTTGTGCCGATAATGAGCGTTTCGGTTACGGCAGGATCTATGAATATTTCAAATGGAGCGGCAAAAAGAATTTTGGATATATTAGAAGAAGAACCGGCCGTTAAAGACAGAGTGCCATATATTCCGCAAAACAAATATTCGGTTAAGGGAAACATAGAATTCAAAGATGTAAAATTTTCTTACGAAAAAAATACCGAAGTTTTGCACGAAGTTAATTTTACGGTTAAGGCCGGTGAAAGCATTGCTCTTACGGGTGAATCGGGAGCGGGAAAATCTACAATAGCGAATTTACTTATGCGCTTTTACGAACCTGACAGCGGAGCAATTTATATTGACGGAAAAAACATAAAAGACATACACCAAAATTCCCTGAGGGATATAATCGCCTATGTACCGCAGGATGTTTATCTTTTTAATAAAACCATAAAAGAAAACATTTCCCTTGCCTGTCCCGATGCAAGCGATGAAGAAATTAAACAATCTGCTAAGGTTGCGATGGCTGACGGCTTTATTAAAAGGCTGGAACAAGGCTACGATACCAATGTCGGTGAGCGGGGTGTTCAGCTCTCAGGCGGAGAAAAGCAAAGAATTGCTATAGCGCGTGCCGTCTTAAAAAATTCTCCTATATTACTGATGGACGAAGCCGTTTCCAATCTGGATAGTGAAAGCGAAGTACTATTCCGGCAAGCCCTAAATAATATCCGCAAAAATAAAACTATAATAACGATTGCCCATCGTCCTTCTACAATAAAAGAGGCTGACAGGGTTATAAAAATCGAAAACGGAAAAATAGCTTAAAATTTCAGCCTTGAATTTTATTCGGTTTATATGTATAATGCTTCGGCAAAATATTGCCGGAGCACATAATGAATCAAGATATAGAAACAATCGTAAAAAATTGCAGGATTTTTTTTGAAACAAATAAAACAAAAAGCTATGAGTTTAGGATTTCTCAATTATTAAAATTGCAGGAAGTCTTAAACCAAAACAAAAAAGAACTTTTAAATGCCCTTTATTCCGACTTACACAAAACCGAAATGGAAGGCTTCTTTTCGGAATTTGCTATCGTGCGCGGAGAACTTAAATTTGCAATCAAGCACTTAAAAAAATGGATTAAACCTAAAAGGGTTCCGACCTCGATTGCTCATTTTAAAAGCTCAAGCAAAATAATGTATGAGCCCTTCGGCACCGTACTCATCATGTCGCCATGGAACTATCCTTTAAATTTAACCCTTGCTCCCTTGGTCGGTGCCATTGCTGCAGGGAACTGTGCCGTTGTAAAGCCCTCAAATTATTCGCCTGCAACATCGGAGGTTATAAAAAAAATAATCTCCGAAAACTTTCCGCCGGAATATATATCGGTAATTACCGGAGGGCGGGAAGAAAACTCAAAACTTTTGGAGCAGCGCTTTGACTACATCTTTTTTACGGGCGGAACAACTGTCGGCAAACTCGTAATGGAAGCGGCGGCCAAATATGTAACCCCCGTAACCTTGGAGCTCGGCGGAAAATCTCCCTGCGTAGTCGAAAAATCGGCAAACTTAAAAGTTGCAGCCCGCCGAATAGCTTTTGGAAAATACCTTAACGCCGGACAAACCTGCGTAGCCCCAGATTATCTTTTAATTCAAGATGAGGTAAAAGAAAAATTTATCGAAGAATTAAAAGAGGCTTTAAAAGAATTTTTCCCCACGGAAACCTATTTGGACATGCACCTTCCACACATCGTAAACGAAAAACATTTTGACCGCCTCATGGGTTTAATTGAAGGAGAAAAAATAATCACGGGCAGCAATGGAGAAAAAAACAGAAAATTTATTGAGCCCACGGTTTTGGATAATATCACCTTTGATTCCAAAATAATGCAGGAAGAAATTTTCGGGCCCATACTTCCCGTAATAAGTTTTAAGACAATAGAGGAAGCAATTAAACTGATTAAATCCCGCGAAAAACCCCTAGCCTCTTATCTTTTTACAACCGACTCAAATATAGAAAAGAAATTCCTCAATGAAGTTTCTTTCGGGGGCGGCTGTATCAACGATACGATAGTCCACTTGGCAAGCGATTACCTTCCCTTCGGAGGAGTCGGCTTTAGCGGCATAGGAAAATACCATGGAGACGAAAGCTTTAAAGTTTTCAGCAATGCAAAAAGCATCCTAAAAAAATCAAACCTCATCGACATTAAACTCCGCTATCATCCTTATTCCGAAAAAAAATTAAACATAATAAACAAGATGATGTAGGAAACAGGCTTTAAGAAATGGACACCGATAAACTTTTATCAAAGAGCCTTTTATCAGATGGTCTTCTACTAAAGGGCTTAAAAGAATTAGGCATAAACGAAAAGGCTCATAATAAGCTCTCTGAACTTTTAAACATTTATATGCGGGAACTTAAAATGTTTAACGCCTCATTTAACTTGGTGAAGGTTAAGGACGATGAAGAATTAATCGTATCCCATGTTTTAGATTCCCTTTCGGCTTGGCATTTTTTTTATAACGAAATCAAAAATACCGAAAACAAAGCCGCAAGTAAAAATGATAATGAAGCCCCCATTACAAAAGAGACTTTTTACATTGCCGATGCCGGAACCGGAGCGGGCTTTCCCGGAGTCCCCCTTGCGGCTCTCTTTCTTTCTTTAGGCAATTTAGATGTAAAACTTTCTTTAATCGAAAGAATGCAAAAGCGATGCACATTTTTAGAAAACGTCAAGGCTGTTCTCCAATTAAATAACACCGAGATCATCGAAAGCGAAGCTGAAAAAGCCCCTCAAAATAAATTTGACATTGTAACCTGCAGAGCCTTCCGCACCTTGGATAAGCACATTCTAAACACCCTTTTAAATCTTGCAAAGCCTAAGGGTAAATTATTTTTATACAAGGCCATGGAAGAAAAAATAAACGAAGAAACGGAGCTTATCAAAAAAGAAGGTCTAAATTATAAAATAGAAAAACTTGATGTTCCTTTTTTAAAAAAAGAGAGACACCTTCTCATAATCGAAAAACCTTAATCTAAGGTTTTTAATTCTACCGAAACTTCAAAGCCCTTTTCGGTTTTTGTAATCTCGGCAAGAGCATAGCGGCCTTCCATCAGGGCACCGGGATTTACCAAAACAGTTTCCCCGATTTTATCTACCGCAAAGGACTCGTGAATATGCCCCGACACAACCAAAAGCGGCTTATGTTTTTCGATAAAGGCAGTGATACCCTTTGAGCCCACATGAACCATGGGAGCCACCTTATCGACCTTAGCCCCATGCGGAGGATTATGACAAACCAAAACCAAGTTACCGGCTTCGGTAATATTTGCTTTTTCAAAGGCATCAGTCAAGTCTTTTACAAGCTCTTCATCGGTTCTTTCGTAGGGCGTAGTGCCTGTAAATTTGCTTCCGCCCCCTGAACCAGCAAAGATAAGCCCTTCAAAATTTTTTACCTCGCCCGTAATCGAAACACCGGCATCTTTTAATTTTTTTTCAAACTCCGGTTCATCGCAATTCCCCAACACGGCAAAAATGTTTTTATGAAGCTTTAAAAGTTCGTTTAAAAAAGGAGCCCCCGTTTCAATCTTTTTAAAAGCAGCAAAGTCCCCTCCGAAAATAATGGCATCAACCCCATCGGCAACAGGTTTTATTTTTTTTAGTTTTTCAATATCCCCATGCCCATCAGAAATAATCAATAACTTCATAAGTATTAAACCCTCCTAAATCTGTTTGCGATGTTTTTCATAAGTCTTTAAGACTTATGAAAAACTCGACGGTCTAGCCTAAAAATCAAATTAGATTTTTATATTATGCCCATTATACATTATTTTTGGGAAATGGTATATGGGAGAGAAAAGACGGTTTAGGATGCAAGCTGCTATCTATACATTGATTCGATAACTTAGTATGACAGTACCTGCATACAAAGGACTGTAAAATATGCTCTATTACGGCTGTAATTTTCACCCTTTGCAATTTTGACAGTCTCTGGTGTATATTTTTAATGTAAAAATTTACAGCAGTGTTAATTCGGATGTTTTCGTTTTTAATCGGGGCTTTGATCGAAACGACTCGGCTTGTGTCTTCTTTTTTTGCCAATACAATATACTTGCAGGGTGTGCCGTTATATGGGTCGGTCTTAGGGTAATTTTTTTTAAATTCCCGCAGCCGCTCTATTACTTCTTCCCGTTTACCCATGCAGGTCTTGACACCGGCTTGATCAAGTGCTGCATCGTCGTTTAGTATCAGGCTCTCTACAAAACCGATAATTTCGGGAAAAAGGGGCTGAATACTCTGCTCCGCATAAAAACCCATATACCGGGTCTGCATAAAATATCTGTTTTCGGCGTTATGATATGTTGAAAAAATAGATTTGTTCATAGTATAAAATCCTTGCAGCACACAGCCGCTATGCGCAAGTAAACGAGTGTGTGTATGCGCCAGTGAATAGTGAATGCCCCAAAATAAAACTTATTTTCCCCGAAGTAAAATTATAAGAAAGTTCTTCCAAAACAATTTGCTTTTCACCCCCCCCGCAGAATAGCTTTTAGAAATTGATTTTAATTTTATATCGTGCATACTTATATTTTAAATGCAATAATTTGAGGTGTCAAGTTGATTTTGGAGAATAAAAGGAAAAATATTTTATAGGTTTTTATTGTTAAAACTACCTACAAAATCTTTAGGGGAAATTATTGGTATAGAGGATCCTTTAAAATCAGATATATTTCTGGTAATAATTGCATCAAACCTATGAGATTCAGCCACTGCATTCTGTACCGAATCCTCAAAATCATCCCAACCTGAGTCAATAGCTAAAATAATTTCTTGTTCGGAAACATCTGCAATATGAACAATTTTTAAAAGTCTTTTTATCAAATCTCTAACTATTTCCTTGTCTCGTAATTCTTTATAAGCAATATAATAAATATCCGTAATAGTTGCTGCTGAAACATATTTTTTTACATCCTTATCCGAAATATTTAATACGTCAACAGCATCCTGTACAAACAAAACTCTGTTTAATAATACATCCAGCAAAACATTTGTATCAATCAGCACTCGCATATTTTTTAAGTCTTTCCTCTCTGTATTCAGCAAGAGACTTACCTGCATCAGGAATTGCCCCAATAAGAGATTCAACTATATCAAGTTGAAATTCTTTAATTGGAGCTGACTGAGCAACCGTATAAGTTACGATAACTTCCTGACCTTGCCGAAGTTGAACAGGAGAATCCAATACTATCCGAGTGCCTTTATAATAGCCTTTTACAGTAGCCAACATCTCTCACCTCCATACTATTTAATTATACAATATTTTAATAAAAAATTAAAGGCTCTTAAGATTTTCTTGTACACAAATATTAAAAATACCCTTACCCCAACAACCCTTTAATCTCTTCATAAGTTAAGGGGCGGTGTTTGCCGGAGGGGAGGTCTGATAGGCGTACGCAGCCTATTCTGACCCGCGTCAGTTTTTTTATTTTGATATTAAAGAATTTTAAGACTCGGCGGATTTCGCGGTTTTTGCCTTCAATTAAAACTATGCGCATTTTGTTTTTAGATATGCGTTCTGCCGAAAGAGCCTTATAAAAAACACCTTCGATACGCACTCCTCTTAAAAATTTTTGAAGAACCTCATCGGGGTATTCAAAGACGGTTATTACCTCATATTCTTTTTCAATTTCGGAAGAAGGATGCTCAACCTTTGCAGAAAAATCTCCGTCATTTGTGAAAAGAATGGCTCCGCCGGAAAGCATATCCAAGCGGCCTATATTGTAAAGCCTTTCGGTATAGGCATCTTTTAAAAGAGAGGCGGCGATGAGCCTATCTTTTTCATCGGCCAATGAACAAACGTAGCCTTCAGGTTTATTCAATAGAATATACCGTTTTTCGGTCTCGGGGAAAATTTGTTTTCCGTCAAGACAAATTTTTTCTTTACCCGAAACTTTTGTGCCGAGTTCGGTTATTATTTTGCCGTCAACGCTTACCCTTCCGTTTAAGATGAGATTTTCAGAAGCCCTTCTTGAAGCTACTCCGCAGCGGGCTAAATAAACTTGAAGTCTTATTTCGTCTATCATAAAAATTAAAAGATTCTCTTAATCGAAGGTTCTCTTATCGAGCAAGCTCAAACCGTTCTCTTTCGGTTTCATCGAGTTTAGGCAGGTCGGCAATGCTGTTAAGCCTGAAGATTTTTAAAAATTCCTTTGTGGTGCCGAACATTGCAGGCTTCCCGGGAACATCCTTTTTGCCGACTTCTTTTATAAGGTCCTTTTCAATAAGGAGGCGGATCATATTGTCGGCGGAAACTCCGCGGATAGCTTCGATTTCGGCCCTTGTTACCGGCTGGGAATAAGCGATTATAGAAAGTGTTTCCATGGCGGCACGGGAAAGGCGGCCTTCATTTTTTTTACCGTAGCGGTCTTTTAAATGTTCCCACAAATCTTTTTTCGGCATTATCACCCAGCCGCCCATCATTTTGGCAAGTTCGATTCCGCTTTGGGGAGAAGCATAGGATTCCTGCAAGGCCTTGATGGCATCGCTCACGATTTCGGGCGAAAGCCCTGAAATTTTACAAAGAGCTTCATCGGTTAAAGGGTCGCCTTCCAAATAGAGGATAGCTTCAACCAAGGAGATTTCTTTTTCCAAATTATAATTCTGAACCATTATCTTGCTCCCACGGACGTATTTTTATATCGCCGAACATTCTGTTTTGCCAGATACTTGCCATCTTAAATTTAACGGCTTCTAAAATTGCCATAAAGGCACAGACCACATCCATTAAATTACCTTTGCGCACAATCAAGTCGGTAAACATACACTCACCCTTCTTTTCCAAAAATTCGTTCATAAGGGTAATCTTCTCGTTTACCGAAACTTCTTCATAAAGGTCTAAGATGTGTTCGGCCTTATAATTGGACATTAGCTGAGAAAAGGTTTTTAAAAGATCCCAAGTATCGACCCGCTCCCAAAGTTCTTCTTCTCCAAAAGGCAGGGCATGCTGAATCTTTTTTCTTTCAAAAAACCATTCCGCTTCGCTTTCTTTTTCTTCCATCAACTCGGAAAGTTTTTTGTACTTTTGATATTCGATGAGCTTATCGACCAGCTCGGAACGCGGGTCTTCGATGTCTTCATCATCAACCGAAACCTCAACCGGTAAAAGCATTCTGCTTTTTATATAAATTAAATTCGCGGCCATCGAATAAAAATCGACAAGGTTATCCAAATCGGGTTCAATTGCATAATCAAGGTATTCCAGATATTGCTCGGTTATTTCTGCAATCGGAATATCGTAGATATTTACCTCGTTTTTATTTATCAAAAAAAGAAGAAGATCCAATGGGCCTTCAAAATTATGCACCTTAAATTCCGTATTGGAATAACTTACTTCCTGCGTATCAATCTGACTTAAAGCTTGTGTACTCATTATGCCGCTCCTCTTTTATTGTTCGGCATTTTTTTAAAAAACTCAAATTTTTAAAACTTAAAAAAGACTGTCGTCAGCCGAAAGGCCTACAGTTTCAGTTTTTTTTGTCTTTGAAGCAGAGGATTTTTCTTCGGCAGCATCATCCGCTTCTTCTTTTTTAGCTTTGGAAGCTGCGTCCTTTGAGACGTCTTCTTTTTTAAGAGCTTCTACAGCCTTTTCTTGGGCTTCTTTTTGTTCTTTTGTTTTTTCGACAAAACTTGAAACATAAGGTCTGCCCGGGAAAAGTTTTTCTCTCAATTCTTTTTCAATCTTTTGAGCTATGTCGATGTTTTCTTCCAAGAATTTTACGGCATTGGGTCTGCCTTGCCCGATTTTGTCGTCCCCGTAAGAATACCATGAGCCGCTCTTGCCTATTATCTCTTGTTTGACGGCAGAATCCAAAAGGCTTCCGTATGGACAAACACCTTTCCCGAAAAGGATTTCCATTTCAACCTTTCTAAAAGGAGGAGCGACCTTGTTTTTTACAACCTTTACACGAATCTTATTTCCCCATGCTTCATCCTCGTCCTTGCCGAGAGTTTCAATTTTCCGTACATCCAATCGGACGGAGGCATAAAATTTAAGGGCATTTCCTCCCGTGGTTGTTTCGGGGCTTCCGAACATAACACCTATCTTCATTCGGATTTGGTTGATAAAGATTATCATACAGTTGGACTTACCTATAATGGCAGTAAGTTTTCTCAAGGCTTGGCTCATCAAGCGGGCCTGTAAGCCCATGTGAGAATCTCCCATTTCTCCGGCAATTTCTGCCTGAGGCGTTAGGGCTGCAACCGAGTCAATTACTATTATGTCAACTGCTCCGGAGCGTACAAGGCTTTCTGCTATTTCAAGAGCCTGTTCTCCGGTATCTGGTTGGGAAACCCAAAGTTCATCAATGTTTACTCCCAAGGCTTTTGCATATTGGGGATCCAAGGCATGTTCGGCATCGATAAAGGCGGCTATGCCTCCCTGCTTTTGTGCCTCTGCGACGGCATGAAGAGCTATCGTAGTCTTACCCGAAGATTCTGGGCCGAATATTTCGATAATTCTGCCGCGGGGATAACCGCCGATTCCCAGAGCTTCATCCAAAAGAATGCTTCCCGAAGGAATAATTTCTATGTTTCCGATAGCGGAATTATTCCCTAACTTCATCAAGGAGCCTTGCCCGAATTGTTTTTCGATTTGAAGACGGGCAGCCTCCAGAGCCTTTAACTTATCATCCGGGTTTGCAACTGCCGGTGTTTCATTTTTTGCTTTTGCCACAATATTCTCCTATAAAAAATTTTTGTAGGAAGCCTCAGCTTCCGAAAAAAGTTTTCTTGTTCTACTAATATTGTATAAATAAAAAAGATTCTTTCTCCTTTTTTTAAAAAAAAGTTTTAATTTTTTTATTATACCCATTCCAGCTTTTTAAATCTAATCTCAGCCTTATAAGACGAAACAAACATCATAATGGTACAAAATATTAAAATACCGCCGTTAATTCCCAAATCTTTTAATAAACTTGCTTTTAAATCGGGTTCTTCAAAAATTAAAGAGCCGAGTTCTTTAAAAGCTTCAGAAAAAGCTACATCAAATTTGACCCGCACCATATCATAAAGACGCCAAGCATATTCCAAATATGTTCCGGCAATCAAACCTGCCGCTAAAATTATAAACATAAAGACAAGGGCCTTTATTGTTAATTTTCCGGCTAACTTTTTGTATAAATTTGAAGCACCAATGGATAATAAAGCCGGAACCAGCCAAACATAATAACCGGCTCGCCCTACCAAAGCATATAAACCTATGCCTACAATGGCAACTCCAATAATACCTAAAATTCCTAATAAGAAATTTTCGCTTTTTTCCTTGTCTGCTTCTTTTTTAAATTTTAAATCCATCCCGAGGTCTTGGAATTCGTTTTCGGTTAAAAATAAATATTCGCTTCCAAACTTTGCAAGTTTTACGGAACCGTCATCTTTACCGCTGACAAAACCTCCGCTTTGATAATTATTTTCTTTTAAGATAGGAATAAGAATACCTGTAATCCGTTCGAAGAACTCTTTATTCTTTTCGTTCTCTTTTGATGCCGTCAGGGCACTGAGCATCTTATAATTGATAATAATCCTAGCCTTTTCAACATTGAATTTTACATTCTTTAAAGCGTTAAGAGGTTCCAATAACTGAGCCAAAGCAGCTTCATCACCATCTTTATAAGCTCCAAAAGAAAGTTTACATTCTCTTGCAGATAAATCTACATCACAGACGCAATAAAATCCTTGGTATCGTCCGGAATATCCTTTTTTATGGCTTTTAAATCCATACACTTCTTCTAAAAAGGAAAAAATTTTCATCTCTATATCTCCAAATCTTTTTAATTTTAGCCTTCCAATTTTTGTTTTGCCTTTTTAGGCCAGCCGGAATCATTTAGAAGAGCCCGTCCTACACCGATTAGATCGGTTTTTCCTTCCTGCAGAATTTTTTCGGCAGCTTCGGGGCTTACAATTCCTCCGGTGAGAATTACAGGTACCCCCACTTTTTCTTTTACGGCCTGAGTTATGCGGCTGAACCATCCTTCTTCTTCAAGTTCGGGATTGGTATATCCGCAAAAACCTCCCGAAATATCAAGTAAGTCAACACCAGATTTTTTAAAAAGAAGGCAGGCCTCTACGGAATCTTCAAGGGAACTGCCTCCCGAAATATAATCGCAAGCCCCTAAACGGACTGCAATTAAAAAATCGGGCCCGGTTATTTTCCGAATGGCCTCTATAATTTCTATATGAAGTCTTGTTCTGCCTTCGATAGAAGAGCCGTTGTATTTGTCTGTTCGTTTATTCATAATAGGCGAAAAAAACTGGTTCAATAAATAGCCGTGGGCCGAATGTATTTCCACACCGTCAAGGCCGGCTTCTTTTGCACGCCTTGCAGCCTGAACAAAATCGTTTATAACCTTATCTATATCTTCCTGTGTCATCGCACGAGGCAGCTCATAATCAGAAGCCTTACGCGGAATCCTAACAGAACTTGAACTTAACACATCATATCCGGTTATTTCATGATGAGCTGCAGCACCTGCATGGGAAATCTGAGCTATTACCTTCGCTCCGTTTTTATGCAAAACGGAGGCCAGTTTTTTAAAACCTTCTATTGTAGAATCATCTGAAATAGAAAGCTGACCGGCACTAGCCTTTCCTTGGGGACTTACATAAGAGTGTTCTATTATTACAAGCCCCACATAAGAGTCTTTCGTTTTTTCATCATAATAATTGCAAAGAGCCTGGCTCACAATTCCGCCTTCGTCTGCCTTTTCGGAAGCCATAGGAGGCATTACCAATTTTGTGTTAAGCTCTATATTTTTAATTTTAAAACCGGAAAATAATAAAGACATTTTAAAGCCTCCCTAAAATCATATTCGGTATTCTATCATAGTTTTCAAAGAATTGTAAGGCCTTTTATTCCGAACGCTGATAAAGAAGCATAATAATCAGAAAAATAAGAGCTATGACAGGCAAACTAAAAATTATAAGAGATACATATCTAGGCGTCAGACAAACAAAAAACGCAATTTGCAGTTTGAAGATATATCTAAGAGTTTCCATCAAGATGTAAGATAAAAACGGACAAAGGGGTGAAAATAAAAATAAGCGTTTATTTAACCGCCTGCCCGGCGAAACTCTAAAGCGCCAAGCCAATATAAGCACAAGTAAAGAAACTATCAATAATAAAAGAGGTTCAGTCAAACGGTATAGCACCTCGCTCAAATAGGCTTCTTTTTTTAAACCGTACTTTTCGGCTATCAAACTAAAATAGTACAAATCGGATATCGTCATAGCCGAAGGTCCGCTCACAGACTTTTCAATTAAAATAAAATCAGCCATGGTCATGGGAAGTAAAATATTATGAACATTTTCCCTTGGAAGTTCTCCGGTCAAAACCTTGGGGTAAACGGTATTTTCTTCAGAATATCTATCAACCGAACAAATCTGAAGCATTAACCTGTTTTTTCCTTCACCGTCTACAAATTCTATAAGTTTTGCATAAGGAATAATTATAGACCATTTTTCGGTATTGGATATTCCTAAACGTGTATATAAAACATTCATAAGATATATTTCATTACGTAAAGAGGAACTTCCATGAGATATTCCATGTATTTTTATTACGGCAGATTCATGGCTATGCTCTCCGACGGTAAAACTTATGTCTCCCCTCATTATAAAGTTAGGAATATTTTCAAGCTCATCGGTAAAAAATACATTTTTTTCAAGCTCAATCCGAGACAGCTTTAAAAACCGTTCAACCTCAGGGTCTTTTTGATCGGGATTTGAAGTCCGCATAGACGAATCACTTTGTAAGAAGGAATAATAAGCCCTTATATAATCTCCTCGCTGTAAAGCTTCATAGGCTGCCTTTTTACTTTTATATAAGGCAATAGAGGGAGCATCTTTATATGAAGTCAAGCCTTTTTCAACTTCGGCCCAAGCCCGCACCGCAAGATTTTCTGCATCAATTTTTAAAGGATTCCCATCCTGAAAAGTTTGCATAGCAAGTTTTGCATAATAATGAGCCGTATAAAAATCGAATGCTAAAGCTGCTCTTTCCGCTCTTTTTAAGGCCGCTTCGGCAGTCATATTGCTCACATTATCTTCAACCGAAAGGGTTTTCCTTAAACCGGAATCGGTGTTAGCGATGGAAAGTTTTTCTTTAGCAATCTTAATCTTTTCATTCAGCTTCATAGCTTCTTCCGACTGGGGCCATATGCTTAAAGCCCGCCCGATATGATCTCCGGCTTGACTATAGTCATTTCTATCATAGGCTTCTTTTGCAAGTTTAGTATATTCTTTATGTGTAAGAGCTTGATAAACGGATCGCGATTGGTATTCCATTAAAATAGGCTTAACAACCTCGGCCAAAACTACATAGAAAGATAAAACGGCAAGAGAAAAAATAAAAAAATGCTGAATAAAGCGAATCATAGCGGATGACCGCCTCTGCATTTTTGCAGGTCCGAATTTCCCGAAGATAATAGGATAAGCAAAGATTAATGCAGCCGTATAGATAACGGGAAAATAAAAAATAAACAATAATATCGATTCACGAATTTTCCATGAAAATAAAGATACCGGCAGAACGGTTTCTTTTATGGGCATAAAAAAAACATAAGCAAAGGAAGCAACCAGACCAAGTAAAAAGTGAACAAAAAGGTAAGGAAAAAATCTCGAAATTCTATGCATCAATATCCCCCTCGCTAAAGTCCCCTAAGCTATCGGGAATGAAAGTATCAAATTCTCCGTTTGTTTTATCGCCTTTTTTAGGCTTAACCGGTTTCGGCATTTTAATTTTAGGAGCTTTAGGTTTCTTCACTTTAGGGGCCTTTATTTTTTGTTTTTTAATCCTTTGTTTTTTCGGCAATTTTTTTGCACGCCTTACAAGCAGCAATATCGATGTATAAATAAAAAACACTAAGGCTGAAAGACAAAACAAAATAGGCCTTATCCAAAACCTCAGGATTTCAAAAGGAAGTATATCCTCTATGCTCAGCATAAAGTCATCAGTCCGTATATAACTATAAGCATAAAGTATTAAGATTAATAAAAGCGGTAAAAAAGTAAAATTGACTATTTTCCATTCAGTTATTGTTGTAAATATCCAAAGAGAAAATATAAGCAAAAAAATCGATCCCGAAAAAATAAGATAGGATGTGTAAGAAGCTTTATACTGCCCATATATATCATGCACAAATGGGCGGACTATGCTGCCGGCAGCCTGAACAAAGGCAGGCTGTTCTATAAAAGTTTCCAGATGCTTATCATCAATTAACACCTTCTCTTTTGAGTTAAAGGCCTGATTTATTTTTTCTCCCTGAGAATATACAAGAGGAATAATTAAAGCAAAAAATAAAGCAAATGTTATAATCAAGGTTAAAAAAGAAAGGCCGTAGTGTTCGGAATGTCTCATCATAAAAACATAGACTGCGAATATCGAAATAATACAGGCTATGGGAAGTATCAGATAAAGGCAATGTAAAAAGGCAGAGAAAAATATGCCCGATACATCTCCATACATCAGCGACTGCCAAATTCCAACCGATATAGAAAATGCTAAAACAGCTAAAACAAAATTTGAGATAAACACTAAAGGTACAAGCAGCCAATTTTTCATATAACGTTTATTTTATCATAAAACAGGCGATATAACAAGGTACAAGCAACTCAAATACAAAATTACAGACCAACTTTCTGTTATCTTAACAGCCTCAGCGGGTTTTCTTTTTTATTACTTTTTTTACCCTTGATTTTTCCCCGTCCTTCTTTTCGGTACTTTGTCCCTTGGAAGCACGTGGCTTTGCAGGCTTATCGCTTTTTTCGGCAGCCTTTTTTGCATCGATAACCTTCTTCGCCTTAGCCTTTGCTTTTTCCTTTCTGTTTTTTTCGATAAATTCTATACATTTATCCAAGCCCTGCAAAAAAGGCCTCATTTCATCTTCAAAAACGACAACGGCATGGCGGTCAAAGCCAAGCCCCTCAGAAACCTTGCTTTCGACAACCTGTAAAAAAACATCGCCTTTTGTATTTTCTTTAACATTAAAAAAATAAGTCCGGTTTTCTGCCGAAACCTGAGTTGTAAAAAGTTCACCTCTAATTCCCATAATTCTCTCCAATAATAATTCTTTTTAAACTATGCGCCTAAATCGGCATGTCTTACCATTTCACCCTGCCATTCAACCAAGTATTTTTCATCTTCAACGGACAAACCTCTTATATCGGCCATTATTCTGAATATAGGCTCCGTTCCGGAACCCCTCATCCAGATAAATGCTACAGGTTCATCTTTTGAATTATAAAACTGAATTTTAAGACCGCCCTTACCCGAAACCGAAAAGTCTTTAAGGTCTTCTGTCTGCTTTGTTCCGTTATTTGAAAAACTGCGGTACCTTACAATACCGAACCTGTTTTGAAGTTCATCTTTCTTTTTAGCCCATTCTTCTTCAAATATCTTTTGATACCTGCCCTTTAGAAGAGCATGATCCTCAGTACGAATTTTTAAAATAGCTCTTTTTTCTCCGGTGGGAGTTGTTGTATATTGAGGCAGAGTTTTTAAAATATCGGTCAAGGTAAAATCGGGTTTATATTTATCCATTTGCTTTGACTTTTCGCACCAAATATGGAAAAGCCCTTTTTTCATAAATTCCGTTTTTATTAAAAGGAGTTTTAAAATTGCAAAAATGGTATTTATCGGATCCCTTACATTGGCAGGGTGGGTAATGTTTCCTCCATTTGAACCTTCTCCTAAAATTCTAACATTATAATTTTTTTCACGCAATTCGGCGGCTAGATTAACCACATTGGCCTCACCTACTTCAGCCCTAAAAACTTCAGCACCAAAACAGGCTGCAGCTTCTTCAATCCTCAAGGATGTAGGACCGTTTACAACAATTGCAGGCTTTTTATTACCTCTTTTACAATAGAAAGAATAAGCCGTTTCTGCAATCACCGAAAGAGCAAATACTTCTTGGGCTTCAAGAGGAACAGCCTTATTAAGCTCCTCATTCCAATAGATAATATTTCCGCGGTCTCCATCACAATCAGGCATATAACCTAAAAAGCAATTTTTATCCAACGGGCTTGCATCCTGATCCAAGTGAAGATGTTCCATTTTTTTTGCACAAAAATCCAGATTAGCTCCTTCAGGCAATATCCCGTGTACGATATTTCCGGGTACTTCGTTTATACCGATTAATGCTATTTCATTGTCCGTAAAAAACTGCCTGTCAATGGATGCAGCTCTTGCACTTCCATTAAAATCGGCAACTATAGAAATAGGATGACCTTCTTTTTTTGCAGCAGTAACCGCTTTTTTTAGTTTATCAAAAAATTTGTTTTGTATTTTGGGGTCAGCCGAATTTGTAATTACAGCCTTAGAATAATTATAATAAGCATCCAATGCTTCTTTTTTTACATAGACTGTCTGCATTTTTATATCTTGCAATCTTTTTAAATTATAATCATGCAGAAATTTTAAAGCAGTATCTTCGGCATCATCGGCTTTAAGTCTTTCTTTAAACATGTTGATTAAAATTTTCGCTTGATCTCCGTCAAGAACGCCCCCTGAGTCCAAGCCGAATTTAAGGCCGTTATGTCCTATCGGGTTATGACTGGCAGAAATATAAGCGAAGGCTGCACCTATCGATCTTGAATAAGCCATGATTTCGGGAGCAGCTGTACAGCCTACAACCTTTAAATCATAAGAAGTTGAAATAAGAGTTTTTATAAAAACTTCTTTGATAGCAGAACCTGTAGGGCGGCTGTCCCTGCCGATTACTATCGTCCTTATTTTAGGAAAATTTGTCTTTAAAAATTCAGCGAAGGCCAAGGCTGCATGGCATACCAGTATGGAATCTTCATATTTTATATCGGGGCTTTCGTCTTCTTCTTTTCCTGAGTCGGCAAAAACCTTCCTCCATCCTGAGGCGGATAATATCATTTTAGATAATTCGGCATTTATACTTATGCTGTTGTTTGTATCTTTCAATTAACAATACCTCTTGTTTTACCTTAAGAATTTTTTAAGTTATTTTTTCTCGCAGTACTATTGTATCTACTTCTTCGATTTTTTGAAAGTCTTCGGTCATCTTGGAAATATCCAGCTTCTTAGGAACATTTATAAAAAGGACAACCTTAGAATGTTCCTTGGGCGATTTTGACGAGCGGACATTTGTGGATACAATGGATGCAGAGTAATCCGATAAAACATTTATTATCTCCGTCATTGGAGGTTTATTTCCGTGAAAATATATTTCTAAAAATTTGTTTTGCCTTACAGGAAAAATTTTAAGTTCAAGTCTGTTTACAAGGGAAAGGGTCAGCAGGGAAATAACCGTCATCACTATTCCGGCAGTATATAGCCCGCTTCCTATAGCCAAGCCTATTCCTGCAATTACCCATATTGAAGCCGCTGTTGTGAGTCCTTTTACATTGGCTCCTATCTTTAAAATAGCTCCGGCACCTAAAAAACCCATACCTGAAACAACCTGAGCAGCTATTCTGGCCGTATCTCCATTACCGCTCATTTTGGGAAGCCAGATGGATATTATCATCATCCCGCATGCGCCCACGCAAATTAAGATATGAGTACGTAAGCCCGCCACCTGTCTTTTACCGGAACGCTCCATCCCTATACAACAACCGGCTAAAAAACTTAAAAGTAAACGAATAATAATTATTTTGTCTGTTAAAGCTCCGGCATCCATAAAAAATCCTTATGACGGTTCATTGTAGGTTTTGAAGTTTTGCCCTGAGGGGGACTTGAACCCCCATGCCGTTAAGCACTAGTACCTGAAACTAGCGTGTCTACCAATTCCACCATCGGGGCAAACAAAGGCTCATTATAGCAAAAAAAGCGGAGAGTGTCAATTATGCGGAAAATAGCTTTGTCAAACAATACGGTAAATTGATTAACAGCAATCCCTCAAAGCTTTACGCAATAACCGCTTTCATTTCTTTTAAAGTATTAGCATAATTTTCTTTAAACTTTGCAAGAAAACCGTCAAGCAATTTAATGTTCGCAGGGCTTTTAATATTTGAAGGTTCAACCAAAAACTTTTCTATATTTTTTGCAGAGTCGCCCAAGATGTTTGCACCGACCGTATAGGAACTTCCCTTTATCTTGTGAGCCGTTTTCCGTACATTTTCACGCAAAACATCATCACTTAAAACAGCTTCGGCACTTGCATTTAATAGAACTTTCAAACGATCTATCTCTGCTTCATCTTTTTCATAGGCTTCGATAAAGGTTTCAAGTAAACTCATGTAGATTTCCATGTCCCCGTCTACAAGCTCCATCGCCGCCGCTTTATCTAAATACATATCTCCTCCCCCAATAATACGAAGATAAACAGCCCTGCAGAATTTCTGCCGAGCTGTTTACCGTATATAAAAATCTATTTTAAGTTTGTCATCAGCCTGTTAAGCCTTTTTACAAAGTCGACCGGGGCCTTTAGCTCTCCGCTTTCGACCAAGAGGGCTTGTTCCAAAAGGAGGTTGGACATATCTTCTACAAATTCTTTATCTTCCGAATCCTTTAATTTTTGAACCAAGGGATGATCGGCATTTACTTCCAAAATCGGTTTTACGGCACTTGTATTAAACTGCCCCATAGCCCTCATCATTCTTTCCATCTGCAAGCTGGGATCGGTTTCGTCCACGACTATACATGAAGGAGAATCAGAAAGGCGTTTTGAAAAGCGTACTTCTTTTACCTTATCGCCAAGCACCTCTTTAATCTTTTCGAGTACGGGCTTAAAGTCCTTTTCTTTTTTTTCGGCTTCCTTAGTTTCTTCTTCGGTATTAAGTTCCTTGTCGGAGCCGGCTCTGTTTGCCGCCTTTAATTCCCATTCCTTGTATTTTCCCAATGAAGGAATAATTATATCGTCAACCTCATCGGGCATAATTAAAACTTCAAAGCCCTTTTGTTTGTAAACTTCAAGATGAGGAGATTGACGCAATGTCTTTTCATCTTCACCCGTAATGTAATAGATAGCCTTTTGATCGCTTTTCATTCTTGAAACATAATCGGCAAAGCTGGTCCACTCATCTTCTTTTACTTCGGGCGAAGTTGTCTTAAAGCGTACCAAATCGGCAAGCTCTTCCCTGTGTTCATAGTCGCCGTACAAACCCTCTTTTAAAGGGCGGTTAAATTCGGCGATGAATTTATTGTATTTTTCTTTGTCATTTTCGGCGAGCTTTTTAAACTCTCCTAAAAGTTTTTTAACCGAAGCATTTTTAATGCTTGAAAGAATTCTATTTTGCTGTAAAATTTCGCGGCTTACGTTTAGGGGCAAATCTTCGCTGTCTATAACGCCGCGTACAAAGCGGAGGTATGTAGGCAAAAGTTCTTTTTCATCATCGGTAATAAAGACCCTCTTTACAAAGAGCTTAACGCCGGGCTTATAATCCGCATGGAACATATCGAAGGGAGCTTTCGACGGCACATAAAAGAGGGTTGTGTATTCTTGAGTTCCTTCCGCCTTTGTGTGCACATAGAGTAGAGGCTCTTGAGAATCGTGCGAAAGGGATTTATAAAAGTTAAAATAATCTTCTTCTTTTAATTCCGATTTAGGTTTTTGCCAAAGAGCTCCGGCATCGTTTATCTGTTCGGTTTTAAAGGCTTCCGATTTTACCTTTCCTTTATCGTCATATTGCTTTTCGGTAAAATGAAGATAGATTGGGAATGCAATGTGATCGGAATAGGTTTTAATTATTTCTTCGATACGCCAGCGGGTAGCATACTCCGAGTCCTCATTATTTAAGTGAAGAATAACACAGGTTCCGTTTGCTCCTTCGGGTACATCATCTATTATGGGGAAGGCCGTATCGTCAACCTTTTCCAAGTCATAGGCACCCTTTCCGTCCGAAGTCCATTTCCAAACATCGTTTTCTCCGGCTTTTTTGGAAATAACGTCGATGGTAGAGGCCGCCATAAAGGCCGAATAAAAGCCTACACCGAACTGGCCGATAAGGTTTGAATCTTTTTTATCGGCTGCGGCAAGCTGATCTAAAAAAGCCTTTGTTCCGGATCTTGCTATCGTTCCCAAATTATTTTTTAGATCTTCCTCGTTCATACCTAATCCTGTATCCCGCACGGTAAGCGTATTGGCCGTATCGTCAAAACAGATGTCGATTCTGGGCTCGAATTTAATCTGCTTATAAGCCTCATCGGAAAGGGTCAAATACTTTAACTTGTCTAATGCATCCGAAGCATTGGAGACAAGCTCCCTCAAAAAGATTTCCTTGTTTGAATAAAGCGAATGAATAATGAGTGACAAAAGCTGGTTCACTTCAGTTTCAAACTTGTACTGTGCCATATCAACCTCCAAAAAAATAAGCGCAGGGATTTTCAAATCCCGAGCATTGTTTTTTTACGCACTTTCGCAATGAAATGAGAAAGTGCATATTATATCAAAAGTTTTGCCTCGTGCAAAACTTTAAAGTCAACCCAAGCGACGCCAATCTCAGGAGCTTGGGTTGACCAAACCTCCAAAATAAACCGCAAAGACGCAAAGAGCGCAAAGGGGTATTTAAAAATGTAATATTAAATAAATATATTAAAGGATAATAAATTATCGGTAAAAAGGCAAGGGGAGGAAATTTTATCCGAAAATTCAAATAATTTAAAAAAACACTAAAAAAATCTTTATTTATGCCGATACTTTAAAATATTAAAAGTAAGTGTATTTAAATGTGTACCGCAAAAGCCTTTCTATCCGAATAATTATGCAAAATCTCCAAGCTTATTAGTGTACATAATACAAAAAGTTGTAGGTCAAGCATGTATAATAAAATTCAATCTAACCAAGGGTCTAGTGTGGATGAAAATTTGTGTAAGGATAAAACTCCGGAACAGATTTTAATCGAAAAACGGGCAGAATTATTTTTAAACGCAGCAAATAAAAATCCCAAAAAGTTTATATATAGACTAAAAAGGTTTAACCCTAAATTAAAATATATCAAAACTAATTTTTATCAAAATAATAAATAAATACATATTTTTTTATAATTTTCTTCACAAAAACAGTAACTTTAGTATAAATCATACATTTTATAGCATATAATTGCAAACCTTTGAGCTTTACACTGAATTTTATTATAAATAAAAACCTCAAACCGGGTTTTTATTTGAGGGAGAATAAAATGATAAAGAATGATTCAAGGGCTATAATAAATACAAATAGACCTTATTCGGAAAAACGTAAATTTTCAATCAAAATGAAGTTATTGATAAGCGTTTTTGCCCTACTTCTATTACAGTACACAGCTTTAACCTACAAGGATTGGCTTAGTCTAAAAAGATTTTCAAAAACACAAATAGAATCAATCGCAAATATTAAATACTTGGCATTTATGGATGCAATAAACAGTTATTCCTTAACGGGAAATGCAGTTCTCGACAGTTTATCTACGAATGAAGCTGTAATTAAAGCCTTTGAAGAAAGAGACCGCCAAACTCTTTTAAAAGTCATGGAGCCAATCTATAAAAATCTAAAAGAAAAATATAACGCAAAGCAAGTTCACTTCCATACACCTGAAAGCGTTTCATTCCTAAGAGTACAAAAGCCTGAAAAATTCGGAGATGATCTTTCTTCTTTTAGAAAAACGGTTGTAAAGGCAAATGCAGAGAAAAAAATAATATCCGGTTTAGAAACGGGTGTAAGCGACTTGGGTTTCCGCGTAATTTTTCCTCTAAAAAATGAAGCCGGAAAACATTTAGGCACGGTAGAATATGGAGGAGCCGTAAATAATGAATTTATCAATAAATTCACGGAAACTTGCTCACCTAAGGTTGCAGATTACGGACTTGATATAAGCGTTTATGCCAAAACATTAAACGGCGATTATAAACTAATGGGCTCAAATTTTGAAAAGGACATAGATGAAAATCCGGAAGAAATCTTAAACAAACTAAATAATGAATTTCTTATAAAAAAATTAAACAATAAGGCAATAGCTTATTACACACTTAGAGACTTTTCGGATAATCTAATAGGTTATGTCAAATTCAGTTATAGTATTGAACAACTTATAACCGAAACAAAGATATTTTTTATCAGAACCTTGCTTATCTCAATAACAATCCTGATAATATTTATTATAATGCTTGTTATATTTATAAATAAATTTATAAATCATCCCATAAAAAACACGGCACTTATACTTAAAAATATTTCTGAAGGAGACGGAGATTTAACTGCAAGCCTTCCGATAAGAGGGAATGATGAAATTACCTCCTTATCTCATTACTTTAATTTAACGATAGAAAAAATTGCAAATTCCGTAAAAACGGTTACTCAAGATACCGAAAACATGCAGGAAGTCGGAAACGATTTAGCCGTCAATATGAACGAGACAGCGAGTGCAATATACCAAATAAATGAAAACATCTCAAGCATAAAAAAACAGATGATGACCCATGCAGGAAGTGTTATAGAAATAGGTTCTTCACTCCAAGCGATGATGAGAACTCTTGAAAATCTTGATAGTTCAATAGATACTCAAACTTCCACGGTAGATGTTTCAAGTGCATCAATCAAACAAATGGTTGAAAACATAAAAGAAGTTTTCGGCATTATTGAAGAAAATATTAAAACTCTTGAAGAACTTAAAAGTGCAACAGTAAACGGAAAAACATTGATTGCAGAAACGGTTGAATTAAGTAAGGCTGTAGATTCCAGTTCCGATATTCTTTTGGAAACAAGTGCAATCATTCAAAATATTTCGGCACAAACAAATTTGCTATCAATGAATGCAGGAATTGAAGCCGCTCATGCAGGAGAAGCAGGAAAAGGCTTTGCAGTCGTTGCAGGCGAAATCAGAAAACTTGCCGAACAATCCGGCAGTCAAGGAAAAAAAATAAACATCATGCTCAAGGATTTAAAAGAAAAGATAGATAAGGTAAATAATTCTGCCAACAGTATAGAAAAACACTTTGATAATATCTTTGCTCTTGTAGAAAAAACAAAGCAGCAAGAACATGTTATCATGAATGCAATCGATGCACAAAATGAAGGAAACAAAAATATCTTAAACACAATGAGCACGATTGATGATATAACTCATAAAATAAGAAATGTATCGCATGAGATGCTCAAGGGCAGCACATTGGTTTCCAATGAAATGAACACCCTTTCTGCAATGTCTGACCAAATAGCTAATAGCATGAATGAAATGTCGGAGGGAACAACCGAAATAAATAAGGCCGTACAAGAGGTAAATGAAATTACTCAAAAAAACAAACAGAGCATTGAAAGCCTCTCATCGGAGGTAAAGAAATTCAAGGTAAACTAGACCGACAAAAAGGATAAAAATAAACCCGATTAGAACATAAAAAGTTTTAATCGGGTTTTATAATTTTAAGTAAAACTTAAAAACTTCTTCCTCCGCCGCCGTGAGTTCTTCCGCTTGAGGATGTATGTGTAGAACTACCTCCAGAGTCTCCTCCGCTATTCGATTTAATGACGTGTGATACCGTATTGGTAGAAAGAAACACATCATCAACGGTTTCAAAAGAAACAAGACTGTTCTTTTTAATATCATAGAAGGGAGCAAAGGCAAAGGCTTCTTTGTTTTTATATTTTCTTTGTGTGCCTAAAAATTTAAAAGCAAAGCTAATAACTGCAATACCTAAACTGATTAAAATTTCCATAAACGAAAGACTGTTGTAAAACTTCCGAGCAAGAGCCTTAAGATAAGACTCTATTCCCTTGGCATAATTATTTTCTTTTAATCCTCCGTATATTAAAGAGTCTAAAAGTTTTTCAATGCTACTGTCGGTAAGAGTGCTTATCGTTTTTTCCCCATGGGTTGAAATATGCGCATATCGGCTGCCTTGAGTACCATCCCCGGTTACAATGAGTAAAAGACTTCCTTCACTTTCAGTTCCTTGACCGTAACCGTTATAGTCAAAATAATCATCGGCATAGTCTTGAGGACTTTTTTCTCCTGTAGATGAAACAATTACAATTACGGTTTCAGACCCGCTCTTTCGGGAAACTGTTTTAAGCTGTTTTTCTATTTTTTCAAAAACTTCCGGCTGTAAAACCCCGGCTTCATCTATCAAAAGTTTTTTTTCAATTTCTGCATACGAACTTAACCCTATGCAGAAAAAAATTATCAATGAGCAAATAATTTTTTTTACTACCATATAAACCTCCCGCCCAAAAGTAAGAGAGCTGCAAGGATTCCAGATATCAAACCTGAAACAAGGGCAAGTTTAGATTTGTTTAGCGGAAGCTCCCCTGAAGATTTTCCGGTTTGCCCATTTACGGCAAAGACATAGGTTTTCCCCTTATAAAGATAGGTAAGTATCCATGATGGAAGCAAAACGTAATTATAATTTTTTACGGTGTAGGAAGTATTATCCTCTTCATCTTCAAAACCTCCGCCGTAATCGGTAGAGTCTTTAATAAGGGCTTTAGTATAATCCTCTGCTCTGCCTTTTATTATAGGCTCAACATCTTCTTTTTTAATGTCGTATTGCTCCGAAAAAAAGCCGGCAAGATAGCCTTGAGAAAAATCTTTTTGGTTCTCTAACTCATATGGACTTATTCCGTTTATAAGATTTTTATCTATCTTTGTAAAAGCCAGCTCTTGAAATTTATCCAACTCAATTTTCCCCGTGCGCTCAATCTTATACTTATCCGTTTTTGTATATTCAGTATTCCCGCTTTTCCACGATGAAACCTTTAAACCTACTGCGTGATAATCAAGATCTGCAACAACATCAGCCTGCCAGTGGGGAAGATAAACGCCGGTCATTTTTTCTTGTGTACTCGTATTTTTAAAATCTGCGGGTACATATTTTTTTCCTTCTACCCAAGAAGCAAAACATTTTAAGGCATCTTTTTTATCAAGCTTAAAGGGAATAATCTTATCGGGCTTAAATTCACCTCTGAGTCTTTCGGATAAGACTACAGGGCTATGACAATAATAACAAAAAGCCGCACTTGAAGTTTCTCCTGCCACGACTTCCGCTCCGCAGTTGTTGCAGTGATACTGTTTTACGGATCCATTATTTCCGCTTTTACTTTCGGAAGAAGAGGAACCTTCAGAACCTCCCTTTTTTGCTTTTAGCCCTTCCATGTAGCGGGTAATTTCTTCTTCTGTATAACTTGAAAAACAATAATCACACTTAAAACCTCCGGCCGCCGGTTTAAAACTTATAGGCGCACCGCAACCCGGACATTTATAATTTTCAACACTCATATCTTTCTCCAATATGTTGGCTATAGTTTTGTTCCGCACTCAGGACAAAATTTTGCTCCAGCCTTTACTTCCGCACCGCATGAAGGGCAGCCGCTTCCTTGAGGTTTAGGAGTTCCGCATTCGGCACAAAACTTTCCGATATTTTTATGACCGCACTCGGTGCAAAACCATTCTCCTGCTGCCTTAACTCCGGCACCTTGTTGTTGCCCTGCTCCTTGAGCGGCTTGATTCATTTGCATCTGCTGCATATTGGTTTGACTTGCCTGTCCCATAAAACCGCCTGCCGCATTCATGCCCATACCCATGCCCATAAAGGCCATTCCGGCTCCTGCCTGATTTGAACCTGCCGCTTCCATACCGCGGGCAATAGCGCCTTGCACATAGCCTTCACGTACACCGGGATCGCCGAGCATAGCTCCCTTATTGCGCATATTGATAAGTTCTTTAGATTCATCATCGTAGGAGATACTTGCAATACCGACTGAAAGCACCTCCATTCCGCGTAATTCCTTCCATGAATCATCCAGAATCTCGGACATGTGTTTGCTTAAAACCGTTCCCTTTGAAGGAATAAAGGAAATGCGCTCGCCTTCCATAGACATTTGGCTTATGGCAGCCTGTAAGGCTTCTAAGAATTCGCTCAAGTATTGTTCGTTTATTTCATCAATGTGAACATTTTCGGCATCCCGAGGACAAGCTTCTTTAAAAAACTTTATCGGATCGGTTATTTTAATCGAATAATTTCCGAAGGTACGCAAAAACAATTCCGCATTATAGAAGTTGTCAAAGTATTGCAGAGGGTTGGGAGTGCCGAACTTAATGCCCTTGATCTCCTGTAAATTAACATAAAATACTTCCTGCTTCATCGGGGTTGTACCGCCGAATTTAAAACGGCTGAAGGTTTCTTTTAGGGCATCTCCGAATTGACCGCCGAATAGGGAGGGTGACGCCGAATTTTCAACCTTAAAATATCCCGGCTCCGCCGTATAATCGACAATCTTTCCCCCGTCCACCAACATCATAAACTGGTTTTGATTTACATGAATAATAGAACCGTTTGAAACAATATCGCTTGAACCCTTTTTGTTTGTGTTCCGTTTGTCCGTGCGGACGGCAACTCCTTTTGCAAGGACAACGCCCTCACCCATATCTCCTGCTTCAATAACTTCGAGCCATTGATCGGCCAAACCGCCGCCCACGGCTCCAACTGCTGCTGCTATAAGCCCCATAATTATCTCCTTTAAATTTAAACTTATATAATTATGATATAACAAAAAAGTCAAAATATCAATATTAAAATAATATTTATTGACAATAGCAGCCTTGCCGTATTCGTCTACTTGTTTTTATGCACAAAATCGGCTAGTATTTAGATTATACAAGAGGCCTAAAACAATGCCGGATAAAATTTCGCATATACTTATTTCAAAAAAATATCTCGAAAAAATAAACGACATTAAGGGGAAAGAATATTTTTATTACGGTGCAATATATCCTGATCTATATGACTTAAGCAAAAAAGAAGAATACTATAAAAGCCATTTTATTCAGAAAGGAAGCGGATATAACTCAAAGTTACTTGAAAACTTTATTAAAAAACATAGTTATGCCCCGCCCTCATTTTTAAAGGGTGTAGACTTTCATATATTTACGGATCATTTTGTTTCTAAAAATTTAAATAAATATTATTCCTTTTACACAGAAATTAAAAACAAAACCGATGTAGAATTATCAAAAATCTTATCGGACTACGCTTTGCATCATTGCCGAAATGAAAAAATTATACCGATAATTTTAAAGGAGGAGAACGATGAGCAAATTCAAAATTCTTTTTATGAATTCGAAAAATATAGAAAAATGGATATTGGAGATATTTCATCGGTAAACAACAACTATCTAGAATTTATCGATGAAATAATTGATAAATACTTAAAACAAAATCTTAATTAATCAAGGAAAAACAATGGTCAGGCTTGCAGAATTAAAGGACTTATCAAGAGTTGCAGAAATAAATGTTTACGGTTGGAGAAATACTTATAGGGGTATCGTCGACGATAATTTTTTGTTTTGTGAGTTGTCGGTTGAAAAATCTATCGAGCGTTTAAAGGAAAAAATTAATACTCAAAACAGTACATCAAAATTATATGTTTATGAAGATGACAAAGACGGTATAATAAAGGGAATGATGCGTACGGGAATGTGCCGAGATAGCGATAAGCCTGATAGTTTTGAACTCATGGCTATTTATGTAGAAAAGGCTTTTGAAAGGTCGGGAGTAGGTTCAAAATTAATTACTCATTTTCAAAAAGAAGCAAAGAAAGCCGGCATACATGAATTATGCATCTGGGTGTTTCAAGAAAACCGGATTGCAAGAAGTTTTTATGAGCATCACGGCTTTAAGCCGGATGGCAAAACACAAGTCCATGAAGCTTTGAAGGCCCCCGAAATTAGATATGTAAAAACAGTTTAAGAAATCTGCTCAGATTAAAAAAACAATTGCTTTAAGGGCTAAACTTTGTACACTCTATGACTCGGTCGCTGCCTGCAAGGTCTTTATGAATTTGAACTTGAGAAAAACCTGTACTTCTAAAAATCTCGGCAGCCTGAGCTGCGTTGTATTCCCCTACTTCAACAAAAAGTTTTCCGCCGGGGTTTAAGCTTAAATAAGAGTTTTCTGCCAAGGGCGGAATTAAATCCAGCCCTTCAATGCCGCCGTCAAGGGCAAGGCGGGGTTCAGAGCGGCCGTCTTCTAAAAGGCTTTCCGTAAGCTTTGACGGAACGTATGGCGGATTTGCAGTTATCAAATCGTAGCTTCGTTTTGACTCCGGTACGCAGGGAAAAGAAAGGCGAAGATCTGCTTTTACTGCAAGAACCCTCTTATAAAGAGATTGAGGCAAAAGAGAATCCATATTCTTTTTACAAACTTTTAAAGCCTCTTCCGAAATATCCGCAAGAATCAAAAAAAAACTTTTATCAAAATAACTTTGCGAGCTTTGCGGCCTCTGCGGTTCATTAAGAGTATTCTGCATAAAAGCACTTTCATAAAGCTCAGCCGCAAGGGATAGACCTATACAGCCTGTCCCTGTGCAAATATCCAAAACAAAGAGAGGCTCATTTTTTTTTAACTTCTCCATTGCAAAATTTAAGGCGTGCTCTACCAAGGTTTCGGTGTCGGGCTTGGGGATAAGCACGTTT
Organism: Treponema denticola; assembly: GCF_024181645.1. Lineage (NCBI taxonomy): Bacteria > Pseudomonadati > Spirochaetota > Spirochaetia > Treponematales > Treponemataceae > Treponema > Treponema denticola. Next base: position 288,184 of record NZ_CP058624.1, on the reverse strand, counting down.
TCATTTACATAAAAAGTTCTCCCGAAAAAATCTTTTGTTCCGGTTAAATAGGCAATGGGGAGACCTGAACTTCTTTTTTTTACAAAAGCTTCAAACTCATTCTTGTAGGGTAAAAAATTAAAATCGGAATGAGACAAAAGCCATGAGCGTTCTTTTTTTAAAAGATGAGCTATTAAAATATCGGCATCAAAGAGAGCCTCATTCCTTCCGTATCCGTTCCTAGTTAAAAGGTGCGAAGAAAGAAAGGAATGAGCTGCAAAAAGACGGGCATCCTTTACGGTAAAAAAAAGCATTGAGCCTTATTTATGCTCCAAGTGATGGTCTGCTGCCTTCATCATTTCTTCGCGGGCAGCGATACAGAGAGCATCGATTAACTCGTCGAGAGCGCCCTGCATAACTGCATCCAATTTGTAAAGGGTTAAGTTGATGCGGTGATCGGTTACGCGGTTTTGCGGAAAGTTATAGGTGCGGATACGCTCGGAGCGGTCGCCTGAGCCGACCTGACTTTTTCTGTTTTGAGCCCGTTCTGCCTGTTTTTTACTTTCTTCCAAATCATAAAGGCGGCTTCGCAAAACACGCATAGCCTTTGCCTTATTTTTAATCTGGCTTTTTTCGTCCTGACAAATAACAACAAGGCCGGTGGGTATGTGGGTAATGCGGACAGCCGAGTCTGTGGTATTAACGCACTGACCGCCCGGGCCTCCTGCACGCATAACATCAATACGCAAATCTTCTTGATTGATTTCAATTTCGGTTTCTTCGGCTTCGGGCAAAACCGCAACGGTTACGGCACTTGTGTGAATGCGGCCTGAGCCCTCCGTTTCGGGAACACGCTGAACGCGGTGAACGCCCGACTCATAGCGGAGACTTCCGTAAACATATTTTCCTGAAATGGAAAAGGTAATTTCCTTGTAGCCGCCGAGCTCGGTTTCGTTTAAGGACAAAACCTCGTACTTCCAGTTTTTCATTTCGGCATAGTGGGTGTACATTCTAAAAAGGTCGGCCGCAAAGAGGGCTGCTTCATCGCCTCCTGTACCGCCGCGTATTTCCATAATAATATTTTTTTCTTCCAGAGGATCGGGCGGAATTAAAAGCATCTTGAGATCTGCCTCGCTTTTTTCAAAGGCGGCTTCAAGAGAATGCAGCTCTTCCCTCGCCATCTCTTTAAGTTCGGCATCGCTTTCTTCTTGAATGAGAAGCTTGGAATCTTCTATCTGTTTTTCGATAGAAAGATAGTTATCGTATTCTTCCATCAATTTTGAAAGATAGGAGTGTTCCCTCATGGTTTCTTTATATTTTGCAACATCTTTGATAAGGTTAGGGTTTTCAACTTGTTTTTCGACTTCAATAAGCCTGTTTCTTAAATTATCCAATCGTTCTTTCATAAAAATTCCTTGTATTGAGGGGAGAGTATAACAGTTTTTTTAATTTTTTTCAATTGGACGAGATTTACGTGGGTGGATATAGCTAAAAAATAAGGCCTATTTAGTTTTATAGTTGAATATTGGTATAAAGATAAAATTTATTTAATGTTCTACTTCACTAAATTGAATTTAATAATTTTAAGATCTAATTTTTTTTCTTTTGTTTCAGTTTTCGGACATACTCTTTTTCTCCCTCATTTAAAGCTTCAAATGAATCATAAGCTCGCCCGTCTTTTGCGTATGGAGTTACTGCAACTACATAATTACCGGCAAGCGGTTTATGTTTTATAAGGGGGCCTGAAAGTTTTATCATATGCAAAGGAAGAGTTCTATTCCATACAGCGACAGATTCATTATAATTCAGTTTTACCGTTTCACTATCTTCAAAATCAAGCTCAAAACATACATCAACTATTGCATTATTAGCAAGTTTACCCATATACCTTGTATGCAATTTATAGTTATTGTCAGATACTTTTATAATTTTCAATACTTTATATCTATCCCACATTTCCTGTACATATAAAGATTCATTATCATAAACATCAATTTGAATAAGAGTTCTAAATGTATCCGTAATACCCTGACCCCAAGAAAATTCGGTCTCGACCCAAAATAGAAATCCTTTTCGGTCTTTTTCCATATATGTCCCAAGAATATTTTCAATATCATGCTCTGAAACATTATAATTATTTGCATATTTTATATATGGCAATTTTTCGCAATATACTTCAAAAACAATAAGACATATAAATACAAAATATAAAATATTTTTTTTCATTTTATCACACCAATAATTATTCTTTTTTGCTCAAATTCATTGTAATACAATTTGTAAGTTTTGTATAGCCTTAACCTCGTTCTCTTTAGTATCGAATACTGTTTTAAAAGCATAGCCGTTGCGGAAGGTGATTTTAAATAGTTTTTCATAATTAATACTTTGCACTCTGTTATTTTTTTTATAATTTACTATTTTTTTCAAATAATTCTTATAAATATAATGGGGATGGGAAAATATTAAAAAATAATAGGAGAAAATAAATGATTAAGAAGTTTGAAGATTTAACGTTTACAGACGATTTTATGTTTTGTAAGGTTATACAAAATCCGGATCTATGTAAGAGACTTATTGAAATGATACTATTCGATACAATAGGTAAAATTGCTTATATTTCGGTACAGCATAGTATTAAAACTTATGAACAAGCTAAATCCGTAAGGTTTGACGTGCTGGTACAAACAGAAAATGGTAATTTCTACGATGTGGAAATGCAGGTAAGTAACGAGAGAAATATCCCAAAACGAATGCGGTTCTACCAAGCAACTATAGATATTTCATTCTTGGATAAAGGGAACTTCTATAACGATTTAAATGAAAGCTTTATAATTTTTATTTGTCTGTTTGATGTTATCGGTAAAAATAGACCTGTTTATACCTTTGAAAACATCTGTCTTGAAGATAAAAACATATCTTTACAAGATGGAACAAAAAAGATTATAATAAACGCAGAGGCCTTTAAAAACACTAAAAACAAAGAATTGAAGGAATTTTTAGAATACATTAAAACAGGTAAGGCGAAGAGTGAATTTACAAGGAGGATAGAAGAAATGATACAAACAGTAAAACAAAACGAACAAGCAAGGCAAGAATATAGATTAATGTCTACCTTTGAGATGGACGCTAGGTATAAGGGATTTTCTGAAGGCTTAAAGCAAACAGCTAAAATCTTAAAACAGTTAGGGGATCCAATACAAAAAATTATGCAAGTTACAGGTCTTTCCGAAGCGGAAATCGAAAAACTATAATCTTAATAAATCTGTTGACCTAAGCTAAAAATTATTGTATAGTCAAAACATGAATAAAGCATTAAAAATATTACAGGAGAGGGGCTTTATCCAGCAATGTACCGATTTGCAAGCCCTTTCCGATAGAATGGACAAGGGGCAAATCGCCTTTTACACAGGTATCGACCCGACAGGGCCCAGCTTACACATAGGGCACATGGTTCCGATTTTTGCCTTAAAGCATTTATGCCGCGAGGGGCACAAGGGTGTCGTTTTAGTCGGCGGCGGCACTTCGCGAATAGGAGACCCGTCGGGAAAAACAGAAATGCGCAAGATGCTTTCTTACGATGAACTCGATAAAAATGCGGCCTCAATTCAAAAACAGATTGAAAAATTTTTAGCGGAAGATATTGGAAATGTACGCTTTGTCAACAACAAGGATTGGCTTGCCGATTTAAACTACATCGATTTTTTACGCGATATAGGTTCACACTTTTCGGTCAACAAAATGCTCAGCTTTGAAGCCTACAAAAAAAGAATGGAAACGGGGCTTTCCTTTTTGGAATTCAATTATCAGCTTTTGCAAAGCTATGACTTTTTAATGCTCAATCAAAACTACAATGTCAAACTCCAAATAGGCGGTGATGACCAGTGGGGAAACATGGTTGCAGGAAGCGACCTTATCCGCAGAAAGGGAGGCAGCGAAGTTTTTGCCCTTACCTTCCCTCTGGTTACAAGAGCCGACGGTCAAAAAATGGGAAAAAGCGAAAAGGGAGCTCTGTTTTTGGATCCTGCCCTTGTTTCTCCCTATGATTTTTTCCAATATTGGAGAAACACAGCCGATGCCGATGTCGAAAAGTTTATGCTGCTTTTTACATTCCTTCCTATAGAAGAAATAAAATCGGTTTGTGCAGGAGACATAAACAAGGCCAAGGAAAGATTAGCCTTTGAAGTTACAGCCCTTATTCACGGAAAAGAAGAAGCGGAAAAAGCCTTGGAAGGTGCAAGGGCAGCTTTTTCTGGCGGAGGAAATAAGGAAGCCATGCCCACGGCGAATTTGAGTCTTTCAAAATTAGATGAGGGCATCGGTATTATTGACCTCTTTGCCGAAGCAGGACTTGCCTCCACCAAAAGCGATGCCCGCCGTCTTGTCGAGCAGGGAGGAGCCTTTATAAACGAAGAAAAAATTTCGGACATCAAGGCTCTAATTGGAAAAGAAAAACTCGACAAGGACAAGGAGATGATTTTGCGTGCCGGTAAAAAACGATTTATGAGGATAATTTTCAACTAAAAGGATTAATCTCTAAAATCCGATGTTTTTAGCGAGACTCTCAATAATCTCTGAGCGAATCTATCTCTTCAGCGGAAAGCTCGCGGTATTCTCCGGTCTTCAAGCTCTCATCTAAAACTATTGAACCGACTGCAATCCGGCGCAGGTAACAAAGTTCGTTCCCTGCGCTTAAGCACATTTTTTTTACTTGATGGAATTTCCCCTCGGTTATGTGCATTAAAAATCCGCTTCTAAAAGAACCGGTTTTATTTTCACATTTTTCGAATTTTGCAGGAAGACACTTATAACCGTTTTTTAGCACAATTCCTTTTTCAAACTCTTCGCAGTAATTTTTAAATTCTTCATCGGAGGGCTCTCGGCTTAATTCCAGATAATAAGTTTTTACCGTTCCCGATTTAGGCGAGGTAATCTTGTGGGTAATCTCGCCGTCATCGGTAATAATCAAAAGGCCTTCGCTGTCTATATCCAGCCTGCCGATAGGGAACAGCTTCATCCTGTCAAAGGGAGCTTTTATATAATCCATTATAGTTTTATGTACGGGATCGCTTGTCGAAGTTACACAGCCTTGCGGCTTATTAAACATAAGATAAACATTTGTCCTCAACACAAGAGGCTCCCCGTCTATAGTTATTTTATTTAGGTCAGTGTCTAAAATAAAAGAAGGAGAAACAATACGCACCCCGTCCACGCAGCAGTTTTTTTTGCGTATCATTTTTTTTACATCACTTCGGGAGCCTAAACCGCTGAGGGCCAATATTCTATCCAAACGGGTCTTCAAGGTTTTTCAAAACTCCTTAAAGGGCTGTTCTCTAGGGAGCCGCAAGCTTCTTTATTTAAATCTTTACTTAAAATAGAATCGATAAAATTTTTTATACCGTTCTCCCTGTCCCTTAAAAGAGCGGTAATACAGGGGCGGCCTATTAAAACTTCTTCAATACCTAAAGAAGAAGCAGCTATAAAATCTTCTCTTTTCCGTAAGCCGCCGTCAGCCCAAACCTCGCCTGAATATTTTTTTATCTCTTTTAAATGAGAGTGAACAAATGAGGCAACGCTTCCCCTATCGGTTTCGATACGGCCGCCGTGATTTGAAATAATGGCAATATCGGGTTTTAGCTCCTTCACAACTTCGATATCATAGGAGGTAAAAATACCCTTCACGGCAAAGGGCAGCTTTGCATATTTTTTTAAAGCAGCCAAATCTTTTGCGCTTTTTTTTTCAAGGTGAACAAGATTCCGCATAGTTACAATATTATAAGCATCCGTATCTACCCCGATAATTTCCGCCTCCTCCAGTGAGGCCTCAATTCTTTCAAAAAGCTTCATCTGAGGATATGGTTTTAAAAAGACTGCACCTTTTTTTTTAACATCCTTTAAGGCTTCAATCCCTGAAAAAAGTTTTAAGTCGGGATAGCCGTCCCCAATGCTTAAAGCCAAACCGGCCTTAACCGATGCCCTTATAAGGTCAAAATAAAATTGCCTTTCGTCCTCATAGCCGACATTTTCGACAGCCCCCGTCATAGGAGCAAGGCGGAGTCTCGGCAGAGGATAGGAATCAGAGGTATAATAATTTTTCCACTCGGCACAGTTTAAAATAAAATTAGAGCTTTCAAAGACTCCGCCCATTCCGGGAAGCTCTCCTATGCAGGCTTTTCCGTTACATTCCTTGCATAATCGGCACTTATATTTTTTGTTCACACTCATTTTATTTTCTCATTTTATTTTTGACGATAAAACCAAAAGTTTTTCTTTAATATAAATTTCGGCTTGAACCTTTTTTGCATTTCCGGATTCATTTTGAGAAGAAAACCTAAGCTCCCCTCCCGTATAAATACCGGTCTGCAGAGAAGACGATAATTTATTTCCGTTATCATCTAAAAAAATAAAGTTTACCCTTACCAATGCACCGTCTTTTTCTTCACTCTCTTTTAAGCTTTCTAAAAATTTAGTATTTTCACTCAAACGCAAATTTGCCAAAGCTCTATCTTGATAAATAAAGGACTTTAGCTCTACTTTTATTCTATAAATCCGGCCGCTATTTCTGTCGGAACGGGTAATAAAAAAGGCTATGTTAATACTTACAAGAACAACTATAACAAAAAATACTGACCTTAAGCCCCGATTTTCGGTTACACTTTTTATAAAACTTCTTCTTCTTACAAAATCAGGATCGTGTAATTGCCTGACCTTTTCTGAAGCATTTTTAATTCTATCTTCCCTATTATAGCGGGTAAAAACTTCACGGGAAGAAGAATCCCTTGTTTCAAATAAATCATCACTCATTATTTATCCCCGATAATTTTATCGGCACGCCACCATATAATTAAGGCCTTGTCTTCTCGGGCAAGAATGGCCGAAATAATTCCCTTAGAGGAAACATGGAAGGTATTATAAAATGTTTCATCATTTGAAACAATCAAATCTTTTTTATATTTTTTTTGAGATTTTAAATTCATCATTTCAAGAGCATAACCTTTACTTGTGGGAGTCAATAAGTAACACCAATTACTTTCCGTAATACCCATCATTTCATAAACTTTTTTAAAAGTAAAAGTTTCGGTTCCCGATGTTTCAATTTCCTCATAATCATCTATATCCATTTTTTTATCATACTTACCGGTTTTAATATTTAAAAAATACAAACAGCTTTTATCGTAACTTACCCCAAGGTTTGCCCTAGTTGCAGCATCCTTTTCTTCAAGATAGTAATCAATTTTAATATACAAATAAAGATCATTAAAGTCGGGAATTATCTTATCTATCGAAGAAAATATTTTATTGGAACCTTCATAGGGGGTAGGTACTGCATTAAAAAAGATAGGTATCTTATACAGCAAGTCTCCCTTGCTGTTATACCAATAAATTTTTAAACTCGTCTGTGTTCGGCAAACGACTATTATATCGTTGGAAGAATTCGTATGAATCCCCTCAATAGATGGAAAAGGCGTTCCGCCAAAACCTTCCTGTCCCAGATAGTCTATAAAAGTTCCGTTTTCGTCGAAATGCAGGATTATATCCCTTAAGGCTAAATTCTCCTCATGATCGTACTCGATTCTTTCATCCAAAACGGAATCTACAACAAAGAGATGCTTGGAAGAGTTTACGGTTAAAAGAGCAGGATGATTAAAGGGATATTTTATGGCTCCTCTTGTAGTTGCCTTAACATCCTGAGAATCGTTTTGCATAAAGGAAGGTTCCATGTTTGACTCGGGGTTATAAAAAAAGGTAAGTAAGTCCCCGAATGACGAAAGCTTTAATATTTTTTGTCCGCCCGAATTAACTATGTAAAATATACCTTCTTTCATCAAAATCTGTGTATCAGGACGTGAATAAGTACTGTTTAAATTAAAAAGATTGAGCTCGTTTTCAAAAAGCCCGTAATTAAGGGTAAACTTTTCTTCTCTCTCAAGCTCTAAAGACGTTTCGCGTCTACAGCCGAATAAAAGGCCGACAAAAACCACAAGCAATATTTTTTTTATATTTTTCATCTTAATTTAATCCCCTAAATTTGTAAATTCATTTTGGAATATCCTCCGATATAGCCTCTTCTCATTCTTTGAGCACTCCTACGGCTTATCGGAAAATAATTTTTAAATTTCCATGAAAGAACAAGAGCCAAAAGATTTTTTTCCAAGATTTCTTTTAAGGCGCCGATATCATTCTTATCGGAAACACAACAAAGAGCTCCGCTTTCATTTACCAAAACGCAAGAGCGGTTTTTTAAAGCATCTACAATTTCCGTGCTCATCTCTTCAGCCCGGTTCTCAAAAAATGGAAACAAAAAAACATTTTCGCCGGCAATCTGAGCAAAATCATCCAAAAAAGCCGGTATGCAGTTATCTATGTTCATTTTTTTTGAAACAAAAAGAGCTGCCGGCAGAGAGCTTTGCTCTATAAAATTAATATCGGGATAGCTATCATATATATGTCTATGTAAATCGGCTTGAAAATCAAAAAGGCCTTCAGTTATATTTCCGGATTTTATATCCATCTTGCAAATAGTAATATCGGTACTTTTATCGTAAACAGTGCATGAATCTCCCTCACGGCAGCTTGCATAAAAATTAATCAAGGGCTGTAAGGCTTTTCTTTCATACCGCCGGTAAGCAAGGGAAAGGGCCGGAACTTCAGCAAAAATCAAATTACGGCAAAGGTCTTCCAGAGCCTCGGCTTGGGCAAAAGCTTCCGCTGCATCAGCACCAAAACAGACAGCCCCATGTTGAGCCATAATTATTGCCCCGGCAGGTCTTGTTAAACACTTTACAACATTACGGGCTATTTTTTTTGTACCGGCAGGAGCATACCTTGCAACAGGTACGACTTCCCCTAAAACTGAACGAAGCTCCTCATTTTCAACAGGTATAGAAGAAAAACAGCCTGAAACGGCAGAGGCAAATTTTTGATGTGTATGGATTATAAACTTTATATTTTGATCGGCCTTGTAAAGGCTTGCATGAACATAGCGTTCAGAAGATGGTTTAACAGGTCCGGAAGTTTCAGGCCTGTTGATTTTAAGAATGACTATATGTTCAGGCTTTAAATTCTCATAACCATAGCCGGAAGGGGTAATAGCAAAAGTATCGGCATCTATACGGGCACTTACATTTCCCCATGTACGTATCGTCAGACCGGACGTTAAAAGCCTCTTTCCCGTCTCTATTATAATACTTTTTGCTTCATCAAGGGTCATCAGCTCTAGCTCACAACCTCGTTGATCTCTCTTAATATAGCATTAAAATCTATGGGCTTCTTAAAGAATGCATCGGCGCCCAAATCTTTCATCTGTTTTTCTAAAGATTCATCATCCAGTCCTGTAATAACAATTATATAAGGCTGTCCGAAAAAAGGATCTGTTTTTATTTTTTTGCATATTTCCTTGCCGTTGACTCCGGGAAGGTCTATATCCAAAATCACAAAGCCCGGTTTATGCTTTACAAGTTGAGTACCTGCATCAAAGCCGTCAAGAGATTTGTATACAGTTAAATTAGGAAGATTTTTACCAAAAAATGAAGATATAGCCTCATTTAAAACCGCATCATCATCTATAACTATGATAGAATTCCAATGAGCATCATCCAATGAATCCTGCAGCTCAGGAGGAATTTTCATTCCCCTTTCTTTTATAAAGAGGATCAAGTCTTCATAATACACCCTATATTGGCCGCCCGGTGTATTAAAAGCTTTTAAATAACCGTTTCTAATCCAGTTAATGGCAGTCTGATTTACGACTCCGCATATGTTAGCGACCTCAAGGGCGGAGTACATTTTAACTCGTCTTCTACTTTCGCTTTTACCCATAGTATAACAATTAAACAAACCCTAAAAAGAGTCGGTTATGTTTTCAAGTTCCTCCAAACATATATTCACAGTGCTAACGGAAAAACCCAGTCTATACATTTTACGCATCAACCGAGGTCTATCCACCCCATTTATCAGTTGTTTTTTCAAAGCTTCTCGGCAAATATCTTCTTCCGAATGCTCCGAAAAAAACTCATTAAGCACATCTTCCACAATTTTAAAGCTTACTCCTCTTTGGGCAAGCTCGGAGGCCAATCTATTACGGCCTTCTTTTTTACTTATAACTCTGGTATTAAGCCAAGCTCCGGCAAAACGCCCATCGTCAAGAAGCCCTTTCTCCTCAAGATAATCCAGTGCCGGATTAATCTCAAAAGCTAAAAAGCCTTTTTTTCTGAGCTTTAATTCCAACTGAAACCTGGAATGTTCAGCTCTGTATAAATAGGCCGCAGCGGTACACTCAGCCTCATAAATTCTTACCGCATTAAGCAGCGCCTCAAGCGATTCATTGCTTATAGGGCAACCGCATTCAGCAACAAGGCCGTCAAAGTCATCTTCATCAAAATAATCAGGCCGTGTTACAAAAGACACTCCTTCAGAATTGATGATTTTCACCAAATCTGAAGAAGTGCTGCATATATCCGCAATAGAAAAAGGATTAACGCTTGCTGAACTGGAATCTTCGTCTTGCACCGCGCTGACCGAATTTTTTTCGTTCAACCATTCGTGAATCACGTGTAAGCAATCCGTTAGCCTTTAAGGATGCATGATTTGAAGCATCTACTTGGGCTAATGCTCTTGCAATTCCGTGAGAGCACGCACCGGCTTGGCCTGTAAGACCTCCGCCTCGTACAGTGATTATAATATCATACTTAGATTCACCCGCAGTAACCATTAAAGGTTCTTTTGCTTTTTGGACTTGTTCCGGAGTAGCAAAGTATTCGTTAATATCCTTATCATTGATAATTAACTGACCTTTTCCATCCCGAATGTATACTCGCGCCACTGAAGTTTTTCGTCGGCCTGTTCCCATTCCAATATTTTTCACTTTACGCTCCTTATACTTCAACCGCTATGGGGTTCTGTGCTTGGTGAGGATGTTCGGGGCCTGCATAGACCTTAACATTCGTTAAAAGTTTTCTTCCAAGGGGCCCCTTAGGAAGCATACCTTTAATTGCAATCATCAAGGGTTCAGCCGGTTTTTTAGCGATTAAGCCGTTAAAGTTGATAGACTTTAAACCGCCTACATAACCGGAGTGAGTATAGTACATCTTATCTTTAGCCTTATTTCCTGTTACGGCTACTTTTTCGGCATTAATAATAACGACATAATCACCGATTTCCTGATGAGGTGCAAAACCTACTTTGTGCTTTCCTCTCAGCATAGCTGCAGTCTTAGCAGCAACGCGTCCAAGCGGCTTCCCGGCGGCATCAATAACGAACCAAGAGCGCGGCGCTTCATGTTCTTTTAAAAAAATAGTTTTCATTTAATGTATACCTTCTACAAACAATATATGCAGATAATGTGGGTTCTGATATTATAACTAAATATAGAATAAGTGTCAATAACTTAAGAACAATGACAATTATTCGGCTTTATTTTCGGCAGCCTTCATAGCTGCTTCTTCTTTTCTTGCATCTTGCTTGTCTTTAATATCGGCAATTCCTATAAATACGGAAATAAGGCCGACAAAAGCTGCGAAAATAGGTAAACCGCCTCTTAAAAATAAGAGAATATCCTGTCCCCAAGCCAAGCCCATGGGGAGGGCTGCAATAACCGTAAAAGCGATTAAAACAATACCGATAATAAGTGCTAGCATCTAAAGCCTCCTAGTAGAAATTTATTATTACATATTTAAACATTTTCGTCAACTGGAGTGTCCGTACTCAATGTGCTCATACTCCAAAAAATAGGCAAAATATTGAAATATCGGCAAAATAGGCCGGATATCTCTATTCCTCAGGGAGCGAAGTAAAATTCGGCAATATTTTTAGAGATTCTCTATAAATCGTTAAAAATTTAAATATAAAATCTTGCATTATTTACAATACTGATGTAAACTATTTATAGGACAAAATCAAAAGTTATAGTACATAATCAAAAGTGTATTTTTTAGGAGGAAAAAATGAAGGATAAAGAATTAGTTGTTGCAAAACCTGCCGCAAAAAAAGAATTAGTTATGCGAAAAAGTGTATCGGAAGATAAGATTTTTTCAATGGGTAAAAAACTCCTTATTCTTTTTGCTGCGATCGTTGTTATTTCCGTATCGACACAGGGAATAATAGGAGCAGTTATGTCAAAAAGGGCAATCCTCGAAAAGGTAGAAACACATTTGAAGGACAAAGCCACGGATACTGCCGATCTGGTAGATTCAATGGTCAACTCTTTTTTGAATTTTGTTTCAAGTGCTTCAAGAGCATCCGAATTAAGAAATATAGATGCGTCCTACTCAGACAAGATAGCCTATTTAAAAAAAGAAGCAGCTTTTAATCCCAGAATAATAGAGTTTTCAATAACGGATATAAACGGGAAATGTCACGCACTTGATGGACGGATATTTGATGTAAATGATAGAGAATGGTTTAAAAGAGCTTTAGCAGGAGAGCAATTCGTAAGCGAGCCGTACGGTTCAAAGGCCGACGGAACATTGGTAAATACCATCTCAGTTCCCATATACGATTATGAAAATAGAATCATCGGTGTACTCGCAGCAGATACACCGGGAACAAAGCTTTCAGAAGACATAGACCATATCACAGTAGGAAGAAGCGGATATTGTTTTATCTTAGGCAAAACAGGAAATGCCATAGCCCACCGCAACAGGGAGCTTGTTCTAAATCAAGACAATTTTCAAGAAAATGCCAAAACAAACCCTGCATTGGTATCAATTGCAAATTTTGCAAAACAAGCAATGCAGTCAAACAAACCTTCCATAGGATATTATACATTTAACGGAGAAAAAAATATCGGTTCGTATGCTATTATGCAGTCAACGGGCTGGATGGTAATAGTAAGAGCTCCTGTAAACGATTTTTTGGATACCGTAGCAAGTCTGCAATACATGATGGTTGTAACAGGTTTTACTCTTTTGGGAGTTGCCTTAGTATCGACATTTATTGTAACACGCAAAATGATCTTACCTCTGCAAAAAGTTGTTCTGGCTTTAAAAGATATTTCTCAAGGTGAAGGCGATTTAACGGTAAGGCTGCCTGTAACAAGTAATGATGAAGTTACCCTCTTGTCAAAATACTTTAACCAGACTATTGAGAAGATAGGTAATTCCATTAAATCGGTAGGAACAAATACAAATACCATGCAGTTTATTGGAGATGAACTTGCAAGTAATATGACCGAAACGGCAAGTGCCGTAGAAGAGATCAACTCAAATATCGACAACATCAAAGATCAGGCCCTAACTCAGGCAGCAAGTGTAACCGAAACTGCAGCAACAGTTGAGCAAATCATACGCACAATAAAACAGCTTAACAACAGCATAGAAACACAGGCAGCAAGCGTTGCCGAATCATCTTCATCTATAGAACAAATGGTTGCAAATATTGAATCGATTACACAAACATTGGGTAAGAGCGATAATATTATAAGAGAGCTGGCCGATGCTACAGCAGAGGGAAAAGGCAAGGTTTCTACGGCAAATGAAGTAACCCAAAAAATAGCCGAAGAATCGGGAAGTTTGATGGAAGCTTCCAATGTTATACAGCATATTGCAAGCCAAACAAACCTCTTGGCGATGAATGCGGCAATTGAGGCGGCACACGCAGGGGAAGCCGGAAAAGGCTTTGCTGTAGTAGCTGACGAAATAAGGAAGCTTGCAGAAGAATCAAGCGCCCAAGGAAAAACCATTACCTCTACACTTAAAAATCTTTCGGGAGAGATAGAACTCTTGGCTGAATCGGCTAGAACAGTTGAAGGAAAATTTAACTCAATTTTCAACCTTGCAGAAAACGTAAAAGAGATGAGCAACACCGTCATGGAAGCAATGACTGAACAGGAAAACGGCAGTAAAGAAGTCTTAATTGCAATCCGAAACATCAACACTGTAACGCAGGAGGTCAAGCAAGGCTCATCAGAGATGCTAAAAGGAGGAGAGGGTATAGCTCAGGAAATGAATAAACTAGATGAGCTTACCCGTACAATTACAGATCGTATGAATGAAATGGCCTCAGGCGCATTACAAATAAATAATGCGGTTCAAGAAGTTCAAGGTATAACCCAAAAGAATAAAGCAAGCATAGAAGGATTGGCAGATGAGGTAATGAAATTTAAGGTTTAGCATAAAATTAAAAATCATCAAGTAAGAAAGTTATAAGTAATCAACAACCCCGACGCAGAGCATCGGGGTATGTTGTTCTCATAAGGTAGTTGCAGTCGGCTTTAATACCCTTTGTTACGATGCAGAGCGTCGGGGTATTAAACCCTCCGCACGAATAAAGTTATGAGTTTTACCCATCTTTAAAAATTAAGGATGGGTATTTTTTAAACCTATTTTCCCGGAAGGGGATTATAACTTACATTGTAGTCATAAACATCTATCTGTTCATGTTTTTTTACAAAGGCAACTATCTTGTAAGTGAAAGGCGTAAATATAACTTCTATAAACGTTTTAAAAAGATAGTTTGAAAAAGCCATTATAATAAGAATATCTATGCTGTAAAGGCCTAAAAAAGAAACGGCAACAAAAACGGCACTGTCCAAAAATTCTCCAACCAATGTCGAGCTTATTGTTCTAAGCCATAAGTACTTGCCCTTTGTTATTACTTTTAACTTAGACAAAACAACCGAGTTGGAATACTCTCCAATAAAATAACCGAAAAGGCTGCCGGCACAAATGCGGGGCATCTGTAAAAGAATGTTATCAAAATCTTTTTGAAATATCCACTCTGCCTCGGCAGGAAGAACACTTATAAGCCAGATATTCAGGCTCATAATAAGAAGCATAAAAAAGCCGGTCCAAATAACCTTTCTTGAAGCCTTATAACCGTAGACTTCAGCTAAAACATCTCCAAAAATATAAGAAAAAGGAAAAAGAAGAGTACCTCCGTCAAAAACGAAGGGTCCAAGCTGTACCATCTTTGCCGCAAGAATATTCGACAAAACCAAAATGCCTACAAAGAGTCCGGAAATTACCGGCAAGAAATTCGTTTTCTTAATGGAGTCCGTTTCAAGGACTCCTTGATTTAACTGTGAATTTTCCATGACCGCGATACTAACACAAAGAGGGAAAAAAGGGAATAAGGTTTCAGCTAATTTATTTTAAGAAGCAAGAGGCGGAGTTTCAGGATCCGTATCAGGTTCAAATTCCGGATTGTTAGAATATCTTTCAAGCATAAGAATTTTAGAAATTGCAGCAGGTAAAGCATTCCTAAGCGGAAGGGTATGAGACGCCTGTTCAGTCATAAAACACAATATCCGTGAAGAAAAATCGCTCATAACCGGAGGCAGTGTACCAAAAGCATTGAGCAAATCTTCTTGTGAGTATTGTTTAATGGTTGAAGCAGAAAGATTTTTATCCATAGAAATCAGATA
This sequence comes from Treponema denticola, assembly GCF_024181645.1. Taxonomy (NCBI): domain Bacteria; kingdom Pseudomonadati; phylum Spirochaetota; class Spirochaetia; order Treponematales; family Treponemataceae; genus Treponema; species Treponema denticola. The sequence continues at coordinate 272,847 of NZ_CP058624.1, read as the reverse complement.
TTTGCACGGACGCCAGCGCACGGATCTGTCTTTGCCGTGATCTCCGGAATAACCGAAAAGACGGCATATTAAACAACGGCCTTCATATACGGTACAATGATAAGGATTATCTATATCGAATAGGAGGCATCCGTTTTTTTTATCTAAAACATTTTCATTAAAACGGCCTTCCAGTATTTGCAATGCCCGTTCCCTTTGATGAAAGAGGAGCCAGGAGGCAAGATAAAGAGCCTCAACCTCATAAACATCCGGTTCAAAATGAACACAGCAGGCTCCGCACCCGTCTATACACTTAATAGGACATTTTGACATCCACTCATTCTCGGCTTCTTCAATTTCTTTATAGACCTTGTCCAAAAGCAAAATCATTTCGGCTGTTTTTGTTCCTTTAAAACTTTCGACTTCTTTTTCCATTTTTATCTAAACCTTATGCCTTTCAAAAAGTTTAAGATAATATTCTGTATCTTTTTTTGCTTCAATAATTAAGGCGTTATCTTCTACGCTTCCCAAAACAGCTTTTCTTTCTTCAGAATTCCGGTAAGTTATATCCCTAAAATGATTATTATAATCCTTATTCTTTGTATAGAATATTTGTTCTTCAATATATTTTCTTATTGATGCAGCTTTTTCCAAGAGCCTATTCCAAAGGGCCTTATCTATCTTTTTAACCTTCATAAGCTCGCAAAGAACAGCATAAGAATTTTCAGCCTTATCACGGCAATAAGAATCATAGGCATCATCATAAGATTTATGAATATCTTGCCAAGTATTAAGTTTTCCTGACTTTATGTCTTCTTTAATTGAATTGAGTTTTTTTTCGGGGATCAACTGACCGCCCATATTTACCCAGTTAAAATCAAAATCCTTTGAAAGTTTAAACTCTTCAATACTCATTCCAATCTTATCTAAACCCTTATCAAAATACTCGGCTAAGATTGTAACCCCATACCATATCAGCATATCTTGATAAGCCTCATAAGATTCTACAGACTTGATTATTTTTACCCGGCGTTTAGACCTTTCGATATTTTCACCCTGTACAAAAAGATTCTTTGCCTCATCTTTTTTATCTTTGAGAATTTCATCTATGCTTAAAGGTTTGTTCCCGGCATCAGTCCAAGCTGCACATATCCATTTTTCAAGAAGAGTGCGGGCTTTTAAAATTTCGGCAGCTGTATCGGGAGCAAGATAGTCGGTTTCAATGTGCTGGGTCTTTGTTATTCTTCTATCCCGTTTTAAGAATTTTTTATTGTTGCGTTCAAGAGCGTACATATTGTACATCCAATAATAGGCAGGCATAATTTCAAGCCTATCCTCATGAGCATCATTTAAAACCAAACTAAAAGGAAAAGGAATATCAAGCTCTGCAGGATAATTTGCCTTTGCAAGAATAACAAAGGAAGCAAAACGGCAATTATGTTTTAAAGTTGAAGAAAGCCCCGGCCAAAAACCGCGGCCTGCGATAATCTCGCCGTCATTTCCTCTTGTGTTGTGATTGGAACCTACAGTAGCCCCCGCAGCCATATTGGACTGTCCTTGAATCATAGCTGCAACCAAAAAAGAGTTATTGTGATGCTGTTCATGGTACGGGAAGATAAGAGCATTGAGAACTTCACAGCAAGAAATGGTCGAGTTATCTCCAACTATGGAATGAATGAGCCTTGTACCGTATTTTAATTCACAGTTATTGCCGAGAACAAAGCGGACTGCCTTTACTCCGTAAAACACTCTGGAGCCCAAACCTATTATACCGTTTACAAGCTCTACTCCCTCCCCTATCTGCGAGGGCTCCTCAGCTGTTGATTTTATAGTCAAGTTTTTAAGTTTATTTGCTCCCTTCACATATACCGAAGAACCGAAATTAACGTCTTTTATAATTCGGCAGCTCTTTATTGCGGAATCGGAACCGACCTCACCGTAATAACCTCTGCTTGAGTCTTTAGAATTTTGAGTTATTTCTTCACACTTTTTTATAAGAGCAGAATCATCCCTATACCTTGCCCATAAAAATGCATCAGCCGTAATCATATCATAAAAGGGGTAAACTTCCCTTCCTCCGGCCTCATTGAGCGTATCTATTGTTACCCTAACCTTTTCATCTTCGCCGTCTTTTACTAAACCCTCTCCGAATTTTGAATGGTCGGTCGTACACATTTCATCAATCCGGCTCAAAATAACTCTGTCGCCTATTATATAATGTGAAAGATAGGCACAATAATGAATTGCACAGTTTTCCCCTATATCGCAGGAAATAATCTTACTGTTTGTAATTCCTGCAGGAACCGTAAAATCATGATATTTTAAGTAAAAATTTTGAGTTGAAGCAATGCGGACCAAACCGGCAAAAAGACTGTTTGTTATCAAATCGGTATCAAAAGGGTCTTCAACCAAGACCATCGACCAATCAGTACTGGAATTTCCGTTTTTTATCAGACGTTCAATTTCTTCCGAATCCAATTGCCGATATTTACGATTTTGGTAATTAGTTTGATTAAATCTTATATAATACTCGTCTTTACCGGACGGTAAATATTTACCATCAATAAAATCATAACCGAAATCTTCGGATTTTATTATCTGCATTTTAGCCATAGGATTCTCCAAATTAAGCGATTGTAAAAACACAAAGATAAGTTAACGTTACAAAATAACTATAAGGACATCTCTCGGCAAAGCCGGTAAGCATCGCTCACCGGCTAATAAAAATTTGCTTTAAAACCGATTATTTTCCATGTGGTAAAAACGGAATCAAAGATTGTGCAACCGCATGAATAGGCATTGTCTGTACAATTATTTTTCCAGGACCGGTAACTTTCGTGTTAAATAATCCCTCTCCGCCGAAAAGGATATTTTTTACACCCTTTATCATCTCTACTTCCATCTTACAGGTTTCTTCCATTGCTGCAAGATATCCCGTATCCAAAAGCATTGTTTCACCGGCACCCAAAGTATACTCTACTGCAGAACCGTCAATTTCAAGAAAAACCGTTCCATTGCCTGAAAGTTTTTGCATTATAAAACCTTCACCGCCGAAAAAGCCTGCTCCCAGTTTTTTCTGAAAATGAATCGAAAGGTCAACACCTTCAGTTGAAGCTAAAAAAGCGGTTTTTTGTGCAATCAGGGAAGAGCCCGAAGTGATTTCAAATGCTTTTATAGCACCGGGGAACCTTGAGGCAAAAGAGATTTCTCCATCGGTATTTGCCGTGTATTTATTTAAAAATAAACTTTCTCCCGAAAACATCCTTCCGAGGGCTTTACCGACTCCTCCGGCAGATGTTTCCATAGAAACCCCGGAACTCATCCAAGCCATTCCGCCTGATTGAGTTATCATCTTTTCTCCTGCTCTAAGTTTACAAACAACGGCAGGAAAAGCATCTCCAATAATTTTGTACTCCATAAAATACTCCCATAAAATTAAGATAAGAATACCTGCAAAAATTCACATTTTTGCAGACTGTCATAAACATCTAAAACGGCTCCAAACGGAGCCGTATAAAATTACTTAGATTTTTTTGCAGTCTTCTTCTTGGCAGAAGAAGGCTTTTTAGCAGGTGCAGACTTTGCCTTTACAGGCTTTTTTCCGGTTGCCTGCTTCTTTTCAGCCGATTTAGGTGCTGCCGAAGAAGCCTTTCGCGAAACAAGAGCTTTAGGTGTAAGCTTTATCCCTGCTTTTTCCGCATTCTCCAGCTCAACTTGTGCAATCGAAAGAAGGGCAATAGGTACGGAATAAGACGAACATGAAACATAGTTCAATCCGGCATCCATACAGAAGCGTACGTTTTCGGGACGGGCACCGTGTTCACCGCAAAGACCTAAGTGCAAATCGGGGCGGGTAAGTTTACCGCGCTGAATTGCAATTTCGATTAAGTCCCTTACACGGCTATCAAGCACGGCAAAGGGGTTTCCGTCGATAAGGTCGTACATGGTATAGTCCGGCATAAAGCTGTTAAAGTCATCTCTCGAAAGACCTAATGTTGTTTGAGTCAGGTCGTTGGTTCCGAAAGAGAAGAACTGTGCATATTTTGCAATTTCATCGGCACTTAAGGCTGAAGCCGGAAGCTCGATCATGGTTCCAACCTTGTAATCAAGGTCTCCGCCTTTTACGGCAGCTTTAACCTCTTCGGCAATAGCATCGATACCTAAATAAGCATGACCTTCAATCTTCTTTCCATAAATAATCTGCTTTAATTCTCTAAAGTTCATTATAAGGGGAATCATAATTTCAGGTTTTACATCCACTTTTTCTTTTTTTAGCTTGTATGCGGCTTCAAAAATAGCCCTTATCTGCATAGCATAAATTTCAGGATAGCTTATGGCAATTCGGCATCCTCTGTGACCAAGCATAGGATTGATTTCGGAAAGTTTTTCGATTTCCGCAGTCAAATCTTTTTTGCTTACCTTTTTCTTTTGGGCTGTCAAATATTTTACAAAACCGTCAAGCTCAATATCATTATGAGGCAGGAATTCGTGGAGAGGAGCATCCAACAAGCGGATAGTAACCTCTTTGCCGTTCATAGCCTTAAAGATTCCGTAGAAATCTTCCGTTTGTACTTTTTGAAGTTTATCAAGCACCTTTTTTCTTTCAGCTTCGCTTGGAGCTAAAATCATTTCACGGAAGGTGTTTATTCTCTTTTCATTAAAGAACATGTGCTCGGTTCGGCAAAGGCCTATACCTTCAGCACCGAAATCTAAAGCAAGCTGAGCATCACGGGGACTGTCGGCATTGGCTCTTACATGGAAGCCTGATAAGAAGCTCTTTGCAAGGCTTATAAAGTCCAAAAGGCCTGATGTTTCGGGATCTGGTTCAATCAGTTTTGCTTCACCGAAATAAACCGTAGAGTCGCCGTAATAAGGAACATTGAGCGTAATATAATCGCCTTCGTTTATAGTAACACCCTCAATAACGGCCTTTTTTCCGCTTATCTTCATATCGGGGCGTACAAGAGATATTTTACCGTACTGTCGGGCAACAACGGAAGCATGGGCCGAATAGCCGCCTTCGTTCGATATAACACCTGTAGAAACCTCTATACCCTTTACGTCTCCTGCATAGGTTGCAGGCATACATAGAATACATCTTGTGTCCAGTCCCTGAAGCTTTGCTGCTCTTTGAGCTTCAATAAGGGAGTCGGCAGTAAAATAGACTCTACCCACTGCGGCTCCCGGAGCACCGGCTATACCGCCCTTTGATGACTTCATACCCTTTGTACTCATGATGTCGATTACGGGATGTAAAATCTCGTTTAACTGACCGGGCTTAACGGCTCGAACAACATATTCGGCATCTACTATTTTTCGATTATATAAATCGAGCAAAATCTGAACTATTGAGATTGTGCTCTTAGCTTCAACGGATTTTTGCTCGATAAGCCAAAGTCTTCCGGCTTCAATAGTAAATCGAATATTGCGGATATCCTTTGTATAATCTTCAAGCTGCCATGCAATCTGCTGGAATTGTTTTAAATATTCCGGCTTTATTGAGTTAATATCTTTACCTTCGGCATTTACCTCATTGAATTTTTCGGCAAAGAACTGACCTTGTAATTTTTTCTCGCCGTTTACAATATTTCGGCTAAAGAAAGAACCGGAATATGAATCCTTTCCGTAGTTTCCGTAAACCATGGGCTGAATCAAAAGAGCCACATCATGGTCGGTATCTTCTTCAAGGGTCAAAAGACGGGCAATAAGATGGATTGACTCTTCAAGCTGAACTTTGCAATCATCAAAAAAGTGTTTTGGTAAGAATTTGGAATATTTATCCATGATGGCACCGGGTTTTAAACCGATTTTACCCATTTTCATTGATTCTTTTATATCATGCAAGGCTTTTTCCAAATCTTTAACTTTCTGTTCATTTTTCTCTAATTCTTCGATTTTTAGCACAACGGTTAAGATTCCATTAAGCAAAAACAGAACTTCATTTGCGGCAAAATCTTCACCTACATTTTCTTGAAATCCTATCACAGTATCCTTGGTAAGACCGAAGTTATGCAGGGTGGGATAGCTTGTAATAAGCATATTGGGCGAAATAACTAATTTTAAAAGCAATGGAGAGTCGGCATCGCCGTATGTTTTTTTTACTTCTGAGCCGAATTTGCTTAAATAGGAAGATATCTCGGAATATATCTTTACATCGCCTAGATCCTGCACCACAGAAGCATCAATTATAATACCCGGTAAGATCGGAAGCTTTAGTTCTGCAAATTCGTTTGCCTGTCTTCCTCGGATACCAAGTAAATTCTTGTCAACTTTTTTACTGACAGTCTCTTTACTATTAAAAAAGTGTATGTTGTTTGAAATTTTCATTTTTTACTCCTTAAAATAGATTTAATACGGTATCCGGAGATCCGCGCAAAAATGCTTCAAACATGGGACTGGCTCCCTGCCTAAAATATTTTGACAACTTTGAAAGGTCATTAATTTCTGCTGCAGAAACGGCAAATTGGATTGTACTTCCATGTTTAACCTTTCCCCATTTAAATAAGGTATTTATATCTACAATACGCTCTCCGTCATAGTATACCATAACTTCAGCATCTTGATATTTTGCAGTATAACTTCTTATAATTCTCTTCCATGCTTCAACATTTCCGTTATGAAAGAGCTCATTCGAAACAGGAACAGAAACAAGCTGCGACATCTTTTTAGGTCCTGTGGACACGGCAGACGGGCGCTCTAAATGTGATGGGACGGCCGAGCTAGTCTGCACTTTAGCTGCAACAGCAACAGGAGCAGCAGCCTTAACTTTTTTACCCGGTTTTTTTGTAACAGTCTTTTTAACTTTTACAGGAGCAGCTTTTTTGGGTTCAACATATATAAAAGGGCCTGCTTTTACAGATGCAGGAACCGAGCAAGCTTTCTTCTCAAATAGTTTATGAATAGCAGAAATAACGGAATCGGCAAGACCGGAATCGACAGAGCCCCTGTCTTGTTTTCCTACAAATATTAAGAGAAGCTCATTTTTTCTAAATCCTTGAATAACTTGAGCAGCCGCAGGATTTTTCGGATTTATAACTATAAAACCCAAATCCGGATGATCATAGCCAAAAACCAAATCAATACCGGTCCATTTGGCAACCTCAGCAACAAAAGAGGAAGCATCTTCCAAAATAAATTTCAAATTTTCAGATACAACTTTATAATTCCATTTATCAAGCAGAGAAACCGAAAGAATAGCCCTAACCTGCTCCGGCTTTATCGTCTGTTCTCTTATCATAAGATTTATCTTGTCCGCAATATTTTCTTTGGGATCACAGTCCTCTAAAATTTCTATAACAGACTGAATATGTTTAACGGAAACATTAAAATCAGTCTTTTTAGCAAGCGGAACAAAAAAATTAGTCATATTAACCATAATTACTCCTTTTTAAGCAAAAGCCCCCGAAACGGGGTTGTTCCAGGGGCTTAAATTTTTAATCAGTTAAGCTCTAAAATCCTAAATTAGATTTCTTTAATTCCTGACTTAGCCTTTCGTCGGCCTCGTCCTGCATCAACAGAGCCGGTCTTTTTTGCCTTAGCGGCCCCCCTTTTGGGTCCTCTGCGTTTAGCCGGAGAGCTTACAGCCTCGGCTGCAGGAGCTTCAATGGCAGGAGTGCTGTTCAGCATATCGATAAACTGAGAGCGGCCTGCAGCTCCGGCAGCTTTGGGATCATCATCTTCGGCGGCAGCAAAGCTCTGTGCAATATCGGCACGAACTGTGGATCGTCGGCGGCTGAACGAAGCAAATGCTGCGTCGGCAAAGCCTTTTGATACACCGTGCAAGAATTCGTTGAGCACGTTAGCCATTCCGTCCAATGTAGCCTTCTTTCTCTTAATTGATGTAATATCAAGATCAAGCAAAAGACCGGGCTGAATGTGGAATGGGTTGATCAAATAATCGAATTTGTTGAATTCGGCTTCCAAGAATGAAAGTCTGTCTTCGATAACGCGTCTTTCGATAGGATATTGATAATCATATAAATCCTTCATTCTCTTGCGCATAATAATAAGCTTCTTGCGGAGCTTATCTTTTTCGTAGACATAGGTTCTGTTCATTTTTTCAACTTCGGTTTCGGGAGGCTTAACAAAGGAGATCTCATCCCAAACATGAGCCGTATCTTCGTATACGGGTTCACCTGAGGGCTCTTTGTACTTTCGTTTGATGAATTTCTTGTAATTTGCAGCCAAATCGTCAAAGTCTGTGATCTTTGTCATAAACTTGGATTTGTCGTATGTAGCGCGTACTACATCCCACAAGTGCTGAATTTCAGTTTCGAAAGAGCTCATCATTACTTCATAAGCCTGTCTTTCCGAAATTAACTGAGCATTGTCATAGTACTTGAGGCGGATTTGATACCTTTCATCAGGAAGATTAGCGATATCCGTGTCATCATACTCGCGCAAGATAAGCTCACGGGCATTCTTTAAGTTTTCGATGTACTGATATCCCATCTTTGAAGTATCAAGGATTGAGGTAATCGAGTTGATAGCCGTGTTAAATCCGCGGTTTCTTATGTTTTCAAGGTCAATGATCTTTTTAATGTTTTCTCTGATGTTAAGCTGATCAAAGGTCTCAGGATCGATTTCAGCTCGCAAGTTGTTGATTCTTTCCATAAGCTGCTTGGATACTACATCGTACCTCTTGCTCTTGGGATTCTCAACATCATCATCAGTGATATCTTTTACCTTATCGATTTTTGCAAAAACGATTTCGCCGTCAGACAATTCATCCAATCCCTGATCAATTCTCTTGTCCTTTATCTTCTCAATTTCCTTGTCAATTACATCCATGTAGTGATTTGACAAGAGGTCTTTGATAAGATATTCGACTGTTGATTGATACTGGAAGATCGGGCTGATAAGTTCCGTATCAAGAATGTTTACGGAAAGCTTAACATCGGTTACAGTCTTCGGTTTGTAGAGGTTGTCTTTAAATGCACACTTTACGATTGAGTATGCGTTTTCACCTCGAACGAAAGCACCTACGTCCGTCTTCTGCCTTAACAATGAGTTTGTCAAGGTTTCCAAATCATTAACACCGCGCTGTACGTGGCCCTGTAAGTGTCCGTACATATTTACAATCGATTTTTCGATTTCGCCTGTGTTAAACTTGTCAGCACCGCCGACTGCATCAAGAAGGTTTGCGATTTCTTTCGGAGTATAGCGGTCTAAAACCTTCATTTCTTCCCGATCGATAAATCCTCGAACCTTTTTGAGCATTTCATCTTCAGCCGTTACCATGTATCGGTTGAACATGTTCTGGTAGTTCTGGTTAAAGTAGTTATACAACTTTTCCTTGACACCGCCCATTACGTCCAATCTTTCAAGGACTTCTTTGGGAAGCTTTGTGGTCAAGTGGTGTAACACTTTATTTGTTTCTTCTTCAATCAGCTGATTAACTTCTTTCTGCTGATCTCGATAGTCTTGAGCCAATGAGTTCCTAGAACCGACAGCACTGGGCTTCTCGGGATGGAATACATTCGGGCTCTGTGGTAGATCTAAATTTGCCATTCCTAACTCTCCTTACTTTTAGCAATTTTGTTTAATTACAATATATATCACTATTGTATAATTATAAACATATTTTGCATAATGTAAAGAGTTTTTATTTAAAGTTGATGATTTTTTTTTAAATATGTTATATAATATTGCATATAAAGCATAAAAAAGGAGTATTTATGAAAATTAAAAAACTTATTTTTATATTTTTACTGTTAGCGGGAGTTTTATTTAATTTAAATGCAGGCGAAAGAACAATGCCTGTTGACATGATTATTATGATTGACAAGTCATTATCCATGCAGGATCCGGGAAAATTTGAGAGTCTAAAACGATGGATTCTTGACGAACTGATAGACCAAATTATCATCACCGGTGATTGGATAAGCATTTATCAGTTTTATGAAAGTCCCGAACATTTGATTTCAATTGAAATAAAGAGCAAAGAAGACACCGACAAGATAATTAAAACGGTAAATAAAATAAGCCCGAACGGAAGGTTTACCGATGTAGGAAGGGCTCTCGATAAAATACAGGAAGCCGTAAACCAAAGAGGCGAAAACGGAAGGTATAAGGTTCTTTTTATGTTGACGGATCTGGAACAAGATGCTCCTATGACATCCAAATACAGCGGGAAACAAAAAAAGTTTTCAAGTCCTTATTTAGTTGAATCAAGAATTATAAAACACGATAATTGGTATGAAATTACGGTTGATATGGGACTTGATGAGAGGGTTGTAAAAACAAGCAAGGCTCTTTTTTCCGATATAATAAAAAATAACGATAAAGAAAGGGTTCAATCCGACGAAAACACAGCCTTAATCAAAAAAGATAATCCGTAACCATTAGTAACCATAATTACGGATAAGGATTTAAACAAAGTATGTTCAAACGCATAATGTATATTATTTCGGCTCTTATTGTTTTGGCTGTATTAAGCTTTTTAATTTATTTAAAGTTTATACGGTCAAATACAAAAGGTGAAGAAAAAATTGTTACGCAAACAATAATCCCCATAGTTTCTTCACAAATAGACAACAAAGATAAAAAAAACGAAAATTATTCAGCGAATACTGAAACAAGAATATTTTTGGAGTTATTCAATGATGAAACCTTTGTTGATGCTATTTCGGATGATTTAAATGAAGACGGTGTAGAAGACCAAATTATTGCCGTAAAAAAACTATTGGATCCTTTTTTATACCTGATTATTTCAATTCAAAACCCTATAACGCAAAAATGGGAAAGGATTGAAGAAATAAGAACAACAATCACACAGCCTAAGTCTCTTACATTCTACATTATGAATTTGACGCAAGATCCTAAATCCCTTATTTATTCCGGAATGACATCGGATAATAGGCAGGCCTTATCCATACACACTATCAAAAAGGACAAAGACGGAAATATTGAGTTTACCCAAATAGCCGACCTACATGCGGATATGCAGATTCAAATCAAAGAAATTGAAACTCAAGACGAAACCCCTGTTAGTCTATCTTCATATTGTATATACACTTACGACTCCGATCCTTCGGCTCCCAACACTCTAAACCAAATTGAAACTGAATATACGTGGAACGTCAAAACACAAAAATATGAAGAAGGTTTAAAAAAGACAATTCCGGGTGAAAAAATAGAGGTTCAGCTTTTAAGAAAGCTTCAAAGCGGAAATATGGAATCCTTTATAGACTTTTTATCCGGATTATGGTTTCAAGAAGATGGAAATGAAGAAACAGGCAGGAGTGTTTATTTTGACAAAAACGACAGTCATATTATTTTTAATTTAGACAATGTTGAAGAAATATATGAAATAAAAACAACCTTACCTCGAAGGTACGGTTTATTTTTTACAACAAACAATAAGTCGATTCCGAATATTGTAAGAAGAGTCGAAATTGAAATTAAGGGACTTGATGAAATACAAGTGCGAGTAATTGAAGACGTTTTAAGAATTAAATTCGGAACAGCCTCTCTTTGGAATGGAAAGTATAAGAAAAACACAAATTTACTTTTAAATAACACCAATGAAAAAGAAAATAATGCGGAAAAAGCAAAAAGCATTTTATCAAAATCGTCAAATCAATGGAAATCGGCAAATAATACTTTTTTAGATCTTTTAGGAAATTCTTATACTCTTCAACAATCTGAAGATATTGAAAAAGGTTATTTTAACATCTTAGAAATAAACGAAAAAATCATAATGCAGATGAAATCGGAAAAAGATACAACTAAATTTTATCTGCTTGAAATAAGCGAAAAGAAAAATGTGCAGCGGATGGTTTTAACAAAAATTAAGTTGAGTATAAACGATGTGACACCTACAGGTGATGAACCCATTATCTTTGAAAGAGAAAATTAATTATTATCCTCTTGAAAGTTTCATTACTTATGTATAAAATACTTGTATGGGTATAAAATCATTTAAAGGCGGAGTGCATCCGCCCGAGCGAAAGGCGGTCTCACCTAGCGACAACGTAGTTAAGGTATTACCGTCAAATAAATCAGTTTGGATTCCTGTTACGCAGGGAGGCATGCCTAACACACCTCTTGTAAGCGTAGGGGATTTGGTTGCCAGAGGGCAAAAGATAGCCGAAACCGATAAATTTATGTCGGCTCCCGTCCATTCCTCCGTTTCAGGAAAGGTAAAAAAGATAGAGCCTCATCTTGTAACCGGAAATACGGAAAATCTTTGTTTTTTAATCGAAATCGATGAAGAAAATAGGGAAGAATTTATGCCTCCCCTTGATCCTTTTACATGTACCAAGGAAGAAGCTCTTAAAAGAGTAAGGGATGCAGGCATTACAGGCATGGGAGGAGCATCATTTCCTACTCATGTAAAATTAAGCCCTCCCACTGATGCAAAAATCGAGTATGTAATTGCAAACGGCGCGGAATGTGAACCCTATCTTTGCACGGATGCTGCAACCATATTCAGCGATTCTGATAGCATTGTAGACGGACTTGCAATAACTATGCGTATAGTAGGTGCAAAACAAGGAATTATAGCCCTCGAAGACAATAAAAAAGATTTGGTTCCGGTTTTGGAAAAAGCCATTTCAAAAATCAAAGCAAATCCGATTGCCGCAGGTGCCTACGATATAAGCGTTCAGCTTTGTAAAACAAAATATCCGCAGGGCGGAGAAAAAACTCTTACGGATGCAGTCGTAAACAGGGAAATCCCTTCAGGAGGGCTTCCTTTTCAGATAGGCTGTGTTATTCAAAACGTAGGAACCTTAAAAGCTATTTCAGAAGCCTTCCGTTTGGGTAAACCGCTTATCGACAGAGCCTTAACCATAGGAGGCGGGGCCTGCGAAAAGCCCTTAAACGTAATAGCCCCTATAGGAACCTGCGTCGGCGACCTTATTCCAAGCGTAGTTTCCCTTAAACCGGGAGTTGTAAAAATAGTTTCGGGTGGCCCGATGATGGGCTTTGCCATGAAAAACGCCGACTTTCCTATTCAAAAAAACACCTCAGGCGTGCTTTTTTTAACAAAGGAAGAGGTTTCTTTAGAAGAAGAAAGCCCCTGTATAGGCTGCGGTAAGTGTATTGATGTATGCAGCTGCCGCCTTTCTCCCGTTTTAATCGTTAGAGCATTAAATGCAGGAAATACTAAAGAAGCAATCCGCTGCGGTCTTTTGGACTGCGTAGAATGCGGAACCTGTGCTTATACCTGCCCTGCCCGCATCAAACTTGTTCAAAGGTTTAAGGTCGGCAAGCAGATAGCAAGGGAAGAAAAGCAAAAAAGAGACGCCAAAGCTGCCGCAAAGGCCGCAGCCGCAGAAAAACAAGCAGCAGAAGCTCAAAAACAAGAGCCTGAGGCTGCAAAAACCGAAGAAGGAGGCAAATAATGGCAGAATCGGATAAAAACGAAATATTTATGTCTCCGGCACCCCATGTTGTAACACCGGTTAAGACTCAAAACTTAATGCTGGATGTGATCATAGCCCTGCTCCCCCTGACAGCCTATGGAATCTATCTTTTTTCGATACCTGCCTTGATTAGAATCGTAGTTTCGGTTCTTTGCTGTGTAGGTTTTGAAAGCCTATTTAGGCTTATATGTAATCTGGATATAAGAGTAAAAGACCTTTCAGCAGTGATTACAGGCCTTTTGATAGCCCTTGTAATTCCGCCGAATCTTCCGATATGGATGCTTATTTTAGGCTGTCTTTTTGCAATAGTTGTAGGCAAGGAATTTTTCGGGGGGCTTGGTGCAAACGTATTTAACCCTGCCTTGGTAGGAAGAGCCTTTATGTTTGTAAGCTTTTCGGGAGCAATGACAAGCTGGATACAGCCGGGGAATTCTTTTTTTGATGCAATGAGTACGGCAACGCCTCTAAAGCTCATAAACGCAAAAGAAGGAATCGCACTGAGTGCTTCGGAAATAGCAAAGAGTTTAAATTTAAGTTCGAGCACGGACCTTTATACTCAGCTTATTTTGGGAAACCACGCTGGCTGTATTGGAGAAACAAGCATACTCCTGATTCTTTTAGGTTTTGCATATCTTCTTTTTAAAAAGGTTATCGACTGGAGAACGCCCGTTACCATGATGGTAACAGCCGTTGCAATTACCGCAATCGGAGGTATCAATCCTATTTTAACCCTGACTTCGGGAGGTTTAGCCTTCGGAGCCGTCTTTATGGCAACCGATTATGTAACAAGCCCCGTAACGCCAAAAGGTAAACTTCTTTTCGGAGCAGGCTGCGGCCTTATAACCGGCCTTATCCGCCTATTTTCAGGTATGCCTGAAGGTGTTATGTACAGTATCCTTATAATGAATGCCGTAGTTCCGTTTTTAAACAAACTTATACCCGTAAAATACGGCTATGTAAAACCGCCCAAAAAGAACAAGGAGGCTGCAAAATGAAACAGATGATAAAGTTAGCCCTTACCCTTTCAGCCTATGCGGTCATAGCATGTTTAGCCCTTGCCGCAGTTTACAGCTTTACAGCCCCGCGCATTGCTGAAGTAAAGGCAGAAAAAACAAACAGAGCATTAAAGGCCGTTTTTCCTGAAGCTGAAGACTTTAAAGAAATAAGTGCGGAAATCCCCGAAGGCTTAAACAAAACCAAGTTTTTAAATGCTTATACGGCAGTAAACGGCGGAAAAACCGTAGGTCTTACCATAACCGCTAAGGGTCCCACCTATGCAAGTGCAACCATATTGATAGCTATGGACCTAAACAAAACAATACGCAAGATAGAATTCTTAGAGCTTACCGATACGCCCAGCTTAGGAAGCAAGGCTGCGGAAGAACCCTTTGCGGGACAGTTTAACGGAAAGGCTCTTGATTCGGCCTTTGAAGTAAATGCCGATATAAACGCAATCGGAGGAGCTACGATAACCTCGAGAGGTGTTGCAGCCATCGTAAAAGATGCTTCCGTTACGGCAATAGAATATATGACCAAAAATAACTTGGAGGAGGGAAAATAAATGAAAAACTTAAACATTTTCACAAACGGGATTATAAAAAGCAACCCTCTTTTAGTACTGATGATAGGTCTTTGTTCGGCCCTTGCCGTTACAACCAACGTATTAAACGGCCTTGGAATGGGTCTTGCGATGACCTTTGTTATCGTTATGAGCGAGTTAATCATAAGTATTTTTAGAAAATTAATTCCTCAGGATATAAGAATTCCTGTTTTTATCATAGTAATAGCTTCTTTTACGACTATTGTAGACCTCTTGATGCAGGCCTATACCCCTGCCCTCTCGGATGCGATGGGGCTTTTTATTAAGCTGATCGTTGTAAACTGTATTATTATGGGAAGAGTAGAGTCCTTTGCTTCAAAAGAAAGCCCTGGAAAATCCGTTTTGGATGCTCTGGGAATGGGAGTCGGTTATACGATAGTGCTTGTGCTTATTTCGGCCATAAGAGAAATTTTAGGCTCGGGAGCCTTGGCAGGAAATGTTTTTATACCCGAAGCCTATCACATACGCTTTTTTGCAAATGCACCCGGCGGTTTTTTTGTATTCGGGATTATGATTTCGATAAACCTATTTGCAAAAATGCTTTTAGAAAGACCTAAAAAGAAGATTCAAAGCCAGCCTGCTCCGCAAGCCGAGCCGGAAGCTAAAAAAGAGGAGGAGTAAAAAATGCCCGAAACACTTAGTATTTTTCTTTCTGCAATTCTTGTAAAAAATGTAGTTTTAATGCGGTTTTTAGCCCTTTGCCCCTTTATAGGAATGTCCTCCGACGTAAAAAAATCGGTAGGCATGGGCTGGGCCGTACTCTTCGTTACCCTTTTGGCCACAGCCGTAACCTATCCCATATACAATTACGTATTGATAGGAAACCTCGAATTCCTTCAGACCCTTATCTTTATCTTGGTAATTGCAAGCTTGGTTCAGCTGGTAGAATTCTACCTAAAAAAAGCGGCTCCGGCTCTTTACAGCTCGATGGGAGTTTATTTGGCTCTGATTACGACAAACTGTGCAATCCTTGCAGTTACAATCGATGCCATTGATGAAGGCTATACATTTGTACAAGCCCTTGTTCATGCGGCAGGTTCGGCCTTAGGCTTTATGATTTCGCTCCTGCTTTTAGCAGGTTTAAGGCAAAGAATAGATAATGCCCCCGTTCCGAAATTCTTAAAAGGGACGCCCATTCTTTTTATAGCGGCAGCCCTTTTATCCATGGCATTCGGAGGCTTTGCAGGACTGATTTAACCGCTGAAAAATGTACGTCCAGAGTACATTTTTCAGCTTCGAGTATTTTTGCTTCGCAAAAAACTCGTAAGTTTAAACCACCGGCATCCGTGCCAGTTGTGAAATTTACGCCCTTTTATATTTTTCAGAGCCTCACGGCCGGCAAGCCACACGGAAGCCGAGAGCGTCGCCCTTCCCATAAGGGGTGCTGTGGTTCCGTAGCCCTACAGTGCAGTTCTTCGCACTCTCGCTGCAAAAACCGCCTCGTACAACACGCCGATTGCCCAATGCGGCACCTTGGGGATCGGTAACAATACCTTCACTCGTATAAGCGTTATCGTTTGACGCAGGGTTATCATTATACCAATCAAAACACAATTCCAAGACATTTCCTGACATGTCATGTAAACCGAGAGCATTCTTCCGTTTTTTTCCTACAGGATTGGTTTTACTACCTGAATTACCAGAATACCATGCAACCTCTCCCGTTTCAGTCGTGTCCCACTTGTCTGTTGCTCCGCTTGCACTGTACAGTTTGGTCAGCCATACATCGCCGTATTGAACCGCATTTGTTTCTACACTTCCCTGCCAGCGGGCAGCATACTCCCATTCGGCTTCGGTTGGAAGGCGAAAGCCTCTTTTCTTCATATCGGCATAGGCAGCATCGCAAGCAGCCCCGGCTGAGTCCCTTGAGTCTTTTAATACGGTAGAATCGCTTTTGCGGTATACGCATTCATTTTCATCCATCTTCATTTCCGTATAGGCATTACACCACACAATGCAGTCCCGCCAGCTTACTTTAGTTACAGGTTGTTCTTTGTCATTTCCGGTTCCGGAACTGCCTTTTGTCCCCGGATGAGCAAACTGATACCCTTTTTCAGTAGCCCAATCATAGACTTCTTTCCAAAGTTTATAGGTTACCTCTGTCTTGCCCAGCTTGTAGGGGCTTAATTTTACTTTGCGGCCGGCAATAAATACGCCCTTCCACTTAGCTTCATTTCCGGGTAAGGTAGCGGGGTCAGGCTCAACGCCTGCGATGCCGTTTGCAGGCGGGATTATTTTTACAAAGTCGCCTGCATCTTCAAAAGAGTCTAGATCGGGCTTTACTGTATCATCCTCAACCAACATCTTTTTTAAAAAAGGGTTTGTACAAGATAAAACCGATACCAAAAGTACCGCTAAAAATATAACTAAAGTCTTTTTCATATTCTAAATCCTCCGCTTATTCCGGCGGCCCATATTACAGGATAACCGCCTCTTATGTAGGGCTCTATAAAAAAGTTTTTTACTGTAAAGCGGTAGCCGAACGCCGCTTCCCCCAAACCGAACACAAAGGGTTTTGAAGCCTTGCGGTTCCAGCCTAAGGAAAGGCCTCCTTCCGCTTGGAAAAAAAAGCCCGAATCTACTTTTTTTAATTTTTCAAAGTCATAAAAATTCCAACGGAACAAAAGCGCCGTATCAAGCAGACTATATCTTTTAAATCCAGTCGAATACAAAAGCTTTGCTCCGGCCGAAAACCTGCCGACCTTTACCCAATCAGGCAGAACAACCATTCCGTAAAGCCCCGTGCCCAAGGCACAGTCTTTCGGCACATTCATATTTCCTTCAAGCAAAAGCCCCAAAGACCAATGAAGCCGGTCTTTTTGCATCTTAGGCTCCTCATTCGTTTCTTGAGCAAAAAGAAATAAACCTCTTAAAAATACCATAACAAAGAGTGCTGCTTTTATGCAATTCTTTTTCATACTATAAATATATCAAACAAAAAAACTTAAAGTCAAGGGTCAAAATATCAATTTTGTTAAATTTGTAGAATAATTAGTTTAAGTATAAAAAACTATCAATCAAATTAGTCACATAAATTCGTCACAAATTTTTTATAATTTACTCTTTTTTTCAAATAACTCTTATAAACATAATGGGGAGAGGGAATTTAAAAAATTAATAGGAGAACAGAAGTGGTAAAAAGATTTGAAGATTTAACATTGCAAAACGATTTCATGTTTTGTAAGATAAAAATATATCTTTACACGATGGAACAAAAAAGGTTATAATAAACGCAGAAGCCTTTAATGATACTAAAAATAAGGAATTAAAGGAATTTTTAGAATACTTTAAAACAGGTAAAGCAAAGAGTAAATTTACAAGGAGGATAGACGCTATGATACAAACAATAAAAAATAATGAACAAGCAAGACAGGAATACAGATTAATGTCTACTTTTGAAATGGATGCTATGGATAGAGGAGCTTATAAAACTAAGAGAGAAACAGCTATACTTATGAAACAGCGAGGCTATCCAACTTCTGAAATTTTGTTAATGACAGGCCTTCCCGAATCAGAAATAGAAAAACTGTAATTTTTTACTTTAACATAGTAGATGTTTATCGTAATTATACCGCACTTACAGCATTTTTGTAGGGGAACGCATTGCCTTGAATTCCATATTCTGATATAATCTTCAATACATCAGAATAAGGAGCTTAGAATATGAAAAAAGCGGAAGCATTGATGAAGTTCATCGACAAAAGCCCATCGGTTTACCATGCAATAAAAAATGCAGGCGAATTTTTAGAAGCAAAGGGCTTTGTTCATTTAAACAGAGAAGACAGCTTTGAGTTAAAGCCTCAAGGAAGATATTTTGTAACAAATAACGGAAGCGCTTTAATAGCATGGCAAATGCCCAAGTCCGGCAATGCCGAAAACGGCTTTAGGATTGTAGGAAGCCACAGCGATTCCCCTACTTTCCGCATAAAGCCCAATCCCGAAATTAAGGTAAACAATCACTATTTAAAACTAAACACCGAAGGTTACGGAGGGGTAATCCTTTCAACATGGTTTGACAGACCTCTTTCGGCTGCAGGAAGGGTTATCATCAAAACCGGAGACCTTTTAAAACCTGAAGTAAAACTTATCAACTTCGATAAAAACCTTTTGACAATTCCGAGCCTTGCCATTCACATGAATAGGGAGATAAATGACGGCTATAAATTCAACAAGCAAAAAGACACCCTCCCCCTAATCGCTTTAATAAACGAAAAACTTGAAGAAAAGGGCTTTTTGATGAACCTTATCGCCGAAGAAGCCGGAGTAACGGTTGACAAGATTTTGGACTTTGACCTCTACCTCTATGACAGACAGCCCGGCTGCTTTATCGGAGCAAAGAACGAGTTTTTCTCCGTAGGAAGAATAGACAACCTTGGAATGGCCTGTGCCTCCATCGATGCCCTAGGCGATGCCCTTCCTTCAAACTTTGTGCAGGTTGCCGCTATCTTTGACAACGAAGAAGTCGGCTCAAGGACAGCCCAAGGAGCGGGCAGCCCCTTCCTCCACGATACATTGCAAAGAATAATCGTAAGCACCTCAAAGGGAAATGCCTTTGAAGAATTGCAAAAAGCCTTGGCAAAATCCTTTTTAATCTCTGCGGATCAGGCACATGCCCTTCATCCCAACTATACGGAAAAAAACGATATTACAAACTTCCCGCTTATGAACAAGGGGCCCGCAATTAAGGTCGCCGCTTCTATGAGCTATACTACCGACGGTATATCGGCTGCAATCTTTAGGGATATCTGTGCAAGGGCGAAGGTTCCATGCCAAAACTTCGTAAACCGCTCCGATATGGCCGGCGGCTCGACGATAGGCCCGATTTCCGTTTCTAACCTTAACATAAAGAGTGTCGATATCGGAAACCCCATCTTAGGTATGCATTCGGTGCGGGAATTGGGAGGCACCGACGATCAGGAATATATTACAAAGGCCTTTGCAGAATTTTACAAATAAGAGTTTTACAAAAAAATGTATAGATTTTCCGATTATGATGTAATCGTCGTAGGTGCAGGACATGCGGGCATTGAAGCCGCCCTAGCTTCCGCTAGAATGGGGGAAGCTGTCCTGCTGATTACCCAGACTCTCGACAGTGCAGGCCGCCTTTCATGCAACCCTTCGATAGGCGGCATCTCCAAGGGAAACATAGTCCGCGAGATAGACGCCCTCGGCGGCGAAATGGGGAAACTCGCAGATGCCTCGATGATTCAGTACAGGCTTTTAAACAAGAGCCGAGGGCCGGCAGTTCAGGCGCCGAGGGTTCAAGCCGACAAATTTCTTTATTCTCAACTGGCAAAACACGCAATAGAGCTTGAAAAGAACCTCCATGTTTTTCAGGACACCGTTATCGATATAGTTTCTTCAAACACAAATGAGTCGGGCTATGTAGAAAAGGGAAGTGTTCAATATGTAAAGACGGAAAGAGGTAGGGAATTTTCGGCTAAGGCGGTAGTCCTTGCAACCGGCACCTTTATGGAAGGCAAGATTTACATAGGCGAATACGAATCTCCCGACGGAAGGCTTGGCGAAAGAGCAGCCATAGGCCTCGGCCCCGCCCTTGCAAAGAAGGGCTTTACCGTAGGCAGGCTTAAAACGGGAACGCCCATGCGTATCCTCCGCCGCTCCTTCGATTCTTCCCTTACCGAAGAGCAGGAAGCCGATGAGATTATGCGGCCATTTTCTTTTTCAAATGCGGAAATACACAGGCCCTATGCAAAATGCTATATAACTCATACCAATCAGGAAACCCACGATATAATAAGGGAAAACCTTCACAGGGCCGCCCTTTTTTCGGGCAAAATCACAGGGACGGGAGCCCGCTACTGCCCCTCCATCGAAGATAAGATTAAAAAATTCCCCGAACGGGACCGCCACCATGTCTACATAGAACCGGAAGGCTTAAACACGGAAGAGCTTTATATAAACGGGCTTTCTTCATCCCTTCCCGAAGATGTGCAGGACAGAATGATAAGAACCATTCCTTGCTTTAAGGAGGTAATAATTACCCGCCCGGCCTATGCCGTAGACTATGCCTATGTTACGCCTATCCAGCTTTCATCGGATCTTCAGACACGGCGGATTGAAGGCCTCTTTTTGGCAGGACAGATAAACGGAACCTCAGGCTATGAAGAAGCCGGAGGCCAGGGCATAATCGCCGGTATAAACGCAGCCCTTTTTTCACGCTCTCTAAAATTTAAGGACGAAAAATATATTCCCTTTGTGCTAAAGAGGGATGAGGCCTACATAGGCGTTATGATAGACGACCTTGTAACTCAGGGCGTGGATGAGCCTTACCGAATGTTTACGGCCCGTGCAGAGTACAGACTGAACCTCAGGCATGACACAGCCGATGAAAGGCTCACGGAAAGGGCTTATCAGATAGGCCTTCAAACCAAGGAGGCTTCAAACCGCCTAAAAGAAAAACTTTTAACCAGAGAAAGAATAATATCGCTATGGAAGGATATAAAGATTACGAGGGAACTCATTGCAAAAAATCCCGAACTTAAAAACCATATCGGGAAGAGTCTTGCCGATGCCCTCCATGACCCTCAAGTTTCCCTTGAATGTATATGTGCAATAGATGAAAATTCCAAGGATTACAGTACAGAACTTTTAGAATCGGCCGAGCTTGAAATAAGGTATGAACACTATATAGCCGTTCAAAACAGGAAGATAGCCAAGGTCAAGCGTATGGAAAACACTAAAATTCCGGCCGACTTTGACTATGATGCAGTTTCCGGCCTTTCTACCGAGTCACGAGCCCGCCTAAAAGAAGTACGCCCCGAAACCATAGGGCAAGCAAGCCGGATTAGGGGGATTAGGCCTTCGGATATTATGTTATTGTCTATACTCTTATAAATCTCTTGTAAATATGCGGACATCTACTGCGTTACTTCACAAAAAACAGTCCTCGACGTGCAAAAAGCACGACTGCGAGTGTTTTTTGTTTGTGCCTTGTATCTGCCTCGCCTATTTACAAGAGGCTGATTAAAAAACTGCCAAAGGGCTTGCCGCCCTTTGGAATCTGGCATTGTTACGAAGTTTTTGGTTTATTCTTTTAAACTTAGAGTCTTATTTTTCAAGCAAGGCTTTTAACAATTTTCTTGCCGTGGCTTCTTCATCGTAGGGCATGGTTCTATCTTTAAAGATGATGGAGTTTTCGTGGCCTTTTCCCAAAAGGAGGACTGCATCGTTTTTACTTGCAAGGCTGAATGCTTTTTTGATGGCAGAGGGGCGATCGGGAATTATAAAGAGTTCTTCTCCGCGTTTTTTTTCGGGACAGCCTGCGGCTATCATTTCCAAAAGCTCAACGGAATCCTCGCCTCGAGGGTCTTCGTCTGCAAGAATTACAATATCGGAATATAGGGCTGCTATCCTTCCCTGCTCCGGCCTCTTTTTTACGTCTCTTTCTCCGCCTGAACCGAAAAGACTTATAACCTTCCCTCCCGATTTTTTTATTCGTTCTTTTATTGAAGGAAAAATTGTCATAAAGGAAGAAGGCGTGTGAGCATAATCGATAAGCACCTCAAAATCCTGTCCCTCATCTATCAGCATCATCCTTCCCTTTACAGGTTTTACAAGAGGTAGTTTTTCGATTATGCGCGCGATATCAAGCCCTGTAATTCTTTGTACTGCGAAGACCGAGGCGAGAATATTTTTTACATTAAAGATTCCTGCAAGTTTTAATTCGCATCCGTATTCTTTTTTTGAGGAAAAATCGCAAAGCGTAAATTTAATTCCGGTTGAAGACTCTTCAATATCCTTTGCAAAAAGACCTTTATATTCTTCAATCTTTTTTAGGTCTTTAAGCTCGGTGCTAAAAGGGTAGACATTTTTTTTAGTTGCTTCCATAAAATAAGGAGCGGACGGGTCTTCATAGTTTACTATTCCGAATATGGGAAATCCTTTTTCCGGATTTTTATCCAGAGCTCTAAAAAGGTTGGCCTTGTCATATCGGTACTGCTCAATGGTTCCGTGAAATTCCAAGTGCTCCTGAGTTACATTCATAAAAACGCCTGCATCAAAGATCACATCTTCAAGACGGGCCGTTTTCGGGGAAAGGCCGTGAGAAGAAGATTCCACTACGGCATAGCCGCAGCCTGAATCCCTCATTTGAGCCAGACGCAGCTGAACGATGTTAGATTCGGGAGTGGTCTGATGTTCCGGGTTCGGAATTACATTTCCGTCTATGGAGTATTCGACAGTAGAAAAAAAGCCTGCCTTTTTTCCGCAAAGGTTTAAAAGCTGAAAGATAAAAGAAACAGTGCTGCTCTTTCCTTCGGTTCCGGTAACGCCTATTAGGCCTAGTGCTCTTGAGGGCTCATCATAAAGAAGGGCAGAAACCTTGGACATAGTTTTGCGCACATCATTTACCTGAATAAAACAAATTTCATCACAAGAATGATTATTTAAATCTCCCTCATAAAAGACACAAACGGCTCCGTTTTCGATTGCAGAATTTATAAATTTTTTTCCGTCAGTATGAATCCCGGGAAGAGCAAAAAAGGCGGCTCCTTTTTTTAAGCCCGTCTTATCGTCATAACTGCAAGGCCGAACCTTACGCGAATCATACTCTATAGAATTTATAAGAGATTTATCGTTTCCAAAACAATTTACAACCTCAATAGCATTGATACATTCCTCAATCGATTTTGTGTATTCCATAGTTAAAAAGTATAATTGATAAGATAAAAATTATCAAGTAATATTGATATAAGACATAATCCATGTTATAATTACACATTCAATTCTTCGGAGGTAAGGATATGAAAAACAAATTATTTGCACTTTGGATATTTGCCGTCTTTATTTTTTTAAGTTCATGCGAAAGTCTTTCTTCGCCGGCATCCAAACATGTTCCTTCAAATGATAATGCAGCACATAGCCCTATCGTAAGAGATATTCTAATTGAACTTAACAGGGTAAGACGCAACCCTAAAAAATATGCCGAAGAAGAAATTAAACCTCGATTGAAATACTTTGACGGAAAATTTTATAAGGCTCCGGGACAAATTCCTATATTAACAAATGAAGGAGCATCAACAGTACAAGAATGTATTGATGTTCTGATGAAGACAAAACCGATGGAGCTTTTAGAACTTGAAAAAGGCCTGTGTTCTGCCGCCCAATGGCTTGCCGATGACCAAGCAAAAACAGGAAAAACAGGTCATTACGGCAGCGACGGATCTTCTCCCTTTGACCGTATAAACCGTTATGGAAAGGTGCTTATAACTGGCGGAGAAAACTGTGCATACGGGCCTAAGACAGGGAGAGAAATTGTAGCTCAGCTTTTAATCGACGACGGAGTGGCGGATCGCGGACACCGCATAAATATCCTCAAACCGGAATTTAAGAAGGTCGGTATAGGTTATAACAACGAGGCTAATGCCCCCTACGGTACCGTAAGCGTTATGGACTTTGCAGGGGACTATATTTCAAAATAGGCTTTAAGCTTCTTTGCCGACGAGGCACATCCATTCGGCTTCGGCGGCAAGGGTTCCTCCTACATAGGCCTTACCTGCCTGCTTAATCATTCGGGGAGATACACGCAAGTTCGTAACCTCCATTCTAACCTTGTCGCCGGGCTTAACCTGAGAGCGGAATTTAACCTTATCTACTGTAGCCAAAAAGAATAAAGAACCTTCTTCAAAAATCTTTTGAAAACTCAAAGCAGCTCCTCCGGCTTGAGCCATTGTTTCTACAAGGATAACCCCCGGCACAACAGGGTATTCGGGAAAGTGCCCCTTAAAAAAGAATTCGTCTTGGGTAAAGACGTGTTCACTCACACTCCCGTTTTCGTCGGCACTGATAATCTCGTCCACAAACAAAAAAGGTTTTCTGTGAGGGATTAAGCTTTCAATATCTTTTGTAATACTCATAGATTTCTCCTTAATTTTCCATAAAAGTAATATCTTAATATGGCAATCAATATTTGTAATCCCTCAATTTTACACAAAATAATAAGATTAAACAAGGACTACAAAATCACTTGTTAATAACACTATAAAAAAAACGGCCGGACAGCTTACCGTTTATAATCGTCATAGTCCCCGAAAAAAAGTTACCGATAGTTGACTAAATTTCTATTTTTTGTATAATATTAGCTGTTGATGACAGTACCGTCACTTTAAACGACGGCTGTATTTTTCGGTAATAAGAAAATAAGGAGATTGTTTATGAACAACAAGTTAGCTTTAAAGGATTTAATCAATATCGGCATTTTTTCCGTTATTTATCTTGTAGGACTTTTTGTAATCGGTATGCCCTTAGGTTTTTTGGTTATAACCTATTTGGCATTTCCCTTTACCGTAAGTTTAATTTTAGGAATTGCGGTAATGTTTTTGCTTGCAAAGGTGCAAAAGCCATTCGGCCTTTTTATCTTTGCAGCAATTCCCGGATGTCTTATGACCCTCATGGGACACACACCTGTAGTTGCAATCCACAGTCTAATCGTTGCGGCCATTGCAGAAATCGTACGAAAAGTACTCGGCTATAATACGGCAAAGGGCAGTATCGCAGGATATTCAATTATGTCTTTATGGCTTTGCGGAGCATTTTGGCAAATCTTCCTTTCAAAAGATCAATATTTTGCTCTCACTGAAAAAATGATAAGCACCGACTACGCAAGAGAATTGACGAGTCTTCCATGGTGGATTATGCCGATTCTTTATGTTACAGCATTTTTAGGCGGACTCCTCGGCGGGCTTTTGGGTGAAAAAGTTTTAAAGAAACACTTTGAAAAAGCAGGTCTTCTGTAAAAAAATTGAATGGAAAAACGAGCAATATTGGTCCTTGATCCGCGGACAAAAATATTTTTAGTTCTGGCAATGGGAGCATCTATCACAATTCTTGTTCCCATATATGTAGAAATTTTAAGTGCCGCTCTTTTAGCCTTTTTATTTGTGATGAACAGACAAATTAAATCGGCAATAAAATTGATGGCGGTCTTTTTATTTCTTGCAGGACTTACCTATCTGCCTCAAGATATTCCCGGCGTTACAAGTATTGTAATGCCTGTAGGTTTTATGGTACGCAGATTTATGATGCCCATTGTTGCCGGAAACTATTTAATTTCTTCAACACCTGTCGGTCTTTTGATGAACGCTCTTGAAAAATTAAAACTGCCGTTTTCGGTTGTGATCACCATTGCAGTTATGTTCAGATTTTTTCCGACACTTAAAGAAGAGTACGGGCATATTAAAAATGCAATGAAGATGAGGGGTATCGGTCTTAATGCGGTAAATGTAATCAGTAGACCTATTTTGACACTTGAATATATGATGGTTCCCCTCCTTTCATCCGCTTCAAGAATCGGAGATGAACTTGCTGCTGCGGGACACACCAAGGGCGTAGACGCTCCGGCAAAAAAAGTACGCTATAAAACCTCCCGCTTTACGGCGGCCGATGCTTTTATTTTTCTTTACATAATAGCAGTCTTTATCGCTGCAGGAATAACGAGGATACAAGCATAATGGAAACGGCAGTCAATCTTCAAAACCTATGTTTTAATTATCAAGCTTATGAAAATACGGATAAGACAGACAGGAAAAACTTATCCGCACTAAACGATATTTCCATTTCGGTAAAAAAAGGAGAATGTATTTTACTTACAGGAATTTCAGGCTGCGGAAAAACAAGCGTGCTGCGTACAATAAACGGCCTGATTCCGAATTATTATGAAGGAAAACTTTTAGGTTCAATTAAAATTTTAGGAGAATCGATAAAAGAAAAACCTATTTACGATATTTCAAAAAAAGTTTCTACGGTTTTCCAAAACCCCAAATCCCAATTTTTTAATTTGGATACCACTTCGGAAATTCTTTTCTTTCTTGAAAATATGGGAACGCCTTTTGAAAAGATGCATCAAAGGCTCAACTTTATTTCGGAATTTTTAAATATTAAACATCTGCTTGACCGGAATATTTTTAATCTCTCAGGCGGAGAAAAACAGATGATTGCTATAGCCTCAGCTCTTGCTGCCGATACGGATATTATTGTTATGGATGAGCCGACTTCCAATTTGGATTTATGTTATATAGAAAAAATAGCTGAAGTTATTAGTCTTTTAAAAGAGTCGGGTAAAACTTTAATCATAAGTGAACACCGTCTGTATTTTTTAAATGAACTTATAGATCGGGCTTTTTTAATAAAAGAAGGCAAGCTTGAAAAAGAATTTTCTCAACAAGAATTTCTTGCTCTTACGGAACAAAATAGAAAAGAACTTTTACTTCGTCCCATAACAATGAATAAAAGTGTTTTTAACCGTTTGGAAGATTCGGATTATATACAGGTGCAAAGCTCGGAAACAATCCGTAAAAATAAAGAAGATAAAAATTCGGAAGAAACAAAATCGGCATACCTGACTGTAGAAAATTTATTCTATCGTTTTAAAAAAGAAAAAGACGATTTTCTCCGTGTGCAAAATTTAAAAATGGAATTCGGCAAGGTTATCGCTCTTACCGGCAAAAACGGTCAAGGCAAAAGCACCTTTGCTCAATGTCTTACCGGCTTACTCAAAGCAAAAAAAGATTCCGTTTTATTAAATGGAAAAAAGATTAATGCCAAACAACGGCTTGAGCTTTCGTACATGGTATTGCAGGATGTAGGCTATCAGCTTTTTACCGAAAGCGTTGAAGATGAAATAGCTCTCGGTAAAAATAAAAAGATTAAACCGGAACAAAACACTAAAGCTGAAAATAAGGAAGAAAGAGCTCCCGATGTTGAAGCTATTTTAAAGGCAATGAATTTAACGGAACTAAAAGATAAGCATCCATTAAGTTTATCGGGAGGACAAAAACAACGAGTTTCGATAGGAGCTGCCATCAGTTCAGGTGCACGTATTATCATCATGGATGAGCCGACATCGGGAATGGATTACTTTCACATGAAAGAAACAGCCAAGCTGATTAATTCGATACGCTCGAATCAAACTCTTATTTTAATTATCAGTCATGACTTTGAATTTTTAAGTCTGGTTACCGACGAAATAATTTTAATGGAAAAAGGAGCTGTGATTTCTCATTCGGAATTTACAAAAGAAAAAGCCGAAGAGGTTTTTAATTATTTGAAAGATGGAGTAGTTAATTAGGAATTGGAGGGTAATTCATAATTAGGAATGCTTAATTAGGAGATAACTCAATTCCTAATTATGAATTAAAAATTATGAATTAGTTATAGGAGGTGTGGTGAAAACTGATAATGTTATTGTTGATAAGTCTAAAGATTTTGCGTTGAAGATTATTCGGCTATATAAAAAACTGTGCGATGAAAAACATGAGTTTATTATGTCAAAACAACTTTTAAAAAGCGGGACGAGTATAGGCGCAAATGTAAAAGAAGCGATACGCGGGCAAAGTAAAGCCGATTTTTACGCAAAACTGTATATTTCTCTTAAAGAAGCGAGCGAAACGGAATATTGGCTGGAACTTTTGCATGAAAGCGGATACATCAGTGAAAAAGATTTTTCTTGCATATATGAAAATTGCCAAGAAGTTATAAAAATCTTAGTTGCTATAACAAAAACCAAGTCTCATAGTTAATTATGAATGAGGAGGTAATTCAATTCCTAATTATGAATTAAAAATTATGAATTAGTTACAGGAGGAATTATGTTAAAGAATTATTTTGCGCTGTCAGACAAGGGAGCGCGGGATCTAAACAAGGCAGTAGCTGTTACTACCTTCGGGAATTTGTTTTTGATTGTTCCGTTGGGACTTTCATTTTATGCACTGCAGGAACTTTTAAAGCCCATTCAAGGCGGTTCTCTTGCAGCTTTTAATCCGTGGATTTATCTAGGGATTTGTGTGCTGATCATCATTGTGCTTTTTTTAATTGAAAAACTTAAGTACCGCAAAACCTATGCAAGCTGTTATGATGAGTCGGCTAATGTGCGTATTTCCCTTGCAGAAAGTATCAGGAAGCTGCCCCTCTCGTATTTCGGAAAAAAGGATTTATCGGATTTGACGGCAACGCTTTTAAACGATGTTGCTACAATGGAACATGCACTAAGCCACACGGCATCCGAATTGTTCGGGGCGGCAATTTCAATTATTGTATCGGCGGCAATGCTTGCTCTTTTTGATTGGCGAATGACGATTGCTCTTTTCAGTTGTTCCGTTTTCGGATTTTTGCTTGTATACTCATCACGCAAACAAGCCCGCCGTTATGCAGTTAGAATTAACACAGTACTGCTCGGCGTTTATAATTCCATTCAGCAAATGCTCGACAATATCAAGGTGCTTAAATCCTCCGACAAAAAAGAAAGCTATGTACAAAAGGTAAAAGACGATATTGCACACAGCACAAAGGAAGCGGTTAAAGCCGAATTATTTGTCGGCTCGACTATGATAGGTTCCATCATAATTATCCGCTTCGGATTTCCGTTGGTTATTGCAGTCGGAGCGGTTTTATATGCACAGGGAAGTCTCCCGCTTTTTACCTACCTTGTCTTTTTACTGATTGCCGGAAGAATTTTTGAACCCCTTACCGCCGTTTTTATGCTGCTCGGCGAGTTTTTCCACGCACGCACGGCAGTCGAACGCCAAATGGAAATCATAAACTACCCCAAGCAGAAAGGAAGCGAAACTTTTAACCCCAAGGGCTACGATATTCAATATGACAATGTTTCGTTTTCATACAATGATAATGCAAGCCGCGATACGGTAAGCAATATCAGCTTTACTGCCAAGCAGGGGGAAATCACTGCCCTCGTCGGACATTCAGGCTGCGGCAAGTCAACAATTACCCGTCTTGCAGCCCGCTTTTGGGATGCTGCTTCCGGCACGGTGAGTGTGGGCGGCACGGATGTTTCTACCGTAGACCCTGAAACCCTTTTGACCGCTTTTTCAATCGTCTTTCAAGATGTAGTGCTTTTTAATGACACAGTCTACAACAATATCCTTGTCGGGAATAAAGATGCTGCAAGGGAGCAGGTTCTTGCCGCCGCAAAGGCTGCAAGGTGCACCGACTTTATCGAAAAACTGTCGCAAGGTTATGACACGGTAATCGGCGAAAACGGTTACACCCTTTCAGGCGGAGAAAGACAGAGGCTTTCTATAGCCCGTGCTCTTTTAAAAGATGCACCTATAATTCTCCTCGATGAAGCTACGGCAGCCCTCGACCCCGAAAACGAAACCTTAATTCAAGAAGCATTGAGCAAGCTCGTTAAAAACAAGACAGTTATAGTCATTGCTCACCGTTTAAGAACAATCGAGAATGCCGATAAAATCGTTGTTCTCAAAGACGGAGCGATAGAAGAAATAGGTACACATGAAGAGTTGATGAAAGGAAAGTCATCGTATCCAATGATGTATAAGCTGCAAAAAGAAAGCGAAAGCTGGAGTGCTTGATTTTTAAGGAGGTTGTTATGAACAACAAATTGGTTTTAAAGGATTTGATAAATATCGCCATTTTTTCCGTTATTTATTTTGTTGGGTTGACTGTAATTGGAACTCCCCTTGGTTTTTTGGTGCTGACTTTTTTAGCGGTTCCTTTTGCCGTCAGTGTAATGTTGGGAATCTCAGTACTGTTTTTACTTGCCAAGGTGCAAAAGCCTTTTGCACTTTTTATTTTCGTCGCTATTCCTGGCTGTTTGATGACGCTAATGGGACACACTCCGGTCGTTGCAATCCATTCGCTTATAGTTGCCGCCATTGCGGAAATTGTACGTAAGGTGCTCGGTTATAATACCGCAAAGGGAAACATAGTAAGCTATGCTGTTATGTCGTTAGCATTGTGCGGAGGCTTTTGGCAAATTTTTATTTTAAAAGAGCAATATTTTGCTCTCACCGAAAAAATGATGGGAACCGCCTATGCCGCTGAATTAACGGGATTGCCTATCTGGATTATGCCGATTCTCTACGCGACCTCTTTTGCAGGCGGATTACTCGGCGGGCTTTTGGGTAAAAAGTTCTTAAAGAAACACTTTGAAAAAACAGGGTTGGTTTAAGTAATTAAGAATTAAAAATTATTTTAGAGGATGTACATAATGAAAAAAAATGAAGAAAAAAAGAAGGCCAAAAAGGAAAAACAGGCGGGGGTTGTAAGCCGCATTCTATCTTATGCGGGAAAGCATAAACCCTTTATCTATGTGTCGCTTTTTTTATCGAGCTTGAGTACGGTTGCACTGCTTATTCCGTATGCAGTTGTATTTTATGTTATGCGCGATATTATTTCAGCTTATATGTCGGGTGTGCCGATCGATATAAACCGGATGATTTTTTACGGAGCGGCGGCTCTTATTTCCGCTGCAGCAGGTTTCCTTTTGTACTTCGGTGCTCTTATATGTTCGCATATTACCGCATTCAATTTAATGGGGAATATGAATATGCGCTTGGCGGAAACATTTGCCCGCCTTCCGGTCGGCTGGCACACATCACATGCAAGCGGTTCTGTGCGAAAGGTATTTGAAAAAAATGTCCATTCGCTTGAAGGGCTTATTGCACACATGCTGCCCGATGTCGTACAAAATATAGTTAGTCCGATTGCCGTTTTGTTTTTACTTTTCTTTTTTGATTGGCGGTTCGGCCTTATTTCATTTTTGACACTTGTTATCGCCTTTGTTCTTCAAGGTGTGATGATGGCAAAGGGCAAAAAAATGGGATTTATGGAAAGTTATGAAAACTCACTTGAAAAAATGAACAGTGCCGGTACGGAATATATCCGCGGTATTTCGGTTATTAAAACTTTTAATCAATCGGTACACCGCTTTAAGGATTTTTACAGTTCGATTATAAACTACCGCGATAATGTTTTAAAGTATACCGTTGCTTGGGAAAACGGCTTTGCAGTTTTTCTTGCTCTATTAAAAGCGGGCTTTATCTTTTTGGTTCCCGCCGCATTTATCTTTGCCGGAACGGCAGGAGATGGCGAACCTTATGCAAAGTTTTTGTACGGCTTTATTTTTTATCTTTCTCTTTCGCCTGTTTTATTTAATATGATGATAAAAATCGTGTACGGTTCAACTTTGAATCTTCAGGGAGGAGATGCCCTCAACCGCATCGAAGCTATCTTAAATGAAAAGCCTGCCCCCGAACCGGAACATTCGATTATGCCGAAAAAATTCGATATTGAGTTTAAGGATGTTGTATTTTCTTATAAAGAAGAAGGAACACAAGAGACACAAACTGCCGAACAGTCTTTTAAAAAGGCTATCAGCGGCATATCGCTTAAACTTCCCGAACATTCGTTGACCGCCCTTGTCGGACCTTCGGGCGGCGGAAAAACCACCCTCGTCAATTTACTCGGACGCTTTTGGGAAACCGATTCCGGAGAAATTACCATCGGCGGCGTAAATATCAAAGATATCAAAACAGATGACCTCATGCACCTTATCAGCTTTGTGTTTCAGGAAAATAAACTTTTTAATGAAAGCATTTTTGAAAATATCCGCTACGGTAAAAAAGATGCAACACGCGAAGAAGTCCTTGCAGTACTGCAAAAAGCAGAGTGCATGGATATTATCGAAAAGCTGCCTGACGGAATAGACACGGTATACGGTACTAAGGGAATATACCTTTCCGGAGGAGAAGCACAGAGGCTTGCGATTGCCCGCTCCCTTTTGCATGATGCTCCGATTATTGTTCTCGATGAGGCCACCAGCTTTGCCGATGCAGAAAACGAGCATAAAATCAAAAAAACATTAAGTCAATTACTTAAAGACAAAACGGTAATAATGATTGCTCATCGTCTTTCTTCAATTGTCAATGCAGATCAAATCTGCGTTATCAATGAAGGCAAAATTGAAGAGACCGGAACTCATGCAGAGCTTTTAGCAAAGACCGGCATGTACAACAGCATGTGGAACAACTTCCAATCGGGTATAAGCTGGAAACTGGCTGCGGGAGAATAATTACTAAGCTGAACTGCTGGAGCAATGAGCTTGTCTCGCTTGATGCCCGCGGTTTAACTGATTTGCAGGAACTATACTACCGGGAGAATCGGCTCACTTCATTGAACCGGCAAGGCTTATCCCATTTATGGTTCCTGCACTGCGATGATAATAGTAACCCCTGCTTGACATTTTTAATTCTTTTTAGTAACATTGTTCTTAATTAGTAGAATGGTTATTAAAAATATGGACAAGGATAAGGGAAAAATATTAGCCGATAAGGATGAGCTAAACACACGGGCAAAGATTTTACGCGCTGCAAAACAGGAGTTTTTTACCAACGGCTTTGCAGATACTAACGTGCGTGCCATTGCAGAAAAGGCGGGGGTTACGACAGGGGCGCTGTATAACCTTTTTGATAATAAGGACTGCATATTCGAAGCTCTTGTAAGCGGCGTGTTCGATGAATTCTTAAACATAATGGCACATCGTGATGTATTTGACGCTGAAAATTTCGGTATGAAAACGAGCGACCTTTCCGCAATTACGGAACTATCGCAACGCCGGTTCTTGCGAATGATAGATTTTTTTTACGATAATTGGGATGCAATGAAACTGATTGTCTGCTGTTCGAAGGGAAGTTCCTACGAGCATATTTTCGATAAGGCAATCGATATAACTGAAAAAGAAACCTTACAATGGCTGAAACTCGACGGCGTTAAAATGTCTCGCCGTATACGGTTTTTTATTCATGTCATGGTAACGTCCCATTTTGAAAATTTAAAAGAGATCTTTTATCATAATTTGAAAAAATCGGAAGCGGTGAAATATGTGCTCGACTTTAATGTATACCATTGTGCCGGCTGGAAACAATATTGGATGGAACAAGTAAAAGGACTTAAGAGATTATGAATGCGACATATCAAGAAGCAAACACGGTCGAACAGCTGAAACAAAACTCGCATCTTCCCTGTCCGCGAGCCAATTTGGAAAAGGGAAATGGTTATGAAAAAAGAGCTGTAGTCGCAGGGCTGTGCGAACCGAAGTTGTTAAAAGATAAAGCAGTCGCCTTTCATGTAATCAATCTTTTAGATGAAATAACGGCAACGCTTGCCCACGACAACAAGCTCACCGATGAAGAAGATTCGCTTAGAAAAGCACTCGGCTACGGCTGGAGCGTGGCGATTGTTCATGCGCCTGCAGGAGGAAAAAAAGCTTTTGAAAAATTGCTGCAAAAAAAGAGTAAGCATATCAAGTGGATTATGAAAGAAAACTTAAAAAAGAACCGGCTGATAAAAACGGATGCCGAATGGGTCAAAATAATGGAAAGCAAGCTGAAATAGAATACAGGACGCGCAAAAGGGAGAATGAAATGGCAAAAAACAGGAAGATAAACGTACAAGGCGTTGATATTGCACTTTATGAAAGCAATAAAAACGATTACATTTCGCTGACGGATATTGCTCGGTATAAGGATACTGAACATACCGATGATATTATTAAAAATTGGCTGCGGAACCGTAATACGGTGGAATTGCTGGGTTTTTGGGAGATAATAAATAATCCCGATTTTAAACCCGTCGAATTCGACGGGTTTAGAAAGCAGGCAGGGTTGAACAGTTTTGTTCTCACCCCAAAACGATGGATAGAAACGACCAATGCTATCGGCATAGTCTCTAAATCGGGACGCAACGGCGGCACCTTCGCTCATCGAGACATCGCCTTGGAGTTCGCTTCGTGGATTTCGATAGAGTTCAAGCTCTATGTCATCAAAGAATTCCAACGGCTCAAAGAAGACGAAAACAGCCGCCTCAAACTTGAATGGAACTTGCAGCGTACCCTTGCCAAAATCAATTATCACATCCATACCGATGCGATAAAAGAAAGTCTTATCCCGAAAGAGGTAAGTAAGAAGCAGGCGGCACTTATCTATGCCGATGAGGCTGACTTACTTAATACGGCATTATTCGGCCTTACTGCCAAAGAATGGCGCGAACGTAATCCTAAATTGAGCGGCAACATACGCGACTATGCAGGACTTGAACAGTTGGTGGTGCTCAGCAATTTGGAAAGCATTAACGCCTTGCTTATTAAACAGGGACTACCGCAAAGCGAGCGGCTTATCCAACTCAATAAAACGGCTATTGCCCAAATGAAAACATTGGTCGAAAACAGAGCGATAAAAAAGCTGGAGAGTAAAAACAACTGACGGAATATCGTTGCGGAGGACATCTGTAAGTGAAAGTAAAAAAAATATATGCCTGCTGGATTTATGTGAGCGATTTGAAAAAGTCGCTCCGCTTTTACCAAAATATAGGTTTCGAACTCAAGTTTATTGAAAAAGACGGTGCTTGGGCGGAATTCGATATGGGAGAAACAGCCTTCGCCCTTTTGCAACGCCCTGCCGAAAAAGGCAAAGTGCGGCCTGCGAAAACACGAATTATGTTCGAGGTAGATGATATCGAAAAGATGCGGAAACAGTCGGTTTCTCTCGGCGTCAAATTGATCGGGGACATCAGAGAAGAGCCTTACGGCAAGTTGCTGACATTCGAAGACCCCGACGGGCATTGGCTGGAGTTTTTTGAAAACAAGCGGGCTTGAAGAAGCGATCGTATCGTTTATAAAATTAAAGAACGATAAAATTATTTCGATGGATGAATATTGGGCGGACGACGGCAAAGTGCCGCACTGGCGATTGGAAAAACGACTGGGCTCAAAAATACATAATTAATCGGTATAGGAGGTCTGAATGGACACATATAAAAGACTATTGAAATATACACCTGAAAAAAAACACTGTGTGTATATTTCCATTATTTGCTCCGCTTTAGGCGTTGCTTGCCAAATGGGAGCATTTTGGTATTTATGGAAGTTTTTATACGCCTTTTTGGTTACAAAAAGCGTTATGGACGGCTCGTTTTATGCAACGGTGATTGTTGCTCTTATGCTCGGTTACTCGGTTGTGTATTTTGCTTCACTTTGGGCATCGCATGTCTTGGGTTTCCGTCTTGAATCGAATTTACGAAAAGAAGCAATCAAACATTTGATGAATGCATCCTTTGCTTTTTTCGATGTAAATAATTCGGGAAAGATTCGCAAAATCATCGACGACAATGCACAGGAAACGCACATGATTGTAGCACATCTTATTCCCGATAACATCGCCGCTCTTCTTACTCCGATTTTAATGTTCGTCATTGTTTTTATGGTAGACATAAAACTCGGTATCTTGCTCAGCATTATCGCGGTAATCGGCGGGGTGCAGATGATGTTTATGATGGGCAATAAGAACTTTATGCAAAAATACATGGCTGCCTTGG
Source organism: Treponema denticola (assembly GCF_024181645.1). Taxonomy (NCBI): domain Bacteria; kingdom Pseudomonadati; phylum Spirochaetota; class Spirochaetia; order Treponematales; family Treponemataceae; genus Treponema; species Treponema denticola. Next base: position 236,751 of record NZ_CP058624.1, on the reverse strand, counting down.
AAAGGATGAACAGCGAAGCGGTGGAATATGTGCGCGGTATGCAGGTAGTAAAAATATTTAAAAGCACGGTGGAATCATTCAAGGCATTTTATACGGCAATTACCGACTATTCCGATTTGGCATACAAGTACACGCTCAGCTGCCGAAGCCCCTATGTTATGTTTCAAGTGCTGTTCAATTTGTTTGCCGCCTTTACAATCCCTGCAGCAATTTATTATATGAATAAGGGTGCGGACGGAAATCTCATCATTGCAAAAATTGTGTTTTATGTATGCTTTGCAGGAGTTCTCTTTGCTTCCTTTATGCGTGTTATGTATGTCGGCATGTACAACTTTCAGGCAAAGAGCGTTGTAGACAAACTGGAAAATCTTTTTACCGAAATGAGCAAGGATAACATAACCCACGGAACTGAAGAAAAATTCGACAACTTCGGCATTGAATTTAAAAATGTTTCGTTCGGCTATAATGAAGAAAAGATTTTGAAAAACGTTAGCTTTAAACTTGAGCCGAATAAAACCTATGCCCTTGTCGGCTCATCGGGCGGAGGAAAGAGTACAATAGCAAAACTTATTTCAGGTTTTTATAGAATAAATGAAGGCGAAATTTTAATCGGCGGAAAAAATATTGCCTCGTACTCCAAAAACGCCCTGATGAAAAACATAGCTTTTGTTTTCCAAACATCTAAACTTTTTAAAACCAGTATTTTTGAAAATGTCAAAATGGGAAATAAGGATGCAAGCGACGAAGATGTCATGAACGCACTCCGCCTTGCCAGATGTGAAGACATCTTGGCAAAATTTCCCGAACGCGAAAAAACGCTTATCGGCTCTAAAGGTGTGCATTTATCGGGCGGAGAAATTCAGCGTGTCGCGATTGCCCGTGCTATTTTGAAAAATGCCGACATCATCATCTTGGACGAAGCTTCAGCCGCTGCCGACCCCGAAAACGAATACGAAATTCAGCAAGCCTTTTCCAACCTGATGAAAAACAAAACGGTAATCATGATTGCTCATAGATTAAGCTCGATTAAAAATGTCGATGAGGTTTTGGTTGTCGAAGACGGAAACATAATAGAACGAGGCAGCGATAAAGAGCTTATGGCAAAAGGCGGAAAATACAGCAAGCTGCAAAAGCTGTATTCGCAAGCAAATGAATGGCGCTTTTGAAAATATGCGGGCATCTGCGTTGTCGCTTAATAAAAAACAGTCCTCGACGTACAGCAAGTACGCCTGCGGGTGTTTTTTATACGCTCCTAGCATCTGCTCCGCCTATTTTCAAAAGGAGAGGCAGTAAAGGAATTATGAACGCTTAACTGGAAATAAGGAATTGGTGATGGGTAATTACATTATCAATTAAACATTAACTATTACTAATTGGATTAAGGGAGAAGTTATGAGTGAACAAAAAAATCATTTGCCGCTTATCGGTGTAGGGCCTATCTATGTCGGACCTACTATAGCCGTTACGGTTGCAAGTATTATTCTGACTAAGCTCAAAATTATTCCGCCTACAGTAAGCGGATTTGAATTGGTATTCCGTATTGCAGGCATTATGTTAATTGCAGCAGGTATATACCTTTGGTGTTCGGCAGTATTTATGTCGCGAATTGACAGTAAAATAAAAACGAACACACTAGTTACTGATGGAATATATGCCCATGTCCGCAATCCCATTTATTCCGCATTTTTGTTTACTTGTTCAGGTGCGCTTTTACTGGCCTGCAACTTATATCTGCTTATTCTGCCGCCAGTATACTGGCTTTACCTGACCATCTTTATAAAACTTACGGAAGAAAAATGGCTTTTAAATCTGTACGGCAAAGACTTTGAAGACTATTGCAAACGAGTAAACCGCTGTATTCCGTCAATATGGAAAAGAAAAAATTAATGTGAAATGGGTAATTGGTAATGGATAATTAGTACAAAGTACAAAATCCATCCGTACCTTGCAATTAGTAAATTGGATGTTGAAGTCTGCGGCTAAATAGCACTAAGTACTTCAACCTAAAAACACCCCCAATCCTAGCAATAAAAGACGGGGTTCTTAGGGGCAGAGCCCCTAAGCGGTTCTTTTGAAGATAGGAGGGGTCATAGGGGAGAGAAGAAAACTTTTATCCGAAAAAGTGTCTTCCCTCCCCTAACAATGGAGATCTATATGAAACGAAAATTACAAAAATTATTTGCAGTTACCGAGCAAGGTGCTCGGGATTTGGTTACGGCTTCGGTATGGTCGGTGTTTTCCAACATCGCCTATATCCTGCCGATGTTTTTGATTATGTTTTTTTTGCAGGGCTATTTTGAAGGCTCGCTTAAAACGGCTTACTTTTATACCGGAGTTATTGCGGCCATTGCAGTGGTAATGTACATTCTTTTACACATAAATTACAACACGCTGTACACGGTAACTTTTAAAGAATGTAAGGAACTGCGTATCGAAATTGCAAACCGCTTAAAAGCATTACCGCTTGCATATTTTTCCAAGCACGATATTTCAGATTTGTCGCAAGCCGTTATGGCGGATGTCGCAACTCTTGAGCATGCGTTGAGCCACGCCATTCCGCAAACAATAGGACTGGTAATTTATCTTGTAATTATCGGCACAATGATGATTATAGCTCATCCGGCCTTGGGACTTTGTGTCTTTGCACCGATAGTAGTGAGTTTTATCCTGCTTATTTTATCAAAGAAAATACAAGTGCGGGAAACCACAAGAGACTTCCACAAACAAAGACAGCGTTCAGAATTTTTTCAGGAAGCGATTGAGCTTCAACAGGAAATTAAAAGCTACGGCCGCACAGATACGGTTGCAGAAAAATTAAACCGCAATGTCGATGAGGCTGAAAAACTTCACCTCTCTGTTGAAGCCCATCAAGCGATTCCGCTCAATATCGCAATGGCGGCACTCAAGTTTTCAGTCGGGATAACGGTCTTTTTCGGTTTAAAAATGTACTTAGCCGGAACCGCCCCACTTCTGTATTTTATCGGCTATGTCATTGCCGCCTCGCGCATTATCGATGCGGTTGCAGCTGTCGAAGCAAACCTTGCAGAGATTATGTACATCGATTCACGCGTTAAGCGTATCAATGAGTTGCGAGAAACCGAGGTACAGGAAGGCTCTCCTGCAAACTTACAAAAATACGGCATCGAATTTAAAGATGTTGAGTTTTCTTATAATGACGGGCAAAAAATTATCGACGGCATTTCTTTTACAGCCGAGCAAAATCAGGTTACAGCCCTTGTCGGTCCTTCAGGCTGCGGAAAGACAACCGTACTCCGTTTGGCATCGCGTTTATACGATTACAACAAGGGGCAGATTCTTATCGACGGAAAGGACATTGCAAAAATCGACACGGACAGTCTTTTTGAAAAGATTTCGATTGTATTCCAAGATGTAGGTTTATTCAATACATCGATTATGGAAAATATCCGTGTCGGAAATAAAAATGCCACTGATGAAGAAGTAAAGGAAGCCGCCCGCCTTGCAAACTGTACCGAGTTTATCGAAGCTCTGCCCGAAAGCTGGAATACCTTTGTCGGAGAAAACGGCAGCCGTCTTTCAGGCGGAGAACGTCAACGTCTTTCGATAGCCCGTGCCTTCTTAAAAAATGCGCCCATCATTATATTGGACGAAATCAGTGCTTCTCTCGATGTCGAAAACGAAATGAAGATTCAAGAAAGCTTAAATAAACTTATCAAGGATAAAACAGTCATCATCATTTCGCACCGCTTAAAGTCAATCGAGAACGCCGACAAAATCATCGTCATGAACAAAGGCAAAATAGAAGCTGAAGGCAAACACTCGGATCTTTTACAAAAATCCGAGCTGTACAAAAACATGATTGATAAGTCTACAGCCACGGAAAAATGGGTGTATTAGTTTAATCGGTTAATATCCGCTGAATCCGAATTATATATATTTTGGAAATAATCAGCGGATATATATGCATAAAAATCAAGAGTTTAGTTCCCCTTATAAAAATTCTAAAAATATGCTATAATCAATTTGATTCATAATTATAAATTAAGGAGGTAAAAAATGTCCGGTATCCGAAAATTACCTTTAGGCGTTCAAAGTTTTGAGGTTATGCGTAATGACAGCTTTGTTTATGTAGATAAAACCGAATATGTAGTAAAGCTTGCAGCTGAAAGCCGCGTATTTTTTTTAAGTCGGCCGCGCCGCTTCGGTAAAAGTCTTTTTCTTTCGACTTTAAAAGCTTATTTTTTAGGTCAAAAAGAATTGTTTAAAGGCTTGGCTATTGAAGCTTTTGAGGAAGGTGAAAAAAGTAGGCGTGAGATATGGCAAAAATATCCGGTTTTTCACTTGGACCTTAATGCCTCAAAATACGAAACAAGAGAAGATTTGGAAGCTCTTTTAAACAATAGACTTTGTATTTGGGAGGAAACCTATGGAAGCCGCCCCTCCGAAACTGCCTTTCCTGAGAGGTTTATGGGAATTATAAGCAGGGCTCATGAAAAGACCGGAAAACAGGCCGTCATCCTGATAGATGAGTACGATAAACCTCTTCTTCAAACCATGTGGGACAATGAGGCAGTAAATGAAGCATACCGTTCTATTTTAAAAGGTTTTTACGGAATTATAAAATCCTGCGATGAACATATCCGTTTTGCTTTTTTAACCGGGGTTACCAAATTCAGTAAGGTTAGCATCTTCAGCGATTTAAACAATTTGAGGGACATCTCTCTCGAAAAAGATTATTCAGGTATCTGCGGTATCACGGAAACTGAATTGAAGCAATCTTTTAAACCCGAAATTGAAGCCTTGGCGGTAAACCGTAAGCTAAGTTATGAAGAAACCCTTGCTCTTCTAAAAAAGCGTTATGACGGATATTTTTTCCATCCTGAAGGAGAGAGTGTATACAACCCCTTTAGTTTGCTTAATGCCTTTATAAAAAAAGAAACAAGCTCTTATTGGTTTTCGACCGGAACTCCTACCTTTTTGGTCAAGGCCTTGCAGAAGCAAGATGTCTTTATCCGTGATATTTTAGAAAATGCCGAAATGAGTGAAAACGCCTTACAGGATTACCGTCCCGATATGAATAACCCGATTCCTATTCTTTTTCAATCCGGCTATTTAACCATAAAAGATTATAACAAGGAATTTCAGCTTTACAAATTGGGTTTCCCGAATGACGAGGTAAAGTACGGCTTTTTAGATAATCTCGTACCGGCCTACACCTCTATTTCAAAGGATGCAAGCGGTTTATTTATAGGGAATTTTATAAGAGATTTACGGGATAATAAGCCGGATTCTTTTATGAAAAGAATGTACACGGCTTGTGCAGGTCTTCCTTACAGCCTCGCCTCAAAGGAAAATGTGCATATGAGGGAAAGGGATTATCAGATAGCCTTTTATATAATATTTAGCCTGATGGGACAGTTTGTTCAAACCGAAGTAGTAAGCTCAAAAGGAAGGGCCGATTGCGTAGTTCACACTGATGATATGGTCTACATTTTCGAGTTTAAGCTGATGGGTTCCGGTACACCCAAAGAAGCTATTCAACAGATAAAAGAAAAAGGCTATGCCGAACCCTACAAGACGAGCGGAAAAAAGATAGTCCTAATAGGAGCTGTATTCGCTGACGGTATTGATGAAGAAACCGCCGATACTTGGGAAGCAGAAGCCTTATAACCTGCCTACAGAACCTTACAATCCATATTTTCTCCATATTTTCTACTCTTGCTTTTTTATAAATATAGTGTATAATATCGGTAACAAAATCTACACATAAAGAGAGGATCCAAAATGAAAAATCGGAATTTATTTTCGAAGATAGTCCTAAATACAGCGATACTGTGTGCGGTATTTAGTCTAATGTTTGTATTTGGGTGTAAAAATCCTATTGAATCGCCCAAAACTCAGGAAAATAATCAAGAAGCTGAAATAGCGCCTGAAAATTCGGCCGATGTCAGCTGGGAAATAGACGGACAAGGAGGAACTCTAAAAGCAGTATATACCGAAAAAGGAACTACAAAAGAAATTCCTGCAACAGGTAAAAAAATCCTGATAGGCACTAAAATAACTTTTACGGCCTTACCTGATACAGCTAACTATTATGCAGTAGACAGCTGGAATACGGGGGGGGGCAGCTATCTGTTTCCTCGGATAAACTTACAGCAACGTTTACTGTTAAAGATAAACAGAGTATAAAAGTTAAACTTAAATTTATTAAAGAAAAAGCAACCTTAACCCTTAAAGCCGACACCAATGGAACCATTAAAGCTGAATGGCAAGGCAACAGCGAGGACATCGAAGAAAATGCAACAAAAACCCTATCTATCGAAAAAGGCACAAGAGTAAAACTGACAGCAACACCTGAATCCGGCTACGAACTTGCAGAATGGACAGGTATAGATGAAACTAAAAAAAATCCTAACATCATAACTGTAACGGAAAATATTGAGATAAGTGCTAAATTTAAAAAAATAGCCCCTGTTCCAAAATATATAAAAATTAACGGCTATAATGTAGACTTGACTGAATGGAAAGTAGATGTTCCGAACACCATAGCAACAGTAACACAAGCCGAGGGAAAATTTACTATAGGAACTACGGAGATAACACCCACTATCAATATTGAAAACAGCCCCGTATCTCTTACCGAAGGAACTGAAACTCACGTTACCCTAAAAGTAAATGCTGTCGAAGGTCAATACGGCGAATGGCAGCAAACTATAAAGGTAAAACGTTTATCGTCTTCTGACCTGCCTGAGTTAACCCTTGAATCTTTAAAGGTATATGGTGAAGAGGCGGATCTAGCTTCTATGTCGGTAAGAATCCCTAACGATAAAGAAACTGTCTCAAGCGGAGACCTCACTGCCGAATTTTTAAGACTTCTAATACCAATTTCGGATATAAATATTACCGTCAAAGATGAACCTATTCAGCTTGAAGCAGGAAAAATTACAGAAGTAGAGCTTTCCATTCCGGAAAAAACAGGAAGCGATGGTTACAAAGCATGGAAGAAAACTTTGCATATTACACGAAAAACCGTTCCTGTAACCGGAGTAGATCTATCACCTGAATCGATTACCCTTGAAACAGGAGAGACAATAAAACTGACAGCATCGGTTCAGCCGCCCAACGCAACAAATAAAAAAATAGAATGGAGCTCGGACAATAATACGGCCGCCTCTGTAGACCAAGAAGGAACAATTACGGCTAATGGTGCCGGTACTGCAAAAATAACGGTAAGAACCTTAGACGGAAATTTTGAAAAAGCTTGTAAAGTAACCGTCATACAAAAATTTTTGGTAAATTTCGGCGTTGACGGAAGCGGAGGCAGGCTTGAAGTAAAAGCCGGAGGAACTCCGGTAACGGCAAACACCAAACTAGAAGCCGGTACTGTTCTTGAATTTAAAGCGATCCCGGAAGAAGGTTTTGAAATTTCAAACTGGGAAGGAATAAATGCAAATTCGCCGACTGCTGCAACTATTAAGCACACATTAACCGAAAACCTGAATGTAAAAGTAAAATTTAAGCAAAAAACATATAAGGTTACATTTGAAGCAAACGGCGGAAGCCCCGCACCTGAACTGCAAACTATAATACATGGACAAAAGCTCACTGAACCGCCGAAAATGACTCTGGCAGAAAAAGAATTTGAAGGCTGGTACAAAGACGAGTCTTTTACTTCAAAATGGAATTTTGAATCTGACAAGGTAACCGAAAATATAAAGCTTTATGCAAAATGGGATAAAATAAAAATAACCGTCAAATTCGATAACAACAAAATAGAAGCTTACTTAAGCCTTGGGAATACCCCCTTGGCAAATAACGAAAAGGTTTGCATAGGCGATAAGATATATCTTGTTGCCGTCAACCTTGAAGAAGGCGAACTCCCCTCATGGACAATCAACGGAAAGCCATCATCACTGTCTTCAGGAATTCCTTATTTCTATGAGTATGTAGTAAAGGAGCAAGATGCCGAAAACCGCATTATCCTCTTTGACTATAGCATAATTCAAGCCGAAAAACTTACAATCAAGTATGACAATTCAATAAAAAGGATTTTTATTCCAAAAAATGGAGAACCCGAAATTCCGAATGGCTCAAAAATAGACGAGGGTACACTTATTGCTGTTGAAGCAAATTTACCTACGGGAAAGATTATAGATAAGTGTCTGGTAAACAGTAAACCTGTATCGGGAATGTTTGAGATGGAAATGTTTATCTATAAGGTCAGCAGCACAGATGCAGACGGCAGTAAAACTCTTAACTTCAGCTGCACAGAAAAAACACCTTACACAGGAACCGTTCACTGGAATAACACTGAAAGCCCCATGACTTGTAATAAACTTAACGAACACGTACAACCGGCAATACCAATAACTAACGGTGAACAAGTAAAAGAAGGTGATGGACTTGACTTTACTGTTAATCTTCCTGAAGATCAAATAGTCGATACATGGACAGTAAACGGTGTTATCACCCAAAGCCTATTCAGCGATAAACATAATAAATTTTTACTTTTTGTAAAAGCTGAACACTTTAAAGATGGTAAGCTTACAATAGGCTATACCGTAAAAGGAGCAGCAAAAGGAACTATACAATGGGATAACTCGCAAACTCCCATGACATGTACAAAAAAGAACCAATACGGACCTTGGACAGAATTGACTAACGGAACTCAAATACAAGAAGGGGATAGCCTTAACTTTACTGCTAATCTTACCCAAGGAAAAGTAGTCGATAAGTGGATGATAAACGGTGTTGAAACAACAAGCCACTCAGGTGACGGGCCTAACAGGTTTTGGCTTAATGTAAAAGCTAAACACCTATCAGGCGGGACTCTCACAATAGGCTATACCACAAAAGGAGCAGCTTCAGGAACTATACAATGGGATAACACTGAAAGCCCTATGACCTGTTATAAAGAAAATCCTTGGACAGAATTGGCTAACGGAGCTCAAATACAAGAAGGGGATAGTCTTAACTTTTATGCTAATCCTCCCCAAGGGCAAATAGTCGATAAGTGGATGATAAACGGCGTTGAAACGGAGAGCAACTCAGGTAACGGGCCTAACATGTTTTGGCTTAATATAAAGGCTAAACACCTATCAAGCGGTACACTCATAATAGGCTATACCACAAAAGGTGCTGCTTCAGGAACTATACACTGGAATGACTCGCAAAGTTCCATGACCTGTGAAAAATGGAACCAATACGGACCTAATACCGCAATAACTAACGGAGATCAAGTACAAGAAGGGGATAGTCTTAACTTTTATGCTAATCCTCCCCAAGGGCAAATAGTCGATAAGTGGACGATAAACGGCGTTGAAACGGAAAGCAACTCAGGTGACGGGCCTAACAGGTTTTGGCTTAATGTAAAGGCTAAACACCTATCAGGCGGGACTCTCATAATAGGCTATACATTAAAACCTGCATTAGAGACAAAGATAAGCTTTGATAACAGCATAAGATGCTCGGTAACCCGAAATAAAACAGAAACTGAAGTAAAATCGAATGAAACTATTGTTTATGAAGGAGAACGCCTCAATTTTAGAGCACTGGGTATGCCTGATTCTGCTGTAAAAAGCTGGGAAATAAACAATAATAAGCCATACTGGAATAACCAAGGACACACATGGTTTAATTTTACTATAATGAAATCTGATATATATCAGGCTTCAGGCGGTGCAGTATCGGTAAGCTGCAAAGTTAAAGAAGGCTTGAAAAGTGCAGCATTGACCTTTGATTCCGGCAAGATAAAATGTTCCCAAAATGGACACAGCCTTAATTCGGGATTAAGGCTGTATGCAGGAGTGCAACTAAACTTTGAAGCAATTTTATCCGGTTCCGAAGAAGTAAAAAGCTGGAAAATTAACGGCGTTGAACAAGCTAATAGCGGACACAAAAATTTTGGCTATGCGGTAAAAGATGAAGACTTAAATGAAGATAACTTTACCGTAGAAATAGAGCTTAAATAATTTTTAGATAAACCTGACAAAAAATGAGAAGAAAATCTTCTATGATTGTCAGGTTTTTCTATATACCCAAAAACCATCAAGCTCCTATCTTCCAGAGGGAAGCAGCTTTTTCTTTGATCCTTTCGTTAAGCTGATGGGTTACTATAAAAACTTTTTTATCATCTAGACTTAAAATAAGGTCTTCGACTCTTTCTATATTTTGAGCATCTATATTTGCAAAGGGTTCGTCGAAAATTACTACAGGCGTATCCCTCAAAAGGGTACGCACAAAGCTTAACCGCTTTAACTCGCCGCCTGAAAATTTGTTTTCGATGTGGGTAAAGTCCATATTCAAGGCTTCGCTATTTGCGAATTTTTTCAAGCCCAATTTTTCCATTAAGCCGAATATTTTTTCTTCTGCAATATCTTCGCCCAATGTTAAATTGTTTTTTAAGGTATCATCAAAGAAAACGGCTTCTTGGGCTAAAAACGAAATAAGTTCTGACCTGTTTTTTATGGAATGAATATTTTTTCCATCCAATACTATGTTTCCGCCTTTAGGTTTTAATAGACCTAAAAGAATTTTCATCGCAGTAGATTTTCCGCTTCCGCTTTCTCCGTAAATGATGTGTATACCCTTATCGGTAAATTTTTTATTTACATTTTGAAGAACAGGCAGCTCACTGTAAGCATAACTTACATCATTAAACGATATATCGCCCGAAGAAATCTCAGCTTCAATCTTTTCTTCTTCCGCCTCCTTAACTATCAAGGTCTTATAACCTTCAAGGGTAACCTTACTCATAATAAAGCGGTTCACATACATAGAGATATAATAAACTTGAGACCTTAGCTGTACAACCAAGCCGTTAGCCATCATAAACTCCGCTATGCTTAATTCATTTTTATTAATCATATAAACGCCGTAAAAAGCAACTGCAATTATACTTAATTGAGATGCAAAAGAAGAAAGAGTTTGTGATGCAACATTTGCCGCTGAAACCGAAAATTGTTTTTTTGCCAGCTTTTCTACCGATTTATTTAAGAGGTTTTGAAAACGGCCCTCACTTCCGTAATTTTTTATTACCTCAAAGCCTTTTAACCAATCGGAAAACTCTCCCATGTGCTCATTTACACTTTCTATTGATTCGGATTGAGTTTTATCCAAGAGCTTTTTAAACATTTGAGGAATAATCGAAGTAATAAAAATAAAAAAGAGACCTGCAAGAGCCAATTTTATATTGACATATAGAAATAAGGCTGAAGCAAAAACCGTTTCCATAAGAATCTGTCCCATTCCATAGAAGGATTGATAGTATATTCCGTCGAGAGAAGGAAGCTGTTGTTGATAATAAGAAATTTTCTTTCCTTCTTCAATACTGTAGAATTCTTCATACTCGGCTTTTACCCAAGAATGGAAAAGACCTTGCCGTAAAAGTTTTAAACGGTTTGTTTTAAATCTTCCGAAAAAATAAGAATAAAGCCCGTGTGCTCCTCCCCTCACCAGTATTGCAACAAAATATGCAGATACAAAGATAATTATTTTTTCAATATCCTTGCTTACGGCAGCATCGGCTATTTTTCCGCTTAACCATGAAAAAGCCGTAACGGCGGCGGCTGAAAAAATTAAAAATAGAAGAGCAAAAAATATAAATGATTTTTCAAGATTAGACAGCTTCTTCATATAATCTCCTTTCGCTTGTATCAAATTTATAAATTCGATCAAACATTTTTTTTGTTTCGGTATCTGCAATGTGCGAAATAATTATTACGGTAGAATCCTTTATATCGAAAATTATTTTTTTTACCCGTTCAATATTTTCATCATCGATATTGGCAAGAGGTTCATCGAATATCATTATCGGGCGTTTATGCAAAACAGCTCTTGCAATACTTATACGCTTTTTTTCTCCGCCTGAAAAACCGTAAGTTTCCCCTATGACGGTTTCCTTTAAATATTTATCTTGCGTGTACTTATTTAAACCTAAGGAATCAAGAACCTCTTTTACCCTTTCTTCGCTTATGTACTTATCTAAAAATAAATTATCCAAGAGATTCATTTTAAAGATATAGGCTTCTTGCTGCTGAATCGAAATTATATCGGCAATATTTTTTATTTTTTTTGGAGCAGCTCCGCCTATTGTAAGCGAACCGGAATCCGGAGCATACATTCCCAAAAGGAGCCGCATTATCGTGGACTTTCCTGAACCCGATTCTCCTAGGATCAAGATTTTTTCGTTTTGTTTAAATGTAAAATCGGTATTATTTAAAACCTTCTTTTCATTATACGAAAACGATAAGCCTACAGCATCAATATTAAATCCGTTTAAGTTTCCTATTTCGTCTGTTTCAGTTTTAGCATCTATAAATTCAATCATTGCATCACGGACAGGCCGGGAAGAAAAGAAAGTCTTTAATAAGTTCGCGGTCCAATACATGGGCCTGGACAGAATCCCGATTAGGCTCATTATGGTATAAAATTCTCCGATAGAAAAAATACCCTTATAAACATAATATGCACAATAAGCCGTCATAAGCAAATTAACGATAGCCGATACAAAAAAACTTAAGCCTATCTCAAAACAACTTACATTTATGGCATCCATTTGTTTTTTTCTTAAAAATTCGTTTATCTTATCGTACCTGAAAATTATATATTGCTCACAAGAAAAAACTTTTATAATATCAATTCCTTTTAACCAAGTTCTCACGGCAGAAAAATGTTTTTCGACTGCCTCCATCTTTTCTTTTGAAACCTTAGCCAAAATCTTTTTTAAAACAGTCGGAACAATAAGAGGAATCATTAATAAGAGAACAGTAACAATGGCCGCCTGTATATTTATTGTCAAAAGGGTTATTACCGTTACCGAGAATATCAAGACACTGTCGGCCAAAGCCGTCCAAACATAAAAATACTGAGTACGTATCACATCTATCTTATCCGTATAATCGGCACTTATTTTTCCTTCAGGGATATTGATATATTCTCCCATCGTTTTTTTAAGAAGGGCATCAAAATAAGTTTTCCGTAAATCTGCCTCGGCAGTTACCACCAGTTTCGATTTTACAAGACTGTAAAGATAAGAAAATAAAGAGGCAAAGACCATCGCTCCTAAACACAAGAGCATCAAGGTATAAAGAGAATAAGCGGTTTTCCCTAAGGCCGTATCAAGAAGCTGTCCCTTCCATAATTGAAGCTTCATCGTAAAAAACAAATCGATTCCGCTTAAAACAAAAAAGAGCACAAAATATACTTTTCGTTTTATGATAAACCTAAACAATTAAGGCCTCCTTTCGTAAGCACAAGCTAACATTCAGAATTATAACAGCTTACATGATTATTGTCAAGAATTGATTTGAGAATAGAAAAAACTATTGACAAAGACAGCTAAATTCCGCATTATATGATTTAGGAATTTTTACACTATGGAAAATGAAAAGCAAAAAGAATTTATTTTAAACGGAAACTTGTGGAAAGTTATTTTTGATCTTTCATGGCCTGCCGTTATTGCAATGATTTTACTGGGAGCAAACAATGTGCTGGACGGAATCTTTGTCGGACATTTTGCCGAAGAAGGAGCTTTTGCCGGTATCTCAGTAGCCTTGCCTCCACTCATAACGATAATAGGTTTAGGTATTCTCGTAGGCTCTGGAGCCGGAACTCTTTCAAGTATTGCAATCGGTGCGGAAGATAAAAATATTCAAAAAAAGATTTTAGGCAATGTCAATTTTTTGACACTTATAATAAGTGTAATCGTGATGACTTTAGGATTTCTTTTTTCGGAGCAAACTCTTTTTTTAATGGGCGGCAGAGGCGATTCTCTAATACATGGAGGCGAATACTACCGCACAATTTTATGGGGCACTCCGATTTGGATATATGCCATTGCTCTTAATAACCTCATCCGTTCCGAAGGAAAGATGAAAACAGCAGCGGCAATTATGGGAATAAGCCTGCTTGTCAATGGATGTGCAAATTATACACTCATGGTGATTTTTAATTTCGGCATAAAGGGAGCTGCCATAGGAACAAATATCGGTATGGCAGTACAGGCTGTCATCGATACAGTTTATTTTGCAAAAAAGAAAATCGATTCTCCTGTTTCCATATTTACAATCAGAATGGACGGCGAAATTATATCTAAGATTATTTCGATGGGATTAGCAGGTTTTATAATGCAGTTTATGGGAACGATCCAAATGCTTTTAGTTTTAAATGTATTAAACCACTACGGCTCACAGGACGACATTGCTTTTTACGGAATCATTACCCGCATCTTTTCATTTATACTACAGCCGATAGGTGGCTTCATGATTGCCCTCTCTCCCATAATAGGAATAAATTTCGGAGCAGATAAGACAGAACGCCTTATTTCAGCCTTTAAGAAATTTGTATTTGCAGCCCTTGTTTTGATAGCTCCATTATGGATTTTAATACTTATCTTCCCTCAAACAGCGGTTTCCTTGATGATGAAAAATCCTCACTTAAACATTCAAAATATTTCCTATTTTAGGATTTACATGGCTCTCCTTCCGGTTATGCCCCTAGTATTTTTTGCCCTAGCCTTTTTTCCTGCCGTCAACAAAGGAAAAATCAGTTCAATATTGGGAATTTTACAGCAAATCGTTTTTTACATTCCGGTAATGTTGATTCTTCCTATATTTACCGGTATTGCAGGAATTTATTATGGTACATTTCTCATTGAAATATTGAGTGCAATCCCCATATCTATTTTGATAATACGGGAATTCAGGCTTTTGAGATCGGGCATCACCAAATGGAAAAAAAATTGAAAATTTATCTATTTTCAAGTAACTTACCTATTTAAAATTTATTTATATGGTAACCTAACAAAACTACTGAATGATGCTCTTTTTTCCCAATAGAATTCCACAATGTGCATTTTACAGTAAAATTAAACAACCCAAAGATATAGAAGGAGTATACTATGAGCAAAAAAAATGCGGATATTTATAATCCGTCTAAAAAAATATTGGTATTTGATTTATTAACCAACTTGGCATGGATCTTATCGACCATTTTAACCAACCGCATAGTAGGAAGCTCAGGAAACATTATGAATATCCTAAGCACTAAAACTTTTGTAGTTATAATGATAACATCTATTTTTAACCCCCTCATCAAATGGAAATTTATAATGCCGTCAATAGTAAACTGGAAAGAAAACCCTATAAAGGCACAAAAGAATATATCATTATATGTAAAAATTGCATTTACCATCCCGCTGATGATTGCTATTTTGGGTCCGTTTTTTACTTCGCTGGAATCCGGTCTAATCTCACAAACAAGAACATTCATTTCATATATGAGTATAACTATGGGAAATATGTTCTTAATTGGGATATTCTTCGGTTCTTTTATGATAAGAGCATTGGAAAAATGGGCAGCTTTTTTACCGGTTCAAGAAAATCACTTAGACCTTTCGATGACACGAAGAACTGCACTCGTAAGTATTTTAAGTATTCTGTCAACTTCTTTTTTTACAATGGCTCCTTTAGTTAGGACACAAACTGATGATATTTATATGCAGCTTTTAACAAAGGTTCTTCCGCTTTTTATCTATGGAATAAGTCTTTCAATAATAAATATAGTTCTTATCACTAAATCGACCAAAAAGAAGATCTCAAGCTTACAGACCGCAATAAAAAATTTATCATTAGGAAACTATAATCAAGATTTTCTTATGGTAGATTCGAGAGATGAGGCGGCTCTTTTAATAAAAGATTTTAATGTCCTTTTAGATTTTAATAAAAAATTTTTTAATGATGTAAAAACCACAGGTCAAACCTCACAGGATATTGCCCATAATCTTTTATCGAATATGACAACAGCTTCAAATGTAGTGGACCAAATTACGGGAAATATTTCTTCAATAAATAACAGTATCCAAAACCAATCTTCAGGAGTTTTGCAAACTCAATCCACTTTGGAACAAATTGCAAAAAACCTTGAACAACTTGACAAAAATATTATTAACCAATCTTCGGCTATAACAGAATCTGTTTCCGCTATTGAAGAGATGACGGCAAATATAAAATCCATTACCTCTGTTCTAAAAAATAACTTAGGTTCTATGGAAGAATTAAATATCGCAGCCGAAAAGGGAAGAAAATCAATTTCAGAAACAAACGAATTTGTTAAATCCCTAAGCGAAAAATCCGAAGGTCTTTTAGAAACTACTTCGGTAATCCAAAACATAGCAAGTCAAACAAACCTACTGGCCATGAATGCAGCCATTGAAGCCGCTCACGCAGGAGAAGCAGGAAAGGGCTTTGCTGTTGTTGCCGATGAAATACGAAAACTCGCCGAAGAGTCCGGCACTCAGGGCAAGGTAATAACAAGCGTTTTAACGGAGTTAAAAAATCAGATAGAAGAAGTAACAAAATCTTCCTCAATGGGCGAAACTCAGTTTACGGAAGTAATGCGTATTCTTAACCTTGTCAACAACAGAAACAGCGAAATAATGAATGCTATGAATGAACAAGACACGGGAAGCTCTCAAATACTTAGAGCAGTAAAAAATATTATGCAGATAACCTCTGAAGTCAGAAGCGGTTCGGAAGAAATGCTTATAGGAAACACCGAAGCAGGAAAAGAAATGACGAGGCTTGTAGACATTTCTAAGAGCATAAGCAGCAATATGAATGAGATCAATCAAAAATCGGAGCTTATTGCAAGCGAAATAGACAGAGCTATGAACATGACCGAAGAAAACAAGCAAGCCGTTTCTAAAATATTTTCATATCTGGATAAACTGGTTATATAAAGTTTTGCCGACTGAGGAATGAAAGTTGAATAAACAATTTATTTTAACCAACGAACAAAGAAAATATCTGGGCTTAAATCCGATTGAAGATCACTGGGAAGTAATGAATATAAAAGGCACCCTCTATTACTTTGACGGCGATGTTATCAAAAAAGAAATATCGGCATCGGATTCTGAAGGCGAGGCTTTTTACTATAAAGAAAACGAGCTTAATATTGAAACTGCCGAAAACAGAACTATTGTACTGCCTAAAACGGCAAAAGGAAAACCGAAAAAATTAAACTTTACGGCAACTCAATCATTTAGAGGAATAGGCTTATATTTTTCATTTGGAAGCAGACATGTTTGCATAGGAAACTACACCACACAAAAAACATATTATTCCGAAAGGTTAGAAGAAAGCAAGGCTTCCGCCCTGAATTCTTGGATCGAAAAATGGATAAAGGAAACATCGAAAGAAGATTTAGCCGATTTGGAAAATTTTAAAAATGAAAAAAGAGAGCATCAAAAATATAAGGAAGGGGATATCTTTGCTTTTAAAATAGGAAGACGGCAATACGGCTTCGGTAAAATTTTAATCGATATTGTTAAATTAAGAAAAACACCCGAATTTAAAAAGAATAAAAACTACGGTCTTAACAATTTGATGGGAACAGCTTTAATTGTAAAGGTCTATCATAAAATAAGCGACAGCATCAACATTGATCTTGATGAATTGGAAAAAAACTTATCCCTCCCTGCACAGCCCCTTATGGATAACAATATCTATTACGGCGAATGTAAAATTATCGGAAACAGAAAAGTTACGTATCAAGACTTAAATGATGCTCCGATATCGACAAGCGAGAGTATAAATTATCAGGACAGAGATATTGCCTATCTTCAATACGGCTTGATATATAAAGAAATGTCTTTAAAAGAATATGCTCTATACGAGGATGAAGACTGGTATCATAAAAATTACAGAGCGGAATTAATAGGTTGTTTCTTGGAGATAGACAAATTGGAAGAATGTATAAAAGCAAAATCCAATGCTCCATTTTATCCCGCAGCCGGCGGCAGCTTAAATAATCCGGCAAACAAAAAAGATAAGAATGCAATTTTCAAGGCCTTCGGTTTGGACGGTGATCTTGATTATGAAGGAAACTTAAAACTCGCAAAGGAAAAGTAAAACCTATGATAGAATATTACAAAAAAAGAGCAAAAGAATATGAAGATATATATAAAAAACCGGAAAGACAAAAAAGCATTCTTGAATATCAAGATTATATTAAAGAACTTTTCCAAAACAGGAATGTATTAGAATTCGCCTGCGGAACCGGATTTTGGACGGAAACATTAACAGAAACTGCAAAAACCGTACTTGCAACCGACATTAATAAGGAAGTATTGACACTTGCAAAACAAAAAATATTTAAAGTCTGCAAGCCGGAATTTGCAATTTTGGATTATAGAAACTATAAACCTAATAACGAATACAACGGCATATTTATAGGCTTTTTGGCAAGTCATCTGACAAAACATAAATTTTTAAATCTTGTCGAAACTCTCATAGAAAAAACTAAAAAACCTTCTTTAATATTCTTTATGGACAACCTTTTTGTGGAAGGAGAAAGTACTCCGATATCCAAAACCGATAAAAACGGCAATACCTATCAAATACGAAAACTTAAAGACGGCACCGAGTATGAAATAATGAAAAACTTTTATACCGAAAAAGAATTTAAAATTTTACTAAAAGACAAAACCTATAAATATTTTTCCAATAAATATTATTGGTCTATTGAAATTTACACCTAAACTTTATATTATATTTTTATGAAAACTAACCACCCTACTCCCGATAATATTGAATTTAAAGAGATTACTCCAGATAATTGGAGAATAATCAATTCTCTTTCCATAAAAGAAGAACAAAAAAATTTTGCAGCCTCAAATGTTACAATCCTTGCAAGAGCCTTTGTTTACAGAAAAGAAAATGCAAAGGTTTTTGCCGTATATTATTCGGATAAACCCATAGGGCTTATAATGCAGAGAGATTGGATTGACGGTAACAAAATTGTCTGCATTATGGATCAATTTATGATAGATAAAAAAAGTCAAGGAAGAGGTTTAGGAAAAGCAGCTTTACAAAAATGGCTTTCGATGATAGAAGCCGAAAAAAGATATCCATGTATTCAGCTTTGCTATGTTGAAGGTGATATAGCTGCAAAACACCTCTATGAAAATTTCGGCTTTTATGAAATCGACAAAGACGAAGATGAGATTATAATGCAGAAGGATATTGAGAAAGATTTATAAATCAACAACTCCGATGCTATGCATTGAGGTTGCTGATTTGAAAAATTTGATACTGTTTAAAACTATTGACATTCGGCCGATAGCATTACCGGCATAAAATCCTATTGCAATACGTTCTGCACCGGCTGATTGCAACGTGCACCACAAAACACATTTTGCCGGTTCGGTTTCGCCGCAACGGGCGGCTTACGCAACGCCCCTAGCTGCTCAACCTCACAGGCAAAACGCGGCACGGATGCCGCTGGTTCCACGCAGCAGCGACGTTTGAGGCGCAGCCTCAAACTCGTCGATGAAAAATGTACATCCGTGTACATTTTTCATCAGGGGCGACAAGCCACACGAAAGCCAAGAAAGACGAAGCTGTAGTCGGGGTAGCCGTTGTTCCGATTACCGACGACGCAGCACCCCGCGTAATCGCCCCAACAGCCGCCACGTAAGACGCGGTTATCACCGGATGCAGCACCCTGCGGGTCAACTACAAATCCGCCGGATGTATAAGCAGCATCATTTGCTCTAGGATCATTATCATCCCCATCAAAACACCATTCGAATACATTCCCGCTCATATCGTGTAAGCCTAGTGCATTCTTCCGTTTTTCCCCTGCAGGATGGGT
Source organism: Treponema denticola (assembly GCF_024181645.1). Taxonomy (NCBI): domain Bacteria; kingdom Pseudomonadati; phylum Spirochaetota; class Spirochaetia; order Treponematales; family Treponemataceae; genus Treponema; species Treponema denticola. The sequence continues at coordinate 217,119 of NZ_CP058624.1, read as the reverse complement.
CTTATTGTCTGAATTATCACCACACCACGCAACCGCTTTTGTCTCATCCGCATTATTCCAGTCAGCTTTTGCTCCGCTCGCGCTGTTCAGTTTGGTAAGCCATACTTCTCCGTATTTGTCAGCATTGGTGTTGTCGCTTCCCTGCCACCGAGCTGCATACTCCCATTCCGCTTCCGTCGGAAGGCGATACCCTTTCTTCCTCATATCGGCAGATGCATTATCGCAGGCATCTCCGTCCGTTGCGTCTTTTAATACGACGGTATGATCGTCCTTTTTGCGGTAGACGCATTCCCCCTCCCCTTTGATTTTCTGGGTATACGCATTGCACCATACAATACAGTCTCGCCAGCTTACACTCGTTACTGGCTCTTCTTCAGTCCCGCTTCCATCTTTACCTTTTACTCCTGCATTGGCAAACTTGTATCCATTCGCAGGCTGTGTCGCCCAATCGTATACCTCTTTCCACAGTTTATACGGCACTTCCGTTTTGCCAAGCTTATAAGGGCTCAATTTTACCTTCCGCCCTGCGCGGAATACTCCTTTCCAATACTCCTCTCCCATTCCCGGCAATGTATATGTCGGATCTTTACCGGTAATCCCCGCTGCAGGCGGACTTATTTTTATAAAGCCGTCGCCTGTATCTTCAAAACTACCGACATCGCCGGAAGGTGGTGTAGATGGTGTTCCGCCCACCGGCTTAAACGTTACATTCACCGTTGTATCTGCGCTTATCTTTACCACTGCGACGTTGCTACCAGCCTTGCCGCCGGACTGTAGTGCACTATGCGGCGTTACCGTCCACGTGTCTACCTTATAACCTGTATTTGCCGTTGCTGTAATCGTCAATTCCTGACCCTTTCTTTGCCACCTTCTTATCCGTCGGAACTTCAGGCGCTACCGTTACCTTCCCGTTACTGCCTGCACTAACCGTTACCTCATACTTTTTCTCCCTGCTGCTATTCCCCTGCACCTATTTACAGCCTCCTATCATCATCGCAGCAAGCAGCAGCACTGCTACACCTAAACCTAAGAGCTTTCCGCTCTTTTCCTTCATTTTCATACGAAAACCTCCTCTATATGTGTAATTATAGGGTATATAATAACAAAAAGCAAGGGCATTGTTTTAAAAACAAAATTCCGGCTAATCCTTTTACAGATTAGCCGGAAAGTTTTAGCAATTAAAGGTTTAGGCGGAACGGCAAAAAGCTTTTCCGCCAAACCTACACCGCTTTAAGATAAAAATCCGTTTCCGTAGTACGGAGATCCTTGACGGTTATCTGTCCCGACGAGAATTGTGTGCAAATACGGATGGCGTATTGTTTATCCTTTTCAAGTTCGGGAGGAACAAAAAATTCTACCAACGATGGAGTGTTGGTAAAAATGTGTTCTTCTTTTACCTTTATAGGCTCCGAACCGTCTTGAGGTACACAGTATACACCGCAGTCTTCCAATGTACCAAGGATGCGAATTCGGTTTCCCGAAACTCTAAGCGATTTTCCGCAAGTAATAATCTCATTGTCTTTTTGACTGAATAAGTTTAGGCTACATATTCCTAAAAGATGTTTTTTTGTCGAAACCGTGATTAACTATCTTTTCGGAATCTGTTAAACCCTTTGATTCACAGCTCTTATCATTTTTAAGTGAAAATAAGTAGGTTTCCATACCATAATAAATTTGTTCGGTAGGAATAAGAGAAGGAATGCCGATATTTTTTAAAATATAAAACTCATCCGGTAACCCCATATTTTTAATAACTAGTTCTGAAAGTTTGACATTTTCAAGCCTTTTTTTATTTATTGCAGTAACAAGGAAATCTATATTCTCAACAGAAACTATATCCAAAATTTTTCCTCTATAATCAAAATCTTCAAATGTTTTTATAAGTTCCATTTTATAAGATTTTAAAATACAGTTCCGAAAATCAGATTCATCAATTTCCAATTTAAGACCGATCAAGAATAACTTAACTCCTGCACGGACCGCAAAAAACTTATTGTATTTCACCGGTTCTTCTTTCCACCATCCCCAATATCGGCGGTAATATTTATGATTTTTGACATGTTCACTTAAAATATTAAAAAAATCTTCATTCCGTAAAGGAATAGAACCTCGTCTATCAAATGTTACTTCATCATCACTATCCGGCTGATGAGCCAAATAATCATAATAATCTTTGTTTTTATCTATAATTCGCAAATGAAACAACCTCTTATAAACAATATATATTCAAGTTTATTTTACATCTATTAGTATACACAAAGTAAGAAATATATCAATACTTTCAAACCTAGATTATCAACAACAATCAAAAAGGTCTTATTACTTGATGTTTTTCCTGTTTTTCTCGGCATAAAATAATTCTTTTAACTATTATTTTTTAATTAATTTCTCTGGTTTGTAGACATAGATAAAAATTTACTCCTTGACGAAATAAAATATTGATTATATAATAGCATATGCAGATATAGCAAGTTATTCTTTCACATAAAGAAATTGAATTAGAATAAGGAAGAATTAAAAATGAATTATTGGAAATTGGGCGATCAGTGGGGCAAACAAGATAACCCAACCGTACTTAACAATTATCCGCTATTACGTGAGAAAGAAATTGTAATTTGCGGTGGCAATAATATGAAAGCAGGAGATTACGTTGCAATATGCCAAGGATTTACCGTTATTGCTCTTGCTGTCATAACGGCTCCACCATTTCCTATTACCGATAGAAACGATCTAAAAACCGATTTCGATAAATATAAAATACTATATGATAAAACAAATAAAATAGCACCAGCACTGATATATGAGTTAACCAATAAGGAACAATTTAAATATGAAACACAACAAGGAATATGTCAAATTCATAAATTGGATACACAAAACATAATAAATCATTTGATCAATAAAAAGAGGAACGATATGAATTTACAAAAAATTTATGACTTACTTAAAATAAAAAAGAACATCATCCTGCAAGGTGCACCGGGTACAGGAAAAACATACGTTACAGCTAAAATTGCTCTCTCGCTAATAGGAGAAAAAATAGATTATTCCAATCATTATAAAGTAATGGAAACATATCAAAAATATGTTGATGAAGGACAAATTGCTTTTGTCACATTCCATCAATCAATGGATTATGAAGATTTTATTGAAGGATTAAAACCCCAAATTTTAAAAAATGAACAAGATAATCCGAACGGTATTAATTATATTGTTGAAGACGGTATATTTAAAAAGATATGTAAGGCAGCAATTGAAAACTATTCTAATAGTAAAAAAACGCTAGAACAGTTAAACAATGATACAATGATTAAAAATATCCACACATATCTTAATGAATTGGATATATTTGAAAGACTTTATGATTCCATAATTAGAGATATCAAAAATGGTAGTATTACAAATTATCAATTTGCCAATAGTAAAAATATCCCCATTAGTTGGGATAAAGATCGAAAAAGAATTGTCTTTAGAGAACAAGCAGCTAGAACAGAAAAAAAAGAAAATATTAAACTTTTGTTTGAATATTTTATTAGTAATAATATTAGCGATGTATCATCATACAATAAAGATCAATGGTTTAAATTAATTTCAAACTTAACTGCTGGAAATACAAAAACTATTGATTATATAGAATACGGATGGATAATAACTGAATTAATTACTCGTTTTAATAAAAACGAATATAAAGATGATTTACAAAATAACCATAATGAAGTAACTGATACAGTCATGAAAAAAAATTATATTCTCATCATCGATGAAATTAACCGAGGCAATATCTCAAAAATATTCGGAGAATTAATTACTTTACTGGAAGCAGATAAAAGATTAGATGCATCACACCCGATAACATTACAGCTTCCATATTCAAAAGAAAAGTTTGCCGTCCCTCCTAATGTGTATATTATAGGTACAATGAATACTACTGACCGCAGCACAGGATCAATCGATTATGCTCTCCGTAGACGTTTTGCCTTTATTACCCTCAAATCGGATAAACACGCTATCGAAGATTTTTATGACAATAATATAAGTAATAAAAACAATATTCTAAAAAATAAAGCACTCGAAATGTTTAATAAAATAGAAACTTTTATTAAAGAGCATAAATCAGAATTGGATTTTGATGATTTAATGCCGGGTCATAGTTATTTTATGGCAACCACGGAAGAAGAATTACAACAAAAAATAGAATATGAAGTAGAACCGCTATTACAAGAATACTATAAAGACGGCTTACTTTTAAAATCATTCAATTTAAATGAAGCAAACTAAAGTCTTATATTTTAAAGAACATCAAACTCCTCATCAAGAATCGGAAGATGAAAAAATATTATTTCAGGAGGTATGGGAGCTTGCTCAAAAAGAAAATTCTGAAATTAAATTTTTAGGAAATCCTAATATAGATGAAGAGCCTGCCTATCTAGGTATTAATCGAAGCATAACGGCAAGCTACTATATCGGAACCTGTTGGTTAGTAGAAAATAAAATAGCGGCTGCAGTTAGTCCGAAAATCCAAGAGCTTGATTATTTGTCAATGCTTGATGCAGCCTTTTCAATTGAAAGCAGCAATGAAATAGCATATTTTTCAAGCTGTTACGGTATTGATTTTGATAAACCTTTAATCAAACTTAATCAAGAAATATCAAATTATCTTACACCGCTTTTAATTACACAATTTCTTGCATTAGTTGAAAAAATTGTACACAAGGGCTTAAAAAAAGGATATGTATGCAAAGAAGAAAATCTTACCGGTAAAGTAAAGGGGCGAATATCAATTTCAAAAAATATTAAGGAAAATATTTGTAAAAAACGGCTTTATAAAAATATCTGTATCTTCCAAGAATTTACTCCTGATATTCCGGAAAATCGGTTGTTAAAAAAAGCTCTTCTCTTTTGCAAGAAAATACTTGCACATAATAAAAGCCTTCAAGCTCATTCTATAGGCAAAAAATTACAAGAAAGGCTTACACGTATATTAACTAGCTTTGAATCTGTTTCCGATTATATTGATACTGCCGAGATAAAACATTTCCGTACAAACACCTTATTTTTTCATTACAATTCTGCCTTAAAATTAGCCAAAATCATTTTACGACGTTATGATTATGCTATCAGTAATACAGTAAAATCAGAACAGGAAACACTGCCCTATTGGATTGATATGTCCCGCCTATATGAATTGTATGTATATAAAACGCTTATTGATAGATATGGATTAGACTCTATCTATTTTCAGGTAAAAGGACACGGAAAAACCGCAGTAGATTTTATAAAAAAAGATGAACAGATGATTATCGATGCGAAATATAAACCACGTTATCGTGATTCAAATGCAAATATGCTTGAAGATATACGCCAAATAAGCGGTTATGCCAGAGATAAAAAAATACTTAAAGCACTTGGAGTTAATTTAGATGAAAACACCGAAATAAAATGTCTTATCATCTATCCGGAACCTCAAAAACTTAATTCAGAGGTCACTGAAGATAATGAAGAGAATGATGAAGACTGTACAACATTTGAATCTAAAAATAATCAAAGTATAATTGAGCAAGCCGCTAACATTACATGGTTTAGAAATTTTTATAAGATAAGAATTCCATTACCTACCATAAACTCAATTTAACTTTTTACTTTACTTACACTAAAAAACATCATTTTTTAAACTTGTAATACACAAAGTTTACCGCCGCTCTATATATTGCAGGTTTCTAATTTCATTACACAATTCTTTTCCATATGAACTGAGAGAGCCGTAGTTAGTAATCAAATTCATATAACTATTTTCATTCATCAATTCCGGAAAAAATTTTTTATATTGACCAGATTCATATAAAAATCCGGGATTAAAATCGGCAGGTTTTGCTTCAGGAGCACCGCTATAATATCTTGCCGTAAAATTTTTAGACAACTTATTTGTTTCATTGCTAAAAGAACGCAGCTCTGTTTTTCTCCACGTTCTAATATCATATAGAACAAAATCATTTTGAGCGTAAACGGTAACAAGTTGATTCTGTTCCGTTATTATACCGTTATATACAACTCCGTTTATAGTCTTTGATACATTTTTGTTTACAGGATATACAGGTCCGTATATCTCTTTAACTTTACCATAATTATCGGAAGGAATAAGAACTAAATCGGCATCCCGAATATCGATAAGATTAAATATAGAATTAATACCGACTCTGATAAAATTTATTTCTATAATTTCAGGCCCATACTTTGAAGCGCTAAGTTCATACCTTATTGCACTCCTTATTCGATCCTCATCAGTATAATTATTATCCGGTTTCACAATAGCGAGTCTAATTGTAAGCTTGCGGTTTACTTCTGCAATTTCTCTTGAAGCCATACCCGGAATTATTTTTTCCGCTTTTTTAAAAGAGGTTTTTGCCTGGCGGAAAGCGGTATAATCTTTTAGCTTTAAGTTATAAGTACCTTCTTCGATGTAAAGATATGCTGCCTTTTCTTTTGCAAGCCGGCTTTTTTCCAAAGAGCCCTTATATCCCGGAATCCATGAATTTGAAAGCATATAGTATTCGGAGGCTTGAAGAAGATTATCCGGCTTATTTGTATAAGCAAGAGCTTCGGCTGCATTATAAGCCGTCTCTGCACCCAGCGAATTTATCTCATTATCAAGATGGCGGGAATATTTTTTTGCACGTTTTAAATTCTCCAATGCTTTAGAAATATTTTTAGGATCATTTCCCGGCATCTTCACAAGATGTAACGCTTCATCATAAAGAGCTTCCGTAGCCTTCGTATAAGCCCTATCTTTTAGGCTGCTATAATCTTTAGCTTCAAAGACCGCAGATTCTCTTTTTCCCTGTAGACCTTCGGGATATTTTCGTTGAAGAGTAGAAATACGGCTATAAAGCAACATCCAATCGGAAATATTGTCTGCAATATCGGCATAGTATATATCGTATCTTTCGGCCTTGCTAATCATATCCATAATCGACCGCTCAGCCTGTGAAACCTCGGTTTTATAAACCCGTATATAATCATCAGATACATTGCCGGCAATAAGGAGATCTGCAGCGGATACGGCCCTTTGAACGGGAGTTGAACCGCGGACATACATACTAGCGCAGCCTGTCAGCAAGGTGAGCAGACTTGAAAAAATTAAAAATAAAGAAAACAGTTTAATAGATTTCATATATGCATTATATTAAAAAAATTGGGATTAGTATACTACCGTTGAAAATCGGAGAGCAGTGTCCAATGTTCAACTTCGAGTTTGCGGCAAGCACAAACTCGCCAAGCATAGAAACACCGGCATCCATGCCGGATTATGAAACGTGCATACTTAGTCTTTTTTTCAATTTTAGGTTTCAAACTAGTTATCAAGGTATTCTAATTACATAAAAAATATGCTATTATATAGAGATAAAGGGGGTAGAATATGAGTTATAGCACATTAGAAAAAGAATTGAAAACGCTGCCGGAAGAATATCTTGAATCTGTGGCAGAATATATTGAACTATTAAAATATAAGATTTCCTTTTTAAATCAAAATCGCCTTTCAAAAAAAGCTCCTATTATAGGACTTGCAGAGGGAAAATTTCCAATACCGGATGACATAAATGCATATGATGACGAAATAAGTGATATGTTTGGAGAATCCATATGAAAGTCTTATTGGATACACATATTTTAATATGGCTGCATCGGAATGATGAAAAACTTTCTCAAAAAGCTAGAAAAATTATACTCAATCCTCAAAATGAGATTTTTTACAGCACAATAAATATTTGGGAAGCTCAACTTAAATATTTAAAGCACCCTGACTCTTTTCAATTTTCGGGGGAACATTTGGATAAGCTAAGCCTTAAAGCGAATTTATCTTGCCTGTATATAAAACCAAGTCATGTGATTGCTCTTGGAACACTTACTTATTCTAAAAATGCACCAAAATTGCACAATGATCCTTTTGATCGCATGTTAATTTGCCAAGCAAAAGTAGAAAATATGTTTCTCATGACTCATGATTCATTGATCCCATATTATGATGAAGATTTTATCATACCCGTGTAATTCATGATTTGTAAATAAAAAAAGGACTATATATAAATCTCAAATAAAATCTATAAAAGAATTTAGAAAATTTTAGTTGTAACCATTGACATTACATCTAAAAAAGCTTATACTATAGATGTAACAATAATAGTTACAACTATAGTATTAAAACATTGGAGGTTCTAATGAAAAAGATTGCAATTATTGGAGCAAATGGAAAACAAGGTCATTGTCTTACAAATGAAGCTGTAATGAGGGGCTTTGATGTAACTGCCATCATCCGTCAGCCTTGTGCAAAAAACGAAAAGGCAAAGGTTCTACAAAAAGATTTATTTGATCTAAAACCTGAAGATTTGACAGGTTTTAATGCAGTTATCGATGCCTTTGGAGCGTGGACACCTGAAACCTTTGACCGGCACATCACTTCGTTAAGGCATTTATGTGATTGCGTAAAAAATACTAAAATCCGTCTTTTAATAGTCGGAGGAGCGGGTTGCCTCTACACAGATAAGGAGCACAAAACAATCTTACTTAATGCTCCCAATTTCCCTGAAGAATTCCGTCCTTTAGCACAGGCAGAAACGGATGCGTTTCTTGAATTAAAGGAAAGAAAAGATGTTTTGTGGACTTATTTATCTCCGCCCTTAGATTTTAAAGCAGAAGGTAAACGTACCGGGAAATATAAACTTGCAGGTAAAGATCTCCCATTCAACTCGAATGGAGAGAGCACAATAAGCTATGCCGATTACGCCATCGCTATGATTGATGAAGTAGAAAATGGAAAATTCATTCAAGATAATTTTTCGGTTGTAAGTTTATAAAAATAACGATTCATTAGCCGTCCTATTGTGAGCATCTAAAAACATTAATTTTTAGAAATGACCTATTGTATCTTATATAGTTTTAGTATAAGATGAAAAAGATATTCGGTTAGGACGGCTTATGCAAATAGGAACAAAATTTTCGGTTTCAATTCATATCCTACTCTGCGTTGAATTCTTTAAAGATAAGTGCAAGGTAACTAGCGATTTTCTTGCCGAAAGTGTAAAGACAAATCCCGTAGTTATACGCAAACTTATGAGTGCATTAAAAAATGCCGGTCTTATAGAAATTACTCAGGGAACAGGCGGTATTGCACTAAAAAAAAAGGCGGCTCAAATCAGCTTCCTCGATATCTTTAATGCAGTAGAATCAATAAAAGACGGAAAACTATTTAAAATACATGACACACCACCGAATGAATGTCCTATTGCACAAAAAATAAATTTCTTGCTTGACGGCTATTTTTTGGATGCTCAAACCACCCTAGAAAAAAAATTAAATTCATTTACACTGCAAAGTATTTTAAACAAGATTAAAGACATTCAAATATCTTAATTGGGCAAGTAAAAGTTAATTTTAAGGAGAAACAAGATGTTGGACAGTAAAGGCTTTGACCTATGGTCAAATAATTACGACACACAAGTAGAAATATCAGATGAAGAAAATGTTTATCCCTTTGCCGGATATAAAAGAGTTCTAGGTACGGTATACGAAAAGGTTCGCAAGCAAAATCCTAAAAATATTTTGGACATAGGATTCGGCACAGGTATTTTAGCAAAAAAACTTTATGACGACGGATATAATATTTACGGAATAGACTTTTCAAATGAGATGCTAAAAAAGGCAAAACAAAAAATGCCTAATGCGGAACTTTTGCAATTTGATTTTACCGATGGTCTCCCTAAGGAATTTGAGCAAAAACAATTCGATGTTATACTCAGTACCTATGCAATTCATCACATAGATGACAAAGCAAAAAAATCATATATTCTGAAGCTGTTAAAATCCTTAAACCCAAAGGGTATTCTTATCTTCGGCGATGTTGCATTTGAAACGGAAGAAGATATGGAAGCTGCAAGAAAAAAAGATTATGAAGAATGGGATGATGAAGAATATTATTTAATTGCTGAAAGATTTAATTTATGGTTTCCGCATCTAAAAACGGATTTTATAAAAATATCTTATTGTTCCGGTGTATTTACAATTTATAAGGAATAAAAATGCAGGACTGGATTAAATATCGAATACCAAAGAAACTTTTGGATAATAAAAATAAAAACATTAAAATCGAAGAATTTAATGAATCTGAACACAAAGATATTATTCCTCAAATCTATGCCGATGCCTTTTGCGATAAGGCATGGGAAAGTGATTGGTATAAAATAGATTTTTTTAATCCCGCCTCTTGTTTTATTTCAAAATATAATGAAGAGTACGCAGGTTTTATTATTTCTTTTATAAAAGAGAATTCGGCTTACATCAGTGTTATTGCGGTTCTAAAAAAATATCAAAAATGCGGAATCGGAATATCTCTTATAAATAGAGTTATAAATTATTTTAAAAATCAGGATTTAGAAATTTATCTTGATGTCGAATCAAAAAATAAAACGGCAATAAATTGGTACAACAAGCGCGGATTTGTTTAAATTATTGAGGAAAAAAATATGGGAGGTAACAAATGAAAACAAAAGATATTGAAACGGAAAGATTAATTTTACGCAGTATGACACTTGACGATGCGGATTTTGCAGCAAAGCTTTGGGGCGATCCTGAAAATGGAAAGTATCTTGCAGATGAACCGTATAAAAACGGCGATGAACTTAGAAAGGTAATTTATGATATTGACGAATGGGTAGACGAATATCCTTTTATCGCTGTTTGTAAAAATACGGGAGAGCCCGTTGCAACCTGCTGCTTAGGGACGGAAGGACCAAAAGATCATTGGGGCTTCGGCTATACGGTAAAAAAAGACTTGTGGGGCCAAGGGCTTGCAACCGAGATGGTAAAAGCTTTGATAAATTTTGCGTACTCTTTAGGCGTGCGTAATTTTTATTGCACAGTTGCAAAAGAAAATAAGGCCTCGTGCCGAGTAATGGAAAAATGCGGATTAAAAATACAAGATACAAAAGCATTTAAAAAACGCAATACGGACATGGAATTTGAATCCAATATTTATACAATGGCCATGGAGTAAGCCGATACAAGTAAAAACCTTAATCTTGTTTTAAAGAATTTATAAATTCTCCTTTATATCCTGAGGGCGATTGGATATAATTCCCGTTACTCCTTTTTTGATAAGATCCAAGGCCTTTTCGTTATCGTCAACAGTCCAACACCAAGATTCTTTATCTTTCTTTTTCGTAAAGCATTTATAAGAAGGCTTTAAAATATCCGGACTACAAAATAGAAGCCCCCTGCCCTTTTTTAAAAAAAAGAGATTATCGGGATGATTATCATAGATTAAGGCTGTAGGAATATCCGAACATATCTTTGAAAAATATCTTATAGCAAATGGATTAAAAGAAGAAACCAAAAATCTCTGAGGATTTTCGGGTAAAACTTTTAAAATATCCTTTAAAACCTGATAGGTTTTTTCTACAACTCCCTTATATTTTAAGTTATCTATTTTTATTTCTATATCGACATAGATATCGGAGCCTAAAAGTTTTAGGACATCATAAAGTAAAGGAAGTTTTTCGCCTTCATATTCTTTTGAAAACCAAATACCAAAGTCATATTTTTGTATTTCTTCCCAAGATAGGTCTTCAACTTTTAGATCAGGAGCCTCAATAATTTTTCCATTTTCATAAATTCTTCCGGTACGCCTAATTGAGGAATCATGAATAACCGCAAGTTCTCCGGTTTTGGTTAAATGCACATCCAGCTCCACTCCGGGGATTCCCATCTCTACAGCTTTCTTAAATGAGGCAATCGTATTTTCAGGAGCTAAACTTGAAACTCCTCGATGACCAAAAAGAAGAGGCCTTTTTGCATTAGGCAAAATTTCTTTATGCATATTCCGTTTCCTCATAAATTAAATAATCTTTATTTTTACTATAGCTATTATAGCAAATATAGTTTATACTGTTAAGAGATAAAATTTATAAGGAGTTACGATAAACAGCTCGGCAGAAATTCTGCCTCACTGTTTATCTGCCGAGTTTGCCTTTTGGCAAACATCGCATTATTGTATGTGTGTGCATTCCTGCACACACTTGAAAAAACTTTTTTCGCAAATTAATATTTGCTGCAGAAAGTTTTTATGGGAGAAGCTATGAAACAAAAAGAAGGATTTAGAAAATACCTTCCGATAACTTTTTTAATCGGAGCAGGATTTTTTACAATGGGGCTCATGGATCCATTGTATGACAGTTATGTAACGATTTTTTTAAGCCGTTATATTCCATTTAAATGGCTTGTCGGAATATTGATGTCTCTCGATAATGTGCTGGCAATATTATTAATCCCCATCGTTTCGGCATGGTCGGATAGAACCCGAACAAAAATAGGGAGACGAATGCCGTGGATTTTAATTCTGCTTCCATTGTCGGCAATTACTTTTAGCTTTATTCCATATGCAGCAAAAAATTCTTTGGCGGCATTGATAATTATTCTTGCCCTGCTGAATTTATTTAAGCAATCGGTGCGGGGGCCCGTAATAGCTTTAATGCCTGACATTGTTCCTGCCGAATTCCGCTCTCAAGGTAACGGAGTTATAAATACCATGGGAAACATTGCAGCAATAGTGGGAACCTTATTTTTAGCCCGTCTAATGGATGTAGATACAGTCCTTCCCATTATAGGGCATACAAAGGATGTCTTTTCATTTCCAGCAGCTGGTTTTTTGGTTATTCTTGCAACCCTAATGCTCTTTTTCTTTGTAAAAGAAAAAAATGTTCCGCCGTCCGATTCTTCTGAAAATGAAGAAGAAAAAAAAGTGCCGTTTATACAGGCAATGAAAACCGTATTGGCAGGCAGAAAAATCGAAGATGAGGAAAAGCCAGATAAGAGCGCTCTATTTGTTCTTGTTTCGCTCTTCTTATGGTTTCTAGGCTATCAGGGAATGCTGCCATACATCGCCGAGTACAGTATAAAACATTTCGGCGTATCGACAGGACAGGGAGCATTTGCCGCAGGAATGGTAGGAATAGCCTCAGCCCTATCAGCCATTCCAATGGGTTATGCTGCAAGTAAGTGGGGACGAAAAAGAATGATAAGAATCGCTTTGATTGTTGTTGCAAGTTTGTGTTTAGCTCAATTTTTCTTGCCCGAAATTGCAGGTATGCTAGGCCTTGCCGGAGGACAATTAAAATACCTTTTTTGGGGCCTAATGTTTGTGTTCGGTATTTTTTGGATCTGTATAATAGCAAACTCCTTCCCCATGCTTTGGCAGATGGCAGGCTTCGCTCACATAGGACTTTACACAGGCTTATACTATACATTTTCTCAAGGAGCTGCAATAATGGCCCCCTTCCTTGCAGGTCTTATAATCGACTTTGCAGGGCACAGAGCAGTCTTTGTATACTGTGCATGTTTTTTCCTCCTCGCATGGCTTATGATGGGAAAGGTTACCCGCGGAGAAAAGCACGATAAGGTAGAATAATTTTTTTACGAGGCTCAATCGGCAGGTTTAGTTTTGTTATACCTCAATCCGAAAGTCTGTATAACCTCTAAGCCTTATCTCTTCGGAATTAAGGCTTTCAACACGGGCATAAGGATGCTCGTGCTTGAGGGCATAAACGAATTCTCCCAAAGTATCGGTATCGGCTTCGGCAATAATTTCGACGGAGTAATCGGCAAGGTTTCGGACTCGGCCCTTTACATTGAGGCTCCTTGCGAGAGAACGGGTCCAATACCTAAAGCCCACACCTTGAACCCTTCCTTTAACTATAATATGAAGGGCTCTCAAAGTCTCCTTATCCATTGATAATCCTGAAACCTAGGGCTTCGGCAGTATCCATAGGCTTAATCCCCATACTCTCTGCAAAGGCCATTGCATTCCTGCAGCCCAAAATAGTATGTGCAGGGAAATGAGCATCAGAATTACAGATAATCCTTGCCCCCATATCTGAAGCAAGTTCCCAAAATTGCCTAACCGGATAAATAAACTCATCGCGTCCGGCACGCACAATTTTTCTTTTAAAAGTACCGTAGCCGTTTATTTCTATAGGCATATCAAGATCAACGGCCGCCTGAATCAAGGTCCTTGAACAAGCCAGATGGTCTGAATCTATGTTTGAAACATCAGCCAAAAAAAGATCGGGATGGGCTAAAAAATTATAAAGACCTGATGCCATTCCTTCAATCGTAAAATCAATATAACCGAAAAGTTCTTTTTTTGTAAGGGTTGGAGCATATTCCAAACGGCCGCCTACATCATACCAGTGGGAACCCAAAACCAAAAAATCGGATTTCATTTCCTCACGCAAAAAATCCCTGTACCAGCTCTTATAGCGGGGATGCCACTCACATTCAAAACCGAAATATACAGGAAAAGGAGCATCAATGGCAGCTTCCTCTACCATGCTCTTATAGAGATTTACTTCATATTTCCCCATACGGCAATAATCCCATGAAGAATCGGGATAGGGACAATGGTCCGAAAAACCTAGAGCCGAACAGCCGGCCTTAATCGCTTCTTTTACATAATCGATCGGCTTCCCTTCAGCATGTTTACACAAATAAGTATGGGTGTGAAAATTGCTTATCAAATTATTTGTTTTCATCGACCTTAATTTTATTTATTATAGAAGCCTTTGTCAATCGGAGAAAGTATAGTCAAAAATATGGAATTTTGTGAAAAAATGCTGTGAATACATGCTGTGAATACATGCTGTGAATAAATGCTTGAAAAAAAATGAATCCCATGATATAGTTAAGGCTTAAAGATAAGATTAATGAATGATAATAAAAAAATCAGCCAAAAGCTTTGGGCGCAAAACAAGTATTTGGTTTTAAGCAAGTCTCAAAAAATTTATAAGGATATAAGAGAGCTTTTAAAAAAAGAAGACATAGCCCCTGATGAAGTGCAGCTCCTAATTGATCAAGCCATTAAACTTGAAGAAAACCCAAAAAAAGTAATCAATTCCCTTCAGCACATATGGGGCTATTTTAAAAATTGCGCAGAAAAAAACGAAAAAGAAACTTTTTTAAATATGATTGAGCTATATAAATACGGAAAAATAAATAAAAAAGAAATTTTAATCTATCTTTTAACCTTGCTAAAAAAATATCCTAATAAATATTTAGAAGATTCAAATATTTTTAAGGAAGAGGAAAATTAACATGAGACTATGGCATCAAGACCTGATAAACAGATTACCCGCACAACAGCTATTGGGGCAACACAGAGAATGCTGTGCATTGCAAGGAAACGACTGGGGCAAAAATGTCATCCATACGGCAACCTAAAGAAAATCAAAAAGACAAGTCCTATTTACAAGGAGCATGATGAAAAATATATGCAGGAATGTATTACTAATCTCCGTGAAAAAAATATAGAGATATAAAAAACGCCCGCATCCAAGGCGGGCGTTGTGCAAAAAAGGCTTTATTCGGCTGAAGCTTCGGCAGGTTTTTCTGCAGGAGCTTCCGCAGCCTTTTTATTTTTGATGTTTGCTCTGCATACTTTGCAGATCTTTGTTTTTGCACCGTCAATCTCTTGTTCGTACAAAACTTTGATTCCAGTTTTGTTACATACGGGGCATACCCCGCGTCCGCGGTTTTGCTCTGCGCGGATTCCCTTACCTCTATGAGCCTTTGACACGGTTGTACCTCCGATTTGATGAACTATCTACTACCTGATCGGTATTCTTTTTGTGTTCGGATTCACCCTTTGACGATTTAAATCCTGCTTCTTTTTTGGAAGTCTTCTTGTCATCGGATTTTTTCGAATCATCTTTTTTCTTTGTATCCTTTTCCTTTTTTTCAAAGTCATAGTCTACAAGTTCCAAGATAGCAACATCAGCTGCATCGCCTTCACGGAAACCGATTTTTAAGATACGTGTGTAACCGCCGTTTCTGTCTTTCATTCTAGGGCCGATATCGCTGAATAGTTTTTTTACAATATCATCATCCCAGATATACTTTGCAGCATGACGCCTGTTGTTGAATGTATCAACCTTTGAGCGTGTAATCAATTTTTCCGCAGTTCGGCGTACTTCCATCGCTTTTTGTTTTGTTGTCGTAATCCGCTCATACTTAAATAGCGATGTAACCATATTTCGGTGCAAAGCACGGCGATGTGCAGTTGTACGCGAAAGCGGATTAAAGCCGTTCTTATGCTTCATCTGTTTCTTCCTTCTGTCTTGATACTTTTATCGTATTTTTTAGATGACTGTAATCAGTCATACCCAAGCGCAAATTGTATTCCGCCAATTTAGCATGAATTTCATTTAAAGTCATTCTGCCGACATTGCGCATACTTTCGATCTCATCTTCCGACTTCTGAGCCAGTTCGCCGAGAGTTTTAATACCGGCCGAGTCCAAGCAATTTTTAGCCCGAACGGAAAAATCGAGAGTATTAATCGAAGTTGCTAAAAGCTGTTTAATTACCGTTTCTTCATTATCATCTTCATCTTCACCGAGATAATCATTTTCGTTAAAATTAATAAAGATGGAAAAATGATCTTTTGCAATTTTTGCAGCTTCGCCCAAAACATCTTCAGGTCTGACCGTACTGTCAGTCCAAATTTCAAGAATGAGCTTATCGTAATCGTTTCTTTGTCCTACTCTGCAAGGCTCAATAGCATAGCTTACCTTTAAAACAGGACCGTAGATTGCGTCCATCGGAATAGTTCCGACAATTTCAATGTATTTTTCATTAACTTCTGCCGGTACATAACCTCGGCCGAAATCTACTTGAACATCAAACGAAACATTAGCACCCTTCATAAGTTCCATAACATGGAAAGGTTCGCCTAAAATTTCAAGCTGTCCTTCAACGGCAAAATCTTTGCTGGTTATCGACGCAGGCCCCTTAAATTCAAAATGAAAGTCACCTTGTTCCGACTCATCCGATAAACGGAGGCGGATCTGCTTTAGCTTATTCAAAATTTCCAGCGTATCTTCAGAGACGTTCGGAATATTTTCAAACTCACTTGAAATTGTGTGGGGTACACCGTCGGCATCATGCGATGTTATAAGCACTGCCGATATAGCATAGCCTTGAATCGAGGATAATAAAATTCTCCTCAAACAATTTCCGATTGTTGTTCCAAAACCGGTCTCAAAAGGGGATGCCGTAAACTTACCATAGCTTTCGGTTGATTCTTGCTGAGCAAATTCCAAGCCTTTCGGCTTCTTAAATCCTTTTAAAAGATTTTTACGGGCCATTCACGTCTCCTTATATTCGGCGCGTCTTCTTGGGACGGCAGCCGTTGTGCGGAATGGGAGTTACATCGCTGATTGAGCGAACCTTTAATCCCATTGTTCCAAGCGTTCTGATAGCCGATTCACGGCCGACTCCGGGACCTTTTACAAAAACATGAACCTCATGCAAGCCGTAGGGCTGGCACTTTTGTACAGCTGTTTCTGCAACGGTCTGAGCCGCAAAGGGTGTCGATTTTTTGGCACCGGCAAAGCCTAAGCCGCCTGAAGATGCCCACGAAAGAACATTTCCCTTTAAGTCGGTTATCGTAATAATTGTGTTATTAAAGGTTGCTTGAATATAAACATTGCCTTCATATATGCTTTTCTTTTCTTTTCTTTTCTTTACAGTAGCCATGTTTTAATTACCTCCAACCACGATTATTTCTTCTTACCGGCAACGGTCTTCTTCTTACCCTTGCGTGTTCTGGCATTTGTCCTAGTTCTCTGTCCGCGTACCGGAAGGCCCTTTCTGTGCCTTTGACCGCGATAGCATCCAATATCCTGAAGACGTTTGATATTTAAAGCCACTTCGGTTCGAAGGCGGCCTTCTACCTTGTACTCTCTGTCAATCACTTCGCGGATTGCAGCTAACTCGGCTTCATCCAAATCATTCATTTTTTTCATCGGATCAACCTTTGTAGCTTCACAAATTTTGTTTGCCGATGAAGTCGAAATTCCATAAATGTATGTTAATGAAACATTAACATGTTTGTTAGGGAGGTCAACTCCCGCAATACGAGCCATTATCCAGTGTCCTCCGTTAACCTTGTCTTTGTTTATGCTTAGGATTTGTACAGATTATCCGTACTATTCCGTTGCGCTTAATAACCTTACATTTATCACAAATAGGTTTTACACTTGTTCTAACCTTCATATTCACTCCTTCAAAGAATGTATTCTATATCATTCTTAAAAAAAATTCTATAGGTTCCTTGATCTAATCTTGCCTTTTTTAAGCAAGCCGTCATGATGGTGCATTTTAAGCAAAGCTTCAACTTGGCTCATTGTATCCAAGTCTACACCAACCAAAATAAGCAATGAAGTTCCGCCCATTAACATAGAAATATTTCTGGGGAAACTAAATGCCCACTGAATTAAAGTAGGAAGTACTGCAATCGCAGCCAAATAAAGCGAACCGGGCAATATCAGTCTGTTTAAAATCTTCTGTAAATATTCTTCTGTCTTGTCGGTTCTAATTCCCGGAATCGAGCCGCCGTTCTCCCTTATTTGTTTTGCTATTTCCGTTGGATTGAGTGCAACCTGTGTGTAAAAGTAAGCAAAGAAAATAATCAAAACAACATACATAATGTTATACCCCCAGCCGTCTGAACGCAAAAATCTTGCAACAGCAGCCAACCAGGAAACATTCGAGCCCCACATCTGCGAAAGCATAAGGGGAAAGGTTAAAAACGATGAAGCAAAAATGATGGGAATAACACCCGAGGGGTTAATCTTAAACGGAATATAGGTATTCTGTCCGCCATACATTTTTCGGCCGATAACGCGCTTTGCATAATGAACCGGTATTTTGCGCTGACCTTGCTGTTCATAAACAACCAAGGCTATAATTCCTACAAACATTGCAAAAGCAATAATTACAAAAACAAGGTTTAATTCGTTATTGCTTACAAGCTTGATCAATTCCCAAACAGCCTGAGGAAGACGGGCTACGATACCTGCAAAAATCAACATCGAAATACCGTTTCCGATACCTCTTGCAGTTATCTGTTCACCCATCCAAACGGTAATCATAGTACCTGTCGTTACCGTAACCATCGTAATAAACAAGTGCAAAACAGGACTTGAAATTACAACAGCACCGGGTATCGCTCTTGCCCATGTACCTACAGCGGAAGATTGAAGAAGAGCAACAAAGACAGTAACGATTCTTGTCCAAACCTGAATCTTTTTGCGTCCTCCGTCTTCTTCCGCTATTTTTTTAAGGCGCGGGAAAATAATCATGGCAAGCTGCATCAATATCTGAGTCGAAATATAGGGCATTACACCGAGCATAAATACCGAAAAGTTCGAAAATGCTCCTCCGACAAAGAAGTCCATGTGATCTGCAAAAGCATTTCCTTGACCTTGCCGGAAATATATTGTAAGAGCCCCAGGATCGATACCGGGGATGGTGAGTACCGAACCTAAGCGGAAAACTGCTAAAACTATGATCGTAAAGAAAATACGGCTTCGTAAATCCTTTATTTTGAACATATTTGCAAATACATTATTAGCCATTTTTTACCGCCTTTTATGCTTCAGACTGAACTATCGTTCCGCCTGCCTTTTCTATTTTTTCCTTAGCCGATGCAGAAATTTTATCTACATCAACCGTCAATTTTTTTGTTATATCTCCCGTTCCCAAAACTTTAACATAAAGAGAACCCTTTCGGAGAAGACCTTTTTGCATTAAGGATTCCTTGTTTACAGTTTCGCCGTCGCTGTACTTTGTTTCGAGCATGGCAAGGTTTACAACATAAAATTCCTTTTTAAAAGGATAGTTTGAAAATCCTTTTTTTGCAACGCGGCGGTACAAGGGCATCTGTCCGCCTTCAAAGCCGGCATAAACCTTGCCGCCTGAACGGGCTTGCTGACCCTTATGTCCTTTTCCGGAAGTTTTTCCCCAGCCGGAAGAAGAACCGCGTCCTACAATCTTCTTTTTATGAGTTGCTCCTGCAGGAACAGTTAAATTAAATTCGGACATTAGTTTAACTCCTTAACTTCAACTACATGAGCAATGGATTTTACCATACCTAAGATAGCAGGATTTTCCTCATGCTCAACTACAGAGTTGATCTTTTTTAATCCCAAAGAGCGTACCGTTGCGCGGACATGGTGTCTCTGCCCGATTGTGCTTTTTATCAATTTAATACTAATTCTCTTTGCCATTTACTTACCCCCATACATCCAAAAGGGTTTTTCCGCGGCTTTTAGCAATTTTTTTGCCGTCCATCAAAAGACTTGCGGCATCAAATGTTGCCTTAACTACGTTTACTGCGGAGCTTGATCCCAATGACTTTGAAAGCAAGTCGGTTGCACCGGCAGCTTCCATAATAGCACGGATTGTACCGCCTGCGATAATTCCCGTACCTGAACAAGCAGGGCGCAAAAGAACTGACGAACCCTTAAACTTGCCTTGAACCTCATGAGGAATTGTACCGTTTTTAAGCGGAAAGGTTACCATATTGGCTTTTGCCTTTTCGATACTCTTTCGAATAGCATCGCTTACGTCATTTGCCTTACCGAAACCGTATCCGACCCGTCCTTTTTGATCGCCGACAACAGTTAGAGCAGAAAAGGAGAACCTGCGTCCGCCCTTTACAACCTTAGCTGTTCGGTTCAATTTAACAAGCTTTTCAACATATTCTTTATCGGTATGCTGGTTATCGCGTTTTGATTCTTTTTGATGACTCATAACCTCTCCTAAAACTTAATTCCTGTTTTTCTTGCACCGTCGGCAACGGCCTTTACAACACCGTGGTAAAGATATCCGTTCCTGTCAAAAACAACAGTGTCAATATTTTTTTCCTTGAGGCGCTTGCCGATTTCTTCACCGACTTTTACCCCAGATTCAACATTAACCTTAAGCGATCGAAGAGCTTCTTCCATTGTAGAAACGGCAGCCAATGTCTTGCCCTCTACATCGTCAATAACCTGAACCGAAATGCGTTTATTGCTTCGGAACACGGTCATGCGCGGGCGTTCTGCAGTACCGAAAATAGACTTTCGAATGTGCATCTTTCGCTTAAATCTTTTTCTATCTTTATCATTACGTTTTTTGTCCATAATACTACCCTTACTTTACACCGGACTTTCCGACTTTTCGTTTGATGATTTCGTCTTCGTAACGAATTCCCTTGCCCTTATAGGGTTCCGGGCCTCTCAACTTTCGTACCTGTGAAGCAAATTGTCCGACAGCTTCTTTTGAAGCTCCTGAAATAATAACCTTCAGCTGGTCAACCTTTACTTCGATTCCTTCAGGAATAAGAACGGAAAAGTCGTTTGAATAACCCAAAGCCATTACAAGGAGTTTGCCTTGAACTTCGGCTCTGTAACCTACGCCATTTACTACCAATGTTTTTGAAAAACCGGTACTTACACCTTTTACCATGTTATTAAGAAGGCTTCGGTATAAACCGTGATAAGCCCTTGTTTGAAGAGCATCATCTTTTCTTGTTACAAGAACATGATCGCTTTCAACCTTAAAATCAACAGCCTCAGTATGATAGCTTTGTGAAAGTTTTCCCTTGGGGCCTTCAACGGTAAATATACCGTTTGCAACATTCACTTTTACACCTGCAGGAATAGCAACAGGCATTTTTCCAACTCTTGACATATTGCCCTCCTACCAAACCTTGCAAATAAGCTCGCCGCCTACTTGGCTTTCGCCGGCAGCTTTTCCGGTAATGATACCCTTTGAAGTCGATACTATAAGAGTACCGTAGCCGTTAAAAACTCTCGGTAAGCTCTTATAACCTAAATATACTCGGCGGCCGGGTGTAGAAACCCTTTCGATTCCGTGAATAACCGAAGATTCTTTATCATCATATTTTAAGAATACGCGGATGTTGCCGGCCCCGTCTTGGGTCATTTTTTTAAAGTTTTTAATATACCCTTCTGATTTAAGAATACTGATAATTTCCCACTTCATCTTTGAAGAAGGAACATCAACCGATTCGTGACCGGCTGAAGCAGCATTTCTAATTTTAGTAAGCATATCTGCTATTGGATCTGAAACACTCATTATCGCTCCTCCTACCAACTCGACTTTGTAACGCCGGGGATTTGCCCTTCGCTTGCCAATTTTCTAAAACAAACACGGCACATCTTGAATTTTCGCAGATAACCTCTGGGGCGTCCGCAAACCTTACATCTATTATACTGCCGTGTCGGATACTTCGCTTTTCTGTTAGCTTGATTAATTTTTGCAACTGTAGCCATGAAATCCTCTCTTACTTCCTAAAGGGCATACCAAACTTTGCAAGAAGCGATCTTGCCTCTTGATCAGTCTCGGCAGAAGTTACTACGCTCACATTCAATCCTGAAATGCGTTCGATCTTATCGAAGTCGATTTCGGGGAAGATGATCTGCTCGGTAATACCCACTGAATAGTTTCCGCGACCGTCAAAACCGTTCGGGTTAACTCCGCGGAAATCCTTAACACGCGGCAAAGCAACATTGATAAAGCGGTCTAAGAATTCATACATTCTAGCACCGCGCAGTGTTACCATTGCCCCAATCTCATTTCCCTCACGAAGTTTAAAGTTTGCTATACTCTTTCTTGCCTTTGTTTTCACAGCTTTTTGACCTGTAATTGTTTCAAGGTCAGTTACTGCAGCATCAAGTAGTTTCCTATTCGTGAGAGCTACACCAACACCCATGCTTACTACGACTTTTTTAAGCCGAGGAATTTGCATAACGGAACTGTAGTTAAATTCCTTTTTAAGCTCGGGCATGATCTGTTCCGTATAGACTTTCTTAAGCCGAGGTACATAATTACTCATTATAACGCTTCTCCACACTTACGGCAGACTCTTATTTTTTTGCCGTCCTTTATTTCGTATGCAATTCGGGTTTTGCCGCACTTCTTGCATATAATCATAACATTGGATGCAGATATCGGAGCTTCAATTTCTACAATTCCGCCCTGATCCTGCTGGCTTCGTTTGCGCATGGCTTTTTTTGTCATATTAAGCCCGCCGACAATAACCTTATTATCTTCCTGCAAGACCTTTACGACTTCGCCCCGCTTGCCCCTTTCCTTACCTGCAATAATTTCAACATTATCATTGCGGTGAATTTTCATCTTTCCTGCCATAAACTCTCCTTAAAGAACTTCCGGAGCAAGAGAAACTATCTTCATGTAATCATGATCACGAAGCTCTCTGGCTACAGGGCCGAAAATACGTTTTCCCTTAGGGTTTTTATTATCGTCGATGATTACGCAAGCGTTATCATCAAAGCGAATATAAGTTCCGTCGGGACGGCGGTATTCTTTTGAAACGCGTACAATAACGGCTTTTTCTACCGCGCCCTTTTTAATAACCGATGTGGGCAAAGCTTCTTTAACTGCCACAACGATTATATCCCCAATACCTGCATATCTGCGTTTTGATCCGCCGATAACCTTAATACATTCGACGAGTTTAGCGCCTGAGTTATCGGCAACGTTTAATCTTGTTTCAACCTGTATCATTTACCTTAACTCCTTGCCTTACTTAGCCCGCTCAATAACTTCAGTAAGCATCCAAGCCTTATCCTTACTGATGGGCTTATGCTCTACAATTCTTACGGTATCGCCGATGTGAGCCGTATTCTCTTCATCGTGAGCCTTGTATTTTTTGCTGCTCGATACGTATTTTTTGTAAAGCTTATGAAGCTTTTTAGTTCGGACTTCAACGACGATGGTTTTATTCATCTTGTCGCTTGTTACAATTCCGACAAACTCGCGCTTCCCGATTTTTTTTGTATTTTCTGTTGTTTCCACGGGTTAAGCTCCTAATTTGCACCTTCGCCGGCCAATTCTTTTTGGCGGATAAAGGTATTTAACATCGCTATTTCACGACGCATACTTCTCTTTTCAAGAGGGTTATCCAAATGGCCTACCACAGCTTGAAATCTCAAATCCATGTATTTTTGCTTTAGATCATTGCGTTTTGAAACAAGTTCTTTATACGACATTTCTCTGTATTTTGACTTCTTTTTCATTTTAAACGCTCCTTAGTCGGCCTGAATCTGCTCGGCAAACCTTGTCTTAAAGGGAAGTTTGCTTCCTGCCAAGGTCATAGCTTGTTCGGCCAAATTCTTATCAACACCGGCTAATTCAAAAATAATAGTTCCGGGTTTTACAACCGCTACCCAGTATTCGGGGGCGCCTTTTCCGCCGCCCATTCGAACTTCAGCGGGTTTCTTTGAATAGGGTTTATCCGGAAAAACTCGAATCCACAATTTTCCGCCTCGCTTAATCTTACGATTCAAAGCAACACGGGCAGCTTCAATCTGTCTGTTTGTAAGCAAAAAAGGCTCAAGAGAAACTAAGGCGTAATCACCGAAATCGATGTTGTTGCATCGTGTAGCTTCGCCCTTGATTCTACCGCGCTGAACCTTTCTATGTTTTACACGTTTGGGACTAAACATAATTATTGCCTCCCTTCTTGAGCGGGCTTTTCAGAGCGGGGTCTTCTTTGCTTTTTGAGCAAGGCACCGGCATCTTCTTTTTGTTCTCCGCCAAACATCATTCCGCTGTAAAGCCATACCTTAACACCTATCTTTCCATAGGTTGTATCCGCTTCAGCAAAACCGTAGTCTATATCTGCCCGAAGTGTGTGAAGAGGAACGCGTCCTTCCTTCATTTCTTCGGTTCGCGACATTTCAGCACCGCCTAAGCGTCCTGAAATTCTAATCTTTATACCTTGAGCACCGGATCTCATCGTATTAAAACAAGCCTGTTTTAATACCTTTCGGAAAGAAGCTCTTCCGGCAAGCTGGCGTGCAACGTTTTGAGCAACTAAAGCAGCTCTCAATTCGGCTCGCTTTACTTCCTTAATTTTGATTTGCACTTTTTTGCCGAGCTTTTTCTGTATAATGGCTCCGATATTTTCGATATTGGCACCTTTTACACCGATTATAACGCCGGGACGAGCCGTGTGAATCATAATCGTAATCCTTTGGGGATGACGGATGATTTCAACTTCGGCAATGTCGGCATTTTTACATTCAGGAATTTCCTGAATCATAGCTCGAATCTTTAAATCCTCAAGCAACAAGTCGGCATAATTTCGGGGGCCTGCATACCAGCGAGACGACCAAGTTTTGTTTATACCAAGTCTTAATCCTGTAGGGTTTACTTTCTGTCCCATATCTACTCTCCTGCTCTCTCGTCAACGACAACTGTGATATGACACATTCGCTTTAAGAGAATGTCTGCACGGCCCTTGCCGCGACACCAAATTCTTTTTAGCCTGGGCCCTTCGTCAATCATAATTTCCTTAACAAAGAGCATATCTTCATCAAGCTGCTTATTTTTGTAAAGAGCATTTGAGGCAGCCGATTTCATAGTCTGAGAAATTAAGACGGCTCCCTTTTGAGGCATATTTTCCAAAATAGCCATTGCTTCCGGATAAGGCTTGTTCTTTACAACGTTTGCCACCGGTCTTACCTTGGTAGGTGATGCAATAAGAAATTTCGTTGTTGCTCGATATCCTGTTCTTTCAGTCATCTTCATTCACCTATTTTCCAACCTTCTTGTCAGAGTTTGCATGTTTGCGGAATGTACGCGTAGGAGCAAACTCTCCAAGTTTATGTCCAACAAGATTCTCGGTTATATAAACCGGAATCCACGTCTTGCCGTTATGTACCGAAATAGTGTTACCGACCATTTCAGGTATAATTGTAGAACAGCGGGAATAAGTCTTAATCGGTTTCTTCTTACCCGATCTGTTCATCTCATTTACATTCTTAAAAAGACTCTTTGCAATAAAAGGTCCTTTTTTAACTGATCTTGACACTTGTGCAGCCCCCTAATTCTTCTTCTTTCGTCTTGAGACAATGAAGCTATCCGAAGGATTGCGCTTCTTGCGGGTCTTATAACCCTTACAAGGCTGACCCCAAGGAGTAACGGGATGTCTTCCCTTTCCTCGTCCTTCACCACCGCCGAGGGGGTGATCAATCGGGTTCATAGCCATACCGCGAACGGTGGGTCTGATTCCAAGCCATCTTGATCGACCGGCTTTGCCAAGACTTGTATTCATGTGATCTTCATTGCCGACTTCGCCTATTGTTGCATAACATTTTTTGTTTACCAAGCGAGTTTCTCCGGAAGGCAATCTTATGGTAACATATTCGCCTTCTTTTGCAGCAACCAATGCGCCGGCACCTGCCGAACGCGCCATTTGTCCGCCTCTTCCGATCGTAAGCTCAATATTATGCACGGTAAAGCCGACGGGAATCGCTTCCAAAGGAAGAGCATTTGCAACATCCAATGTAGCCATTTCGCCGCTCATAATTTTTTGACCGATTTTTAAGCCCTTGGGAGCGATGATGTATCGTTTTTCTCCGTCAGCGTAAAAAATCAATGCAATATTTGCACTGCGGTTAGGATCATACTCGATTGTCCTTACAGTGCCCGGAATACCATATTTGTTTCGCTTAAAATCGATTTGTCGGTATTTCTGTTTATGTCCGCCGCCTTGGCCTCGAACTGAAATGCGTCCTCTTGAATCGCGTCCTGCTCTGTTCTTTTTGCCTGTAGTCAAAGACTTTTCAGGCTTTTGAGCTGTAATTTCATCTTTTCGCAAATCAATTCGTCCGCGCAATCCGGGCGTCATCGGCTTATATTCTTTTAGAGCCATTTTGCTATCCCCTTAGCATAAGCACATTAAGGCTTACGCACCTTCAAAAATCTTAATTGTCTCGCCTTTAGCAAGCTTTACGGTTGCCTTTTTCCAAGATGAAGTTTTACCTTCCTTGTAGCGGAGACGCTTAGTCTTTCCTCGAACATTAACAACAGTACAATCGGTAACTTTTACATTGAACAATCTTCGTACTGCTTCCTTTATCTGAATCTTGGTAGCCTTAGGCGCTACTTTGAAAACATATTTGCCCTGCTCGCGAAGTTCTGTGCTTTTTTCCGTAAGAACAGGCGCGATAAGTATATCATTGTATTCCATTATTATTCGGCCTCCTTACATCCGTAAAATTCAGAAAGATTTTTTGCGGCAGATTCAAGCATGATAACTTTTCGGCCGTAGAATAAATCGTGAGCTCGAAGGCGGTTATATGCCAAAAATGAAAGATGCGGAATATTGCGTCCTGCTCTTTTTACTAAAGAATCATCATCCTTTAGAATAATAACAGCTCGCTCGCCCTTTGCAAAGTTATCTAAAATCTTTACAAGGTCGCGGGTTTTTCCGCTTTCTACCGTAAAATCTTCTACAACCACTAACCTGTCGTTTTGAGCTTTAAGGCTCAAAATTGACTTCATAGCCAATCTTTTTGCTTTTTTAGGCATAGAATAGCTGAAATCTCTCGGTTTAGGTCCAAAAATAGTTCCGCCTCCGACTAAAAGAGGGGATTTTTTATCACCGCGTCGCGCTCGTCCTGTACCTTTTTGGCTGTAAGGCTTGGCATTTGAACCGTGAACCTCAGCTCTGCCCTTTGTACAAGCCGTTCCGACTCGTTTATTGGCTAGTTCATTATTGATGGCGTAGTAAATAACATCATCATTTACGGGAAGACCGAACACCTTGTCATCAAGATTAATTGTCCTCAATTCTTTACCATCGACTGAATAGACTTTCTTTTCCATGTCTTCTACCGTCCTTATTTAGCCCGCTTTACTGCGGATTTTAAGAATACAGTTGCATCCTTTTTACCCGGAACAGAACCGCGAACCATTATAACACCCAATTCAGGATCAATCTTTACGATTTGCAAATTTTGAACGGTAACCTTGTCAAAACCCATTCTTCCGGGCATTGTCGTATTTTTAAAAGAACGACCCGGAGTTGTACAGTGTCCCGTCGAACCTGCTTCACGGTGGAACTTAGAACCATGGCTTGCTCTACCGCCCCCATAGCCCCATCGCTTCATAACACCCTGAAAACCTTTACCTTTTGAAATTGCCGTAATGTCTAAATACGAAACTTTTTCAAAAGCCTCTACACCGAGCTTATCACCTACTGCGACTTCTTTGTCAAAATCACGGAATTCCTTTAAAAGTTTTAAAGGCTTGATGTCTCCGCTGAACTGTCCTGCATAGGGTTTGCTGGTGTGCTTTTCTTTGAGTTCACCCAAACCGAGCACTACTGAAGAGTATCCGAACTTTTCCTTGTCCTTTAGTGCAACAACGGTATTGGGTTCTACCTGAATAACCGTAACCGGCATAAGATGACCGACTTCATTGAAGATTTGGGTCATGCCGATTTTTTTTCCAATCAGTCCAATCATTTAAATTCTCCTAAGGTACGCACCCCTGATTAAAGGCCGTCTACCATTGATTTGATTAAATCTTATTGTTTAATTTCTACATCAACACCGGCTGAAAGCTCCAATGCCAATAAAGCATTCATAACTTCTGCCGAAGGTTCGATAATATCGATTAACCTTTTGTGCGTTCGCATTTCAAACTGCTCACGTGACTTTTTATTTACGTGAGGCGAGCGAAGCACTGTAAACTTGTTAATCCGAGTGGGAAGCGGAATAGGACCGCAAACCTTTGCACCTGCTTTTTGAACAGCCTGTACAATAGCCTTTGAACTCTGATCAACCAACTCTACATCGAATCCGCGAAGCTTTACGCGAATCTTTTCCTTTGTCATCATTTCCTCCGAAGAGATGCAAACGGCACTTACAAAAGCGCAAGCGCCGTTTTTTTGCATCATTTATTCGATAATGTTAGTTACCTGACCCGAAGCAATAGTTCGTCCGCCTTCGCGAATAGCGAGTTTAAGACCTTGATCCATAGCTATGGGGTGAATAAGTTCACCGATAATCTTTGTATTATCGCCGGGCTTAACCATGTCTGTTCCTTCAGGAAGGTTTACAGTTCCGGTAATGTCGGTAGTTCTAAAATAGAACTGAGGTCTGTAACCTGAGAAGAAAGGACTGTGCCGTCCGCCTTCTTCTTTTGAAAGAACATAAATCTGAGCTTCAAATTTGGTATGAGGATGAATTGAACCGGGCTTGGCAAGAACCTGTCCGCGTTCAACTTCTTTCTTTTCAATACCTCTCAAGAGAAGACCTACGTTGTCTCCTGCTTCACCTTCATCAAGAAGTTTGTTGAACATTTCGATGCCGGTAACAACGGTTTTCTTTGTGGGCTTAATACCTACAATTTCAACTTCTTCGTTCATCTTGATAACACCGCGCTCGATTCTTCCTGTAACAACGGTACCGCGTCCCTGAATTGTGAAGATATCTTCAATGGGAAGAAGGAATGGTTTGTCGGAATCGCGGACAGGATCCTTAAAGTATTCGTCCATCGTTTTAAGGAGCTCTTCAATACAAGCCGTATCTTCAGCAGTTGCACCCTCCTGAAGAGCTTTAAAAGCAGAACCTTTGATAATGGGAGTCTCCTCAGGGAAACCGTAAGATGCCAAAGTTTCTCTAACTTCTTCTTCTACCAATTCTATAAGGTCGGGATCATCAACAAGGTCAACCTTATTAAGGAAGACGATGATTGAAGGTACACCTACCTGACGAGCAAGAAGCAAGTGCTCTTTTGTCTGGGGCATAACCGAGTCCGGAGCAGAAACTACAAGAATAGCACCGTCCATCTGAGCAGCACCGGTGATCATGTTTTTAACATAGTCAGCGTGGCCGGGGCAGTCGATGTGTGCATAGTGTCTCTTATCGGACTGATATTCCAAGTGTCGGGTATTGATAGTAATACCGCGCTCTTTTTCTTCCGGCGCATTGTCGATCTCGTCATATTTTAGAAGCTTATCACCGTACTTCTTTGCACAATACGTAGTGATCGCTGCCGAAAGAGTGGTCTTACCATGGTCAACGTGACCAATGGTACCAACATTCATGTGAACTTTCGTTCTGTTAAATTTTTCCTTTGCCATGAGATCCTCCTAAAAGACGTAGGCAAGTCTAATATTTCCCGCATTAAAAATGACGAGATTAAAAAGTTAACCGGTCTTTCGTAACCGAAAAACAAGCTTAACAAAGAAACAAACCGGAGAAACATAAGACAGTGATTAAAATCAGATAAGATTTAAGCATTTTCTTTATTTTTTAAAGAAAAACGCTTTTTATCCACCGCCCATAGGTTTTCGGACAGCATTTGGACCCACCTGATCACCTGTAAACCGTAACTCCGATGACTGGTTTGGCATCCTGCGAAGTTTTAAAGATTTCTTTCCTCATTTGCTTAAATAAGGACGGCATCCGCCTGCCAAAAAGGCTTTACGGCAATGCAAAACTTCTAAAGAATACCGATTTAAAGCCTTTTTAGGCCCTAAATCATAATTTCAATACGAGCGTACTTTATACCATAAAGAATAAAAAGTGTCAATAGGAAAATCATTCATTTTATAAAAAACTCCTTGACATTAATTTACAAAAGTTTTAGAATTACTTTACAATTTTCAAACCATACAGGTGCCGAGATTCGGTTAAAAGGGAAGCACGGTGTAATTCCGTCACGGTCCCGCCGCTGTAAGAGAATAGTCTTTTTAAAATATGTCACTCGGGAAATCGGGGAAGGCTTAAAAAGATGATGAAACTCGAAGTCAGAATACCTGCCTGTAAAGGACTAAGCCTTGTGCTTTACGAGCGATAAAGTACGGGACACTTAAGGAACTTATAGTATCTTTGTTTTCTCTATAGCTTAATAAGATCCCAAAAGTATCTTTGTACCCGCTGCATAAACTTATACCTTTTAGTTTGAAGCCGTAAAATAAACACACTATTTTTGGGGGAAGTATGAAAAAGATTTTTTTTCGCTCAATGCTGCTATTATTGGCAGTTTCGGTTTTTTTAGGATGCACTCCTAAGGAAGATCAATCACAAAATTCGGGCAAAGCAATGCCTAAAACGGAAGGAGCCCATTATCCTGTAACAATTACCACATATAATTATGCAGGAGAACCTATAGACCTTACATTTGAAAAGGCCCCGGAAAAGGTTGCAGCCTTTTACCAAAGCCCTATCGAAACAATGCTCGCTCTCGGTCTTTCCGATAAACTTATTCTTGCCGTGGGGCTTGATGATCCGGTTAAAGACGAGTTTAAAGAAGCTTTCAGCAAAGTAGACTACCGCGACAAGCGTCCCGAAAAAGAAGAAATCATCGATATGGAACCGGATTTTATTTTTGCATGGACATCATTATTCGGTGAAAAGCGCTATGGAGACGTAAAATTCTGGCATGATAGAGGTACAAAAACCTACATTTGGCAAAACTCAGGCTTAAAAAAAGAAGATGCTCTCGAAAACGAATATCAGGATATTCTAAATATAGGTAAAATTTTCGATGTAGAAGATAAAGCTCAAGAAATTGTCAATAAGATGAAAACTGAAATTGCCGCAGCAAAAAAACACGTCGAAGGCAAAACAAAGGTAAAGGCCATAATAATTGAAGTAGAAAAAGAAGGCCAGTACCGTGTTTATGGGGAAAGGACTATCGGCGGGCAAATTGCAATGCAGGTCGGTGCCGATCTTGTAGGTAAAGACAAAAAAGGAATAGGCAAGGAAGAATTAATAGAGCTTAATCCCGATGTTATCTTTACGGTTTACTTCGGCGACTATATTGAAAAAGACCAATCTGTAGAAATGCTTACAAAAGATAGTGCTTTGCAAAGCATAGCAGCACTTCAAAACAAAAAAGTTTTTCCGATTAATTTAAGTGAAGTTTATGCCAGCGGCATAAGAACCTATGACGGAATAAAGACAATTATCTCAGGTTTATATCCTGACTTATAATATGCAAAACAATAAAAACAAGGTGCTGAAAATAGTTTTTCTATCTTCAGCACTTCTTTTTCTTTTGGCGGGACTTTTAATTTCCATAGTTCTATCGGTAGGATTCGGAGCCGTACACATAGCTCCCGCCGAAATCTTAAAAATCGCTCAATTTAAAATCTTAGGTGCCGGAAGCCTTGAAGGAATTAAAAAGTCGGCTATCGACATAGTTTGGATTGTCCGTATGCCTAGAATACTTTTAGCCTGTCTTACCGGAATGGGCTTAGCCGTAACCGGAGTTGTCATGCAGGCAATAGTACAAAACTCATTGGCAGACCCTTATATATTGGGCATTTCATCGGGAGCTTCTCTAGGGGCAACTCTTGCAATCGCTTTGGGCGTGGGTGCAAAACTGGGGCCTAATTATGTAGGCTTGTGTGCCTGCTTTTCCGCCTTTGGAACAGCCTTAATCGTAATAAATGCCGCCAACATAAAAGGCAGAGCCAATTCCGCAAAATTACTGATGGCCGGTATTGCCATAAGCACGATTTTTTCAGCCTTTTCTTCGTTTATAGTCTTTACTACAAAAAACAGGGAAGCTATAAGAAGCATTACCTTTTGGCTTATGGGAGGCTTCGGCGGAGCAAAGTGGGAAAACCTAGGACTCCTTGCAGGAGTGATATTTTTAGGAATCTTCTTTTTTATGACGCAATACCGTACCCTTAACCTGATGCTCCTCGGAGACAGCGTATCAATTACTTTAGGAAAGGACTTGCATATTTACCGCCAAGTCTATCTTTTGATATGTTCCGCCATTGTAGGTTTTTTAGTATACAACGCAGGAATAATCGGCTTTATAGGCTTAATAATTCCGCATATTTCAAGGATATTTTGGGGAACAAATCATAAAAACATAATTCCGTCATCCGTATTGATAGGAGCCATAATTCTTATATGGGCAGACGTACTGGCACGCTCCGTTTCCAGCCTAGGTGAAATACCCGTAGGAGTTGTAATCTCTCTTATAGGTTCGCCAGTATTTTTATATTTATTGATAAATAAAGAATACGGGTTTGGGGGTAAAGCATAATGGTTCTCGACATCAGCTCTCTTTCATTTAACTTCGGAAGCAAAAATATTTTAGCCGATATTGACCTTTCAATTAAAGATAACGGAATTGTAGGCATAATCGGTCCCAACGGTTCGGGAAAAAGCACCCTGCTCAAATGTATATACCGAGTTCTTAAACCCAAAACCGGAACCATATTTATCGACGGTAAGAACATAAATGACTATCAGTTTAAAGAAACGGCAAAAAAGATGGCTGTAGTTGCCCAGCATAATGACACCCATTTTGACTTTAACGTGCTTGAGATGGTTTTAATCGGCCGCTCGCCCCATAAAAAATTTATGGAGAGGGATTCAGCCGAGGATATTGAACTGGCGTACAAGGCTCTTGAACAAGTGAATATGAAAGATTTTGCCGACCGCAATTTTTCAAGCCTGTCGGGTGGAGAAAAGCAAAGAATTATTTTAGCCCGTGCCTTAGTACAAAACACGGATTGCCTCATCCTCGACGAGCCTACAAATCATCTGGACATAAAACATCAACTGCACTTTATGAGCCTTGCAAAAGATTTAAAAATAACCGTTATATCGGCAATCCATGATCTTAACATAGCTGCAATGTATTGCGATAAAATATACGCTTTAAAAGAAGGACAAATTATCGCCTCAGGCAGTGTATATGAGGTTATCACAGAAGAAGTAATTAAGACCTTATATGATGTGGAGGCCAAAATCATTTATGATGAAGAAAAAAAGCCCCATGTAATATTTAAAAACATTTAACCGGCTTTTATCTTTTAACCAAACCTATACACTTTTTTTTACGAATATGATACACTGGCACCCTTATTTCACATAAAAGGAGACTTTATGCGCGCTTTTTTTAAGCTCTCTCCGGTCTTATTACTTGCAGGTTTGATGATGATTTCAAACATAGAATCTTTTTCAAATGCCTTGGGATTTAAGCTGGACATTTTAATCATAGCCCCTATAGCCGTAATCTACGCTTCCATCGTCGCTATGATAACCGAAAAATTCAAATTCAACGATATTTTAAACTCTGCCGTAGACAATGTTAAGGAAATGCAGCTGGTATTTTTTATCCTTATGTTTGCCTATGCGATGGCCGATGCCTTTATGTCTACAGGAGTCGGAGCCTCGATTATAACTTTAAGCCTAAACATCGGCATTTCTGCCAGAACAGTAGCCCTTGTAGCCTTTTTGGTTTCCTCGGTATTGTCGGTTGCTACGGGAACCTCATGGGGAACCTTTGCCGCCTGTGCTCCTATCTTCTTGTGGATGACCCATATTTTAAGCGGAAACATGGTTTTAAGCATTGCTGCCATTGCAGGCGGCTCATGTTTCGGCGATAACCTCGGTCTTATTTCGGATACAACAGTTGTAAGCTCAGGCATTCACAGGGTTGAAGTTACCCACCGTATGAGAAATCAGGGACTTTGGTCGCTTATGTGTTTGGTCCTGGCCGGAGCCTTATTTTTAATTGCAGGCTTAAGCCTCCCGGGAGATGCCGTAAGTCCGCAAAAAGCCATCGAGGCTATTCCACAAGAAGTTTGGGCAAAATTGGCTGAAGAAAAACCCGTCGCAGTTGACCTCCTCCATCAGGTACAGCACGGAGTTCCGGTTTACATGGTAATTCCGCTCATTCTGGTTATAGGGATTGCCTTAAAAGGCTACTCTACCCTTCTTTGCCTTGGAGCAGGTATAATTTCATGCTTTATCTTAGGCCGCTTTGCAGGAACGGTTTCAGGCCTTCTTGCCTTTTTTGACATAGTGTATAACGGCTTTGTAGGAGCCGGCTCGTGGGTTATCATAATGATGATGTGGGTAGCAGCCTTCGGCGGAATCATGTCGAAGATGGATGCCTTTAGGCCTCTATCAAACCTTGCCGTAAAACTTTCTCGAAACGTAAGACAGCTGATGTTCTGGAACGGCATCATCTCTTTATTAGGAAACGCAGCCCTCGCTGACGAGATGGCTCAAATAGTTACAGTCGGCCCGATTATCAGAGACATCACGGAAGAAAACGTAGAAGGCGATGAAAAGGATCTTTATTCCTTAAAATTGAGAAACGCAACCTTCTCCTCAGCCCTCGGCATCTTCGGCTCCCAGCTGATTCCTTGGCATGTTTATTTAAGCTTTTTTATAGGCATTGCAGGCACAGTATATCCGCTTTACCAATTCAGTCAGACACAGATAATAAAGTACAACTTTATGGCCCATATCTCGGTTATAACCATTCTGTTATTTACCCTGTTCGGTATTGACAGAATCTTCCCCAAATTCGGCATCGCAAGCGAACCGAAAGTAAGGTTGAAGAAAAAATAAAAGCAAAAAAAAGCTGCACTGAGGGTAAAACACAGTGCAGTTTTTTTAAATGTAGTTATACCTTATAAAATCTATAATTGACTTACAGGGCAGCCATTTTGTCTTGCCCAACACGGTTATATTATTGCAATTGTAAAACCAACTTTTTACCTAATACATTTGCTGCTTTTGTTAGTGTAGCCAAGGTAACCGAATCATTTTTAGGATTAAGAAGTCTATCTAATGCGGCTCTTGATGTATTCATTTTTTTTTGCCATCTCTGTTTTGTTAATATTTTGAGCATTCATTTCATTTACCAAATTATATGAAATTAATCTTTTTATAGCTTCATTTCTAACTTCAACCTCAATATTTTCTTCTTCAAGAAAATCTTCAAAAGAGCTTCCTACATATTTCTTATTCATAGTGCCTCCCCAGTACTAAATTCCTTCTTTTTTTACTCAAATCTATATCCTCTTGCGGAGTTTTTTGACTTTTCTTTATAATTGCATAAAGCAGTATCATATTTCCTTCTAATATCGTAAAAAACACTCTGCTGATTCTTTATTCGAAATATTTGAACGCACCTCCCATAAATTTGAATCAAGCTTTCTTACAGCAGGATATCCGATAGGCCAAGCCATTTCTATTGCCATTATATCGGCTCCTATTGTTTTTCGATCATCCGGAGCTAAGTCTTTTAGAAAATCACGAACAGGCTCATTTCCTGTTTCGGTCTTAAAGAATTTAGCTATAACTACTTTATCCATTTTCATTAAATATATTGTACCAAATTTGATACTTTTTATCAACTAATAAGAATAAATTAGTATAAAAAATAACTTTAACCTACGATTGATTATCCTATATCTCGATATTTAATCTCTCCGTTTTCTTATTTTCATAACATGAATTTCTTTTTCAGACTCTATAGGGCGATAATTTTGCATTGGCAACCCATTTAAAAAATAGGCTATATCCGGTAAACTTTTTTCACCCATTAGGTCCATCTGTTCCAAAGGAGAAATTCCCCCTCTCCTTGACTTTCACCTATTGTAATGTTAGTATTCCCTCATATTTTATTTACATACCAGAGTAACATCACGGAGATTCTATGACTGAAAAACAGATTTTTCCATTTGTACAAATTGAAGGACAGGAAGATATAAAGCTTGCAATAATTTTAAATTTAATATGTCCTGCAATTTCGGGTGTTCTGATCCGTGGAGAAAAAGGAACAGGAAAGTCCACAATTGTAAGAGGAATAGGGGAGCTGATGCAAAGGCATGGAGAAAATCTTAAAGTTGTAGAGCTTCCTATAAATGCTACCGAAGACAGAGTCGCCGGCTCGATCGATATTGAAAGGGTTTTAAAAACAGGTGAAAAGGTTCTTCAAAAAGGAATCCTAGCAGAAGCTGACGGTAATATCCTGTATGCGGATGAGATAAATCTCTTGGAAGATTATATAGTAGATCTTTTATTGGATGCGGCAGCTATGGGTGTAAATACGATAGAAAGAGACGGAATATCATACAGCCACTCATCTAAATTTATCCTGATAGGAACAATGAATCCTGAAGAAGGGGAACTAAGGCCTCAGCTTTTAGACCGGTTCGGTTTATTGGTCGATGTAAAAAGTGAAAAGGATGGACACTTAAGGAAAGAAATTATAAAAAAAAGACTGGCATTTGAAAATGATCCTGTGGAATTTACAAACTCCTCGCATAAAGAAGAAAAAAATTTAATATCAAAAATAAAAAAAGCTCAAAAACTCTTTCCCGATATTAAAGTAGGAGATGATATTTTAGACTTGGTTGTAAGCCTTTCGGTAGGCTTAAATGTGGACGGCCACAGGGGAGACCTAACCTTAGTTAGAGCCGCCAAGGCCTATGCAGCCTTTCAAGAAAGAGATGAGGTTACAAAAGACGATATTATCCGTTTAGCACAAATGGTATATTCTCATAGGCTTAGGAAAAAGCCCTTTGAAGAAATAAGCCCATTAAACCAAGCAGATATTGAGAACATCTTAAATGAAAGGCTTTGATTATCCTTTTAGCCTCCTTGTTGGTCAAAAAAAATTAATAAGGGCACTCCTTGTTCTTGCCGTCAGCGATAAAATAAACAGCCTGCTTATAGCCGGAGGGAAAGGAACCGGAAAAAGCCTTGCTGCACGGAGTATGAAAAATATTTCCGATATGCCCATAGCTAATATCCCGCTCAATATTACGGAAGATAATTTATTCGGCGGTCTGGATATTAGAGCAAGCCTTGAATCAGGTAAAATCAAATTTCAGCATGGCATCTTAGGTGGAGCCAAAAATAAAATTTTATATATTGATGAGATCAACCTCTTTCCTAACGAATATATCAACACAATATTGAATGTAATAGAAACAGGTTTTCTCCAGACAGAGCGTGATGGACATTCCAATAAAAAAATAATAGAGTCTAAGCTCATAGGCACAATGAATCCTGAAGAAGGATTTTTAAATAACTCGATTACCGACAAATTTTCAATCTATGTAGAAACGGATTCAAATCTAAATAAAGAAGAAAGACTAAAAATATTAAAAAGGAATTTAAGCCTTGATAAAGAAGACAAAATTACAATTGAAGCTCTAAAAAAAGAAGATAAAATTTTATCGAATAAAATTCATGATGCAAAAAAAAGAGTGAACGGAATAAAAATATCGGACTCGATAATTACAAAGGCTGAAGCCCTTAGTAAAGAAGCAAACTGCTTCGGCTACAGGGCAGGCATCTGTCTTATACACACGGCAAGGGCTCTGGCGGCCATAGACAATCATCAATATATCACAGACGAAAACTTTCAAGAAGCTGCAGAACTTGTTCTTAAACATAGAAAAAACATCTTATCCGAAACCCAAAATAAAAATCAAATAAAATCGGACAAAGATAACAATGATAAAACAAAATCAGATAAAAATAAAACGGCAGAAAAACCTAATGAAAAAGACAATCAAAAAATAGAATCAAAATCCCGAATTTCGAATAATGAAAACGACTTCACAGAAGATAAAGATAATAATACAGATAAACAAAAAGGAATAAATTCAAGACATCCGGACATAGAAATTGCAGATAAAATTTTTAAAATAAAAAATCTTTTAAACATTAATGAGGATAATTCTTTTAGAAAGGGGATGGGCAAAAGAAATAAAACACGCACCAACGAATTAAAGGGAAAATCCTTCGGCTATACAAGATACAATCAAAATCTTCATAACCTTGCTCCTATACCCACAATAAAATCGGCAGC
Organism: Treponema denticola; assembly: GCF_024181645.1. Classification (NCBI taxonomy): domain Bacteria; kingdom Pseudomonadati; phylum Spirochaetota; class Spirochaetia; order Treponematales; family Treponemataceae; genus Treponema; species Treponema denticola. The sequence continues at coordinate 178,820 of NZ_CP058624.1, read as the reverse complement.
CTTACATCAAATAAAACCTAAAGAAGGCATTATTAAAATAAACAAGGATGATTATAAATTCAAAAGAAGAAAAACCCGTATAGGTGCCTCTATTATTTTTTTGGTAGATGCAAGCGGTTCTATGGGCGCTATGAAGAGGATGAAAGAAACAAAAAACGCTATTCTATCTTTATTGATGGATTCTTACCAAAAGCATGATGAGGTTTCTATGATCACCTTTGCTGGAACAAGGGCTGAAATAATACTACCCTTTACAAGAAGCGTTTTACTTGCAAAAAGAGAATTACAGCTCATCCCTACAATCGGAAAAACACCTCTATCCATGGGCTTAAACAAGGCTTTGGAATATTTTAAAATACATAGGCTAAAAAATAAGGATATGATTCCCCTGCTCTTTTTAATTACAGACGGAAGGACTAATCACGGTTCCGTTTTTTTTGATGAGCCTATTAAGGATGCTCTTTTTATTTCAAAAAAAATAAAAAATGCAAATATTTACTCTGTTGTTATAGATACCGAATCAGGCTTTGTAAAACTAGCTCTTGCCGAAGAGATTGCAAAAAACTTAAATGCAAGATATTACCAAATAGAAGATCTAAAACCTGAGGTCTTAACCGAGATTGTACATCAAAACACAGAATACTCTCTATCCAGAATTGATGTTATGGAGGACAAGCGATGAATTTAACAGGAATATTTTACGGAGACTCCAGAATCTTTGAATTTAAATCAGCCGTAAAACAGTTGAAAGACTCTGAGAAAATAAATTTAAATATTTTTTGCTTTGATGTCATAAAAGTAAACTCCGATAAAAACATCTTTCAAGAAATGTGCAGCAGGTTAAAAGATTCAGATGCGGTAATTATGCATTTTCACGGTTCATCCGCTCATTTACAAAACCTCGAAACGGTAATCCGAATTATAAAAGGTAAAAAAATCTTCTTTGATTGTTCAATCCCTGAAGAAATCAGATCAATTATGTCTTATAGTTCTATTAAACCGGAAGAATATATAAGGCTGCACAGTTATTTTAAGGCAGGCGGAACGGATCAAATTACAGAGTTTATAAAGTTATTTTCAAACATTACAATAGGAACAAATTATATCTTAGCTCCTCCAAAAGAAAGAAAGGCTATAGGAATATATAAGGACGGACATTTACTTAATGTAGATGAAGAACAAAAAGTATTATCCGATATTGCCAATTCAAACAGAAATATCATAGGCCTTGTTGCACACTATCCTTTTTTACTCAATCAAAACATGAGACATGTTGATGCTATTATTAAAGAATTAGAAAATCAAGGCGCAGACTGCCTTTGTATTATCGGAAGACTAGGCCCGCAAGATAACGATGGTGTGCTGCAAGCAATGGAAAAATATTTTTATTTTAACGGTAAATTAATTATAGACGCAATAATTTTAACAACGGGATATACCATATCTTCATACTACCAAAATGAATTTAAAAATTTTATTCATTCTTGTTTTGAAAATTTTAATCTTCCGGTATTTCAAGCTATTACAAGCTACCTTTCAAAGGAAGAATTTGAAAACTCACCTTCGGGTTTGGATATAGCCTCTGTATCATTAAACATATATCAACCTGAAATTGACGGACAAATTATTACTATTCCGATAGCTGCTTCCGAAGAAATAGAAAAAGATGGGATTGTAGGGAGAGTCTTCGTACCAATAACAGAACGGGTCAAGGTCCTATGTGAACTTGTAAACAGGTTTGCACAACTAAAAAATAAAAAACCTCAAGAAAGAAGAGTCGCCATTATTTTACACAACTATCCTCCAAGAAACGACCTAATAGGTTCAGCCCATGGATTGGATACGCCGAACTCTTTATGGAATATACTTCAATTTTTAAAAGAAGAAAACTATAACTTGGATTTTAACTTTTTAAACGGGCAGGAAATTATAGATGAATTAATACGCAGGGGAACAAATGAATGGAAATGGACATCACCTGAAACAATTTGGAAATTTAAAGCCGATAAAGTGAGTTCTAAAACGTATGAGGGCTGGTATAAGAATCTTCCGGAATTCAATCGCAGTGACTTAAAACAAAAATGGGGTAATCCTCCCGGCCTTTCAATGATTATGAATGACCATATTGTAATTCCGGGAATTATAAACGGAAATATTTATATCGGGCTTCAACCGGCACGAAGCCCCGAAGATGCAGTTGTAGAAACCTATCACGACACTCACAATCCGCCGCCTCATTCATACTTAGCCTTTTACAAATGGATTGACAAAATTTTTAAGGCAGATGTGATTATCCATGTTGGAACACACGGCACCTTAGAATGGCTTCCGGGAAAGGAGATAGCCTTATCAAAAGAAAGTTATCCGGACATAAATATTTACTCTATCCCGCATCTTTATATTTATAATTTAGGTATCTTGGGAGAAGGAATGCAGGCAAGAAGACGCTCCCACGCTGCAATTTTAAGTCATTTGATTCCAAGCTTTACCGATTCGGATACCTATGACTACCTCCATGAAATGGAAGAGGACTTAGAAAAATATGAGCATGCCAAACAGTCTGCTCCCTTGCAACAAGATACTATAATACAAGATATTTTCAAACTTGCAGATGAACATTCTATTTTAAAGGATCTAAAAATAGAATATGAGGATGCAATTAAAAATCCGGAGCAAAATCTTATTTTGATTCATAATTGGATTCACAAAATAAAAAACTCTGTAGTAAGAGATGGGCTTCACATATATGGAAAAGTGCCTGAAAAAAAGCGTCTCTTGCAATTAGTAAGAGGGTTATCCGTAATCGGTCAAGAAGATACGGAGGGCTTAGAAGATTCAATCATAATTTCTTTGGGACATAATCCTAAGGATATCAGAAAAAATTTAAGCGATACCGAAAAAAATAATTTTAATGAATATAAAATTTTAGAAGAAGCAAATAGGATTGCAGAACAATTAATCAATGAAATAAACGAAATAGAATTTAACGAATCATTTATTGATAGGCTGCCTTTTTTTCAAAACAATAAATCTAATAATTCAGAATTAAAGAAAGCCCTTAAATTTATTTGCAGGGAAGTATATCCTCGTCTTATACAAACTGCTGATGAAAAGCGCTTCCTTATCAAAGGTTTAAACGGAGAATTTATTTTGCCCGGCCTTGGCGGAAATCCAAGCCGAGGTAATATCAAACTTCTTCCCACAGGAAGAAATTTTTATTCTATTAATCCTGAAGAAATTCCAAGCAAGGCTGCATATGAAACAGGAAAAAAATTAGCAGACATTCAATTAAAGGCATATTATAAAGAACATAAGGCTTACCCCAAAAATATAGCTATAATTGTATATTCCACAAATACAATGAAAACCTATGGTGAGGATATAGGAGAAATATTTTTTCTTATGGGTGTCCGTCCCCTATATATTAAAAACACACAAACCGTATGCGGAGTGGAGGTAATTTCTCTTGAAGAACTAGGACGGCCCCGAATTGATGTTACAATGCGCATTTCAGGTCTTTTTAGAGACACCTTTCCTAATTTAATTTTTTTAATGGATGAGGCTGTTAATGCGGTAGCATTTCTTGATGAAGATGATGAGATGAATCCGATTAAAAAAAATATTCAGGAAACAATTAAAAAATTTGTAGATGAAGGGATAGCGCCGGACAAGGCAAGGGATAGGGCATCGGTAAGAGTTTTTAGTGCGCCTTCAGGAACTTATGGAGCAGGAGTTGCAAATTTGATTGAATCAAAAAAATGGCAGAACTTTGAAGAACTTGCCGAAGCCTATATAACATGGAGCAGCCACGCTTATTCCAAAAAATTTCACGGAGAGAAAGATACAAGAGTCTTTGAGAATCTTTTAAGTAAAACCGATATGACTATCAAAAACGAGGTAAGCCGCGAAATAGATCTTTTGGATTGTGATGATTTTTATAATTATCACGGAGGCCTTATAGCCGCAGTAACAGCAAAATCTGGAAAAAAGCCATATATTTCAGTAGGAAACACCGCTAATATGGAAATCCCCGAAACCATGACCTTAGATCAAGAAACCGCTCGTGTTATGCGCTCCAGAATTCTTAATCCGAAATGGCTTGAAGGTTTAAAAGAGCACAGCTATAAAGGCGCTCAGGAAATATCCAAGGTTATGGACAACATCTTCGGTTGGGATGCTACAGCAGACAATGTAGAGAACTGGATGTATGAAGATTTTGCAAACACTTTTCTATTTGATGAAGACACATTAAATTGGATAAGATCCGTTAATAAAAATGCAGCCTATCAAATAAGCGAGCGTTTACTTGAAGCAAATCAGCGTAAGATGTGGGATGCCAAACCTGAAAGCCTTGAAAAGTTAAAAAGAATATTTCTTGACATGGAAGCAGACTTGGAATCTTACGGAGAATAAAATTATAACCAAACCATATCTATAGACAAATTATTTGATTTTGAGTATCATAAAAAAAATCTTGACAAAAAACAGAGTCCATTTAATTTATTTCAATACAGATTGAAATACCTTATTCAGCCGCAAAGCGTAGTACTCCGACGCTTAAAACGGAGTAAAATAAAATTTCATAAGGAGATTATGATGAAAAAGCGAATTATTGTTTGGTTTGCCGCAATACTGATGCTGTTTTTTACATCGGCATGGGCAAAGGGAAGTCAAGAAACAACAAGTGAAATGGGCCTTAAGAAAATAGGTCAACTGGAATTAAAGTATGCTAAATCTTTTTCTGTAGACTATTATGAACAGGGAATAAAAAAGTATAAGGATGTTGAAGGCCGTGAAGTTTGGTTCGTTCCAAGAGGTAAAACAATAGAGGGAGGAGAAAACCTTAATGTCATTGAAACACCTGTCAAGTCTTTAGTTATCTTATCGACAGTACATGCAACCCTTCTTCGCCCTATCGGAGAGTTGGATAAAGTTACAGGAACATCCGTACAATCCGATACATGGAAAATTCCTGAAATAAAAAAAGGAATGGATGACGGTAAAATAAAATTTGTCGGTAGTAAAAATGCTTTAGACTATGAAATGCTTCATGCATTAAATGCAGACGCCATTTTATTGACTTATGAAAATATGGCAAGAACGCCCGGTATAATTTCCAAGTTTAATGAACTGGGACTTAAATGGATAGGAGTTTCAAATCATCAGGAAGCCGATCCCCGAGCCCGTCTTGAATGGATAAAATTTGCCGGAGAAATAACAGGAAAAGAGAAAGAAGCAAATAAGTATTATGAAAGAGAATTGGCAAAAATAAATGCGGTAGAAGAAATGAACAAAAAATCTGCAAATAAGACTACCTTTGCTTCGGCTTTTATGTCTAAGGATATCTTTTATGTTCGAAATGCAGGAGATTACAATGTAAAAATGTTTGAAATACTTGGAATCAAATATATTTTCAAAGACTTAAATCCCGATAAAAACGGAAACACAAAAATGAATGCTGAAGAATTTTATAAAGGAGCGGAAAAAGCAGACTTCTTATTTTACGACAGCGTAAACGGAAGTGCCATTAAAAGCACGGAAGACTTAGTAGCCTTTGCCGAATATTTAAAAGATCTCAAAGCAGTAAAAGAAAATAAGGTCTGGGGAGTTAAGCCTAATTACTATCAAAGTGCAGATCATGTTGCAGATATGATTGAAGAATTAAATAAGATAATTCATTCAAAACCGGGCGAGTTAACCGAAACAGAATATTTTTATTTATTCAGTAAACCGCTTCCTGTAGAAAAAAAATAACACATGAATACCGAAAAGAAGAGGCGGATTACCATAGTTTTTATATTCCTATCAATTTTATTTATATTTGCGGTATTTATAAATATTGTTTCAGGTTCCGTATCTTTTAGCTTAAAAGATATTTGGGATATCTGTATAGGAGAAAGAACTCCAAGTACCTTGGAATATAATGTCTTATTTAAAATAAGACTGCCAAGAATACTTGCTGCTATTCTTTTCGGTATTGCCTTATCAATATCGGGATTTTTATTACAGACCTTTTTTAGAAATCCTATAGCAGGGCCTTATGTATTAGGGATTTCCTCAGGTGCACGCCTTTTTGTAGGATTTATAATTTTGACTAATTTTACATTTAACATTGCCCTTAATTCCCTCTTCTTAGTATTTTTAGCCTCTGCCATAGGAAGTCTTTTATCAATGCTTTTGGTATTAGTCTTTGCAAAACGGGTAAGAGATATTTCAATATTAATTGTTGTAGGTATTATGATAGGCTACATAGCCTCCGCAGGAACTAATTTTATGATAGCCTTTGCTTCCGATTATAAAATTGCGGGTCTTACTATGTGGTCGATGGGCAGTTTTTCAGGCATCACATGGAAGATGATTCGGATTTCAGGTATAATTATTATTCCTTCTGTAATCGGAGTATTCTGTTTGTCAAAGCCATTACAAGCTTACCTCCTCGGAGAAAACTATGCAAAAAGCATGGGAGTTAATATTAAAAATTTCAGACTGGTCCTTATTTTTCTATCGAGTATTCTTTCAGCCTGCGTTACAGGCTTTGCAGGGCCAATATCCTTTGTAGGTATAGCAGTCCCGCATTTAACCCGCCTTACAGTTTCAACCTCACAGCCTAAAATACTGATATCGGCAGTTACATTGATGGGTGCAAGTTTTTCTCTTTTAAGCGATTATTTTGCCAGAACCTTATTTGCACCAACAGAGCTGAGTCTCAGTACAATTACATCCATGATAGGAGCTCCCATTGTAATTTGGCTAATGGTAGGAAAAAATAAAAAATATGGATCTATTTAAATTAAAACAGCTTGATGTCGGATACGGTAATTCCGTTATCTTAGGTAATATTGAGATAGAATTACAGCATGGACAAATACTTTGCCTTATGGGGCCTAACGGCTCAGGTAAGTCAACAATAATCAAAACAATTACACAACATATAAAAAAATTAGGCGGAAAAGTTTTTATAGGTGAAGAGGATATTGAAAGACTCAGTAATATAGAACAAGCAAAAAAAATGAGTGTAGTCTTGACCGACAGGATAAATCCTCATCTTATGACTGCCGAAGAAATCGTTGCAACAGGCAGATACCCTCACACAAATAAATTCGGAAAAATGACGGAAGCAGATTACATGGCTGTTGATGATGCAATAAAAATAGTAGACGGAGAGGCATTAAAACACAAAGAATTTCTTTCGTTAAGCGATGGTGAAAAACAGCGAATCATGATTGCAAGAGCGATTTGCCAAGAAGCTGACTTAATAATTCTTGACGAACCGACTTCTTTTTTAGATATCAGATATAAAATTGACCTTTTGGGAATCTTACGAACCTTGGCCCGTAAAAAAAACAAGATTATCATTCTTTCCTTACACGAACTCGATTTGATACCTAAGATTGCAGATAAAATCATTTTAATTTTGGACAAGGATAATTACCTATATGGCACACCGGAAGAAATTATAAGCGATACCTCAATTTGTAAGGCCTTTGATATCAAAAACGGTTCATATAATACCCTCTTAGGAAATATAGAACTGGCACGCCGAGATACCTCCTCTAAAATTTTTGTTGTCGGAGGTGAAGGCAAAGGAATTCCTGTATATCGGCTGCTCAATAAGTATGAAATCAATTTTAACTCAGGTATACTCTTTGAAAATGATTTGGATACACCAATAGCAAGAGCACTAAGCACAAAATATCTGACTCAAAATTCTTTTGAAGCTATAAGCGACAAAATATTTGATGAAGCAAAACTCGTGATCGAAAAATCAGAAATTATTATAGATTGCGGTGCATCTTTTAACGGTATAAATAGTAGAAATTTAGATTTAATAAAATACGCAGAAGAATTAAACAAAAAAATTCTCTCCTTAAAAGAAAGACAAGAGTATGCCGATTATACTTATTGTAATACCTTTTCACAATTATTAAAAACTATTAAATGTTTAAGCAAATAAAAAAAAGCGGTGCAGCTGCAAAAATGCTCCATTTTAAAGAATGGTGTCATTCTTGTACTACTGCACCGCCGACTAACACGAAAGAAGCTTACGGGATAAAACGCATAAGCTCCGAAAGGCATTACAGGAATTTGCAGCCTTTATTTCGGTATTCCGAAATTTCCGCGATAATAGCATTGACGTCCATAACCATTTCCATCATGCTTACCTGCTCTTCATAGACCGCAGGGTCTATTTGGCTCTTAATTTCCGGTTCTGCCACGTGATAGCACAAGAGTCCCAACGAGACTCCAGCCAACGGACCTGCAAAAGTCGGGTCGCCTACTGTAACAGTTTCGCAGGCTAAACCTGAAGATTCAGCTTCTGCACCGCCCAAAAGAACGATTACGTTCTCAGGACCGTATTTTTCAGCTAAATCTTTGACTCGCTTTTGGTTTTCCAAGTCCATTGCTCCTGCGCTTGTTCAGACAAAGCATTCGGTTGCAGCATATACAACCTCAGCACCTGCCGATTCTGCACAGAGCTTAATAGCCTCCCCGGGAACGCCGTCTCGGTCACCAATGATGATGACTTTTTTGGTTTTCAAATCAACCATAGCATCCTCCTAGGATAAATTTTTTAAGGCAGGATAACCTGCCCCACGGTCTATTAAACCGTATCTTTAAAAAGCCGTTAAAAAACTAATCGTCCTTTTTCCGGCTTAAAAGATTAAAACTTAAGATTAGATGTATTTTTTTACCATCTCTTCGATTTGATTAATTGTCAAATCGCTTCCGGTAACGCTGTCTTTTCTTTCGCCGTCAACATAGATGAGCATTGTAGGAAGACCTAAAACCTGCTCTTTCATGGCAACGCGTCTTGCACCGTCAATATTGAATGAGCAAAACTTTGCCTTTCCGGCGTGGCGTTCTGCCATTGCGTGAACATCCGGCATTAATTGTTTACAGGGAACGCATCCGTCCGACCAAAAATCTACAAAGGTTACGCCCTTTGACTGATGAACTTCTTGTTCAAAATTTTCTTTTGTCAATTCAATCATTTTCTTCTCCTATAAAGACTTTTTGCAGAAAACCTCAGTTTCCGAAAAAAGTTTTTTCACGCGGTTTGTTTACAAACCGCATATAATAATGCGATGTTTTGTACCTTTGGTACAAAACTCGATAGATAAACAGTGAGGCAGAATTCCTGCCGAACTGTTTATCGTATCTCCTTATTTTTTCATAGCCATTTTGGCTTTGATATCGTCGATATAGTGGCCTGCCCAGATTCCGGCGAGAGCACCGTCGGCAGCTGCCGTAACAACCTGACGTGATTCTTTTTGAATAACGTCGCCTACGCCGTAAATACCGGGTACGTTTGTTTCCATTTTTCCGTTTGTGAGGATGTAGCCGTTTTCATCAAGGTCTACCAAGCCCTGAATAAAGGCGGTTTGAGGATTGTGTCCGATAAATACGAATACGCCTTCGGTTTCGAATTTGGAGGTTTCGCCTGTTTTTGTATCTTTTAAGATAACGCTGTCTACAAGGCCGTCTCCGCAAACTTCTTCAACAACGGCATTCCATTTAAAGGCCATTTTGGGGTTGGCAAAGGCTTTTTCCTGAATGGACTTTGCAGCTCTAAGCTCATCCCTTCGGTGAACGATAGTTACCTTGTCGGCAAATTTTGTAAGATACATAGCTTCTTCAACAGCAGAGTCTCCGCCGCCGATAACTACGATTTCGCACTCTTCAAAGAAAGCACCGTCGCATGTTGCACAGTATGAAACACCCTTGCCCCAGTGTTCTTTTTCGCCCTTACAGCCGAGCTCCCTGGCACTTGCGCCTGTTGCAACAACAACAGCCAAGCATTCATATTTTACGCCGTCACTTCCGTGAACAATGCGTGCAGGTGAATTGGGAACAAGTTCGATTTTTTCGGCTCTTGCTCTTTTGAATTCAACACCGAACTTTTCGGCATGTTTTTTAAAGGCTTCGGTCAGAGCAGGACCTGAAGATTCAGGGAAACCGGGGTAGTTTTCGATTTCTTCAGTGATATAGCACTGTCCGCCTTGATTGGGCTTTTCTTCAAGAATAACCGTCTTTAACTTTGAACGGGCTGCGTAAATTCCTGCGGCCATACCGCCGGGACCGCCTCCAATTATAACCAAATCATATTTTTCTGACATAAAGTCCTCCTAAATATCTATAGTTAAATATACCAGTTTTTATCATTTTAATCAAGATGTATATCTAAACCGAGATATTTTCTAAAAAAATCTTAAAATAGGTTTAGAAACGAACTATACTGTATATAATGATAGAAAAATACGCCGAGCGCAAATACAAAGGTTCTCATAAAAAAGAACAAAAAAGTTTTGCAGCCTTGTAAGAAAAAAATAAATTTGCTAAAATACGGTATGAAAGATTGTGTTTACTCGGCATATTCAAAAGAGGATGCTCAACATTTTATTAAAGAAGTCGGGACTTTGTGGAATGTATCTTTAACCTTTGACAGCAGCAAAATAGTAGATATTTTAAAAGAAAAACATTTTGATTTTGTAATTATAGATGCAGAATCAGGCGGCCTTTTTCTACCCGATATCCTTGAATTAATTAAAAACGAATTTCCTCATATTCATATATTTATTATAATCCATTGTAAACAAAATGATTTACAATACACCCTATTAAATTCCCTTGTATCGGAAGTTTTTGAAATTCCAAAAGACTTTAAAGGGATATACGACAAAATAGAAAATTTTTTTCTGGAAGAATTGTGCAAAGAAAAAACACCGGCCTACACAAAGGAAGACGAAAATATACAAATAATAAAAAAAGAAATTATAGGTATCAGTAAGGAGATCTGTGAGCTTAGAGAATTTATCTACAGAGCAGCCAATTCAAACCTGCCGGTCCTCCTATCCGGAGAAACCGGAGTAGGAAAGGGACTGACGGCAAATTTAATACATAGGCTATCTCAGGTTAAAAACAAAAAATTCCTGCCGATAAACGTCAGCTGTATACCGGAATCATTAGCAGAATCTTTTTTGTTCGGCACTGAAGAAGGAAGCTTCACCGGTGCAGTTAAAAAAGAAGGTGCCTTTTTTGAAGCCTCCGGCGGCACAATCTTTTTAGACGAGATGGAAACCCTTTCACCGGATATCCAAGCAAAGCTTCTGCACGTCTTAGAATCAGGTCTTATAAGACCCGTCGGCTCGACAAAATCAAAACAGGTTGAATTCCGTTTAATAGCAGCAGCAAACGAAGATTTACAAAAAATGATTAACGAAAAAAAATTCCGCCAAGACCTCTACTATAGACTTCATGTTCTGCACCATGAAATACCTCCTCTGCGGAACAGAAAAGAAGACATAAAATACATTGTTCAAGCCTATCTTACCAAGGCAGAAAAAGCTATAAGCGATGAGGCACAAGCAAAACTTAATTTTCACAACTGGCCGGGAAACATAAGAGAATTATACAACTGTCTGGACAGAGCCTGCAATCTTGCCGGCAGTGAAGAAAAAATAGAAAACCGCCATATAAAATTCTAGTCGTTTTCAGCCGGTTTTTGGGTTTGATGAATCCCTTTTCCTTTTAAACAAACCGTACCGTCTTTTATAATTATTTGCCCCAACACATTTACCGGTCTATCCGGATCTATTTTTGACACAAAATCACAAAAAACAGGAACAACGCCTTCAAGGATTTGCTTTGTATCGTAACCGACCAAAAGGTTAAAGGCTGTACTATATGTACCGGTCTGTATATTGGCAGGCATTCCCTTCCATACCACCCAGCAATCAAGATAAAGGAGAGGCTCCTGTTTTACCTGAGCATAAGAATAAATATCCTGTATATTATCAAAACCGGGCTCTTCAAAATAATCCATCAAAAGTCTGGATTTTTGTTTTATCGAAAAAGAGGCATTTGATGAAAGAAGCCTGTTTATTTCAACTTGAGCAGCATTATCCCTATGAGCATTAAAATAGGTTTGAGCATCCGAATAAGCTTTTAATATTTGGCTCTGGGTCAATACATAAATATATGAACCTTCCATATCTACAGCATACTTTCTTTCATTGCTGTCCAATTTAAATTCCTCTAAATTGGCTCTTTCGTTGCCTGAGAACTGCCTTGTCTTAGTTATGTACGGCACAATAAAAATAAAAGAAATAATCGAAATACCTAAAACAAGAGCTACAGCAATACTTCTTCCTTTTTTTTCTTCATGTCCCGGTCTGGGGAAAAGAGTCTTTATTTTACCTGACTGAACAAAATTGCCTAATTTCTCCGGCGAGTTATTTTTACGAATAATGTTCAAACCTTTTTTTGCAAGTTTACAATTAGGGTTGTGTTCAAGAGCTTGTAAATAGTATTCTACGGCCTCTGTTGTAAGCGAGCGTCTCAAGGCCATAGCAGCATAAGTTGACAGCAAGTCGGAATCCGTCGGTTTTATTTGTCTGGCTCTTAAAAAATAATCCATAGCACCCTGGATATCACCTACATGAAAAGACGCCAAACCTAAATAAAAATGAAAGGCAAAAGAGTCTCTGTATTCAACAACATGAGGCTCCAATAAAGAGATAACATCATTGTATTTCTTTTTAGATAATAATTTTTTACCTTGATCTACAACGGAAATAGCCATTTTTTATTCCTGTATATTTTGTATTGCAGTATCTGTCTGTTGTATTAAATCCTCAATATATTCATCCGAGGCCATATCGGGATTTGATTCAACTTCAAGAATTTTATCCAATAAGGCTTGTATATATTGGTAATCTTTTTCATTTTTAGGCGGGGCTGCTTTATCCTGAGGAACAGGGGCATTAGTCTTCTCGGATACTTCCTCTTTTACAGAAGTGTTTTTCTTTCTTAAAAAGTCATAACAGCCTATAAACATTGTTACCTTTAAGCTGTCACTGTTCTCCAATACCTCGTTAGGCCAAACAAAAAGCAAGGCTGAATCATTATGCGAATATTGGGTACTAAATAATCTTCCCTGAACGGCTTTAGGCAGCCACTTAATACTTTGAAGTCTTTCCCAGTTGGCAACATAAATTGTTTCCGGCATTTTAGCTTCGGAATGATTGATTAAAAACAAACAAGCTAAATCGGAATTTGCAGAAATAATGGCAGAATCTTTTTCAAATTTAGGTTCTAAAACCGTTTCTCGAAAAATTCCTGTTCTTAAATCGGTATAAAGGGGAACTTTTCGGTTTTCTCCGAGCTTGGTGTCAAAAAGGGCCTTTAATGCAAATTCTGCCGTACCGCCGCTTGTATTTTCAATTATAGTTTCTATCTTTAAAAGCGGACTGCCGGTACCGTAAGTTTGTTCTGTAAACGATAATTTTTGAGTAACATAAAAAGAATCATCAAAGTCATATACAATTTTTATTGAATCTCCATCAGCTTCAATGGTAACGGGCTTCCCCAGTCTCTTTTTTAATTCATAGACCTTATTATCCTTATAAACATAGAATTTATTGGTACGGCCCAGAGACCTGTCATCATAAAGAGGAGTGTATTTTCCCTTTCCTCTGAGAGAAAGATTATAAAGACAAAAATTTCCCGTCTTTCTAAAAACCACCAACTTAAGATTATCTTTTAAAAGTTCGTAATCAGGCAGTGATTTAGCATGTAAAAAAAATGTTGTCAAACCTAATAATAAAATCGTAAAATATCTTTTTACTTTCATTGGCCGTTTCCCTCCAGAAGTTGGTTATACATACTCTGCAAAATTTTAGCTTTTTTTATAAGAGCTTCAATTGCAGCTCGTTTGGCTTTTGGATCGGAGTAATCTGCAGCAGGAGTTTCCCCATCCGCAGCCATCTCTGAAGTATATTTAGCATCCATTTTTGCTAAGATTGCCAAAAGCTCTTGATTTTTTAACTCAAACATTACAAGTTGGTCATGCAGTTCTTCATTACGCTTTCTTTCCATTTTAAGCTGCTCTGAAAGATCGGCAATCCTGATATCGCCTCCTGCATCGGAAGACTGCCTTTGATATGCAGCAATCGTTTGCTCATAAATTTTTTTATTTTTTTCCGATTCTTCAGAAAGCTTTAAAAGTTCCTCATGGCTTATTTTTAAAAGTTTTAAAAGCTCATCCTGTGTAGAAGCTTGATCTATAAGGGCTATCTTGTATCGGGAAGGTTCAACCTTGGCTGATGAGGGATAATCTATTATAACCCGCGAAAAAATAGTTCGAGCATCTTTTAAGCGTCCTACCATGTAGAGATTTTCACCTATCCAGTAATAGGCAGAGGCAGTTTGTCTGTGGTTCGGATATTTTCTTAAAAAGCCATATAAAATATTTATGGACTGATCATGCTTTGCAGACAGACAGCATATTCTTCCCTGTTGATACATAATCTCTGCGGCTTTAGAACTGTTTGGAAATCGTTTAAAAAAAGTCTCAATATCGTTTAGGGCAACCGGATAATTACGGGCTGAGGCATTTGCCATTATAAGCCAATATAGAGGCTCATCCAAAGAATTTTTTGAAACTTCCACTGCCTTTTGAAACGAAAAGAGTGCGGATGACCAGTCAGACCGGGCATAGGCATCCAGACCGGATGACATATAATCGGTGTAATTTTGTGTAAAGGCATTTACAGTAAAAAGTAAAAAAAATAAAATTAAAATCTTTTTCATATTCTTAAATCTCCCGAAAAGAAAGCTGAACCGGACACAATTACGTCGGCACCGGCATCAATAACCAACCCTACATTTTTTGAATCGATCCCGCCATCGACAGAAATCAAATAATTATAGTTTTTTTCTTCACGCAATGACCTTAGCCGCTTAACTTTTTCTAAACAATAAGGTATAAGCTTTTGTCCTCCGAATCCGGGATTAACACTCATAACCAAGATAAGATCGGCCAAGGGTGCTATTTCTTCAAGCATCCCGACAGGTGTGCTCGGTACGATGCTTACTCCGGCCTTCATTCCATGAGAACGGATATCGGCAATAAGTCTGTCTGCATGAATAGATGCTTCAGCATGAAAGGTAAAATAGTCTGCGCCTGCATCCGCAAAGGCCGAAACTAAATTTTCGGGATTATTGACCATCAGATGCACATCAAAAACAAGCTTAGAACAAGGGCGTATAGATTTTACCACCGGAGCTCCAAAGGTTAAATTAGGCACAAACTGCCCGTCCATAACATCTATATGAACCCAATCGCAGCCGTTTTTTTCTATAAAGGCCAATTCTTCACCTAATTTTGAAAAATCCGCACTTAAAAGCGAAGGGCTTAATTTAAAACACCTATCCATATTTACCATATTAGCAAACAAATGAATATATGTAAATAGGTAAACAGTAAAAATCAATAAGTAGTATCGTCCATATTCATAAAGTCTTCCCTGACCTTTTGAAGGCGGAGGAGCTCCCTTTTTATAGTTCGCTCATAGTTTAAGTCTCCGGAAGCAATGCGGGCTCTTTCATTTTCCCAAAAAGGAAGGCTGTCTAAAAATAAAAATTGGAATTCCCTCATATTGGCCTTTTCAGCCCATAGTTTTGCCTCATGCCAATAAACAAGGGCTGCTTCATAGAATTCTTCGGCCTTAGACAGGCTTTCTATATTTTGTTCTTTCCAAGGATAATTATAAAAGTATGCAGCCTGCTTATCGTATTTACTTCCCAATCTTAAATGCTGCTCAACCATTTTAAGGTTGAGGTGCATCATAAACATGTACCGGTATTTTTCCCATTCTTTTTTGGTAGTAATCTTTCCTAGAGCATGAATGGGATTACAAAAATCGGCGTTTATAGCTCTTTCAAGCCAATAAATATTTTCGACGATATCATCGGGGGCTTGTTCATAATGAATATGGTAGAGCTTATAGTATTGCTCCTTATATTCTACAAAATAAGGAAAAACCTGACTAGAGAAAATAAAAAAACATAAAATTGCAAAAAAGAAGAATCGCCTTTTCATCGATTATATTTTCGGCAAATCTTTTAGAATACTCCATAATTTCTCGTGAATTTCTTCAATTTGTTCAACAGCGTTAATTGTAACTATGTTCATTTTAGGCTCTTTTAGTCTGTACTCATCTATAATTTTCTTATACTCGTCTTGAACCTTGTATTGAAAGTTTTTTTCTTCGTATATTTCGAGAACATTACTGCGCCCCATTACCCGATTCATGGAAATATCTACAGGCAGATCAAAAAAGAATAAAAATTCCGGAAGGGGAAAACCCTCGTTTTGCAGTTTTGCAAGACCGGCAGCCCCTGCTGCAGCTTGATAGGCAAGGCTCGAAAAAACATATCTATCCGAAAAAACAGCCCTTCCCTCATTAAGCCGGTTAATAATACCTTGTAAGCCGTAAATATGCTCGCAGCGGTCAGCTGCAAATAAACGGGTCATCGTTTCAGGGGCAAGCTTAAACGAACCTTGAAGAGCCGAACGGATTAAAGTCCCTATAGGGCCCGATGTAGGCTCTTGCGTAAACGAAACAAGGGAGCTCTTATCCTCAGACTCAAACCTTTCCTTTAGAAGCCTTATCTGGCTCGTAGTACCTGAGCCGTCTATACCTTCAAATACAACAAAGTTGGGTAATATCATGAGGTCTATCATAACATTTTTTTTTTTGATATAATAGTAGGCTGGTGAAAAATATAAAAAAAATACGCATCATAGAAATTATCATTTTTCTCGCAATAGTTGTAAGCTCATTGATAGTTTTTTATCCGGCAGCCAAAGCACTGGAAAAGGAGCTGGTATATGTAAGGGACAAGCTTATCAAAACTGTGGAGGACGAATTTGAAATAAAAATCACCTATGAATCCATATCTCCTTCCTTTTTTGACAGGATAAAAATCAGGGATGTTACTATTTACAATGCTGCAACAAACGAAAAAATAGCTCATTTTTCGTTACTTTATATAGATTATAGACTTACCTCTCTAATAAAAAAAGATTTTACATCCGTAATTGCCTCCTTAGGAGTTTATGACGGAATTATAGACTTTAACATTGAAAAGAATAAAAATATTTTAAAGAAATTTAATACGGAAGATAGAGCCGAAGAGCTGATAACAACAAATCAAAAAACAGAAACCGATACGGCATCTTCTTTAGATATGCTAAAAATTATTGAAGCTGTTTCACAAAAAATTAAAAATACAAAACCCGTAAAACTCGAATTAAAAAATATTGCTTTAAACTACAGCAATAAAAGCTCAAATATAGATTTTTATACCTCAAGCGGAAAACTTACATTGGATTCCGGTAAAATTGACGTTTATATAAATTCAAGTCTTAGATATAGTAATTTTATGCAAACAAATTTTCCGGACTTAAGCACACTCATAAATATAAACGGTTCATTTTATCCCGGCAATATGTCGGCCTCATCGATACTAAACTTTTCGGATATAAAGATGGGAAATATTTATATAGATAAATTTTCTCTATTTGCATCATACTTAGACAAGACAGCATCCATTACAACCATGCAAGATATTCAGCCCATTGATGTAAAAATATCTTGGAATCTGGCAGAAAATGCAGGCAGCATAAATCTTGAGTGTAATGACTTAAAACCTCTGTTAGCCGTCTCCTCTCCCGAAGGAACAAACATTCTTAAAGAATTAAAAGATGCCGCTTTTACAGGGCAGTTTAATTTAAGTTTTTCTAGACCAGAAAAACTCCTGTGGGATACGGCTTTTTCGATTAAGCTGCCGAAATTTCAAATAGCCGGCAACAAAATTGAAAAATCCGTACTCAGCTTTAAGGCCGATGGAACTGATGACCTTATAAACCTTAAAAATTTAAAATTAACTAATTCCGATATAAATTTATCTGCACAAGGCTCCTACAAAATAAAAGAAATTTTACCTAATTTTTATTTAAACATTTCAAAATTTAAATTACCATCCGGTGAAAATATGGCGATGAACCTAAACGTCTCTTCAAATAAAAATAAAATATTTTTAAAAATTCCCCGTGCCGACATCGGCAAGGCCTCGTTAGAAAACATACAGGGCTTACTGGATAAAAAAACGGGAAAAACGGATATATATCTTTCCGGAAAGGATTCTAGCGGAGGTTTCAGTATTGACGGGACATGGACTCATCCTTCAAAAAACGGATCATCCGACAAAAATAAAGGTTATTTAGAGCTTCATGGAACTATAGACAGCATCAGTATTGAAAACATTTACAATGGAGCGGTTTCTTTTACGGACTTAACAGTTCCCATGCAAAATTTATTGGAGGCTTCAATCGCCCCCGTTCAAATGACAAGTGAATTTTATATATCAAGCGACCTTGAACACTTTTCGTATAATATAATACAGGCTGTTCTTGCATCAAAATCTAAAAACGGATTTTATAGCTTGTTTTCTCTGCAAGGGAACGAATCTTCTCTTAACATAAGCGATATCGACGTTCTTTTTAATAATATGAATCTACGAGGAAACATAAATTCAGCCTTTGAAAAAGACAGTATGATTTTTGATTCGCTTTTAACCTTAAACGATATAAGCTATAAGGTTTCAGGCCTCTTGACTGATGAAATGATAAGCATTTACGGAGATTATAATCTAAACGTAAATATTCTAAAGGAGGCCGAAAAAAAATTAAAAGGAACTATACAGGTAAAAGAACTTCCCGTGCCGTTTATAGATTCTCTTTTTTCTGCCGATACTTCTTTTGAATTTAACAATAATAAAAATTGGGAGCTTACCTGCAATTACGCAAAATTGGAATATCTTGGAACCGATATTACAAAAACCGATGAGGGCCTTGAATTTTATGCGGAAGGTTATGCAAAACCTACAGAAGTTTTTTTTCATAATGTAAAAGCCGGAATAAAAAATAAGCAGCTTGAAGGAACTGCAGCTTTTAATTTAATTCCTTCTTCAGACGAAAATATTAGTCAATACGCATCCAATCTTTCTCTCTTAGATAAAAACAAAACAGAGAGCTTTATTTTCAATTCACTATTTACGCTTTCGGATAAAATTTACTTTGACGGAACATGTAAAATAAAAGATATATCCCTTAACCGTTTTTTAAAAAAACAAAAACCTGAAAATAAAATAGGAGCAGAATTTATATTTCTGGGGAATAAAGATTCTCTTTCGGTAAAAGCCGACTTAAAAAATATGTCATTTAATTTAAACGGTAAAAATCTTGAGGGAAAGGCCTCTGCCTTTATCGATAACGATAAGATGAATCTTTATGAATCATCCTTTAAGTGGGGAATTCATAAGATTGATAACATTGAAGCTTTTATAAATCCTTCAGAGCAAAAAGGAGCTCTTACATTCTTATATGAAGCAGAAACAAAAAAGCAAGACAGCCAAGAAAATCCGGATACAAAAGCTTCTTTTTCATTTAATTTTACATCTACAGCAGATAAAAAAAATACGGAGAACCAAAACATAATCGAAAACACTATCGGTTTGACTTCTCATTTTACTATTGACATGAAAATATCCGATTGGATCCTCGCCGGTCAAAAGGGAGAAGGAAGCATCAAGGCTTCATTGGTAAAAGAACCAAGTATTATAGCCCTGTATGCAGGTGACAATGACGAAATATACGGTTTTAAAACAGATGACGGGCTTGTGTCCCTCCATATAGACGAATCTTTACCGCTCCATTTAAACGTTGACGGTAACCTGTCACAGGATAATATAAATCTTTCCGTATCAAATATAGGTATCGACCTTGCAAAGGTTATAAACCTTATACCGAATAACAATATTATAAAATTCTCAGGCGGCAATGTTCAAGGCGATCTCCAAATAAGCGGCACTCAAAAAGACCCTCTGTTTTACGGGACTCTTAAAGGAGAAAAGGTGTTCTGTACCTCACCCGGATATTCTCCCGATACCTATGGTCCTGTCGAAATTCCCATACAATTTAACGGAACCCTTATATCCGTACCATATACTATTCTTCACGGAAAAATCGGAAGCCTATGGGGTGAGGCTTCGTCGGAATTTATCGGATGGATTCCATATTATACTACCGTAGACTGCGGAGTCCTTGAAAACACACAAGGCTTAATAAAAACAAAAAATAGAGCTTTTCATGCGGACGGAAGAGCTGAAGGAAAAATAAGGCTTGAAATAAATCCTAAACTGGTTACTCTTGAAGGAGACGCATATTTTGACAAGGGCTATTTTTCGGTTCCATTTGCTGATCTGCAAAAACAAAGTGAGCAAAAATCAGACGGAAACGCTACAACTGCTTTTTACATGAATCTAAATTTAAATTTGGGAAAAAAATCCGAATTTAGGTATCCATCAACTGACTTACCTTTTTTAAGAGCCCTAGCTTATACCGAAAGTGAGCCTTTTAACCTAAACCTTGACACAAGCACGGAAAAATTTGAAATGTCAGGATCTGCAAAAATTCGTACAGGCGAAATATTCTATATAAAAAGAAACTTCTATATAAAAGAAGGAGAACTAAAAATTCTTAACTCGCCTTTTCAGGAAATTGAACCCATAATATCGCTAAGAGCAGAAATAAAGGATAAAATGGCCGACGGCCAGCCGCTTACAATAAATTTAACGGCAAAGGATCAGCATCTTGACCTTGAACGGTTTAGACCGGTAATCACAACCTCCCCCCCAATGGCTATGTCTGATTCCGATACAATGAACTTGATGGGACAGGTTGCCTTAGGCGATTTAAAAAACGGCAATATTTTAAAAGAAACACTACGCAATACCTCGGATATTTTAACAAATATGGGTATCATGAAGAAAGTTGAACAAGAAGTCAGAGACTTTCTTCATGTAGATGTATTTTCCTTAAGAAGTCTACTTATACAAAATGTTATTTTAGAAAATTTATTTAGATCTTCAAAGGATAAGCCATTGACAATTGGTAACTATTTTGATAATACAAGTGTTTACATTGGTAAGTATTTCGGTTCTGCCATATATGCAGATGCAATGCTGCATCTTAGCTATTACGATCCGCTTTCTGCAAAAACAGATGTTGTTAGAAAATCGGTTTATGAGAATTTACTGTTTCAACCTGAAATAGGTTTTGAGATGAATACTCCGTTTTTTCAGCTTAGATGGCACATAGCTCCGAGCAACCTCGATTCTCTGTTTGTATCAGATACAGGATTGACACTATCATGGAAATTTTCTTATTGATTAAGGGGATAAAAATGTTAAAGAAAAAAATTATAGGTTTTATGCTAATCTTATTTGCTTTAAATTGCTTTGCTCAAGAGCCTGAGGGATGGTATAATGGAAAACCTGTTTTAGAGATTCAGTTCAAAGGTTTACAAAATATCGCCGGCTCAGAATTAGATGAAATCTTCAAATCATACAAAAAAAAGCCTTTTTCTGATGAACTATATTGGGAAATATTACAAAAAATCTATGCGTTGGATTATTTTACCGATATTGTTCCTAAGGCAATACCGGCAGACGACAAATATCAATACGTATTTTTGGAATTTATAGTCAAAGAAAAGCCGGCCGTAAATAATATTGTATTTACAGGTAACAGCAATATCAGAAAAGCAGACTTACTTTCAGCTATCAAGGTAAAAAAAGGCGACATTTTTAATGAAGTTAATATAAAAAATGCTGAAAGAGCCTTAAAAGATTTTTATATCGAAAAAGGATTTACAAAGGCGGAAATATCAAGTAAAACTTCTGAAGATAAAGAAAAAAACAGTGTAAATGTCGAATTCTTTATAAAAGAAGGCAAGACATCCGTTATAACTAAGATACTTTTTGAAGGAAATTCAAAATTCCCCGAAAAGGCCTTAAAAAAAGTTCTTGTATCTAAAGAAGCATGGTTACTGCAAAAGGGATTTTTTAGAGAAGATGCTCTGCAAGCCGATAAAAGTGCGATTAAGCTATTATATGGAGAGCATGGATATATAGATGCCCATGTTGAAACTATAAAGAAGGACGTAGATACCGAATCCGATCCGCAAAAAGATCAAATTACCCTTACCTATGTAATAATGGAAGGAGAACAGTTTACCTATGCAGGAGTAGACTTTGAAGGAAACTATATTTTTTCAACCAAGGAATTAAGTGAAAAATTCAAGCTTAAAAAGGGTGATGTATTTAATTTAAGGAAATTTGAAACAGGATTTGGAGATGTAGCCAACCTATATTTTGAAAACGGTTATACCGGAAACTATATAGATAAAAAAGAAAATCGTAATACTTCAACTAAAGAAGTTTCTTATACGATTATAATCGTGGAACGTGAACGAAGCCATGTAGAAAATATAATAATAAAAGGGAATACAAAAACTAAGGACCATGTTATTCTAAGAGAAATCCTAATAAAGGAAGGGGATGTATTCTCTAAAACAAAACTAATAAATAGTTTTAGAAACTTAGCTAACCTAAGATATTTCTCGACCGTATTACCCGATGTTTTACAGGGTTCAGAGCCTGATCTTGTGGATATTGTCATCAATGTTGAGGAACAATCGACGGCCGGAATTCAATTCGGTGTTACTTTTTCAGGTTCGCCGGATCCGGATACCTTTCCCATGTCCGTATTTGCACAGTGGGAAGAAAAAAATTTATTTGGAACAGGAAGAGAGCTTTCGGCTAGTGTCAATGCCGCAAGCGATACACAGAGCTTAACCTTAGGGCTAACGGAAAACTGGTTTTTAGGTAAGCCTCTTTCGGTAGGTTTTAATTTTTCGGTATCTCATAAAAATCTATATACTTATCAGGATATACTTTATCCTTTTAACAATGTTCCTGACCCTCATACGAGTATGGAAGAATTTAATAAAAATCCCTCTTTATCCGATGCCTTTAAGATGAAATATGACCGTCTCGAATTCGGTTTAGGTATGAATTCGGGATACAGGTGGTTCCCTAAATTTGCAATTATCACTCTACGAGGAGAACTAAATTTCGGTCTTGTAAAGAATTTCTATAACAGTACGCTGTATAGACCTGCCGAAGAAAAAATTAGAAATCAACAGGCAAGATGGAGCTTAAGCAACTCTTTAAAGATAAAGCTGTCTGTAGATGACAGAGACCTTACATATGATCCTTCTAAGGGATGGTTTTTAAGCCAAGAAGCAAGCTTCTTCGGTCTTTTTCCTAAAATTGAAGATGAATACTTTTTTCAGTCGGATACAAAGGGAGAGTTTTATATTACACTCTTAGATTACCCTGTAAGCGACATCTGGAATCTAAAATTTGTTCTAGGTTTTTACTCCGGATTTTCCTTCCAAATCCCTCTTGCTAAACAGCCAATCAGTTTTGACAGAATGCTTTATATTGACGGAGCATTTAAAGGACGAGGCTGGATTGGAATGGGACTTCAAGGAGCCGGAACCGTTATGCAAAATAACTGGATAGAATTCAGATGGCCCTTAGCTCACGGAATCTTATCTTTTGACTTTTTCTTTGACGCTGTAGCCGTTAAAAATAACTTACAGGATTTAAAGTCCTTAAGTATAAACGATTATTATTTCAGTTTCGGCCCGGGATTGCGCTTTTCAATACCTCAATTTCCCCTGCGTTTGATGTTTGCAAATACCTTCAAATCCAAAAACGGAAAACCGGTATGGGGCAACGGAAAAGGTGCCGACTGGAGATTCGTTCTTTCATTCAATATACCCAATTTATAGGAGGTTAGTATGAATAAAAAAAGTACCTTAATTATTATTGTTATGTTATTGATGTCTCTTGGAATCTATGCACAACAGATTACCCGCTTTGCAGTTATAGATACAGGACTTATCTTTGACACCTTTAGGCGTGATGCAAAGGCGGCGAGGGACTATCAGGAAAAAAAGGAAAAGTTTGAAAATCAAAAGAAGCTCCTTGAATCCGAGATTATACAGCTTAGACAAAAAAAAGTTAGTGCCGAAGCTGACGGACAGGAAGCTGAAGTAAAAAAATATGAAGAAAAAATAAAAAGCAAGATAACCTTATTGATGGAATATGTAAAGGCTTCCAATGACGAACTAAATATGCTCAGAAAAAATCTTATCAATGATGATGTTTTTTACAGCAACCTATACGAATCCGTCCGCCGCGTTGCAGAATCTGAAGGCTACACAATGGTTTTAAGCTATGAGCATAACGCAGGTATCATATGGTATAGCCCTACTGTAGATATTACAGACAAGGTTATTCAAGAACTAAGAAAACGAAGTGAATAAACCTCAAACGCCCATGATGAGGCAATACCTCAGCATTAAGGCAAAATACAAAGACGAGATACTTTTTTTTAGACTCGGCGATTTTTATGAGATGTTTTTTGATGAGGCCGTCGAAGTAAGCCGAATCTTAAACCTAACCCTCACAAAAAGAAACGATGTACCTATGTGCGGTATTCCATATCATGCCGCAAAAATCTACATAGCCCGCCTCCTGCGTGCAGGAAAAAAAATTGCTATATGCGAGCAAGTTACGGAACCCGTAGCAGGAGGCCTGACCGAGCGCAAGGTAGTTGAAGTAATTACCCCCGGTACCGTTGCCGAAGACGACTTTTTAGAGCAGGGAAGCAATAACTACCTTGCCGCAGTCTATTGCTCAAATAAAAAAACGGAAGGCAACAGCGGATTAGACTACTATGCAGGCCTTGCCTATATCGATGTTACCACAGGCAATTTTTTTGCTACCTCTTTCCCCAAAACAGACTTTAAAGAGCAGTTTTTAAAAGAAATAGGAAGAATTAACCCCAAGGAAATTTTAATTCAGCAGTCGATTCAAAGCGAATTCCCGGCTTTAAAGCAAATCCTTTCGGAATTTCCTTCGATGATGCAAAACTTTTACCCCGACTGGAGCTTTAACCCCGATCAAGCCGAAAAAAGACTTTGCTCAAGCTTCGGGACGGAAAACTTAAAGGGCTTTTTACTCAATACCGATTCGCCTGAAGTTCCGCCCGCCGGTCTTTTACTTCAATACTTGGAAGAGATTTCGGGAAGGGACATTTCCCATATTTCCGGCATCAAAATTTATGCCGAAAGCGACTTCGTTTCCTTGGACGATTCCACGAGGAAAAATTTAGAGCTTTTGACAAACTTGAGGGATAACAGTCCCTCGTACAGCCTTTTTGAATCCGTAAATTATACAAAAACGGCCATGGGCACCCGCCTTTTGAGGAGGAGGATAAGCTATCCGCTCCGTTCAAAGAAGGAAATAGATAAGAGGCTTGACAAGGTAAACAGTCTTTTTAAGGACGGAAAGGCATCGGCTATTATACGGGAGACTCTTTCTTCCATACTCGATATTGAACGACTTTCAGGCCGCATTGCAATGCAAAAGACTCACGGCAAGGATCTTCTTGCCCTAAAACAAAGTCTTAACTCCGTAATAAGAATGGGCAGCCTCATAGAAGAAAAGAAACTTAATTTTTTGCAACTCAGCGATGAAGAAAAAAAATTGCTGACCGAAATCCAAAACCTTTTGGAAAATTCGATAGACGATGATTGCACAATAGCCTTAAATGACGGAAAACTTATAAAAAAAGGCTTTTCAAAAAAGGTAGACACGATAAAAAATATAAAAGAAAATGCCCACGAGATTCTTGAAAAGTATTTGGACGATGAACGGAAAAAAACGGGTATCAATAACCTAAAAATAAAATATAACAGAATGATGGGCTATTTTTTGGAAGTGTCTTTAGGAAATATCTCGGCTGTTCCCGATTATTTTATCCGCCAACGATCCCTGTCAAATGCAGACCGTTTTACCACCGAAACCTTAAAACAAATTGAAGATAATATAAATAACTCGGAAGAAAGGCTGATTGAAGCCGAAAAAGAAGTTTTTGATGAGGTTTGTGCCGAAATAGGCTCCCATCACTGCTTTTTACAAAAACTTGCCGAAGAAGTTGCCGAGCTGGATGTAAACCAATCCTTTGCACAGGCCGCAGTTTTACACGCTTGGACAAGGCCCGAACTTTGCAGCGATTCCGGCATCTTAAATATAACAGGCGGCAGGCATCCCGTAGTCGAAAACCATCTTAGAGCCGGAGACTTTGTACCCAATTCCATTAAACTCTTATCCGGAGAAAATTCCAATCCTGAAGATAGAAACATTCCGTCCTTTGCCGTCATTACGGGACCCAATATGGCAGGAAAAAGCACCTTTTTGCGGCAGACAGCCTTAATCTGCCTATTGGCCCAGATAGGCTCCTTTGTTCCGGCCGAAAAGGCCGTTTTAAGCCCCGTAGATAAGATTTTTTGCAGAGTGGGAGCTACGGATAATCTTGCTAGAGGAGAATCAACCTTTTTAGTCGAGATGATAGAAACGGCCTACATCCTTAATTCGGCAACTCAAAACAGCCTTGTTATTATGGACGAGGTCGGCCGTGGAACTTCTATGGAGGACGGTCTTGCCATTGCTCAGGCCGTAAGCGAACATCTCCTTGACACCATAAAGGCAAAAACCCTCTTTGCAACCCACTACCATGAGCTTACCCGTTTAGAGCATGAAAAAATCATAAACCTAAAATTGGACGTGCTTGAAGCGGAAGGAAAGATAGTCTTTTTAAAAAAAGTCGTCCCCGGAGCTGCCGGAAACTCTTACGGAATCCACGTTGCAGGCCTTGCCGGTATCCCGCAAAGCGTTCTAACAAGGGCCGAAAACCTTTTATATATGCGAAGCCAATTTCAAAAAGAACGAATCGGCCAAGAAACAGGTAATTCCTACAGCACAGCCAGAGCCTCCGAGGAAAAAGCTTCTTCAAGTCCGGCTGCAAAAGGCCTATCCCTCTTCCCTGAAGAAGAGCTTATCTTAAACGAAATCCTTTCAACCAATCCCGACGAAACAGCCCCTATAAAAGCCCTCCAGCTAATCGCCTCATGGAAAAACAGGCTCTCAGGAAAATAGGAAAGGTAAAGCCCAAGGAGCAAACCGCACAAGTATTGAGCTCATGCTCAACTTTGCAAAGATAAATTTAGAAGTTGAATTAAACGAGCTAATAGCTTATACTATGAAAAAAGTATAGAATTCAAGGAGATTTTGCCTAACCGCTCATATCGAGCGGAATCCTCATTCATTAAAAGTATTGATTCTTAGCCTGTTTATCGGCTTTTGATCAAAAAGTTTACTTATCCAAAATAGTAATTTCTACTCTTCTGTTTTTAGCCATATTTTCAGGTGAATTATTGGCGGCAACGGGCCTGCGGGCTCCGAAACCTCGGGTGTACACATGTTCTCTTTTTTGAACGCCCAAGTCAATAAGATAATTGGCTACGGCAGCAGCCCTTTCTTCAGAAAGCGATTGTCTTTCTTCTTCGGTACCGGCTAAAGCCGTATGTCCGGAGATCAAAAATTCCCTATCGGGAAATTTTAAAAGAATTTCGCCTATTTTTTTTAATTTTTCTTTTTCACTTTCTCTTAAAATTGCAGAATTGGGCAAAAACTGGATATTTTCAATACTGATTGTTAAGCCCTCATCGGTTTTTTCAATAGTAGTATTTTCAAGATTTAGATCTTCAACACTCTTTTTTATTTCTTCTTCAGTGCTTGTATCTATCTTTTTTACTTCAATAACCTTAGCCCTTGCTGACCCTATAAAATCATAGGTGTAGCCTGAATAAAGGAGCATTTTAATGCTAAATTCTTCATTATAGCAATATAGATTTCCTCTTTCTTCATCCCAATACAGGTTTTGCCTCGATTTTCCTAAAATTTTAACAGGCACGTCTATTTTTCCCTTATAATTTTTAAGAACCTCTTGAGGAACAGCATGGTTTAAATCATAGCTTGCAGTTATGTGGCGGTAGGTTTGACCGTCTATTTCTGCAAGGCCTATGTATTGATATTCAACCTTGAACGGAAAAGTGAAAGGCTTTTCAATCCCAAAGGCATCCCGAAAATCGTGGGCCTCAAAGCCTTCTCCTGTCCAAGTATCACCGGGTTTAACGGGATAATTTGGAAAAGTCGGCACGTTCCGTACCACAGGCATAAAATATTCATCGCCTATAGAGTAAAAGCCGGCTTCGTCCCGCCTAAAAACGCTTGGGTAATTTCGGGACCAGTCAAATGTTTTATTGGAATTTTGCTCGCTGGTCATAAACATACACGAAAAAAGAGCTGAAGCGGTTTTATCGCCTTCTCCGGTTTCTATATCCGAAACTTCTACCTCAATTCTGTTGATAATTTGGGCTTTATGATGGAATTTTCCGTTTACATAGACCTTTTCATCCACAACGGAGTGAATTTTATACGCATCATCGTCAATAAATTTAAATTTAAAGAGAAAATCAGCGTTTTTTTTACCCTCTTGAGCAAAAAGGAGAGAAAAAAGCAAAATAAACACAAACAAGACAAGTTTTTTTAAAATATTATTCTTAAAAATACGGTATTTCACACTTTCTTATCGGTATTTTTAGAATAAACCTTTAGAAACACTTTTTTACAAAAAAATGCTCTTTTTACACAAAAATTTAAAAATTTTTCTTAAATTTTTAAGTTTTTGTGTAACCAAAAGCCCCTAAATAGTTTTGTTTAGTGTATGTTGAACGACAACAAACAATTCAATATACCTCCTTTGCAGTTTCCCGACAGGTTTTTCTCCTCCTTTTGCCTGTCGGGTTTTTTATTTTTTATAGATAACTACTACAATCTAAATGCAGATTACATTGATAGTAAAAATACCTCATTTCAAAAATTACTGTATTTTATATATAATTATTGACATTATATATAATTATATATAAAATATAGGTATAAATTAGGAGGTTTTATGGCTCAAATAAATGTCAACATAAGGATGGATTCAGAAGTAAAACAAGAGGCTGAACAGCTTTTTGACAGTTTAGGCATGAATATGACAACTGCATTTAACATTTTCATTCGTCAATCATTGAGAATCGGCGGTATACCATTTAAAATTATAAGTGATGAAAGAGGTTTTTATAATAAATATAATCAAAAAAAACTACATGCTGCTGCTAAACGAATGAATGAAGGGAAATATATCGTGCATGATATAGTGGAATAGGCAAATAATTCAGTGTAGAACCCATTATGGTGAAAAATGATAATACTTATTTTATTGCGGCATAAAATTTATTTAATTTACTACATACAAACGCGGAATATTGTGCTATAATAAGGTTGTCAGGAGCAGACTATGATAACAAATGAAATCCGTGCTATTGCCGAGAGGCTTCAAAAAAGCGTAAATCCTCAAAAAATCTACCTTTTCGGGTCTTTTGCAAGGAATGAAGAGAAGGATGATAGCGACTATGATTTTTATCTTGTAATGTCAGATTCTATAACAGACAGGCTTTCAGTTTCCCAAAAAGCTTATCGCTCCTTGCGCGGTTTGAAGCGCCGTTCGGTCGATATAGTTGTCGGCTCTGTTTCCGGTTTTGAAGAAAGAAGAACCCGTAAGACCCTTGAAAATATCGTAGATCGTGAGGGGGTTGTATTGTATTAAAAATGAAAGTGATGTAAAAGAATGGATTCGCTATGCGGATATGGATGTTATTTCTGCAAATCATCTGAATGAAATTCAATATCCAAAGCCTATGGAGATAATCTGTTATCATTGCCAACAGGCGTTTTGAATCGGTAACTTGAAACCTAGTGTTTTTTGTGATATGATTAAAACAAGGAGGGTTAATTATGTCTTATGATATATTAATTGAGCAAATACGAACTCTACCGGAACAACTTTTGATGTCTGTTTCTGTATTTATTAAGTTTCTTCAATCGGAACAACATAGTGTTTTAACTAAGCATACAGAAATCAAAAGCAAGCAAGATTTTTTTGACTTGGCAGGGAAAATTCATTTAGATTGTAATGCCGTTACTGAACTACGGGAAAAAAGTCTTGTATGATTTTAGTAGATACAAATATAATAATAGATTTTTGGAACAACCCAATAGCCAAAGTAAAGAAAATTTTTGAGAAAAACGATATAGCAATTTGCGGCGTTATTAAAACAGAACTTTTACGAGGAAGTAATTCCGATTCGCAATTTTTACATATCGAGACAGCACTAAGCGGTTTTTATTACTTAGATTTTATTGAAAATGATTGGATTGAGCTTGCAAAACAATTTATTACTTTCAAAAGAACAGGCCTTACAGTTCCGTTTCAAGATGCTGTGATTGCATATCTTGGAATAAAATATGATTGCAAAATATGGACAAATGATAAACATTTTAAGCTTATGCAGGCAGCTATTCCCAAACTAAAATTATATGAAGAAACTCCGGAAGAATGTTAGGCAGGAGGTCATATCTGTAGTGTTTGTTTTCCTGAATTTTTAAGAGTTTAACTATGCGCTCGGAAAGACTTTTTGAAATCGTATTTATTCTCCTCAACAAAAAACGAACGACGGCGCAGGAGCTTGCAAAAAAATTCAGCGTATCGGCTCGTACCATTTACCGCGACATGGATATTTTAAGCAGTGCAGGAATTCCGGTGTATACAATGCAAGGTTCCGGCGGAGGAATTTTTATCGATGAAAGCTACACAATCAATAAATCGATTTTAACAAAAGAAGAACAGGAGAAAATACTGCTTGCTTTGCAATGCCTTTCACCAATTGATGAGATTCACACCGAATCCATTTTGAACCGCTTATCCGCAATCTTTCAAAAAAATGCAGATTGGATTAGGATTGATTATTCCCGCTGGGACAACAAAAACGATCATCAACTTTTTAAAACGCTTAAAGATGCAATTTTAGAAAGAAGGGCCGTCAAGCTGGAATATCTCAGCTCTTATGGAGAAAAAACGGAACGAACCGTCTACCCCTTACGTCTTTTGTATAAATCGAAGGCTTGGTATGCTGAATGCTATTGTACCGAAAAAAACGCATACAGACTTTTTAGATTAACCCGTATACTTTCTATTACAAAGACCTTAAAAACATTTAACCGTACAGACCTGCTAAATAAAATACCTGACGATAAAAAAGCAGCACCGCCTCCCCTTACAAACATTAAATTAAAATGCACTGCTAAAAACGCCTACAGACTCTACGATGAATTTCCGCAGGAGCTTATCGCAAAAAATTCCGACGGCTCATATACTCTGAATGCAGCCCTCCCTTTTGATTCGTGGGTCTGCGGTTTTATCTTGTCTCTAGGTACCGAAGTAGAAATCCTTGAACCGGAAAACTTAAAAACCGAAATCGCCCAACTTGCAGAAGAAATTATGAAAAAGCATAGAAAAGTTTAAATTCTTTTTTCAAACCTGACACATTCTGACAGGTTGATGTGCTATAATGAGTTTACATATTTTTAAAAGGAGATATGATAAACAGTTCGGCAGAAATTCAGCCTCACTGTTTATCAATATTGTATGCGGTTTGTAAACAAACCGCTTGAAAAAACTTTTTTCGGAAACTTAGGTTTCCTGCAAAAAGTTTTTATAGGAGTATACGATGCCGAGACCTACGACAAAAGAAGATTTGATTTTTGCTTCAAATGAGCAGTTTGAAAAACTGTGGAACTTAATTGACGGTATGACCGAAAAAGAAAGAACTGCCGATATAAATCCGAACGAGCGCGATAAAAATGTACGCGATGTGTTGGTTCATCTTTATGAATGGCACTGTCTTTTATTGAATTGGATAAAATCCAACACAAAAGGAAAACCGGCAGCCTTTTTGCCTGAACCTTACAACTGGAAAACTTATCCTGAAATGAATGTTGAGTTTTGGAAAAAACATCAAGTCACTCTTTATGCCGACGCCGAAAAAATGCTTAAAAAAACTCATAAAGAAGTTATGAAACTAATCGAAACCTTTTCCAATGAGGAACTTTTTTCAAAAGCTGTTTTTAACTGGACAGGTACAACCACTCTCGGAAGTTACTGCGTGTCCGCTACTTCCAGCCATTATGACTGGGCTATAAAGGATATAAAAAAAGCATTGAAAAAATATAGAGCACGATAACACAAATGCTGCCGGAGTTTTAGGAATAATACATGCACTTTGTTCAAGCGAAAGGAATTTTATCAGCTAAAAACGGAATGAACTTGTACCGCGGCTGTACGCACGGGTGTATTTACTGCGATTCAAGAAGTGAATGTTACCAAATAAAACATATGTTTGAAGATATCGAAATAAAAGAAAATGCAATAGAATTGCTTGAAAGCACCTTGCGTCGAAAACGAAACAAGTGTATGATCGGTACCGGTTCTATGACCGACCCGTACATGCCGCTTGAAGAAAAAATCGGCATGACGCGGAAAGCGATAGAAACAGTTTACCGATACGGCTTCGGGTTTACGGTAATAACGAAATCGCCGTTGATATTGCGAGACCTCGAACTTTTACGGGCGGTAAACAAAAAAGCAAAATGCGTTGTGCAGATGACGCTGACCACATATAACGATAGCCTGTGCAAAATACTTGAACCGAATGTTGCCGTTACGAGCGAAAGGTTTGCCGTACTAAAAAAACTGCGTGATGCGGGTATCCCAACTGTTGTGTGGCTCACACCGATTCTGCCTTTTATAAATGATACGATAGAAAACATAGAAGGCATTTTACAGTATTGCATCGAGGCAAAAGTGTTCGGTATCATCTGTTTCGGCATGGGCTTAACGCTCAGGGACGGCAACCGCGAATATTTCTATAAAAATCTTGACGCAGCTTTTCCGGGGCTAAAAGAAAAATATATACAACGCTATGGCAACAATTATTCCGTTATAAGTCCACACAATGCACGCCTTATGAATCTATTCCGCACACGCTGCAAGGAAAACGGAATAGAATACATCCCCGATACAATATTTTCTTATTTAACCGCTTTTGAGGATCAACGAAAAGAAACACAGCCTGAATTGTTTTAATTGATAATTTTATTGTACTTATTCAAAGTAATTTTATAAAAAAGCAAATATAAAATCAGGGTAAAGCCTCCGGTTAAAAGCAGGGCGGCAAAAAAGACTGCCGTGTTAAAAAGGCCGAAGACCAATAGGAGGCGACTGAACAAGGGAGAAGCAAAAAAGCAGTGGACTATCGAAACCAAAACAGGCAGCACAAAGAGCCAGACAAGCTGGGCGTGTGAAGCTTTTTTGATTAAAGAAGAGTCCATTCCTATTTTTAGCATTATTTGATAGCGTTTTCTATCTTCTACACCTTCAGCAATCTGTTTGAAGTACATAATTAGGATGAGCCATATTAAAAACATAAGACTTAAAAAGCCTCCTAAAAATAAAAAGCTTCCGTCAAATTCTCTTCTGTCTTTATAAGACTGAAATTTATTATCATAAAAAAAATCTGCATCCGAAGACTTTACCAATTTTTTTATGTCTTGAATGTAGCTTTGAGGAATAGTTTTAAGCTTATCGGCGGAGGTATTCCAAAACAATGCTTCTTCAAGTGCAAGCAGTTTTTT
The DNA here is from genome assembly GCF_024181645.1 of Treponema denticola. Taxonomy (NCBI): domain Bacteria; kingdom Pseudomonadati; phylum Spirochaetota; class Spirochaetia; order Treponematales; family Treponemataceae; genus Treponema; species Treponema denticola. The sequence continues at coordinate 145,574 of NZ_CP058624.1, read as the reverse complement.
ATTTTTAAACCTTGTTCTTGCATTTTCTTTTAATGAGTTTAATTCATTTTTAATAAGCTCAAGATTTTCAGAATTTTTAGCTATCAGATTTATATAAGGAAATGGCGAATACGGAATATAGGGCGAGTTATTCATTATAGAAACAAATTCGCTTTCAAGTTTTTTTAGTTTAAATTCTTTTTGCCCTATTTGTAATGGCTTTTTGTAGTCAATCTTCTTATTAGAAAAAATAAAAAACTCATCATCACTCATACTTGCAACATCTGTCAATAATTTTTTATAGAGTTTATCAGGGAAAATATTTTTAATATCTTCAAAACTGCATAACATAATCTGAACATTGTTGCGGGAAAAATATGAATCATCATTTTCATAAAGAGTATTATCCCTTATATTTGAAATTCCATAAAAATATCTTACATATAAAAAATCATTTGTTTCCATATTATGCTTTAAGCCTATTTTTTTTATGTCCGCAATTAAGCTTTCTTTATTTTGTAATTCTACATTGTCTTTTTTAAAGAGCCTATTCAATTGATGATTTCGTATAAAGGCCTTTGATATGATTTTCTCGCTTACCATATAAATACTTGTTACTGAAGCTAGGGTAAGCAAGATCATCGTAAGCAAAATACAAATACTTGCCAAGCCCTTTGCATGCTGTCCCATCCTATAAATCATCCCCGAAACGGAAATAAATTTTGCAGGCCTGTAATAGGATTTGCGTTTTTTCATTTTATTTAAAATAAAAATGGTAATACTTTCAAAAAAGAAAAAGGTTCCTGCAATCACAAGAAGAACGGCAGGTAAAAATGTTTTTAAGGCGGTTATGGGATTAAGACTTAAAACTGAAAGAGTATAACCGCTTCCGATAAAAAGAATAGCAAGAAATGTCTTTAAGCGTAAATATTTTGATCTTTTTTCTCCGCTCTTTGATTCGGTTAAAAGCTGAATGGGATTTAAAAGGCTTATCTTCTTTAAATTATAAAGATAATTTATTGTAAAAAAACAAAAGAATACTATACTCGCAGGTTTTAAAAAGCTAAAGGAAAGACTGTAGTTTATTTTTGAAGGAATACCGCTTACCTTAAACAAGATTAAAAAGCATAATTTTCCAAAAAGAGCGGAACCTATTGCTCCGAAGAATAAACTCAAAAAATAACAGGCTAGGAATTCAAAAAATAAAACTCCTGCAATATGTTTTTTTTCGAGTCCTAAAACGGTATAAAGTCCTATTTCTTTTACTCTGTTTTTAATCAAAAATTTATTTCCGTAAAAGATAAAAATCATTGAAAAGAAACCTACTATTATCACACCGAAATTCATCAAGGTAATTAAACCGGCTGAATTTTGACTAAAGGCTTCTTTTGAAAGCGTATACATAATCGAGAACATCATTATCGAAAGTGAGCAGGCAAAAATGTATGGAATATAGGTTTTTGCTCCCGTCGAAATATTTTTTTTGGCAAGTTGAAAATAAAAATTAAGTTTCATAAATTTTTCTCCCGTACCTTATTCCCATTAAGAATCCATTTTGTTCATCATAAAAAGACCTTCGTTGATCCTTTCTCTGAATAGAGCCTGTCCCATATCGCCTTTATATATTTCGTAATAAATATTTCCGTCACGCAAAAACAAAACACGCTTTGCATAACTTGCCGCCCGTGCACTATGGGTTACCATTATGATAGTCTGCCCTGCCTCATTCATTTTAACAAAGGTTTCTAAAAGCATGTCCGATAATTTTGAATCAAGAGCACCTGTAGGTTCATCGGCCAAGATGAGTTGCGGTTTTGTAATAAAGGCCCTTGCAGCAGCGGCCCTTTGACATTGCCCGCCTGAAATCTCATAAGGATATTTTTCGAGAAGGTCTGAAATCCTCAAGGCTTTAGCAAGAGGAAGGAGTCTTTTATTCATCTCATCAATAGGATAATTTGAGAGCACAAGAGGAAGTAATATATTATCCTTTACGGAAAACTGATCCAAGAGATTATAATCTTGAAACACAAAGCCTAATTTATTACGCCTAAAAGCCGAAATATCCTTAGTCTTTATTTTGGATATGGGTTCTCCTTTTAAAAATATCTCGCCGGAAGAAGGCTTATCCAAGGTTGCAAGTAAATTAAGCAAGGTCGTTTTCCCCGAACCGGATTCTCCCATAATAGCCGTAAATTCATTTTTCTTTACCGAAAAACTTACATCGCGCAAGGCAATCGTTCCCTGTTTTGAAAATCGTGACCTGTAAATTTTTTGAATATTTTTAACATCAAGTAATGTTTCCATAAAACACCTCCATAAAACTCCATACGATTTAAATAATTTTATCAAAAAATTAAAAGTCCTGCATTGACGGAGCCTTACATTTTGTTTTTTTGACTTACATTTTTGTAAGGATTGAAGTTTCTGTACCGAGTTTAACCTCTGCCCTAGTCCATGCACCTTGAAGAGAGTTTATTGTAAGAGTGCAGCCGAGCCTTTCGGATATTTCTCGAGCAAGGTAGAGGCCGAGGCCTGTAGCTTTTTCGCTGAGGCGGCCGTTTAAACCGGAATATCCCTTATCGAAGATTTTGGGGAGGTCTGAAGGGCTTATTCCGATTCCGTTGTCTTCAATTACAAGGACTGAAGGATTTTGATTTTCAATATAGATGCTTAAAATTCCTCTTTTGCCGTCTATACCGCAATATTTTAGGCTGTTGGAAATTATCTGCTCAATCATCAATTCAAAAAGAACCGGATCGCTTATAATGTTTATATCACAAGGTTTATAATTAAGTTCTATATTTTTATAAATAAAAATACTTCTGTATTTACGGAAGATGTTTTGCAAAACCTCATTTAAATTAAACTTAAGAAAATCCAAATCCTTATCCGGTCTTTGGAGCTTTAAATAATGCAATGCCATTTGGGTGTAATTATCTATACTTAAAAGAGCTCTTTTTATTTCAAATATTTCATCTTTTGAAGAATTCATATTTTGCAATAAAATATTTATAGAAGTAATGGGTGTTTTTATTTGATGAATCCAAAGAGAAAAATAATCGTTTTGATCGGTAAGCATTTTACGGTTCTTATAAATAGAAGCTTCTCTTTCCAAGATTATTTTTTTTATCTTTTTTAACGAAATAATTTGCGGTAAAGAAAGGTCAAGCCTATTTTCAAACTCTTCATCATCAAAAAATGCGCTTCCCGAATTTACTTCATATTGCTCCACGAGGTCAAAATAATTTTTTATTTTACGATAGTAAAAAATAAATTTTAATATAAGGAAGATAATCAAAATGGAAATGCTTAATGAGCTTATATAAGATACGAGCCCCTTTTCGGCATTGCTCAAATATAAGATAAGTACTTGTAAGAAGGTTAAAAGAAACGGAACAAATATAAATAAAAAATTATCTTTAAAAAAACTTTTTATAATTACGCTTAATTTTAACTTACCTGTTTCCATAATTTTCATTTAGTTTATATCCCAAACCTTTTTTGTTTTCGATAAAATTAAAAAGACCGGCGTTTTCCAGCTTTTTGCGCAAGCGGGTTATATTTACCGAAAGAGTATTATCGCTGACAAACTGATTATTTTGCCACAGCACATCCATAATTTTTTCTCTCGAAACAAATTCGCCTTGAGCCAAATAAAGGCATTTTAAAATTTTAATTTCATTTGCAGTCAACAAGGTTGTCTTATTATTATACACAAGAGTGAGCGTGCTCAAATTTAAAACAGTTCCGGCAAAACCGACTTCATTCATCGAAGCGGTAAATTGGTATGTCCGCCTGATAACGGCCTGTATCTTTGCAATGGTTATATCCATATCAAAGGGCTTTTCGATATAATCATCGCCTCCCATTTGCATGGCCATTACAATATCCATCTTATCGTTACGGGAGGATAAAAAGATAATGGGGACTTGAGACTTATTCCTGATTTCGGAACACCAATGATAACCGTTAAATGCCGGAAGCCCTATATCCATTAAGACCAGAGAGGGGGCATAGTCTTCAAACTCCTCCAAGATATTACTGAAATTTTTTGCACAGCGTACATTAAAGTCCCATTGCTCCAAATTCTTTTTTAAAACCGAGGCTATTGTTTTATCATCTTCTACAATCAAAATTTTTATAAGCTGTTTCATTTTTTTATCCCGAATTATAAAAACCAGTATAGCATATTAGGATATTTAATGCAAATATAAAAAGCCGCCCTAAACATCAAAGTTTAAGACGGCTTTAAGAATTTGATTTTTAATAAACTTATAAACCTTAACTCAGTATAAAATTATTTACCAAGTTCCTTCATTACATAAGCTGCAAAGAGCGCAGCGCCTCTGTAAAACTGTGATTCATCTAAGGCAAATTTGGGATTGTGGTGAGGCCAAACTTTTCCTTCAATAGGTGAAGGCGTTGCCAAGAATATAAATGAACCCGGAACTTTTTCTAAGTACCATGCAAAATCTTCTCCTCCCATAACAGGACGCTGCATAAGCTTAACATCATTCGGGAAAAGTTCTTTGGCAACTTCCATAACCTTATCTGTAACTTTCGAATCGTTTATAAGAGGCGGCGGCTGTCTAAAGAATTGATATTCAATTGCCCCCCTAAAAGACTTTGCAATATTGGAGGCAACTTCTTCAATCCGTTTTGCTATCAATTCCCTCGTCTCATTTGTTACAGCCCGTACGGTTCCCTCAAGATAGGCTTCAGGCGGAATTATATTGAATGCCGAACCTGAATGAAATTGCCCAACCGTTATTACAGCCGGCTCTGTAGGATGCACCTCGCGGCCTAAAATTTCCTGTATGGCGACAACTATGTGAGAGCCGATTACAACGGGGTCTACTGAAAGAGAAGGATAAGCTCCGTGAGCTCCTACACCTTTAACCTTAATTGAAAATTTATCCATACAGGCCATCATCGAGCCCTTTGAAAAAAGGAATTCCCCGGACTTTACTTCATCGCTTATACAGCCTACATGAAGTCCCAGGATTTCTTTTACATCATCAAGGATTCCTTTTTCACAAATGTCTACGGAACCTGTTCCCAGTTCTTCTGCAGGCTGGAAGATAAGCTTAACGGTTCCTTTGAAGCTGTCTTTTAAATCGTTTAATACCTTTGCGGCCCCAAGCAATATCGATGTATGAGCATCATGACCGCAAGCATGCATAAAGGAATTCTTAGAAGCAAACTCAAGCCCCGTAGCTTCACAAACAGGAAGGGCATCCATGTCCGCACGCAGAGCGATAACATCTCCTTTTTCTGCACCGTGAATATAACCTATAACGGCACTCTTTGCCGCATTTCTGTCATACTTAATTCCAAACTCATCCAATTTTTTACATACAAAATCTATTGTATTAGGAAGCTCAAAGCCGACCTCAGGATTTTGATGTAAATAGCGGCGCCATGAAATTATGTCTTTTTCTATTTCTTTTACTTTTTTTAATATATCCACTTTTTCCTCCCTTAAATTTCTTCTTTAGGCTTAGGTTTTCTATAAGTTAAAAAACCGAAAGCTACCGTTCCGAATACACAGGCCGGAATCATTATATATACCGGTATTTTGATAATGTTTAATAAAGACATGGCCAAGATAAAAGCAAATATACCGTATTTTATGTTTTTAACGGCAAACATTCCGAACATAGCACCGAAGATTGTAGGTGAAACATAGGCAAAGGCTTCCAACACTTTTTTGGGGAAGATGTTCATTAAGGCAGCTCCTCCTACCGCTGCAATAGTTACAATTATCAGATTGGTAACTATCGAGCCTGCAATTCCTAGAGTAGAAACTATTTCAGCTTTCTTTGTGCCGGGTTCCACACCGATAGCTTCTTGCGTAACGGCCGAAGTAGGCAAGCGTACGTTTCCGATATTACCTGAAAGAAAAGACATATAAGTTCCGGGCAAGCCTAGTATGGGGAAATAGCTGACAGGTTCAACAACAGAATAGATTGCATATACGGATGCAGCCAAGCCCCAGCCTGTCAATATATCCTGTGTTGACGGCTTTACTCCATAAACTGTCCAAACAAGAATAGAAGGCAGGAAGCAAAGAACCAAGGATAATAGGTTTGTCAATCTTCCATACCTTATAATCGGTTTTGTAAAAGTTTTTTCATATAATTCGTCACTCATTTAGCTTCTCCTTATTTTAAAATTAAATCTTTAAATACCATTGCAATTACCATTGCAAGAATCATAACAATACCTAAACTGTATTCTTTTAATTTAGGATATTTATTGCCGAGTTTTTCAAACAGAACCATGAGAAGAGCAGCTGATACGCCAGCAGCAATAGCCGGATAATTTTTTCCTTTTACCGACCGAAGAGCTTTTGTTATTTCGTTACTGAATAAAAAGCCGAAAGCTCCGCTCATTGCCGTGACCATTAAAATAGCCAGTTTTGCAGGATCACCGCGTGATATTTTGTTTGACAAAATATTCATTTTATCGGAGAATAAACCCGTCACAAAGAGCCATGCACTTCCGTTTAATGCCATAACCCATGTTGCATTTGCGAAATTTATTAAGCCGTAATCCGGACTTGATAAATCAATGCCTTGAGCTTGAGCCGCCATCTGTGCCGCTGCAAGCTCCGTTGAAGCTGCACCTATAATCGAAAGGCGCATCCATGCAAGAGGACCGCCTATTACCGACATTAAGCCCAGCATAACAATAAAAACACCCAAAACAGGACCGATAGAAGATGTCATACCGATACGGAAAGACTTCCGTACATCGGCATCACTTAAGCCGACAATTTTAGCAGCGTCCTTTGCTTTTTTGCTAAAAATTATAGCTTGAAACAATACCATAATCAATAACGGAAAAGCGGCAAACCATAAAATCCAAGAATTCGCAATGTTCAAATAACTGTCCATAGATTCCTCCTAAATTTCATTTTGTAATAAACCCTATAACAAATAGTCTAACATGCTTTTTTAAATTTGTCCAAGCTAAAATGTAAAAAATAAAATAATTTTAAAATAACCTTGCACAACATAAAAGCCCATTTTATTAAATAAATTCCACTACTTGCAAAACTCCCAAAAATATGCTAGGTTTAAAGATATTATGACGGAAAAACCGTATAATCTATTTCAAGTTGTACAACACAACAGGAGGAAAAAATGAGTATTTCACTCGCATTGTATGCCGTGCTCGGAGGCGGGATTGTTGCCCTGGCTTATGCACTTGTAAGAACCTTGTGGATTTATAAACAAAAGGTTTCAGATCAGTCTTTAAAAGAAATTGGGGGCCATATAGCCGATGGGGCAATGGCTTTTTTAAGAAGAGAATATTTAACTCTTCTTCCTTTTATCGCCATAGTTGCCGTTTTTTTAGCTATAGGAAATAATGGAGCTCTTAGGTTCCAGTCCCTTTCATTCTTGCTCGGTGCTCTTGCTTCAATGTCAGCCGGATACATAGGTATGCGTGTTGCAACACAGGCCAACTCACGCACAACACAGGCTGCGAAGGATCAGGGCCTAAACGGAGCCTTAAAAGTAGCCTTTTCAGGCGGAAGTGTTATGGGAATGAGCGTTGTAGGACTTGCTTTTATAGGTCTTTTTATAGTTCTTATTCTTTCTACTTCACTATTAGGAACTACAGAAAACGTACTTAAAGATATTATTTTACCCTTAGCTACAGCTTTTTCACTGGGAGCATCCTCTATTGCTCTTTTTTCACGTGTAGGCGGCGGTATTTACACAAAGGCTGCCGACGTAGGAGCTGACCTTGTAGGAAAGGTTGAAGCAGGTATCCCCGAAGATGACCCCCGAAACCCGGCCACTATCGCAGACAACGTAGGCGATAACGTAGGTGACGTTGCAGGCATGGGAGCCGACCTCTTTGAGTCCTTTGTAGGCTCATTGGTAGGAGCCATGATTTTAGGTCTAATCGTAAACACTCCGGATTCTTCTTTAAAATTGAGAATGATGCTTTTACCCTTGCTGATTTCGGTTGTAGGTCTTGCAGCTTCCTTAATCGGAACATTCTTTGTAAAGGCAAAACCGGGTTCAAACCCTCAAAAGGCCCTCAATACGGGAACCTTCGGAGCCGCTCTCATTGCAACAATTTTCGTTTTCTTTACCGTAAAATTTGTTATGGGAACCGAAACATTTAACGGAACTCAAGGTTATTTACACGTCTTTGCTTCTACGGTAATAGGTCTTGCTGCAGGCGTTTTAATCGGTATCATTACAGAATTCTACACAGGTACGGGAAAAAAGCCCGTTAAGGGAATCGTAGATGCTTGTGAAACAGGGGCTGCAACCACAATTATTTCAGGTCTAGCCGTAGGTATGAGAAGTGCCTTCCCCGTTATGATTTTAATCGGAGCTTCAATCTTTTCAAGCTTTATGCTTGCAGGCCTTTACGGCGTAGGTATAGCTGCTGTAGGAATGTTGGTAACCCTAGGAATCCAGCTTGCAGTTGACGCATACGGCCCAATAGCCGACAATGCAGGCGGTCTTGCCGAGATGGCAAACTTCCCCAAGGATGTACGCAATATTACTGACAGCCTTGATGCCGTAGGAAATACAACGGCCGCTATCGGTAAGGGCTTTGCTATCGGATCTGCAGCCTTAACGGCCATCATCCTCTTTACTTCGTTTAAAGAGCAGGCCGGTGTAGCAAGCGTAGATATTACAAATATCAATGTTCTTGTAGGTGTTCTTTTGGGAGGAGTTTTCCCCTTCTTGTTCTCGGCACTAACAATGTCGGCAGTAGGAAAGGCAGCCCATAAGATGATCGAAGAGGTACGCCGCCAGTTTAAGCAGCACCCCGGCATCTTGGAAAATACCGAAAAGCCCGATTATAAGAGATGCGTAGACATCAGTACTCAGGCTGCTTTAAAAGAAATGGTTATCCCCGGTATTGCCGCAATTATTACACCCATCCTTGTAGGCTTTGCAGGAGGCCCAGCAATGTTAATCGGTCTTTTGACAGGTGTAACGGTATCAGGCGTTGTATTGGCAGTCTTTATGTCCAATGCAGGAGGTGCATGGGATAATGCAAAGAAGATGATTGAAGGCGGAATCGCAGGCGGAAAAGGATCACCTTCTCACAAGGCCGCTGTTGTAGGCGACACTGTAGGCGACCCCTTCAAAGATACTTCCGGCCCCTCCATCAATATATTGATTAAGCTTATGTCAATGGTTTCATTGGTTATAGCCCCGATGTTAAAAATATACTGGGGATAAGTTATTGAATTTCCGGTAAACGGAAATCCGATAAACACAAAAAAAAGACGGCCTTATTTTTTAAGACCGTCTTTTTTTATTCGTGCGGAGGGTTTAATATCCTGTTGCTGCACAACGTACGCTCTGCGTTGTAATGAAGGGTATTAAAGATCCAGCTTTAAATCTCCATCCTTAATCCAATTTATTTTTCTTAAAATAAAGGTAAAAAATAATGCTAAAACAGCCGGCAGTACAAAATGTAAAAGAAGAATAGCAAAATATGTGTCGTGGCCTCCCCTTCCTATAGATTCCATTGCCGTGATAGTTCCTATTTGACCTACAAGGCCGCAGGTTCCCATTCCTGAACCAAGGGGTATGTTTTCCATTTTAAAAATGATAGTAGCCAAGGGGCCTAAAACAGCGGCCGTCAAGGTCGGCGGTATCCATATCCTAGGGTTTTTAATTATATTGGGCATGTGTAGCATACTTGTTCCTATGCCTACGGCAAAACTTCCTCCAAGGCCGTTATCCCGATAGCTCATAACCGCGAAGCCTATCATTTGAGCGGCACAGCCGACGGTTGCAGCTCCTCCTGCAAGCCCCGCAAGGGAAAGCATCATACAAATGGCAGCACTGCTTATGGGCAGGGTCAGAATAACACCGACCAACACTGAAACCGTAACTCCCATCCAAAAGGGCTGGAGGGCAGTAGCGTCCATAATGATTTTTCCTAGCCATGTCATAAAAGAGGACATTCCCGGCCCTACCAAGGCGGCAATAATAGTTCCCGAAATAATAGTTACCATAGGAGTAACGATAAGATCAATCTTTGTTTCGCGGGAAACGGCTTTTCCCAGCTCGGTACTGATTATCGTCGCGATAAAGGCGCCTACGGGTCCTCCAAGCTTGTTGCCTGCAAAGCCTACTATCGTTGCCGAAAAAAGCACAAAGGTGTGGGCTTTTAAAGAATGGGCTATGGCTATACCGATTGCGGCCCCCGTCATATCTCGGCAAATCGGCCATACGGTTTCGGTCAAAAAAGGAATATTAAGTTTAAGTCCTATGCTGTTTAAAATAGTCCCTACCAAAAGAGAAGAAAAAAGGCCCATAGCCATCGCACTCATAGCATCGATAAAATAACGTTTAGCCGATATTTCGATATTCTTTTTAGCCAAAAAGTTTTTAAAAGAGTTATTCATTTAAAATGCTCCCGGAATAAAATACTATATTTTTTAGCGGAAAAGATATTGGAGAATATGGGAATCGAACCCACGACCTATTGATTGCGAACCAATCGCTCTACCAACTGAGCTAATTCCCCAAGGCTGTAAATAAGATTCTCACAAACAACGTCCCATGATGTTACATCAAATGAAAAAAAAAAGCAATCAGGTATCTTGTTTTTTTCAAATTTTTTACGTAGAATGATGATTATGAAAAAAAATCTATATTTTTTATTCCTTATCACGGCTTTTCTTATCTTTACCTTGTCATGCGAAACATTTAATGCAGCTAATAGCAAAAAAACATTAAAAGAACAAGACCGTATTTCGGTTCCTTTCGATGAATACCTTACAGAAAGGGTTTGGCGCTTGGCAGGCTGCTATTCTGAAAACGGCCTTTATGTACAGCTTGATGCAAATTTGACAAGCTCCCGTATTAATTTTTTTTATAACGGAAAGTTTCAAGCCACAACGGGTATAACAAACTATGAAGGAACATGGAAGCAGAAAAAAAATAAAAAAGACAGTCCTTTTAAATTTCAAATAACCGGAAAAAAACTTATAGACCCTTCAAATACGATAGGTAAATCTTTTGACTCTTCTTTTGAAAGGAATTTAATAAATACCTACAGGATTGAAATAAGTAAAAATGAAATAAAATTTTATTCTAAAGAAGGCGAGCTTTTACTCCGGTTTATAAGACTGTAAGATAGCTTTTGTTAAAGATTTTACGCACAAAAAAACCGCCCTTTCGGACGGTTTTTATTTAAGATAAGTTTAAATTTTTAAGCAAATTCCTTTCCGTAACGGTTTATGGCAGCAGCCATATTATCAAGGCCTACCTGTTCCATAACTCCGCCCATTTCCCATGCAACCCGAGGCATACCGTATACAACTGAAGAAGCTTCATCTTGTCCTATGGTGCGGGAACCTTCGGTGTAAAGCTTTGTGATATTCTCAGCACCATCCTTTCCCATACCGGTCATGATTATTCCAAGGGCATGGTTTTGGTATTCCTTTGCAACAGATCCAAATAAAACATCAACGCTTGGTTTGTGACCGCTTTGAGGTTCCGTATCTATAATCTTTGCAACGGCGGCAAGAGAGCGTTTTTCTACAACCAGATGTTTTCCGCCGGGCGCAATCAAAATACGGCCGGGCTTTATAAGATCACCGTCTTCAGCTTCTTTTACTTCAAGAGGACAGATTTTATCCAAGCTGGACGCAAATTCCTTTGTAAATCCGGGGGGCATGTGCTGAACCACAACTATCGGCTGCGGAAGATCTTTATCGATAGATGCAAAAACTTGACGTAAAGCATTCGGCCCGCCGGTCGAAATACCTATAGCAATAATCTGAATATTTCCATGCTCCCGTTGAGCCTTAGGTTTTTCTTCTTTTTGAGGCTCAGCAGCTGTCATAGGCTTAGGGATAGAACTCTTAAACGGCTCAGAGAAAGGCTTCGCCGTATCTGTACTTCTTGTACCTGTCTCAATTTGATGACGGCGGCCGTAGGCAAGCAGCATTTTGGAAAGAGTTTCTGAAACGGTATTAAGATTGGCAGATTCCGAACCGGAAGGTTTTGTGATAAAATCGCAAGCCCCAAGTTCCAAACAATCCATAGTAACCTTAGCACCTTCTTTTGCAATACTGGACAAGATTACTACAGGGATCTTTATGTTTTGCTTTTTAAGTTCTCTTAAAAATTCAATACCGTTCATTTCAGGCATTTCCAAGTCTAAAACGATAACATCCGGGGCCACACGGTCAAGTTTTTGAAGAGCAAAACGGCCGTTCATAGCCTTATCGGCTATTTTTAGACCCGGAGTAGCATCAACAATCTTCCCTATAAGGTTCCTCATCAATGCAGAATCATCCACTATTAAAACACGAATATCTTCCATAAACAACTCCTTTAGAAGAATTATATAAAACCTTTAAAATCAAAAACCCTTTTGATAAAAACAAGCCCAATCCGTTTTTAAAAACTTAAATTGAGTTTCCATACCGAAAAGAGATTCGGAATGACCTATAAATAAAAAAGATTTAGGCGACATAGCGCGCCAAAACCTATCAATAACATCTTTTTGAGCAGGTTCATCAAAATATATCAAAACATTTCGGCAAAACACAAGATCAAAATCTGTATGCTTTGAGTCATGTTTTAAGTTATGATAGTCAAAATTCACCATTTGCATTATATCTTTTTTCACCTGATAGCCGTCATTTAGCTTGTCAAAATAAAGCTTCAAATAATCTTCAGGAATTCCTGTAACTCTGGATTCCTGATAAAAGCCGGTCTTACCGACAAGAAGACATTTTAAGGATAAGTCGGAAGCTGTAATTTCGGCAGTAAACCCTGCAGGAAGGTGTTTTTTCATAACCATTGCTATGGTGTAAGGTTCCTCACCTGTTGAACATCCGGCGCTCCATATTTTAAGTTTATTTTTACCTGCTGCCCTTTTCACCTTTACAAGCTCAGGAATAACGTAATTTTCCAATGCATCAAAATGAGGCTGGTTTCTAAAAAATCTTGTAAGGTTTGTTGTAACGGAATCTAAAAGGCTCTTTTGCTCTTCCGAATCCTTCATAAGCATTGCATAATAATCAGACACCTTTTCAAGTTTCTTATCCCTAAGTTTTTCTTTTAATCTGCTTTCCAAAATAGACCTATTAGTATCGGAAAAAGTAATACCGCTAGCGGTATATATTAAATCGCTGAACATATGGAATTCTTGATCAGTTAAAAAATCTGCCATACTCTAGGCTCCTGTAATCCTTAAATTTATTTTTTAAATCTTTCACATAGTGTATGCCTTATACGATATTATGTCAATCGGCAATCAAAGGCTTTTGACTAAGATTAAAAAAGATAGTATAATAAACCATGAATTTTAAGGAAGCTCAACATTTTATTATAGCCTCCATTCTCGCTATTATATCATTTTCTTGTACTTTAAACTATAGTAAAGAGGCACAAAATTTTGAAAAAAAACCGAATTTTGTATTTAAAAATGCAAATTTAGATCAATATGAAGAAAATTCCTTGAATTTACGTATAAATTTTATGGAATTAGAGATTTATGATTCGGATAAAATATGGGCCGGGAAAGATCTGCGTTTCTTTAAAATAGATAAAAAATCGCTTGAAACCGGCAAACCGGAGGCGGAACTCAAAGGACGAGCCGGGATTATCAAAATAGACGAAAAAAATAATCAATACTTTTTGGGTCAAAAGGTTCTTTTTGAAGATTTAAAAGAAGGTCTTATGATTTCCGGAGATGCATTTTTTTGGGACAAAAATGAAAATCTCCTATATGGAGTAGAAGGCGATTCGGTAACAGTAAAAAGGGGAGATGAGCTTTACATAAGCGGTGAAGGGTTTATAGCAAACACTCTTTCTAAAGAATTCGAATTTTTAAATTCGATAGAAGGTAAAATTCAGACTAAAAATAAGGAGAATGAAAATGAAGAAAATTCAAACCGAAATTCGGAATCACAAGAGCCTTAAACTTTTTGCCGTATATCTTCTCATATTCCTTTTTTTAATGAATATTAGTGCTCAAACATCAACAATAAGTTTTAAAGCCGATAAGGTAACAGCCTCAGTATCTGAAAATAAAAAATCGACTAATTTAATAGGAAATGCCAAAGTTAAGGTAGACAGCTTAACCATATCGGCAGACCGTATCGAAATTTTTGGAAAAGATTATAGATACGTAAATGCAAGCGGTTCGGTCAAGGGCGAGGACGACGAAAAGGGATACAGCTTTAAGGCCGATATAATCAATTTTGACAGAAAAACGGATATGGTTACAATGTTCGGAAAACTGGAGCTTAAAGACACAAAAAATGATGTCAGTATTAATGCCGAAAATATTGAATATAAAAAAAAGCAAGAAATAATTATCATGCGTTTTAATGTAAAAATAATAAATAAAGATATAAACTGTAATTCAATGTTTGCTTTATACAATAGAAAAGAATCAAAGGTAGAATTAACAGGAAGTCCCGTCGTAAAAAAAGGAAAGGACGAATTTAGGGCCGGAAAGATTTCCGTTAATTTGGATACGGAAGATATAACCCTTGACGGCCGAGTCAGAGGTTCCGTCGAGCAAGGAAAAGACGAAAAAGAAGACAATAAAGAACCTGAAGATAATAAAAACTCTCAAGATGAGAAAAACAACAATACCAGTCTTCAGGAAAACGGAGACAAACCGGACCAAAATCAAGAGGAAAAGCCCAATGTTTGACGAAAAAAGTATTTTAAAGGTTGAAGGATTAAACAAATTTTTTAGAAAAAAACATGCCGTAAAGGATGTCGGTTTTTCAATGTATCAGGGCGAAATTGTAGGCCTGCTGGGCCCTAACGGAGCGGGAAAAACCACCACATTCTATATGATTGTAGGTTTTTATAAACCGAATTCCGGAAACATATATTTGGACGGCAATAGAATAACAAACCTGCCAATGTATAAAAGAGCCCACGCAGGAATTTCATATTTACCGCAAGAAGCTTCCGTTTTTAGAAAGCTCACTGTAGAACAAAATATCTATGCAATTTTAGAAACACGCAAAGACCTCTCCAAAGAGCAAAAAAAGGAAAGGCTCGAATTTCTTCTCGAGGAATTCGGAATTACAGCAAACAGAAACCAACAAGCCTATACCCTCTCCGGAGGAGAAAGAAGGCGAACCGAAATAGCCAGAGCCCTAGCCATTGAACCTAAGTTTTTGCTTTTGGATGAACCCTTCGCCGGAATTGATCCGATTGCAGTGCATGACATTAAAAGTATAGTCCGTATTTTAGCCGACCAAGGCATCGGGATTTTAATAACCGACCACAATGTCAGGGACACCTTGGAGATAACCGACAGGGCCTATATAATCGGCAGCGGAGAAATTGTAGAACAAGGCTCACGGGATGAAATTCTAAATTCTGAAATTGCCCGAAAAATATATCTTGGCGAAGAATTTAGAATGTAATTGGAGATGAGATGATAGACTTAATCGTTTTTTTAGGCAACTACGGAAAAAAATACGAAAATACAAGGCATAATGCAGCCTGGGTTTTATGCGATTCAATAGAGATAGGCTCAAATGCCGTATGGCAGGGTAAATTTAAGGGGCAATATGCAAAGCTGCCTTCTTCTATGACGGCCGGCAGGACTGTACATCTATTAAAACCCGAAACCTATATGAACCTATCGGGAGAAAGCGTAATAGCTGCCGCATCTTTTTTTAGATTAAAGCCCGAAAATATTTTAATAGTGCATGATGAGCTGGAATTAAAACCCGGTATTCTCAGCTTTAAGTGGTCGGGAGGTCTCAGCGGACATAACGGATTACGCTCCATAAAATCGGTTTTAAATACGGCAGATTTTTTCCGTCTAAGGATAGGCATAGGCCGGCCCGATTTTTCATCTCAAGGAGGAGATGCTTCCCCCGATATTTCAGGCTATGTGCTTTCCCGTTTTGCACAATCCGAATTGGATGTCCTAAAAAGCCAAGTACCTCAAGCCGACTTTTTTTTTAAAGAATTATTGGAAGCTGATGAACCTCAAACTCTTATAAAAAAATGGGCTAAGGTACTGCCACCTCAAAGTTAAACTCCTGCTTAAGATTTTTTTTATTTTTCCGACACTAAAATAAGGATGAGTATGAAAAAATCAGTATTCTTATTAATTTTTATTAGTCTTTTTTTACCAATAGCTTTTTCTGAAAAGAGTATTGAGCCGGAAGTTTATCAAAAACTAGTAGAGTCTATTGTACGTATTGAAGCTCCTAAAATTAAGGATGGTCACATAATTTTTACCTCCACAGCTAAGAGGCATGTAGGTATAGCCTTTTCTCATGAAGATTACAAGCATATTCATTCCTTTAAAAAGCTCCCCCAAAATGAACTATATGAAGACAAGGAGCCTATCTTGTTCTATATTTTTCCGATTCCCGATGAGTTAACGGAAATAAAATACAGGCTTGTAATAGACGGACTTTGGTCATCGGATCCGGTAAATAGTAACACAGCCTTTGATAACATACACAGCATGAGTGTTTCACGTATTGAGGTCCCTTACAAAAAAGAGTATAAAACCGAGGTAAGCAATAAAAGATTGGTAAAATTTACATATTTAGGAGAACCTAAAAAAATTATAAGGCTTGCCGGTTCATTTAATAATTGGGATCCCTTTATGTATGATCTTATAGAGGTTTCTCCGGGACGATATGAGTTAAATTTGAATTTACCGTCCGGAACTTGGCTATATGCTTACTTTTCAGGCGGAAGCCGGCTGCCGGATAATACAAATAAAAATTATGTATATACGGCCGATGGACGGGTCGCTTCGGTTATAACCGTTAATTAAAGTTTTTATAGGAGATATGATAAACAGTTCGGAAGGAATTCAGCCTCACTGTTTATCTTCGAGTTTGCCTTTCAGGCAAACATCGCATCATTGTATGCGGTTTGTAAACAAACCGCTTGAAAAAACTTTTTTCGCAAATTGATATTTGCTGCAAAAAGTTTTTATAGGAGATTAAGTATGCACGAATATATTATACAAGGCGGATTTCCCGTAAAGGGAACAATAAAAGCAAGCGGAAATAAAAATGCAGCCCTGCCCTGCATTGCTGCCGCCATCCTTTCGGAAGAGCCCATTATCCTCAAAAACATTCCCGAAATTGAGGACGTTTTTGTAATGCTTCAAGTTTTTGAAGCTCTGGGAGGGCACTACGAAAAAATAGAAAAAAACGTATTTAAGCTCCAAATAGAAAAGGTAAAAACAAGCAAGATACCTGAGGATCTTGCGACAAAGATAAGGGCTTCCATTTTATTTGCAGGCCCGCTTTTGGCAAGAACAGGCAAGGCTGTTTTGCCCCCTCCGGGAGGAGACGTTATCGGAAGACGCCGCCTCGATACCCATTTTTTAGCCTTGACGGAATTGGGAGCCAGAGTCGAAACCGATCAAAATTTTTCTTTTATTGCACATAAGCTGATGGGAGAAGACATATTTTTGGATGAAGCCTCCGTTACGGCAACGGAAAATGCTATCATGGCAGCCAGCCTCGCAGAAGGAACTACCATCATATCAAACGCAGCAAGCGAGCCCCATGTTCAAGAGCTTTGTAAGATGTTAAATAAGATGGGAGCAAAAATCAGTGGAGTAGGCTCCAATATACTGACTATCGAAGGTGTCAAAAAATTGAACGGTACGGAACACCGTATCGGCCCTGATTATATGGAAATAGGCTCTTTTATCGGTCTTGCTGCCGTTACCCGCGGTCAGCTTAAAATTACCGATGTAGAACCGAGAGATATGAGACCGCTGCGTGTAGCCTTCGGCAAGTTGGGTATAGGCTGGTCTTTAGAAGGAACCACCCTTACCGTTCCCGATAAGCAAAAGATGCAGGTAAACTGTGACCTCGGCGGAATGATACCCAAGATTGACGATGCCCCATGGCCGGGTTTTCCGCCTGATTTGACAAGCATTATGACTGTAATAGCAACGCAGGTAGAAGGCACGGTTTTAATTCACGAAAAAATGTTTGAATCCAGAATGTTCTTTGTAGATAAGCTAATAGGAATGGGCGCCCGCATTACCTTGTGCGATCCTCACCGAGCAGTCATTTCGGGTCCAAGCTCCCTCCACGGAAGCGAATTGGTTTCTCCCGATGTAAGAGCCGGCATGGCCATGGTAATTGCGGCCTGTTGCGCCCGCGGAGAAAGCATTATCCGAAACGTCTACCAGATAGAAAGAGGCTATGAGCACCTAGTCGAAAGGCTTAAATCCATAGGCGTAAAAATAGAGCTCAACGAAAAATAGAAGGCATTTTTTTTCAAAAAAATTAAAAAAAACTATTGACTAACATTTATTTTTTTTGTAAACTCCAAATTACTTTCAATATAAGTGTGCTGATATTGTTTGAATAGTATTTTATTCTTTAAGCATAAAAGATCATTCTAATAGAATAAAATACTAACTCTTTAAAGTCCTCAAAGCACATTTCAATTATTTAATTCGTTTTAATCATACTTTTGGAGAATAAATTTATGGATGAAGCTAAAAGGAAAGAAGTCCGCAAAACTAAGGGAGAAGAAGGTTCTAAGGTATTAACTATAAGAACAAAAATTATAACAGCATTAATCTCGGTTCTATCTGTCTTTATTATTCTTACAAGTATAGTTCTTGTAAGAAAACTGAGTGAGACTTCAAAACAAAACGCTGTCGCAAAGCTATATGATTCCAGCAAAAATCTTAGCTCCTATGTCGAAACGGTTATAAAAAATGTTTATGATACAAATAAAACTTTAGCAAAAACATTTGAATCTTTCTCTGATATTCCGCCTGAAATCAGAAGATTTTATTTCAATAGCTTACAAAAAAAAATTTTAAAGGAATCCGAACAATTTATAGATGTATGGACAGTTTGGGAACCTAATGCCCTAGATGAGCTTGACTATAAATTTAAAAATACTGAAGGACATGATGATACAGGAAGATTTATTCCATATTGGACAAAGATAAACGGAAAAATCTCAATGACACCATTAACCGGCTATGCAGGCAGCTTTTGGTATGAAAAACCTAAATCTTCTCCTCAAGGTATTTTGATTGAACCCAATAATTATGAGCTCCAAGGAAACATGATTTATGTCGCAGGCACTGCAATCCCAATACGCGACAGAACAGGAAAAGCCTTAGGTGTAGTAGGGATTGACTACTCCCTTGATTATATGCAGGAAAAACTTTCAAAAGAAGTTTTCTTTAAATCCGGTTATGCAATTCTTATTTCAGCTAAAGGCACAGTTCTTGCACATAAAGATAAAAACTTAATATCAAAAACTCTTCCCGAATTTGAAAATAAAGAAATAGCAGATTATTTTTTTGACGCAAAGAGGTCTCTTACTCCATTTTTAATTGAAACTCAAATAAACGGAAATAAACATCTTGAAGTATTTACACCTGTCAAAATAGGCCGTACAAATGAAGTATGGTTTGTAGGCACTTCAATACCCGAAAAAGAAATCTATGAAGAAAGTACAAACTTAATTAAACTTGTTTCCGTAATTTTATTGACAGGCTTTATTGCATCAATAATCATTCTAACATTTATAATAAACGGAATCACAAAGAGAATTTCAAACGTAGTTAAAGCTCTCAGAAATATTGCTCAAGGAGATGGAGACTTGACAGCCCGTTTAGAGGAAAAGGGTAAGGATGAAATTTCAGATCTATCTCATTCATTTAATCAAACAATAGAAAAGATAGGCTTTACGATAAGGAATGTTGCGAACAGTACTTTGGATATGCAAAAGACAGGAGAAACTCTTGCAGTAAACGTTTTTGAAACCGCAAGTTCAATAGGCCAAATAAGTAAAAATATTTTAAAGGTAAAAGACCAAGCTGAATCTCAATCGGCAAGTGTGAGTGAAGCTACGGCAAATGTCGAACAAATTCTTCAAACAATAAAACAGTTAGACGGCCGTATTGAAAGTCAAGCCGCAAATGTTTCACAATCTTCTTCCTCAATTGAAGAAATGGTTGCTAATATTTCTTCAGTTACAAAAATATTGGATCAAAGCGATTCGGCAATTAAAGAGTTGGCAGATGCAACAGTCTACGGTAAGGATGCTCTTCACCTTTCAAATTCTGTTACACAAAAAATTGCAGAAGAGTCAGGCAGCTTGATTGAAGCTTCAAATGTCATTCAGCACATTGCAAATCAAACAAACCTATTGGCCATGAATGCTGCAATTGAAGCTGCCCATGCAGGAGAAGCAGGAAGAGGCTTTGCAGTAGTTGCGGATGAAATTAGAAAATTAGCCGAAGAATCAAGTCTTCAAGGAAAATCAATTTCTTCTGCTCTTAAGAAATTCTCAGAGGAAATCTCCATATTAGCATCTTCTTCAAAAACCGTAGAAGAAAAATTTAATGCAATTTTTAGTCTTGCTGAAAATGTAAAATCGATGAGCGGCAGCGTTATGGCTGCAATGAGAGCACAAGAGAGCGGAAGTCATAAAGTTCTATCTGCAATTCATGATATAAATAATATCACACTGGAAGTTCAATCAGGCTCTGCCGAAATGCTAAAGGCCGGTGAAGATGCCGTAAAAGAAATGAATCGGCTTGAAGGATTAACACAGATTATAAATGACAGCATCCAAGAAATGTCGGCAGGCACAGACCAAATACAAACTTCCTGTTCCGAAGTAAAGGGTATTTCACAAAAAAATAAAATGAATATTGAAGCCCTTGCAGAAGAGGTCGGCAAATTCAAAATATAACGGGACACTTAACCTCTTCCTATTATATAAAATTTATGGTATTCTAAACCTTAGGTTTAACAAAAGGGCTCGGTTTACAATATGCTTAAGTTTATTTTTAAGAGAATTTTATACGGTATTCTTACAATGTTCATAGTTGCAAGTATTACCTTTTTTTTAGTGCATATTATTCCGGGCAACCCCATTGAAACCATAGCTGAAAATTTACCTGAAGAAAGACGGAACGAGCTTTATTCTCAATACGGATACGACAAATCCCTTTTTACTCAATACATAGTTTTTTGGAAAAATCTTTTGGTTAAGGGAGATTTAGGAACCTCGCTTTATTACCGAGGAAGACTTGTTACCGATGTAATAAAAAACCACGCCCCTATTTCGGCAAGACTTGGACTCCAAGCATTATTTTTCGGCGTTTCAGTTGGTTTAAGTTTAGGTATATTATCAGCCGCTAAACGCGGAAAAAAAATCGATTATGCCGTTATCCTAATCGCAGTTATAGGAATATCTATTCCAAGTTTTGTTATGGGTCAGATGCTGCAATACTTTTTCGGCATCAAACATAATCTTTTTCCGATTACAGGTTGGGGAAGTTTTAAATATACAGTCTTGCCTTCTTTAGCCTTGGCCATAGGCCCGATTGCAAAATACTCCCGCTATATGCGATCCAATTATTTGGATATTATAAACCAAGATTATATTTTAACCGCAAGAGCAAAGGGAGCTTCAAAGGTAAGAATTATAAAAAGCCATATTCTAAGAAACGCTTTTTTGCCGATCATAACTATGCTCGGCCCTCAAATAGCCTTTACCTTCACAGGCACTTTTATAATCGAAAATATTTTTTCGGTTCCCGGACTGGGTTCCTATTTCGTGCGTTCAATTTCCGAAAGAGATTATACGATGGTAATGGGTCAAACTATTTTTATTTCTTTTTTATATGTAGCATCTCTCATTATAGTAGACATAGCTTATAATTTGCTCGACCCGAGAATTAAGGTGCAAGCAAAAAATGAGGTTCTTTAAAAATGGATGAAAAAAAAATTGCAAGCTATGATGAGCCGATTAAAGAATTAAATTTAAGTCCATCTGATTTTGAACCCGTTATAAGAACAAAAAAGGCACTTCAAACAACAAGGGTCAGTATAGGCTTTTGGGAAGATGTAAGACGGAGATTTAAAAAAAGCAAAAGAGCTCTTTTTTCTTGTGCAGTCTTGGGATTAATTATTTTGATATGTTCATTCGGCCCGATTTTAAGCGGACGGTCAGCCGATGACGGAAACTTAAAAGAAAAAAATTTAAGCCCCTCGTTTTCTCATTTTTTTGGAACAGATGAATTAGGGCGGGATATATTTACAAGGGTCTGTAAGGGCGGCAGGGTTTCTCTTATAATTGCAATTATAGGAGCTGCAATCGATATGAGCATAGGTTTAATTTATGGAGGTATTTCAGCATACTCAGGCGGAAGAACCGATACTATAATGATGCGCATAGTCGAAATACTTTCAAGTATTCCTTATTTAATTACCGCTATTTTAATTTCTCTTATTTTCGGTAAAGGAATTTTTTCGATTATCATCGCAATGACAATTACAGGCTGGTGCTTTACTGCACGGCTTGTCCGCGGTCAGGTCTTACAAATAAAAAATCAGGATTTTATTTTGGCGGCACAGGCCTTGGGCACGGGTTCATTTAAAATTATAATAAAGCATTTACTTCCCAACACTGTGAGTATTATGATAATCGCTTTAACCTTTGATATTCCTTCATTTATTTTTGGAGAAGCCTTTTTGTCTTATATCGGATTAGGAATTCAGCCGCCATATACCAGCTGGGGGGTGTTGGCATCCGAAGCCCAAAAGACAATGCTTTTTTATCCTTACCAATTATTTTTTCCCGCTCTATTTATAAGCCTGACAATTTTGTCATTACAGATTATCGGCGATGCTTTACGGGATGCAATGGATCCGCATTTAAGGAAGTACAAATGAAACCTATTTTACAAGTTAAAGATTTGGCTGTTACTTTCAAAACTTATGCAGGAACAATCCATGCCGTAAACGGAATTTCATTTAATCTATACGAGGATGAAACTCTTGTACTTGTCGGAGAGTCCGGCTGCGGAAAAAGCGTTACGGCTCATTCAATTTTAAAACTCCTCCCCGGAAAAAAAACACGCATACACGAAAAGTCCCAAATTATTTTTGAAGATAAAAATATCTTGGAATATTCCGAAGAAGAAATGCAGCACATAAGAGGAAATGAAATATCCATGATTTTTCAAGACCCTCTGACATATTTAAACCCTACGATGCCCATAGGCAAGCAGGTTATGGAAAGCATTTTAATTCATCAAAGGTTGAGCAAAAAAGAAGCCTTAGAGCGAACTATAAAAATTTTAGAGCTGGCTCAAATTCCTGACCCCGAAAAAAGACTCAAGCAATATCCTCACGAATTTTCGGGCGGTATGAGGCAGAGGGTTTTAATCTCGATAGCCCTAGCAAGCAATCCTAAAATTTTAATTGCCGACGAACCTACAACGGCACTGGATGTTACAATTCAAGCCGAGATATTGGAACTTATACAAAAAATTCAAAAAGAAACAAAGACGGCCGTAATGCTTATCACGCATGACCTTGGAATTGCAGCCGAAATTGCAGACCGCATTCAGGTTATGTATGCCGGAAAAATTATCGAACGCGGAAGAGCAGAAGATATTTTTAAAAACGCACAACACCCATATACAAAAGCCCTGCTTGCAGCCGTCCCTTCAATAGACCAATTAAAAGAAAATAAACTTTATTCACCCGAAGGGAATCACCCCGATATGCTTTCTGTTTCAGACGGCTGTGCTTTTGCCGACAGATGCGAAAAATGTATGAAAGTTTGCCTTAGGCATAAACCTCCCGAAATGCGGGTAAGAGATGAACACTTTACTTCCTGCTGGCTTCAACATGAATTTGCAAAAGGAAAAAACAATGGCTGATACTCTTTTAGAAGTTTGTAATTTAAAAAAATATTTTACTCTGGGACGTAAAGAAATTTTACATGCAGTAGATGATGTAAGCTTCACGGTAAACCGAGGAGAAACGGTAGGTATAGTAGGCGAATCGGGCTGCGGCAAAACCACTTTAGGGAGAACCGTCCTCGGCCTTTACCGCCCTACTGCCGGAAAAATAATTTTTGACGGAACCGAAATCGGCTCGGCTTCAAAAAAAGAACTGCATACTTTTAAAAAGAGGGCTCAAATAATTTTGCAAGATCCTTTTGCTTCTTTTAATCCCCGTATGACAATTTCTCAAATTATTTCGGAAGGAATGGAAGCTCACAATTTATATAAAACAAAAAAAGAAATGGAGAATAGCGTATATTCTCTTCTTGAAACCGTAGGCCTTGTTCCCGAACATGCCAATAGATTCCCTCATGAATTTTCGGGAGGCCAAAGACAAAGAATAGGAATTGCAAGAGCCCTGGCAGTGGAACCCGACTTTATAGTTTGTGATGAGCCTATTTCTTCCCTCGATGTTTCAATTCAAGCTCAGATAATAAATTTATTGATAAGGCTTCAAAAAGAATTTAAAATGACCTATCTATTTATTGCCCATGATTTATCTATAGTAAAATATATTTCCGATAAGGTCGGCGTTATGTATTCGGGGAAACTTGTAGAATTTGCAAAAAGTGCCGACCTATATAAAAACCCGCTTCATCCTTATTCTCAAGCCTTAATTTCTGCAATTCCAAGTACCGATATAGATTCTCCTATGTCGGCACGGCGTATTCATATCCATGGAGAAATAAGCAGTGCAATCAATCCTCCTCAAGGCTGCCGTTTTTACAAACGCTGCCCAAAGGCCTTTGAAAAGTGTAAATCAATTTCACCGGAATTAATCGAAACGGAAGAAGGGCATTTTACGGCCTGCCATTTAATTCAAGATTGATTTTATTTTATTATTTTGATATAATAAAAAAATGGATAGCGGTAACAGAATAAAACTTGTAAGAATTGCCTCTCTAATTTCTCTTATCGGAAACATAATAATATGCATCGCAAAACTTGTAATAGGAATTTATGCAAACAGTCTTTCAGTAATCGGCGATGGAATTGACTCTGCTACGGATATCGGCATTTCTATTATGACCCTTGCAGTAAGTTTTATAATAGGAAGACCTTCGGATAAGAAACACCCATGGGGTCATCAAAGAGCTGAAACTATGGCCTCACTCATCTTAGCCTTTATAATTATGATAGCCGGATTTCAATTATTTATCACAGCGACAGGGAAACTCATAAATGTTTATAAAGGAACCGTAACTATTCTGATGCCTCACATATTTGCCGTTATTGTTACGGTATCTTCAATTGCGGTAAAATTACTTTTAGCCCTAAACCAGTATATTATAGGCAAAAAAACCGGCAGCATGATGATTCAAGCCAATGCAAAAAATATGACAAATGACGTAATTCTTTCCGCTTCGGTTTTAGCAGGTCTTGCAATTTCACATTTTTTTAAAGCTCCTATTTTCGATGCAGTTACAGCCCTCCTCGTAAGCCTTTGGATTATGAAATCGGGTATAGAACTTTTTATGGAACTGAATATCGAATTAATGGACGGGAATACAAACGATATTTTATATAAACAATTATTTGAAGCCGTTAATTCCGTTGAAGGGGCTCATAATCCTCACCGCGCAAGAATAAGAAGGATGGCAAACCTTTTAGATATAGATTTGGATATTGAGGTCGATGCCGCAATCAGTATTTATGAAGGTCATTGTATAGCGGAAAAAGTAACTTCAGCAATTAAAGAAAAAATAGAAAATGTTTATGATGTCATGGTACACATTGAACCGTACGGAATTCATAACAATGAAGAAGAGGGTTTCGGCCTTTCCGAAAAGGATATAAACAACTAATTAAGTTTTGCTTTTTCTTTTTTCCAAAGGTCAATAAATTCCAGCATATATTGCTGAATATCGCTGAACCATTCTTTTTGAAATTTACAAGCCTCAACGCCCAAATACCTATAATGCCAGCACTCCCATTTATAGCCTGTAACATGCTCCATATCTTTCGGGTAAGATAAAGACCAACCGTAGTTTCCTGCATTTTCAAAAAGCCATTTCCCTTCAGCAGTATCGGCATAGTCATCCGTAATTGTACCGAAGTCAATGGCAGTACCAAGTTGATGCTGACTGGCGCCGGGAGGGGCAGAAAAAGACTGAGTGTTTTTTTTACCATGCATATTTACATATTTTGAAAAAAGTTTTGACTGATAGATATAAGAACGATAACCTGAACTTACCCTTATTTCTATTCCGTTTTTTTTTGCTGCTTCCGCCATTTTTTGCAATGGACGTTCTGCAATTTTTGCAAGATAGATATTGGTGCGATCTAGAACATACTTTCTATCTTTTATGTCATAGAGCAATATAATATTTTTAGGTTCATAATTTTTATCAAGAAGGTTAAGCTTATCTACCAAGACCAAAACATCTTCTTTTTCATTATTTAATACATTATTTAAATTCTTAAAAAAAATATTTCGATTGTTATTTATTTTATTAAAGATATCCTTAGGAAACCGTTTTGAAATATACGTATATACTTTTTTATATACATTTTCATCGGAAATTTTATTGTTAGGATAAATAGAAAATATAAAGACAAAAAAGAAAAATAGAAAGAAAATTTTCTTTAGAGTAAAATGCATATTTTAGTACTGATAAAAATTATTTATATCTCACCAATGGAATGGATAATATTAAACACATCTGAAAACCCTGTTGAATCCAAAGCCATTTTTACATCCTTGGCCGGATTCAACACATACATCTTGTGTCCGTTATCCTCACCATCATTATGGGCAGACATAAGCACTCCAATTCCCGACGATGATAGTGATGTTACCTTTGATAGATCCAAAATTGTATCGTGATCTTTAATTGCCGAATATACTCTTTTTTCAAAATCGCCGGATGTATATAAATTAACAGGGCCTTCTATAGACAATAATAAGCATCCGGATACCTCTGATTCATTAATAATTAAATTTTCCATAAAACCTCCTTATATATGTTTAAATGTCATGATAGTAATATCATCTTCAATTTCATGAGCAATATAATCCAAGAACGTTTTATATATCGCATTAGAAATCTCTTTAGCAGACTTAGTCTTATTCACTGCAATTAAACGGCTTACTCTCTCATTTCCGAATTTGTCGCCTTTTAAATTCTTGGAATCCAACAAACCGTCAGTAGTAAATACTATAATATCATTACGGTTCATTGTAATTTTTCTGACCTTTAAAAAGGGACGTATATTTTTTACAAAACCTAATACTCTTCCCTCTCCCTGTATTTCGATAACATTTTTATAAGAATCAATATACATAGACATGAGAGGAATACCGCAGTTAAGATAATATATTGTTGAAGTCTTAAAATCCATAATACCGAAAAGCCCCGCAAGGAAAGTTCCTTTAGGAAGATTATTCTTAATAAAAGAATTTATTTTTACTACAAGCTCCTTAAAATCAGAAGTCTCCGAAAGATAAGTATGCATAACAGACTTTAAAATAACCATTGACATACTTGCACTTAATCCTTTACCGGAAACGTCTCCTATCAAAAATAAATATCTATCTTCAGACAATCTAATAAAGTCGGTAAAATCGCCTCCCAATTGGTGAGCCGAAAAGGCAACAGAATCCACATCAATAACTTTCTTTTCAACAATATCTATATTTTTTTGGATTGAACCGATAATTTGATCGGACATTTCTATTTCTCTATCGAGAATAAGAACTATATCCTGCTTTGCTATATTCCGCAAATAATATACAACTAAAAAGAAATAAGAATAAAGACTGTTTAAGACATCAAAGTCATATGTAGTATAAGCCTCTCTTCTTTTTTTAGAAGAAATGGAAATAACTCCTATCAATTTTTGACCTTCACGTACACAAATCAATATTTCGGCATAGGTACTGTTCATAAAACCGATTAATTCACTTCTTACACCGGAAAAAGCAGGGTTTGTCAAAACTTGAGATCTCATTATGACCTGAATATTTTCATTCAATAAAAATTGAAAAATAGGTTGAGCAGCATCAAAAGTAGAAGTTACATTTATCGTCGAATAAACAGGTTCCAATATTCCGCTTTCACTAGTAATCAAAATATTGATAGCGCCGGCATTTAGCTGATCCAATAAAATATTAGAAAAACTTTCCATGACTTTTTCACGGCCTTTCGTATAGTCAACTTGCTGTAGTTTTTCCTCTATAGCTTCTGCATATTCGGAAGTATCACCCAAAAACCATTTAAATCTTTGAGAAACAAAATTCCTAATAATAAGAAAAACAAGAGCCCCTATAATCAACAAAACAACCTGAAAATAAAAATTACGGACATAGGTAAGAACCCATGAAGCCCAATATCCTGTTACGGCAGCAAACACTAAAATAAAAATCAAAAACCTCAATAAGGCAAGGAATAGTTGTTTTCTATCATATACCATTGAGGTTGAAAATCCGAATGAAGTAAAGAAAATTAGAAGCAAATATCCGAGAGGTGTTATAGCTATTGCCCACGAAAAAATAGTAGAAAAATAATAAACAAAACTCCAAAGAATTACGCTAAAAAGAAGAGCCAGAAAATAAATTATCATCTGCTGTCTGTAAATTCTACTTTCTTCCTTAAAAACTTTATATAGAGAAATCAACATTGCCAAAACAGGTACAAACAAAAGGAGGGTCCTTTCAAAAATACCTGAGGCAGGATTTCCCGCTATCATAAGTGATGTGAATTTAAAACCTGAGAGAGGATTCCAAAAGAAACCTTTTATAAAGAAAATTGCCAATGCAGTAATTCCTAAATGTAAAATACCATTAAGCACTGTAAAAGGAGTATTTTTTTTACGCTCAAAATAAGGCATTTTAACAGTAAACTGCAAGGTAAAAAAAGAAATCAAAACCATCCCTATCATGAAAAGTTTCGATATAATAGAAACGATACCGGAAAAATTGAAATATAATGCTAATATTAAGGTCAAAAAAAGCAAGGTCGTTATTACCGTCATTCCGGCAACCATAAAAAGGCTTTTTGCATAAGGCTCTTTTTTGACAATAAGGCTTATAGCCAATATCGTTAAAACAACAAGAAAAAAGAATACAAAAACAATCAGACCCATAATTTACCCCTTAACCTTAGCACACATTATAGTAATGTCATCTCTCATGGGCTGATTACCTGCATGAGCATAAGCCATACCGGCAACTTTTCGCACTATATCATCTGCACTATATTGAACAAAAGATTTTATAGATTCCATGTACATATCGGTCTCTGCTAATTCAACGCCTTCGCCATTCATAGATTCAGGAACACCGTCTGTCATCATCAAAATTACATCACCCCGATAAAGAGGCCTTTCACGCACTTCTATTTTATCGAAGTCAATGATACCTACAATACTGCAAGTAGATTCAAGTACCTTTACCTTGTAGCCGTCCGGAGATTCCGTAAGAATCATCGGATCTTCCATTGAGGCATTAACATATTTTATAGTCATTTTTTCGGTGTCAACTAAACCTAAAAATAAAACCGTATACTTATCCAAAAGGCCCATTCTTTTTATGGCGCTGTCTACTGCCAACACAAGAGCAGGAAGATCTTCTTTATTTTTTGCTATTTTAATTGTATTTACAACAATACCCATAACCAATGCAGCTGAAAGGCCCTTACCGGAGACGTCCCCTACAACTAGGAGGGTCTTATGCTCATCAATCTTTATAGCATCATAATAGTCTCCTGATACGTTTACAAGGGGTTTAAAATAAGCCGCCAACTCAAGCATAGGCATCTCAGGGAGCTTTTGAGGTAAGAAAGCCTTTTGTGTGTTTGCAACCATATTCCATTCTTGGCTTAATTCTGAAAAGTATAAAAGTTGTTCAAGAGTAGAAACCCTGTTTTGATAAGTCAAAAATTCCGAAAACATTGTATTAAAAATCTCAGGTTCAACATCGTTAAAATAACCGCAAATAATAAAAATTTGCATTTTTTCTAAGATTACCGCAGCAATACGTGCATCTTTAAGTTTACATCCCTGCATATCTGCATTAAAAAAATAAACTCCCGGCTTATATTCCACTGTAATTTCATGCAGAGAAGCAAAAGTTTCGGGAGAGGAAATAAATCTTGAAGTACTATTATATAATACGACATTTTCTATAGAATCTACAAGCATTACCGAACAGTCACCCGAATACTCAAGCTCATTACTTATGGTATCTATTAAATTTTCTATAGTGTAACAAAACCGAATTTTTTTCAAAAATTCCGCAAAGACCTTAGTTTTAGGTTTATCATATTCTCTACTTTCTATTTTCTTATAAGAGGTACGTATAAGCGAGTCAGTAAATATTGCAACAATGACAAAAACCAAAGCTCCTATAATAAACCTGTGCACTTGAGTCATTTCAGGAATCCTTGCCAATCGGCTCAAAGCCAGAGTCATATCATTAGCCGAATAAAATTTACCTAAAAACAAAAATCTTGGGCTGACAAATATCAAGAAGAGAGCAAAAACACACCCCATCCCAATACTTATCAGAATATTCGAAAGTAATTTACGTAATTTTATCATTATGATCTTCTCCAGCTTTGGAGGTATTATATCATAAAATAAAATAAAAATAAAGTGTAAAGTAAAATTTTTTAAGGTAAATCTTTTAAAGCTATTAAACTTGGATTTTCGTTTTCTCCTTCAAGCTCTGAAATTTCCTGTAAAAGTTTTTTTGACTTCGAAGAAAGCCTTGAAGGAATTTGCACTTGAATTTGAATATAGAGATCGCCCTTTCGGCCTATTCCTGAAGGAACGCCTTCACCCCTGATTCTTAAAAGTTTTCCGTTTTGTGTTCCGGCCGGAATTTTAAGTTTTAAGGTTTTTTCGTCAAGGGATTTTATGTTTATTTCTCCGCCCAAAGCAGCCTGAGTCATTGAGATGGGAACTGCACAATATAGGTCTATTCCGTTGCGCTCAAAATGAGGATGAGCTTGAACAAAGATAAATACAAAGAGGTCACCGTAGTCTCCGCCTGCCTGACCTGCATTTCCTTGACTGGGAATAGTAATCCGTTTTCCGTTTTCGACACCGGCAGGAATAGTAACGATTATACGCTGTTTTTTGCGCTCCAAGCCGTTTCCGCCGCATTTTTTACACGGTTTTTCGATTATGGAGCCTTCGCCGCCGCAGGTAGGACACGGCCTCGATATAGAAAAGAAACCGGTACTTTGACGCACCTGTCCCGTACCCTTACAATCTGGACACATTTTTTTTGAGCTTCCGTTTTCACTGCCTGTTCCGTGACATTCGGAGCACTTTTCATTGCGGGTATAGCTTAACTCGGCTTTTTTGCCGTAAACGGCATCAACAAAAGAAATTTGAAGATCATAGCGCAGGTTAGAACCGCGGATAGGGCCTGCATGACGGCCGCCGAAACCTGATGAACGGGAAGAAAACCCTCCTCCGAATAAATTTTCAAAAATATCCGAGAAACTTCCGCCGAAAATGTCTTCAAAACCTTGGAAGGCAGAAGGATCATAGCCTCCGCCGCCCGCCATTCCGTCTACGCCGGCATGGCCGAATTGGTCATACATGCTGCGCTTTTTTTCGTCGATAAGAATTTCATAAGCTTCGGTTGCTTCTTTAAATTTTTCTTCAGCAGCCTTATCCCCTTGGTTTTTGTCGGGGTGATATTTGATTGCTAATTTTCGATATGCTTTTTTGATGTCATCGTTCGAGGCTTTTTTATCTACGCCCAAAACCTCATAATAGTCTCTTTTAGATGCCGGCACTAAAAACTCCCAGTGTAAAAATTTGGGAACCTCTAAAAACATCAGTTTTTAGAGGTTCCTGTTTATTAAGTCTTAAAATTTATTTATCATTATCATCATTTACGACTTCATAGTCAACATCATCGGCTGTGCCGGTTTTGGGACCTGAAGTACCGTAATCGGTTCCCGCTTGGGCGCCCTGAGAACTGCCGGCATTAGGATCGGCTCCTGCTTGAGCTCCCTGCTGCTTGTACATTTCTTCTGCAATCTTATAGGCTGCCTGCTGAAGGCTTTCGGTCTTTGCCTTAATATCAGCGGTATTATCGGAATTAAGAGCCTGTCTTAAATCGGCTATTGCAGCTTCAATGTTTTGCTTATCGGCAGCACCGATCTTATCTCCCATTTCTTTGAGAGTTTTTTCGGTTTGATAAATAAGCGAGTCGGCATTATTTTTTGCTTCAACCTTTTCTTTTTCCAGCTTATCGTTTTCGGCATTGGCTTCAGCTTCTTTTACCATTCTATCAATTTCGCTCTCGCTTAAGCCGCTTGAGCTTTCGATTCGGATATGCTGTTCTTTTCCTGTTCCGAGGTCTTTTGCCGAAACGTGAACAATACCATTTGCGTCAATATCGAAGGTAACCTCGATTTGCGGAACTCCGCGCGGGGCGGGAGGAATACCTACGAGGTCAAAATTGCCGAGGGTTCTGTTTTGGCTGGCCATACCGCGTTCTCCCTGCAATACATGGATAGAAACGGCAGTCTGTCCGTCGGCGGCTGTCGAGAAGACCTGACTCTTCCTTGTCGGAATCGTAGTATTTCGGTTGATAAGGGGTGTAAATACGCCTCCCATCGTTTCGATACCCAAAGAAAGAGGAGTAACGTCCAAAAGAAGAACATCTTTAACATCTCCGCCCAAGATACCGCCCTGAATAGCGGCACCCATTGCTACGGCTTCATCGGGGTTTACGCTCTTAGAACCTTCTTTGCCGAAGATTTCCTTTATAATCTGTAAAATTTTAGGCATTCGGGTTGAACCGCCGACCAAAAGAATATCATCGATTTTATCGGGAGTTATACCCGCATCTTTTAAGGCTTTTCGGCAAGGCTCCTTTGTTCTTTCAAAGAGGTCTTCCGTCATCTGCTCAAACTTTGCCCTGGATAAGCTCTTTTGTAAGTGCTTAGGCCCGTTTGCATCGGCTGTAATAAAGGGTAAGTTTACCTCCGTATTTGCAACCGAAGAAAGCTCAATCTTTGCCTTTTCAGCGGCTTCGCGTAAACGCTGTAAGGCCATTCTGTCTTTAGATAGGTCAATGCCCGTATCTTTTTTAAACTCGTCAACAAGCCAGTTTACTATTCTGTTATCAAAATCGTCACCGCCGAGGTGGGTATCTCCGTTTGTCGATTTTACTTCAAAAACGCCGTCACCCAATTCAAGAATCGAAATATCGAAGGTTCCTCCTCCGAGGTCATATACGGCGATTGTTTTTTCTTTTTTAGAATCCTTGTTAAAACCGAAGGCCAAGGAAGCGGCAGTCGGCTCGTTTATGATTCGCTTTACTTCCAAACCGGCAATCTTTCCGGCATCCTTTGTTGCCTGTCTTTGTGCATCATTAAAATAAGCCGGAACGGTTATAACGGCCTCGGTTACGCTTTCGCCCAGATAGTCCTCGGCTGTTTTTTTCATTTTTTGTAGAATAAAGGCGGAAATTTCCTGTGTGGAATAAAGTTTTCCGTCAATGTCGATTCGTACATCTTCTCCCTGAGGTACGATTTTGTAGGGAACGCGTTTTAATTCGTCTGTGAGCTCGCTATATCGATGCCCGATAAAGCGCTTTACCGAATAAACGGTTCTTTCAGGGTTGGTAATCATTTGGTTTTTTGCAGGCTGGCCTACAACCCTTTCATCTTTTGAGGTAAAGCCTACAATGGACGGAGTTGTTCTTCCGCCTTCAGAGTTCGGTATAACGACGGGCTCACCGCCTTCCATTACCGATACGCAAGAGTTTGTTGTTCCTAAGTCAATTCCAATAATCTTTCCCATTTTCAATATCTCCTATAACCTAATTTTCGTTTTTTTTATCGGCGGCTTCGCTTTCTTCCGCCTTTTTTTCATCCTGCTTTTCGGCAGGCATTAGTACCATTACCTTGGAGTGACGAATCACTCTTTCTTTTAGCTTGTAGCCTTTTTGAAGTTCTTCTCCTACAACAGCCTCTTTTACATCGGGAGACTGAATCATTGAAACGGCTTCGTGAAGGTTGGGGTCGAAGGCTTCTCCCTTTGCGGGATAATAGCTAAGCCCGTACTTTGAACTCAGCATAGAAACCATTTGGTTCTTTATCATTACAACGCCTTCAACAAAGGCATTGTTTGCGGCCTCTCCGCCTTGAGTTTTGCCGGCCTCTATAGCTCTGTCAAAATCATCAAGCACCTGCACAAGGTCCAAAAGCAGATTGCTGTTTGCATAGTCTATTGCTTCCTGCTTTTCCCTAATCATGCGCTTGCGGTAGTTTTCAAAATCCGCAGCCTTACGCAAATACTGATCCTGCCAGTCCCTGCAAATAGTTTCAAGCTCTTCTATCCGCTTTTCAGGACTTAACACATCATCATTTTTTTCAGGTTTTTCTTCTTGCGGGGTTTCTTTTGGAGCTTCGCAACCGCATCCGGCTCCTTGTTCATCTTTCACGGCAGACTCATCTTTAGGCTGAAGGTCTTTTTCAAGGTCTTCCTTTTCCGCCTGTTTTTTGTCGGCCTGCTTTTCATGATTTTTGCTCATTTGAACTCCAACTATCCTATATCTTATAAGAAGATACTAATAGAAAAAAAAATGGTCAAGAGTTTTTGAAAAATCGTGGCAGAAAATTTACAAAATATTGCGGTATTAGAGGTTACCACATATAAAAAACGCCGATTATTCCCGCATAAGAATAACCGGCATTAAAAAGTTCGGATAAAAGTTTCTTGACCTTGAAACTCCGTTGGTTGTTACCCTCCCCTATGACCCCTCCTATCTTCAAAAGAACCGCTTAGGGGCAAGCCCCTAAGAACCCCTCGTCTTTACAAAGGCGAGGATAATTTAACCGCAAGGGGCAAATGTAAAATCGGCAGTTTCGAGCCTGTAATTCATAAGGGCAAAATTGTTCTGATAAACCTATATGATTAAAACAGTACTGTATCTCTATAACTTATTTAGCGGAACCAGTAAATAATCATTTCTTATTATCATCACATCTTCATTATAGGTGTTATTACATTCTTTACAAAGTGGAACTATATATATGGTTTTACTTTTCAATTTACCATCTTTATCACATTTGTACACATGTGACCCGCATTTATTATCATCATCAAGCTTATTATCGCAATTAGCATTTGAACAATATGCAGGACAGCTTTCTCCTGTATATTTTTCCCATTTTTCAATCATAGATCTTTCCTCTGCTTCACGATTACAATTTTTAACATAGGTCATTTTAATTTTCTCCTTAAATCATTTCCTTCTAAACCGCCCTGTGGGCGGTTTAGAAAAGTTAAATTCTTATAACAGACAGCAGAAGCTGTCTGTTATATCCCCTATGGCCGGCAAGCCAAGCGGAAGCCATAACTGGAGTGTCTATTGTAAGGACTACCTCCGTGACGGTAGCATACAATGCAGCTCTCCGCACTATAGTCACAACCGCCGCCTCGCATAACTCGGCTCGTACCCGTAGCTGGGCCCGGATAGTCTTGAGGGAAAGTATTCCCTGTATGGATATCCGCATGCCAATCCCAGCACCATTCCACGACATTTCCCGCAATATCGTAAAGACCATACCAATTAGGTTTTTTCTTCTTGACTTCGTGAGTTTTTAAATCAGAATCTCCGCCATCAATATTTGAATACCAAGCATATTCTATTAACCTGTTCTTTTGATTTGTATTCGACCATATATAGTTTTTTCCTCCCTTGGCAGCCCATTCCCATTCAGCCTCCGTTGGCAGTCTAAAACCGCTTTTATTCATATCAAGCTCTGCCTTATTCCAATCTACATTATCAGTGGTAGGGATTTGATCAAAGGTAAGAGTTTCAAAATCAACCGGAGTTCCTCCAACCTTTACAGTATAGCAGGGGTCAAGACCAAGCTTGAGGCTCAACTTATTACAAAAAGCTATTGCATGATACCAGTTGATATTTTCCACAGGACGCTTTTCTTGACTTTCTCCCGATGCAGGGTTGGATTTAAAAAAACTTGGGTTTTTATCCATAACCTTATACCATAGCTCTTGTGTTACTTCTGTTTCTCCTATAAGATAGGCCGAAAGCTGTATATCATGTAATCCATTATCATACAGATACTCTGCTCCCAGCTGATTCCCGGCACCGCTTACAGCCTTTATAGACTTCATCATAAAGTTTACACCATCAAGGGTATAAAACTTTCCGGGAGTGTTAGGAATTACTTCGGAAGATTCACCTCCGCCGGATTTTCCCTGACCTGTAGGACAGCCTGTAAATAAGAGCCCCGCAACCAACAACAATGCAGTAATTGATACTGCCCGATTTAAGACCTTAGTCTTAAGCTTGAAATTAGTGTTTTTCATAGCTAATCTCTCCTTTAAAATAATTTAATTTTTGATAGCTTATTCTCTAAGCCATTTTTCATTTAAGTCTATTATGTTCTTGTATTTGGAAGAAACTCCGAACTTATCAGGATATGTTTTAACCATTTCGACAATATAATCCCGATACTCAGCCTTCCAGTCTTTTTCTTTGAAATAACCTTTTTTTATGCAAAAGCAAAGTCTATCTAAAGAGTTAAACCAATTTTCCAAAGCCGTATTTAGATAAGCTTCATCAGTCGAGATAAGATTCGCGGTATCGGCATTTCCTGTTTTTAGTTTTACTTCAATTTCATGGGCTATATCATCTACCTTGGATTTTCTTAAATTTATTTCTTCTTCAATAGACAATACATTAAGCAATAAAGAAATATCTATTTGCTTGCGTAATTTTAATAATTGAGTAAAAGCTATACAAAGCCCTAAAATTCCTAGAATACAAGAACAAATTGAAGTTATATCTTGTATAACCATTAAACCAAACCCAGTTCTTTTTTTGTTTGTTGGATCAATTCCAAAAGTTTTTTTACATTTTCATTCGTCTGATGGGCTGACTGGCTTTCATCCATTTTTTCCAGTACTGAGCCATTATCAAGAACTTTTGTGTATTTTTTGGCAAGACCTTCTAAACTTGAAAGGAAAACTTCAACTTCATCTTCAGTTTTTCCAGCTTTTATAAGTCCCAAATTCATCTCATATACTTTTTTTACATCAATATTTCCTTTTGATTTTATTTCTTCAAAAAGATTATTAGCCCATATTTTAGGATTCATATACAACTCCTTTCCCGTACTTTACGGTATGTTTAATTTAGATTTTATTATTCTACACTTATCCCAAAGGATAAGAGCTCCCGGCTTTTCAATTTATCTTGCACATTAATCCCTCATTTCCAAATCATAACTGTCTCCCTCCTTTTAAATAGGACAAATTTATACAAAAAACCACAAAACCGAATAAATTCAGCAATGCGGTTTATAAATTGAGAAAAATAAGAATTATAATCTTTAATTAGAGATATTTTACTTAATGGAGAAATTGGGGGGGGGGGGGGGGTAAACTTAAGCTAACATTTTTCGGCACAGTACCGGCACACAAAAAATTAGAATGAGAAAAGTTGAATTTTAAGCCTAAGTAAGATTTTACTCTCATACCTACTATTATACTTCAAAATATATAAAAAAACAAGTCGTTTTGGACTTTGTTTAACCGTAAATATACAAAGTGTGCAAAAGAAATTCTAAGAATCTTAATAATGCCGGAGCGGCCTACAATCTCTTTTCAGGTATAACAACCGGATAACCCGCAGCGTTAAAGATTTTAGCTTCAATGTTGTAAATATTCAAAATATTTTGAGGATTCAGAACCTCTTCGGGACAGCCTTGTGCAAAAATTTTACCTTCTTTCATAGCAAAAAGGTAGTTGCCGTAACGGGCTGCTTGATTTAAGTCGTGAAGAACCAAAACTACCGTAACCCCGGTTTCCTTGTTTAGACGGTTTACGAGCTCCAAGAATTCTATTTGATGGGCCAGATCCAAATAGGTGGTAGGCTCGTCAAACAAAAGGATATCCGGCTCTTGGGCAAGGGCCATAGCGATCCAAGCTCTTTGTCGTTCGCCGCCGGACAGGGTCTCCAAGGTTTTGTCCCGCAAAGCAAAGGTATTTGTAAGCTTCATAGCTTCTTCTATTATCTTTTTATCGGAAGCTTCAAAACCCTCAAACCATTTTTTATGGGGATAACGGCCGAAATAGACCAGTTCTTCGATGCTTATATCGTCAGGGTTTTTATTTTGCTGTAATAGGATAGAAACTTTTTGGGCGAGTTTTTTGGAATCCATTTTTGAGATGTCTTTTTCTTCGATAAAGATTTTGCCGGAAACGGGTTTTATAATTCCTGCGATGCTTTTTAAAATGGTGGACTTTCCCGAAGCGTTGGGCCCGATTATCGAAACCACCTGCCCCTTTTTTACCCTTAGGCTTAAATTTTGAACAACAGGTTTGTCGCCGTAGGAAAGGCTTAAATCCTCTATCCTAAGCATGTCCATATTTTAAAACCTCTTTTTTAAATTCTTCAAATTCGATAATACCCTCTTCTTTTCCGCGTCCGAGAATTAAGGCTTTTATATTTAGAGCTTCACAGGCGGCGAGTTTTTCCCTTGTGCCTCCGGCATCTCCGCTGTCCTTCATCACAACATAGGAAGCTCCATATTCTTTAAACATAGCTTCATTTAAATTTTGAGAAAAGGGGCCTGTCATGGCAATTATGTCCTGAGTCGCAACTCCTGCATTTTTGCATTTTTCTATACTGTCTGCCGTAGGTAAAATTCTATATACAAAGCGGTTCGAGGAGCGGAAAGCTTCAAAGTCCGAAACGGTTTTGGAACCTGTCGTAAAAAAAACCGTAGAAGATTTTAATTCTTTTAAAAATGAGCAAAGGTCTTCCATATCCTCAAAGGTATAAAAATTATTTTGCTCTAAGTCCGTTGAAGATTGTGAAGTTCCTCGGGTAAAGCGCAAATATTTTATGTTCAAGTTTTGTGCGGTTTTTTTTGCATTTTGAGAAACGATTAGGGCATAAGGATGGCTTAAATCGGCAATGAGGCTTATTTTTTCTTCAATACAAAATTGTTCCATTTGAAGAGCATCCATTCTGCCGATTTTAAGTTTATGATTTTTAAAAAAGTCCTTGCTTTCTTCCGTTGCAACGCTCATTATATAGGGTACGGTTTTTACTTTTAAAAAATCCGCAAGGCTTCCGGCTTCAGTGGTTCCGCCTATAATCCAGATCATTTAATCTTATATCCTCGCGGGGTAATTATTTTTCCGTTTTGAATGTAGGTATTGCTGTTGCCTATTATTATCAGGCTGAACATATCTATTTCATCGTAATTTATTTTTTGAAGCTCGGTAAGGGTAATTTTTTCGTTATTACGGCAGGCATTTTTTACTATGCCTACGGGCGTTTGGGGCGCCCTGAATTTTAAGATTATATTTACGGCTTCTTCGATATAATCGGAACGGGTTTTAGATTTTGGATTGTAGAGGGCAATTACAAAGTCGCCCTCCGCCGCTAAGCCGACTCTTTTTTTTATAACCTCATAATCGGTGAGCCTGTCGGAAAGGCTGATAAGAGCCGTATCGTGCATTAAGGGAGCGCCCAGCCTTGAAGCTGCAGCAAAGGCGGCGGAAATACCCGGAATTATTTCGACATTTAAATCGGGAGCAAGCTCCAAGATTGGTCCTGCCATTCCGTAAAGACCGGCATCGCCTGTGCTTATAATGCTTACGGTTTTTCCTTCCTTTACCTTTGAAACTGCATACTTACATCTTTCAATTTCGCCGGTCATTCCCGTTTGAAAAACCTCTTTGCCTTCGATAAAGGGTTTTATATATTCAATGTATCCTGAATAGCCTACGATTATTTCGGATTGCTTTAAGGCCTCGGTCGCCTGAGCCGACATATATTCCGCCCCGCCAGGGCCTATACCTACAACAAATAGTTTACTCAATTTTATTTCCTCGCTTGTAACTCATTTTATAAAAGAGTTTCGGTTTTCCAGTCTTTTATGGTGCGCTCTTTTTCATCAAAGGAGGAACCGATTAAGACAATTTTTTTACCGCTTGATTTAAAAGGAACTGCATAGCCTTTTTCTTTTATCTGTGCTATTGCATCTTCCGAGCTTCCGTTTCCGTCAAGTTTAAATTCAAAGATATAAATTGTATCTTTTGTATGAACAATACAGTCTGCTCTTCCGGCTGCACAGTGTATTTCTGTTTCGACAAATTGACCCATCAGCTTAAAAATCAAATAAACGGCAGTCTGATAGTTTTGCTCTCTAAGTTTTAACTTTTCTTTGGGAAGATTATCGTAAGGAATTCCGGCAATTATGGACTTCATTCTTTCCATAAAGCCGTCCATATTTCCCCCTTCAATATCTTTAGAAAATTGGGCAACGGAATAAGCCGCTTCCGAGCTTTTAATATCTGAATAGACAGGCAAAAGATTGCTTAAAAAACCGTAACGCACTTCATCATTAGGAAAACCCAAAGAATAAAGCTTGTATTTTGAATCATAACTTTTTATTGTTAAATATCCTGCCTGAAACAAAATCGGCAGAGGATTTTTTGTGTCGGCTCGGTAATCGGCTAGACCGGCTTCATCAAGCTCAACATTTCCGTCTAGGTCGGGAATATTATAGTGAGCATCCTTTAGGTAGTTTACCAAGAAGGTCGGAGTGCCCGTAGCAAACCAATAACTGCCGGCATTGTTTGCCGAAAAAACATTTAAAACACTGAATGGGTTATAGACACTTTCTCCTACGCCGGCAAACAAGTAGCCGTCATATCGTTTCTTTAAAAGTTCTACACAAGATTCATAGCTTATCTTTTCTTTTTCTGCCAAGGCCTCAATTTCAGGCTTAAAAGTAAGGTGCAATTCTTTTTCGGTAATACCGCAAATTGAAGAGAAAGCCTCGTGTAGACTTATATCCTGTAAATTATTTAAATCGCTAAAAATACTTATCTTACTGAATTTTGTTACGCCCGTTAAAAACGAAAAGCGGATATATTGATCACAAGTTTTTAAAACCGAATAAAAAGATTTAAGAGTGCTGCGGAATTCTTCGTTTAGGGCTTCATTTACATACATTGTTTGTAAGAGGGGCTTGTCATACTCGTCTACGAGGATAACAACTTTTTTTCCGGTTTTTTCATAAGCCCTATTGATGATACCGGCAAAACGGGCGGTCAAGCCGTCATCCGTTTTATTGCTCCCATATATTTTTTCAAAATCGGTAAGATGGTAATTTAGAACCTGCTTTACGCCTTCTTTTTCGTTATACTGCCCCATATTAAAATCCAAGTAGAGGACAGGGTATTCAGTCCAAGGCTCCGAGCCTTCCGACCTAGCTCTTTCTTCTTCCGCCTTTTCAATATATAAACCTTTAAAAAGGTCTTTCTTTCCCAAAAAATAAGCTGCAAGCGTAGAAAGGAAAAGGCTTTTTCCAAATCGGCGCGGGCGGCTTAAAAAATAGGGCGATGAGGTTAAAATCAGCCTAAAAAGATGCTCCGTTTTATCAACATAAAGATATTTATCTGTTCTAAGTTTTTCAAAACTTTGAATACCGACAGGCAGCTTTCTGTAAAGATTCATTATGAGCCTCCTTAGCCTTTCTTTTTTATAATTATATAATAAAAAGCTCTTATGTACAAGCTGAGATAAACTATTCAACTTAGAACCCTATAATTATATGAAGACGGGCAAGGAGATAATGCCTAAAAAGGAGTTTGCATGAAACAATTATTTACAGTAACTCTCCGAAACGGCTATGCTTTTAAGCGTGCATTTGTTAATAAACAAGGTCAAGACTATTGTAAAATCTTTAACCGAACGTTATTATAATAATGGTTCTGCAACGAGGTAAAGTCTTTATTTTTCAACTAAGATTTTCTCTCAAGCACATATCATCTCTGCGTTTTTTTTGTATCTGCACTGTCTCTTGACTCTGATGCACAGATATTCTATACTTAATAACTATGGATCAACTGATATTTACTTTTAATATTGCACAACTTGTCTTATTCGGCGTAGGCTTAATTTGTTTTGTAGTACTGTTTTTTGTTCCGGCCGGATACGGTAAAATGATAAATAAAAAATGGGGCTTTTCTTTTAACAATAAAATTGCATGGTTTGTGATGGAAGTTCCTACGCTTATCACTATGATTGTACTAATGTGTGTATGGGCTAAACCTGAAAATTTTGTAAGAATTATAATAGGCCTTTTTTTTGTACTGCACTATGCTCAACGCGTTCTAATCTTCCCATTTTTATTAAAAGGAAAAAGTAAAATGCCCATCCTCATCGTTTTGATGGGAATCACATTTAATACGATAAATGCCTTTTTAATAGGTGCATGGCTTTTTTACCTTTCCCCCAAGACCATGTATCCTATTTCATGGCTTTATGATCCGCGTTTTATAATCGGCGTTCTTATTTTTTTACTCGGAATGGCCATAAATATAGATTCGGACAAGTATATACGCTCCTTAAGAAAGCCGGGAGATACCGCACACTATTTTCCGCATAAAAGGATGTATAAATATGTTTCAAGTGCCAATTATTTCGGCGAAATATTGGAATGGTTCGGCTTTGCTCTTTTATCATGGAGCTTTGTCGGCCTCTTGTTTGCCTTTTGGACCTGTGCCAACCTTGTTCCTAGGGCCTATACTATAAATAAAAGATACAGGGAAGAATTTCCTGAAGAATTTGCAGCCTTAAAACCTAAGAGGGTGTTTCCTTTTATATTTTAACGAAATGCGAGCAAAATTATGAAAAAATTGTTTTTTAGTATATTTTTTTGTTTTTTTGTTTTTTCTTTTAAAGTATCGGCTCAAACCCTTGATGCCCATTGGACCTTGGTTTTTGCCGGCAAGAACATAACGGTTCCGGTTTTTTGGAATGGAAACATTTATACGGCAGGAGACGATAAGGCCTTAAACTGCATTACCTCTCAAGGGACGTTTTTATGGCGAAGAAATACAAGTGAATTCCCAAGCGAGTTTTTATCGGTTTCTCAAGCTGGAATAGTTTTTATGGTTACCGCAAAGGGAAATATCGAAGCATTTTCTTCTCAAGGAATGCCCCTCTGGACCTATCCTCTAAAGAAAAAGCCGATTTTTCCCGTACACACCGCACGGGACGGCCGAATTTTTATAATCCAAGATAATAACATAATTTGCCTCACCTCGGGAGGAAAACTAAAGTGGGAATTGCCCCTTGTTTCCGCCCCGGTATTTCAACCTGCAGAAACGGGCTCCAAAGATATAGTTTTGATTTTAAAATCGGGAGATTTCTTGCGTGTTTCTATCTTCGGTTCGATTGTAGAGCAGTACAGGCTTAAAAAGACCGTTTCTGCTATAGGAGAGGCTCCGGACGGTTACATACTCGCTTGTACGGACGGCTCAATTTCATACTATAAAACAGGCGGAGGTTCGGAAGCTCTTTGGCAAACTACCGAACCGGAAATCTGTAAAAATATTTTTTATAAGGGCGGAAAAGTCCTTTATATGTTTGAAAGTGGTAAAGTTGTTTTCAAAAATCTAAAAACAAATGAACTCATATGGGAAGAAAAGACTTCGGGCAATTTTTCAAACGGAGTGCATTGCTACGCAATCGGTAACGAATTCAATATTACAGCAAAAGGATTCGGCTGTCTTATTACAGATGCAGGGCGCATCAAATGGGAAAAAAAGATACCGGAAACTCTCTTTTTCCCCATAATAACCGAAAACGGGCTTTTGGTCGGAATAACAAACGAGATTTTAAATGCCTACAGAGTAGAAACAAAGCTTTTGCGAAAAGGAACAAAACGAAATGCTCCTGAAAATTTTTATTCTATAATACAAAAAGATGACAAGGGTAAGGAAGACTTTCCGTTTTTTGTTGAATATGCTACTACGGCAGAACTTTTAGATGTTATACAAAAAGAAATAGAAAACGGAACCGTAGGCGAAAAGGAGCCCCGCTATGCCTTCCAATTAAAAACTATCTTGGAAAATAAGCGCAAGGCTTCATATTTTTCACAAGACTTTAATTCCTTTGATAGAGCAAGGGCCGCAGAGCTTTTAGGAAGATTAGGCTCCTATGAATATCGGGACATTTTATTGAGCGGAATCTACAAAATAGATGATCCTGATGTACTTGCCGGGATTTTGCGGGGCTTGGAACATCTTGCCTACG
The DNA here is from genome assembly GCF_024181645.1 of Treponema denticola. Lineage (NCBI taxonomy): Bacteria > Pseudomonadati > Spirochaetota > Spirochaetia > Treponematales > Treponemataceae > Treponema > Treponema denticola. The sequence goes on along the minus strand of NZ_CP058624.1, from coordinate 101,716 downwards.
ATCCCGATGACCGCACAATGGAAGGTATCCGCTTTGTAATGGGAAAGGCAAAATACGATGACATAAACCTTATGGCTGCAGTCTGCGATTGTTTGACCGCCTTGATGCGATTCGGCTCAAATGAAACGGCATCTGCTGCAATTTCAAGTATTTTTTATATTATTAAAGGCCCTTATTCCAATATTATTCAAAATTATGCAAGACAAAAAATAAAAAATATAGTAAAATAGAAAGAACGGAGGATTTAATTATGAGAAAGCTATTGGTTTTTTCGTTTTTTTTGATTATGGTAGTTTTTTCGGGCTTTGCAATTGAAGTTGATAAGCCTGAAATTGATTCTGTAAAAAATAAGACTATAGAATTTATAAACTACACGGGACCTCATGATGCAGTAGATAGTGCTGACACAATTCGGGGCATAGGTTCAAGTCTTGCAGGTGCCGTAAAAGCAGGCCGTGCAGGCGATATGAATAGGTACTCAGTTATTCACTGTGTCGACCCTGCAGTAAAAGAAGGCCTTGATGCGGATATTTTCATTATCGGAAAAAATGCCGGTGTTGATCATATTAACAACGTAAGGCTGATAATTGCAGGATATTTAAAAGCTGCTTACGGATATTCCGATAAGGATGCGGCAACTCTTGCACACTTTGTTACAATCTACAATGCCGTTTACCGCAAAAACATGGACTTTTTTAACCAAAAGTACAAGCAGGTTGTTACAAAGAATTTGACAAAAGAAAAAGCAGGTTTAGCTTTGCGTTACGATGAATGGCCGGGACAAACCCAAATAGTTATTCCGCTGACAGACCAAAAATACGCCGGCACTATAAGCTCTGTAGATACAACTTCTATTTCCGATAAAAAGGTTGTCGAAAAAATGCGTGAAGATAAGGATAAGGACATTGAAAAACGCAAGGAAATGGTTGACCTAAAAGAAAGAGAAAGCGAGGAGGCTGCTAAACGTGCAGAGATTGCAAAAAAAGAAGCCGATGTAAAACAAAAAGAAGCTGACAAGCAAAAGAAGGAAGCCGATACAAAGCAAAAAGCCGCTGAAAAACAAAAGAAGGAAACAGAGCAAAAGCAAAAAGAGGCTAAAAAAGCTGAAGAGAAGGCTGCAAAAACAGGAAAACCTGAGGATAAAAAAGCAGCTGAAGAGAAGAAGAAGGAAGCTGAAAAGTCTCAAAAAGAGTCTGAAAAGAAGACCGAAGAGGCTAAAAAAGCTAAGGAAGTTGCCGAAGAAGAGCAAAAAAAGGCAGACGAGGCCAAAAAAGAAGTAAAAGAAGAAGAAAAAATGGCTGAAAAAAAGACTGAAGAAGCTCAAACGGACAGAAAAGACATTGCTTCCGATACACAGAAAATCATAGAAGAAAAGAAAGCAGAGAAAAAAGCTGAGGGAGATGCAGCAATAGCCTCATCAATTCCCGGCTATGGTTTGAAGGTCGTGGACGATTCAAAAATGCTTTCGGAACTTGTTCTTTTGGATTTAAAAACGGAAGAAGAGCTTAGAACTTCTGGAATCAATACAATCAGAGGAAGGAACCTGCACATTGTAGGAAAAAACCTTATGGCCATTGCAGGCACTAAGTCCGGTAATGCAGTTATAGCTTTGGTTCTTATCGATGCAAAATCCCTTGAAATTGTTAAACAAAGTCAAGAGAATATTGCAGCTGAAAGCGTTTTGGTCAAAAACGGAAACGATTATTATGCAGTAATTGATAATAACGGAAAATACCTAATCGGACGCTATAACGATAAACTTGAACTTCAAGCTAAATCTGCCGTGGAAGTTTTACCCTATACACCCATAACGATAGGCGATAAGGGCTTATTAGTTCAGGACAACAAGAACAGTATTCGATTATTAAAATTTACAGATTTAACCAATATAGTTGTTGCCGAAGAGGAGAAAAAATAAGGAGTTTATTTTTATGATAAACGAAAAGAAAAAGTATCAAATTTTTGGCATGCCTCTCACACTTTTCGGAGTTATTTCGGCAGTTGTAATTGCTGCAACATGGTGGAATAAGCTGCCGGGCGGCATGATAGGAGCCCTTCTTTTGATGATGGTACTTGGTGAAGTCCTAAACATTATCGGAGATAATACTCCTATAGTAAAAACATTCTTTGGAGGCGGGCCGATCGTAATTATCTTTGCATCCAGTGCCCTTGCTTATTATAATGTATTGCCCGAAGGAATTTTAAAAAATACTTCAACTTTTATGAAAAGCGGAGGTTTTTTAGACTTTTACATTGCAGCCCTTATTACAGGTTCTATCCTAGGAATGGACAGAAAGCTTTTAATTAAGGCTGCTATACGATACTTCCCGTGTATTATAGGCTCGGTTGCAGCTGCGTTAATCTTTGTTTCATTAGGAGCTCCTCTTTTTGGAATAAAGGCAACTGAGGCTATTGCCCACATCGGTATCCCGATTATGGGCGGAGGTATGGGTGCCGGTGCGGTTCCGATTGCTCAAGTTTTTGCTTCAGCATTAAAAATCCCTGCAGAGCAAATTCTTTCCAAACTTGTACCGGCTGTAGCCCTCGGCAATGCTTTTGCAATAGTCGCAGGCGGTCTGCTCGATAAACTCGGAAAGGTTAAACCCTCTTGGACGGGAAACGGACAGCTTCTTGCAAGCGGAACATTTGAAGTTCCTAATGATGAGGAACTTCAAAGGCATTTTTCTTTGCAGGAGTTCGGAATTGCTATCGTTATTGCAACAGCCTTTTTTACATGGGGAAATATAGTCTCTAATCTATTTAAACTTATCGGCGTAAATATTCACACCTATGCTTGGATGATTATAAGCGTTGCTGTTGTAAAGGCTGCAAATATCTTACCAAAGAACTTTGAAAATGCTTGTGCTCTTTGGTATAAATTTGTCGCAAAAAACTTTACCGCAGCCCTCTTGGTCGGTATCGGCATTGCATATACAAATCTCGGTGATATTATCGGAGCATTCAGCATTTCTTATGTTGTACTTGTACTCTTGGTTGTAATCGGCGCAATAATCGGTGCCGGACTTATAGGAAAACTTGTAGGCTTTTATCCGATTGAATCTGCTATCACTGCAGGTCTTTGTATGGCAAACATGGGAGGAACGGGAGATGTTGCCGTTCTTACGGCCTCAAAGCGCATGGAGCTCATGCCCTTTGCCCAAATCTCATCCCGCTTGGGAGGAGCCTTTATAATCCTGCTTGCCTCGTTCTTAGTACCGCTGTTTTTCGGCTAAATTAAGCAATCTTGTGATAAAATAATTTTGCAAAACCCCTTCAAATCCTTTAAGGATCGGAGGGGTTTTGTTTATTCTGCCAGATTTTTTGTTTAATTAAAAATGATATTCAAAGCTTAATTGAACAAAGTGATTATTTTTCCATGAAGCAAATTCGCTTTTTTTATCTTTTGCATAAATATAAGCACCCGTTCCCTCCACATAAAATTCGTCTTTTATTCTATATTTTATTTTGGGCATAATAACTGCATCATTGTGTTCTATTCCCCAAATTATTGTTATAGAATCGGTTAAATTTTCGTGGAGCCATGAGTCTGAAATATTTACAACGAGCTTATTGTTTGAAGCTTTTTGAGCCTTATTCCAATCCATATCGATAAAACCGTTTTTATTATTTTCTTTTACATTTTTAAAACCTAAAATGTAAGAGCCTATATTTTGAACATTAAGATTTATGTTGTTAAGAGGAATATCTACATCAAAACCTAAAACCCACTGAATGCTGTTATTATGAACGGCAGGATTATTACCCTTAAAATCGTAGCTCATATAATATGCAGCTTCCGATCTAAAATTAAACATAAAAATTGCAGCTCCGAAATCCATACCGAAAATATGAATAGGATCGTAATAAACACAATCTCTTATATTCCCGCCGCTCATAGCTTTTTCGACCATTGCAGAAACATCGATAGATGGAGTTTTATAATGCCCAAAATAATATTGGCAAGCCATATCGGTCGGCCCCAAAGAACCTGAAAGCCGTAAGCCGTACTGCCCGTATTTTATCTGATTCATATCGGGAAGAAAAGAGTTCATTCCGATTTTTATAAAAGGATCTAAATCAAAGTTTTGGATTATTGCATTTGCTTTTTTTAAATCGGATTTTAATTCGGTTTCAAGTTTTTTTCCTTTTTCGGAAATCTCATGGGCAATCTTTGAAGTAAGTTGAGTTAAAAAAGGTTCTCCTTTAAGCATTTGTTGTATTTCCTCATCGGTATAAGCACTTCCATCAGGTTTAGGCGGTAATAAGGTATTTGCTATTTCGGTTATCGAGAATGTAATTTTTTGCTTTGCAAGATTTTCTAATAATTTTTTTATTTGCGGTTTTACGAAAGGACCGATACCATCCAATAAAGCCTCTTGATCCAACTTTGAAACGACATCTTTCATGTCAATGGTAATTGAAGAGTTTATATTTATGTTTTGTATCTGTGCAGAAATAGGGTCATGGAGCATTTTTTGAATTTTGTTCTCATTAAAAAAAAATGCAAAACTTGTATCTTCCATAATAGAGTTTAAATCGGTTATTACTTTTTGTTTCGCCTCCTCAATTTGAGAAGGTACCCAAGGCCCTTTTAGGGAAAGTCGGTCGGGGGTCATAAGAGGTGTCCATGCAGCTTCAAGGCGCAAGGCTATAGGAGCGTTGTAGGCTAGATGAATCATCGGCTCTCCTATTCTTTGGTCAATGTAAGAAGGAATAGTAAAATCCGTAAAATCGTTAGCATTAAACACATCCAAAACATGCAGCATATCACCCCTTCCCCAAACCAATTTCATCTTTCCTGTTGATAGTACAAAATCTCCAAGATAGGCTCTCATTGTGCATTCATCAATAAAATCAAGAGGATATTCTAAAATAGTCCTCATATTGAATTTAAAATGAGAGTCAATTTCCGTTTTTGAAGAAGAGTGTTTTAAATTTATGCCGAAATTAGGAACAGCTTCCGCCCGCTTTAAATCAGGGTGAGAATAGAATCTTATTCCAAGAGCGGCAAAGCCTGAAAATTCAAAATTCGACGATAAACTTTGTCCGGTTTCCGAGTTTGCACTTTCATCGTTGAAATTAGAATCATCAAAAAATGAGTCTTGAGCGTGGGCAAAATGTAGAAAAACAAAAATCATACAAATAAATATATATTTTTTCATAATGCCTCCGTTAAAAAATCGCAAAATACCTTATAATCTTCCCGTATTTAAAAAATTCTGTGTGAACATTTTATCATTAATCGGTTTGTCTATTTCTATATTTAAAATTTCGAGATGGGTAGAATGTTTGGTTTGAACGTTCGTTAAATTTCCTTTTATAGGGATCCAATATCCGTTCTTTTGTTCAAGTTTTTCTACCTTCAATACTTTGAGCAACGCACCTTTTTTGTCATACATTTCGGCCATTACCGGAATACAAGTTACTTTGTCGATGTAGGTAATTTTTTTTGAATAGCGGCTGCTTTTCGGATCTACTGCCGCCGATTCGACTTTCCAGCAATTGTAAGAATCAACTGTTTCTTCACCGAGCAGAGTATGAGTATCATCATCTATCTTTCTTGTTTCAAGATCATCATAATCGGCATCAGTTCCCATAAATGGTTTTGACCCTTCGGCTCCCGCAATACGGCGGACAGTTCTAAGAGCCGGAAGATAAATCCACTTATCATTGGCCCTATCCTTGTTTACAATCTGCAAAAATCTTGTATCTTTAACTGAAGCAGGCTTTTTAAAAACGATAACGGCAGCTCCTGTTTTATCTCCGGGATCTTTTGCCCATTGTTCTATCATCCGTTCTTCAGTATTTCCTTTAGAATCGACAAGAGTCATCTTTAAGGCAGAGTGAGTAAACTTAGGCCGTTTTACATCGAGTGATTTTTGAACAATACTTTTACCGTCTTCTGCAAACGTAAATCCGATACATAATACCGTTAATGCAAACAGTATAACCGCTTTTTTTAACAATGACTTATTCATTTGTTTCTCCTTTCAGCTTTTGCGCAAAAATGTTTTTATGCGGTTTAGCCATAAATGATGGTTTAAAAATATTTAATACGACAGGTAATATGGTCAATGCAGCAACGGAACTTGTGAACATTACTACCGCTACCAAAAAACCTACAAACCTGAGGACTACGAATTTAGAAAAACACATTACCAAAAAACCGCATCCGACCGAAAAAGCGTTTACGGCAATTCCTTTTCCTGAATGGCGGAGAGTTTTTAATGTAACCTGTGTTAAGTCTTCACTTATTATTCTTTCATTATGATAATTATTCATAAAGTGAACCGTGTAATCTATTCCGATTCCTATTGCAATAGCCGCAACCAAACTTGTTACCATATCAAGGTTTATTCCCGTTAAACTCATAATGCCGAAATTAAGTAAGATGGAAATACCGAGAGGAATAGCCCCGATTAGGCCTGCAATAAAAGATCGGTAAAAGAGAGATAAAATACAAAATACTATTACAACAGCCAAAACCAAACTTGATACCTGACTTGAAATTATCATAGAAGTCATAGCTGTTTCCAATTCTCCCAAACCGGCAGCTTCTAAAGTATAGCCTTGAGGAAAATGTGTACTTGCAAAATATTCTGCATCCTGAATAACATTTTTAATTTTCCCCGTATCATGAGTCCGCATTATAATCTGCATTCTGCTTTTCTTAGGTTCAAGAGTTTCATCTAAAAGAGAATCAAGAGCTCCCGAATATAAAAGCAAATACTGCGAAATAATATTTTTTAATTCTTCTTTTTGTGAAACAGAATATTTTTCGATATCGTCGGGTATTTCATAATAAGCCGCTCCTCTATAGTTAATCTCACGCTTTAAGGCTTCAATAAATTCGGATACACCGAGTTCTCTTGAATTAGAAGAAGCATAAGCTTTAGCGTAAGCCGAAACGAATAGCTCTATAGTTTCTTCCCGATTTAAGTTATCTTTTAATACCGAAACTGAACCGGAAGTAATTGCATCGGTTTCAGAGTATGAATCACTTTCAAGAGTATCTTCATCATCGAAAAAACTGTCAACAGATTCTGAATTTTCCGTATCGATATTTTGAGACTCTATAGGATGAGCATTCATAACCTGATTCATTCGTTTTATAAATTCTGTAAAAGAAACAATGCTGCCTATTTCGGGATGATTTGATTTTAAAAAAATTTCAAGATCATCCATGCTCTTTAAAATTTCGGGATTGCACATATCTCCTTTTTCACGTCCTGTTACAACCAAGCTAAAACCTGTAGTTCCGACATATTTATTATCGATAGAAACTACATCACTGCGTATCTTTGAATTTTTAGGAAAATATTCCAAAAATGCCGACTCAATATTAAGATTAAAAATTCCCCAAATTGAAATTCCTATTATGACTAAAAGACCGATAATGAAAACAGCCTGTCTTTTATTAAAATAGGAATAAAATCTATCGAGAACAGCTCCTTTTTTATTTACACCCAGAGCTGCAAGGCGGGCATTTTTTTTAACATTTAGGAGGCTCATTCTTTTTTGCTGTTTTTGTATTTGTTTGACCGATTTTAACATTAAAACAGAGGGTATAAATAAAAAAGCTAAGGAAAGAGCGATGACAATACCTACCGCACTAAAGATCGCAAAAGATTTCAAGGGCTTTATAGGACTTGTTATTGTAGAAACAAATCCTGCAATTGTTGTGATGCCTGCAAGTAAAACAGGCGGACTGGCACTTTTAAGTGTCTGCATTATAAGTTCATGGTGGCGGCTTACACTTGTAATAGGAGGCTCCTTTTCCAATTTTTGGTAATAATAATTTATTATGTGTATCCCGTAAGCGGAACCTACAGCGATAAGCAAGACGGGAAGACAGCTTGAAACTATCGTAAGAGGTTCTTCTATGATTGACATAATGCCGGCTGTCCAAATCGTACTTATTAAAACCGTCAATAGAGGGAGAAGAGTTCCTTCTATATTTTTAAAGGAGAAAAAAAGGCAAAGCAAAACGACAACCGTTATTAATGGAATTAGATTTTTTAAATCTGCATACATAAATATTTTTCCATATTCACCTAATACCGGATCTCCTGCAATTTTATAGTTTAAACTTTTATCCTTACTCAAATTTGTTTCAATTATGTTTAAGGTCTCATTGTAAATACGGCTTACTTCCGGCGGAGTTGAGTCTGAGTTTAAGGTTGCAATTATTTGTACGCCTTTAAAATCTGAAGACAGAACGGTACCGATATATGCCTTAGGCCATTCTAAAATTCTTTTTTGTAGATCATCTATTTCACTCTTTGTTCCATTAAAACTTTCGGGGATTAATGCCCCTGTCGAAAGAGTTCCTTGATCATCGGTAATAAAATCAACATTTGTTATCGACTTTACATTTACAATATTGTCAAGATTTTCCAAGTCTTCGGTAATTTGTGCAATTATCCCAATAGTTTCTTTATGAAGGATAGTTTCTTCTTTTGTTTCTATCACGACATCCATTATATATTGATCGCCGAAATCTTCAGTTAATTGGTTAAACCGTTTGTACGAATTATGCTCTTCAGGAAAAAAATGCCGCAGTTCATTATCCATAATTATATTCGGAAGCATAAAAGAAAAAAATACAGTTACACCTAAAACAATTGTTAAAATAATAAAGCTCAATTTTGTTTTATTCATAAAGTTCCAATCTCCTTAGATAAGTACTTTTTAATATTTATAACAATTTAAAATTTTTTAAAAATTTTTTTAATCAAAGCACATAAATCTTCATCACGATGATTATATCTAAACTCACATTCTTTTAGATGAAGTAAAAAAGAACCTGATGAAAAGCCGTTAAATTTTGCCAAACGTTTTTTTGCAAAGGTTAGAAAATTTTCAATTCCCGCTGTGTGCTCACTTTTTATCTCACTTTCATCATAAAAAACCCTGTATTGATCGCAATCCTTTAGCAACGAAGTGTTAAAAGGTTCAATTTTGTTTTGATGAGAAATAAGCTTCTCCAAATCGCCCTTTATTATTGAAAGGAGGCTTTCATGGGAATCGTCATGCACCAAGCTGACAAATATTTTTTTGCCTTTCTTTAAAAGCCCCAATACAGGACGTGCGGCAATAAACTCTTGTATCTTTTTTCTTCTAATTTTAGCTTTTTTAAAATAGGAAATATGCCTGACATTGGCCGAAATTTCTTTTGCCTGCTCAAAGATGCTATATTTAAGTATTTTTTCCCGAATTATTCCAAAATATCTGTTTACGGTGTTCCGATTGATTCCGGTAATTTTTGCAGTAGCCGCAGCAGTAATATCTTCACTGAAACATAAAAAAATTCTATTAAGTTTTGTTGTTGTAAGTCTAGTATACATATAGAATTATAAAATTTTACCCCTTCATATTCTAGTCTAGGTTGTATATTTATAATATATATCAGATTTAGTAAAAAGTCAATAAAATTTTTATAAAAATACAAAAAAACCTCTTGAGTCCTTAAAGGGCTCAGGAGGTTTTCTTCATGCGGCTCTTACATTCTGCCGTAAGGCTCTCCTATTAAAAGCTCACAAACCTTCTTGGTCTTTTCGTCCGCGTCTTCTTTTTTACCGCCTGCCTCCAATCTATTCAGTTCATCAAGAATTATTGTATGGTTTTCAGGACTTACATTGAATTTAAGACCGAAGAAGATGCCGAAAAGAATCATAAACAAGGGCATTATTATAAAGGAAATCTTTACGCCCTTTAAAGTCTTCTCCTTTTGCTGCGGTTTTTGAACCTGACCTATACCGGAATATTTAAAATCAATCTTATCCAAAAGCTCCTTCAAATCATAAAGGTCATTTTTTGTATAAAAATCTTGAGGTTTGATTTTTTTATAAACTTCTCCCGATTTTACATAAGAAGATTCTACCAAGAATTTTTTATCAATTTCATTGAAGTCTTTTTTATCGAAAGAAGAAAGTAAATTTTCAAAAACATCTTGAGGAATTTCATCAAAGTTATCTTTTTCTTCCTTATACACTGAGCTGATAATCTCATCAGTGCTTCGGCTCATGTATTTTAGATGGAAATTCCCGTCTTCCCGCAGAGAATAATACTTGTTTATATTTTCAAAGTTTTCATTATTTTTTACAGCCAAGTTTTGAGCTTCTTGAAATTGCTTTTGGGTCAAAACCGAGGGCACCGGATTTTTATAACCTATACCGCTTAAAACAAAGCCTATTGTGGTCATTATCACTAAACCTAAAAAAAGTTTTCGGGTAAGAGTCATCGCAGCCGAATAGGTTCCGGCTCGGTTTTCTCCGCTCATAAGTTTGTCTATGTCAGACAAAAAAGGAAGAAGCTGATGGGGAATCAAATTGTTTGCCGAAATTCCGACACCCATAAGCACCATGTTCAATATCAAAAATACCGGATTTGTTTGAGGCGTATGGAAAGACATAAGGACTATGGAAACGGCAAAGATGATTAGGGCAGAAACATAGACGGGTTTATGCCCTCTCTTGTTTATTATGCGGTTATGAATGGGAAGGGTCGCCATCATGGTTAGTAAGAGCGCACCTTGGGCTATTACAAAAACACTTCCGCGGTTTAAATAATCCACAATATAGAACAAGACTAAAGACATAACTATATCCAAAGCTCCGTAGGAGCAGACATACATCGCAATATGAATTCTACAAGACTTACTTTTAAAAAGGGATAAAAAGTTTTTTATAAATTTGGCATCCGATTTTTTTTGGCTCTTTTCTTCGGGCAATTCCCATGTTTCAAAATAAAGAGGAATCCATGGAAGGGCGAAGATAAGGGCAAAGACTATACTCATCACAAAGTAGCCCATCATGCTGCCGTGAAAGGCATCGATAATAGGCTGAGCCAAAAGCCCGCCCAAAAGGGTAGCTATAAAAGAAAACATGAGTCGGGAACCGTTGAGCTTATTTCTTTCGGAAAAGTCCTTAGTTATCTCGGCTGAGAGGGCCGCATAGGGTATGTAGGAAACGGTCGAAACAGTAAAAAATATAATATAGGCTATCGTATAAAAGATAAATTTTCCGGCCTGACTTTCGATTCCGGTCGGGAACCAAATTATGATAAAGGAAAGAGCGATTGGAATAATTGACACCAAAAACCAAACTCTTCTTTTTCCGAAACGGTTTTGCGGAGTATTATCGGCAATGTAGCCCATCATAGGATCCGATACGGCGTCCCAAAATTTTCCGATTGCAGGAATAAGCCCTGCCAGAACAGGATGAAGTCCTATTACATTTACCAGATAGTACATCGCAAATGTAGTAACGATAAAAAAACAGCCTCCGCCGTATAAATCGGCAGCTCCATAGGCGAGATAAGTCCGCCAAGTCATCTTTCTTTGCTTGTTTAACATAAAGATATTATACAATAGCTTTTAATGGAATGCAAGCGTAATTTAAATATTAAATACCGATCTAAAAATTCAAAGTCCTTGATTTTTTTTCAAAAAAATTATAGTATTAAGAAATTTATTTTTGAGGTGATCTATGGCTTTTTTTTATGATGAACCTTCGCATACATTCAGCGAATATTTATTGGTCCCGCGTCTTTCGGGAGTCGAGCACATTCCTCAGGCAGTTTCTCTTAAAACGCCTTTAACAAAATATAAAAAAGATAAAGAGCCTAAAATCAGTTTAAATATTCCTCTTGTTTCTTCGATTATGCAGTCCGTTTCAGATCATAATATGGCTATTGCGCTTGCAAGGGAAGGAGGCCTTTCTTTTATCTTCGGCTCCCAATCAATTGAAAGTGAAGCTAAGATGGTTACAAAAGTAAAAAACTATAGGGCAGGTTTTGTCGAAAGCGATTCAAACCTCACGCCTGAGCATCATTTAAGCGATGTTTTAGACTTAAAGGACAGAACAGACCACACTACCGTTGCAGTAACCCATGACGGAACAGGACACGGGAAACTATTAGGTGTAGTTACAGGCAGGGATTACCGCATAGGGCATACCGATTTAAGTACAAAGGTAAAAGAATTTATGACCCCTATCGAACGCCTCCATGTTGCCGAAGAAGGGATAAGTCTAAAAGAGGCCCAAGATATTATCTGGGAATTTAAGCTCAATTCGCTTCCGATTCTTGATAAAAAAGGCAGCCTTGTCGCCTTTGTTTTTAGAAAGGATTATGAAAGCAATGCGGAAAACCCGCTCGAACTTCTTGATGAAAAAAAACGCTACATGGTAGGAGCCGGTATAAATACAAGGGACTATGAAGAACGAGTTCCCGCCCTTGTGGGAGCGGGAGCCGATGTACTTTGTATAGACTCTTCGGACGGCTTTAGCGATTGGCAAAAGCAAACCATTAAATTTGTAAAAGAAAAATACGGGGATTCAATTCCCATAGGGGCAGGCAATGTTGTAGACGCAGACGGCTTTAATTTTTTAGCGGATGCAGGAGCCGATTTTATAAAGGTCGGAATAGGAGGCGGTTCAATCTGTATTACCCGTGAGACAAAGGGAATAGGAAGAGGTCAAGCCACTGCCGTAATCGAGGTTGCCAAAGCCCGGGACGAATATTTTAAAAAGAAGGGTGTTTATATTCCCATCTGTTCCGACGGCGGAATCGTTTTTGATTACCACATAACATTAGCCCTCGCTATGGGAAGCGACTTCTGTATGCTGGGACGCTACTTTGCCCGCTTTGACGAAAGCCCTACCAACAAGGTCTTAATTAATGGAAACTATATGAAAGAATACTGGGGCGAAGGTTCAGCGAGGGCCAGAAACTGGCAGCGATACGATTCGGGCGGAGAGAAAAAGCTTTCTTTTGAAGAAGGTGTAGACTCCTATGTGCCATATGCAGGAAAGCTCCACGATAATGTTGCAGTAACCTTAAACAAAATACGCTCGACAATGTGTAATTGCGGGGTTTTAAGCATTCCGGAATTCCAGCGTGATGCAAAAATAACTTTAGTCTCTTCGGCAAGTATTATAGAAGGCGGCCCCCATGATGTCGTCCTAAAAGACATGAGCCACTCCTCAGGCTCCAATTATTAAGTAAAGAGCCGCTCGAATTACTAATTAAAGAGCGGCTCATATTTTTCCGATGTCATGTTAAATTTCGTATAATAAAAAACCTGTTTCGCCCATCGGTATTTCTTTTATAAGTTTACCCTGGTGCCAAACAAAGGCCCCGCCTCCTATAGCCTTAGCATTTTCCTTTACAAGGGAGTTTATAAATAAAACCGGTTTATCGAGGATAGCAGTTCTTTCGGCGTAGGCAGAGCCTTCACCGTTTTTCCATTCTTCCTTTGTATAACCGCAAAATACCGGCCACAAAAAGGCATCGGGGTTGAGGCTGATAATAGACTCTAAAAGATTATCTTCCCATAAGTCTCCGCAGATAAAAACGGCAAGGCGCTTACCTTCAAAATCAAACTCAAAAAACTCTTTTCCTTCACGATAGTCGGCACAGGTGCCTTCAATTCTCCAGCCTTTGGAAACTCTTTTATAAAGGCAAAGTATTTCTCCGTTTTTTCCTAATATTATGTATGAGCTGAAAATAGCACCATGGTCGTTTTCGATAAAGCCAAAACCTATGGCTGTTTTTTCTTTTTTGGCAATTGAACGAATCTTTGCAATGGGTTCCGAGTTTATTTGAAGAGCTGTCAAAATATCTTTTTTATATTCAAAACAAAGAGAGTCAAAGCCCTGTAAAAAACTTTCTCCAAAGAGAAGAAGATCGGGTTTTTCAGACCTAGTCTTTTCTATAAAGCCTTCGATTTGAGATATATTAAAATCAATATCATTATCTATATTTTCCGATGCGCAAAGTCCTATTTTCATACTTTCCTCCATAAAACTCAATAAAAAAGGGGCTCCCAATAAAAGCAAAAGCCTTCCGGAGCCCCTTATCTCAATTAAAAGATATTTTTAGCAATAAACGCTCTTTAAATAGTCCAAATCCAATTCAGGATAAAGAACAAATTTATGTAAAAGAGCATCTACTTCTTTTTGTATCTCTGCTTTTACGGCAGGGTCTACAACTACATTAGCCTTGCTGGGAGCTCCGCTCTTTGTTACGCCGGGCTTTGAAGCCTTTAATACCCTGTCGATAATTGAAGCTATTTGCTTCATTTCGGGTTTTCCCATGCCGAGACTTGTTACGGCAGGAGTACCTACGCGTAAACCGCTTGTCCACCAGGGGCCGTTCGGATCAAAGGGCAAGCTGTTTCTGTTAAGGGTTACACCGCACTCGGACATTGCAGTTTCCGCTTGGCGGCCGTTTAAGCCGTATTTTGTTACATTAATCAGCATTAAGTGATTATCTGTTCCGTTTGTCTGGAGCTTCATTCCGAGCTTCATACATTCTTCGGCAAGGGCAGCGGCATTATCGCGTACATTGTGGGCATAGTCTTGATATTCCTTGCTGCTTGCTTCGCGGAAGGCAACAGCCTTTGAAGCCATAACATGGGGAAGAGGGCCGCCGATTACGAGGGGGCATCCCTTATCAACGAATTCGGCAAATTCTTTTTTGCAAAGGACCATAGCACCGCGGGGACCTCGAAGAGTTTTGTGGGTTGTAGTTGTTACCACATCAGCCCAAAGAACAGGGTTATATTCGCCTTCAAAAACTTTTCCGGCAACAAGACCGGCAAAGTGGGCCATATCAACCATTAAAACGGCGCCGCATTTATCCGCAATCTCTCTAAATTTCTTAAAGTTAATCTTTCTGGGATAGGCACTGTATCCGGCTAAAAGAATCAAGGGCTTTTCTTCCATTGCTCTTTTTTCGATTTCGGCATAATCAAGCTCACCTGTTTCTTTGTTTACCGTATATGAGCATGTTCTAAACATTTTTGAAGAAACGTTTTGAACATAGCCGTGGGTAAGGTGTCCGCCCGAATAGTAATCCAAGCCCATAAGTTTTTGATTTCCAAGAGCATGGCGTAATTCTTCCCACTCCTCATGGCTCAAACCTTCAAGGCTCATCTTTTTAACTTTTCCGTCTACAACTGTCTCAAATTTCTTTAAGAAGGGCTCTTCAACCTTGGCATTTAAGATTGCCCAATAAGCTACGATATTTGCATCGGCTCCGGAGTGAGGCTGAACATAAGCGTGCTCGGCTCCAAATATCTTACATGCTTCTTCGCAAGCAGCCATTTCAACGGCATCGACGTTTTCGCATCCTCCGTAATATCTATGCTCAGGGAAACCTTCGGCATATTTATCGGTCAGCAGGTTACCCATAGCAGCTTGAACTGCCAATGAAGAATAGTTTTCGCTGGCGATAAGTTTTAAGTGACTCCGCTGATTTTCTATTTCTTTTACAATGCTTGATGCAACTTCAGGGTACACGGAGGCAACCTGATCCAAATTGGCTAAATATGCAACCATAGCTAACTTTGCATTTGAGCCTTCTTTTTCAAGGTATTTCTTTAAACCTTCTTTCATTTTATAACTCCTATCAAAACAGTGTTTGTATACTATAACTTCAATATTATAACAATTTATAAAATTATATTCTAGTCTTTTTTAGTATTGATATCTAAGTTTCTCTACCTCTTTTGCGGTATTTTTTATAATGATCATAGAAAATAAATATTTTTTCAAACAAAAATACAAAAATAATAAAACCGCAGGAATATTCTCCTATTAAAAATAATTGTTTAAAGTTATAAAAGAAAGGAACAAAAAATTGCAGCATCTTGAGACTGTAAAGAATCATAGTTGCCGCTATCGTTATTTTACCGCCCCTTGTAGACTTTATTTCAACCGGAAACTTCAATAACATAAAAAAGAGCATTCCCAAAGCCTGAAACATTAATCTTACAAAAATCAAATAGAAAAACCAATTAGGCAATAGACCCAGTTGATAATATACAATTGAAACAAGAGCAAGCAGGGAGTAATCACTCATAGAATCCAGCATACGCCCGATCCTTGTTTCTTGATTAAATTTACGGGCTATAAAACCGTCAAAAAAGTCCGTCAAAAAAACCAAGATTAAAACAACAGCCAAGATTATTTTTATCTGTTCTATCGAATTTTGCTTTAAAAGAAAGGCTATTAAAGGTACAGAACTTATGCGGAACAGGGTAATCCCATTTGCAAGGTTAATTTTATCAAGTGAAAGATTGCTCTCCACATTTACAAACTCCTCCTTGTATAGAATCAAAAAAAGCAAAATCAAGGAATGCCAGAGAGTTATATGTATTAAAAATGCACTAAAAATCTCAGCATCCGTACTAAATATCTTATAAATTGCAAAAACAGCTGAACACTGGAACAGCCAAAAAAATAAAACCAATCTGCCGATTTTTTTTTCCATAATTAAAGAAACAACTCCGAATTCTATCTTTTATTTATAATTTTTTCTTTTTCATAATGAATCAACGTAAAAAATAATTATTCTATATTAATTTTTTCAACATAATCTAAAAAAGCGGATCGCAGATTAGAATATTCTTTTTCACTTTGGCCGATTTTCTTCTTTAAATTCTCCAAAGAATTTTCTATCTCCAAAAGCTTATCTAAAAAAAGCTTACCCTGTTGAGTCTCAGAACCGACAGCTTGAAGATTTTTACGGACTCGATCCTGCTCGGCATTAAGATTTTTTTGCTCATTTTGTAAACTAGTCAAGGCAATTTGGGCCTTATCAACTTTTACCTTTTCATCTAAAACATCCTTAAAAGCTTTTTTTATCTTTTCAGGCATCTTAGAATTGGAATAAATAGCTATCATGGAATTATTATCCATCGTATTAACTTGAATAATTTCTTCAAAAAACCTTTCTTCAACTACATCAAGTTTTTCTTGAGCGTTAGCCTTAACCTTGATATTAAACCTATACTTGTTCGATGTCTTTTCCAACAATTTTTTTTCATCGGCAAGGTTAAAACCTGAACTTATAAAATGTTCAACGATGACGGAGCGTTCTTTTGATGCAGAATTCTTGATAGTATAGACAGAGTTTTTAGACGACTTATATCTTTTTGTTAAAACTCCTTTTACTATTTTAAGGCTATGAATATGCTTGTCAAAGTCCTCGGTTTTTGTACCCTTCACATCTATATCATCACCGAAGGCTATGAGCCGTTTTTCATTTTCCGGTAAAAACTCCAAAATAGCGTCGCCTGAGTACTCCCCATTTTCAAAAACCGTAATAGGCCCTGCAGGAAACTTTAGCCCGGAATTATTTTCGATACTGATACATAACTTAGGATGTACATCGGAACCATAGGGTATATTCGAAAAAACCGAGTATTTTTGTGCAGGAAGCGATGCAAGGCTAAGCGGAATCATTGTACTCTTCTGCCTAGGTAAATTAACAGGCTTTACAGGGCTGAAGGCAAACATTTCCCCCGCACTACTCTTCGCAATGGCCTGATTTTCAAAATAAGAAGATTCCTTGGCTTCGTCCATGGAGGGAGCAGCCGCCTTTGCATAAGCCCTTTTTTCCATCAGCGGTATGGGCATAGTTTCTTCATAAGCCATATCGTCATCATAAGCGGAATCAAAGGTTTCAATACCGGCCGTCTGACCTGCAAGAATCGGAATAGTTTCTCGCTCGGTATAATAGGGTTCATATAAATTTTGTCTAAAGCCTATTGGTCGGCCGCTTGTAAGGGTGAGTTTTACATCCTTCCAATCAAGATCCGTAGAATTATCGATTATAGCCCAAGCCTGAAAAGCTGCACTTGTATTGCCCATATCAAGCCTATACGAAGGCTTCCAAATAGGAGCTTCCATGACATAAGACAACCCTATATTACGCTCTCCGGCAGCTTCTATATCAATCGAAATAAGCTTCCTTTCTTTTGCAGAGGCCTCTAAAATAAGACCTAAAGCCTTTTGTAAGTCCTCATTCCTTTGGGGATCCGTAAATTTAAAAGATTGCACATCTTTTAAGGATATTATCTTAACACCGTCTGCCGCAGCAATCGACAAAATCATATCCGGTTTAGAATCCTCAATTTTATCCACACTTAAAATTTTACCGGTAATCTTACTCGGCGTGTAAACTTCAATTTCTGCACCCTTCTGCGAGTTAAGAATCTTAAAAATAGAGTTATTTTCAGATAAATCTATCTTTAAACTTTGCATAGTTTTTTTAAGGGTATCTTCCGATTGATAATTTATCGATAAATTCTTTGCAGCAGGATCTTTTACAAAAATAGATTTTAGCACGTCACTTATCTGAGAAGGTAAAAACAACATCTCGATCTTTCCGTTGCCTCTTACCCTGCCCTCATGCTCATAATGAGCAACACCTGAAGAATATAGAGTTACCCTTTTTAAGGGAAGGTCATCCTCACTAAAATCCTTTACCGGATCAGAAAAGACTGTAGTCATACACATTAACGAAATTAACATAAAAAATAATTTTTTCATACCTCCTCCAAGGAAATAATATCCCCTCATTATATCACATACAAGAGCTGCTGCCTAGGGTATATTTTACAGTATTATTACAAATTCAATTCACCTTCCATTGACATATCTTAAAATAAAACGCATAATAGGAGAATGGTATCGACTATTATTATTTCCTTTTTTATTATTATTATTGCTGTTGTTATCCTTGTACTTGTAGCTACACGAAGCAAATCATCCTCTTCGGGAGGAAGAAAGAAAGTTAAAGGCAGAGCCGTTTTAATGAAAGAAGCTTCACGCCGCTTAGCTCAAAACCCTCATGATGTTGAAGGTTTATTTATAATGGGAGATATTTATTATCAAGACCAAGACTGGGAAAAGGCTTATACGGCATACTCAGCCTTACTGGATAGAATGAAACCGCTCGAAATGAATAAGCAGCTGGATGTTGCTATCAGGTATGGAACCTGTGCTCTAAAAACAAACAGGCTCCCTGAGGCAAAAAAAGGCTTTCTTCTTGCAGAAACAATCAATCCAAAAAATCTTGATGTAAGCTATAACTTAGGCTATATCTATTACCTCGAAAAAGAGTATGAAAAAGCCGTTAAATTTTTCAAAAGGACCTTAATACTTGAACCAAACAGCTTTTTGGCAACAAAGTATCTTGGATATACTTTAAAACATTTACATAAATACACTGAAGCCCTTCCGGCTTTAAAAAAAGCTCTGGACTTTAAACCCGATGATAAGGAAGTTTTGTTTGCAATGGGCGAATGTTTTTATGAAACGGAAGCTACCGACCGATGCTTAAAAATATTAAACCATCTTAGAGTAGATCCTGTTTTCGGCCCTCAAGCCTCATTATACACAGGTATGATAAAGGCAAAGGCCGATCAGCTGGAAAGAGCTATCGAAGACTTCCAAATAGGCTTAAAGCATACCGGCACACCTTTGGATATTTCTAACGAGCTAAAATATAGATTAGCTCAAGCCTATATAAAAACTCACGAAATTGGTCAAGCCCTTCATCTTTTAAAAGAAATCCAGTCCATAAGCCCGGGATATAAGGATGCGGCAACCTTAATAATGAGATATCAGGAATTAAACAAAAACAAAAACTTACAAATATACCTAATGTCGGGACAAAGTGAATTCGTAGCTCTTTGCCGCAAAATCGTAGCCCGTTTTTATCCGAAAGCTAAGGTAAAAATAGTGGATATTTCCGTATTGGCAGCCTACACCGATATAGTAGCCGAAATAGATACATCCCGTTTTTCGGATACGGTCATTTTTAGATTTTTTAGATCGCAGGGAACGGTAGGTGAGCTGCTTCTTAGAGAACTGCATGCACGGCTAAAAGAAGTCAAGGGCGGAACAGGAATTTGTATGAGCGCCGGAACCTTTACCGAAGAAGCTGTTAGGTTTTCTGAAGGGCGACCTTTAGACTTATACGACAAAACAAGGCTGTCAAGCGTTTTAAACTCCTTAAAATAAAACTTTATTTGCTCAATAAAAAAGGCAGCTCATTTAAATGGGCTGCCTTTTTGCGTAAAACAATTAAAATTTATAACCTAATAGAAAGGCCTAACTTTAAGTTTACACTGTTGGCAATAACATCTTGTATAGTATTTTTATTTGAAAAAGTGTAGGGCTGACCGGCGACATTAAAAGTTTTTTCAACCTTCAGAGGTGCAAAATAAACAGTATCGGCAATACCTCCATAAATACCTATCATTTTTGTAAAGTAAAAACTTGCCAAAACATTTACGCCTACACCGAACATGACATCCAATTTGTCGTAACTAAGATTTTGACCAGCTATAGAAATAGACTGAGTAGCCTTCATAGCATTTAAACCGAGACCTCCTCCCAAAAAGAGGTTAAACCTTGTTTTTTTAAACAAAGTTATACCTGCTCCAAGCTGAGTGTCAAGAATAAAGGCATTCTTCGCTACAAACTTATCCTTTTCAGCACGTGAATCCTTTACAAGATCGTTATGGTTTTTTCCGGGAAAGGCAATTTGGGCCATCAAATAAATAAAACCCGCTCTAAGGTCGACAGCAAGTCCTGCGGCATTATTCTTTTCGTCTTTAAGCTCTTGTACTGCCTTTTGTATATCAGCATGGACTGTACCCAAATTACCATTATTTTTAGTGTGAACAAAATAATTCGTAAAGGCAGGACCGAACGAAATCGCAAAATCTGCAAATGCAAAAACAGCAGATGCAACCGAAATAATCAAAATAAAAATTATTTTTTTGTGTTTCATAATAAACCTCCGCATAATAGATACCTGTTTATATAGTTAATATAAACAGGTACACTTGCTAAACAGTCTTTTAAAAAAGATAGTTACAATTTTTCTTAACTTTAAAAGTTAGAGTTTAAAGGCTACAGCCAATCTTAATGTAAGGTTGTTGGCCCATGAGTATTTTATAAGGGACTTGATATCCTGTTTATCATCCTTGGTAATCGTATAGGTAAAATTACTTCCGTCTATTGTTCTTCCTTTGTAATACCTTTTGTTTGAAAACGGAATAAAATGTACCGTATCTTTAATATCAAAGGAAACACCAATATTTTTTGTAAAATAGTAACGCAAAGCTACATTTATACCAAGCCCGACCATAGCAACACTTCGAGTTTCATTAAGTTCCTTTGCAACAGGGTTACCATGTTTATCTTTTATCGTTTTTACAAATTCATCTGGAAGGTCTCTTCTTGTCTGAATATAGTTTACACCCAAACCGCCGCCTACAAAAATATTGACAGGTAAACTCTTTAAAACATTTATGCCTACCCCTATCTGGCCATCGACAATAACGGAATTTTTCAACTTATTTGTAGCTCCCAACTCCTTCAATTTTTTTGCAAGAGGGTCATCTCCTGTAGGTATCTGCGTAAAGGGGAGACCTACGCTGATATTTGCATACACATAGCTCATTTTAAGGTTTAATCCTAAGGCCAAGGCATTGTATGAATCAACAGCCTTCGGATCTTCCAGTCTAAGGTTTCCAGTTCCTAGCACATTCCCTAAACCTTCTGCCAAATTAGTTTTAAGAGAATCCCTCTTATACCTAGTTACCATATTATGGTTCATATAACCGATACCGACATCACCAGAAATATCCATAAAGTCAAAGGCCGATAAAGAAAGCATACAGCTTAACGCCACAATAATAAAAACAATCTTTTTCATAATTCATCCTCCGAAATAAAAATTTGATAAGTCTGACTCTTATCTTCCTACATTATAAACCAATATCAATATATTTTCAATCAAAAATAAGTATTTTTTTATATCTATTGCCGTTTTTTCTTAAAAATAGTAGGATATATGCATGAGTATACCACAGTATCCTGAATTTGCACCCATTTCGTTGGACATGCAATCCGAAATGGAATTTTACTTAAAAAGGCTTCCTGACGGAATCTCGGAGCTGACTTTTCTGAATTTATACCTTTTTAGACATAATTATAAATATCAGGTAACAAAAACAGAAAAATTATTGATAATAATAGGGGAATATAAGGGTGAAAGCTTTTTTATAACCCCATGCTGTACAGTAGATGTCGAAATAACAAAGGAATTATTGGCAAAATATAAAAAATGGATGATCCTTTCAAAATCTTTTTTGGATAATAACACAAATGTATTCAATCTGCCTTTTTTAAAAGAGCTAAAAATTGAGGAGGATAGGGATAATTTTGACTATGTTTATCTCAGAAAAGATTTGGCCGAGTTAAAGGGTAAGGATTTTCATAAAAAAAAGACCCATATAAACAAGTTTGAGAAATCTTATGACAAAATAACAATCGAACCTCTCACCCTTGAAAATGTGGAAGATGCCAAAAAAATCCTTGAAGAATGGAACAGTACAAAACAGGACTCAAATCCTGAAAATTCCGACTATGAAGCAGCCTTAGAAGCCCTATCAATCTTAAGCAGAACCTCGATGATGGGCATCATTCTCTATGTTTGGGATGAACCTGTGGCTTGGACTCTTGCAGAAATAACACAAAACAATAAAACCGCCGTTATTTTATTTGAAAAAGCCTTAGCATCTTACAAAGGGAGTTTTCAGTACATCAATTATGCCTTTGCAGGTTATCTGCCTGAATACATAGAATTTATCAACAGAGAGCAGGATTTAGGCGATGAAGGCTTAAGACAAGCAAAAATGACATATAAACCGATAAAATTTATAAAAAAGTATAGAATTTTATCTTAAATATGATACAATAGAAAAGCATGGATTTAGTAAGTACAAGAAACAACAATAAGATTGTATCCTTTTATGAAGCAGTAACAAACTGTATGCCGGCAGACGGAGGGCTTTATATACCGAAAGAAGCCTTAGACTTAAGCGATTGGGCCTATCACCTTAACGAAACTTCAAGTTTTACATCTATTGCGGGAGCCTTAACCTCTGCAATCCTACGAGAAGAATTCAGCCCTGCAGTTTCGGAACGTATTGCTGTTTCAGCTTTCGGAAATTACAGCCCCAGAGTGCGCCAACTGGACGAAAAATTCTTTTTGCTGGACCTTTTTCACGGCCCTACCGGTTGCCATAGAGATTTCGGCTTTTTATGGTTTGCTTCAGTTCTTGAACATATTTTAACCATAACCGATAAAAAAGCCATAGTTTTAGGAACAGGAACCAAGAAAAACGGTCAAAGCATGGCTGCCGCCTTTTGGAACAAAAAAAGGGTAAAGACTCTTTTAATTCATCCCAAAGGTTATGCCTCCGGTATACCGGAAGAATATTTAGCCGAAAACGGAGGTTCTATTTACTCGGTAGAATGTGACGGAGATGTAAAGGATGTCGAAAACTTAAAAAGGTCCGTATATCTTGATAGGAATCTTGTAGGAAAATACGGTCTGACTTTAGCAAATACAGTAAACATAGGCAGACTTTTGCCCCAAATATTTTTCTATTTTTATGCTTTTACCCGCTTTAAAAAACACTCTTTTGGCGAAATCTATTATGCCCTCCACTCCGGTAATTATGGAAACCTTTCGGCAGGGCTTTTTGCATGGAAGAGCGGCCTTTCATTAAACGGGTTTATTACCGATTCTACGCCTGAACTATCGGTAAACAAAGATGGAGACTGCTTTTGCAAAACTATGGAAGTTCCTTTGAGCCGAAGAAGTGCAGCAGATCCTGTAAGTCCCTCAAATATCGAACGCTTGGAACAGATTTTCGAAATAAGCCCTGCAATTATGAAGGCATTGATTTTTCCTAAGCAGGTAGATCCAAAGGATTATAAAGAGCTTATACGAAAGGCCTATCAAAGATATGGAGTTATGATAGATACTTCGACAGCCGCAGCCTATGGAGCAGCCATAAAAAGTAATATTTTAAAAAATAAGGGCCCGGAAACCCTTGTTCTTATCTCAAAGGATCATCCGGCCTTTGAAGCCGATATAATCGAGGAGGCTTGCGGCGAAAAACCCAATCAACCGGAATACATGAAAAGTTTAGACAAACCTATAAAAAATATAAAAAAGATACAGCCATCTAAAAAAGAAATAGAAAATATGCTAGAATATATGGAGAGGTAGTTTTTATGTCATATAAACTTGATGGAGCCAAATTCCCTACGCTTGAAGAACTGGTAGAAGCCCTCTACCCTATTTATGCAGATAAAATGAGTGAGGAAGAATTTAAAAAATATGCAGAGGAAAATGCCGAAAAAGACTAGGCCTTTTCGCTTGAAAAATCAATAATATTTTTCAGCTTATATTCGGCAGCTGAAAATATCTTGGTCATATCCAAATAAATTCCTGCATAAAAGTTTAAAGATAAAATGTTGCATTTATGTACACCATCTTCAGGCCAATCTTTCCATACAAGTTTAAACAAAATATTTATCAAAATCAGCCTCTCGGTAGATTCTTTATTAAACCAAAGCTCCCCATTCCACTCGTTTAAACCTAAATAGTTTTTTAGCACTTCATCATGTACACAAAAATCCATAAAGTCCTTAACGCAATCCCTTTTTGAATCCGAATTTTCAAAAAAATCTTTCTCAGTTTCAGGCAAGGAAAATAAACGGTTTAACAAAAATAAGGTGCTTTTTGCATTTACTTCGGGAAGGCCGAAAGAACAAAGAAGCTCGGTAAGAGCAGAATCAAGGCAGCACATTTTAATCTTTTCTTTAGGAAAAAATTTAAACAGGGCCGACAATAAAAGGCCTGCCGTATACAAAAGCACATTCTCTTTTTTGTCAAGAACCAAGGACTTGAGAGCATTTAGAAAGAGAATATCTTCGGTTTTAAGACTTTCATCCTTAATATTTTCAGCAATCAAAGAAGGCTCATTTGAACAAAGATATAAAAAGCAATCTATAGAATTTTTAAAGCACAAAGCACGCGTCTCGTTTTTTTCTTTAATGCTTTTTAAGCTTTCTTTTTCTTCATCATAAGGAAAGGTCTTAAAAAATACTTCTTCAAAGGTATTAAAAAATTCTAAAAATCGAGGATAAAGTTTTTTCGATATATCTTCAATTGCTTCCGATACATCTTCAATTGTTTCTTTTTTATAGGTATCACAATAATCCGAAATTTGAGGGAACAAGTCTTTAGCGCATAAGTCGTAAATAGTATTGTAAAGACTTCCATACTTACATTTATTTATTTCAAATTCAATATCTTTAAAACCCCGTCCATCCGCTTTTTGATAAAGAGCCCTACAATAGCCGTCATCATCCTTAATCTCATGGATGTTTAAAAATACTTGGCATTTATAACCGTCCAAAGCTGCAAAAAAGCCTTTTTCGGCAAGCTCGGAATTTTTTCTTAAAAAGAATAAGGAAGAACGCTGTTCATAAAACACCGTAAAATAATCCTCTCCCGAATTTAAATTAAGAGCATCTATAAGATTTTCCTGCCTTAATTCCTTTTCATTTTGCGATTTTTTTACGGCAAAGGCTGCCGAAAGCTTAATCCAGCCGGAGGCTCTTTCATAGGCGTTATTATAAAAAATCAACGAACGCTCTCCATTGAAAAAATTCGACCAAACAAAAACATTTTCGCTTACGCTTCCTTCATTCCAAAAATCAAAGAGCCTAAATTTTTCAACACCGGAAAAAATATAGCGTCTTTTTAAAAGAGGGAAAATTTCCTTTTTATGTCTTTCAAGCAGACCGTAGTTTACAGCCTCATCCTTATAAGCTCTTTTATATTCCATACCGTACTTTTCGGTAAAGCCTTCTAGCTGACCGTGCCCGAACATAGGAAGCCCGGGCATAGCCGACATCATCGTGCAGACACCGAAGTATTTATCTCCGTCTCCGAATTGGGCTATGGCAGTTTCTTCATCGGGGTTATTCATAAAATTGACATAACGCCTTAATACCTCAGGATCGAATTCGAGGGTATTTTTTATGGTTTCCCTGTATTTTGCGTTTTCTTCTTTTTTGAGCATATTCATAAAGGCGGAATTATATACGCGGTGCATTCCTAGGGTGCGGACAAAATAGCCTTCCATCATCCAAAAGGCTTCGGCAAGCAAGAGGGTGTCTGGAGCTTCTTTTGCACAGCGGTCTACAACCTCTCTCCAAAATTCTTCGGGGATTCTCCTTTCAAATTCTTCAATAGAGAGGGCATAGCGGGAACGGCTTGCAATGTCTCCGCCTGAACCGGGAGCCGGATACCATAGGCGGCGGATA
The DNA here is from genome assembly GCF_024181645.1 of Treponema denticola. Taxonomy (NCBI): domain Bacteria; kingdom Pseudomonadati; phylum Spirochaetota; class Spirochaetia; order Treponematales; family Treponemataceae; genus Treponema; species Treponema denticola. The sequence goes on along the minus strand of NZ_CP058624.1, from coordinate 75,719 downwards.
TGTTTTTTAGCAAGAACCATGGCCGCATCGAAGCGTATGATTGGAAAATTTCTTGCAACATGGAGAATTTTTTGAATAACTTTTTCGCGGGCTTCACTGTTTAAAAAATCTATTTGAGCCGTATCGTTCCACGGGAGGCCCGTGCCGTCATTTCCATGATAGATATAGCGAACATCCCCGGAATAGTTATCTACGCGCTTAAAAACCACGGCACAGTCCGTCTTTGAATAATAACCGTTTTCAAGATAAACGCTTGTTCTTCCGTCTCGGGAAAGATTCTCACCATCATAACTGTATGAAGGAAAGGGCTTATCTCTTGTCTGCAAAAATAGATTCGGCTCTTCCATAATCCATTTGGAATCAAGGCCCGTATGATTGGGAACCATGTCGGCCGCCATTCTGATTCCGAACTTCCAAGCTCTTTCCCGTAAATTAGCCAGAGCCGGCCAGCCGCCTAGTTCTTCTGCGATGTCATAGTCATAGATACTGTATGCACTTGCAGCCGCATCTGGATTTCCGCAAATTTCTTTAATACGGCGGCTCGCCTCGGAACGCTGCCAAACGCCGATTAACCAAAGTCCGGTAATTCCCGAATCTGCAAAAAATTTGAGCTCTTCATCGGGGATTTGATCAAGACGCGTAATCGGGGCGGAATATTTTTTACTTAACTGATCCAGCCAAACCAAGGTGCTCTTTGCTATTAAAACCAAATTGGGCATCCAATTTTTATCGGGAGTGAAGGCCTCGTATTCTTTTAACAAATTTTCAAATGTGTAGACCGGAGCATCAAAGCTGCCTCCTTGAGGCGGTGCCCAGCCAGCCTTTTCTTCTTCCCTTATTAAGTCCTCGGCCCCCAAAAGTTTAAGCAAAAGATTTTGAGTAAAGCTGCTCCAGTTTTCTTTTATATATTTAAGCTGGTCTAAAATGCTATTTGGACAACGCTTAATGGGTTCTTCTAAAAAAGAAAGAATATCCAGCTGCCCCAGCTCCTTTCCTAATCGGCTTCCTATGGGCTTATTCTTTTTTGACCATTTTTTTATCCTGTCCCAAAAAATTTCATATGAATCGATTGTTTTTAAATTTGAATCATTAAATAAAACCTCAAACTGTGCATTTGCAGGATTTCTATTTGCAAGACATAGGAGAATAAACTCTTCAAAGGCCAGCAATTTGTTGGGTACATTTGATGAGCTGTCATTTGATTCAAACCACTCATCCAATGAGAGCTTATCCGTATAAACATCCTTTGGAGGAAAATCTTTACAAAACTCTTTTAACAAAAAATCGAGGCTATGCAGACTTTTATCTTTAAATTCTTCTTCGATAAATTCATATCCTTTAACAAAAAAATCGGCATCAACATTTTGACGGTAAAGCCTTAAAACATAATGAAGAACTTCATCTAAAATTCCCATCGCATTTAATTCGCCTGCTTTTAAATGAGCTTGACCTTCTCCAAAAAGGCCTTCGTTTACAATAGAATTAAAATTAAAAACGAAATTATGAACTTCGGAAATATTTTCAAATATGACATTTCCGCATGAAGAAAAAAGAACCGACTTTAAATTACACTTTTTGCGGACATCTCCGTTAATGTGAAATTCCATTTCTTGAAAAAAAAAGTCCATAGCCATAAGTTAAGTATAACATTAACAAGCTTAAAACGCAAGGTTCTTTTGTAAATATACGGGCATCTGCTCCGCCTATTTGCAAAAGTCATTTCAGTACTGAATCAGAAGGGCGGTGCTTTCAAATGTTTTCCACTTCTTCTTTGGTGAGACCGGTCATTGTACAAATTTCGGTTATAGGGTAATTATGAGTACGCATAAGTTTTGCTGTTTCAAGAGCTTTTTGATAAGAACCGTCGGCAAAGCCTTGGCTAATACCTTCTTGCCTACCTTTTATTTCGCCCTGCAATATACCTACTTCAATGCCTTGTCGATAACCTTCATTTATACATGAAGCTCTGTCATGCTCGTATTTCATACGGGAATCATAAAGCCATTTATCTTTAGGACTCATTTCCATTACAGAAATAGCGGCATTTGCTTTTTTCATTATCTCTGAATTTTCTGCTAACACTTCTCTCACCTCCGGATTATCAATTAGGAGAGGAAAGACAACCCGACAGAACAGGTTTGCCTTGAAGCTGCGCTGGCTGTACCTTTCCTCCCCTATAACCCCTCCTATCTTTACCTCGAAGCTATGCCGGTTGTTCCCGTCTGCCAAAGGGAGCTCCCTTTGGAAACCCCTTCTTAACTTTTGATATATTAAAGTATATTACCATTATTATAATAACATTCGGCTAAAAATTTTACAATAGTCTTGACCTTGTTTTATGTTTTCATTATACATTTTAGACCAATAATACAAGGTTCTTTCAGGAAAATCAAAATGCCAGTTGTTTTGAATTTCGATATCAACAAAGGTTCCGTCGTTTAGCCTTAACAGCTCCCATTGTAAAATAAAATAAATTATGTTAAACTTTTGCCGATGAGGGATAAATAAGATGAAAAAAAAGGCCTTTATTTTTTTATATTTAAGTTTGGTACTAAATCTTTTTCTTTCGTGCGGAGGGAAAAAAGCAGCTTATGAAGCCGGTAAAAGCGCCCGAGCCGAAAACTACATGTCCGAATCCAAAAGCTCATCATCCGATTCGGCCTTTCAAGAAGACAAAAAAGAATCTGACGATGTAAATACTGCAAGCTTAGATAACGGCAATATCGAAAGAAAACTTATAAAAGCAGGTTTTATAGAATTTGAAACTGAGGATATAAAAAAAACAAGGGAAATAATCGAAAACCTCGTAACAAAATATCAAGCCTATATAAGTCAAGAAGATGAGAAGAATTTTTATTCCAGTATTAGGCAGACAATCAGTATTAGAATACCAAAAGAAAATTTTGATAATCTTTTAAATGAGCTTACTATAGGTATTAAAAAACTTGATAATAAAAACATTACGGTTGAAGATGTTACGGAAGAATTTGTAGACAGCCTTGCCCGGTTAAAGGTAAAAAAAGAAACCGAACAAACTTATTTAAAAATTTTAAGCCAAGCAAAAACGGTAAAAGACATTTTAGAAGTGCAAAACCAAATTCAAGATTTACGCTCAGATATTGAAGCTATTGAAGGCCGTTTACGCTATTTACAAAAATCCGTAAATTACAGTACCTTAAATATTTCAATGTACCAAATTATCAGTAGCAGTATAGCAAGGCCATCCTTTTTTACCAAGGCCCTTAATGCCGTAAAGGAAGGGATAGGTCTTTTTAGCGATATAATTATCGGCATCCTTTATCTTTGGATATTTATACTTATAATTATAATTATTGCGGTAATTATCATCAAAAAAAGACGCAATAAAAAAAGATTAAATGAAAAACCTTTAGATAATTAGGTATTCATAGAAATTATAAGCTCTATTTCGCCGGTGGGAAGGGGAACTTTTTCGGCTATCAGCTCTATTGAAAGGCCTTTTTTAGCCATTTCAATTATCTGTTCCTTCATTGAAGCAGTTTGGTCGGGGACAATTCCCGATTTAGGGGCCAGAATTTGTTTTGTATATATCTTAATAGGTTCGTTTTCGATAGGCGGATTTTCTTTTGAAATTACGGGCTTTTTAGTTTTTGCAAAAACCTCCGGATCAAGTCCTGAAAAGGCATTAGCTTTAGCCGCCTCTGCAAGGCTTTCGTAAACTCTCTCGGCAGCGCTTCGTTTTTCTTCTTCTTTTCCTGCAAGTAATATACGCTTATCCAGCTCAAGGATAAGGCTGTTCACTTCCTTAATCTTGTCTTCCATTATTGTAACGGACTGATCGGTTTGAAAAGCAATTTGAGCAACCAATTTTTGAGTTTCATTTTTTATATTATTGATTGAAGCCCTATCCGAAAATTGATTTTTAAACTTAAAATAAAAAAAGAAGATTAAAAAAATATTTAATACCAATAAAATAATTGCAAAAACAGTCATCATCCTGAGATATCCACTCTTTGTCCCAAAGAAGGGTCTTTTATATATTCTTCGCTATCCGGTTCCTGCTCGGTTTGAGCCGTGGTCTGCTTTTTGGGATGTTCTCCTCCCCTATCGTCCTCATCGGGAGACCTGCCGTCCTTATTGATTCTAAGATTCTTATTACTATCGGAATCTACAAGCTGAACAGTACTCAATCTTTTTTCTGCATCAATTTTATTTTGCTGCTGCTGGGCATCCTTTACCATAGAAGCAAGCTGCTGTTCGGCCCCCTGTTGTTTGCCGACCTTAGCCATTTGAGCATATAGAGTTTGCAGATCAATTGGTTGAATAGCCACTCGGAACCTTCTTAAAATCCTCTTCGTTCTCTTCTTGATACTTTCCGTAACGCACAATTCCCTTGTCAAGATAGAATGTAGTAGCCTTACAATCCATTCTTACATCCTCGGTGGTATCCCGTATAACTATGCGTACTCCCGGATATACATGTCCGGAAGCGGAAACCCTGCCCTGATTTTTCAATGTATTTAAGTATTCTCTTATTTGGGTAATTTCTTTTTCTACTTCGTGAATATCGGTTTGAAGAGTATATTTATACTCGTTCATCTTGTTATAGTTTTCTTCTTTATCTTTTGGAAGCTCTCCCCGCTTGGATTTAAGCTCTTCAAGACTCATTAGATTAAGCTTTAAATCTTCCAAGCTTTTTTGATCCATCTCCTGCTTTTGCAACAAGAAGTTTAAGCGCTCCTTACTTTTCGGATCGAAGCCTACACTTAGTACAAGATCGTTTCCGCCTGAAACACTTCCTAAATTCCTTGCCGAAATAGATTCGGAAGCACTCAGATTGCCGCTTATTATATCGGCCTTCTTTCCTCGGCATATAATTTTACGGTTAGCCATTACGTTCGATTTTATAATACCGTCCGAAACAATTACCATATCTCCGGCTTCAACAACATCGGTATTTTGAATAAATTTAGACCAGATAGATTTTCCGGCTCTTATTACACCGCCTTCTTTGCCCATGATACCCTGACTTACAACGATATCTCCCTCGGTATCAAGCTCTGCCCTGCCGACCGAGCCCTTAACTTCTATATTTCCCGAAGCCTTTATAACAAAGCCGTCATCTACGTTTCCGTTTACAAAGACCGAACCCAAGAAGGTAATATTTCCGGTTCTGATTGAAACGTCGCCTTCAACTACATAGATTTCTTGTACGGTAATCTTATTTTTGACTAAAAGAACCTGTCCGTTTACTTCGGCAACTATAGTTAAACCATCCGCAGCAATCTTTGTATTTTTGCCCACAGGCATTGCAACATCTTTTCCGTTAAGGGCCTCAAGGTATTTTCCTGTAACGGTTTTTCCCGCCTTTCCTCTTTGAGCAGGAACCTTTTGAGCTACAGGCTGTCCTTCAACAACATTTTGAATAAGGTTCAATTCCTTAAAATTGATTTGACCGGAACGGGTTTCCTGCAAGCGGACCCGCGTATTATCTACCTCAAAATTATAAAGAATCTTGGCATCAGCACCGTTTTGAGGAGCTATTCCTTCCGCTACCAGATAATCTTCACGGTAAACGGGAGAATCTTGAAATTGTTTGACCCTCTCTTCATTTATTCCGACTATTATCCTATTATTCTTTAAAAATGCGATAATGGTATCTGCCGAAAGGTCGACACCTCCGGTTGTCGGGGGAGTAACATAGAGGTAGGCCTTCATTTCGTCATCGCTTATGTTGACAACCATTGCAGCATCATTGCCGGGGATTCGTTTATAAGGAGCAACCCTGACATATTCACCGTGTTTTTCCTCCAATATGGGAGCAAGAATATCGTCCTCCGGAATGGGGAGAGCTCTGTCCCTAAACTTGTCTCTGGCAGCCTTTATATCAAAAACACGGCCTGTGCCTGAGGGAGCAGTTACCTTAAAGTAAATACCGTCGGCTGCACAGAAAACATACCCCATTCCGTCTTTATTAATAACAGTCCCATCTTCAATTATATCTTCGGACTCAACCTTTTCTTCTTCGATATTTTGCGGTTTCTTTACCTTTATGGTTTCATAGGCTCTTATCTTCCATTCTTTTGGGACTATTGCAAAAAAACCTGAAGCACCTTTTTGTAAAATTTCATAGTCTATCGATGAAACAGGCATCCCTAATTGTATAGCTGCGTTTGCAAGGGCCTCATCAAGGGTTTCTCCGCTTATATCAACAAAAAAACGCCCGGAATCAAGTTCGTGCATTTCAGACATTTTTTCCTGTATTTGATTAAGCCTAACCATAATCCCCCCTATTTTATGCCCTTTGTAACATTAGAAAGTTTAGCTTTCAATTTTATATTTGCGCTTGTGTGTATCTGAGAAACCCTGGATTCGGTTACATGAAGAACCTCTCCTATTTCCCTGAGGGTCATGTCCTCGTAATAGTACATAATTAAAACTTTTTTCTCTCTTTCAGGTAATTCTTTAAGAGCCTCGGATATAACTCTCCTTACATCTTCACGCTCTACAATAACATCAGGGTTTAAAGAGGAAGGAGCTTCAATTATGTCTCCTACCGAAAACTCTTCCGAGTCATCATTAGAAAACCTTAAATCGGTCAAAGAAATAACGCTTGTTGCAGATATTTTAAGCAGTAGAGAATTATACTCCTCAATATCCAAGCCCATTGCATAAGCTATTTCTTCGTTTGAGGCGGAGCGGCCTAGACGAGCTTCTAGTTCGGCTATAGTTTCTTCAATTTCACGGCTTTTTTGACGTACCGAACGGGGAACCCAGTCTATAGATCTCAGCTCATCGAATATAGCGCCCCTTATTCTATTAACGGCGTAGGTATTAAATTTAACGTTTTTATCGAGATCATATTTTTCTATAGCGTCCAAGAGGCCGAAAACGCCGTAACCGACTAAGTCGTCAAATTCTACATTTGTAGGCATTCCTATACCGACTTTTCCGGCGACGTATTTTACCAATGGAGCATACTTTAAAATAAAATATTCTCTGATTTTAGGATCTGAGGTTTTTTTGTATTTATCCCAAAGTTCTTCTTCAGGTATATTTTCATAATCCGTATTTGCCATTACCCACACCTTTTATTTTTTAATTTATGAATCCCTTTTAAGCACAGTACGAATAGCACTTACCATAGTATTCGTATCCATCCCTGAACCCGCTAAATCCGTTGATACATCAAATGCGGAAGTTCCTCTTTGAGTAAAGTCCATCTGATCATCTCCTTGCTCAGGTTCATCTTCAGGTATAAAATCCTGCAAGTCGGGAAGTTCTTCCAATTCTTTTACAGTATTTTTTTCTTGTTTTTTTTCGGTTTCATTCGAAACACTATTTTTTGATGCAGAAGTTTGTGAGGCATCCCTTATACTCTCAAAATCTTCATCGATCAAGTCCTCATCAGTCAGTTCTTTGGTATCATCCGATATCGAATTCTCATCTGCCGGCTCAGCCTCTATCATATCCGATTCCGAATCGGCTCTTTCTTCATCGTCTATAAACGGCATTTCTACAGGTTCATCTATACTTATATTCAAATTTTTACCGGTTTCTTTTTTTTCCTGTTCCTGAATATTAACAGGCTGAAATAAGTCCGGCACAAAATGATCCAAAAGAATCTGAGCCCCTAAAACAAAGCCTCCGCTTATCAAAGAGATGATAAGTGAACGCAAAAGTATCGTAGAAAAACGCACCCCGCTTATCAGCCCTAATAGGAAAGACAGAGCCAAAGCAGCTAGTGCACATATAAGGGGAATTTTAAATTTTGCCACGGCTCCGGTAACCTCCTAATTTTAAATTAAAAAACTTCAACCTATTCCCACTTTTTTCCAAAGAGCTTTTGTAAAAAGCCGGAAAAGCCTGAATATTCATTATAATCCGTTTTTTCAAGTTTTGCAACTATGTGGCGCAAACAACTCGCCGCTTTACTTTTTGGAGCAGATATAAAGAAGGGCTTTTGCTTTAAAACAGCCTGTTCAACCGCAGGATCATTGTAAATAAAGCCCAAGTACTCGACTTTTAAATTTAAAAACTGGGCAACAATCTGAATCATGCGTTCGGCTATTTTTTTACCTTCAAGGGCAGAATTTACACGGTTTACAACCATTTTTAGGTTTAAATCATAGTTTTCAACTTCGGTTGCGATTATTTTTATAATTCCGTAAGCATCGGTTATAGCTGTAGGTTCCGAAGTGGTAACAATAACAACCTCATCGGCGGCGGCAACAAAGCTGAGAACGTTTTTGGAAACACCGGCACTGGTATCGATTATTATTATATCCGCCTCCGCAAGAGTATATAATTCTTTAATAAAATCTGACCTTTCGGCTTCTTCCATATTTGCAATCTTTGAAAAACCTGAAGCTCCGGCAACGAATTTTATTCCATATTCCGTATCGATTATGATGTCCGACATTTTCTTTTGTTTTTTCATTACATGATAAAGATTGAATTTCGGAATTATGTTCATCATAACATTTACGTTTGCAAGACCAAGATCCGCATCGATTACAATAACGTTTTTTCCCATCTTGGCATAAGCAATGGCCATATTTGTAGAAATATTCGTTTTTCCGACCCCGCCTTTTCCGCTGGTTACGGCAATAATCCTTGTCTTCCTTTTAGGAGGAAGGTTTGAAAGCGCAGCCTTATCACTGCTGTTTTTATTTTTCATTAATGTTTTTAAATCTTCTGCCTGATCCGTCATCTTAGCTCCATACTATAGAAATTTCGTCATCGAAATTTTCGTTGATATAATCCAAAGAGAACCCTGTAAGTTTTCTTAACAAAACAAGCTTGGAAGCCCGAGCTATATCCTTGGGTACTGTTTGGCCTTCGGTTATATAGGCGACGGGAATCTTGTATTCATCCAATACACTGATAATACTGCCCACATGAGCCGTTTCATCAAGTTTTGTAATTATAAGGCTCGAAAAATTAAAAACGGAATATTGTTTTATTATTTCGATTATGTCGGCAGCCTTAGTTACGGCACTTACTACAAGATGGGTTTCAATCCTGCCCGGTTCTATCTCATCGAAATACTTTTGCATCTCAAGTATCTTTTCGGGATCGGTCGGACTCCTCCCCGTCGTATCTATACATATAATATCGGCAGAATCCTTATATAGATCGAGATATTTGTGTAAATCTAATGGGTCGGTTGCTATGATAAGGGGGATACCCATGTGCTCACAGTATTTTTTTATTTGAAAGGCTGCTCCTATCCTAAATTGGTCAAGGGTAATAACCCTCACATCAAGGGAACGCTTTTCAAGTTTAGAAACAGCCAGAATATAATAGGCGGCAAGTTTTGCAAGGGTTGTCGTCTTGCCTATACCTGTAGGCCCGACCAAGGCAATAAGTTTTTGCTTTTTAGCGGAATCGTCATTATTTATTTCTTCAAGTTTTATTTGTATGGAAGAAGCTACCCAGTCCAAAACTTTTTTTTGCACAAGTTCAAAATCGTCTAATTCAGCTAAACTCAAATTTTTAGCTATTTTTTCTTTTATGGAGCGGATATATTTAGCGGTAAAATCATTTTCTTCCAAAATAGCCGCAATTTTCGAAATATTTTCATGCTCTTGGGACGGAGAATTCTTTAGCCTTATTTCTTCTGCAAGCCTGCCGACGGTTTCTGCAAGGGCCTTTAACTCTTTAGAGTCAATATCGGTTTTTATGGGAGCAGAACTTTGATTTTCAAGCTTTTCGATATAGGGCATCATTTTCTCGGCCATTTCTTCCGATTGAGCCGCAGCCAGTTTCATTATTTTTAAACGCTCTTCTGCAAGATTTGCCGGAGAATAAGGTTTTATGGGAGCAACAGCTGACTTAGGTTTTACTTCTTCATTATTTGAGAATTTGGGAATAAAGGCTTCATTTTGAATATTAAAACTCAACCTTATTGTTTCCTTATTAAAAAGACTAAGGAAGCCTTCATTTCTTTTTACCTCGCGGCGGGTAACCATTATATTCGGCCCATACTTTTCTTGAATTTTTTGAATACACTTTTCGTATGTTGAAGCTTCCTCGACAAATGTTTCCATATAAACTTTATACCACCCGAAGCCATTATAAAACATTTTTATAAATTTTACAATACAGATACGGGATGTTTATTTTGACCTTTTAGAGCTAATTGCTTTAATAAATTTACAATTATCTTTATGAGAACGTACGGCAATCCTGATATGATTATCTCCGAGAGTTTTAAAACTGCTGCAAGTTCTTATCAAGATTCCCCTTTTTTCAAAAAACTTTAAAGCTCCCTCATCTTTTGCATTTAAAACTTTAAGAAGAATAAAATTGCACTGACTTTTATAGGCCTGTAATTTTATCTCTCCGCTTGTTCCATATTTTTCGATATTTTCAAGCAAAAAAGCTCTTTCTTTTTGGATATAGGCCTTGCTCTTTGCTATAAAATCCTCGTCAAAAAAGATTGCAGGAGCGGCAGCTTCTGCAAAGGCGTTTATGTGCCAAGCCATCTCGATTTTCGAAAGAGCGGCAGCCGTATCGGTTGAGGTACAGGCATAGCCTAGGCGTATCCCCGGAAGACCAAAAAATTTGGTTGCAGCCCTTATTATACAGATATTTTTATAGCCGCCTTTTTTAAAAAGAGCTATGCTGTCATAATCAGGCGGACAAAACTCGTAAAAAGCCTCATCTAAAAGTAAAAACGCACCTGTTTTTTGTACGAGAGAATAAATTTGTAAAAGAGCCGTTTTTTCTATTCTTAAGCCTGTGGGATTATTCGGATTCCCTAAGATAAGGAGATCGCCTGCCCTCAGTTTTTTTTTAAGACCGGCAATATCGGGCAAAAAATCCGGAAGATAAGGAAGCTCTAAAACCGGTTTATTATGCACAAGAGCCCTTAATCCGTATTCCGAAAAACAAGGCGTGCATAAAACAACTCGTTTAAACATTGAACAAAAATTATCGATTATTTCTACAGCCCCATTCCCCAAAACAATATTTTCAGGTCTGCATTTTAAATATTGAGCCGTTACCTTTTTTAGCGAGCGGTAACGGATATCGGGATAAACCAAAAGATTATTAAAAGCTGCACCTAAGGCCTTTTTTAAGCCCATAGGTGCCATTAGAGGATTTATATTACTGCTAAAATCGATTAAAACTTCGTCCTTTTTTTTATAAGACAAAACCCCGCCGTGTTCCAAACCATACCGCCTTTTTAAAAAAGCCTATTCAAAACCGCCACAAATGGATCCGGTTTCAAATGCTTTTTACTTCTTCTTCGCTGAGACCGGTAGCTTCTGCTATATTCTCAATCGACAGTCCCAACTGGAGTAAATTCTTTGCCGTTTCAAGTTTAGTTTGGTAAGAACCGTAGGCGAATCCTTGTTCAATACCTTTTCGATAACCCTCGCTTATACATGAAGCCCTATCATGTTCATATTTCATACGGGAATCATATAGCCATTTATCTCTAGGATTCATTTCCATTATTGTAATAGTCTCATTTGCCTTTCTCATCGTCGGAGATTCTTGTTCTAACATTTTTCTTACCTCCCAATCAATTAGGGGAGGAAAGACAACCCGACAGAACAGGTTTTCTTTCCTCCCCTATAACCCCTCCTATCTTTTCCGTCTGCCAAAGGGTGCTCCCTTTGGAAACCCCTTCTTAACTTTTGATATATTAAAGCGTATTACCATTATTATAATAGCATTCGGCTAAAGATTTTACAATAGTCTTGGCCTTGTTTTATGTTTTCATTATACATCTTGGACCAATAATATAAGGTCCTTTCAGAAAAATCAAAATGCCAACTGTTTTGAATTTCAATATCGACAAAAGTTCCGTCGTTTAGCCTTAACTTGATATCCACGATACCGAGCTTTTCACTTAAAAGCTCCTTATGAAACTCCTTATCCAGAAGTTCCAAATCTGCGATGTTTTCAGGTGGAATGTCCAGTATACATTCCAGCAAGTCCTGTAGAACATCTTTGTTTTCCTCTACTCCGAAGACTCGTTTAAAAGCATAGTCGTTGCGGAGAGTGATTTTAAACAATTTTTCCATAATTAAGCCTCGTTAATAATTTTTTTATAAAGAAGAAAAATTTCCCCCCTTTCATAATTATTATAGAAATTATTTATAATGGATAGCAAAATTCAAACTGCCCACTTGCGGATAAGTCAAAAATAAGCTATACTAAATTACGGTTGGAAGCCTAAAAACGGCTCAGCCGTTTTTTTTTGGTCGGGGGAAAATTATGAAATCTAAGTTTATCTTTATAACGGGCGGAGTTGTTTCATCTTTAGGCAAGGGCCTAACGGCAGCTTCTATAGGAATGCTTTTAAAAAGCCGCGGATATTCCGTAGTCAATCAAAAATTCGATCCTTACTTAAATGTGGATCCGGGTACTATGAACCCCTACCAGCACGGTGAAGTCTTTGTCACGGAAGACGGGGGCGAAACCGACCTCGACCTGGGCCACTACGAAAGATTTACCGATGTTCCCCTACATAAATTTAACAGTACCTCGGCCGGAAAAGTTTATCTTGCCATATTAGACAGGGAAAGAGCCGGAGGCTATAACGGGGGCACAGTCCAAGTTGTTCCCCATGTTACAGACGAAATCCAGTCCCGAATTCTAGGAACGGCCGAACAAACAGGAGCCGACTTTGTTATTTCCGAAATAGGCGGTACCGTAGGAGATATTGAAGCCCTCCCCTTTATCGAAGCCATCCGCCAAATCCGCTACACAGTCGGAAAAGAAAACTGCATGTTCGTTCACTTAGGTCTTTTACCCTATCTAAAAGAATGCGGCGAAATCAAAACAAAACCGATGCAGCACAGCGTAAAAGAGCTTTTAAGTTTCGGTATACAGCCGGACATTCTAATTTGCCGAAGCGAAAAACGCCTTTCAAAACCGACTCGAGAAAAGCTAAGCCTTTTTTCAAACATTCCTCAAGATGCAATAATCGAAAACTTAACTGCAAAATCTATTTACGAAGTTCCGCTGATGCTGGAAGAAGCAGGTCTTGGAAAGGTTTTGTGTAAGCTTTTCAATATTGAAAATAAAGAGCCTAATCTGGAAGAATGGAAAAAAATGGTTCAAACCTACTATAAGCCCGAAAAAGAAATAACCATCGCCCTTGTAGGAAAATATGTAGAGCTTCCGGATGCCTATCTCAGCGTTGCCGAAGCCTTGACTGCTGCCGGTATTTACCATAAAACCTCAATCAAACTTCTTTGGATTGACTCCAAAAAAATAGAAACTAAGGAAGATGCTGCTGCCTTTTTAAAGGATGCAGACGGAATTATAGTGCCGGGAGGTTTCGGCGACAGGGGCATTAACGGAATGCTTTTAACTGCCCAATTTGCCCGCGAAAATAAAGTTCCGTATTTTGGAATCTGCTTAGGTATGCAGATTGCGGCCATCGAATACGCCTTAAACGCCCTGCACATCGAAGAAGCCAATTCTTCCGAATTCGATAAAAATGCTAAAAATCCTGTTATCGACCTGATGCCCGACCAAAAAGATGTAAAAATCGGCGGCACCCTCCGCCTAGGCCTATACAGATGTATGATAGCCGAAGGCTCCCTCGCAGAAAAGGCCTATAAATCTCACGAAATCCAAGAAAGACACCGCCACAGATACGAGTTCAACAACCTATACAGGGAAAAATTCGATAATTCGGATATGATTTTTTCGGGTCTTAATCCTGAACGCAATTTAGTGGAAATCGTTGAGCTAAAAAGCCATCCTTGGTTTGTTGCCGTTCAATTTCATCCCGAATTTGCCTCAAGGCCCAACAAGCCCCATCCCCTGTTTAGGGATTTTATTGAAGCTGCAATCGGCAACAAAATCAGCCGATAGCTCAAAAGAAAGACCTTTTAAAAGGAGCCTTTCTACAAGATTCCCTTCTAAAGAGGCTTATAACTAAAGCCGATATTAAAGCGGGGAGGCTATACGCTTATGCAAAATATTATTCTCACAACAAAAAAAATATTTAAACTCGCATTTATTTTAATTTTAATTACGGCAAACTTTATGTCGTGTAAAACCGCTCCTGCAAAGGAAGAAACTCTAATTGATCTTATAAAGGCAGGAAAATCGGAAGAGCTGCAAGAAAGACTTAACAGCTCTGCCATAAATATGAAGGATGAAGAAGGAAACAGTCTTTTACATATTGCCGCTGTTAAAAACAATCCTATAATCGTGCGTCTTTTGATAAACATGGATGCCGACATAGAAGCAAAAAATGATACGGGAGCAACACCTCTCGCAGCAGCTTTAAACAATTCGGCTTATGATGCCGTTAAGGTTCTGGTTGAATATAATGCAAATATATTTGCTAAAGATAATGAGGGCGAAAAGCCTTTCGATACAGCCTGTAAAAACAATGTTCCCAATTTAATTTTGACGGCTCAAACCATAAAACAAAAAGATGAAAATCAAGACACGGCCCTGCATCTTGCAGCAAAAGCGATGGACAAGCAGCTTACGGAGCAAATTCTGGCTATTGCCCCCCCTGAAACCGCATACAATAAGGAGAACTTAAGTCCGCTTGGTATAGCATACGAACACAATGATGCTGAAGATTCAGCCGAAATTGCATCCATTCTTTTACTTGCAGGCATAGAGCCAATGGGAAAGGATTTTGCTGAATTTGAAACGGCAAGCCTTGCCCGCAACTACTCAATGCGTTTTGGAGACGGAGAAACCCTGCTTCATATTTTTGCAAGAAAGGGCTATACCGGATTTTTAAAATTCTTAATTAAAAACAAGGTTCCAATAGATGTAAAGGATATTTCGAGCTCAACGGCAATGCAGGAAGCCGTTTATAACGGAAATACGGAAGCCGCTATCTTGCTATTACAGGCCGGAGCCGATCCAAACAGCCGTAACTCATCCGGAAACACAGCCCTCCATTTGGTTATGCCGGAGGCCTCACGCTCAAAATTATTTAACGAGCTTATTACTGCAGGAGCCAATCCTAACCTTAAAGATAACTACGGAGAAACACCCCTTCACATTGCAGCCCGAATCGGAATGAATGATGACATCCTCGAGCAGCTGTTAAAAGCCGGAGCCGACATAAATGAAAGAAATAAAAAGGGACAAACTCCTCTCATTTTGGCTATCGACAGAAATCAAACACAACAAGTGGATTTTTTGATAAATCACGGAGCCGATATCCATGCCGAGGATAAGTCGGGTGAATCCGCCTTTATCCGTTCCATAAGCGCAGGCCTGCCCATGGTAGAGCATGTTGTAACCGAAAAAAACAGCGCAGAAAGGGACTCCAACGGATCTACCCCGCTTCACTTGGCAGTCAGCCATAGGGCAAGTTCCGATATTATTTATTATCTGGTAGAAAAAAAGAGTTTAATAAATACTCGTAATAAATTGGGAAACACGCCCCTTCATATAGCAGCCGAAAAAAACTACCGCGAAGCGGGAGAAATATTGATAGCAAACAATGCAGACATATTCTATGCCAATCTAAACGGCGACAGTCCATTAAAATTTGCCATGACCTTACGCGAAGGTAGAGAAGATTGGATGATAAACTCCCACACAATAGGTGCCGGAGACGGAGCAGGAAACACCCCCCTCCATCTTGCTGCAGAATGGCAGATTTTACCGATGATACCTTATTTAATCGATAAGGGAGCTGATATAAATGCAAGAAATGCGAATAATGAAACACCTCTTTTTAACGCAGTCAGAACCGACAGCCCTGAGGCCGTAAAAGCCTTATTAGGTGAAGGCCTATCAAAAAAAGCCGATTTGGACGCAAGGGACTTTTTAGGAAATACGATTTTACATGCAGCCGTAAGATGGTCTGCATATAAATCCGCCGATTTTATTTTAAGAAAGGATACGGAAGAATATGTAAGGCTTATAAATGCAAAAAATCTTGCAGGAAAGACGGTTTTACATGAAGCGGCTAAACAGGGCGAAATAAAATTCATCAATATCTTTTTAAAAGCCAAGGTTGACGTAAATTCAGCTGATGAAACAGGCCGCTCCCCCTTATCCGAAGCAGTACTTACAAATCAAACCCAAGCTATCGACCTCTTATTAAAAAATGGAGCATCTCCCGTTCAGCAGGATATGTACGGCAGAACCGCCCTGCATGAAGCTGTAGAAATTTCGGAAGAAAGCCTCATTCTTGTACGTAATGCAGGCGGCAATCCATTAGCCAAAGATGCCTACGGAAAAACACCCTTCAGCCTCGCCTTAAATAAAAATATAAGAACTGTAGATCTGGTACTCGGCAATGACAGTCTTTTAGCCGACACTGATGGGGACACGCCTCTCCACATAGCAGTAAAGGAAAAAGTAAGCCTTGATTATTTCCAAAGAATTATGAAAAAGAAATATCCCGTAAATAAGAGAAATAAAAACGGAGAAACGGCTCTTTTACTTGCAGTTCAAAACAATCAAAAAGAAATAACACGGACACTCTTAGCGGGAGGAGCAGATCCTTTTATAGTCAACAATAAGGGAGTTTCCGCTATAACGGAGATTTTTACACATCATACCGACTTCGTTCCTATAGCAGCCGAATTCTCATTAAAGCAGACAGATACACTTGGAGAAGGAATGCTGCATTATGCCGCCAAATTTGCAGATCTACAAACCTTAAAAGACCTCTTAGCTCTGCCCGGTATAAAGCTTGATGTAAAAAATACGGCAGGAGAAACACCTTATCAAGTTGCCCTAAGATGGAATAGAAGTGAAATAGCAGAACTTTTAAAAACGGAATAAAAGCCTTTCTAAAGCTTAAAAAAATTAAAAACAACTTAAACAAAAAAGCCGCAATCTTAAAATAAGATTGCGGCTTTTTTTTATAATTAAAACATTACTTATCGTACTTTATCGACGTTAAGATACTGTTTAATTTTTCCGTCGGGTTTTCATACTCCCTAAAGGTAAAATAAACATGATATCCCTTATCCGATACAATGGTAACGGTTTTACCGATACAGTTATTTACAACATTCGACTTCTCATATGGGAAGTACTTAGGCTTAAGAATAGCCAAATGATAATCCTGACCGTCATATCTAACTTGAGCCAGATGGGCAGGAAATGGCACTAAGAAGATTAAAAAGTTATCGGTTTTACCGCCTCCCAATGTCAAACTCGTGCCCGGTTTCATAACATGAATATTACGCATTCCTATATTTCTATTTTGATTTAGAACATAGATTTCGGTCATGCCGGATTTATTACGCTTTATTTCTATTGTTTCAAAGAAGTTGGCTGGAGACATATATGTTCCTCGCGGCTCCTTTGCGGCAAAAGAAGCAGCTAAAACGCGGCGGCGTAAAATTTCATCATCCTGTCGTTGTGCAGCAACTCGATCTAAATTATCTGCAGAATACATAGAACTTCCGTCACCTGCAAAGTTTTTGCTTTCAGAATAGATTGATGTATTCGATGAAGCATTAAAAGCATTTAAGCGGTTTGCATGGTCATCTTCATCCGAAAGCTTATGAGGATACCTCTTATCCTCCTCCTGATAATTGATCTGAGAGCTTGCAGCCGCATAGCGGGCTTGATTGGAGGACGAGCTTGAACCTCTTCTCCTTGTAAAGAAGACTATCAAGAATATAAGGAGAAGAAGCAAGATAATTCCAAAAATGATAAACCAAAGAGCGTTGGAATCTTTGAGTTTTTGAAAGCTGGTTGGGAAAACGGCTAAGGAGGTTTCCATAACCTGAGGTAAAACCCTCTTTCCTTCTGCAAATTCAAGCCTCATAATAATATTATAATTACCTTCCTTATATTCCTCAGGAAGAATGGCTGAAACCTTAATCGGCACATCCTTTTCGCCAGCTTTTATCTTTGTATTTTGTGAATCAACAGGTATTTTGCTGATATTAACACCGTTATCAATGACAATATGAGTTAAATGAAGCTCTACATCTTCATCGGAGTCATTTGTTACCTCAAATGAAAAAGCAAGTTTATTACCCTGAGCTTCAAGCCCTTCGTCAGGGAAATTGATTATAGGCAGATTTTCCGCATTTTCCGTAATTGTAAACTTGTCATTTTTATCCTTGGAAAGATCGCTGCTTGAAGCCCCGGAAGCTTCTTTAAAGTCCTTTGAAACATCGGTCAGACTGCCTTGTCCTGTTCCGGTATCACTTGAGCCACCCTGATCAGTACCGGAATTTCCGGAGCTTGAATCTCCGCCGGCATAGCCTCCTCCGCTTGAAGTAGAGCCGGAAGTTCCTGAAGTTGAGCTTCCGCCGGTTGAGCTGCCGGTCCCTTGAGTGCCCGAACCACCGTTGCCTGACCCTTGAGTACCCGAACCGCCGCTGCCTGTTCCGGCATATCCGTTTCCTGGATTATAAAATTCTTGGCCGTCCAAGCCTCGTATTACGGCATCGGCAGGATAAGGCAGTTTAACATAATAAACCTTCCAGCCTTTTTTTCTGATACTTCCTGCGAGAAGCCCTATTTCATTTTTTATCTGATCATCAGTATAATTTTTATAAGGACTTGATTCGGGCGGGTTGAAAATTCCATCCGAAATTATAATCAATATTTTTTCTTTTGTATCAGGTAAATTTGAACCGTATTGGCGGGCATACTGAAGACCGGTTAAAAAGTCAGAACTCTTTCCCAACTGGTATAGAAGCAAAAATCTTGAAACAACCCTGGACATATCCTTTTCGCTGTTAATTTTTTGCGACATTTCATAACGTGCATCTGCATTAAAGGATAAAACATGAACCGTATCGCCCTTCCTTACAAATTTATCGTTAATTTCAGACAAAACACGATTATTAATGTCTTCATAGTAGGGAAGAATAGTTCCTGACGTATCCATTAAGATGACAATTTCAGCATTTGTCTTAGCAGTATTTTGAGCAAAAATAGGTATAAAAAGAACAAACAAAAACAAACACAAAGAAACTCTTTTAAACATTTTTTTTCCT
Source organism: Treponema denticola (assembly GCF_024181645.1). NCBI lineage: Bacteria > Pseudomonadati > Spirochaetota > Spirochaetia > Treponematales > Treponemataceae > Treponema > Treponema denticola. Next base: position 56,811 of record NZ_CP058624.1, on the reverse strand, counting down.
CCTTTCGGGGTGCAGTTAGAAGACTTGCACGTCTAAATCAAGACCTGCAAGTCTCAATCAAATTATTTCAAATCCGCGATAGAAATATCTATAATCTTATAGCTCCTCTTTTCGTCATTTACTTCAAATTCAACCTCTTCTCCTTTTTTATGGTTAAATAATCCGTTGCCCAAGGGAGACATATAAGAAATTACTCCGTTTGCAGGATCCGATTCCCACGGTCCTAAAATTGTATACTCTTCTTCTTGATTTGTCAAATTGTTTAAGATTTTTACTCGGCTTCCAAAGTAAACTTTCTTTGCTGTTGCAGTGGTGGGGTCAAAAATTTGAGCCCTGTCAAGCTCATCCTGTAATCTGGTCAAAGCATTTCCTAGGCGGGTTTGTTCTTCTTTTGCAGCCTTATATTCGGCATTTTCCCGCAAGTCTCCGAGCGAAAGAGCAAAACCGATGTCTTTGGCATTTTGCGGAATTTTAACATCCCTAATCTCGATAAGCTCTTTGTTTTTAAGATCGAGCATCTTTGCCGTAACTATCAAGCCGTGAACCGTAACAGTCTTTTCTTCAATATCAAAGAATTTAAAGTCCTTATGTTTTTCAACAATTTTAGCTCGAATATTCATCTTAATTACAGGATCAAGATCTTTTATGTCATCGATAAGAGTATAAAGTCTGGTTATTGTATCTACATCGCTTTCCATTATAAAGTTTTGTAAAAGCTCATCCTTACCGAATAGGATAGTATGTACCTGATGATTGATTTTTCGATTTTCGGTTGTATTTCTTCTCGATGCAATTTCACGATATGTAATATCAAGAATGTGAATAAGCACTATGAGCTGCTGCTCCACGCTGATACCAAGCTCCTTAAACCATTCTTCTTCCTGAATATTTTTAAAGAACCAGATAACGGCACTTCTGTATATGCGGTAGTTTTCAAAACAATCCTTTACCAAATTCTTTACATCATCGGTAGAGCCGGCCTCTATCAGAGCATCCAATATTTCGGAAGATAAAACCGTGGGGAATAGTCTGATATATTCTTTTTCCCAATTGGGAATAAGATTTTTTATGTACTTTAAGAATTTCTGACGAAGAGTCTGTCCCTTTATCGAGACCTTATCCTTTATTTGAGAATATACCTCCATCGGATCTTCAATACGGCTATAAAGTTCTGCAAAATTATATTGTTTTACGGCCGAGATAAGCTGTTTGTCGGAAATAAATTCTTTAACAAGAATATAGGCACAAATAACCTGCTCATTTACCTGACTAAAGGCTTTTAGGAAGCCTTCAAAATAATCAAGCATTTCGCGGAAGGTATCGGATTCATCATCGCAAGCTTCCGAGGTATCATAGGCATTGAGAAGTTCAATTCTGGCAAAAAAGTTCTTTTGAGCTTTAAATTCGTTTGAAAGCTTTTCTTCGGCGGCAATGGGACGCTCTCTTACGCTGTAAAAGTCTATATTATCCGGATTGATACCGAACATTGGATTTTCTTTTAAGACCTTTCTAGCCTTTGTATTCCAGCTGGTCCATTCACCTGCTGTCAAAAGGGATGGAACAAGCTCCTGCTTAATCCTTTTCATGTCGCAGTTATTGTCAAAACTCTTTATTATAATCTTCAGTGCCCATTCGGGATCACTCTTTATTTTTTTTGTAAGAATTTCCTTGCTGACCGTAGATTTTAATACCCAGATATGTTCTCTGTCCAAGGTTTGGAGGGCGGTAATACCCATTTTGAGGCTCATACTGTGACCGCGTTTTTTTGCAAAGTCTATAACCAGGTCATCGTCTTTAATTGAAGCAATGCGTCCTACACCCCATGTGCGGTGGAATACAAAGGAGCCCGTATCAAAGGAAATATGTTTTTCAAAGTCGGCAATAGCATCAAATACGGGGCGCCAAGGCTGGCTCAAGTCCGAAACCTTAATACATTCTGCAAGCTGGCTGTGATCTTTATACTTGTTTTTAAAACATTCTGTAATTTCTTCACGAGCCCAGTTGTCTTTTTCATCGTAAGAAAGAATAAGCTTTAAAATATCGATACAAATATTCCAGTTTTCATTTTCCCTGTAATATTGATAAACATCCTGCATCAATATGGAATTGCGGCTGTTATCCATAGCACCGGTAATCTTAGCCTGTATACGGAAGAAAAAGTCAATCTCATCGGGGATTAAGGTAACAAGTTTTGACCATATTTCTTTTACACCGTTTATTTGCTTGCGGTTTATAAAGCGGTATAAGGCTTTTTTATAATATTCTATAGATTTTTCCGTATTTCCGTCTTTTTCATATTTTTCGGCTAAAAGTTTGGCAACCTCGGCCTCATCATAATCAACCTTAACCAAGCGCTCCCAAATATCATAAAGGTCTTCACTTCCCGCAGCCTTATAACATTCTGCCAAAGTCCGGAGGGCAAATTTAGATTCTCCGTATTCGAGAACCTTTTTACAAAGATATTCAACTATTTGTGTTCTGTGGTTGTCGGTAAATATTCCGATTAGACTTACAACATTTGAATCATCCAAAAGCTGATTTGAAAGAGAAATTATACTTGAAATATAAAGAGCTATTATACTGTTTTTTGTATGTGTTAAATGTTCATCACATATTTGTTTAATTTCATCCACAACATTTTCTTTTTTTGCTGTAGATACTAATTTATATAGATCTTCAAAATTCTTTGTTGTGTAGTTGCCTATAGCTGCTCTAGTCCATTTTTCTTCATTGAGCATCTCGATCAGTTGTTTTTGTATATCAGCCATAAATCCTCCGAAAATCTGCTATCTCATATAGCAATTATATATATTTTGATCTAATACTTTTATCCGCAAAAGCAGGTCATCTATTTTTGACTTGCTTTCATTTACGCTCACATAATGGTCGATCAGCCAAAAATAATGGTTTATTAAACGCGGAACAAGCTTATGTTTTTGTTCTTGAGAGGCATTTTGAACCTCTCCTTCCATCAAAAAGATGTTTTGCTTTAATTGCCCTACTTCAAAGGCCCTGAGCTCACGCTTTACATTGAAAACGCCGTCAATAACGCCGTAAATAGGCACCCAATCAGCAATATCTTCAACCCTGTAGCCAAGATTATAAACTCTATTAATAAGCCTGCAAATAATTTCAGACTCAAGAAATTGAAGCTCAATCCCTTCAGGGTCTATAAAAAAGGCTTCTCTAAAAAAAGCTTTTGCAAATTTTATTTCCCCATATAGGGCATAACAATCGGCCAAATCCGCTAAAACCGATCCCGAATTCTTGTCTATCTCGGCGGCATACCTTAAAAAATCAAGAGCCCTTTCATAGTTTCCGAGAACCTTATAACAAAGACCTATTTTACGGTAAGGCTCTGCATCAGGCAGCTCTGACTCTTCATTAAATAGATCTGCATAGAATTCCAAAGCAATCGTAAAAACAGCACATTTTAAGGAATATATGATAAATTCTTTTTCTTCTCCCTGACGGTGAATATAAGCTAAAAAGGGCTTCCATTGAGAAATCATCATCTCTGCCCTTTCTAGAGGAGTAGAAGCTTTTTTTGCTTTTTCAAGCTTATCTTCCCAAAACCGCACACCCTTTAGAGTATAGTCAATTTCCGCATTTTCAAGGTCATTCTTCAATAACCTTTCAAGCTCGGCATAGGAACCTCTTAAGTCTCCCTGCTTGAGGATGTTTAATGCATTATTCAATTTACTCTGTATGGGTCTTTCACTCATAATATCCTCAATTTACTATTGTACACAAAAAAACGATTTTAGTCAATTGAGCGAGGCTTATGTTTTCCGTACTATGGCTCTTGTATCAAATATAAAAAAAGGATATACTTATTCCCATTGGAAAATAGTTTCCTTAAAATTAAATAACCGAAATCACATTAAGGTTCGGCGTAATTGCCGATTAAAAAGGAAATAGGTGAAAATCCTATGCAGTCCCGCTGCCGTAATTAAAGAGTTCTTTTCAATATGCCACTGATTTTTTTGGGAAGGCGAAAAGAATGATGACTTTTAAGCCGGAAGACTTGCCCTAATGATTTTAGCTTTTGCTCCTTGCGAGAGACGGGGAGGATTGCAGATACTTATCGGCATTGTATGGTGCTTCCTTGTATTTACAAATCCTCTTGCAGGTTTTTCCTGTGAGAGGATTTGTTGCATTAAAGCGGATATCGGTAATATTTTGGAGGGGTTATGAAAAACTCATTTTTTAAAATCTTGTCGGCTGCATTTGCAGCTCTTGTTCTGTCTGCTGCTTGTTCTAAAACCGATTTAGCTCAGCAAGCTCAAAAAGGCGGGCACGTTGAAAATCTTGTTATCGGTACTAATTTAGCTCAGCAAAACGATTTCAGCTCGCAAAGGCAGAGACCAGACGCCTTACAGTACAACGCTTTAACGCAAGCACATTTTGTATACAGCGATAAGAACGGAAAAATACACCCGTATTTTTTTAAGTCCTTTAGCATTTCCAAAGATGCAAAACAATTGGTTTTTACTTTTCCTTCTACGGCTGTTTGGCATGACGGAAAGCCGGTTACAAAAGACGATATTCTTTTTACATTTGATTTTATGAAAAACGTAAGAAAAACCGGTTCTTTAAAAAACTTAGAAAAATGGGAAATTACCGGAGAAAACGAATGTACTCTTACCTTTTCGGAGCCTGATGCTTATTATTGGATTAATAATGCGGTTTTAAGCGCTTTTGTTTTTCCTAAACATGTCTGGGAAGGGGTTGAAGATTATCGCCAATATAATGGAAAGGATGCCGCATTAGGCTGCGGCCCTTATCGTCTTGTTTCTCTCGATAAAGATTCTCAAACGTCCGTTTATGAAGCTGTTCCTCAAAATGCCTTTTTGGGAGAGCTTACCGTTGACAAAATTACCGTACAGACTTATTCGGGTGAAGATACGCTTATGTTCGCAATGGCAAACGGAGAAATAGATGCTATGTTCAATTATGCAAATTCCGTTGATGTTACCGTAATCGATTCTTTTAAAGGAACCGACGGAATAGATTTCGGTGAAAGCGATTATGCCGGAAACTATCAGGTTACATATGGAATGGAAAGAAAGCCGTGTACAGATATTGCTTTCCGAAAGGCTTGCAGGCTTGCATTCGATTACGGTAAACTTGCCGCCGTTATTAACGGATCGTACGGTACGGCTCCGGGTGCAGGCATTATACCTCCTTCATGTAAAGGCTTTGACCCGTCTTTACCCATTCTTAAAACAGACATAAAAGAAGCAGCACGGCTTTTGGATGAAGCCGGTTACAAAGATATTAATGGAGACGGATTTAGAGAATACCCGGACGGTTCCGAATTAAAAGTTATGGTAACACAGCAATTTTCAACTAGAAATAAGGAACTGTTTAACCGCATGTCCGATGTAATTATGGCCTCGTTAAAAAACATAGGCGTTAAGACTTATGTCGATGAAGAAAGCTTAAGGAACGACGAAGTTTGGGAGCAAAATATAATTGACGGAAATTATGATATTTCAATCGGCTATACCACTTCGGGAATGGCTCAATATACAAGTGCTTTTAGGTATTTTTTAGCCGATCCCAGATTTGAAGGTGAAAATACATGGATTTGGGGAACCTTTCATAATGACGAATTTAAAGACACCTTTTTTGCCATGCAGCGGGCTTCCGATGATGAGACCTACATCAAAAATGTAAGAAAACTTCAATCTATGGCAAACGACGTAGCTTTTGCTCAGGCTCTTTGTTGGGAAAAATGTTTTTTCCCATATAGAACGGATAAGTATGAGGGCTGGGATAACTATCCTTCTTGGGGTGTCATCCATCCGACAACATGGTTTGAGCTTAGAACAATAAAAAAATAAAGCTTCAAAGACAAAATGAGATCAACGGGTAAAAAATTTCTGTACGCTCTGTGTACGGTTTATATGATAATATCGCTCAGCTTTTTGCTCATTCATATCATGCCGGGGAAACCCATTATGTATTTGGTTGGGCAAGAAGAATACTATTATCTTTTGGATCAATACCCTGCCGAACTTGAAGCATTAAAATTAAAATTCGGACTTGATGATTCGTTATGGGTGCAATATAAAAAATATTTAAAATGTATTGCAACGCTCGATTTTGGACGAGCTCATTCGAATCATCAGCCCGTTTCAGAAAACGTTTTGAGGGCGGCAAAAAGCACTTTACTGCTTTCTATTCCCACGTGGATTTTGGGCGGAATTTTAGGGGCTGTTTTGGGAACTCTTGCAGGGTGGCGGACAAAAGGAATTTTCGACCGCATTACGACTCCGTTTTTTTTGTTTGTAAACACAATTCCATCGAACTGTATAGGCTTGATTTTTCTCATCATATTTTCGTACAAGCTTAAAATATTTCCTATAAACGGAATGGTAGGACCGGGGCTTTCGGGGATGGAGCGGATTTGGAGTTTATTAAGCCATATGGCATTACCGCTTATCATTTTAGTTCTTTCGCGTACGGCAGGAAATTTTATGCTTATGAAAAGCTCCGTTTCTCAAATCTGTAACGAAGATTATTTAATAACTGCGGAATCAAAAGGATTGGAAGATAAAAAAGTGTTATTCCGCCACGTTTTATGCAACGCACTGCTTCCGTATTCAACATCTCTTTCAATTCAGCTGGGTTGGCTTTTATCGGGAGCGATGATAGTTGAAGTTATTTTCGGCTGGAAAGGAATGGGTTCCCTTATGTTTGACGCGGTAAGCAGGCGCGATTTTCCGACAGCTCAACTGTGTTTTTTAATTTCGGCGGTAAGCGTTGTCGCTGCAAACTGGATCAGCGATATTGTCAATATCATAATAGACCCGCGTGTAAGGGATGAGCAATGACACAATTTTTAAATATAAAAAAAATGCCGTATTCTTTTAAGGCGGGGATTATGATTGTTTTGACGGCAGCTATTATTGCAATTTTCGCACCCTTTATCGCTCCGTATGATCCGTATGAAATGGGAAATATTTATGAAAAGCCTTGTTTTGATCACCTTTTAGGAACGAATGATGTCGGACAGGATATTTTAAGCGAGCTGGTGTACGGTGCTCGAGTTTCCCTTTTTGTAGGTTTTTTTGCGGCAATTACTATTACCGGTATCGGTGTTGTTTTTGCCCTGCTTTCAGGATATTACGGCGGTATTATCGATAGACTTATAACAGTGCTTACCAATATTGCAATGTCTGTTCCTGGGCTGCCTTTGACGGTCTTGTTGGTGGCGTTTATGAAACCCGGAAAATGGAACTTGATTATCGCTATGAGCATTACTTCTTGGACGGGAACCGCACGAATCCTGCGTGCAAAAACAAAAGAAATTGCGGAACAGCCTTTTATAAAAATAGAAAAAGCCTTGGGAGTCCCCGATTTTGTCATTATGTTTAAACACATATTGCCGAACCTTAAAGATATAATACTTATACGCGGCGTACTTTCCGTTTCGGCAGCGATGGTAACGGAATCGGGTTTAAGTTTTTTAGGGCTAGGAACCTACGGCGAAAAATCATGGGGAGCAATTTTGCGGTACGCTTTTTTTAGACACAGTATTTTGCGCGGACAAATATGGTGGTACCTGCCTCCGATTATCTGTATCTCGGTTACCGTTTTAGGTTTTATGCTTATAGGATATTACGGCACAAAAAATGAATAATACTGAAATAAACTTAGCTGAGCTTCCTCTTCTCAAAATAGAAAACTTAAGCGTTTCATTCGGTTCAAAGAATGCTCCTCAAGTTCTTCAAGATTTTAATTTAGATATTTTTGAAGGAGACAAAATTGCAGTTATAGGTGAAACGGGGAGCGGAAAAAGCGTTATGCTTTTAGCGGTATTAAAACTTTTACCTAAAAATGCAACGGTACAGGGTTCAGCTTTTTTTAAGAATCGGAATCTGTTAAACCTTGACCGCAGAACTTTAAACACCATCAGAGGTAAAGAAATATCCTACATTCCTCAAGGCAGCGGAAACTCTTTAAATCCGCTTCTTAAAGTGGGCTATCAAGTAGGAGAACCTCTTATAATTCACTACGGTTATTCCAAAAAAAATGCGGAAGCAGAAGCCGTAAACCTTTTACATAAATTCAATTTAGGTAATGAAGAAGAACGGGCCGTTCAATATCCTCACACTTACAGCGGCGGAATGAAGCAACGGGCTATGATTGCAATGGGCATTTCCGCAGGAGCTCATTTAATATTTGCCGATGAGCCTACAAAGGGCTTAGACTCAAGACGGCTTAAAATGGTTGAACAAGCATTTAAACTCTTAAAAGAAGAAACCTATGTCTGCGTTACTCATGACCTTAACTTTGCAAAAAACATAAGCAAAAAACTATGCGTTATGCATTCTTCATATAGTGTAGAAATAGGATTGACCGAAGAAGTATTTGCAAAACCTTATCACCCATATACCGAAGATATAATAAGAGCAATGCCGGAAAACGGTCTACAGTATAAGGCAAAAAGTATGCAACGTCCCGTTTATGAAACAGGATGCAGATATGCACCCAACTGTGAATATGCCTTTGAAAAATGCAAACAAACCCCTCCCATGATAGAAATAGAAAAAAACAGGAAAGTAAGGTGCTGGAAATATGCTTGAACTTAAAAACATTTCTAAAACATATAAAAATGCCCGCAAAAAAGATTTTGAAGCAATTAAAAATATCAGTTTTTACATAAATAAAAAAGAAACCGTCGGCTTGATCGGGGACAGCGGAAGCGGTAAAACAACTATCGGACAAATTATAACCGGTTTAATAATGCCGTCAAAAGGAGAAATGTTTTTTGAAAACCTTCCGCTCAAATATCCCGTTAAACGGGAAACAAGACGCAAAATTCAAATCCTTTTTCAGCATCCAGAAATATCTTTTAACCCCAAACTGCACATCATAGAGAGCCTAAAAGAACCGTACCGTATTTATTTAAAAGAAAAAGGAACGGAGAAAATTATTCGGGATATAAAAGAATTGGGCTTAAGGGAAGAACATCTTTACCGCTACCCGAGGGAATTGAGCGGCGGAGAATTACAGCGTTTGGCTTTAGCAAGGATTCTTTCCATTACACCTCAACTGATTGTCTTAGATGAGCCGACGGGAATGTTGGACAGCGTAAGCCAAGCACAAATTATCCATTTGTTAAAAGAATATCAAAATACACATCAATCAAGCTATCTTTTTATCAGTCACGATAAAATTTTAGCGGAACAATTTTGTGACAGGCTCCTTTATATAAATGAAGGCCGGCTGGACTGTGAATGACCGGCAACGGAGCACCCGTTAAGTTATTACAATGCGGACACTTGAAAAAATATTCGTTTTATGATATTCTTTCTTTGAGGACTGTTCATTTCCATTATACGCAGTATGCTTTTTAATCATATTTTCTCTTTGTAATAGACTTGAATAATCCCTAATACTTTTATAAGGACGGTTTTTATGAGCCAAGAAAAAAAACTTGTAATGATCGACGGTAATACTGCTGCCGGTCACGTTGCCCACGCTTTAAGCGAGGTAATTGCCATTTACCCGATCACACCGTCAAGTCCGATGGGTGAGGTCGCTGATGAATATTCAGCCCGCGGAAGAGAAAATATTTGGGGTACTGTCCCCGATGTTGTTGAGCTTCAATCCGAAGGAGGTGCTGCAGGTGCCGTACACGGAGCCTTGACCACAGGAGCTCTCTCTTCAACATTTACCGCATCTCAGGGCTTGCTCTTAATGATTCCGAATATGTACAAAATAGCCGGCGAGTTGACCAGCACTGTTTTCCACATTGCTGCCCGAGCCGTAGCTTGCAGTGCTCTTTCAATCTTCGGAGATCATCAGGACGTAATGGCCTGCCGCCAGACAGGTTGGGCTATGTTGGCATCCAACTCGGTTCAGGAAGTTATGGACCTTGCCATTATTTCTCATGCAGCCACATTGGAAGCAAGAGTTCCCTTCCTCCACTTCTTTGACGGATTTAGAACTTCTCACGAAATTCAAAAAATTGAAGAAGTTTCTTATGACATTATGCGCCAAATGGTAAGCGATGAGCTTGTTCGAGCTCACCGAAAACGCGGTTTAAGCCCTGAAAATCCCGAACTTCGCGGAACAGCTCAAAACCCCGATATTTACTTCCAAGGCAGAGAAGCCGTAAATAAATACTATCTTGCTACTCCCGAAATTGTTCAAAAACAAATGGATAAGTATGCAAAACTTACAGGAAGACAATATCACCTTTATGACTACTACGGAGCAAAAGATGCCGAGCAAATCATAATCCTCATGGGTTCAGGTGCTGATACTGTTGAAGAAACGGTAGATGAACTTAATTCCAAGGGCGGAAAATACGGTGTTATTAAAGTAAGGCTTTACAGGCCATTCAGTGCCGAGCATTTTGTAAAAGCTATTCCTGCCACAGTAAAAGGAATTGCAGTTCTCGACAGATGTAAGGAAGCAGGCTCCTTGGGCGAACCCCTCTACGAAGATGTAAGAACAGCTATCGGCGAAATGCAGGCTGCAAAAAAATGCCCCTTTACTCATTATCCCGTTATCATCGGCGGACGTTACGGTCTAGGTTCAAAAGAATTTACACCGGCCATGGTTAAAGGTGTATTCGACAACCTTGAAGGCGAAAAGAAGACCAACTTCTCCGTAGGTATCGAAGATGATGTTACAAAGACCAGCATCAAATATGACCCCAACTTTAAACTTGAAGATAAGGACATGCATCAGGCTATGTTCTTCGGTTTGGGTTCCGACGGTACTGTAGGTGCCAATAAAAACTCTATTAAGATTATCGGTGAAGCCACAGAAAATAAGGCACAAGCCTACTTCTCATACGACAGTAAAAAGTCGGGCGGTTTTACGATTTCGCACCTCCGATTCGGAAAACACGCAATCCGAAAGCCCTACTTAATTACAAATGCGGACTTCGTTGCATGCCACAAGTTCAGCTATCTTGAAACATACGATATGCTCCACAGCCTTAAAAAAGGCGGAACCTTCCTTTTGAATGCTCCTTACGGAAAGAACGAAATCTGGGACAATATGCCCATCGAAGTTCAAAAGCAGATTATCGAAAAAGAAGCTAAATTCTATGTAATCGATGCTATCAAGATTGCAGAAAAAGCCGGAATGGGCAACCGAATTAACGTTGTTATGCAAACCGCCTTTTTCAAAATCTTCGGAATATTGCCTGAAGCCGAAGCCGTAGACCTAATCAAAAAATTCATTGAAAAGTCCTATGGAAAAAAAGGCCCGGAAATCGTTCAAAAGAATATTACGACAATAGATATGGCTCTTGAGGGAGTTGAAAAGGTTGATTATCCCAAGACAGCAACAAGCAAGCTCAAGATGCACCCTGCAATCACAGGCGATGCTCCCGAATTCGTAAAGAATGTTTTAGGCAAGGTTGCTATCCAAAAAGGTGATGATATAAGAGTTAGCGAAATGCCCGAAGACGGAACCTTCCCGACAGCTACCACTCAATATGAAAAGAGAGCTATCGCAGAACATATTCCGATTTGGAAGAGCGATATCTGTATTCAGTGCGGTCAGTGTGTCATGGTTTGTCCCCATGCCTGTATCCGAATGAAGGCTTATGACAGCTCACTTTTGGCAAAGGCACCCCAGGGCTTTAAATCCTGCGATTATAAGGGCAAGGAATTTGAAGGAGCCAAATTTACAATTCAAGTTTCATCGGAAGATTGTACAGGCTGCGGTCTTTGCGTTCAGCAGTGCCCTGCAAAGTCCAAGGAAAATCCCGAAATTAAAGCCATCAATATGGAAAGCTTTGTTGAACACAGAAAGCAGGAAGTTGCAAGCTGGAACTTCTTCTTTAACGATATTCCTGATCCTGATGTAAAGAAGCTTAATTTGAGCGTTCCCAAGGGTATCGGTATGAAGAGGCCTCTCTTCGAGTTCTCAGGCGCATGTGCAGGCTGCGGTGAAACACCTTATGTAAAGCTCCTTTCACAGCTTTTCGGAGACAGAGCCGTTATTGCAAACGCAACAGGTTGTTCTTCAATCTATGGAGGAAACCTGCCCACAACACCTTATACAAAACGATGTGACGGAAGAGGCCCGGCTTGGTCTAACTCCTTGTTTGAGGACGCAGCAGAATTCGGTTACGGTATGAGGTTGACAAGCGATAAGCTCGCAGTTTATGCCCGCGAAGTTGCCGCTAAGGTAAAAGCAAAGGGTATTGCAGCCGGCGTAATCGACAAGATTCTCAATAACGCTCAAGAAGATGATGCAGCTATTGAAGACCAGAGAGCCTTTGTTGCAGAGCTTAAAAAAGAATTGGCAGGTTCAAAGGATGAATTGGCTAAAGAGCTGGATTCTTTAACAGACCACTTTATCAAACGCTCCGTTTGGATCCTCGGAGGAGACGGATGGGCCTACGATATCGGATACGGCGGTTTGGACCACGTTCTTGCTTCCGGTAAAAATATCAATGTTCTTGTAATGGATACTGAAGTTTACTCGAATACCGGCGGACAGATGTCAAAAGCTACACCTATCGGTGCAGTTGCAAAATTTGCCGCTTCAGGTAAGGAAGTAAGCAAAAAAGACTTAGGCATGATGGCGATAAGTTACGGCTATGTCTATGTCGCTCATATTTCTATGGGTGCAAACATGAGTCAGGTAATCAAAGCCTTTCGCGAAGCCGAAAGCTATGACGGACCTTCGATTATCATCGCTTACAGTCATTGTATCAACCACGGTATCAACATGACAAAGGGTATGACAAACCAAAAAGAAGCTGTTTCTTGCGGTTTATGGCCCTTGTACAGATACGATCCGAGACTTGTCGAGCAGGGCAAAAACCCCTTCCAGCTTGACAGCAAGGAACCCGACTTTAATCTTGCCGACTTTATGTACAAAGAAGTCCGCTTTAAGACCTTAAAGAACGCCGATCCTGCAAGAGCTCAAATGCTCTTGGATAAGGCTGTTGCTAAGGCTAAGAGGCAGTGGCAAGAATACAAGTATTTGGCTGATAGGCCCTTCTAAAAATTAGGGGGAAAGGAAAACTTTTTCGGATAAAAGTTTTCCTTTCCCCCAAACCCTCGCCTATGATGGCAAAATCTACAGGATTAAGTATTAAAGAGCCCCTATAAAAGAAGGCACATTTTTAATCCCTTATCTCATCTAAGCTTATCCTGAATTCCTCTAAGAGCTTTTCTCTTATAGTTTCATCGTCAATGCGGTTAAAAACAGGTTTAAAAGCTGCCTCGATTAAGAGCTTTTTGGCACTCAGCTCGTCAAAACCGCGGGTCATAAGGTAGTAAAGCTTGGCCTTGTTTACCGCCTCAAAGCTCGCAGCGTGCTCTCCTATAACGTCATCTTCATCGCAAAAGATTGTAGGGATTGTAGCCCCCACAGTGGTCTTATCGAGCATAATCGTGTTATCCGAAAACCTTGCAATGGACTTTGAGCAGCCCCTGTTTAAAAAGATATTGCCCCGGAACATTTTATGAGCCATGTTCTTTAAAGCTCCTTTTGCAGTAATTGCACCTAGAGAATTTTTTCCGTTGATGATAAAATTTTGCTCCAAATCGATGCGTCTGGTCTTATCTGCAAAATAGAGGGGGTATATTTGAACATCAGCCCATTCTTCCGGCATATAGGTAGAAGTCGAAGCTCCGTTTATCTTTGCTCCAAGCTGAATGTCGTAAAGGGTAACTTGAGCCTTCTCCATTGCAGAAATTTTTACGGTTTCAAAGTTGATGCCGCAGTGACTTAAGTTTTGTACCTTTATAAATTCTACTTGAGAGTTTTTTTCGGCAACTATGCTTAGTAGGCCGTTTCTAAAAATATTGGCCTTTGAGCAATCGTATTCTTTTACATCATGATAAAAAAAGATTTTAGCCCTTGCCCCTTCTTCAATTACAATCAGATTTTGGTCATAAAGAACATTATTGGCTTGATCCATTGTAAAATGGATTAGAACATTGGCGATCTTTTCCTTATCTTCGCATTTTTTTACTCTTATATAAATACCGGAATTCCTTTTATCCTTTACTTCTTGAACATAGTTGTCTCCGAGACCGCAATTTTTTTCGCGTTTTGTCTTCGTAAAATCAAAGAATTTTTCTATATTTTCCGAAGGGGCTGTTTTTAAAAATTGCTCAATCGGCATTTGTTCTATATTTTCAGCTTCGGTGCAGTCTTTGGTACAGCCGTTGGCCTTGCAGGTTAAATTGCAAAAAGGCTTTGAAGGGATATCCGTTTTTGTGTAGTCAAGCCGTTTAAAATAAGTTCTATCACTCATATCTATCCTATAGTTCCTTCCAATTCGATTGTAATAAGATTGTTCAACTCAACGGCATATTCCAAAGGCAGTTCCTTGGAGATAGGTTCGACAAAGCCCTTGATGATAAGGGATTTTGCGGCGGCCTCATCCAAGCCTCTTTGCATAAGGTAGAACACCATTGATTCGCTTATCCTTCCGATTTTAGCCTCATGGCCTATGTCTACATCATCGATATGGGATTCTATAATCGGAATCGTATCGGAGCGGGATTTATCGTCAAGCATTAGGGATTCGCATTCGGCCACAGCCTTAGCTCCGGTTGCATTTGCTCCTATGGACAAAAGGCCTCGGTAGTTTGCTTCCCCGCCGTTTTTTGCGATGGAACGGGAGCGCATTTCCGAAACGGTGTTTTTTCCGATGTGAACGGTCTTTGTTCCCGTATCAAGGCACTGCCCTTCCGAAGCAAAGGTAACCCCTGTAAATTCCGAACGGGAGCGGTCGCCTTTTAAGATACTCATAGGATAAAGCATGGTAACCCTTGAACCGAACGAACCCGAAACCCATTCAATAGCTCCGTCTTCTTCGACTATGGCCCTTTTGGTGTTTAAGTTATATAGGTTTCGCGACCAGTTTTCGATTGTTGAATAACGCAAGGTTGCTTTTTTTCCTACATAGAGCTCGACGGCTCCTGCATGGAGGGCGTTTTTATAGTATTTGGGAGCACTGCATCCTTCGATAAAGTGAAGGTAGGCTCCTTCTTCTACAATTATAAGGGTGTGCTCAAACTGCCCCGACTGCTGGGCATTCAGTCTAAAATAGGATTGAAGCGGAAGCTCGACCCTTACACCCTTGGGAACATACACAAAGGAACCTCCCGACCAAACGGCACCGTGGAGGGCTGCAAATTTATGATCATTCGGCTTTATAAGCTGCATAAAATGCTTTTTTACTATATCTTCGTACTTGTGAACGGCCGTTTCCATATCCAAATAGACTACGCCCTGTTTTTCCAAGTCTTCTTTTAGACTGTGGTAAACGACTTCCGAATCATACTGGGCACCCACTCCTGCGAGGGAGTTTCGTTCGGCTTCGGGAATGCCCAGCCTGTCAAAGGTCTTTTTTATTTCCTCCGGAACGTCATCCCAAGTTTCGGCCAAGGGTTTTGTGTCGGAAACAATGTAGTGGATTATCTCTTGAATATCCAAATCGGAAATATCGGCTCCCCAGTCCGGCATGGGCCGCTCATTAAAGTATACTAGGGATTTAAGACGCAAGTCCAGCATCCACTCAGGCTCATTTTTGCGTGCGGATATTTTCTTTACGACTTCTTCGTTTAAACCGAGCCCTGTCGAATACTTATAATCGATGCTGTCCTTTATGTCATAGACTCCGCGTTCTATATCCGAAACAAATGTACGCTTTCTTTCTTGAAAGAGGGCGGCATCCTCCGGTGCTTTATCTGTGTTTTGGTTTATGGCTTTACTCATAGGCTTTCTTTTATGTTTTCGTACCCGTTCTTTTCAATATATTCTACCAACTCAAGACGGCCTGTTTTGACAATAGTGCCGTCAACAAGAATGTGTACAAAATCGGGCTTTATATAATCTAAAACTTTATTATGATGGGTAATGATTAAAATTCCCATATCGGGGGTGCGTATTTTGGAAACGCCTTCAAAGACTATCTTTGTAGCGTCAATATCCAGCCCCGAATCCGTTTCATCGAGGATTGCAAGTTTCGGGTTTAGAATAGCAAGCTGTAAGATTTCGTTTTTCTTTTTTTCTCCGCCCGAAAACCCGACATTTAAGCTGCGGTTCGCGTATGCAGGGTTGATTTTAAGCTGCTTCATTGTGTCCGATAAAAGTTTATGAAATTTTATCGCAGGTGTTTTTTCACCCGTTACGGCTTCTTTTGAAGCACGCAAAAACTCCTCTATTTTTAAACCCGGCACCTCTTCAGGTATTTGAAAAGAAAGAAATATACCTTTACGAGCCCGTTCATAAACGGGAACATCATTTATAAGCTCACCTTCAAAAAAGATTTTACCTGCATCGATTGTGTATCGAGGATTCCCCGTTATGGCAGCAGCCAAGGTGGATTTTCCGGCTCCGTTCGGACCCATGACCACATGAACCTCGCCCTTGTTTATACTCAAATTAAGGTTTTTGAGAATCTGCTTCTCATCAACCGACATTTGAAGTCCTTGTATATCTAATAATTTCATCATAACTCCTGTAATTGTCCATATAATATAACAATTTGAGGTGTAATATTCAATAAGAAAGGCGGATAAAAATGTTGAAGTCTTTTTGCCTTATGGACAAATCGTTTTAAAGCTGTTAGAATGTGCAAAGTATAATTCTTATACCTAATAATAAAAACTTGAGGAGTTTTTTATGGCAAAAGAAAAAAAGATTGGGCTTTTACCCAAACTCGGTATCGGTATTGCGGCAGGTATTTTGCTTGGACTCTTTGTTCCGGCATCTGTTATGGCCGTCATTAACACAATTAAGGCAATCTTAGGTTCGGTTATCTTCTTTATCGTACCTCTGGTTATCTTCGGTTTTATCGCTCCTGCAATCTGCGGTTTAAAGCAAAATGCAGGAAAAATGTTGGGAACCTTTCTAGGTTTGTCCTATATATCCGCTGTCGGAGCTTCAATTTTCTCAGCTATTGCAGGATATGTTTTGATTCCGTTTTTGCGTGTACCCAGCTCTATGAGTGCATTGGCAGACATCCCGAAAACGGCCTTCGTTTTATCTATTCCGCCTCTAATGCCGGTTATGACAGCATTGGTAATGGCTATCCTTGTAGGTATTTCGGTATTGTGGACAAAAGCCGAAACCATTGAAAAGGTTTTAGTAGAATTCCAAAAGATGATTTTGGAAATTGTAAACCGCATAGTTGTTCCTCTTTTGCCCTTCTTTATTGCAGCAACCTTTGCAGAACTGGCCTATAGCGGAAGTTTAACAAAACAGCTACCCGTATTCTTAAAGGTTATCGTTATCGTTTTAATCGGTCACTTTATCTGGCTTACTGTTCTCTACCTTATAGGAGGAGCAGTTTCAAAGAAAAATCCATTAGACGTTATCAAACACTACGGCCCCGCTTATACTACAGCTGTAGGAACTATGTCCAGTGCTGCAACTCTTCCCGTAGCCTTACGCTGCGCTCATAAATCGGATGCTCTTCCTTCAGAAGTTGCAGACTTTGCAATTCCGCTTGGAGCTACAACCCATCTTTGCGGTTCGGTTTTAACGGAAACATTCTTCTGTATGACAATAGCTCAAATGCTTTACGGTTCGCTGCCTTCTTTCGGAACAATGATTTTATTCTCATTCTTGTTCGGTGTATTTGCAGTAGGAGCACCCGGTGTACCCGGCGGAACCGTTATGGCCTCATTGGGTCTTGTTTTAAGCGTTTTAGGTTTTGACAGCACGGGAACAGGCTTGCTTATAGCTATCTTTGCTCTTCAAGACAGCTTCGGTACCGCATGTAACGTAACCGGTGACGGTGCCTTGGCCTTGATACTCAGAGGTATTTTCTACAAACCTGACGGTACTTTAAAAAAACAGGCTTAACACTATTAATTTTTAAATTAAAAAACCGCCCCCATGCCGGAAATTTTTTCGGCATGGGGGCGGTAAGGTTTAGTTACCGGTACAGGAACTAAACTGATAAGAGAACCGGCTCCCTTGTAAATTCATTTGTTGTTTTTCCTGTTTCCGTTCCCTTACGGGCATTTCAAGTCAAAGCGGTGTTTTTTGCCTCGAAGCTCCGCTGGTTGTACCGCACTGCTTAGGGCTTGGATTGGTACGCCGGCTTGCAAAATAAACACAATTACCAATTAAAAACAGCTTTCACTGAAATCGTCACCTTGAATCTCCAACATTATGAATGTATAATATAAAAGAGGGTAATTTATGGAATATGAAGGTAGAATTTGCAGGCCTCCTATGGAGCGTTCTTCTTTTATGCTTCCCGTAATGGTAGGCTGCTCATATAATAAGTGTAAGTTTTGTAATTTATTCCGCAACATAAAATATAGAGACTTATCTCTTTCAGAAATTGAAGAGGAACTTATACGCGTAAAAAATTTAAACGGGAATCTTTCAAAAATTTTTTTAGGAGACGGAAGCGCCTTCAATTTAAAAACTGAACATCTTTTAAAAATATTGAATTTAATCCATAAGTATTTTCCCGATTGTAATTGCATAAACATGGATGCGACAATCACAGGCATTTTACAAAAAAACGATGCCGAGTTGGAAACCCTATATACACAGGGCATTAGAACTCTTTATATCGGAATAGAAAGCGGCTTGGAAGATGTTCTTTTATTTATGAACAAGGATCACACAAGGGCTGAAGCTGAAAAGGCTGTATCTAAAATACAAGGGCACGGCTATTCTTTCGGAGCCCACATTATGACGGGCATTGCAGGAAAAGACAGAAGCATTGAAAATGCCGAAGCAACGGCAGAATTTTTAAACAAGACAAAACCAATCCGCGTCATAAATTTTTCAATGTTTCTCCACAAAGAAGGTCCTCTTTATAAAGATATAGAGGCGGGAAAATATGAAGCTGCAAGCGAGATGGAAAACCTTAAAGAAGAAAAAAGATTGATCGAGCTTTTAGGTGATGAGGACAATCCTATTTTTTATGACGGCTTCCACGATTATCTGGAGTTTAGGGTAAGGGGAATTCTTCCAAAAGACAGGGAGAAGATGCTGAAAAGCATTCAAGACAAAATCGAAAACTATAAACCTCTACAAAACGATTACGCTTTTGTAAACGGAGAATGTACGCCTTCTCTCGAAAAAGCTGACGGCTCAGGCAAAATATGGAAAACGGCCTAGACAGAACTTTTAACAAAGCTCCCAATCCTTAATCCGTAACCGAACGGAGCCATTTACCTGACCTGATACGCCAAAGCCCCAGAAGGGCCTTAAAAGGTTCTTCGCTAAAAAGACAAATATAAATTCCCCATGCCGGAATAGAAGTATAAACCGACAAAGAATATGCCAGCGGAATGGAAACACACCACATAACTGCCGTATCGCAGATTATACCGAAACGGGTATCGCCTCCTGCTCTTAGAATACCGACAAGCATACACATGTTAAAGGCTTTTAAGGGATAACAACAGGCTAAAATTATAAAAAGCTTCATAACGGTCTGTAAGACCACTGTTTCTACATTAAATAAAATCGGAGTCAAATACGAAATCGGAATTAGCATAGCACCGACAAAAACGGCAACAAAAGGCACAAAGATTGAAACCTTTGCCGCATAAGTTTTTGCCTCATCATAATTTTGCTCTCCGATTTTTTTCCCTATCAAAACGCTGACTCCGTTTCCGAAGCCTATAAAAATAACCCATGTCAACATCGAAACCGTGTTTGTAATATTGTAGGCGGCATAGGCAAATGTTCCGATTCCTGCAAATATCTTATGATGAAAGGTAATACCTAAAGACCATAACGATTCGTTTATTAGAACCGGCATAACTATCGCAAAGTATTGTCTTATAAATTTAAGATCAAAGTCAAAATGGTTTTTAAGTTTTCCGAGTATGGGATATTTCTTTTTCTTTGTTACCGAAAAAAGAATGATAAGCTCGGTAACTCTGGAAGCCACCGTTGCAATAGCCGCCCCCTTAACTCCGAGTGCGGGGAAGCCCAACAACCCGAAAATCAAAATAGCATTCAGTATAAGGTTTACAAAAAGAGAAACGAGCGTTGCCCCAACAGCGACCCTTACCTTTTCTATAGAACGGAGGGTAATCATAAAAATAAAGTTTACCGCAAAGGGCAAAAAGCAAAATGCCGAAACGCTGAGGTAGTCTACCCCCTTTTCGATTACGGCCGCATCCTTTGAATAGAGGGATAAAATTTCTTTTGGAAAAATAGTGCAGGCCAGTGTAAAGATGGCACTGAAAAAAACTGCAACGATGAGAGAAAGAGCAAAAGTTTTTTGTAAACCGTTAAAATCTTTTTTGCCCCAAAATTGAGCGGTAAAGACCATGCCGCCCGAACCTATGCCGTACAAAATCAAGTTCAATAAAAAAAACAATTGATTGCCAAGTCCTACGGCTGCAAGTTCAATAGTGCCCAAACGGCCTATCATTATCGTGTCTAAAATATTTACAAAGGAGCTTATAAAATTTTGCAATATTATAGGTACGGCAATTATAAATAAGTTTTTTAAAAAAGATTTATCCGAAAATACCGATTTTAAATTTACAACCGGTTTTGAATTTACAGTCATAAGTTTCCAAGCTCCTCCGTATTAAAAGTCTAAAATTTCATTTCGATGCTTTATTCCTAAAAGAGATAAATTCTTTTCAAGGCTGAGACTTTGGTCATAATTATCTTTTAAGTCAATCAAAAACCTATTCATCGAAAAATGCTGATAAAGAAAAATTTGCGGTTCTTTTTTATCCGCATATAAATTCTTCATCTCATTTGCATAAGCATAAAATAAGCAGCGGGGCTTAAGCTCGCTGTAGCCCACAAGCCATATAGGGCAGCCCAGTTTTTTTTGAAGCTCAGCCGTTTTTTGAGCCGTAAAGATTTGAGACTCTTCATATAATTTTTTAAAAGAGCCGTCCGCATCTTTTTTTAAAATATAATCCAGCTGCTTTGTCTTTGCCGTATGAATGGGCGTTTTGTTTAGGATAATAACATTCTTTCTAAAATCGATTCCGAACGAGGGATTTTTTTTAAAAAAGTTATCCGCAATCTTTCCTGCAAGGCCCACAAGATATTTTTGATTTTTATGAAGCTGCTCATTTTTCCCCGGATTATCGCCTATAACGATGAGCTTAATTTCATCATCTTGACTAATCGAATCCCAAGAGTGATTATACACAATCGGAGTTTCTACAGGATAGGGAGGTGTTTTACCCGCTAAAGCCGCCTCTTCTTGAAGCACAACCAAGCCCTCCTTAAAAAATGAAGCATTCTCTTTTTTAAAAGATTGGGCGGCACAGTTTTCTAAAGAAGGTTCCTTATATTTATATCCTAAAATATCAAGGTAATGCATACATTCGTTTTTATACTCGCTTTTAAATTTACAAAAAGCATTCCATTTATCTTTTTCCATCGGCAGGATATTATATCAGATTATCTATATTTTTGAAAAGAGCCGTTTAAAATGAGATATGAAGAAAATAACAACAGCTGATAAATTTTTTTGTTTTAATCAGCTGTTGTGTTAAGTTTTTACCTTTTTTGATTAAGGCCATTATTCTTAAATAAACTACTGGTTTACACTTTAAATTTGCCAACTTCTGCCGAAAGGTTCTTAATACTTGCTTTATTCTTTTGGCTTATCTCATTTACTTCCTGCACTGCATTGCTAATCTGCACGGCACCCGAAGCCATTTCGTTCATGCTGTCGGTGATAATGCGTGTAAGCTCGTCCAGCTTTTGCATTTCCAGAGCTACGTTTTCGCCGCCGCGGAGCATTTCGGCAGAGCCGTCATTTACCTGATTAGTTACCGTGTTGATGTCGCGGATGGCATTGAGAACTTCGCGGCTGCCGTTTTCCTGTTCACGCATAGCTTCCATAAGGTTTTGGCTCATCGTTTTGACCTGCTCGGAAAGGGCGAAGATGGCATTGAACTTTTCTTCTGCCGTTTTTGACGAGGTTGAAAGAGCCTCAATCTCGCCGGAGAGGACTTTAAGGGTAGAAGTGATTGTTTTTCCCTGAGTGCTTGATTCTTCTGCGAGCTTACGGATTTCATCTGCGACGACCGCAAAGCCCTTTCCTGCTTCGCCTGCGTGGGCGGCTTCGATTGCGGCGTTCATTGCGAGCAAGTTGGTTTGGCTGGCGATGTGCTGAATAACATTACTGGCTTCCAAAAGTCCGCCCGATTCTTCTGCAATACGCTGGGTAACAGAGTTTGAATTAACTATCGTTTCCTTACCGTCGGCTGTGGCGGAAGCGAGAGTTTTTATAACATCATCGGTTTTGCCGAGTGTCTGTGTGATTGATGCGATATTGCCGACCATCTGCTCGATAGCCGAAGAAGATTCCGCAACGGAAGCTGCCTGATTTTCAATACTCCCGTTAAGCTGTTTTATGGTACGGATAATTTCTTCGATGGTGGCGGCCGTTTCCGTAACGCTTGCGGCTTGGCTAAGAGCCTGTTGTTTTACCCCGTCGATGTTTGCACTTATTTGGTGTACGGCACTCGCGGTTTCGGTCATATTGGAAGCAAGCTCGGTGCCGATTTCTTCCATCGTGTTTGAGTTGACACCGACTTGCTTGATAGAAATACCGATTTTAGAAATGGTTTCGTTGAGGTGTTCAAACATACAGGTAATTTCATTGTTGCCGCGTACGGGCAGACGCACCGTGAAGTCCCCGTGTGCAATCTTCTCCAGTACGGGAATGGAATTTTGAACCGGTCTTACCATTACACGGGCAATAAAATAAACAATTACGAGGGAAATAAGCAAAATAGAAATAGCGGTAATAATTATCGAAATACGCAAAGTATTGACCATACCCATAAATTCATCTTGGGGGGCATCTATGATGATTGTCCAGTCGGTTGTTTTCATTGTGGCATAGGAGGCAATAACAGTTTCTCCTTTGTATTCGTAATAGCCGACGGAAGGCTCATCAATCTCTACTGCCATTTTTTGAAAAGCAGCCAATTCTCGAAGCGAGGCATCCGTTTTTGCCATTTCTGCTGCATTCGCTGCTTTTGTTACAAGTTCTGTATTTTTGTGAGCAATTGTGTTGCCTGTTTCTCCCAAAATATAACAGTAGCCCGTTTGACCGACAACGATGTCGTCAATAGCGTCGGTCAGCCAAATTCCGGGAATAATGGCGACTAAAGATGCAATATGATTGTTGTTGTTATCTATAACGGGAACAATGACCGCCATAACCAGCCTTTTCAGAATGGGCGACATAAAAGGTTCGGAAAAATACTTTTGTCCGCCGTTGGAGCCTTTATACCATGCAAGGTTTGAAATATCCGTTGCTCTGCCGTCGCTGGTATACAGCAATCCTTTGCGGTCGGCAATATTCAAGTCAAGAATTTGATCATTGAATGCCGCTTCGTTGTCGAGCAGGCGGCTTTTTTCGCTGTACGATATGGTCGGGTCGCGGAACGCCGGCATACGCGCAATCCCTTCAAGGAACTGCCAAAATGCATTGACCCGTCCGTCAATAATTTCCGCCGTATCGGTTGCTTTGTCGATAAGGTGTATCTGTACCTTTTCGGTTATTGCTTTGCTCGCCGTACACACAGCTAAAATTCCAAGTGTCAGACAGACTGCAAGAATAAGCAATCCAAATACCAGCATCAGTTCGGTTCTCAATGAACCCCTTTTTTTCTCTTTTTTCATTAAAGAAAATCTCCTTTTAGGGACTTACACCCCTAAAAACCCCATTTTGGAAAGTGACGGGGGTTATCTATTTTGTTTTTTAGATTGAATTGTCCCAATCCGAAAGGACGTTCTCAAGCGGACGGACTATCCGCTGCGGGGAACAGGTCGTTCACCGTTCAGTGAATAAGGTCTTCACCGTACAGTGAACGGGTCATTCACCGCTCGGTGAACGAAGGCTTCACTGAGCGGTGAAGAGTGCTTAAATCTTTGCCGTACAGGGAAGTTTAAAAATCATTTCCCGTACTTCTTTAAGCGTTTTATTACTGCCGGTAAGTTTTGTCCGCACGATGACGGTTACCGCACCCGCCGGTACTTCTTTGGGTACGCGGGCGATGATTTGGCTCGGCAGGTTGACCGAAAGGCGGCGTTCGGTTTTGTACTCTGTGCCGTCGGCGGTTTTAAAGAAAACTCCTTGAGCAGCGTCTTTTTCGTCTACTTTGAGTTTGTCGCCCTCGATGATGATGTCATCTCCTATCGTAAGCGTGCCGTCTTTTAAGCCCGTCGCGGTGTCGGTTATTTCGGTTATGCGGGCAGAGCTTTCTTTTGCGCCCATCACTTTTACGCCGATTGCATCAAGAGCGGTTCTCAGGTCGGCGGTGGGGATAAGGTCAACCGTGCGCTTGTGCACTTTTTCGTCGTATGCTGAGTTTTCCGTCTCCCACACGCCCGATACGCGGGGGCTTATTTGCACAAGCCCGTCCATAAAGCTCAAACCTTCTTCAATCAGGTCTTTTACAGCCTTATCGCGCATTGAAAGAATGCTCATAATTGTTTCCTTGCGGAATTCCGAGCGTTCTTTGGTGATGATTTCCGCAATGTCTTCGTTCCTCTGCGTAGCGGCATGTGCATGAACATCAGCTATGCAGTCCCTGTCGTTGTCTTTGGTTAAGGTATTCGGTCTTAAATACACTTCCCAAACCGATTTTTTCTTTGCCATAGTTTCCTCCTGTAGTTTAAGGGGGATGTCCCCCTTAAAAATCCCCCCAATTAGGGGTGCTTTTTTCTTTTTTCCGACAAAAGAAAAAAGCACCCCTATGACCCCGAAAAAAGAAAAGTGCGGCTTAGGGGCTTACGCCCCTAAGAACCCCGCCGTCCCTCCCCTATACATTTGGATTGACAGATCTCAATCCGGACATGCCGATTATTTCTTTGCGAAGTTGAGCGAAGCTCAGCGCTCTGCGTGCCTTGCGGTTTTTTATGTGAGTAAATTTGTTTGTGTTTGATTGTAAATTTATTTGGGCACAGGAACCCCTCAGCTGTGAAGCTGTGAAGCTGTGAAGCTGTGAAGCTGTGAAGCTGTGAAGCTGTGAAGCTGTGAAGCTGTGAAGCTGTGAATTTTGCCCGATACGATACTTTATGTCAAGTACTTTTGCAAAACTTTTTTGCTCTTTTTTGTAAAGCCGATAAGTTTTACCGTTTTCTCTCTTTAACATAGTAACAGTATACAGGATTAGAGCCTGAATTGCAAGGGTTGTTGTAAGAACTTCTTCAATCGTTTTTAGTTTTAACTCATGCTCTCCGCAACCGAAACGGTTACGCCCTCGTGTTTAAACTTATCTAAAATTATTTTGCCGCCGAGGAGGAAGGCGGAAGGGGCCGAAACATTGTAAACTCCGACCGTCCTTTTTACAAAGTCGGACTTTTCAAAATTGTCTTCTATTTTTTCTATTTGGCTTTTAGAAAAAAAGACGGGGCTTATTTTTAATTCTTTTGCAAACTCAAGCAAGCCTTTTTCGTTTTGTTTTAAGTCTATCGAAGCTATCGCTTTAACAGCCTTTAAATCCTTGTTTATTGAATCGAGGGCTTTTTTTACCGCCTCGGCAAGGGTCTCTTTATCCACTCCTTTTTTTAAGCCTATCCCTAAGTTTAAATTTTTAGGCACCAAGTGAACGATGGGCAAAGACCGGCTTAAAGCCGATATAGTTTCTCTTTTTTTATTTGAAACGATGATAAGGCCTTCGAGTTTTTTTTCTTCGGTTAAAGCCTTAAAATGCGAATTAAAATCTTTTTCTTGTAAAATAAAAAGATGGGGATAATTTATCGGTGCCGCCTTATCTTCGGAACAAAAGCCTATAGTTTTTCCATCTACCATAAGGGAGGTAATTATCTTTGCATCTTCCATAGATAAAATAGCATAATTGTTTTTTTGAGCAAACAAGTCGACGGCTTCTATATTCCGGCCGTCGGAAGCCGTTGTAATTACACTCACAGCCCCGAGCAGCTTTGCAATTTTTTCGGTAAGAGCATTAGCCCCGCCCAAGTGACCCGACAAAAGCGAAATTACAAAACGCCCCAAATCATCGATTACAAGCACCGCAGGGTCTTGGGTTTTATCCTTTATATAATCCTTTATCATTCGGACGGCAATACCGGTAGAAGAAATAAAAATAAGGGCATCCCGATTTTTAAAATCATCGGGAATAAGGGAGCGGATTCCTCCAGCTGTTTTTGCGTTATAAAAATGCTCGATTATAAAATCATCTGCCAAGCCTGATAATTTTTCTCCCAAGAGCTTCCCTTTTTCGGTAAAGGAATAAACTGCTATTTTTTTCATTTTTCCGCTTTTCTAAATTCGTGAGAAAATTTAGGATTGTAAAGCTGAGACCTTTTATAATCTCCCGCAATAAAATTCCCTACCAAGATTTGGGCGGTTTTGTTTATACCGGCCTTCTTTACTTTTTGAGCAATATCGCCGAGGGTACCTATTATTATTTCTTGATCTTCCCAAGTCGCCTTGTAAATTACGGCAGCGGGGGTAGCTTCATCCTTATAGCCTTTAAGAAGTTCTGCAACTACATTTTCTATATTTTGCACCGACAAAAAAATCGACATCGAGGCCTTGTGTGCAGCAAGCGCCACCAGCTTTTCCTCCTGAGGAACAGGGGTGCGGCCTTCCATGCGGGTTAGAATAATTGTCTGGCTTACATCGGGAAGGGTGAACTCTTTTTTGATTGCCGCCGCCGCCGCCGTACATGAACTCACGCCCGGGATAACCTCATAGTCTATCCTGAGTTTATCAAGCTCATCCATCTGCTCCCTGACAGCCCCATAAATTGAAGGGTCGCCGGTGTGAAGCCTCACAATCTGAGCATTGCGGTTTGCCTCCATAACTTTGATAACTTCTTCAAGAGTTATTGAAGCCGAATTATAAGTTTTACAGTTAGGCTTTGCAAACGTGAGATGCTCGGCTGAAACCAAAGAGCCTGCATAAATAATTATATCGGCTTTTTCAATCAGCTTACGCCCTTTTATCGTAATTAAATCCGGATCCCCCGGACCCGCTCCTACAAAATAAACCATAATATTCCTTTTATTGTTTTTATAAGAATTATTCTACTATTCTTTAAAGGGCTGTGTCAACGGCTAAAAAATATTAGATTTTTAACTTAAACAACTAAAAGAAAGCTATCATTGAAATACATTAAAACTTGATAAAATATCTTTTATAAGATATACTACATACAGGAGAAAACAATTGGATATAAATGAAATAAAAAAGGGAGAAAACGAATTTACCGAATTTAAAAAATCCGTTCCGGAGAAAAGTATAAAATATATGAAAACGGTTGTAGCCTTTGCTAACGGACGCGGCGGTAAAATCATTTTTGGAGTTGAAAATAACACCTGCGAAATAATAGGTGTTCCGCAAAAAGAGATTTTCACAATTATAGACTCTATCACAAATGCAATTTCAGACAGCTGCGAACCTAAAATAATTCCAAGTATTTCTCTTAAAAATATAAATGATAAAACAATCATAATAGTAGAAATACTTAAAGGAATGCAAAGTCCATACTATATAAAATCTGAAGGAATTCAAAACGGAACATATCAAAGAATAGGAGCCACGACCAGAAATGTGGAAGCCTATACTCTAAAAGAGTTAATCCTTGAAGGAAGTGGCCGAAGTTTTGACAGTATTCCAATAAATTCACAAAAGCTGACGGAAAAAGAGATAGATGAAACCTGTAAGCTGATTACTTCTTATACAAGAAAAAGAGCTGAAAATGACATTGAAAAAAAATCAATCAAAAAGCTCTCTAAAAATCAACTTATATCTTGGGGCATTATCGTAGAAAAAAATAATAAATATATACCGACCTATGCATATAATCTTTTATCGGGACAACCCTTACCTTCCGGCTTTTCGGAGATTCAATGCGGAGTTTTTAAGGGCAAATCAAGAGCTGTATTTCTTGATAGAAAAACCTACTCAGGCCCAATTTATGAGCAGATAGATGAAGCTTATAACTTTGTTTTAAGAAATATAAGAATGGGAGCAAGGGTAAAAGGCTCATTTAGGCATGATGTATATGAACTACCTCCTTCAACAATTCGAGAACTTATCTGCAATGCCGTATGCCATCGCTCATATTTACAGCCTTCAAACATTCAGGTTGCAGTTTATGACGATCGACTTGAAATTACCTCACCGGGAATGTTATCAAAGGAACTCACAATAGAAAAAATAATGGCCGGATATTCCAAAATACGGAACCGAGGTATCGCAAATGTATTTTCATATATGCACATAATTGAAGCTTGGGGAAGCGGAATTCCGAGAATGATAGAAGAATGTGATGAACATGGAATAAGACCTCCTGAGTTCATTGATTTTGAAGGAGACTTTAGAATTTGCTTATATCGAAATATCAACACCAATGGCACCAATCCTGTCACCAATGGCACCAATCCTGTCACCAATGGCACCAATCCTGTCACCAATGGCACTAATCTTGAGTCTAACGAAATTTTATACGAAAAAGTACTGGACTCGTTAAAAGCAAACCCTAAAATTACTCAACAAGAAATAAGTAAATTACTCAATACATCGCTTCGTACAGTTAAACGTATTTTAGCCCGCATGCAGGAAGAAAATATTGTAAAACGGAAAGGATCTTCAAGAGCTGGGACTTGGCTTGTGGTTGATGAAATTAGATAATTCTAACATGATATTATAAAATTTTCAATTCATTTTCTTCTAATACCTAAAAAATCGTTAAGCTTAAAAACCCCTTACATAAATATTAAAAATCATGTATAATGAAGCATTATGGGAAAAACATTTGTTTTTGTAAACCAAAAGGGCGGGGTCGGGAAGACGACTTCCGTAATTAATTTGGGTGCTTACATCGCACTGACAGGAAAAAAGACTCTTCTAATAGACTTTGACCCTCAGGGGAATATGTCTTCCGGTGTCGGTATTCAAAAAAAGCGGCCGACCGTTTATGATGCCCTTGCCCAAAAGACCTCAATAAAAAATACCATCTACCCTACTACGGTAAAAAACTTATCGGCAATCCCGGCTTCAATAGACCTTTCGGGAGCAACGGTAGAACTTGTAGACGAAGCCGACAGGGAATTCTATCTTAAAAATATTATCGAAAGCGTAAAAAACGAATACGACTATATTTTAATCGACTGTCCTCCGTCTTTGGGCATCTTAACATTAAACGGACTCACGGCAGCCGATCAAGTGTACATACCGCTCCAATGCGAATACTTCGCTCTTGAAGGTTTAACCCTTCTTTTGCAGACAGTTCAAAGGGTACAGCAAAGCCTTAATCCTTCTCTTGAAATAGGCGGAATATTTTTTACCATGTTCGACTCAAGAACCAATCTTGCTCAAGAAGTTGTACAGCAGGTATCCTCATATTTTAAAGATAAGGTTTTTTCGACTATTATTCCGCGGAATGTAAGATTATCCGAAGCCCCCTCACATGGAATTCCGATTTGCAATTATGATGCAAAATGTACGGGAGCAAAAAGTTACGAAAAACTTGCAAATGAGGTACTGAACCGTGGCTAAAAAATCGGCATTAGGAAGGGGCCTCAATGCCCTCTTGGAAGAACAACCGGCAAATCATATAGTGGAATCGTTGAATGTTTCCGAAGACTCAATTATCAATATTGACCCTAAACTGCTGCAGCCGAATCCGTATCAGCCTCGAAAAACCTTTGATGAAGAAAAAATAAGCGAGCTTGCAGAATCAATAAAAGAACACGGAATAATTCAGCCGATTGTAGCCGAAAAACATGAGGACAATGGTTACTTTATAATAGCCGGAGAAAGGCGTACAAGAGCCGCCATCAGCTTAGGTTTGGAAACTGTTCCGGTAATCCTACGCAGCTTTGAAGAAAAAAAGAAACTGGAAGTAGCTCTTATCGAAAACATTCAGAGGGAAGACCTAAACGCAATCGATGAAGCCCTTGCCTACCAAGAGATTATGGAACTGGCAGCCATAAACCAAGAAGAACTTGCAAAGAGGGTCGGCAAAAGCAGGTCGGCAATTACAAACAGTTTAAGAATATTAAAGCTGCCGGAAGAAATGAAAGATGCTTTGCGGGTAAACAAAATTTCGGCAGGCCATGCCCGTTCTCTACTATCCATAGTAAATCCTGCCGATCAAAAAATTCTTTTTTCGAGAATTTTAGAATCGGAATTATCGGTACGCGAAGCCGAGTCAATGGCAGCCGAGCTTAATTCGGGAATAGGCCGCATAACAAAAAAACAAAAAAAAGAAACGCAATCGCTTTCTACTGATGATTTTGAATTAAGAGATATTGAACAGCAGTTTATAAACTCCTTAGGTACAAAGGTTCAAATAAAAGGAAACTTAAAAAAAGGAGTTGTCGAAATATCGTACTTTTCAAAAGATGATTTGGATATGCTATATAAAAAGATAAACTCTTAAACCGGAAAAAATTGGAGGATGATATGGCAAAAAAAGCAAGTGAAACAAAAACTACAAAAAAGGCTAAGACACCGACAAAAGCCGCTGCAAAAAAAACAACAAAGACTCCGGTTAAAAAAACTATTTCCGCCTATAAACAATCGGCTGCCGAAAAAAAACTCGTTACCGAATTAGCGGAACTTACAAAGCAAATGGATGCTGAAGGCCTCTTATTTTTGATAGAACAGGCTCGCGTTCACTTATATAATATGCAGGTAGAAGCTCTTGAAGAAGACTTGCAGGCAATAGAAGAAAAAAGGGCAAAAACCGTCAGCGTAAAAAAAGCTCAGCCCAAAAAAGATTTTAGGATTGAAAGAGCAAGCGACGGTTCCGTTTATCACATAATAAGCGGCGGGAAATGGAAGCTGATAAATGCCGATGAGCTTTTCAGCATTTTAAAAATCGTAAATGCAAAACTGGATGATAATGAAATAAGGCTCAACCTTATTCACTGGTTTTTTAAAGAGAGGGGAGACTTTGTTTCCGATCTTGGACTTGCAGATACCCACGATCCCAGATGGCTGGAGCTTATTAAACTTTTAAAAACAAATTTTAAGATAAAGATATAATGAACTCTCAATTTAAAGACCTAAAAAAAACTCTTGACAAGCTGGTAATAAAATACGAAAAACCGGCCTTTATACCTGCCGATCCTATAAGTATTCCGCACCGTTTTTCTAAAAAAGAAGATATAGAGATTGCAGGCTTTTTTGTTTCCATTTTTGCATGGGGAAACAGAACCGCCATCTTAAAAAGTGCGGATAAACTAATGAATATTTTACAAAACCGGCCTCACGCATTTTTAACGCAAAGCACACCAGCTCAACTAAAAATAATAAACACTTTTTATCACCGAACCCTAAACGGAGGAGACAGCCTCGCCATAGCAAAGGCTATAAGACGCATTTATTTATCGGGTTCAAATTTTGAAGAATTGTTTAAAGCTAAAAATCAGAATGAACCTTTGATAAGCAGGATGAGCCGATTTAGAAAAGAATTTATCAAAAACATGGATCCGCATAATACAAAGCATATAGCCGATATGGAAGGCGGTTCTGCAGCAAAAAGACTAAATATGTTTTTACGCTGGATGGTAAGGTCTCAGGAGAAGGGTGTCGATTTCGGTTTATGGAAAAGCGTTAAACCGTCTGAGCTCTACCTCCCCTTGGACGTTCACTGTGCCCGAAGAGGAAGAGCTCTAGGCCTTTTAACCCGCAAACAAAACGACCGCAAAGCCGTAGAAGAAATAACGGAACGCCTCAGAGAATTTTGTCCCGAAGATCCTGCAAAATACGACTTTGCTCTTTTTGCCCCCGAAGTCGAAAAGGCCTTAGCAGAAAGATAAGAGTTTTACCTCCACAGGAATTCGGGATAGTAGCCTTCTTTTACCTTATTTTCAAGTTCTTTTTTAACAATTTCTCTGTCTTCGGGATAGGTCATTCCGAACCATCTTTCGGTGGTAGTATAAACCTTAACCTTTCCTAAACCCTTTTTCATCATTGCCCCGACACCTTCAGGCAAAAGACATTCGGCTTTTTCGCTTTCTGCATATTTATGAATAAAGTCTTTAAAATACTCATTCATAAAATCGAAAATTTTAGGAGAGAAGCCGAATAGATTCATCGAGACGGTTTCCTTACCTGAAAATTCGACATTCTTTCCCTCATGCTCGGAAATAATCTTTTCGACTGAACCTTCTTTTTTGTATGCAATATCCTTGTGTTCGGTTATTCCGATAAGATAACCGTTTCCTACTTGGCAGACCCCTCTCGAAACGGAACCGGATCGGCTCAAGGTTTTATCCAAGATATAACCGACCATAGCATGTTCCGTGGAATCATTTGACAGGGTTGAAAGATGGGTTGCTATCGTTTTATAAGCCGAGCGGCCATAGTAGTCATCGGCATTTATAACAGCAAAGGGCTCATTTATCTTTAACTCCGCAGACAAAATAGCATGAGCAGTTCCCCAAGGTTTTTTCCGGTTGACAGCCCTTTTTATCTGCTCATCAGTTAAAAACCCTTCCATAGATTGGAATACATAATCGGCATTGCAATTACGCGCAATCCTATTAAAAAAGCGCTCTCTAAAATCGTTCTCAATATCTTCCCTAATTATAAAGACAACCTTTCCAAAGCCGTTATTCATAGCGTCATAAACGGCATAGTCCAATAAGGTTTCATCATGCCTGCCGACAGCAGCTATTTGTTTTACTCCTCCATATCGGCTGCCCATTCCGGCAGCCAGAACCAAAAGAGTTGGTTTCATAAATAAACCTCCTAGAAATAAAGTTAGGTTAAAATCCAACCTGCGTTATCATATCACATAATAGGAATAAATAAAAGACATGCTCAAATTTTCCCTAACAGTTGACATTATTATCAAAAAAATACTAAAATGTTCTTCGTAGATTATAAGCGAGAAAACTATGGCTATTATAATAAAAACAACGGGAAAGGCTATTCCAAAAAGGATAATGCACAACAGCGATTTTCCCGCTTCCTTAGATACTTCGGATGAATGGATCAGAAGCCACACAGGAATAGGAAGCCGCTACATAGCTTCCCAAGAAGACACAAGTGCATCCCTCGGCGCCGCGGCCTGTAAACAGGTATTGGCAAATGAAAATCTAAATCCTCAGGATATAGACTTAATTATCTGTGCTACCGCCACGGCAGAATACCAAGGCTTTCCGTCGAATGCCTGTCTTATCCAAAAAGAACTTGGTGCAAAAAATGCGGCATGTTTTGACCTGTCGGCAGCATGTTCAGGCTTTTTATACGCAATAGATACGGCAGCGGCCCTCATGGAAAGGCACGGCCGGCGTTATGCCCTTGTCTGCGGCACCGAAGTTTTAAGCAAAATAATCGATTGGCAAGACCGTTCTACCTGCGTACTATTCGGAGACGGGGCCGGGGCAGCCCTCCTTGAAAACACATTTGATAATTCAAAGAGGGGCATAGGCTCGGTAATTTTAGGTTCTGACGGAACAGGTTATGAAGCTCTTTATATGGCAGACCATCTAAAAATGAACGGAAGAACCGTCTACAATTTTGCAGTCGGCGTTATAACCGAAACCGTAAAAAGCCTTCTTCAAAAAGAAAACATCAATATGGAAGATGTAGACTTGGTTGTATGCCACCAAGCCAATAAACGCATTTTAGAAGCCGCCGCAAAAAGACTTAACACCGATATGAGCAAATTCGCATGTAATATGGAAAACTACGGAAACACTTCGGCTGCTTCCATTCCGATAACCCTCGATGATTTAAGGCTTCAAGGAAAATTAACCCAAGGAACAACAATAATTACGGCAGGCTTTGGGGCCGGGCTCACATGGGGCGGTGCCGTAATAAGATTCTAGAATAAATAAGGTGAGGATGATGATGAACAGTATATTTTTATTTTCCGGGCAGGGTGCACAATTTAAGGGTATGGCTCAAGATATTGTTGACGAATACGGAGCTGCAAAGGACCTAATTAAAAAAATCAGCGATATAACCGGAGAGGATATAAATGCCCTTTTACGGCACACCGAAAACGAAGAGCTTTCAAGGAGCGACAAGAGCCAGTTGGCTATAATTGCGGTTGAGACGGCCATTCTTGCCGTTTTAAAAGAAAAAGGAATAAACCCATCAGCCGTTGCAGGTTTCAGTCTGGGAGAGTTTTCAGCCCTCTATGCTTCCGGTATTTTAAGCTTTGAAGATATGATACGCATCGTACAAGAACGAGGGGCTATTATGCAGGCAGCCTGCGATAAGATTGCAGCAAGGGCAACAGAGGGCTCCGGTGCCCTGGGTATGTCGGCTATTTTAAAACTTGAGCCCGAAAAGGTTCTGGAACTATTAAAGCCCTATTCCGACCCCAAAAGCGGAATAGTATTTGCCGCCAATATGAATAGTCCCGTTCAAACCGTTATTTCGGGAACGGCGGAGGGCTTAAGCCTTGCCGAAAACTTGTGCAAGGAAGCCGGAGCAAAAAGGTGTGTCCGCCTTGCGGTTGCAGGCCCCTTCCACTCCCCCCTAATGGAAGAAGCGGCAAAAGAATTCGAAGAGGTCTTAAAAAGCTTTGACTTTAAAACCCCTCAAATCCCGGTATTTTCAAATGTTACGGGCAAGCAAGTAAAATCGGGAGAAGAAGCAAAAGCAAACGCAGTTCTTCACCTTACCCATCCAGTCCTATGGACGAGCGAAGAAAAGGAAATCGCTTCTTTAAGCGGAAGCTTAAAACCCTGCCGCCTCTTGGAAGTAGGCCCGGGAAACACCCTGTGCAATCTTTGGAGAGACAGCGGTTTTGCATCGGATGAACTTGCATGTTCACCGACCGGAACTTTAGACCAATTAAACAAGATTATAGAATAGGAAAGGTACAAGTATTATGTTATTAAAAGGAAAAAAAGCATTGGTAACAGGCTCTTCGAGAGGAATCGGAAAAGAGGTTGTTAGAAGATTCATTGAAGAGGGAGCCGAAGTTTGGGGCTTATGTACAAAACCCTCTGCAAGCAAGACAGAAATGGAAGCATTTGCAGAAGAAAAAGGAAGCGCATTTCATGAAATATACGCTGACTGCGGCAATGCGGAAGGCCTTACCGAAACGGTAAAAAAAGCCCTCGAAGAATCGGGCGGCTTTGACATACTTGTAAACAACGCAGGTATTACAAGAGACGGCCTTTCATTTAGGATGAAGCTTTCCGACTGGGAAGACGTTTTACGAGTAAACTTGACAGGCGTTTTTGTCGCCTCGCAAATTATTTCTTCCGACATGATTAGAAAAAGAGCCGGCTCGATTATCAATATGACAAGTATCGTAGGCCTTCACGGTCAGGGCGGGCAGGTCAACTATTCCGCAAGCAAGGCCGGCCTCATAGGTTTTACAAAGAGCCTTGCAAAAGAAACGGCAGGAAGAGGAGTACGCGTAAACGCCATCGCCCCCGGCTATATCGAAACCGATATGACCGCCGCCGTAAACGAAGAAATGCGGAAGGCATGGGTCGAGGGAATCCCCTTAAAAAGAGCAGGACAGCCCCTAGACATAGCAAACGCCGCAGCCTTTTTGGCTTCGGACTTATCGCTTTATATAACCGCCCAAGTCCTAGGTGTCGACGGCGGACTGGGAGCATAGGCTATTTGCTGGTCTACCTGCATAAGGGTTGACCGGCTAAATAATGTTAAGCGGACTATGCCGCGGACGAGCTCGGTTTATAGAGTAATAGTATAAAAATCAAAAATAGAGTATAATTAATTCACATGAATAACTTGAAAACAGCTTTTGCAAAAAAAGATATTCAAAATAGATTTAATATTTCTCTTGCCACTGTAAACAATTGGATAAAAACCGGTGTAATTCCATCGCCTAAAGACGGATATTATACAAAAGATGTATATTCAGCCTTGATAACTTCTATTGAAACAAGTACAAATAGACTACAATCAAGAGCCAATCGCTCATATCAAAATTCTTCAGATCTTATATTTTTAGGAATCAAAGATAAAAAAAGAAAAGAACTTCTTGTAAAACTTATCGAGGAGTTTGAAAACAGTAATCTCTCTATTCAGGAAGCAGTCGCTTGCCTAGGAAAACAAATTCTTATAAACAATAATTTATACGATAAAAACTCAGAAATTTTTACAAAAATAAATAGTATTTACAATGGTAAAAATATTTTCCAAAATTTTCATATAGAAAATAAGAATGATGATATTTTAGGTGCTTTTTATCAATCAGTTCAAAGTATTGCCTGTAAATCAAAAGATGGTTCATTTTACACGCCAGCTGAACTTCTTACTTCAATCGAAATTCCATTGGAAGCAAAAGTGTTAGATCCTTGCTGCGGAAGCGGAAGCATTTTAATCAATACGCTCACAAAGCAGCATAATCCATCAAATATTTATGCCTTTGATATTGATGAAACCGCTCTGTTGATATGTTATATCAATCTTATTATATTTTTTGAAGATGCATTTATTTCTCCTCATATTGAACAGCGTGATTTAATTTTTACGGATACAAATAATTTGTTCAACCAGGATAAGGAAAAATATGATTTTATTGTTACAAATCCGCCGTGGGGAAGTAAACTCTCAAAAGAACAGAAAGATTTTTTGTTAAATACTTATCCGATTTTAGATACAACAGAAGTTTTCAGCATCGCTTTATATAATTCAATGCAAAAATTATCTGAAAAAGGTGAATTAAATTTCTTCCTTCCTGAATCCATATTAAATGTTTCAACTCATAAGAATATTCGAAAATTTTTATTGAACTCTAATCGAAATATAGATATTCTACCATTGGGAATGGCATTTAAAGGAGTCCAATCAGAATGTGTGCTTTTAAAGCTTTCTGAAATTGTAAAAGGTAGTATCAAAATTACTGTTAAAAAAGAAAAAACGAACAAACTCAATATAAATAGTATTTCTGCACCGGATTATTTTATATCTTATAATATTTCTGAAAATGATGATAAAATTTTAAATAAGATTTATTCTGAATATTCCGTAAAACTTCCCACCGATACGAAATTTGCTTTAGGTATTGTAACAGGAAATAATAAAAAATATGTTCACAAAATCAAAGGTGAAAATGAAGAAGCTGTGTTTCGAGGAAAAGATATATTACCGTATAAATTAAAATCACCGGAAACTTTTATAAGTTTTACTCCTGCGATATTTCAACAGGTCGCTCCCGTAGAAATGTACCGTACTAAAAAAATTGTTTATAAATTTATTTCCGATAAAATTGTCTGTGCGTTAGATAGCAATAGCTTAGTTTTAAACAGTGCCAATGTTATTATATCTAATAATTATCCAATGGAAATCTTAGTTTGTTTGTTCAACAGCCCAATCTATTCTTTTATCTATCAGAAAAAATTTAAATCAAAAAAAGTATTAAAACAACACTTTCAAGATTTTCCATTACCTATCTTAAACAATGATCTAATCAAATTATTTTATGATGTATATGCAGACATATTGACAGGTATAAAGAAACAGGAACATGCCGATAAAATCATTTGTTCCTATTTTAAAATATCAGATACCGAATACAATTACATTAAGGAGAGTGTTTATGGAAACACTTGAAAATGAATTGGAACTCTTGATTTCAAAAGTCAAAAACGCTGATAATTTTTGCTCTGAAATTGAAAACATTCAAAATGTATATCCGTTCAATAAATACGAGTACATTATAACAAAACTCGTTGAAGAAAAGATTCTTTCTTATGATGATTATATTGAACTAAGAAATGATTACATCAATAGAAACTTATATCTATATGTTTTTGAAATTTCTGCACCTAGAGGTTTCGGAGATACATGGGGATTCAGTCATTTACTTGCCGTAGAGCCTGAATTAAAACGGCCTTCAAAGAAAATTGATTTGACTTATAAAGGTCTGTATGATTTGTATTTACCGTACATGGGTAAGACTATAAAAATTGAAGTAAAAGGTTCTCGTGCTGTAGATAGAAATAGACCTAATGAGCCTTTGTATATGAAAGCACTTTCTTCTAATTCGACAAAAGATTTTCTTATGAATTTTCAACAAGTAAAACCGACTTGTTGTGATGTCATGCTTTGGTTTGCTGTTTATAGAGATTGTGTTAAATATTGGGTTTTGAAAAATACGGATATATATGATTTAAATTTTTCACCCCAGCATAGAAATGCTGAAACTGCAACTAGAAAAGAAGATTACAAAAAAACTGATATTTACGAAGGACAAGTAATGATTACTCGTGAAAATATTGATTCTATACAGAAATTTCAAGTCGAAGGTCGAGCATTAAGACAAGCAATAATTGAAAAATATGAAGAATAATCGATAATAGTAAATTCAAATAATTGGCATATGATTTTTTTATAAAATATTATATACTATGAGGAATGGAGGTATGATATGATTGTAAAACCTATGGTTAGGAACAATATTTGTCTAAACGCTCATCCGCAAGGATGCAAAAAAGGCGTTGAGGATCAAATAGAGTACACAAAAAAGAGAATTACCACTGAGGTAAAAGCCGGAGCAAAGGCACCTAAAAATGTGCTGGTACTTGGCTGCTCTAACGGTTATGGCCTTGCAAGCCGAATAGCGGCAGCATTCGGCTATGGAGCCGGCACTATCGGCGTTTCCTTTGAAAAGGCCGGAAGCGAAACAAAGTACGGCACACCCGGCTGGTACAACAACCTTGCCTTTGACGAGGCAGCAAAAAGGGAAGGCCTTTATTCCGTAACTATAGACGGAGATGCCTTTTCCGATGAAATCAAGGCACAAGTAATCGAAGAAGCCAAAAAGAAAGGAATTAAATTCGATCTTATAGTTTACAGTTTGGCAAGCCCTGTAAGAACCGATCCCGACACAGGCATAATGCACAAGTCCGTCTTAAAGCCCTTCGGCAAAACCTTTACAGGCAAGACGGTCGATCCCTTTACCGGAGAACTAAAAGAGATCTCCGCCGAACCTGCAAACGATGAAGAAGCCGCTGCAACCGTTAAGGTTATGGGAGGAGAAGACTGGGAACGCTGGATAAATCGGCTTTCAAAGGAAGGCCTTTTAGAAAAAGGCTGCATTACCCTAGCCTATTCCTATATCGGCCCGGAAGCCACGCAGGCCCTCTACCGAAAGGGCACCATAGGAAAAGCGAAAGAACACCTTGAAGCAACAGCCCACCGCCTAAACAAAGAAAACCCGTCAATACGGGCCTTCGTTTCGGTAAACAAGGGCTTGGTAACAAGGGCAAGTGCGGTAATCCCCGTAATTCCTCTATATCTCGCTTCCTTGTTTAAGGTTATGAAAGAAAAAGGAAACCACGAGGGCTGTATCGAACAGATTACCCGCCTTTATGCCGAAAGGCTCTACCGTAAAGACGGCACAATTCCCGTCGATGAAGAAAACAGAATCCGTATTGACGACTGGGAGCTTGAAGAAGATGTTCAAAAGGCAGTTTCAGCTTTAATGGAAAAGGTAACAAGCGAAAACGCCGAAAGCCTAACCGACCTTGCCGGCTACCGCCACGACTTTTTAGCCTCAAACGGCTTTGATGTCGAAGGCATCAACTACGAAGCCGAAGTAGAAAGGTTCGACAGGATTTAAATGAGGTAATGGCAAAAGATATTCAGGTGCGGAACAGTGTCAGCGATTTTCTCATTTTTACTAAGCAAACGGGCGGAGATGGTATACAGGTTCGATTGCATGACGAGAATATTTGGCTGACACAAAAATCGATGGCTCAATTATTTGATTGCTCAATCGATAATATTGCCCTACACTTAAAAAACATATTCAAGTCAGGTGAGTTGGAACAAGTTTCAGTTACCGAGGATTCCTCGGCAACTGCCTCAGATGGTAAATCCTACCGAATGAAATTCTACAATCTTGATGCCATTATTTCCGTAGGATACCGTATTAACTCCGTTCGAGCAACTCAGTTCCGTAAATGGGCAACGGATGTATTAAAACAATTTACCATTAAAGGCTATGTACTTGATAAAACCCGCTTGGAAAACGGACAAATTTTCGATGAAAACTATTTTGACCATCTGCTTGATGAAATAAGAGAAATCCGTGCAAGTGAGCGCAAGTTCTATCAAAAAATAACGGATATTTATGCGACAGCCTCAGATTATTCTCCCAACTCCATAATCTCAAAGACATTTTTTGCAACCGTACAAAATAAGCTGCACTATGCAATTCACGGCTCTACTGCTGCGGAAGTTATTTATACACGAGCCGATCATCAAAAGAAAAACATGGGGCTTACTTCATGGAAAAATTCACCTAAGGGTAAAATATTAAAGAGCGATGTCAGCATTGCAAAAAATTACTTATCCGAAATGGAATTGCAGGATTTAAATCAATTTGTTTCCATGTATTTGGACTATGCTGAACGGCAGGCAAAAAAGAAAATCCCAATGACAATGGAAGACTGGGCTAAAAAACTGGATGTTTTTTTGGAGTTCAACGAAGAAGCTATTTTAAAAGACAAGGGTAAGGTATCGGCAGCGATTGCAAAAAGTTTTGCCGAATCCGAATTTGAAAAATACCGCATCATTCAGGATAAGACCTTTGTTTCCGATTTTGACAAATACTTAGCGGAATTGGAAAATACCATTAGCGGATAATTATAAAATATGGAAGATTATAATAAAGAGTTTAAAATCGATATTCCTAAAAAACAAAGTGCACTTAAAGCTGAAATCGTCTCTTTTTTAAATAGCACCAATGGAGAAATCTATTTAGGAGTTGATGACAGCGGAACTATACATTATGATCTTATAAACGAAAAAAAGAAAGTATGGGAAGAAATACTTTCAAATTGGATTGTAAACGCTTTTAATCCCGATGTAACAAACTTAATATATATCTATCCAAACGAAACTCCCTTTAGAATCAAAATTTTTAAGGGAAAAGAAAGACCTTATTTTTATAAAGACGGAGAAGGCTTTAATACAAAAGGTGTATATGTCAGAGTCAGCAGTACAAAAAGACTTGCAAGTTTTGACGAAATCCAAAGGATGATACGGCAGCATAATCAGCATGATTATGAGCGTTTGTTATGTCATCGGGATGATTTAACCTTTAATTATGTAGAAAATAGATTTAAAGAAAAAGGAGTTCTCTTTGACAAATATGCTCTATCCCTCATCGATAAAGATGACAAATACAATAATGCAGCTCTCTTATTGAGCGACCAAAATCCCACTATCAGTAAATTTGCAGTTTTTCAAGGCACTACGGTAAATGTCTTTTTGGATAAAA
Organism: Treponema denticola; assembly: GCF_024181645.1. Lineage (NCBI taxonomy): Bacteria > Pseudomonadati > Spirochaetota > Spirochaetia > Treponematales > Treponemataceae > Treponema > Treponema denticola. The sequence goes on along the minus strand of NZ_CP058624.1, from coordinate 15,673 downwards.
AAGAATTTACAGGTTCCATCTTAAAACAATTAGATGATATTCTCTATTTTGCCAATTTATCAAACCGAAAAAAAATCACCATTACCGGAAAACCTGAACGGGATGAATATTTAGATATTCCTGAAAGAGCTCTCAGAGAAGCTATCGTAAACTGTTATTGTCATAGGGATTGGACTTTAAGCGGAGATATAAAAATAGAATTTTACGACGATAGGGTTCAAATTTTTTCTCCCGGCAGCTTGCCTGACGGATTGACATTGGAAAACATAAAAATGGGCATGGTTGCAAAAAGAAATAAAATTATCGTAGATACTCTGGATAAAGCCGATGTTATTGAAAATTATGCTTCGGGTGTACGCAGAATATTTGAAGATTATGCACATTTTAAAAAACAACCCGAATATTATATTTCCGATAACGGGGTAATAGTTACCTTATTCAATCGAAATTATGATATCCAAAATGACGGTCAAAATGACGGTCAAAATGACGGTCAAAATGACGGTCAAAATGACGGTCAAAAAATAAGCACAAAAGATAGACTGGAAAAGATAATAAAATATATAGAAAGCGATAGTGCTATGACAGCAGATAGACTTAAAGACCTTTTAAATGTATCTAAACGGACTATAGAGCGGGATATAGCTAAACTAAGAAAAGATAACAAGATTGAATATATCGGCAGTGCCAAAGACGGACACTGGATTGTAAAAGAACAGGGATAGACACTCTGCCTGTATAAATGATAAAATGACGGCCTTTACGGTTAAATAAATAAAAATAAAACTTTAAGGAGATTTTATGAAAGAAGATTTTATTTTGAAAGTGATAGAAAAGTTTGAAAAAGGCGATGCTGTGGTCTTGCAGATAAAGCAGGACGACTGTGAGCTTATCTTAAAAAAAGAAGGAGCCTTTCCTAAAAAGGAAGCTGCCATTCAGTCAGGTGCGTATGCAGGAGCACAGACAGCCTATCCTATGCCATATCCGGCGATGCCGGCAGGATTTCAATCCGGCCTTTCGGCGGGCATCCAGACAGCTCCGGCAGGAACAACCGGGCAAGCGGCAGCGCCTCAGGCAGCAAGTCCTGCTGCAAAAGAGCCGGCTCAAGCCTCACCCGCAGCTTCATCGGCTCAAAACCTGCTCGAAGTAAAAAGCCCCATTGTCGGAACCTTTTACAGGGCACCGTCTCCCGATTCTCCGCCCTATGTTGAAAAAGGCAGCTCGGTAAAAAAAGGGCAGCCCCTTTGTGTGCTTGAGGCTATGAAGATGATGAATACCCTCGAATGTGAATATGACGGAGTTATAGAGGAAATCTTAGTTTCAAACGGAGACCTTGTAGAATTCGATCAGGTCTTGTTTAAGATAAAGGCTAAGTAGGAAGGTTCCTATGATTAAAAAAATACTTATCGCCAACAGAGGCGAGATAGCCGTGAGGGTTATCCGCTCCTGCCGCGAAATGGGAATAAAAACCGTCGCCGTTTACTCTACGGCGGACAAGGACTGCCTCCATGTACTTTTAGCTGATGAGGCTGTCTGCATAGGCCCGCCCCCCTCGGCTAAAAGCTATCTTAACAGGGAAGCTCTAATCACGGCAGCCCTTTGCACTTCCTGTGAGGCTGTACATCCGGGGGTAGGCTTTTTATCGGAAAACGCAGGTTTTGCCCGAGAGGTAGAAAATGCAGGGCTTTTTTGGATAGGGCCAAAACCCGACACAATCGAAATGCTCGGCGATAAGGTCCGTGCCCGCGAAACAGCCGTAAAAAGCGGCCTTCCCGTAACCCCCGGCTCGGACGGGGCGATAAAAGAATTAGCCGAAGCTAAAAAAACGGCAGAAAAATGCGGCTATCCCGTCATCATCAAGGCAGCCTCAGGCGGCGGCGGAAAAGGGATGCGCATCGTCTATAAAGAATCGGAATTAGCCGAAAACCTAAAAATTGCTTCCGCCGAAGCCGAAGCCAATTTTGCCGACGGCACAGTTTATATCGAAAAATATCTGGTAGATCCGCGCCATGTAGAGCTTCAAATTCTAGGCAATGGAAAAGGAGCCGTTTCCGTTTTGGGTGAAAGGGATTGTTCGGTTCAAAAAAATCATCAAAAGCTGATAGAAGAAAGCCCCTCTCCGGCCGTAAGCGAGGAAATGCGGGAAGCCATGTGTAAGGGAGCTGTCAGCCTTTTTTCTTCCCTTAAATACCGCGGGGCGGGAACAATCGAGTTCCTCGTATCGGGCAATAATTTCTACTTTATGGAAGTAAACGCCCGAATTCAGGTAGAGCATCCAGTTTCGGAGATGATTACCGGCACCGATATAATTGCAGAACAAATCCGTGTTTGTACAGGGGAAAATATGAAGTTTGCCCAAGGAATTTTGCCTACCAAGGGCTGGGCTATCGAAGCCAGAATAAATGCCCGCTCTCCCGGACTTATAAAGAATTTAAGGGTTCCCGGAGGAAACGGAGTGCGTTTTGACAGCTTTTTATATCAAGGCTATTCGGTAGTTCCGTTTTATGACTCGATGACGGCTAAACTCATCGTTCACGGGGCAGACAGGGCTAATGCCATTCAAAAGCTGCTTTGCGCCCTCGATGAGCTTAAAATTGAAGGTATTACCTGCAATATTGAAGAACAAAAGATTATACTTAACTCGAAAAAGTTCAAATCGGGAGTTTTCGGTACAGGGCTCTATGAAGAACTTTTTGGAAATAAGTAAGGAGAGTTGATAAACAGTTCGGCAGGAATTCCGCCTCACTGTTTATCTGACGAGTTTTGTGCTTTGCACAAAACATCGCATTATTGATTGCCGTTTCTCAAAGGTGTTGCGAAACGGCGTAAAAAGTCAAATCGAAAATTGATATTTTCTCATTGACTTTTTATAGGAGACTTAAATGGATTGTCCTAGTTGTAAAGTATCATACGATGAAGAGGTTTTTACAGATAACCTGATGGTTTGTCCTCATTGTAATTGCCATTTACGCATAGAACCGAGGCAAAGGATTACCTATCTGACCGACGAAAATTCGTTTCAAGAGCTGTATCCAAACCTCAAAACATGTAACCCCATCGAAATGGAAGGTTATGAAGAAAAGATTTCGGCGGCCGAAGAAAAAGCGGCCTTAAACGAAGCCGTTATTACAGGCTCTTGTAAGATTAAAGGAAGAGATGCCCTTTTAGCCCTCATGTCCTTTCACTTTATGGGAGGCTCTATGGGCTCCGTTGTAGGCGAAAAAATTTCGCGGCTTATGCTAAAGGGAGCTGCCGAAAGGATACCTGTAATTATCTATGCGACTTCAGGCGGAGCACGAATGCAGGAAGGGCTTTTTTCTTTAATGCAGATGGCCAAAACTTCAAGTGCGGCCGCCGAGTTGGATGAAAAAGGAGTTCCTCTTTTTATAATGCTATGCGACCCGACCACCGGAGGTGTTACGGCAAGTTTTGCAATGCTCGGAGATATAACGGCAGCGGAGCCGGGAGCCCTTATCGGCTTTGCAGGCCCCAGAGTTATCGAAGGCACTATCCGTCAGCAACTGCCCGAAGGCTTTCAGAGGGCGGAATTTCAGTTGGAAAAGGGTTTTGTGGACTGTATAGTGCCGCGCCAAGAGCAAAGGCAATTTTTTGCCCGCATGATTGACGCTCACAGCCTCGGCCTTAAAGAAACCCCGAAAAAGAAAAAGACAGTAGGAGAGAACTAATGAGCGGCGTAGATCAAACAAACTTGTTAAATAATTTAAAGGATATAGCCCAAAAGGCGGGGCTTGATATAAGCGAAGAGCTTGCAAAAATAAATGCAAAACTTGAAAGCTCAACAGCTCTTTCCAAAACATGGGAAAGGGTAGAACTCGCCCGCCACAGCGACAGGCCCAGAACCTTGGACTACATCAACTTGATTTTTGATAATTTTACCGAGCTTCACGGCGATAGATTTTTCGGCGATGACCCTGCCATGATAGGCGGAATAGGCTTTATCGACGGAAGGCCGGTTACGGTAATCGGCACCCAAAAGGGAAGAAACTTGCGCGAAACCATCGACAGGAACGGAGGTATGGCAAACCCTGAAGGCTACCGCAAAGCCATGCGCCTTGCAAAACAGGCCGAAAAATTTAAAAGACCGATTATTACCTTTATCGACACTCAAGGAGCCTACCCCGGCCTTGGTGCCGAAGAAAGAGGAATCGGAGAAGCCATCGCCTTTAACTTGCGGGAATTCAGCCGCCTAAAAACCCCCGTAATCTGCATAATCATAGGCGAAGGAGGTTCCGGCGGAGCCCTAGGCATAGGAGTCGGAGACAAGATTTACATGCTTGAAAATGCTATCTTCTCGGTCATATCCCCGGAAGGATGCGCTTCAATCCTATTGAGGGATTCAAGCAGGGCAAAGGATGCAGCCGCAATGCTTAAAATTACCAGCCAAGAAGTTCTTGATCTAAAGGTTATCAACGGCATCATACCCGAGCCCGAAAAAGGAGCTCACACCGATCCCCAAAAAACCGCAGATGCTATAAAGGAGCAAATCATAAAAGATTTAGACGACCTTACAAAACGCGATCCCGCTGTTTTGGTAAAATACCGAAGCAAAAAGATAAGAAGCATAGGAAAATATTCGGAATAAGCGGAGATTTCTATAAACTAAGCGGTTAAACATAAAAAACGAAAAAAAACCGCAAGGGACACCAAGACCGCAAAGCTGTTGAGAGGCGTACATCAAGTACACTTCTCAACGCGGTAAAGGATCTAGTAACGTCTCTCGTGTCGGCACAATTATCAATTAAACCTTTGCGTCCTCTGCGGTTTCATTTCTTTTTACTTAGCAGCATTTTCAATCATTTCAATGTTTTCATCATTTGAAATAATCTCAAGAGCTTTCATAATGTCGTTATAAAGAATTCGGTCTTCGGTAACCTTGGAGATGTGTTTTCGGATAAGCTTCATCATCTCGCCTGTTCCCTTGCCGTACTTTTTTACTCCCCTTAAATCGCAGGCTTGAGCAGCCGTAAGCCACTCAATAGCAAGAACATGGCGTACGTTTTTAACGATTTCGGTTATTTTTCGGGCAGCGGTTGTTCCCATACTTACATGGTCTTCCTTGTTTCCTGATGAGGTAATGGAGTCAACGCTGGCAGGATGAGCCAATACCTTGTTTTCCGAAACAAGGGAGGCCGCCGTATATTGAGGAATCATAAAGCCTGAATTTACTCCGCCGTTCTCTATTAAGAAGGCGGGAAGACCTCCGTTTAACTGCGGGTTTACAAGACGCTCGATTCGGCGCTCGCTTATGTTTGCAAGCTCGCTGACGGCAATTCCCAAGAAGTCCATAGTAATAGCAATGGGCTGACCGTGGAAGTTTCCGCCTGAAATAACATCTTTATTGTCCGGAAAGACGAGCGGATTATCGGTTACGGCATTGATTTCTACCTCTAAAACCTTGCGCACATAGGCGATAGCATCGGCACTTGCTCCATGAACCTGAGGAACACAGCGAAGGGTATAAGGGTCTTGAACATCATTTTCTCTTGTGTTGATAGAAGAACTGCCCTTTAACATTTTAAGAATAAAGGCGGCCGTATCAATCTGTCCCTTGTGAGGACGGGATTTATGGATTCTTGGGTCGAGGGCTGCGGTAATTCCCCTAAAGGCTTCAAATACCAAGGAGGCTCCCATATTTGCAGCCTTGAGAAGCTGCTCTGCGTCGTGCAGGGCTAAGGCTCCTATACCGGACATTACGGGTGTACCGTTAATTATACCGAGTCCGTCTTTTCCCGAAAGGATGACAGGCTTTAAACCGGCTTTTGCAAGAGCTGCCTTTCCTTCCATCAGCTTGCCTTCATAATAGGCCTTTCCCTCTCCTATCATTACAAGGGCAATGTGGGCGAGGTTTGCCAAGTCGCCGCTTGCTCCTAAAGAACCTTTTTCGGGCACATAGGGCGTTACTCCCTTGTTTAACATATCTACAAGAATATCCGGAACAGCCGGAGTTACTCCCGAAAAACCGCTCGCATGAGTGTTAAGCCTTAGAAGCATTATGGCCCTAACTATGTCTTCGGGAAAGGGATTGCCGACACCGCAGGCATGGCTCAATATTAAGTTCCTCTGCAGAGCACCGTTTTGATCCTTGGTAATGGTTACAGTGGATAATTCTCCAAAGCCGGTCGAAATGCCGTAAGTAGGTTTACCGCTTTTTACGATATCATCTACAATCTTCTTTGAATCTTTGATTCTTTTTTTTGCATCTGCGGACAGCTTTACTTCCGCTCCATGGCGGGCAACAGCTACAACGTCTTCTATTGTTAAACTGCTGCCGGTTACTGTTACTGGTTTTACTTTCATTTTTTGCTCCTTATATTTTTATTTTGAATAAATATCATTTTAAAAGTTTAAATTCTGCAATTACAGGATGATGATCCGAAACTTCAAAATTTAAATCTGTTGTTTTTACTCCGACAATTTCAACATTGGGAGAACATATAAACCCATCTATTATCGTAGTGTAATTTTCTCCTTTAACGTAGGGCTTTTCCAAAAGACGAACCGTCGGTACCGAATTATCAAATCCCCATTTCCAGTCCTTACCGATAAAATCGGCAGGAGAATATTCTATCCATTCAAGAAATTCCTCAGGTGTAGTGTAAGGCATAAAACGATTTTTTTCTACCCCCGGAAAGAGGGAATTCCAATCTCCTCCGGCAATTACCCAATGTCCTTCATTATAAAATTTTAAAGCAAGGTTTCCTAAAAATTCCATCTCCTGTTTTCTTAATACGCCGGCAGCATCGTAAGCTGAAAGATGTAAATTTATTATATAGAGATTTTTCTCCGGAACATCGGTTTTAACTTCAGAAACCAAAAGACAACGCTTTAAGTTGACAGTTTTTAATGGCCATGAAAAGGCTCCGGGAAGCTGAAGTCTTTCTGCATTTTCTATTCCATATTTACTTAAAGTAAAAATACCGCTTTTTACTCTTCCCAAGGGATTCAAAATGGGAGCCGGAACAATCAAGGCATCGTAGTTTGCTGCAAAAACGGAATCATAATCGGTAAAAAAATCAGATAGGGCTTTTTTTTGGTTTATATAAAAGCTGCGTCTTGATTTTACATCGATTTCTTGTAAAAGGTTAAAACTGCAATCTTCTTTTTTAAGGAGTTCTTTTACTTTTCCGAGGTTATTTAATACAGCCTCCTTGCTTCGGGCAATTACGTTTTTTCCGCCGTCATAAAAAAAGTCGTTTTGAGCATCAAGACCGCAATAGCCTATGTTCCAGCTTAAAACCTTCAAAGCCTCATCAGTCTTTAAAAGCTGTTCTTTTGCACTCTTCTTTATATCAGCTTTTTCGACAGCCTTAGGGCGATATTCTGCTATGGTAACAAAAAGGAAAAAAGCGGCAATTAAAAAAAGTAAAATCACTAAGACCATTAGAAGAAAAAGAAACAATTTTCGTGATTTCATTTTAAAGCCCACCTAATATTCAAATTATTCTCCGTATAAAGGATTATACCTCAAAAAAGCAAATTATTCAATTACGGCAGCTAAACATTACATAGCTAAACATAAAAAATGCTTTTTCCAAAGCAGAACTTAAAAAATTTAGCCCAAAAAACCTTATTGACATTTTTTTGATTTGATGATATATTCATGTCCTATTATTCCCCGGTTGTGTAATGGTAGCACCGCAGATTCTGGTTCTGCTTGTGGGGGTTCGAATCCTCCCTGGGGAATTTTTCTATATCTTTGGTCCCTTCGTCTATCGGTTAGGACATGAGATTCTCAATCTTAAAAGACGGGTTCGATTCCCGTAGGGACCGATTTTCCCGTCTATTAAAAAATATCGCAATTAGTATATTTGACACCCTATAGACTTTTTCAAAATTTACGATAATATATAAAGATATGGAAAGAGGTCTATCAACATTTGATCAATTAGTAAAGTCGTTATCCACAGAAGAAACACAAAGCTTACTGGAAAGCATTCAGAACAGTATAGAAGAATTCAGAAGTGAGGCACAACCGGAAGAAAAAGACAGCCTTTCAGAAAGAATCATAGAACACCAGCATGCAGGCATATCAAGCGAACCTTTTTTGATCCGTTTATGGCTTTCTATAAGATCTTTTTTACGGTCAATTCCTTTAAAAGTAATATACAATGAAGAACTCTTAAAAAGAATGGCAAAAAGCCTTAAAAGATCGGCCGGAGCTTATATCAATATAAATCAGAATATCTATACGGGTGTTTTTTACACGGAATTAAAAAATTTACGAAAAACTCAATTATTTTTTACCTCTCTTCTTTCTGCATATGATTCTGGAAAGGGCTCTTTCTATATGCTGGTAAGCTCCTTTGTTGCACCCGCAACCTATGAAAAGCTTATGAAAGAAACAAATCCTTTTTCAATTAAGATAGGCTCGGAAGTTTCCTCAAACATAAGGACAGGTTTTTTAAGAAAAATTGATTCGGTTTTTTCCAATTTAACCGATGACGAAAAAAGTGAAATGTATCTATGCGCTCAAGCCATAGAGTGGATGAAGTCATTTTGCTCTCTGGCATTGGATAGGACCCTGCTAAGGTTTAATGTAATCTCGGATTCAAATGCTTCATGCCAAGCCCTTACAATACAGCCCGAAATGGAAGTCCTCTCATCAATACTTTATTCCAAAAAAAATATACCTCATAATCTCCTGCAAGCCTTATTTTTAATGCATGCACAAGAAACAATAATAGATGATGACAGCAGGATGGTAAAAGAAGCGGACGAATTTATAAAAGACGCTATTGAAGCCCTCGGTGCAATAAGAATCTTTTTAAAACAAGTTCCGCTTCTTGACATTACCCGCTACATCAAAAAAGACATCAATTGGATGCCGTATAAACTAACAGGCGGCGAAGATTGGTTTATTTACTTTAAACAGGCTTGGTATGAGCGCTTTAACCAAAAATGGTCAACTTGGTCATATGAGCAAAAAAAGTTTAATATTAAGGTTCAAATGATTAATCTTTTAAAGGTAGGAGATTTGGAATCCATGAAGTTTTGCCCATGGCGGAATTTATGGGTTGAATGCAAGTTCAAAAAAGAACTACCTTTTTTATTTTTAAAAACATTTTTTTATTCCTTTTACAGCGAAAAACTTTCAAATACACTAAAAACAATTTTGGTAGACGGTAATTTCTACAAACATGAAAATTTAAATGAGTATACAACCTCTTACAATGTGCTTGAACACCGCAAGGGCGAATTTGAAAAGTTTGAAAACCGCTTATCACCCACAGGCGATGTCGGATCAACCTTTGCAAAAATACGTGCAGAAAAGACCGCAACTCTAAAAAATAAAAATCAAATTGAGGGCTTGATGCACACGGTCGAGTCTGAAGCAAAGCAGCTTATAACTTCGAGTATTGATGCTTTAAAATCGATTGAGTTGATTTTAACCGGAATCCTAGGCGGCGGAAAAACAAGCACATATGCAACCATTACAAACTGGGCAGTTATAGCCGGAGTTAATAATGGTCTTTTCCGCGAGGAAGTTGCTGCCGCAAAGGAACAAATACATACAAGCATAAACCTCCTCTCCTTAGCGGAAAAACTTGAGGCCGAAGCTCAATAAGCTCATACAAACCTAAAGTAGGTAAACATTACACTCAAGGATCCTATAAAAGCTCCCAATAAAAAGCGTATAAGAATCAAAACTATTAAGCATACTATTATCTGTTTTCTCAAGCTCATAAATCTTCCGCCGGATAATTTGTGAACTCTAACAAAAACAGGAGACAAAAACCTGTCGAGCATATCTGCAAAATTTCCTTGGCGGTAGTTTTCGGAAAAATCAAGCACCAGCCTGATTATCAATATTATAATAAAGAAATTGAGTAAGAATGAAAAAAATGACCAAACTATACCTACAAGGTTTAATATAATTCCCAAAACTGAAAATGTCCGCATATCTGCAATTTGGAATAACACACCGGAAAAAAGGGATAAAATCCCGATGGCCAAAATAGGCGAAAAATCTACCATTCCGATTTGAGTAAATTTAAACCTTCTAAACCAGCTCAAGTAAGGATCACAAATTTCATAAAGAAAACCGCCTCGTGAATTGGAACCGAACCACGAAAGAAAAATATAAACAATACAAAGGTAAGAATAAATCTTTACTGCAAAACCAAATGTATTAAAAAGTGATGATATCATATAAACCTCTCTACCTATACTTTAATTTAATCATTTTTTTTATTCAAGCCAAATTTGTTCAACCCCGAACTGCATATTTAATTCTTCTATAAATTCCGGAGTTGAAGGAATTCGAATTTGAGGAGAAGCTTTAATTATATAAGCCTTATCCTCATCTTTTACATGAATATAAACCTCGCAATTCCCTGACCGCTCATATAAGAAGTCTTTTAAACCTGTCAATTCTTTTGCCGATGTTATATTTTCATCAAGCTCAATATGAACTTCGCTTAAAGCTTTTTGCTGTAACTTATCAATTTCCAAAACTTCGTCTACCAAAAAGGAATGAGACTCCCCGTCACTGTTATCGATGGAGCCGGCAAAACCGCAGACGGTTTCAGGTAAAAGAACCGCTCTATGTTTTTCCCAAGTCTTTGGAAAAAAAACCAAATCCAATGTTCCGTTTAAGTCTTCAAAGGTTCCGAAACCCATCATCGCACCTTTTTTTGTTTGATGCTGTCTGACTCCTGTAAGCATACCCACAAGGACATATCTTTTTTTTGAGGTAGCACGTGCAAGATGTGAAATATCCAGGGTAGCGGAATTATCTATAACCTTTCGGTATTCATCCAGAGGGTGTCCTGAAATATAAAAGCCCATCAGCTCTTTTTCAAGCCTCAGTTTTTCTTTTTTGGGGAACTCTTCGATTTTTTCAAAAACAAAATCCGAAAACTCTTTTATGCCGGAGCCCTCAAAAAGACTTCCCTGCCCCGTACTTTCGTTTTCTTTTTTTTGGGAAGCGTAAGCAACTGCTGCATCAAGGTTTACCATCAATGTAGAACGTTCCTGCCCCAAGCCGTCAAAACAGCCGGTTTTAATCATAACTTCAAGGTTCCGCTTATTTTGGGTATGCAAATCGTTCCTCTCCAAAAAGTCGATAAACGACTTGTACCTGCCGTTCTTTTCGCGTTCTTCTACAAGTTCGTGAGCCGCCTGCATTCCGACACCCTTGATTCCCAAAAGGCCGAAAATAATATTTCCATCGGAGGAAACGCTAAAATACGGGTCGGACAAATTTACATGAGGGGGAAGAATCTTAAGGCCCATCTTTTCGGCTTCGGCAATGTATTCGGGAAGTTTGTCGGTAGAGGTAATTTCGTTGGTAAGGTTAGCCGCCATAAATTCTGCCGGAAAATGAGCTTTTAGATAAGCAGTCTGAAAGGCTAAAACCGAATAGGCGGCTGCATGGCTCTTATTAAAACCGTAGCCTGCAAAGGGGATAAGAATCTCAAAGATTCTATCGGCATCTTCCCTGCTGAATCCCTTTTCTTGAGCGCCTTTAATAAACTTTTCTTTTTCGGTTTTCATAACCTCGATTTTTTTCTTTCCCATAGCACGGCGAAGTATATCGGCTTGACCTAAAGAGTAGCCCGCTATTCTTTGGGCAACCTGCATAACCTGTTCCTGATAAACGATAACTCCATAGGTTTCGGAAAGTATATCTTCAAGGCAAGGGTCGGGATATTTGATTTTGGAATTATCGAATTTTGACTCGATAAACTGGTTGATATAATCCATAGGCCCCGGACGATACAAGGCGTTTAGAGCAATCAGATCTTCCATTTTGGAGGGCTTTGCACGCTTTAAAATATTTTGCATTCCCTGACTTTCAAACTGGAAAACTGCAGCCGCCAATCCTTCACTCAACATCTTAAAGGTAGCCGCATCCGAATAATCAATATCGCCTATAGAAAATTTTAACCAGTCTCCGCCTCTTTTATGGATTAGGTCTTCGGTATGTTTTATAAGGGTTAAGGTTTTTAAGCCTAAAAAGTCCATCTTTACAAGGCCGCAGTTTTCGATTAAGTCCATTGTAAACTGAGTTGCAACCTTTCCGGTTTTTGAATCCTTGTAAAGCGGAACATAGTCGGTTAAGGCTGTCTTACCTATAACGATGCCCGCAGCATGAAGACTGGAATTACGGTTTCGGCCTTCAAGAGCTATGCTTATTTCAAAAAGCTCTTTATATTGAGGGTCTTCGGCCATTTCTTTTAATTCGGGAACTACATCAACAGCGTATTTTAAGGTAACCTCTTTTATACCGTCCGTTAAGGGTTTTGGAGGTATGAGCTTTGTAATGGCATTTACATCGGCAAGCGGAATATTTAAAACCCGTCCCACATCTTTTACGACAGCCTTAGGTTTTAAGGTTCCGAAGGTAATAATCTGACCGACATTTTCGTCCCCGTATTTTTGACGCACATACTCTATTACCTCCTGTCGCCTTTCAAAGCAAAAGTCTACGTCAAAGTCGGGCATCGAAACCCGTTCGGGATTTAAAAAGCGTTCAAAAAGGAGGTTGTACTTTAGGGGATCTATGTCGGTAATCCGCAAAGAGTATGCAAGGATTGAACCGGCTCCGGAACCGCGCCCCGGGCCTACGGGAACTCCGTTATTTTTTGCCCAGTTTATAAAATCCCAAACAATTAAAAAATAGCCGACAAAGTCCATTTTTATAACTATATCGAGCTCATAGTTAAGTCTGTTCTTTATTTCATCGGTAATAACGGGATAACGCTTTTTTAAGCCTTCCTCAGCCAGATGCCTGATATAGTCTTCCTTTGAGCTAAAATCTTCAGGGATTTTGTATATCGGAAGAATGGGGCCGGGTTGAGGGATTTCCAAATTGCACATTTCAGCAACACGGACAGTGTTCAAAATTGCTTCGGGATATTCGGGGAAGAGTTGAGCCATGTCTTCTCCCGACTTAAAATAAAATTCGCTTCCCTCAAACTGCATGCGGTTAGTATCGGTTCTAAGTTTTTTCATTCCGATACACATTAAAATGTCTTGAGCTATATAATCTTTTTGTTCTACATAATGAATATCGTTGGTCAAAACCAGAGGAACACCGACCTTGCGGGCCATCTCGATTAAAAGTTTGGATGCTTTTTTTTCTTCTTTTAGTCCATGGTCTTGAAGCTCGATAAAATAATTTTCGGCACCGAAAATTTCACGGTATTTTCGGACATGGGCTTCGGCCTTTTCTTTTTCGCCGTTCAATAAAAGAACAGGAAGCTCTCCTGCAAGACAGGCCGACAAGCATATAAGCCCTTCCGAATACTGTGCCAAAAGCTCATCATCGATACGCGGCTTATAATACATGCCCTCAGTATATCCCTTAGAGCAAAGCACCATTAAATTGCGGTATCCTGTTTCGTTCTTTGCCAAGAGAATAAGATGGTAGTATTTTTTTCCTCCCGGAGTTTCTTTTTTTTCAAACCGGCTTTCGGGAGCCACATAAAACTCACAGCCGATTATGGGTTTTATATTTTTTTCTTTACAGGCATTATAAAAATTTATAGCCCCGAACATATTGCCGTGATCGGTCAATGCAAGGGCAGTCTGCCCCAGCTTTTCAGCCTTTGCCGCAAGAGCTTTGACCGAAGCCGCTCCGTCTAAAAGAGAAAAATCGGAATGAACATGAAGATGAACAAAATCGACAGCCATAAGGCTTTAAGACTACCACAAAAATCTCTTTTTTTCAAGACTTGGAAAAAGAAAAACACCCAAGCTGCCAATCGGAATAAAAACCGGATAATTTAAAGTAGAAAAAATATCTTAAAAATGATATTATACCGGGGAGTATTAAATATGAGTATAGATAAATTTATTTACTTAGGTATTCTTGTAATACTTGGAGTTTTTTTTATTATTAAGATGTTTAATCCGCCTTTTGGACCTCAGTATAACTTGAAAACAATTTCTTTTGCCGATAAAAAACTGCCGAAAACAACAGACCTTGGTAAGCATATTTTCGTATCAAGGGCAAAAAATAAATTGATACTGCCTTGGGAGTTTGATTTCTGGACACAAGCCGATTTATTTGAAAATGCCATTGTTCTAAAAAGATATAAAAAAGAAAAAGTTATATTTTTTTATAAACTAAATGCCATTGAACCTATGTTAATTAATTCGCTTTTTACAAAAGATAAATACTTCGGATATAAGCTAAACAGTAAAGATGGCAATGCTACTATTTTAAAAAGTTCGAATTTATGTGATTTAGATATCTTTATCGGTAAACTTTGCTCATTGTTCCAACAATAGATACCTATTTATTAGTATTTTCCTTTATCGTGTTTCTAAGTTCATGTATAATTTTTTCTAAACTTGGGTCGGCAGCAATTTGCTCTTCAATCTTGTTGCAGCCGTGCAAGATGGTCGTGTGGTCCCTGCCTCCGAAGTCGTTACCCAACTCGGTGGTAGAACACTCGGTCATTTCCCTGCAAAGGAACATGGCAATTTGGCGCGGAAACGAAAAGCTCTTGGTTCTTTTTTTACTTTTAATGTCCGAAATCGAAATACTAAAATAATCGGCAACGGTTTTTTGAATGAGGTCGATGGTAACATTCCGTTGGCGGGTTGAACCGAAAATATCTCTTAAAAGATTTTTTGCCGTAGCCTCGTCCATTGTTTTTTTTGTAAGCTCCGTATAGGCGATAAGTTTTGTTAAAGCCGCTTCCAAGTCACGCACATTTGAAGAAACATTTTTTGCAATCATATCAATAAATTCGTTAGGAATTTTTGTGCTGTGTTTTTCCATTTTCTTTAAAAGAATCGCATAGCGTATTTCATAGGCCGGAGTCTGTAAGTCTACATTTAAGCCGCGTTCAAACCTCGATTTTAAACGCTGTGAAAGATTTTTAAGCTCTGCGGGCGGGCGGTCGCACGTAAACACAATCTGCTTATTTTTTTCGTAGAGCTCATTAAAAGTATGAAAAAGCTCTTCTTGAGTTTCTACCTTTCCTTGAAAAAAGTGGATATCGTCTATGAGAAGGACATCAGCCTTTCGGTACTTACTTTTAAAAGCAGGCATCATCTTTTTTTGTACACATTCTACGAATTCGTTTGTAAAATTTTCTGCCGTAACATAAATAACTTTAAGCTTTGTCGTATCCCATATTTTATTTCCTATAGCCTGCATAAGATGGGTTTTTCCCAAGCCTACCCCGCCATAAATCAAAAACGGGTTATAAGCGCTCCCCGGATTTGTAGAAACGGCTATAGCGGCATTTACTCCAAAGTTATTATTCGGGCCTACAACAAAGTCCTCAAAATTATATTCAGGTCTCAGATCGGGATGCTGTCCCCTTCCTCCCTCGGTTTTTACGGATTTTTTCTTGGATTCCGCAGATGTCGGCTTTTCGGCATCTGTTTTTTTATCATTTCCTACCTCATTTTCTACTTTAGAAAGGTCTTCGGAAGTATTTGGTTTGATGATAAAATCTATAGATATTTTTTTACCTGACAGCTCAAACAGTTTTTTTTCGATACTATTCTTATAATTATGAATCATCTGATCTCTAAAAAATTTCGACGGAACACTAAGATATACGGTATTTTCCGTAGATTTTTCATATTTGGACGGTAAAAACCACATAGAAAATATAGAAAAGGCTAATTCTTCCTTAAACTGCTTAACAGCTTCATCCCAAAAAATTTTATAATCCCATTCACTCAT